>JADKDJ010000013.1 GCA_016718405.1 Candidatus Rhodoferax odensensis
GACCTGTGGATCACCTTTACCAGCAGGCCCGTGCGCGCGCTGGGGGCGTGTTCCTGCCATTGACGCTGGAGATGGGCTCCTGGCTGTGGGTCAAGAAGAATCCGCGCCAACTGTTCTCGCGCCAGGGCATCTTCAACCCCCTGATCGAACACCGGCTGCAGCGCGTGCTGCGCCGCCAGCAGTCACTGCTGGACTTCCTGGCGCGCGCCGCCTGTGGGCATAAGCTGTGGCTGCCGCAGGCGCAGGCGCGCGAGCGCCACCACGCGCAGGCGCTGCAAGAGTGGTACGGAGGGCGAACTTGAATACCTGGATATTCCTACGGGGCTTGACGCGCGAGAGCGGCCATTGGGGTGCCTTTGTCGAGCAGTTTCAAGCGGCGTTGCCCGGCGCTTGCGTGGTGGCGCTGGACCTGAGCGGCAATGGCGCCTTGTGCAAGCAGCGAAGCCCAACGCGGGTGGTTGACATGGTGGCGCATTGCCGTTCGCAGTTGAACAGCGCAGGTGTGGCGGCGCCCTATCACCTGTTGGCGATGTCGCTGGGTGCCATGGTGGCGGTGGCGTGGGCCGATGCCCACCCGCAGGAGGTAGCGGCGCAGGTGCTGATCAACACCAGCATGCGGCCCTTTAGCCGGTTTTACCAGCGTCTGCGGCCGGCGAGCTACGGCGCTCTGGCCGCATTGGCGCTGCCAGGCGCCACGCCACAGAAGTGGGAGCGCACGGTGCTGAACCTGACCACCCATCACGTGCACGCTGACATCCTGGCCGACTGGCTGGCATTGCACCAATCCCATCCCGTGTCGCGCGCCAACGCCTTGCGCCAGTTGTGGGCGGCGGCTCGGTATGTGGCACCGAAGTCCGTGCCCACGGTCCCAACCCTGGTGTTGGCCAGCCGATGCGATCGATTGGTCAACGTTGAGTGCTCACGCGCGCTGGCCCGGCATTGGCAATGCCCATTGCAGCAACACCCGAGCGCAGGGCACGACCTGGCGCTGGATGATGCGCCGTGGGTGGTGGCGCAAGTGCTCGCCTTCATTCGCGCGAGCGGGTAATCGATGGGCGACGCACCCTGGTCCACGGTCAATCGCGTTCCCGGCGAAAGGCCAGCCAGAGTGCGACCACGCCAAAGGCAGCGATGATGGCCACCACTACCCAGAATCCATGGGGATGTTGAGCCAGGGGTACGCCGCCCACATTCATGCCCATCAAGCCGGCCACGATGTTGATCGGCAGCGCCAGCACGGTCACGACCGTCAACACAAACAGGCTGCGGTTGTTTTGCTCCGCGACGCGACCGGCGATTTCCTCGTGCAGCAGCTTGATGCGCTCCTCCAGCGCCGCCATGTCGCGCAAGGCCACGCTGAACTCCTCGGTGGATTGCCGCAGATCCTGCAGGTCTGCCTCGCGAATCCAGCCTGGCGGTTTCTGCAACAGGCGAAACAAGGCCGACGGTTCGGGCGCAAGCAGGCGCTGCAGGCGCACGAGCAAACGCCGCAAGGCGCCCAGGTCAGCGCGTTGTTTGCCCAATCGACCGGCCAGCAAATGATCCTCAAGGCTGTCAACCCGGGCCGTGACGCTGCGAACGATGTCCACCAGCACGTCACCCTGGTCATGCATCAGGTGTACCAGCAGCTCGACCGTGGAGCGCACGGCGCTACCCTGTTTGACGGCCTCGCGCAGCCGGTCAATCGAGCGCAAGGGTTGAACGCGCGCGCTCACCATCAGTCGCGGGGTGACCGCCAACCACAGGGTGGAGATGTCCGAAGGTTCAAACGCGAAGTTGTAGTGCACGTCGTTCACGATGGCCACCAGCATGTCGTCGTCCAGTTCCACCCGGGTCGAGCGCGACTTCTCGTGCAAGGCATCGTGAAACACCTCCGACAGGCTGACGTGTTCGCGTAGCCAGCGTTCGGTGGCCGCGTGCGCCAGGTTGAAGTGCAGCCAGACAAAGCCATCGCCGCCAGCCTCGCCGTCCAGCCAGGCGACTGCCTGCTCGGCGCTGACAGCTTGACCGCGACAGTCAGTGCCAAAACGAAAGCCACAGATCAGGCCCGAGGAGTCGGCGCCGTAGCTCGCGTTGGAGGGGGGTGTCATGGGTATCTGCTCGGGACCAACCGACCAGTGTGCCCGGCAACTGTGTCAGCGTTGTGACGTATCGCGTTTGAGCGCCACGCCGTTGACTCAAACCAAGCACGCGCCGGAAAGTGCTGCCCAGTCAGGTGCTGTCATCAACTCGCCACACGCCCTTCCCAAAATCGGTCTCTGAACCCGAAACCATTAGGGACTCCACATGCTCAAGGAAAAAGCGGTCGCTGCGTTGGGGCAGCAGTCGCTGCTGAAGCCAGCCCGGATCAAGGCCGCGCTGGCCGCCAACGATCGACTCAAGCTCTACCTCACCTTGCTCCAGGCGGCGGCGCAACACGCCAGCGCGCCTGAAACACCCCTGACCGATTGGGGCCGAGAACTGGCACAGCTTGGCCTGCACGACGCAACCTGGCTGGCCGAGCTGGCCAGCTCCGCCTACTTTGATGACCACCTCCTGGTCATGCCGCAACTGGCGCAACTGCTGGGCGCGTTGTCGGCGGACCTGTTGACCATGGCACGACCGGCCTGTGATGGGGATCGCGATAGCGTAGCGGACCTGATCGCCCGCCGCGACCGATGGGTACACCAGCTGCATGCCTGGGAGGACGACGAGGGCCTGAGTGCCCAGGCCTTGGCGGAGTTGACCCACGGCGACCGCAAAGCCGGTGACAGCCTGCACCTGCTGGTGATGGATCTGCACAAGCAGCTCAACGCCATGGCCAGCGAAGTGGCTACCGAGAGTATCGCGGGCGCCCATGTGTGGCAGATTGAGGAGAGCGACCGACCGCTGATTGAAGCATTCATGCGCGGCCTGCACCGAACCGCCCCATTGAAGTTCTCCCACCCAGGGCTGGACACGGCGGCCACCCGTGATGGCGCGCGCCTGCTGATCCAGAACGACATCGGAACCAACGATGTGCATGTGCTGGTGATCGAAGTGGCGCAGCACAGCGTGCACCTGACCTACTCAGACCTGCACCCCGCACGATTCGACTTCTTTCGCCAGATGCTGGTGGAGATCGGCTTCGAGTGGACCGTGTTCGAACCGGTCACCGCCGAGGGCCTGAATGCGGGCAAGCCCTACCAGTTGGGCACAGCCGTTTTCAATGCCGAGGCCGCTGACCGGCTGTTGGTCGCCCTGGAGGCACTGGCCTCGCGCATTGTGTTTGTGATCGACTGGAACCGTGCCCGAAAACGCCTGCAGAACTTCGTCAGCAAGCCGCGCGCGCAGGCCCTGTTGCGCCACGCGGCGCAGCAGGAGTGGGGCCACATGGCCTGGCTGCTGGCGGGGGGCGAGCAGCTGGTGTTCGCGGCCATGCAGGCGGTTGACAACGAGGCCTTTCGTGTTGGCGACCGCCTTGACGACGTGTTGGGCGAGGCCAGTGCCGCCGAGTTCCTGTTGGAGTTGCTGCGCATCTCCAGTGAGATGCTGCGCCAGCAGCAGCCGGTGGCGCTGGTGGCGGATGAGGCGCGCATGTTGCTCGCGCGCGTGTTGCGCCAGCGCACGTTCGAGTTTGATCTGTTGGCCGAACATGTTGCCTACTGCCACGCGCTGGCCTCGGCCCTGTGTGATGCGCTCGAAAGCGGCAGCGCCATGGATGCCGAGCGCGGCGCCCAGGGGGTGCAACGCGCCAAGGCGTGGGAGCGGCAAGCCGACCATCTGCTGATGGACGCCCGCCAGCGCGCCGAGCGGCAGCGTCGCTGGATACCGGTGGTTGAATTGCTCGAAAAGTCGGATGACGTGGCCGACGCGCTGGAGGAGGCCAGCTTCATCCACTCGATGACTCTGGTGGAGCCGCTGGCCGGGCTGCCCACGCCGGTTAACGACGCCTTGCGGCGCCTGGCCGACACCACCCTGGCGGCCATTCAGGACCAGGTCCGGGCGATCGAGATCGCCCGCCATGTGGGGATCGCGGCGAGCCAGCCGACACCGAGGAGTTTTTGCAAACCCTGTGGCGCATGCTGCGGGCCGAGCGACTGTGCGACGAGCAGGCTCGCCAAGCGCGCGTGACCATCGTCCATTCGCTACATACAGCCCCCGCCGGCTTGCTGCTGGCCAGTGATTTGGCCAGCACCATCGAGAGCGCGTCCGATGGCCTGCTGGCGGCCGGTCATGCCTTGCGGCGCATGGTGCTGACCAAAACCGGAGTGTCGTCATGAAATCCAGCAACCATTGGCCTAAGCATTTTTACCTGGTCGCCGCGGGTGCGGACGCCGGCGCGCACCGACACAAAGCCAGTCGCGACAGCATGGGCTCGAAGGCCTTCAATCTGCTGCGCATGGCTGATGTGGGCTTGCCAGTGCCGCCCGCGTTGGTGATCGGCACGCACTACACGGCCTGCCCGGACGAGTGCATGCTGCCCGTGTTTGCGGTCGGCCTGCCAGCCCTGGAGCAAGCCAGTGGCCTCAAATTTGGCGACGAGCGCCGGCCGCTGATTGTCTCGGTGCGTTCGGGCGCGCCCGTGTCCATGCCGGGGATGATGGAGACCCTGCTCAACGTCGGTTTGAGTGACCAGACCGTTCCCGGTCTGCTGCGTCAAACCGGCAACCCGCGCCTGGTCTGGGATGCGTACCGGCGCCTGATCGCCTGCTTTGGCGAGGTTGTGGCGGGCCTGCCCGCGGCGCTGTTTGACGAGCAGATCGCGCTCGTGGCCGATGGTCGAGACGAACGCTTGCTGGACTTTCATGAACTGCGCGATTTGACGCGACGCTTCCTGGCCCTGTACCAGCAGCATGCCGGGCACGTCTTCCCACAGGATGGCAACCTGCAGTTGTCGCTGGCCGTTCGCGCGGTGTTTGCGTCCTGGAACTCGCCCAAGGCGCAGGCGTACCGGCAGATCAACCAGATTGACCCGTCCATCGGCACGGCGGTGACGATTCAGTCCATGGTGTTTGGCAACAGCGGCGCTCACGCGGGTGCGGGTGTCGGCTTTACGCGCGACCCCACGACTGGTGAAAAGCGCTTATGGGTCGACTTTCTGGCCAACGCCCAGGGTGAGGACGTGGTCAGCGGCCGACGCAACGCGCACGGGCATGAGGCGCTGGCGACGGTGGCCCCCAGGCCTGGCGCAAGCTCGAAGAAGCAACGCAGGCGCTGGAGCTGGAGTTCCTGGACATGCAGGACTTTGAGTTCACGGTGCAGGACGGTGTGCTGCACCTGCTGCAGACCCGCTCGGGCAAACGCACACCCGTGGCCGCCGCGCGCATTGCGCTGGACTTGCTCGACGAGGAAGTGATCGACGCCGCCACGGCCTTGAAGCGCACCAGTGCCATGCAGGAAGAAGAGTTGGGCACGATCCGGCTCGCCGCACAGGCGGATCAAGCATCCACCGTCGCCCCACTGGCCCGAGCGATCTCGGCCTGTTCGGGTGTGGTGGCGGGTGAACTGGCGCTGGATGGTGAGCGCGTGAGCGCGCGCGCCGCCGAGGGTGTCGCCACGATCCTGGTCCGCCAGGACGCCGAGACTGATGACATCGCCGCGCTGGAATCGGCGCTTGGCTTGCTGACCCAGCGCGGCGCGCGCACCTCGCACGCCGCCGTGGTGGCGCGCCAGTTGGGCAAGGTCTGCCTGGTGGCTTGCGATAGCCTGAAGATTGACCTGAGCGCGCGCACCGTGGGCCTGGGCGACCTGACCCTGCGCGAGGGCGACCTGATCACGCTGGACGGCAACGACGGCGCGGTCTACGCGGGTGCGCTGGCGTCGGTGCGGGTAACCGACGAAGCCCTGCTGGAGCGCCTGCGCACACTTCGTGCCTCGCAGCACGGCGCGACACACCGGAAACACGGGACATGATCAATACTGACAGCGCCCTGCCGATGGCGGGTAAAAGAGGCTTGATCCTCGGGCTTGCCAACGACCACAGCATCGCGTACGGCTGCGCCCGCGAGGCGCGTAGTCAGGGTGCTGACCTGGTGGCATCATGCCTGAACCAGAAGGCATCCCGGTTTGTCGAACCCCTGACCAACGCCCTGGACGTCCGCCTGTACGCCTGTGACGTTGAACAGCCGGGCGAACTGGAGGCCCTGGTCAAGCGGGCTGTCGAGGATTTGGGCGAGCTCGACTTCGTGGTGCACTCCATCGCCTGGGCGCCGCTGGACGATCTGCACGGTGCGGTGATCGACAGTTCAGGCTCCGGCTTTGCCCGTGCCATGGAGGTGTCGTGCCACTCCTTCGCGCAGTTGGCCAAGCTGTGCGCCCCGCACATGCGCCGGGGCGGCAGTTTTGTCACCATGAGCTACGTCGGCGCATCCGAGGCGGTGCCGCACTATGGCCTGATGGGGCCAGTCAAGGCTGCTCTGGAATCGATGGTGCGCTACATGGCGCTGGAGCTGGGGCCCAAAGGCATTCGCGTGCACGCTGTCTCGCCTGGTCCGATTTTGACGCGGGCGGCCTCGGGTATCGATGACTTCGATGCGCTGCTGCTTCGCGCCCACCAGAAGGCGCCGCTGGGGCGCTTGGTGACGCTCGAAGAAATTGCCAGCCTGTGCATCTTTTTGTGCAGCGACGCATCCTCCGGCATGACCGGCCAAACCATTTACGTTGATGCCGGCTGCCACGCCGTCGCATGACCCTCTTCCAGGAGCATCCTCATGAGCCAGCTTGCCAGTCCCGGCGAAATCGAAAACACCACTTTTGACGAAATCAGGCTTGGCCAGAGCGCGCGCTCCGTGCGCACGCTGTCCTTGCACGACATTCAGGCGTTCGCGGCGGTGTCGGGCGATACCAACCCGGCCCACCTCGATCCGGTTTATGCCAATGCCACGCTATTTCACGGTGTGATCGCGCATGGCATGTGGGGTGGGGCGCTGATATCCGCCTTGTTGGGCACCGAGTTTCCGGGGCCTGGCACGATCTATCTGGAGCAGGACCTGCACTTCATCAAGCCGGTTCGAATTGGCGACACGCTGACGGTGACCGTGACCGTGGTTGCCAAGGACGATGAGCGCAAACGCGTGGACCTCGACTGTCAGGTGCTGAACCAGAAGGGCGACCGCGTGTTGCACGGCTTGGCGCGCGTGTTGGCACCCACCCAGAAGGTGCGCCGCCTGCGCCCGAGCGCCCCCAACATTCAGTTGTTCGATCCGACGGCGCGGCTCGCGGAACTGCTCAAACGCGGGGACGGCCTGGCGCCGGTGCGCTGTGGCATCGTGCATCCTTGTGACGCCCCCTCGTTGCGGGGCGCGCTGGAGGCGGCGCGGCTGGGCCTGATCGAGCCGATTCTGATTGGCCCCGAAGCCAAATTGCGTGAATTGGCGGAGCAAGACAGTATTGACCTGCGCGGCGTCGTCATCGAGAGCGTGCCCCATAGCCATGCCGCGGCCAGTCGGGCTGCCGAAATGGCGTCCGCCAGACAGGTCGAGGCGCTGATGAAAGGCAGCCTGCATACCGATGAGTTGATTCATGCCGTGGTGTCCACGCCGGACTTGCGCACGCGCCGAAGGATGTCGCACGTGTTCCGGTTTGATGTGCCGACCTATGCCAAGCCACTGCTGTTGACCGACGCGGCCCTGAATATCCGTCCCACCTTGGAAGAGAAGGCCGACATTGTTCAGAACGCCATCTGGTTTGCTCGCCTGATGGGGACCGCACTACCGAAGGTGGCGATTCTGTCGGCGGTGGAAACCGTGAATCCCAACATTCCGTCCACGCTGGATGCAGCCGCGCTGTGCAAGATGGCGCATCGCGGCCAAATCTCCGGCGCTGTGCTGGATGGTCCGCTGGCCTTTGACAACGCGATCTCGCCCCACGCGGCGCGTATCAAACAGATCGACTCAGAGGTCGCGGGCGACGCCGACATTCTGGTGGTGCCGGATTTGGAGTCGGGCAACATGCTTGGCAAGCAGTTGGAGTACCTGGGTGGTGCCACGGCGTCGGGCATTGTCTTGGGAGCGCGCGTGCCCATCGCCCTGACCAGCCGCGCCGACGGCGTTTCCACCCGCGTGGCGTCGGCCCTGCTGGTCAAACTGAGTGCCCACCACAACCGCATGGTTCAACCCTGAGGCCAGGCTCCAGCGGTGATTTGGCCCGGATGTGCAGATCGTGAACATCCTCGCGGTCAATGCCGGTTCGTCGAGCCTCAAGTTTGCTGTTCACCCCGTTTTGCTCGGGGTTGCCCGGCCGGCGGTGCTGGTGGGGAGCATCGAAGGCCTGGAGTCGGATGAGCCTGCTCGTTTGACGGCCCGAATCGGCGAGCGCTTTCATCATGCGGTACTTGAGGGAGGGGTTGCCGATCCGTTTGAACAGGCCATTGCCACCCTGCAAGGTTTGCTGCGGCGGGAGTTGGCGGCAAACCCGCTGCAGGCGAAGCAGTCGGTGCAGGCGGTGGCGCACCGCGTGGTGCATGGTGGTGACTTGTTTTGTGACGCGGTCGTCGTGACCGAGTCCGTGTTGCAGCAACTCGCAAGCCTGTCGCCCTTGGCACCCCTGCACCAGCCGCACAATATTCTGGGGCTACGCGCTCTCGGCCAGGCTTTTGGGGACGTGCCGCAAGTGGCCTGTTTCGACACGGCGTTCCATGTCGACATGCCCGAGGTTGAATACCGCTTTGCGCTGCCCTAGGCCATGGCGCGGCAAGGGATACGGCGCTATGGCTTCCATGGGCTCTCCTACCAGTATGTCGCCCGGACGCTGAACAGGCGCTCTGATCCCGCGCAGGCTCGCGTGGTCATGGCCCACTTGGGTAACGGTGCCAGCCTGTGCGCCATGCTGGAGGGCAAGAGTCAAGCCACCACCATGGGATTCTCGGCGCTGGATGGCTTGATGATGGGCACGCGCAGCGGCTCTCTGGACGCGGGGGTGCTGTTGCACCTGCAGGCCCAGGGCTGGGATCACGCGCAGTTGCAGGACTTGTTGTACCGTCAGAGTGGTTTGTTGGGGTATCGGGTTTGTCGGCCGACATGCGCCGCTTGCGTGCCAGCGACCAGCCGCAGGCCAAGCTGGCCATCGACATGTTCAGCTACCGTGTGACGCGTGAGTGTGGTGCCATGGCGGCCTGCATTGGCGGCCTGGACCTGCTGGCGTTTACCGGCGGCATCGGTGAACACGATCCGGTTTTGCGCGCAGCGGTCTGTGCGCGCTTGGCGTTTATGGGCGTCCGGCTCGACCCAGACCGAAATGTCGGCGCGACCGGTGACCAGGCGGCCCGCCCGGATGCGTCGGACAGCTCGGTCGAGGTCTGGAGGGTGCCAACCGACGAGGGGGAGGTGGCCGCCCAGATGGCCGCCACCTTGCTGGGCATCACCCCTGCGGGCTGAAGTTCAGGGTGCCGAGGCCGGCACGCTGAAGTCAGCCAGGTTCTTGCCAAACTTGATCAACCACAAGCGGTTGGGGCGCTCGGCGTCGCTGCCGCGGCCGACCCGTGCGCTGATACCTTTACCACAGCCACTCAGGACACCGTCAGTCGATGTGCAGGCGGTGATGTCGGCGTCGGCCACTTCCACCCCGGCGCTGTCGAACACGATGGTGCGCAAGCCAAAGTCGTTGTCGTTGGCCAGTGCCAGGGTGGTGGCATCAACCAAGGTCAATCCCTCGGCCTTTTCCGCCAGCCAGCCCGCCGCGTTGAGATCCAGCAGCAGGGTCTTCTTGAGCGGCGTCACGCTCGTCAAATAATCGGCCACGCCGTTGACCGCTACGCCGGCCATGCTGCTCTTTTCCAGGTCGGAGCTGCTTGGGTTGAATGCAGCCGCGGCGATGTCGGTGGCGCCGCTGGTGTCTACCAGCATCAAGCGGTTAAACACTTTGCCATCGGGTCCGGCACCTTGCTCGATCACGATGAACTTGCCACCGCCCAGGGACACCATGTCGCCCAGTTTGGCATTGCCGGTGCGATTGTCCTTGTAGTCGGCGCAGGCGATCGGGTAGGCAAACATCCGGGAGGTTTCGGTGCTGGGGTCAAACTCCACCCAGCGCGTGAAACGCGCGTAACGCTCCACTCGCTTGGAGCTGCCAGCATCCACGCAGCCCGAGCCGCCTGGCGCCACGTAGGTGCCGGTGGCAAAGGCGCCGCTGGCCGACAAGTCAGTGACGGGGCTTTGCAGGAAGCCATGCAGTCTGCCGCTGGCGAGGTCCAGTGCTAGCCCTTCCATGCCCCGGTTGGCGCGCCGTTTGGCCAGCACCGACGGCAATACTGGCGAAACGTCCGCCGCAGCGGTGACGGATGAGCCGGCGGTGATGGCGGGGCCGTATTTCTTGAGGACCGTGCCGGTGGCTGCGTCGATTTTGACGATGAAGGGGCCGTATTCGTCCGCGACCCATAAGGCATTGCGGGCCGTGTCGACTACAAGGGCCTCCGGGTCAAGACCGTCGGTGCTGAAGGTCGCCTTGCTTGAGGCGTCGTACTTCAGGTTGTCACTGAGCGGCACCTCGCCGGAGGCGCCTAGCTTGTTCAGGCCGGCAGGACGTCCGTTGCCCAGGAGCGCGGCGCTGATCCGAATCGGCGTGCTCGTCTTCAGGACGGCGCCGTCTTTGCCAACGCTGATGACGCCAATGGCGGGTGCAAAACTGGACGCGGGGAACAGCTTGGCATCGCAGCTGGCGTCCGAGCGTGTGAAGCACAGTGCAGCGCCGGTGTTGGGGACCTTGGGACCGTCGCCATTGGGGCCGCGATCGGTCAGCGCGTAAAACTCCAGCGTGCCGTCGGCCAGTTTGCCCTTCAATGCCAGGCCCGAACCGTAAGCGGGCAGGAAGCCTTGGGGAAACGCGTCCTTGATCGCCTGCACCGATCCCTCGTAGGGAATGTACAGGGCGCTGGGCGCCTGCACTGTGTAGCGCGTGACACTGGCGCTGACCGTGCCCAGGCGATGGGTCTGCGTCACCGTTTCAATGAACGGTGTGCCCACGGTGCTGGCCAGCGTGTTCTCGAAGTGCTCCCGCGCCAAGGCGCGCCTGCTGTCATCGGCCACGCGTGAGCTGTAGGGTGCCGGCAATGCTGCCATGGTGGTGTTGAGCGCGGCGTTGAAGGCGGTGGCGTTGGCGCCAAAGTCCAGGCTGCGCCCGTTCAACGCGGCCTTGACTGGCGTGGCGAGTTGGATGCCGTTGGCCGGGTCGCGGTCTTCGTCGAGCAACTGCAAGGTCAGCAAGCGGTTGACCACCGGGTCCGACGTCACACCGCTGCCACTGGCGAGCGAAAGAGGTGTGATGGTGCTGGCGCAGGGCGCGCTGCCAAGAGCCAGGCCACCCATGGTGAAGGACAGCGTCTCGGTGCCGCTGCAGGTGAACTCACCCTTTGAATTGGTCGTGGTTGTGGCGTTGCCGCCGACGGTGTAGTCAAGGCCTTGAACGGCCGAGTCCAGGAACACGCCGGTCACGGGCGCTGGTGTGTCGCTGCCGCCGCAAGCTGACAGCAGGGCGCTGGCCGCCAGGGTCGCCAACAAGGGAGTTTTGTGCAGTGTGTGCATGGATGCTTTCTGGTGAATAGGGGGGTCGACACCGCCAACACCGCGTTGGCAGCGCCGACCGTGCGACAGCGACCCGCCAGTAGACCCGTGCAGCGTGACATCTCAGTGACACGGCCGGACGCCAACGTGGCCTTGTGGCGTACAAGCCGCACCTGCAGCTGTCATGCAATTGCCACGGAACTTAAACGCTGTTGTCACCAGTCGCTTTCAAACTCCGACCTAACCGAGGAGAACACCATGACAGATCGACACAGCCTGGCCCCTACCATCCGGACCACTTCATTGGCACCGGGCTTGCAAGGTACGACCAACCCGGAGCTGCTGACGGCGCCGACGCCGACACCCGTGGGCGCGCCGTCGTCGGCCGGCATTGAAGTCTGCTGGGCTGAACACCAGGATCAGGTGCGCCAGGCGCAACGCTTGCGCTACCAGGTGTTTGTAGGCGAAATGGGTGCGCGCTTGCCCAACACGCTGGCCGGGCACGACATCGACCTGTTCGACGACTTCTGCGAACACCTGCTGGTGCGCGACGTCGCCAGTGGCGAGGTGATTGGCACCTACCGCGTGCTGACCCCGGCCCAGGCCAAGCGCGTGGGCAGCACCTACAGCGACACCGAGTTCGACTTGACCCGCTTGCGAACCTTGCGTGAGCGCATGGTCGAGCTGGGTCGCAGTTGCGTGCACCCGGACCATCGTCACGGCGGCGTCATCATGGCTTTGTGGACGGCCCTGGGCGGTTTCATGCAGCGCAACCGGCTCGACATCATGGTGGGATGCGCCAGCATTCCGATGTGGCACAACGGCGTGGTCAGTGGCGATGCGGCGGCCAGCATCTGGCACCAACTGAAGCAAACGCATCTGGCGCCGATTGAGCTGCAGGTGCGCCCGCGTTTGCCGCTGCCGGTGGATCAGATGGATGGCAGCCTGCAGGTGGAGCCGCCCGCGCTGATCAAGGGTTACCTGCGTCTGGGCGCCAAGATACTGGGCGCCCCGGCCTGGGACCCGGACTTCAACAGTGCCGACCTGCCGATGCTGATGCGCATCGAGGACTTGCCCTCGCGCTACCGCAAGCACTTTCTGGGGGCCTGATGCGGGCCGCGTTCGACCATGTTGGTGCCTGGCTTGCCCCGCACGACAGCGGTGCCGAGCGCCACGCCGAGGATGACGGCGAGCACGGGCGCTACCGTTACCGCGCGGTGTTCATCTCGGACCTGCATCTGGGTACGCCCGGTTGCCAGGCCAGTGCGCTGCTGGCCTTCCTCAAGACCTACCCCAGTGACACCCTGTACCTGGTGGGTGACATCGTCGATGGCTGGCAACTGCGCCGCAAATGGTATTGGCCGCAGTCGCACAACGATGTGGTGCAGAAGCTGCTGCGCCGCGCGCGCAAGGGCGCTCGCGTGATTTTTGTGCCGGGCAATCACGACGAGTTCGCGCGCACCTTCGTGGGCCACCACTTTGGCGGCATAGAGGTGATGGAACAGGCCGTGCACACCACCGTCGACGGGCGCCAGCTCTGGGTGGTCCACGGTGACTATTTTGACGGCGTGATCCAATGCGCCAAGTGGCTCGCCTACCTGGGCGACAACCTGTATGAGTTCACGCTCAGGCTCAACCGGCACCTCAACAGCGTGCGCGCGCGGCTGGGGCTGCCCTATTGGTCCTTGTCAGCCTACCTGAAGCACAAGGTCAAGAAGGCGCTGAACTACGTGACCGACTTCGAGCAGGCGGTGGCGGCCGAGGCGCGCCGACGCGGGCACGACGGTGTGGTGTGTGGCCATATCCACCGCGCCGAGATGCGCCATATTGATGGCACCCTGTACTGCAACGATGGCGACTGGGTCGAGAGCCGCACCGCGTTGGTGGAGCACTTCGACGGCCGGCTCGAACTCGTGCATTGGCAGGCCGACGATCATCGGCCGACGGCGACACGGCCGGCCATGATGGCGCTGGGGCAGGCCGTATGAAGCTGGCACTGGTCACGGATGCATGGTTCCCGCAAGTCAACGGCGTGGTGACGACGCTGGCCGAACTGGTGCGCCAGATCACCGACATGGGCCACGAGGTGCTGGTGATTCACCCCGGCCAGTTCAAGACCATGCCCTGTCCCGGTTATGCCGGTATCGATCTGGCCTTGCGGCCCAAACGTGCCCTGCGCGCCATGCTGGATGCGGCGCAGCCCGACGCGATTCACATCGCCACCGAGGGCCCCCTGGGCTGGGCCGCACGCAGCTATTGCCTGAAACACCGCATGGCTTTCAGCACCGCGTTTCACACCAAGTTTCCGGAAATCCTGCATGCAGCGTGCAAGGTTCCGCTGTCCTGGGGTTACGCGTTGTTTCCGGCACTTCCACAAGCCATCGTCGGCGGTGATGGTGCCCACGCAGGGGGTGCTGAGCATGCTGCAGGCGCGTGGTTTTAGCCAGTTGCGTGGCTGGACCCATGGCGTGGACACCTCGCTGTTCCCGTTTCATGACACGCCCACGCACTATGCGCCGGCCGGGGCGATGGTGCGCCCGGTGTCGCTGTTTGTGGGCCGAGTGTCCTACGAGAAAAATATTGAGGCGTTCCTAAAGCTCGATGTGCCTGGCACCAAGGTCGTATGTGGCGTCGGTCCGGTCCAGCAAAACCTGCAGGCACGTTACCCCGGCGCACGCTGGTTGGGCATCTTGCCGCGAGATGAACTGGCCAAGGTGTATGCGGCGGCGGATGTGTTTGTGTTTCCCAGTCACGCCGATACCTTTGGGCTGGTGATGCTCGAAGCCATGGCCAGTGGCACGCCGGTTGCGGCCTACCCGGTGGATGGCCCGCGCGAAGTTCTGGGCCAAGGCAACCCGGTCAACCTGGGTGGCGCCACCGGCGGCGCGATGCATACCGATCTGGCGCAGGCCTTCCACGCCGCGCTGGGAGTCTCGCGCTGGGAGGCGCGCAGCCGGGCGCTCAGTTTTGATTGGCGGGCGGCGACGCAGGGTTTTCTGGGTTTTTTGGTTCCGACGCGCCCGGGTTGCCGTGTCGGTTCTGTCGCGGACGTGGCGACGCGAACTGTTGTCACCTGATTTCACACCAAGGAAACGCGTTTGTCATACCCCTGACACATGCGCGCGTGACAGTACGGTCTTCGCCACCAATTTTGGAGATTTCTGATGAAACTGATCGTTGTTGCCGCCTTGTCCGCGATTTCCGTCCTGTCCGCCTGCGGGTCGAAGCCGATGGCTCCGGTCGGTATGAAAGCTGGCGCCTTTGTCAGCTACCAATGTGAAGGCGGCAAACGCCTGCAGGCCCGCTTGGCCGACGATGGCAGCACCGTTCGCGTTCGCCACGACGGTGGTTATGAGCTTGACCGCAAGGGCGATGGCGTCTTCGAGGGTGAGGGCTTCAAGCTGCTAGCCGCTGGCGACGGCGCGCTGGAGCTGATGCACCACGGCAAACCGATGGCCCGTAACTGCAAGCCTGTTTGATAGTTGTCACCAAACCGTCACACAAAGGTCATACGATCGTGACAACCCCAGTCATTACCCGAGGAAATACCATGATTCAATCCGTTACCAAGTCCGTGCTGGCTACGACGGCGCTCGCGCTGTTCGGCCTGTCCGCCCAAGCCCAAGTGATCAAAGTGGACGGCTCCAGCACCGTGTATCCGATCACCGAAGGCGTGGCCGAGGAGTTCCAGAAGGCCAACAAGGGCCTGAAAGTCACCGTCGGTGTGTCCGGCACCGGCGGCGGTTTCAAGAAGTTCTGCCGCGACGAAACCGACATTCAGGACGCATCGCGCCCCATTCTCAAGTCCGAAATGGACCTGTGCAAGGCGGCTGGTGTGGAGTATTACGAACTGCCAGTGGCCTTTGATGCGCTGACGGTGGTGATCAACCCGAAGAACACCTGGCTCAAGCAGGCCACCGTGGCCGAACTCAAGAAGATGTGGGAACCCGCCGCCCAGGGCAAGATCACGCGCTGGAACCAGGTCAACCCCACCTGGCCGGATCAGCCGATCAAGCTGTTTGGTGCCGGTGCAGACTCGGGTACTTTCGACTACTTCACCGAGGCCATTGTCGGCAAGTCCAAGTCCAGCCGCGGTGACTTCACCGCCTCTGAAGACGACAATGTCCTGGTGCAAGGTGTCGCTGGCGATGTGAACTCCATTGGCTATTTTGGTTTCGCCTATTACGCCGAGAACACCGGCAAACTCAAGGCGTTGCCGATCGTCGAGAAAGACGGCAAGCCGGCCGTGGCGCCGAGTCAAGCGACGGTACTCGATGGCAGTTACCAACCGTTGGCCAGACCGATCTTCATCTACGTCAAGGTCAAGTCCTTGCAAAAGCCCGAAGTGAAGAAGTTCGTGGACTTCTACATGGCCAATGCCGCCAAGATTGCTACCGAGGTCAAGTACGTCAAGCTGCCCGAAGTGATCTACAAAGCCAATCAGGAGCACATGGCCAAAGGCAAAAAGGGCACCATGTTTGGCGGCAAGAACGAAGTGGGTGTGCGCATCGAAGAGCTGGTCAAGCGCGAAGCGACATTCTGACCCGCACTTCCTGGCACCTGTGTCACTGGCGTCGTCCAGACCTTTGGGCTGGGTCGGCGCGGTGACTCGCCACCCACTCTATCACTGCAAAACCTACAATGACAGCCTCTGCCACTGCGGACCGTATTGTGACCAATGAGCGACTCACCGGGGCTGCGCGCCTGGCTGAATTGGCAGCCATCAAGGCCAAGCGCAAGCGCACCGATCGCATTGTCGAGTTGCTGCTGTTGTCGGCGGCATGTGTATCGGTGTTCACCACCCTGGGCATCGTCTACATTCTGCTCAAGGAGTCGGTGGTCTTCTTCAGCTCGGTTCCCGTGTGGGACTTTCTGACCGACAGCCAATGGACGCCGCTGTTTGACGACGCCCACTTCGGCATTACCGTGTTGCTGGCGGGTACGGTGTCAAGCTCGCTGGTGGCATTGCTGATTGCCATTCCGCTGGGCACCGTCATTGCCATCTACCTATCGGAGTTCGCTGGTTACAAGACACGCGAGTCCCTCAAGCCGGTGCTGGAGATGCTGTCAGGCGTCCCCACCATTATCTATGGCTACTTTGCCTTGTTGGTGGTGACGCCACTGCTGCAAAAAGTCTATCCCGGTTTGCCCACGTTCAGCATTCTGTCGGCCGGCATTGTCATGGGCATCATGATCATTCCTTACGTGTCCTCGCTGTCGGAGGACGCCATGCGCGCCGTGCCGATGAGCCTGCGCGAAGGCTCCTACGCCATGGGCGCCACGCGGTTTCAGACCGCCACCCGGGTGGTGGTGCCGGCGGCCTTTTCGGGCATTGCCTCGGCCTACATTCTGGGCATCTCACGGGCGGTCGGTGAAACCATGATTCTGGCGGTGGCCGCCGGCATGCAGCCCAATCTGAGCCTCAATCCGCTGGAGCCGGCTGCCACCATCACATCCTACATCGTGCAGGTGGCCCTGGGCGACCTGCCGCACGGTAGTGTCGGTTACCAGACCATCTTCGCGGCTGGTCTGACCTTGATGCTGATGACGCTGTTGTTCAACATGCTGGGCTACTGGCTGCGGCGCAAATACCGCGAGGTCTATTGATGTCATCCCACTCTGATCGCGCCGCCGAGCTGCGCCAAATCATCAAGTCGCACAAACGCTGGGACATCCTGTTTGGTTTGGTCGGTCTGGCCGCCATGGCGGTAGGTATCTTGACCTTGGTGGCCCTGTTCACGCAGATGGTGATCGAAGGTTACCCGCGCCTGAGCGCTGAATTCTTCACAAACTTTCCGTCGCGCCGGGCCGGCCAGGCGGGCATTCTGTCGGCCTGGGTTGGGTCATTTCTGGTGATGATCGTGACCGCCTTGTTTGCCATTCCGGTTGGCATCGCCAGCGCCATCTATCTGGAGGAATATGCCCGCAAGAACTGGTTCACCGATGTGATTGAAATCAACATCAGCAACCTGGCCGGCGTGCCCTCCATCGTTTATGGTCTGCTGGCGCTGGGCTTGTTTGTCTACGCCTTTGGTCTGGGGCAAAGCATCATGTCCGCGGGGCTGACGCTGGCCCTGCTGATTCTTCCGATCGTGATTGTGACCACCCGTGAAGCGCTGCGCTCCATTCCGCAAGTGGTGCGCGAGGGCGCCTATGCCTGCGGCGCCACAAAATGGCAGGTAGTGAGCGACCATTTGCTGCCCTACGGCACCCCCGGCATCCTGACGGGCGTGATCATCGGCCTGTCGCGCGCCATCGGCGAGACCGCGCCGATCATCACCATTGGTGCTCTGACCTTCATTGCCTTCCTGCCGCCGGTGCCTTTTACCGGCGAGCCTGCCGCCGGACTGTTTGACTGGCTGTTTTCGCCGTTTACCGTGATGCCCATCCAGATTTTCAACTGGACCTCGCGGCCCGACCCGGCGTTTCAGGCCAACGCGGCCGCGGCCAGTCTGGTGCTGGTGGTGCTGACGCTGGGCATGAACGGCTTGGCCATCTGGCTGCGCTACCGCCTGCGCAAGAACATCAAGTGGTAATTGACCCCATAACACCTACTCACCATGGCCTCCACCATCACCATTCCCGATGACGCACCGGCCCTCAAGGCCGCGTCCAAGAACCTTGATTTCTACTACGGTAGCTTCAAGGCGCTCAAGTCGGTCACCATGCCGATCTACGAGAACAAGGTCACGGCGCTGATCGGACCCAGCGGCTGTGGCAAGTCCACCTACCTGCGTTGCTTCAACCGCATGCACGATCTCTATCCCGGCCATCGCTACGACGGCAAGATCGAGTTGTACCCGGATGACGTGGACATCCTGGACCACGCGGTGGACCCAATCGAGGTGCGCATGCGTATCTCCATGGTGTTCCAGAAGCCCAACCCCTTCCCGAAGTCGATCTTCGAGAATGTGGCCTATGGCTTGCGCGTGCGCGGCGAGAAGTCGCAGTCCTTCCTGGAAGACAAGGTGGAAGTGGCGCTCAAATCAGCCGCGATCTGGAACGAGGTGAAGGATCGCATGCAGGAGTCTGCCACCAATCTTTCGGGTGGTCAGCAGCAGCGCTTGTGTATCGCCAGGTCGCTGGCGACTGATCCCGAGATCATCCTGTTTGACGAGCCGACCTCTGCGCTCGATCCGATTGCGACCGGTAGTATCGAAGAGCTGATTGGCGAGCTCAAGCACAAGGTCACGATCCTGATCGTGACCCACAACATGCAGCAGGCCGCCCGTGTGTCGGACTTTGTGTCCTACATGTATCTTGGCGAGATGGTTGAGTACGGCGCCACCAGCGATATCTTCATGAAGCCCAAGCGCCAGGAGACGGAAGACTACATTACAGGAAGGTTTGGTTGAACATGAATGACAAACATCTGTCGAGCCAGTTTGACAGCGAGTTGAGCGCGGTGTCCTCGCGCGTCATGGAAATGGGTGGCCTGGTGGAGTCCCAGATTCGCACCGCTGTCTACGCCTTGGCGCAGTTCAGCGTTGAATCGGCTGATCAGGTGTTTGAGCTGGAGACACGCGTCAACGCCATGGAGGTTGACATCGATCGCGAGTTGTCCTCCATCATCGCCCGGCGCCAACCCACCGCACGCGATCTGCGTTTGCTGATTGCCATCTCCAAGACTACCGCCAACCTGGAACGCGCCGGCGACGAAGCCGACAAGATTGCGCGCATGGTCAAGTCCATCATCAGCAGCGGTTCGGCCCGGGCCTTGCCGGCCTCCGAGCTGCGCGTGGCATGTGACTTGGCTTCCGGCTTGCTGCGCAAGGCACTCGACGCCTTTGCCCGATTGGACGTGAATATGGCGGTGTCCATCCTCAAGGAAGACGACGCCATCGACCTTGAGTTCGATGGCTTTGTGCGCAAACTGATCACCTACATGATGGAGGATCCGCGAACCATCTCCCCGAGTCTGGATCTGCTGTTTTTGGCCAAGGCGATCGAGCGTATTGGTGACCACGCGAAGAACATCGCTGAGTTGATCATCTACATCGTCAAGGGCGCCGATGTGCGGCATACGTCGATCGACGCCATTGAGTCGGTCGTCCGATAGTCAAGACAGGTTCCACGATGAAGCGTTTGCCTCGGGTTCTGGTGGTAGAAGATGAACCAGCCATTGCGGAGCTGGTGGTGGTCAATCTGCGTCACAACGGCTTTGCACCGGTGTGGGCAGCAGATGGAGAAGCTGCGCAGCTCGAGTTGGATGCGGTGCTGCCAGACGTGATTCTGCTGGACTGGATGCTGCCGGCCGAGAGTGGCGTGGCCTTGGCGCGCAAGTGGCGCGCGCAAAGCCGCACCAAGGCGGTGCCGATCCTGATGCTCACCGCGCGCAGCGACGAGCCGGACAAGATCGCCGGCCTCGACGCGGGGGCTGACGACTACATCACCAAGCCCTTTTCCACGCAGGAGTTGATGGCGCGCATCCGGGCCGTGTTGCGCCGTCGAGCGCCCGAGCAGGTACGCCAAAGCGTGACAATCGCCGACCTGGTACTGGATGCTCAGACCCATCGGGTCTCCTACCAGGAGCAGGAGCTCAAGCTCGGGCCGACCGAATTCAAGCTGCTGTACTACCTGATGACCCACGCCGAGCGGGTGCACAGCCGTGCCCAGTTGCTGGACAAGGTCTGGGGCGATCATGTGTTCATCGAGGAGCGCACGGTGGACGTACACGTCAAGCGCCTGCGCGAGGCGCTGGGTGCGGCAGGTGCGCTGGTGGAGACAGTGCGCGGCGCGGGCTACCGCTTGACTGCCCGGCCAAGCATTGCACTCGTCGCCGCCAAGGCGTGATCCATGGTCTGGCGGGTATTCCGGTTCTTCCTGTTTCAGCTGTGTGGTTGTTTGATGGGCTACTGGTTGCTGGCCCTGCCCAATCCCTTGCATGGTTTGATCATCGGCCTGGTGGCGGCCAGCGCCTTGTGGGTTGCGATCGATCTTCGTCGCGTGGTACAACTGCTGAGGTGGCTCAAAGACGCAGATCAGACCAGGCCCTTGCGACTGCATGGTCTGTGGGCCGAGGTGGCGACACGGGCATCGCGTCTATTGCGCCAGCAGGAGACCAGGGCGCATGACAGTGAACGGCGGCTGCAAGAGTTCCTCTCGGCCATTCAGGCCTCGCCCAATGGGGTGGTGTTGCTGGACGCAGTGGGACGTATTGAATGGTGCAACGAGACAGCGGCGGATCACTTCGGGTTCGATCCCAAACGCGACCTCCAACAACACATTGGCAATCTGGTGCGCGAGCCGGCCTTTCTGGGTTACCAGGCCGCGGGTGACTTCACGCATGACGTGCTGATGCCCGGACCCCGCAGCACCGCGACCCGGCCGGTGCGGCTGGCGGTGCACTTGCACGAGTACGGCGAGGGGCGCCGCTTATTGTTGTCGCGCGACGTTACGGTGCTGGAGCAAGCCGAGGCAATGCGGCGTGACTTTGTCGCCAACGTGTCGCATGAGATCCGAACGCCCTTGACCGTGCTGGCGGGCTTCATTGAGACCTTGCAAAACCTGCCCTTGAGCGCTGCCGAGCGCGAGCGCTACCTGGCGCTGATGTCACAACAGGCGCAGCGCATGCAGACGCTGGTGAGTGACTTGCTGACGCTGTCCAAATTGGAAGGCAGCCCGCCCCCGCGTGCGGACGAATGGATCTCGATGCAGCGGCTGGTGTCGCAAAGCGAGCAAGAAGGCCGCGAGTTGTCCGCCACCATTGCCGCACCAGGACATACCTGGCGGGTGGTCAATACCGGTCCGACCGAGTTGGCCGGTACCTATTCCGAATTGCTCAGCGCTGCGGGCAACCTGGTCAGCAATGCGGTGCGGTACACCCCCGCGTCAGGAATGATTGAGGTGGCATGGCAAGCACTGCCCGATGGCCGGGCGGAGTTCTCGGTGAAGGACTCCGGCTCGGGAATTGCCCCGGAGCACCTGCCTCGCTTGACCGAGCGTTTTTATCGGGTAGACCGGAGCCGCTCACGCGACACTGGGGGCACCGGGCTGGGCCTGGCCATCGTCAAGCACGTGGCACAACGTCACGGTGCAGAGTTGCGCATCGACAGTGTGCCGGGCGAGGGATCACGCTTTGCAATCGTGTTTCCGGCCGGTCGAATTCGGGCACGACCTGAAGCCACAGAGCACGTGCTGTCGGCGCGCCGGGCCTGAACCGGGTTTTTGGTGCCAGGGTTGCCGTTGGGTCAGTCCCTCACGGCGCGCGCACGGGGGCACGACGGTAGATCTGGATGTGCTCGCTGCGGTCGGTGGGACGGCGCACAATGCTCCACATTGCCCACTGTGTGACGTCAATTGTGTGCTCGCCCTTGGCCAGGGCCTCGCCATTGGCCAGCAGCACCGGACACTGCACAGCGTCGCCAGCCGCACGTAAGTTCAGCGGGCTGTGAAACTGCAGCGCGGCAATCTGGCTGCGGCTCAAACCCAGCACCTCCACACACTCGGAGGAGGGCACCGAGCGAGTGATTTGCTGCATCATGGGCGCGTAGCTGCGGGCATAGTCCAGCAGCGGCAGCCATAACGTCAACACCAGCACCCAACACAGCACGGCGCCACCAGCGGGCAGTACCAGACTTTTCCAGATGGCCGCGGGGTGGCGCCCCACGCGCCATTTGACCAACCAGCCCCAGGCAACCGTGGCCAACACGGCCAGGGCAAAAGGCAAGCTTGAGAACTCGTGCTCAAAACCGGGGGCGAGCCGTGCCACATTGGCGGCTGGCTGGCGGGGAATCCCGGTCTGCATGGCAATCCAGATGACCCAGACGATGATGCCGCAGCCCGAAAAGAACAGCAATGTGAACCAGTCAATCACGGCGCTGACGCCGCGCTTGAGCGTCGGAAGCGCGAATGCGGCCAAGGCGGCCAGCGCGGGCAGGGCCAACAACAAGGAGCGGTCTGCGCTGCGCGTTGTCAAGGTGCAGCCCAAGGTGACCAGCAGATACCACAGGGGCAATAGCAGGTGACGGCTTGTTTGAACGCCAAGGACTTGGTGGCGCCAACGCCAGACCGTCCACAGAGCCAGTGGCCAGGCTGGCCAGGTGAACCACAGTAACAAGCGGCCCAGACTGCGCCACTCGTTCCAGGATAGGCCCGGCAGCTCGACGCGCCAGCGCCAAAGATCCATCGCCGTGGCAACGGCGCCAACCAGTAGCACCACACCGCCGAGATGAAGGGCGGTCGCTTTGGGAACCGGCGCGGCGTCTTCGCCGTTTGATGGGTCCAGCCGCAGCATCAGGATGCCCCCCAGTCCAAACAGCATCGCCAGTGCCGGCGCGCCGGACAGAGCCAATCCAAGCAGGGCGGCGAAGCTGATCAGAATCGGTGCCGTGCCGGGCTGAGTCAATCGAGCGCTGGCGTAGAACGCCAGTGCCGTGAAGCAAAGTTGGGCTGCCCCGGGCGTGGTTTCGTGCGAGAGCTGGGCCAGGCCCAGGCATGCCAGCAGCGCCAACAGGCCGCCGTCGGCCATGGCTCGAGCGTAATCCGCCGGCTGGGCTTCGCCGCCAAAGGCAAACGCAACGGGTTGTGCTCGCGGACTGCGCGCCAGTTGGTAGGTGCCGTACCAGGTGGCGGCCAAGGTCACCAGCAGCAGCAGTGCGAAGGCAACCCGGGCGGCAAGGTCCAGCGGCACAAAGCTGGGAGCGAGCTTGATCGCCCAGGCGCCAAGCCAATAGGGTAGCAGCGCCTCGACCTCAGGAGCCAGGCCAAGCAAGCGCGGGTTCATCCAGTCGGCACCGTCCGCCAGCAATGCCATCATGTAGCCCAGCGCCGTGATGTCGGCGTTCTTCCAGGGGTTGCGTCCAATGAAACCGGTTATCACGTAGGCCGCGCACAGCAGCAGCAGAGCGGCGCGTGGCAAGCGTCGAACAGCGCTCTGGGCAACGATGGCGGGGATAGGATGGTTCACGGCTCGGTGTCGCCCGACTGGCAGGGTGGAAGAATCTTAATCGGTGAAACGCGCGTCACGACGCAGACGGGCAGAAGACGGACCGCAACGGCACAGCCCGATGTGGGCAGCCCTTTGCGGCGTTCGGATGGTTTTCACTGGGCAAAGAAAAAGGCAGCGCGGTCGCCCGGGCTGCCTTTTGCAATAGATGCGGACCAGTTTACTTGGCAGCAGTCTTGCCGAAGCGGTTGCGGAAACGCTCGACGCGGCCGCCCATGTTGTCGACCGACTTTTGCGTGCCGGTGTAGAAGGGGTGTGATTCGCTGGTGGTGTCGAGCTTGAAGAGGGGCAACTCGCGCCCATCTTCCATCTTGATCATTTCTTTGGCGTTGGCGCAAGAACGCGTCACGAACTTGAATCCATTGGACATGTCCTGGAAGCAAACTTCGCGGTAGTTGGGGTGAATGCCTTCTTTCATGATTCTTCCTTGATTCAGTTGCGGCAGCCGAGCCAGACCGTCTGGCGTACTTACCGCGAAAAGCCTTGGATTATAGCGCGCTTCCTAAGTGCAATTCCCCGACGGGCCGCCCCTAGGGGAATTAGCCCCCTCGGGGGGCAGCGACCCACACGCAGTGGGGGAGCGTGGGGGCAATTCCCCGACGGGCCGCCCCTAGGGGAATTAGCCCCCTCGGGGGGGCGGCCACCCAGGGGGGCGGGCCCCACCCCCTAGGGGGCCGCAGCGACCACACGCAGTGGGGGAGTGTGGGGGCAATTCCCCGACGGGCCGCCCCTAGGGGAATTAGCCCCCTCGGGGGGCAGCGACCCACACGCAGTGGGGGAGTGTGGGGGCAATATCTCTATCCACCTCTTCGCATCATGTCGAAGAACTCGCTGTTGGTCTTGGTGGCCTTCATTTGCTTGAGCACCATCTCCATGGCCTCGACCTCGTCCATGTTGTAGAGAAACTGGCGCAGGATGCGGGTCTTCTGCAGAATTTCGGGCTGCAGCAGCAACTCTTCGCGACGCGTGCCGCTGCGGTTGAGCTGAATGGAGGGGAACACGCGCTTTTCGTACAGGCGGCGGTCAAGGTGAATTTCGCTGTTGCCGGTGCCCTTGAACTCTTCAAAGATCACCTCGTCCATGCGGCTGCCGGTATCGACCAGGGCGGTCGCGATGATGGTCAGGGACCCGCCTTCTTCGACGTTGCGCGCCGCACCCAGAAAGCGCTTGGGCCGCTGCAGCGCATTGGAGTCCACGCCACCGGTCAGCACCTTGCCGCTGGAGGGCACCACGTTGTTGTAGGCGCGCGCCAGGCGGGTGATGGAGTCCAGCAGAATCACCACGTCCTTCTTCAGTTCGACCAGGCGTTTGGCGCGCTCGATCACCATCTCGGCCACATGCACGTGGCGCGCGGCGGGTTCGTCGAAGGTGGAGGCAATCACCTCGCCTTTGACGGTGCGCTGCATCTCGGTCACTTCTTCGGGGCGTTCGTCAATCAGCAGCACCATCAGGTAGCTCTCGGGGTAATTGGCCGAGATGGCGTGGGCGATATGCTGCATCATCACGGTCTTGCCGCTCTTGGGCTGGGCCACGATCAGGGCGCGCTGGCCCTTGCCGATGGGGGCGATGATGTCGATCACCCGTCCGGTGATGTTCTCGTCGCTCTTGATGTCTTGTTCCAGCTTCATCTGGACCTTGGGGAACAGCGGCGTGAGGTTTTCGAACATCACCTTGTGCTTGTTGCCTTCTGGTGGGCCGCCGTTGACCTTGTCCAACTTGTTCAGGGCAAAGTAGCGTTCACCATCCTTGGGCGTGCGCACCTCGCCTTCGATCATGTCGCCGGTGTGCAGGTTGAACCGTCGCACCTGGCTGGGGCTGATGTAGATGTCGTCGGTGCTGGCGGTGTAGCTGGTGTCGGGACTACGCAGAAAGCCAAACCCATCGGGCAGGATTTCCAGCACGCCATCGGCAATGATTTGTTCGCCGGCGCGGGCGCGCTTCTTGATGATGGCGAACATCAGCTCCTGCTTGCGCATGCGGCCGGTGTTTTCGATCTCAAGCTCTTCAGCCTGCTTGAGGACTTCCGACACGTGCAGTGCCTTGAGTTCGTTTAAGTGCATGGAATTGCCCCGAAGGGGAGTTGACCGAAATACAGGGGATGGGCGAGTGGAGGCATGACGGTTGCCTCTGCCTCGATAAATTGACCCGGGAATTCGAACCCGCTCTGGATAGGTGCGGGCGATTGGTCCGGATTATGACAGGAAATCCGGGACCAAAAAAGCGCCGGGCGTGGCCCGGCGCGGACCGACGATCAGGCCAGTTGCTGATCGATGAAAGCGGTGAGTTGCGCCTTGCTCATCGCACCCACCTTCGTGGCGGCGAGTTGGCCGTCCTTGAACACCATCAGTGTGGGGATGCCGCGAATGCCGAACTTGGCGGGGATTTCGCGGTTCTCGTCCACATTCATCTTGGCCACTTGCAGCTTGCCCTGGTAGGTGGTGGAGACCTCGTCCAGGATGGGGGCGATCATCTTGCAGGGACCGCACCACTCGGCCCAGTAGTCCACCAGCACGGGTTGCGCGGACTTCAAAACGTCGGCTTCGAACGAGCTGTCGGTGACTTGTTTGATCAGGGCGTTGGCCATGGTGGAATCCTTTTTTTGTGAAGCGTTACGGTTAAAGTGGGGAAATTGTGACAGAAACCAAGTCCCCCAAGCCCCGGCGCGCCCGCTATGACTGAAATAGCCAAAAATCATCAGGCGCCCAGCGTGGTGGCAGGGCTGGCGGATGCAGCCCGTGGTCGTTGGCTGGAGCCGCATCGCGGCTTGATCGCCTTCATTGCGGGGCAGATGCAGCGGTGTCAGGCGCACCCGGCCCGAACCGTGGTGTTGTTGCCATTTGCCCAACTGATGCCGGTGGCGGACCGCATGTGGGCGAGTGCCTACCTTGACGGTTTTGCGCCGCGTTTCGAGACCACCCGCAACTGGAGCCAGGCGCTGGGCGGCTGCAGCCATGGCTCTGCCGACCTGAGCTTTGACATGGCGTTGGACACGCTGACCGCGCGCGCCTTGCTCGACGCCGCCGGTCTGGCTGCCCAGCGCGAGCACTTGAGCGCCTCGCTACTGGAAATGGCCTATCAACTGGCGGCCTTGGCGGCGGCAGTGGCGCCGGACCAGCGGGCAGCCTGGGCGCAGGGATTGCGTCCTGTTCTCCAGGCAGGGCTGGATGGCCCGCTACTGGCCCAGGAAGCGGCGCTCACCAGCGTGGCGCTGGCCTGGGTTGCCAGTTCCAGCTACATCACCGATGCCTTGTTCACCCCTGCGGCGACACAGGGCGTCGACTGTCTGGTGCTGTTGCAGGGGTTTGAGGCGGAGCCGATCGAGCAGACGCTGGCGACACTTTTTGGCGAACGCTTTGCGGCCACGCCCATTCATGCCGAGACCACCCAGGGTCAGGTTGCGCTGCATGCTGCGAGCGACATGGAGGACGAAGCGCAGCAGGCCTCAGGCTGTGTCATGCAACACCTGCAGGCCGGGCGCACGCCGGTGGCGCTGGTGGCGCTGGACCGGGCGTTGACGCGGCGCGTGCGCGCCATGCTGGAGGGCGCCGGCTTGCGCCTGCGCGACGAAAACGGCTGGAAGCTGTCCACCACCCGCGCGGGTGCCGCGCTGATGGCCTTGCTGCGTGCCTGCGCCTGGAACGCCAGTACCGACGCCGTGCTGGACTGGCTCAAGAACGGCGTAGCGGCTGCGGATGACCAGGCCCTGCGCAGCCTGGAGCACAGTTTGCGTCAACGTGCGGTGCGCGACTGGAGCGCCTGGCGCGGCGATGAGGATATGGCAGATGTGGTGACCCTGACCGAGCAAGTCAACGCCTGGCGCCTGAGTTTGCAGCGCTCGCGACCGTTAGGGCTGTGGCTGTCGGGATTGCAGGAACTGCTGCAGGCCACGGGCCAGTGGGCGGCGTTGCAGGCCGATCGCGCCGGCTCCGACGTGTTGGCCGCGCTGCACCTGCACCGTGGCACGGAATTGCTGGGCGATCAGCCGGCCGCGCAATTTCTGTGGACGGCACGACGCTTGAGTCTGGCCGAGTTCACCACCTGGGTGCGCCAGGTGCTGGAAGCTGCCAGTTGTTCGCCCCTGTACCCAGTGGATGAGCAGGTCGTGATCGTGCCGATGAACCAGTTGCTGGGCCGTCAATTCGCGGCCCTGGTGGTGCCAGGATGCGATGAGCAGCACTTGAACCCGGCCAGCGAGCCGCCTGGGCGCTGGACTGCGGCGCAAAGGCTTGCACTCGGGCTGCCGTCGCGACAGACCTTGCAGGCCAGTGCCCGTGCCGCCTGGCAGCACGCCCTGCAAACACCGGTGTGCGACGTGTTGTGGCGTCAAAGCGATGAGGCGGGCGAAACCCTGTTGCCCAGCACCTTGGTGCAGGCATTGCAACTTGAAACTGCCGCCGCCTGGGCCGTGCACGACCCGCGCCGCCTGCGCAGCGTTGCCACCACTGCCCAACGCGCGCCCCAGCCACAGGGCAATCGTTTGCCGGTCTCGACGCTGTCGGCCAGCGCCTACGACGACTTGCGTAGCTGCCCCTACAAGTTCTTTGCCTTGCGCCAGTTGGGACTGCGTGAGGTGGATGAACTCGACACGGAAGTGGACAAGCGCGACTTTGGCAACTGGCTGCATGAGGTGCTTCGGCGGTTCCAAGAAGCCTTGCGAGTCCAACCGGACCTGGCACTGAACGCGCGCGCCGCCTTGCTCGATGCCACGGCGCAAGGCGTCAGTGACGCGATTGGTCTGCCCCCAGAGGAGTTCTTGCCCTTCGCCGCCGCCTGGCCGGCGGTGCGTGATGGCTACCTGCTGTGGCTGCAGGCGCACGAGCAGGACGGTGCGCAATTCGAGCAGGCCGAAGCCTGGCGCGAGCAGACGATCGGAGCGGTCAAGCTGGTCGGCAAGATCGACCGGATCGACCGCCAGGCCAATGGGCTTACCTTGGTGCTTGACTACAAGAGCGAGGACCAAAGCAAGACCAAACAGCGTGTGGCCAACCCTTTTGAGGACACGCAACTGGCCTTTTATGCGGCCCTGCTGCCGGACGACGAACTGGCCGGCGCCTATGTCACGGTGGGCGAGAAGCAGGGTACGACCAAGGTGTCCGAGGATCAAATCGTGGACGTGCGTGACGCGCTGATCGAGGGCATCCTGCACGACACCGCGCAGATCGCGCAGGGCGCGACCCTGCCAGCGTTGGGTCAGCCGCCGTCGTGCGACTACTGTGCCGCGCGGGGCCTGTGCCGAAGAGACTCGTGGACGGAGGTGGCCAATGTCTGACTCCCGCCCCGCCTACGAGATCAACGGCCAGAGCGTCACGCGCGAGCACTTTTACGCCATCGCCTGCGACCCCCAACGCAGCGTGGCGGTGGAAGCCTGCGCGGGTGCCGGCAAGACCTGGATGCTGGTGTCGCGTATCGTGCGTGCCCTGCTGGAAGGCAGCGCGCCGCAGGACATTCTGGCCATCACCTTCACCAAGAAGGCCGCTGGCGAAATGCGCCAGCGCCTGCATGAGTGGCTGGTGGTGTTTGCCAGTGCCACGCCGGCACAACTCGATGCCGAGTTGATTGCCAGAGGAATCGGCCCGCAACCCACGCCAGCACAGCGTCAGGCGCTACAAAAACTGTATCAGAACGGGCTTGCGACGGGCCGCCCGGTGCAGATCCGTACTTTTCATGGCTGGTTCGCCGCCTTGTTGCGCACGGCGCCGCTGTCGGTGCTGCAGGAGCTGGGCCTGCCCAGTCCGTATGAACTGCTGGAAGACGACACGGCGGCGGTGGCGCAGGTCTGGCGTCGCTTCAACCAGGCGGTGCTGGCCGACCCGCAGGCCTTGCAGGACTATCGGGATCTGGTGCAAGCGCACGGCCGCTTTCAGATTGCGCGGGCGCTGCACGCTGCACTGGCCAAGCGGGTGGAGTTCGAACTGGCCGACGCCAGCCAAGTGGTTGACGCCTCGGTGCAGCGCTTCGATGCGCAGTTTCCCGCTTGTGCCGGTCTGCCAGAGCCGCTGGCCCTGTTGTGGCGCGCGCCCGAGCGGCAAGTGCTGCAGGACGCGGCGCGCGCGCTGGGCAGTGCCAGCCAGCCCTCGTTCAGCGCCAAGGGGGTCGAGCTGGAACGCGCGCTGAGCGACGGCCATGGCGCTGGTGTGTTGGCGGCTTTGCTGACGCAGGAGGGCACGGCGCGCAAGTTCAGCGACAAGCTGGCGGGCATCGCCACCGTGCGACAAGCCCAGGAACTGGCCTTGCTGGCGCAGGCGGCGCAGGCCCAGCACCAAGCCTGGCTGCACCAGCAGCGCATGGCCCGGCTGACGCGCCGGCTGATCGCCGAGTTTGCCGCGCTCAAGCGCGAGCGCGGCTGGATCGATATGAACGACGTGGAACGTGCCGCGCGCTATCTGCTGTCGGACAGCGTGTTGTCGGGCTGGGTGCAGGAGCGGCTCGATGCCCGCGTGGCGCACCTGCTGATTGACGAGTTTCAGGACACCAGCCCCTTGCAGTGGCAGGCCCTGAGCGCCTGGCTCAGTGGCTACGCGGGTGCTGGCCAGGCGCCCAGCGTATTCATGGTGGGCGACCCCAAACAAAGCATCTACCGCTTTCGCCGGGCCGAGCCGCAGGTGTTTCGGGCCGCGCAGCACTTCGTGGTGAAAGGGCTGGGGGGTGATTTGCTCAGTTGCGACCACACCCGGCGCAATGCCACGGCGGTGGTGGCCCTGGTCAACCGCGTGATGGATCAGGCCCAACAGGCTGGCCAGTACGGCGGCTTTCGCCCGCACACGACCGAATCGGACGAGACTGGCGCGGTGCTGGCCCTGCCCAAGATAGACCGCAGCGCCAACCAACCGGACGACGGCGGTGGCGCGCCACCAGGCGCCTGGCGCGACAGCCTGACGCAGCCGCGGGTGCTGCCCGAGGAGACGCTCAAGACGCTGGAGTGCCGCCAAGCCGCGTTGTGGATTGCGCAGCGGTTGGTGCCGGGCGGCGTCGGCGCGGCGCCGGGGTCGCTGCAGCCGCAACACATCATGGTGCTGTCGCGCAAGCGCGAGCGCTTGGGTCTGATACAGGAAGCCCTGCGCGCCTTGCACATCCCGACGCAACAGCCCGAGAAGACCGACCTGGCGCAGGCCCCCGAGGTGCAGGACATCGTTGCCTTGCTCGACGCCTTGCTGTCGCCGAACCACAACCTGTCGCTGGCGCGCGCGCTCAAGTCGCCCCTGTTTGGCATCGGTGACGAGGAGCTGGTGCAGCTCGCGTTGCTGGTGCGCCAACGGCGCGACGCCGCTCAGGATGCACCGCCCTGGCTGGATCTGTTGCAGTCGGCTGCGGACCTGCCGGCGTCCTTGCACGCGGCCGGTGTCACATTGATGCGCTGGCAAGGCTGGGTTGCCGCCCTGCCGCCACACGACGCGCTGCACGCGATCTATGACGACGGTGACGTGCTGGCGCGCTTTGGCGCCGCTGCCCCGCAGGCGCTGCGCGATGGCGTACTGGCCAACTTGCGTGCCTTGTTGTCGGCGGCGCTGCAGATCGACGGGGGCCGCTTTGTCACGCCCTACGCCTTTGTTCGCGCGCTCAGGGCCGGTGGCGTGAGGGCCGCGGCCCGGGCCGACGCCAACGCCGTGCGGCTCTTGACCATTCACGGCGCCAAAGGGTTGGAAGCGCCCGTGGTGTTGCTGCTCGACGCCGACAGCGAGGCGCCCCGCAGTGAGACCATGGGCGTGCAGGTGGACTGGCCGGGCGAGGCGCCAGCACCCCGGCGTTTTGTGTTTCTGGCGAGCCAGAGCCGGCCGCCGGCCTGCATGGTGCAGGCCCTCGCCAGCGAAAAGGAGGCGCAGCAGCGCGAAGAGCTCAACGCCCTGTACGTGGCGATGACGCGCGCGCGCAGCCAGCTGGTGGTGTCGGCGCTGCAGCCGCATCGCTCGCAAGCCAGCAGCTGGTGGGCACGACTGCAGGGTGACGGCTTGCTGCTGGCCGAGCCGGTGGCCGCACAGCGCGGCGTCGCCCCGCTTGGCGGGTCGGCGGTCACGCCTGCGTCGCCCATCACTGAATTTGTGTTGCCAATACTGCCGATGGACGTCGTCCGTATTGACGATGTCGCTGCAAAAACAATAGCAAGCGCGGAGCCACTGGCGGACTCCCTGTTGCGCGAGTTTGCGCTGGAGACGGCGCAGGCCGAACAGGCCTTGAGCATGGCGCTGCGCATTGTGCAGGGGGAGGGCGCCTGGGCCTGGGACGAGGCGGCGCTGAGCTGGCAGGGGGTGGAGGTGGCGGTGACGGACCGCGGTGAACTGCTGCGCATCGATCGATTGGTGCAGGTCAAGGTCAGTGGCGACTGGTGGGTGCTGGATTACAAGTCCGCTGCCAGGCCCGAGGCCGACCCCGCTCTGATGGCGCAACTGCAACGCTACCGTGCTGTGGTGCAGCGTGCCCAGGCCGGCCAGGTGGTGCGCGCCGCTTTCCTCAGCGCTGATGGCAAGTTGATCGAACTAGCGGACGGCGCCTCGGTCGATAATGCGCATGCATGTTGACGCACCCCACTAACCGACACGTCCAGGTGAACCCTGATGACTGCCAAGACTGCCATCACTGAAGAAACCTTCATTTCGCCCGCGCAGTTGTGCGTTGGTTTGCACGTGCATCTGGACTTGCCGTGGACCGAGCACCCGTTTACGTTTTCCAGTTTCAAGATCAAGAGCTTGGAGCAAATCGTCGCCCTGCAATCGTTGGGCCTGACGAGGATTCGATACAACAGGAGCAAGAGCGACGGCGAACCCCTGGCGGTCCCGAAAGGTGTCCCGGCAGAGCCCGCAACGCCTGTCTCGCATGAGGACGATCCGCTGTACCAGGCCAAGCGCGCGCGTGTCGAGCGACTGTTGGCGCAGCAGTCGCGTGTTGCCAAATGTGAGCGCGAGTTCCTGAGCTCGGCACGGGCGGTCAAGTCGATCAACCAGAACCTGTTTGCCAAGCCTGACGAGGCGCGCCAGGAGGCCGAGTGGCTGGTGCAGTCGATCGCCAGTTCCATGCTCACCGAGTCCGACATTGCCATCAATCTCATGAAGGACAAGCCGGGCGGTGAAGATGTCTACTTTCATTCGCTCAACGTGACGCTTCTGTCGATGATGCTGGCCAAGGAACTGAAGGCGCCACCGGAGGCCATCCGGTTGATCGGTATGGGGGCGATGTTTCATGATGTTGGCAAGCTCGACATCCCGGACCGTATCGTGCGCAAGACCGAGCCCTTGACCAAACCCGAGTTGTCACTGTTGCAACAGCATTGCGCCTATGGGGTAGAGACTGGCCGCAAGCTGAGCCTGCCCAATGAAGCGCTGACCGTGATCGCCCAGCACCACGAGTATTCGGACGGTACCGGGTATCCCAAAGGCCTCAAGGGTTCTGATATTTTCTTGCTGGCCCGGGTGGTTGCCATCGTCAACTGCTACGACAACCTGTGCAACCCGGTCAAGCAGTCGGCGGCCTTGACGCCGCACCAGGCGCTGTCCCTGATGTATGCCCAGCAGCGAGCCAAGTTCGACACCGCGGCATTGACAACTTTTGTGCGCTGCATGGGAATTTACCCGCCGGGCACCGTGGTGGTCTTGTCCAATGAGTCCATCGGCATGGTGGTGTCGGTCAACAGCACGGTGCCACTCAAACCCACCGTGCTGATCTACGACCCAGCAGTTCCACGCGAGCGCGCAATTCTGGTCGAACTCGAAAGCGAGCCCGAGGTCTCGATCAGCCGCGCGCTCAAACCCGAGCAGTTGCCCAAGCCGGTGTACGACTACCTCGCACCGAGACGGCGTCTGACCTACTATTTCGACTCCGAGTCCAGCGCTGCGGCGCCCTAGCGTGGGGGCGCCACGCATTGGGGCCCGCCAGGGGCTGCGGCGATTCGGTCCAGTATCCACGTGAATCCTTGGGCATGCGCGAGGCTTTGCGCTTGCACCGAAGCAGCAAGCGCGGCCGCTCCGGCGTCGAACCGAGCGATCAGAGTCAGCGCTTCGCAAAAGCTCTCCAGCAATCCGGCTTGCCGTGCCACCATGGCCAGGTGGTGCGCGGCATTCAACGCCGCGCTTGAGTCGCCACGGCAGGCGGCCAGCTCGGCTTGAGCGCGCCAGTGGCGAGCGTGCGCCAGCGGGTGGGGGCAGCGCGTCACGATGGACGCAAGCGCATCCACGGCCAAGGTGTCCGGCGTTGCGCTGGCGTCGATTGAGGTCAGCACTTCCATGAGCGCCAGCGCGCTGGCGCGCAGCGGCTCGATGATGTCGCCAGCTTGCGCGCGCGCCGCCAGCGTGACCTCGCGTGCGGCGCTGGCCTGTCCTGCCGCCCAGTGCAACCGCGCGCGACGAGCCAGTGCCTCGCTCATGAACAACGCGGAGCCTTGTTGTTGCCCAAGGTCGTAAGCGCGATTGAGCGCCTCCAGTGCCTCGGCAAAGCGGCCCTGGCTGGTGAGTGTCGAGCCCAGCACCAGCGAGGACAAGGCCTGCGTGTGCGCGATGCCGGCCCAATTGCGCAGGCTGCGACGGGCCATCTCCTCTGCAGTGCCCAAGTCACCCAGCGCCAGGCACATGACGGCCAGATCGTTTTCGATGGTCAGTCCGTGGCAGTAGTCGGGGTGCCGCGCGAGCAACTGCTCAAAGGCCTTTCTGGCCTGCGACGCAGACCCCTCGAACCAGTGGATTTGCGCCTCGAACGACAGCACCACCGCTGGCGCCGCTCGTGCCAGGCGCAAACCCTCCAGCGAGGCGCGTGCCGCGACGAAGTCGCCTTCGCGCATGCTGGCTTCGATCAGCACCTGATGGGCCTCGATCAAGGCCTCCCGGGTCAGGCCTGGCAAGCGCTGGCGCAAGGCCGGCGCCAGGCCCGCTGCGCGAGCCAGGTCACCGCTGAAAACGGCATTGTCGATCAGCCCCGCCAGTGCCTGGGCCTCGATGGTCTGGCGCGCCGCGCCGGGCGGCACGCAGCCAGCCCGGGCCAGAATCGACTCCAGCGCGCGGCGACCGGCCGGCAGGTCGTCGAACAAATGCTCTTGCGCCAGCATCACCTCGGCGCGCAGTGCCAGGGTCTCGTCTCGCGTGGCATTGCGCAGTTCGTTCAGCGCGGCCACTGCAGCATCGCGCTCGCCGCGCTGGCGCAGGCGCTGCGCGGCGCACAGGACAAAGGGCCAGGCGGCCTCGTCTTCGCCTGCGCAGCGCCAGTGGTAGGCGATCATCTCCGGCTCCGCTCCCTGTTCGACAAGATGCCGCGCGGTCCTGCGGTGCAGTTCCATCGCCCGAGCGGGCGATATCGATGCACGCAGCGCCTCGCGTACCAAGTCGTGACGGCACACCGTGTCCTGCAGCAGACCTTGCTGCTGCGCGTTTTCAACGGCAGTGATGGCGCCCGCCATGTCGAGCCCAGCCACCGCGGCGAGCTGTGCCAGAGCGGGGCGGCCCATCGCCAGAGCGGCCGCGTCCACCACGGCGCGCACTGGTGGGGGCAGCCGCTCATGGCGTCGGCGCAGCATTTGCGCCACGCGTTGTGGCAAGGGCAGCCGTGCCAGGTCCTGGGGACTGTCATCGACCGTCAAGGCTGACATCAGCTCGATCGCGCAGAACACGTTGCCACTCGTGTAGGTCCACAACGCATCGAGCCAGGGGTGCGCATGTGGGAAACCTCGCGCACCCGCCAGCTCGGGTTTGCGATCGTGAAGCAGTGCGTTGAGCGCGGTGCGGTCCAGGCCTTGCAGCGCATGCATGCTGAGGGCGCCCGCAGCTTCGAGTGAGCGTAGCGTCTCGGTCACGTGGGTCGATAGTTCGTCGTGGCGAGCCGTGGCGAACCAACGAACGCGGCCCCGGTGCGCCAGCATCGCCAGCCACTCGATTGTGGCTGGGTCGGCCCATTGCAGGTCGTCCACCGCGAGCAAGCTGGCGTGGCGCTCAACCGTGCGCGCCAGCGCTTCGAACAGGCGAACGCGTGCAGTGATCGCATCCAGCGGGGGCAGTGGTTCGTCGGGCGCAATGTCGGGCAGCAGGCGCGCCAGGTCCAGACGATAGGCGCCGAGGTCTTGCAGCCAGTGCGGATGGCTTTCGAACAGGTCGGCCACCGCGCTGAAGGATGTGCGCTGCAGGCTTTCCCGACAGCGCAGCCAGGGCACGGATTCGAAAGCCTCGGCAAGCAGCCGGCTCTTTCCGACCCCGGCCTCTCCCGTCACGACCACCGCGGGCGTACTCGACGCGCGCAGCCGCGCCAGCTCAACGCGGCGGCCATAGAAGGTGGCCGATGGCGCGCCGTTGGGATGCGGTTCGTCACCGTCGGGGTTCTCGATGTGTGGGTCAGACCGGTGCGACGCAGGCCCAGCGAGGGCCTCACGCCAGTCCCGCAGCCATGCGCCAAAGCTCTCGAATGCGGGCAGGTCGAAGTCCGCCGCCAAGGCCCGCGTGCTTGCGGTGGCGCTGCCCAGATCCGTGGGTGGGGCCCACCGCACGCGCCGACGCTCGCTCTCGATGGGGACACCTACGGCCAATTCATTGAGCAAGTGGCGCGCCTTGTGAAGGTTCACGCGCAGGTTCAGCAAGGCCGCTTCGCCCGGGAGTTCCGGCCAGAACAAGCGTGCCAAGTCGGCGCGCGCCAGCCACTGCCCGTGGCGCGCCAGCACCAGCAGGATCGCGCTTGGCACGATGGCAGGCAACGACTTCGAGGCCTCTCCATCAGGCTCCCAGCGTAGCGGTCCCAGCAGGCACAGCGTCATGCGAACAGTGCTCGTTCAGAGGTTGTGAGGCGTCGTGTGTGGCGAGTGTTCACCAGCGTCGCAGGTATGTTAACGATCCGTTAACGCCTCGTCACCTACAAATGAGCGCACGGCGCGAATCGCTCGCGACCGTGGGCGTCTTTCCATCTACCCAATGAAAGGAGTGATCATGAGCAACTTGCATAGGCTGGTGACGGGTGTCTGCTGCGGCGTCGTCGTTTCCCTGAGCGCACCGGCACTGGCGCAGGACGCGCCAGCCGTGATCCAGGCCGGGCCAGCCAGCTCTGAGTCTGTTGCGATGTACGGTGCCCTCGTGTTGCATGGAGTGGTGGCCACCAGTGACTTGCGCGACTATGCCATGCGCAACTGCGACGATCTGACAGCGGCCGACTTGGCAGCCATTCAGCGGTGGCTTCAGCGCACCGGGGTCTATTGCGACTGGCCGCAATAGGCCCGGCCTGAAGGGGGCGCCGCACGTGCGTGCCCGGCGCGGCTCGGTCAGGTCGGGGCCAGCACGGCGGTGCATCTCTTGGGGGGCACTTGATCTCGTTTGGCAAAATGGTGTGCTGGCGGGCGCCCCTGACAGGGCCCGCCGTCCCTCGCGAGCGACTGTGCCGCGCTCACTTCGCCCAAGGAGTTCATGTCAACTGCCCCGCAAACTTCGACCGTCATCATCGTCGGTGCCGGTCCCTCTGGCCTCATGGTCGCCGAGAGGCTCAGTGCCGCGGGTATTGCCGTAGACCTGTTCGATGCGATGCCCAGCGTTGGGCGCAAGTTCCTGCTCGCCGGCAAGGGCGGGCTCAATCTGAGCCATGCCGAGCCGATCGATCGGTTTGTTACCCGCTACGGGGCGCGTCAGGCAACGCTGAACGGCCCGGTGCGCGAGTTCGGCCCTCAACAGGTGCGGGAGTGGGCCAAATCGTTGGGGGTGGAGACCTTTGTCGGCAGCTCCGGGCATGTATTTCCCACCGACATGAAGGCCGCGCCACTGTTGCGCGCCTGGCTGATGCGCCTGCGCCATCCTGAGCGCGGCGTGGCGGTGCGCTTTCACATGCGTCATCGTTGGAATGGATCGCTGGAGCGTGGTGACGATGGCGTTTTCAGTCTGGGCTTTGAGTCGCCAGGCGGCACGCTGCAGGCGCGCTCGCGCGCGGTCGTGCTCGCGCTGGGGGGTGGCAGTTGGGCTCGACTCGGCTCGGACGGGGCCTGGGTGCCCTGGCTCCAATCGCGTGGCATTGCCGTCGCACCGCTGCTGGCGGCAAATTGTGGCTTCGACGCGGCCTCGCCGCGCGTGCTGGCTGCGGCTGGCCCGGTTATTGGCGGGCCGACCTCGGTCGCGCCCGTCGGCTGGAGCGAGCACTTCGCCAGTCGCCACGCGGGCGAGCCGTTCAAGTCGGTGGCGATTTCGGTTCAGACTCCGAACGGACCACCTTGGCAGCGCAAGGGTGAATTCGTGGCCACGGCCACGGGCGTGGAGGGCAGTTTGATCTACGCCGCGTCCAGTCTGCTGCGCGACCAGATCCTGGCCCGTGGCCACGCGGTGTTCGAGCTTGATCTGCTTCCGGACATCAGCGCGCAGCGGGTCCTGGCCGAGGTCCGCCATCCACGCGGCACCCGTTCGCTGAGCAGCCACCTCAAGAGTCGCCTGCATTTGCACGGAATCAAGGCCGCCATCCTGTTTGAGGTTTTGAGCAAAGACGAACTCGCGCAGCCGAGCGCGCTGGCCGCCGCAATCAAGGCCTTGCCAATTCGATTGGCGAGCACGCGACCGCTCGACGAGGCGATCAGCAGCGCCGGTGGCGTCTGCTTCGAGTGTCTCAACCGTGAGTTGATGGTGACGGCGCAGCCCGGACTATTCTGTGCCGGCGAAATGCTCGACTGGGAGGCCCCCACCGGTGGCTACTTGCTGACCGCCTGCCTGGCCACCGGCGCACGTGCCGCGCAGGGTGTGCGGCAGTACTTGTCCTGAGACGATTCGGTTCAGAGTTTCGCGACCACCGCCTGGGCCAGTTTGATCTGATCGGTCTTGGCTTTGGGCAAGGTCACTTGAGCCACGGGTACACCTAGAAACGGTGCCGCGTCTTTGACCGTAAAGCCCAGGCAGTCCTGCGCGGACGCTTTGGTGTCCAAACCCTTTGTATCGACAGCTCCCGCCACTGTCGGGAAGATGCTCAGCATCGCCAGGACGAGATGCTGCTTTGATTGTGTCATTGCCACCGCCTGTGCCCGCGTCTGGCTGCCGAGCGGCATCGAAGCCACGCGGACGGGAGGCTGAGCCCGACCAAGCAGCCTTCACATCCGCTGCCGCGGGTTTTGGTGCAGGCGGCGGGACTAGATCTGGGCCAGAACCTAAAATGCACGCGTGTTCACTTTGCCACTCTTATCCGACGCGCCGGCGCTGCCCCGGCTGGCACAGGCCCGGCTGCTGGCCAGTTTGGCCGACACGCCGGTGGTTTTGATTCAAGGCCCCAGGCAGTGCGGCAAGACCACGCTGGCCCGTACCGTAGTCGGGCGCGCGGGCTACGCCTACATCACGTTTGACGATGACAAGCAGTTGCGTGCCGCCCTGGCTGATCCGGTGGGGTATGTCAGCCAACTTCCGCGGCAGGCGGTGCTCGACGAGATTCAGCGTGTGCCGGAGATTTTTTCCGCCCTCAAGCTGGCCGTGGACCAGGATCGACAGCCAGGGCGGTTCTTGCTGATCGGCGCGACCGACATGCTGCTGATGCCCAAGCTGGCGGACTCATTGGCCGGGCGAATTGAAGTGATTCGCTTGCATCCGTTGGCGCAGATCGAATTGCGCAAGCAAGATGCTTTCTTTCTCAACCGTCTGTTCAGCGCCAATTTCAAGCCGACGACCTTGGAGCGTATGGGAACGACGATGGCCGAGCTGGTTTCGGCGGGCGGTTTTCCGGCCGCCTTGACGCGCGAATCGCAGCGTCGACGCGATTGGTACCTGGCCTATGCCCACGCGCTGCTGCAGCGCGATCTGCGAGACCTGGGCCCCGTGGCGCCGGTCGATATGATGCTGCGCCTGCTGGAGGCTGCGGCAGACCGGACGTCGCGCGCGCTAGACCTTGCTGAGTTGGCCGGCGCGGTGGGCCTTACTCGTCCTGCGGCGCGGTCGTATTTGACGCTGCTGGAGCGGGTTTTTTTGGTGGACCTCCTTCCGCCGTGGTACGCAGGACCAAGCCAGCGGCTGATGAAGACTCCGACGCTGCATCTGGGCGACACCGGGCTGGCGGCTGCGCTGCTGCGTTTGGAGGCGCCGGCTTTGCACACCAACCGGACCAGGTTGGGCCAGTTGCTCAAGACCTTTGTGTTGCAGGCCCTGCGTCGCCAGTCGACCGCCCAGGCCAGCCCGATTGTGTTCTCCTGTTTTCGCCATCGTGACGGCCATGAGGTAGGCATCGTGCTGGAGCACGGGGCACTGTTGGCCGGCATTGACGTGACAGCGTCTACCTCGGTCACGGCGGATGATTTTCGCGGTCTGCGCAAGCTCGCGGAGCTTGCCGGGGAGCGGTTTGCCTGCGGCGTCGTGTTGTACGACGGCGAGGCCAGCGTGCGTTTTGGCCCTCGGTTGTTTGCCTTGCCGGTGCGCGCCCTGTGGTCGGACCAGCCGGGGGCCAGCTTCGCCTGGCGCAACTAGGTGGTGGCGCTGGCCGCACCTTTGCCCATCGCTGGGACCAAATGAGCGAAGTGCTTGTGAGGGCGCCCACTTCCCGGTTTGACGCTCTCGACGCCCTGCGCGGCGGCGCGATGGTGTGGATGACAGTCTTTCACTTCTGTTTTGACCTCAACCACTTTGGCTACCTGAGGCAGAACTTCTACCAAGACCCGTTCTGGACCTGGCAACGCGCCGCTATCGTGAGCCTCTTTCTGCTGTGCGCCGGCATGGGGCAGGCGGTGGCAGTAGCGCAGCAACAAAGCTGGCCACGCTTCTGGCGGCGCTGGGTGCAGATTGCGGGGTGCGCCGTGCTGGTCAGTGCCGGCTCGTACTGGATGTACCCCAACAGCTACATCTACTTTGGCGTGTTGCACGGCATGGCGTTGATGCTGCTGATCGCTCGCCTGTCGGCTTCGTGGGGGCGTTGGCTCTGGCCGCTGGGTGCGCTGGCCTTGGCGGCACCGTGGGTGGCCTTGCAGGCGCTGGACACCTTGCGCCTGGCCGAACTGTTCAATCAGAAGGGCCTGAACTGGCTTGGGCTCATCACCCGCCGACCCGTGACCGAGGACTACGTGCCGGTGCTGCCGTGGCTGGGCGTGATGTGGTGGGGTATGGCGCTGGGCACGGCCTTGCTACAGGCGCGTCCAGCGGTTTTGACCAAGACCCTGGGCCGGGTTGGACGTGGCCTGGCCTGGCTCGGGCGCTGGAGTCTGTCCTACTACATGCTGCACCAACCGGTGATGTTGGGGATTCTGATGGTGGTCGGCGCAGTGGTGAAGCGGCAGTAGGCCGAGCGACCGCTCAAACAAGCCGTGCCGCGTGCACGGTTTGTTTTTATCGAATAAGATAGTAATAGATTACTTTCTTTTGCAAAACGAGCACCATGGAAACATCTAACAAGTACTTGCCCGCTGATGAACGCCGATTGGTGACGGTGGAGGCCGTGGTCGCTTTGGCCGCCATGCAAAACCCCAGCGACATCACTACCACTGCCATCGCCAAGCACATGAACCTGACCCAGGGCGCGTTGTTTCGGCACTTCCCGACCAAGGATGCAATCTGGCAGGCGGTGATGGAGTGGGTGGCCGAGCGCCTGTTGGCGCGCATCGACCGTGCCGCCGAGGGCGTGGCCTCGCCGCTGGCGGCGATGCAGGCGATGTTCGTGAGCCACATCGACTTCGTGGTGGAGCACCCCGGCGTGCCGCGCATGATTTTTGGCGAGCTGCAACGCGCCGAGGCCACCGCCGCCAAGCGCATGGTGCAGACGCTGATTGGACGTTACGCCGAGCGGCTGCGCACGCGCATCGAGCAGGGCAAGGCCATGGGTGAGATTGCGCCCGAGGTGGATACGCAGGCCGCCGCAACCCTGTTTGTCGGCACCATTCAGGGGCTGGTGATGCAGTCGATGTTGCTGGGAGATATTCAGCGCGTCAAAGCCGATGCGCCGGGCGTGTACGCCATTTACCAGCGCGGATTGCGGGGTGCCGCATGAAGAATTTGCTGAAACTCCACGCCCGCTCGCTGGCCCTGGCGGCAGTGCTGATCGTGATGCTGGCCGCGCTGGCCTTTGTGGCCTTGCGCACCGGCCCGTTGGCGCCGATCCCCGTGACACTGGTGACCGTCGAAAGCCAGGCCATCACGCCAGCCTTGTTCGGTATCGGCACGGTCGAGGCGCGGCGCACCCACAAGATCGGGCCGACAGTTGCCGGTCGAGTTCGACGGGTGGAGGTGCAAGCGGGCGACAGCGTCAAGGCCGGCCAACTGCTGGGCGAGATGGACCCGATCGATCTGGACGACAAGCTCGGCGCCCAGGATGCGGCGCTCAAGCGGGCCAGTGCCGCGCTGTTGGCCGGGGAGGCGCAGATTCAGGAGGTCAGCGCCCGCAATGTGTACGCGCAGGCCCAGGCCAAACGTTATGAGCAACTGTGGACTGCACGCGCCGTGAGCCAGGAAGGCATTGATGCCAAACGGCAGGAGCTGCAGGTAACCGTGTCCAGTCTGGCGGCGGCCCGGGCCAATCTGGAGGCGTCCCGCCAGGACCTGGCGCGACTGCGCGCCGACCGGGACGGTCTCGCGCGTCAGCGCGGCAACCTGCGTTTGCTGTCCCCGGTGGACGGCCTGGTGGCGCGGCGCAGTGCCGACGCCGGCACCACCGTGGTGGCGGGTCAGTCGGTGATCGAGGTGGTGGAGCCGGGCAGCGTCTGGGTCAATGTGCGCTTTGACCAGCAGCGCGCTCGTGGCCTGCAAGCCGGCTTGGCGGCGCGCATCGTGCTGCGCTCACAAACGGGCGAACCGATCGCCGGGCTGGTGTCGCGGGTTGAGCCCTATGCCGACGCGGTGACCGAGGAGACCCTGGCCAAGATTGAGTTCAAGCAGGCCCCCGCCAGCCTGCCGCCACTGGGTGAACTAGCCGAGGTGACGGTGGCCCTGCCGGCGCACAAAGCCATGCCGGTGGTGCCCAACGCCAGCGTGCAGCGGGTTGACGGCAAGCTTGGCGTGTGGGTGGTGGATGGGAGCAGTCTGCGCTTTGTCCCAGTCACGCTCGGTGTCGCCGACCTGGAGGGTCGCACCCAAGTGCTGCAAGGCCTGAGCGGCGGCGAACGGGTGGTGTCCTACAGCCACAAGACCCTGACCGCCAACAGCCGCTTCAAGGTGGTGGACCAGATCGTCGGCAAAGCGTCATGATCAGTCTGGCTGGCCGTGACATCTTGCACTCGTGGGGCAAGTTCGTCTTCACGGGTATTGGCCTGGGGCTGCTGATCGGCGTGACCCTGACCATGGCCGGTGTCTACCGGGGCATGGTCGATGATGCCAACGTGCTGCTGGACAACAGCGGCGCCGACCTGTGGGTGGTACAACAGGACACGCTGGGGCCCTATGCCGAGTCGTCCAGCCTGTACGACGATAGCTACCGAACCATTCTGGGCAAGGCCGGCGTGGCGCGTGCCGCCAACATCACCTACCAGACCATGCAGGTGCGGCAAACGGGCGAGGCTGCAGCGCGCGAGGTGCGGGCCATGGTGGTTGGCATCACGCCTGACGGCCCTGGCAACCCCGGCTATCCCGGTTACCTGGTGGAAGGGCGCCACGTGACGCGCAGCCACTATGAGGCGGTGGTGGACGTTGCCACCGGCTTTGCACTGGGCGCGCGTATCCAGATTCGGCGCAACGACTACACCGTGGTCGGGCGCACCCGGCGCATGGTGTCGTCCGGCGGCGACCCGATGATCTTCATCCCGATCAAGGACGCGCAGGAGGCGCAGTTTCTCAAGGACAACGACGCTATTCAGCGCCAGCGTGCCCGCACCGCCCAAAGCCCGGCGCTCAATCCGCCGGGCGTGCCCGGTGTGCTGGAGGCCGTGATCGCCTCGCAGAGCAACAACACCTCTGTCAATGCCGTGCTGGTGCAGATCGAGCCGGGTGCCAACCCCGAGGCCGTGGCGGAGTCGATCCGGCGTTGGCAGCGCCTGACGGTCTACACCCGTGCCCAGATGCAGGAAATCCTGATTGCCAAGCTCATCGCCACCTCGGCCCGGCAGATCGGCATGTTTCTGGTGATTCTGGCCATTGTCAGCGCGGCCATCGTGGCCTTCATCATCTACACCCTGACGCTGGGCAAGATTCGCGAGATTGCGGTGCTCAAGCTGATCGGCACCAAGAACCGCACCATCGCCTCCATGATCCTGCAGCAGGCGGTGGCACTCGGCTTGATCGGCTTCGTGGTGGGCAAGATTTCGGCCACCATCTGGGCGCCGATCTTCCCCAAATACGTATTGCTGGAGTCGGGCGACTCGGTGCGCGGTCTGGCGGCGGTGGTGGTGATCTGCGTGCTGGCCAGTGTGCTGGCGATTCGGGCCGCACTCAAAGTTGATCCAGCGGAGGCCATCGGTGGATAAAGTTGCAGCAGACCTTGGCGGGCGCGGCATCCGCATCGAGGGCCTGAAGAAGCGCTACGGCCATGGCAACACCGCCGTGGACGCGCTCAAGGGCGTCAACATGGTGGTGGGGCCCGGCGAAGTGGTGGGTCTGGTCGGCCCGTCTGGCTCGGGCAAGAGCACCTTGCTCAAGTGCCTGGGTGCGGTGATCGAGCCCACCGCCGGGCGCATGACCCTGGGGCAGGACGTGATTTACGACGAGGGCTGGAAGATCTCGGACCTGCGGGCGCTGCGGCGCGACAAGATCGGCTTTGTGTTCCAGGCGCCGTATTTGATTCCGTTTCTGGATGTGACCGACAACGTGGCCCTGCTGCCCATGCTGGCGGGCGTGGCCAATGCCGAGGCACGCCAGCGGGCTGTCGAGCTGCTCACGGCGCTGGACGTGCAGCACCGCGCGCGGGCCATGCCATCCCAACTCAGCGGCGGCGAACAGCAACGGGTGTCGATCGCACGCGGGCTGGTGAATCACCCACCGGTGATTCTGGCTGATGAACCCACCGCGCCGCTGGACAGCGAGCGCGCGCTGGGCGTGATCCGCATCCTCAACCAGATGGCCAAGCAGTTTCACACCGCGATCATCGTGGTCACCCACGATGAAAAAATCATCCCCACCTTCAAGCGGATCTACCACATCCGCGACGGCATCACCCATGAAGAGGCCGGCGAAGGGCGCGGCATCGACTGACGGCCGCTCTCACTTTCCATTCAATCACCTGGAGCACCCGATGACCACACAACCCACTCGTTACGCCCCCGTTCTGGTTGGCCTGCATTGGCTGCTGGCGGCCTTGCTCATGCTCGCAATGACCATGGGCACTTTCGTGCTGAAAGAAATGCCCAATACGTCGCCAGACAAAGTTGGCTCGCTGCGGGGGCACATGATTGTGGGCATGGTCATTGCCGCCCTGATGCTGGTGCGGCTGGTGACGCGGTTGCGTACCCGGCGCCCACCCCATGCAGCCACCGGCAGCACCTTGCTCGACCAGCTTGGCAGAGCCGCACATGCTGGCCTCTATCTACTCGTTTTTGCCATGGCCGCCAGCGGCTTGGCCACTGCGGTGCAGGCCGGGCTGCCTGAGATCGTATTCGGCGGCGGTGCCGGCAGCTTGCCGCGGGACTTTTCCGCCTATACGCCACGGCTTGTCCACGGCTGGATTGCCAAGGCGCTGATGGCGCTCGTTGGATTGCACGTGGCGGGCGTGCTGTTTCACCAGTTTAGACTCAAGGATCGGCTTCTGTCACGCATGTGGTTTGGCAAGCGCTAGCCCGCTGCCGCACGACGATCGAACTCGTTTGGAAAGCCCCCAATGAAGAAGCTTGGCGCGCTGATTGTTCTTCTTGTGTTTGCATCCCTGTCATCGGCAGCGCCCGCCGAGGTCGATCTTCACGACTACTGGGACCAGCGGTGCAGCTATTGCCATGGGCATTCCAGCGAATTCGCGCGGCGGTTTTTGCGGGTTGACCAGGGTCGCCTGCGCGGCGTTCATCGTCGTGATGATCTGGATGTCTTCTTGCGCAATCATTACCTGACCGAGGAACTGGTCGCGCCGGTGCGGGGCATGTTGATGGCGCAACTGACGACCAAACCGCTGTTCGGCCCGAAGTGTGCCGGTTGCCACGGGACCGCCGCCGCCTTTGCGCGCCAGTCCTTAAGCGTGGTAAACGGGGTTCTGGTCGGCAAGGCGAGCCGAATCAAGGTTGTTGACTACCTGGCCTCGCACGGCCGACTAGAACCGCATGACGTGCCGATCATGGTCGACACTCTGTTGAGAGTGCGCCACGAAGTCTCCGGCCCAATCAATCCGTAACGGTGCGTGGCGTAGTCTTGCGGGGCAATGTCGCGCTGGACCTGCGCCATGAAAAACGCGGCCAGAGGGCCGCGTTTTAAAGGGGTCACTTGCGCCTTATTCGACCTTGGCCTTGGCACGTAGCTGGTCTTGGTAGACCTTGAGCTTCTGCTGCTGCAGTTGCTGCGCCACTTGCGGCTTGACGTCCTGTAACTTGGGCAGTTGCGCGTCGCGCAGGTCGTCCAGACGGATGACGTGGTAGCCGAACTCGGTCTTGACCGGCGTGTCGGTCATCTTGCCTTTGGTCAGGCCCTTGAGCGCGTCGGCAAATTCCTTGGCGTAGTTGTTCGGGTTGGCCCAATCCAGGTCCCCACCGTTGGCGCCGGAGCCGGGGTCCTTGGAAGACTTCTTGGCGATGTCTTCGAACTTCTTGCCCTTCTTGATCTGGCCAATGATGGCTTTGGCTTCGTCTTCGGTCTCAACCAGGATGTGGCGGGCTTTGTATTCCTTGCCGCTGTTGGCCGCTACAAAGCGGTCGTACTCGGCCTGGATGTCGGCATCGGACACCGGGTTCTTCTTCTGGTAATCCATGAACAGTTCGCGAATCAGCAAGGTCTGGCGTGCCAGTTCCATCTGGGCCTTGAAGTCCTCAGTGGCTTCCAGGCCAGCTTTCTGCGCTTCTTGCATGAAGATCTCGCGGGCGATCACTTCCTTCTTGAGCTCACCCTCCATCTCGGGGGTTACCGGGCGGCCGGACTTGGCCACCTGCTGGCTCAGGGCATCCATACGCGACTTGGGAACAGCCTTGCCGTTGACGACGGCGATGTTTTGTGCCAAGGCAGCGGGCGCCAGCGTGCCCAGGAGCGCGGCCACGGCCAGTGCGGACACAAAGTTTTGCTTCATACGTTCTTCCTCAGTAAATCCAGATTAATCACGGCCGGTTGCGGCTCAAGGTTGAATCGCAAGCGACCAGGCGCCAGTGTGAAAGGCCGCCCTTACATTCAGGGCTGGGGCGCCGGTTCGGCTTCAATGGCCAGGGCGTGCAGCCCTGCGTCAACGAAATCTTGCAGCGCATCATACACAAGCCGGTGACGCGCCACTCGGGACAGACCGTTAAACACGTTCGAATGGATGCGCACTCGGAAATGCGTTCCAAAGCCGGTGCCATTGGCGCCAGCGTGGCCGTCGTGCTGGTAGCTCTCGTCGATGACCTCCAGCGAGGTGGGTTGTAGCGTCTGGCGAAGACGTTGCTCCAGGGCTGCGGCGGTGGGTGCGGTGGACATGGCTGCTATCTCGTAAAGGGTTTCACTGGCGGGGCTCGTCACCTTTGAGGTGGGGCGCGATGTAGAAGCCCTGGCCCACCAGGAAAGCCAGCGGAAACACATAGCCCCACAGCTTGAAGTTGACCCACGCCTCGGTGCTGAAGTTGGCCGCCACGTAGGCGTTGATCAAGGACATGAAGGCGCAGTACGCCACCCAGGTGATGTTGAGTCTGCGCCAGATGGATTCCGGCAAATCGAGCTGGCTGCCGAGCAGGATCTTCAAGAAATTCTTCTTGAACCCCCAGATGGCAATGGCCAGTCCGATCGCCATGGCGGCGTACAGCACCGTGGGCTTCCACTTGATGAAGCGGTCGTCATGCAGGGCCAAAGTGAGGGTTCCAAACGCCATCACCAGCACCAGTGTAGCCTTGTGCAGCATCTGCAGCCGCTTGTCGATGCTATAGATCAGTGCCATCTGCACGGCAGTGGCCGCCATCAGCACGGTGGTGGCGACGTAGATGTCATAGAGCTTGTAGGCCGCAAAGAACAGCAGGATGGGGAAAAAATCGATCAGTATCTTCATCGGGTTGGGGACAGAGCTTGTCCACTTCATGCAACTGCGGTCGGTCCCGCAAAGTTTCAAGTTGGGTTGAAGTGTAACGAAGCCGAGTTGGCACAGTAGCGCAAGCCGGTCGGCGCCGGGCCGTCCTCAAAAACGTGGCCGACGTGCGCCCCGCAGTCCGGGCAATGAACCTCGGTGCGCTGCATCCAATGGCTGGTGTCAACCTGGCTGGCCAGGGCCTGCTCGTCCAGCGGCGCAAAAAAGCTGGGCCAGCCGCAGCCGGAATCAAACTTGGCCGTGGCATCAAACAGCGGCTTGCCGCAGCAAATGCACTGATACACACCGGGTGCGTGGTTGCTTGCGTACCGCCCGGTGAAGGCGCGCTCAGTGGCGGCGTGGCGGGTCACTTCGAAGGCCAGCGGTTCGGCGCCCTTTCGCAACAGGTCTGCTTTCCACTGGGCGTCGGTCTTTTCGATGAGGTAGGTCATGAACTTAGCGTGCGGTTTGGTGGCGGGAGAGACGTCGACAGGGTTCAACGCTGATCATCGACGGCCGGGAGTTCGCCTCACGATGAGCAACTGATGGCGATGCCGGCTGCCCATGCTGGCGCAAAGTCGGCGTAGGCGTCCATGCCGGGGTGCTCGTCGAAAGGCGACTCCAGCAGCGTCAACAGTGTCTGCACCAGGCTGTAATCCTTCTGTTTGGCGGCGGCAATGGCTTCTTCGGCCAAGTGGTTGCGCAGCACGAACTTGGGGTTGGATTTGAGCATCAAATCGGCCGCCTTACCTTGTGGAATAAGCCTGAGTAGCTCTGAATAACGTAGCAACCAAGCGTCGAAGGCAGGGCGATCCCCAAACAGTTCGCGCAGCGTTGTCGGGTCGGTGCCGCCTGCCATGTGGCTCAGGCGCCGCCAGAAGATGGTGTAGTCCACCCGGTTGCGGGCCAGCAGTTGCAGCAGATCCTCGATCAGGCTTGGGTCGGACTCCAGCGTCAGGTCCGCCAGTCCGAGTTTGGCCCGCATGTGCCGAGCAAAGGCGTCGGCATAGCTTGATTTGTAGGGCTCCAGCGCCGCTATGGCCAGGTCCTGGTCTTCGATCAGCGGCAGCAGGGCCTGACCCAGACAGAACAGGTTCCAGTAGGCGACCTGGGGCTGGCGGTTGAAGGCGTAACGACCCGAGTGGTCGCTGTGGTTGCAGATGTGGCCGGGATCGAATGTGTCCAGAAACTGGAACGGACCGTAGTCGATGGTCAGGCCCAGGATGCTCATGTTGTCGGTGTTCATGACGCCGTGGCAAAAACCCACCGCCTGCCACTGCGCCACCATCTGCGCCGTGCGCAAGGCCACGGCGTGCAGCAGCGCGGCATAAGAGTTTCCGCCGAATGCGCTGGTGCTGCGGCACGCGGGATAGTGTTGGTCGATCACGTGGTCGGCCAGTTGGCGCAAGAGGTCGTGTTGGTTGCCAAACGAGAAATGCTCGAAGTGCCCAAAGCGGATGAAGCTGGGCGCCACGCGTGCCACCACCGCCGCGGTTTCGGGCTCCTCACGGTACACGGGCAAGTCCGAACCGATGACGCTCAAGGCACGCGTGGTCGGCACGCCCAGCGCGTGCATGGCCTCGCTGCACAGAAACTCGCGAATGCTGGAGCGCAGCACGGCGCGGCCATCGCCCATGCGGGAGTAGGGCGTCAGGCCGGAGCCCTTGAGCTGCAGCTCCAGACTGCCCGCGCCGTGACCCGGCGGCGGCGCCAGTTCACCCAGCAGCAGGGCACGCCCATCGCCCAATTGCCCGGCCCAGACGCCAAATTGGTGGCCGCTGTAGACGCTGGCCAAGGGGCGGGCGCCTTCCAGATGGCCGTGGCCGGCGAGTGCCTGCAACCAGGCACTGGACGCCAGGGCATCTTCACCCAGGCCGAGCAGGCTGGCGGTGGCGCGGCTGGCAGCCACCCAATAGGGTTCCGGCACGCCTTGGGGTGCCAGTTCGGTGTAGAAGTCCGGGCCCAGCGCGGCAAAGCGGTTGGCCCAGCGCCAGCCGGCGTCAAGCTGGGCGCGTTCGGTCAAGGTGGGCAGCATGCACCGATTGTCTGGCAGGCCCGGCAAGCCAGTCGGCTATGGGGTTATGCCTCGTCGGGGCTTGCGGGAAGCATGACACGGGTCAAGGCTGCGTCGTCGAGCACCGTGATGCGGTTCATGGACAGGCTGATGACGCCGAGTTGCTGCAGGTTGTTCAGGGCACGGTTGGCGGTTTGCCGGGACATGCCGGCCAGACTGGCGAGCTCGTCCTGCGTCAGATCGAGTTGGCGCGTGCGGCTCCAGAACAGGCGGCTCAGCGACAGCGCGACGCGCTGCTCGGGGGTGCGCGTGCGCCCGGCCTTGATGATGGCCATCGCCTGGCCCAGCTTGTGGTTGAGCCGCTCGACCAGGAACTGGTTGAAGGCGATGCTGCCTGCAGACAGGGAGCGAAACAGCTCGTTTGGCAGGCACAACAGTTCGGTGTCGCGCAGCGCAATCACGTTGTAGCGGCGCGGCTCGTTCTTCAGCACCGAGCCTTCGCCGAACCATTCGCCAGCGGCCAGGCCCAAAAAGGTCGAACAGCGGCCCGCGCCGACTTCGCTCTCGATCTTCACCAAGCCGCTCAACACCGCATACCAGCCCTGCGCCGGCTCGTTGGCGGGCAATACCGTGGCGCCTTTGCGCGCGCGCAAGGTGAAGACCGCCGCCTCCAGGGTCTGTTGTTGCCGGACGGGCAAGCCGCTGACCCACGGCTGCGCCGCGAGGAAGCGAGTGACCGGATTGGTGGAAGCGGAAAACATCAACGACGACTTGATTGGTTCCCCGTATCTTATTAGGGAAAACGCGCGGTCGATGTCATCGCGATGACAGGGTTTGCCATGCCCGCGCAAATGCCGCAAACTGCGTCGCAGCGGGATCTGCCAGCGCGCAGTACCATGCCATTCCGATCGACTACTTCCTATTGATTGAGGCCAACCATGCTCGGGTTAATGCAAAGCCAGCAACTGCTGATTTCTTCTCTGATTGAATTTGCCGAGCGCCATCACGGCGAGGGCGAGGTGGTGTCACGCCGGGTTGAAGGCGACCTGCATCGCTATACCTACAAGGAGGTCGGCGCACGCTCGCGCCAGGTTGCCAACGCGCTCGATGCCATGAAGCTCGGATTCAGCGACCGGGTGGCCACGCTGGCCTGGAATGGCTATCGCCATCTGGAACTGTACTTCGGCGTGAGTGGCTCCGGCCGCGTGCTGCACACGCTCAATCCACGCCTGCATCCGGACCAGATCAGCTGGATCGCCAACCACGCCGAGGATTCGGTGCTGTGTTTCGACATGACGTTCCTGCCCATCATCAAGGCCATTCACGGTCGCTGCCCGACCATCAAACACTATGTGGCGCTGTGCGATGCGGACAAGCTGCCCGCCGACAGCGGCATTCCGGGCTTGTTGAGCTACGAGGCCTGGATCGGTGCGCAGTCGTCCAACTACCAGTGGCCCAGTTTCGACGAGAACTCGGCCTCCAGCATGTGCTACACCAGCGGCACCACGGGTAACCCCAAGGCGGCCCTGTATAGCCATCGCTCGACCATGCTGCATGCGTTGGCGGGCGCCTTGCCCGATGCCCTGAGCATGAGCGCGCGCGATTGCGTGCTGCCGGTGGTGCCGATGTTTCATGTCAACGCCTGGGGTTTGCCTTACTCCGCCGCCATGACCGGCGCAAAGCTGGTGTTTCCGGGACCGGGCATGGACGGCAAATCGATTTACGAACTGATTGAGGGCGAGAGAGTCAGCTTCGCCGCCGGCGTGCCCACGGTGTGGCAGATGATGCTGGGCCACATGTCGGCAGGCAAGCTGCGTTTCTCCACGCTCAAGCGCACGGTGATTGGCGGCTCGGCCTGCCCGCCGGCGATGATCACCGCCTTCAACGACGAGTACGGTGTCGAGGTGCTGCATGCCTGGGGCATGACCGAGATGTCACCGCTGGGCACGGTTTGCACCCTCAAGAACAAGCACTTGGAGCTGGATTCGTCCGACAAGATGAAAGTGCGCCTCAAGCAAGGTCGCGGCATCTTTGGCGTCGACATGAAGATCGTCGACGACCAGGGCAGGGAACTGCCGTGGGATGGCAAGGCTTATGGCGACCTGTTGGTCAGGGGCCCGTGGATCATCAGCGATTACTACAAGGGCGAGGGCGGCAGCCCGCTGGTCGATGGCTGGTTCCCGACCGGCGACGTGGCCACCATCGATGCCGATGGCTACATGCAGATCACCGACCGCAGCAAGGACGTGATCAAGTCGGGCGGCGAGTGGATCAGTTCCATCGATGTCGAGAACATCGCCATGGCACACCCGGCAGTCGCCATGGCGGCCTGCATTGGCATGAAGCATCCCAAGTGGGACGAACGCCCGATCATCGCCGTCGTCAAGAAGCCCGGCGCCGAAGTGTCGCGCGAGCAACTGATTGCCTTCTATGAGGGCAAGACCGCCAAGTGGCAAATCCCCGATGACGTGGTGTTTGTCGAGGCCATCCCCTTGGGCGGCACCGGCAAGATGCAGAAGACCAAGCTGCGCGAGCTGCTCAAGGACTATCAACTGCCCGGCACCTGACCAGATGGTCAAACGCCCAACGCGTCGACGCAGTCGCCTGCGCGATAGCTGCTGCGGGAAAACCCCTTGCGCCGCGAAACACAAAAGCTTGTAATCTGACCCCGTGATGCCCCTGTTATGACTTACTTGGAGACATGAATGAAAACCAGCCTGAAGATAATTGCCGCCGCATCCTTGATCGCTTGCACCACCGGCGCCTTCGCCCAGAAAGGTGAAGTCGTCAAGATGGTTCGGATCGACGCCCAGACCGGTCTGCTCGGACCCGTGGGCGTGAGCCAACTCAAGGGCTACCAGTTCTTTGCCGAGAAGTTCAGCGGCGCGGGCAACCCCGCCGGTGTGAAGTTTGAAGTCACCGGCATCGACAACAAGCTCAGCCCGACAGAAAGCCTGAACGCCCTGAAGGCGGCCATTGACCAGGGCGCGCGCTACATCGTTCAGGGCAACGGCTCTTCGGTGGCACTCGCACTGACCGACGCGGTCACCAAGCACAACGAGCGCAACCCCGGCAAGGAAGTGATCTACCTCAACGACTCGGCGGTGGACCCCGACCTGACCAACAGCAAGTGCAGCTACTGGCACTTCCGCTTTGACGCCGACACCTCGATGAAGATGGAAGCCATGTCGAGCTTTATGGTTGACCAGAAGGACATCAAGAAGGTGTACCTGCTGAACCAGAATTACTCGCATGGCCACCAGGTGGCCAAGTACGCCAAGGAAACGCTGGCGCGCAAGCGCCCGGACATCCAGATCGTTGGCGAGGATCTGCATCCGCTGGCGCAGACCCGTGACTTCGCACCCTATATCGCCAAGATCAAGGCCTCGGGCGCCGACACCGTGATCACCGGCAATTGGGGGTCCGACCTGTCGCTGCTGATCAAGGCAGCCAATGAGAACGGCTACACCGGCAAGTTCTTCACCTACTACGCCGGCGTTACCGGCACGCCCACGGCCCTGGGCACCAATGGTGCCGGCCGGGTCTACCAGATTGCCTACAACCACTACAACATGGGTGGGCAGATGGACAAGTGGATGAAGGAGTTCAAGGCCAAGTACAACGACGACTTCTACACCGGCTCCACCATCCGCATCTTTGAAACCCTGGGCGCGGCGATGGCCAAGGCCAAGTCGACCGATCCGGTCAAGGTTGCGGCGGCGCTGGAAGGCATCAAGGTCAAGAGCTTCAACGGTGAAGTCGAGATCCGCAAGGCCGATCACCAGCTGCAGCAGCCGCTGTACATGACGGTGTGGGAGAAGGCCAGCGCCAAGTACCCGTACAGCCCGGAGAACACGGGCATGACGCTGGTGCCGCTCAAGGAGTATCCGAACTACGTCTCCAGCACCCCCACCAGCTGCCAGATGAAACGCCCGTCCTGATCCCAGACGGGGTCTCCGCAGCAGCCCGAACGGGTGTACCGTCTCGGGCTGTTTTTCTTCGTGCCGGCCAGTAAGGATTGATTGAATGGAGTTCTTCTTTATCTCGACACTCAATGGGCTGAGCTACGGCTTGCTGTTGTTCATGCTGAGTTCGGGGCTGACGCTGATCTTCAGCATGATGGGTGTGCTCAATTTCGCACACGCCAGCTTCTACATGCTGGGAGCGTACGTGGGCTACACGGTGTCGCAGCTGGTCGGGTTCTGGCCGGCGCTGGTGATCGCGCCGGTGGTGGTGGGGGCCATGGGTTCGTTGTTCGAGCGCCATTTCCTGCGCAAGGTGCACAAGTTCGGGCATGTGCCGGAGCTGTTGATCACCTTTGGTCTTTCCTACGTGATTCTTGAGCTGGTTCAGCTGATCTGGGGCCGCATTGCCATCGAGTTCCGGCCACCGGACACCCTGCAGGGTCCGGCCTTCACACTGATCAACCATTCTGTGAATGGCTTGAGCCTGCTGTGGGGCGCCGCGCCGGCCGAGCTGTGCAGTTCCGCCGACGCCGCGGTGCGGGTGGTGTGCTCGCCGTTTCCGGCCACGCGCGCCTTCATGATGCTGGTGGCGCTGGTGATGCTGGCCTCGGTCTGGTTGCTGCTGACGCGCACCCGCATCGGGCTGGTCATTCAGGCAGCCCTGACGCACCCCGAGGCCGTCGAATCACTGGGCCACAACGTGCCGGCCGTGTTCATGCTGGTGTTTGGCGCCGGCGCCGGACTGGCCGGGCTGGCCGGCGTGATCGGAGGCAGCACCTTCCTGACGGAGCCCTCGATGGCCGCCACCGTCGGCTCGGTGATCTTCGTGGTGGTGGTGGTCGGTGGCATGGGCTCGCTGCCTGGCGCTTTTCTGGCATCGGTGCTGATCGGTCTGATCCAGACCTTTGCCGTGGCGTTCGACTACTCGCTGGGCACGCTGGCATCCCAGATGGGCATGCACTTGGGCGCTGCGGCGCGCCAGAACTCGCTGGTCAACCTGACGCTGTCGCAGGTGGCGCCGATCTTGCCGTACCTGTTTCTGGTATTGATCCTGATCTTCCGGCCCAAGGGCTTGTTGGGCACCCGGGAGGGCTGAGTGATGAAGAACAGCTATTACGAATTCAAACCCATCAACGTCGGCCGCTGGCTGGTCTGGAGCCTGTTTGCACTGGTGCTGGCCGTGGTTCCCTGGGTGTTCACCAGCAGCTTGTCGATCACCATCCTGTCCCAGATGGGCATTGCCATCATCGCCTGCCTGTCCTACAACATGCTGCTCGGGCAGGGCGGCATGCTGAGCTTTGGCCACGCGGTGTACACCGGTCTGGGCTCCTACCTGGCGATCCACGCGCTCAACAGCGTCACGGACGGCTCGCTGCCGATCCCGGTCTCCGTGGTGCCGCTGGTGGGCGGTCTGGCCGGCATGGGCTTTGCGGTGCTGCTGGGCTATGTGACGACCCGCAAGGCGGGCACCACGTTCGCCATGATCACGCTGGGGATGGCGGAGCTGGTGTTCGCCATGTCGCTGATGATCCCCGAGTTCTTCGGCGGCGAGGGTGGCGTGTCCGGCAACCGTGTCGTGGGCAAGCCTTTCCTGGGCATCACCTTCGGGCCGCCGATCCAGGTGTACTACCTGATTGCGCTCTACACCTTCGTCGCGGTGGCAGCCATGTTTGCCTTCACGCGCACGCCACTGGGGCGCATGCTCAACGCGGTGCGCGACAACCCGGAACGCGTCGAGTTTGTCGGCTACAACACCCAGCGCATTCGCTATACCGCCTTCATCATTGCCGGATTCTTTGCCGGCATCTCCGGCGGCCTGGGGGCCCTCAACTTCGAAATCGTGACGGCCGAGGTGGTGGGCGCCGCGCGCTCGGGCGCTTACCTGCTGTTTACCTTCCTGGGCGGCGCCACTTTCTTCTTCGGGCCGATCATCGGCGCGGTGCTGATGGTCCTGGCCTTCGTGCTGTTCAGTGAGCTGACCAAGGCCTGGCTGCTTTACCTCGGCCTGGTGTTCCTGTTCATGGTGATGTACGCGCCGGGCGGCGTGGCCTCGCTGATCATGATGAACCTGCGGGTGGCGGCCTTCGGCTTCCTGCGCAGACTCTGGGTGAGCTACCTGGGCCTGGCCGTCACGGGCTTCGTGGTGCTGCTGGGCGCCGCGGTCATGATCGAGATGGTGTACCACCTGCAGCTCAATTCGGCATTGGGGTCAGAGATGAACCTGATGGGCATGGCACTCGATGCCAAGGGGCTCAACAGCTGGTTTGGCGCGGCTTTCGTGATGCTGACCGGCCTGGGCCTGTTCGAGTTGTGCCGCAGGCAGTATGCGCGGGAGTGGGGCGAGATCCAGACCGAGATCGAGCGCGAAATCAAACGTCGGGAGGCGCTATGAGCGGTGGCTCGATGCAGCAGACAGCAGGCGACACGGTGCCGGCGCTGGAACTGAAGGACCTGCGCAAGAGCTTTGGCCATACGGAGATCATCCGTGGCGCCAATCTGCGGGTAGCGGCGGGCGAGCGCGTTGCCATCATCGGTCCCAACGGTGCCGGCAAGTCGACGCTGTTCAATCTGATCAGCGGTCGTTTCGAGCCCAGCAGCGGCGATGTGCTGCTCAGCGGACGGCGCATTAACGGGATGCGCCCGTTCGAGATCAACCGGCTTGGCCTGTCGCGCAGCTTTCAGATCACCAACATCTTCCCCAAACTCAGTGTGTTCGAGAACCTGCGCTGCGGCGTGCTCTGGAGCATGGGCTACAAGTACACCTTCCTGAAGTTCCTGGCAAGTCTGACCGATGCCAACGACCGCGCCGACGAACTCATGGCCCAGATCCGGCTCGACAAGAAACGCGACGTGCTGGCCATGAATCTCACCTATGCCGAGCAGCGCGCGCTGGAGATCGGCATCACCATTGCCGGCGGGGCCAACGTCATCCTGCTCGACGAGCCGACGGCCGGCATGAGCCGTTCCGAGACCACGCGTTTCATCAAGCTGATCAAGGAGGTCACCGTTGGCAAGACCCTGCTGACGGTGGAGCACGACATGGGGGTGGTGTTCGGGCTGGCCGACAAGATTGCGGTGGTGGTCTATGGCGAAGTGATCGCCTTTGACGTGCCCGACGCGGTGCGCGCCAACCAGCGCGTGCAGGAAGCCTATCTGGGTTCGGCCGTGGCCGATTCGCAAGGGGGAGCGTCATGAGCGCCGCGCCGGGCCGCCCCCAGCAAGCTCGCACCGCAGCCCGCCAGGGCGAAGGTATTCCAGTGAGCCCCCACGTTCGGCACGCCGTGTCCTCTTTGCCCCCCACGGGGGCCGTGTCCTCCCTGGGGCGGCCCTGCGGAGTACCGCTATGTTGAAAATCAACGACCTCCACGCCTTCTACGGCAAGAGCCATGTGCTGCACGGCGTTCATTTCGACGTGCACCAGGGCGAGATCGTCGCCTTGCTCGGGCGCAATGGCTCGGGGCGCTCGACCACGGCCAAGGCCATCATGGGTCTGGTGGACTGTGCCGGTTCGATCCGCTGGCAAGGCCAGGACCTGATCGGCAAGAAGACCTTCTCGATCGCTCAACTGGGCCTGGGATACGTGCCCGAGAGCCGGGACATCTTCCCGACGCTGACGGTCGAGCAGAACCTGATCCTGGGCCAGAAGGCCAAGCGCAAGGCGCCACGCTGGTCGTTTGACGACATGTACCAGATGTTCCCGCGCCTGAAGGAGCGCCAGCATACCGAGGCCGGCGTGTTGTCGGGTGGCGAGCAGCAGATGCTTACCCTGTGCCGCACCCTGATGGGCGACCCGGACCTGATCATCATCGACGAGCCAACCGAAGGGCTGGCGCCGAAGATTGTTGAACTGGTGGCGCAGTACCTCAAGGAGTTGAAGCGGCGTGGCCTGTCGGTGCTGCTGATCGAGCAAAAGCTCACCATTGCCATGGACATTTCCGACCGCTGCCTGGTGATGGGCCACGGCAGTATCGTGTTCGAAGGCACGCCACAGACACTGCGCTCCGACAACTACATACGCAAGGAATGGCTCGAAGTGTGAAGCAACGCGTTGGAACCGCGCACGGTTGTCGCCCTAAGAAACCTTTTTGAAAAGGACCTGCCATGAAGTTGGGACTGAAATTGCTCGCCGCGCCGTTGCTGACCGCGGCGATGGTGTTGTTGTCAGGTCAGATCAACTCGGTGCTGATGGGACAGCAGACCGACAAGGAGCTGGCCAGCTCCAAGTCCAGCCTGGAGAACTTCAAGACCATTGGTGCCGCGCAGCAGCAGTTGGCGCAGGCGCACACCAATGTTTACCGGACGGTGGCCATCATCTTTTCCCTGGACGAGGCCAAGGTCAAGACGATACGCGCCGATTTCGCCAAACAGATGGAGGGGGTCAAGCAGTCCGTCTCCACCATGGCCGCCGCCGTCGGCGATGCGGAACTGACCACGGCGGTGGCCGCGCTGTCCGGGCAGATCGACAAGTACAGGGGGCAGGCCGACTCGTCGATCGAGATTGCGGCCGGTGATCCAGTGACGGGCATTGGCTCGATGAAGGACGCTGACGCCACCTTCGGCGCCGTGGCCAAGACCATGTCGGCCATCGTGAGCCGCGTCGAGGCGGTGTCCGATGCGGCCATCGTCAGCTCGCAGCGCAGCGCGCGCAATACCAACCTGATCCTGGCGCTGCTGGGATTGGCTGCTGCGGCGGTGGCGGTCTGGCTGTCGTGGCTGATGCAGCGCAAGATCGTGGCCGAGCTGGCCGGCGCCGGCGAGGTGGCCAACGCAGTGGCCGGCGGCAACCTGAGCATGGAAGCGGCCAGCCAGCGTCAAGACGAGGTGGGTGACCTGGTGCGTGCGCTGGGCGCGATGACCGCCCAGCTCAATCAGTCGATCGCGACCGTGATGGACTCGTCGGAATCGATTCGTCTAGCCAGCGCCGAGATTGCCACCGGCAACCAGGACCTGGCCAACCGCACCGAGGAGACCGCAACCAATCTGCAGCGCGCAGCCTCGTCCACCGAGCAGCTCACTGGCATCGTCAGACAGTCGGCCGATGCCGCCCGCCAGGCCAACCAGTTGGCCGCGTTGGCCTCCGAGGTGGCGGTCCGCGGCGGCACGGTGGTGGCACAGGTGGTGTCCACCATGGATGAGATCAACGCCAGTTCCAAGAAGATTTCGGACATCATCGGCGTGATCGACGGCATCGCATTCCAGACCAACATCCTGGCCCTGAATGCCGCGGTCGAAGCCGCGCGCGCCGGCGAGCAGGGGCGCGGCTTCGCCGTGGTGGCCAGCGAGGTGCGCAGCCTGGCGGGGCGCTCTGCCGAAGCCGCCAAGGAGATCAAGGGTCTGATCGGGGTGTCGGTGGACAAGGTGGAGACCGGCTCGCGGCTGGTAGCCGATGCGGGCCGGACCATGACCGAGATCGTCAGCTCGGTGCAGCGCGTCACCGACATCATCGGCGAGATCTCGTCGGCCTCGAACGAGCAGAGCGAAGGCATCTCACAGGTCAACAGCACGGTCATCGAGCTGGACCGCATGACACAGCAAAACGCCGCACTGGTCGAGCAATCGGCCGCGGCGGCAGAGAGCCTGCGCGAGCAGGCGCAGCGCCTTGCACACGTGGTGTCGGCCTTCCGGCTGGCTGGGGCCACGCGCGGCGCGGCCAGAGGCACGGCGCACGGCGCCGTGGCCCTGATCGCAGGTTCCTGAGACGTCCGGACCGGCCCGGCATGGGGCTGGTTCAGGCGGCTTGCTGGCGGCGTCGCGCGCATCTTGTCCCAACCGTGACAAAGCGTCGCGGCGCAGTCGGTGGATACTCTTACAATTCAAAAAGAACGATCGTTCTATTTTCATTTTGAGGACTTCAAATGACCGCTGAATACACCGTACATGGCGACGTCGCCGTGATCACCCTGAACAATCCGCCGGTCAACGGTCTGGGTCACGCCACACGCCTTGGCGTCACCGATGGCCTGGTCAAGGCCAATGCCGATGCCGCGGTCAAGGCGATCGTCATCACCGGTGCCGGCAAGGCCTTTTCCGGCGGCGCCGACATCAAGGAGTTTGGCTCGCCCAAGGCGATGCAGGAGCCCAATCTGCTGAGTGTCATCCTCACGGTGGAGAATTCCGCCAAGCCGGTGGTGGCGGCGATTCACAGCGTCTGCATGGGTGGGGGCCTGGAGTTGGCGCTGGGTTGCCACTACCGCATTGCCGCGCCGGGCTGCAGCGTGGCCCTGCCAGAAGTCAAGCTGGGGCTGATTCCGGGTGCCGGTGGCACGCAGCGCCTGCCGCGCGCACTGGGTGTTGAGCCGGCCCTGAACATGATCGTCAGCGGTGAGCCGGTGAAGAGCGAAATGCTCGCCATGCTGCCGGGCCAGAAGCTGTTTGACAAGATTGCGGCGTCGCCCGAATCCCTGGCCGAGGAGGCGCTGGCGCTGGCACGCTCGGTCGCGGACGTGCGTCCCATGCCGCTGGTGCGCAACCTGCCCTGCAAGCACCCCCAAGGCGACGCCTATTTCCAGTTCGCCCGCAACATGGTCAAGGGCATGGCCAAGGGTTTTCCGGCGCCGGCCAAGTGCGTCGATGCGGTGGAAGCCGCCACCAAGAAGAAGTTTGACGAAGGCATGCTGTTCGAGCGCGAGATCTTCATCGCCCTGATGTGGACCAGCGAGAGCGCTGCCCTGCGCCACATCTTCATGGCGGACCGCGCCACCTCCAAGATCCCGGACATTCCCGCCGATACACCGCAGCGTGAGATCAAGTCGGTGGCGGTGATTGGCGCCGGCACCATGGGCGGCGGCATCTCGATGAACTTCCTCAACGCCGGCATCCCGGTGAAGATCCTGGAGATGAAGCAAGAGGCCCTGGACCGCGGCGTGGGCACCATCCGCAAGAACTACGAAGCGCAGGTCAAGAAGGGCAAGCTCAAGCAGGACAAGTACGAGCAGCGCATGGCCCTGTTGTCGACCACGCTCAGCTACGACGACCTCACCGGCGCCGACCTGGTGATCGAGGCGGTGTTTGAGGAAATGGGCGTCAAGGAGGCGGTGTTCAAGGAGCTCGACCGCGTGATGAAGCCCGGCGCAATTCTGGCCAGCAACACTTCCACCCTGGACGTGAACAGAATAGCTTCCTTCACCAAACGCCCGCAGGACGTGGTGGGCCTGCATTTCTTCAGCCCGGCCAACGTGATGAAGTTGCTCGAAGTGGTGCGTGGCGAGAAGACCGCCAAGGACGTGATGGCGACGGTGATGGCCTTGGGCAAGAAGATCAAGAAGACCGCAGTGGTGTCGGGCGTGTGCGACGGCTTCATTGGCAACCGCATGATCGAACAATATGGCCGCCAGGGTGGCTTCCTGCTGGACGAAGGCTGCACGCCGCAGCAGGTCGACAAGGCGATCGAGAAGTTCGGCTTCGCCATGGGCCCGTTCCGCATGGGTGACCTGGCCGGCAACGACATCGGCTGGGCCATTCGCAAGCGCCGTTACACCGAGAAGCCCGACATGAAGTACAGCCGAACAGCCGACCTGTTGTGCGAGAAGGGACGTTTTGGCCAGAAGACCGGTGCCGGCTGGTACGACTACGTGCCAGGCAAGCGCGACGCCATCCCCAATGCCGAGGTGGTCAAGATGATCGAAGATCACCGCGCCGCGTTGGGTATCACCCCGCGCAAGATCTCCGACGAAGAGATCGTCCAGCGCCTGGTGTTCTCGCTGGTCAACGAAGGTGCGCGCATCCTCGAAGACGGCATTGCCTCCAAGGCCAGCGACATCGACATGGTGTACCTGATGGGCTACGGCTTCCCGATCTACCGCGGCGGCCCGATGCACTATGCCGATCGCGTCGGTCTGTTCAATGTGGTGCAGGCCATGAACCGCTTCGCCAGGAACCCGATGGACGACGCCAAGTTCTGGCAGCCTGCGCCCTTGCTGGCCAAGCTGGCGGCCGAAGGCAATAGCTTCACCTGATCGACGCGAGACGACCATGGTCAAGAAAGTCCTGGTGTTTTTGCTGGCGGTGCTGCTGCTGGTGGCCGCGGTGGCGATCAACACGCTGCGCAAGGGCTCGCGCCAGTTGGAGGTACCGGCGCTGGCGGTACTGCCCGTGGATCAGGCCGGCGCGGCAACTCGCCTGAGTGAAGCGGTTCGCTTGCGCACCATCTCCGCGCGCGACGACGCCGCACTCAATGCCGATCAGTTCACGCAGTTTCACGCCTTGTTGCAGGCTCGGTTCCCCAAAGCTCATGCGGTGCTCAAGCGCGAGGTCGTGGCGGACCTGAGCCTGTTGTACACCTGGGAGGGCAGCAATCCCAAAGCCAATCCGATCATGCTGATGGCGCATCAGGACGTGGTGCCGATCGCGCCCGGCACCGAAGGCGATTGGCAGGTGGCGCCGTTTACCGGTGAGGTGAACGACGGCTTTGTCTGGGGTCGCGGTTCCTGGGACGACAAGGGCAACCTGATGTCGCAGCTGGAGGCGGTGGAGTTGCTCATCGCCAGCGGCTTCAAACCCGAGCGCACGGTGTACCTGGCGTTCGGTGCCGATGAAGAGGTCGGCGGCCTGCGCGGGGCGGCCAGGATCGCCGCGCTCTTGAAGGAGCGCAAGGTGCGCCTGGACTTTGTCATCGATGAGGGCCTGTTGGTACTCGATGGCATCCTGCCGGGTCTGTCCAAGCCGGCAGCGCTGATTGGTGTGGCAGAGAAAGGCTACCTGTCGGTGGTGCTCAAGATGTCGGCCACGCCGGGGCATTCCTCGATGCCGCCCAAAAAGGGCACGAGTGCCATCGCCATGATGAGTGCGGCGCTCAAACGGCTCGACGATGAGCAGTTGCCTGGGGGCATTCGCGGCGTGGGTGGCGAAATGTTCGACACCCTGGCGCCCGAGATGAGCGGTTTCTCGCGCGTGGCGCTGTCCAACCTGTGGCTGTTTGGCCCGGTGGTGCAAAAGCAGTTGGAAGGCGCCGCCAGCACCAACGCCATGCTGCGCACCACCACGGCGCTCACCATCGTGAACGCGGGCAACAAGGAAAACGTGCTGCCCGGCCGCGCCGAGGCCACGGTGAACTTCCGCATCCTGCCGGGCGACACCAAGGAAGGCGTGCTGGACCACATGCGCACCCAAGTGACGCAGGCGGTCGGGGCCGACAAGTTCGAGCTGTTCGCGCTGCCCGGGGCGGTCAACGCCTCCAAGGTGGCGCCCACCGGCTCGGGTCAGTACCGCTTGTTGAACAAGACCATCCGCGAAATTTTCCCGGACACGCTGGTGGCGCCGGGCCTGATGGTGGCGGGGACCGACTCCATCCACTACGGCGACATCAGCGACCACATCTTCAAGTTCTCGCCGGTGCGCGCCAACAACGAGGACCTGAAGCGCTTCCACGGCACCAACGAGCGCCTGTCCATCAGCAACTATGCGGACGCCATCCGCTTCTATCACCGCCTGTTAAGCGAGGGTGCCAAGGCATCCGCGCTCTGATTACCCATCTTTGAAGGATTCACCATGACCTCCGCCGTAATCGTTTCCACCGCCCGCACCCCTCTGGCCAAGAGCTGGAAAGGTTCTTTCAACATGACGCACGGCGCCACGCTGGCTGGCCACGCGGTCCAGCACGCCATTTCCCGGGCCGGCATCGACGCCGCGGAGGTGGATGACGTCATCATGGGTTGCGCGACACCCGAAGGCGCCACCGGCGCTAACATTGCGCGCCAGATTGCCCTGCGCGCCGGTTGCCCGGTGACCACCTCGGGTATGACCATCAACCGCTTCTGCTCGTCCGGCTTGCAAACCATTGCCACGGCGGCGCAACGCATCATTGCCAATGAAGGCGATATCTACGTGGCCGGGGGCGTCGAGGCGATCTCCTGCGTGCAGCAGGAGATGAACCAACACATGTTGGCAGACCCCTGGTTGGTCAAGAACAAGCCCGAGATCTACTGGAACATGCTGCAGACCGCCGAGAACGTGGCCAAGCGCTACAACATCAGCCGCGAAGCCATGGACGAATATGGTGCAGCCAGCCAGCAGAAGGCAACTGCCGCGCTGGAAGCCGGTCTGTTCACCGCCGAGATCGCCCCGATCACGGTCACCATGGGGGTGGCCGACAAGGTGATGGGCCTGATGACCAAGAAGGTCACGGTAACCAACGATGAAGGCATCCGGGCCGGTACCACGGTCGACGGCATCAGCGGCCTGCGCTCGGCGGTTCCGGGCGGCCTGATCACCGCCGGCAATGCCAGCCAGTTCTCCGACGGCGGCGGCGCCGTGGTGGTGATGCACGAAGCGATTGCCGAGAAGAAAGGTCTCAAGCCGCTGGGTCGCTTCCTGGGCTTCGCCGTGGCTGGTTGCGAGCCCGATGAGATGGGCATCGGCCCGGTGTTTGCCATCCCCAAGGTTTTGGCGCGTCTGGGCCTGAAGGTCAGCGACATCGACCTGTGGGAACTCAACGAAGCCTTTGCCGTACAGGTGATCTACTGCCGCGACAAACTGGGCATTCCCGGCGACAAGCTCAACGTCAACGGCGGCGCCATCGCGGTCGGCCACCCCTACGGTGTGAGTGGCCAGCGCCTGACCGGCCATGCCCTGATCGAGGGCAAGCGCCGCGGTGCCAAGCGCGTCTGCGTCACCATGTGTATTGGTGGCGGCATGGGTGCGGCGGGTGTTTTTGAAGTGCTGTAGCGGCCGACTGCGCTGTGCCTGAAGCGGGGCTGGTGTGCTGGACTCGCAGCAGGGTGGGAGCACACGCCGCCGTTCTCTTCACCGCTGGGCCGCCCCAAGGTGAAGTGCGCCCCCTCGGGGGGCAGCGCAGCCCACGCAGTGGCAAGCGTGGGGGCTTGTCTATCCGCCCTTCGGGCTCCTCCTTGACCTCACTATGGCATGCACCCCCACCCTGCTGCTGCGAACGGTTCCTCTCCTCGCTGGCCAGCAGATCACGCAATTTGGGCATCAGGGTGCCTGGGTGTTCTGCGCTGGTCAAGGAGGAGCCCGCGTAGCGGGCGGGGGACACGGAGCAGAACACCCAGGCAGTCTGATGCCCGCGCCCGCCTATCGGCGCAGGTTCTCCTGTGCAGTCGATCCAACGCCATGCTTCGATGACAGAACGTCACTGCTGTCCGCAACCGATTGAGGTTTGTCATGTCACTTCGTCCCACCCTCGACTTCCTGCTCTTCCAATGGCTGGGCGTGGAAAGCCTCACGCAGCGCACGCGTTTCGCCGAGCACTCGCGCGAGACCTTCGACGCGGTGCTCGATACCTGCGAACGCATTGCCCGCGACAAATACGCGCCGTTCAACCGCCTGGTGGATACGCAAGAGCCGCACTTTGACGGCGAGAAAGTGATCCTGCCGCAGGCCACGCACGACGCCCACAAGGCCTACGCCGAGTCCGGCATGCTCAGCGCGGCGCAGGACTACCAGATAGGTGGCATGCAGTTGCCGTACTGTGTGGAGGCATCGGCCAATGCCTTCTTTGCCATGGCTTCGGTCAGCATCGGTTCGGGCCTGCTGACCACTGGCAACGCCAATCTGTTGATGGTGCATGGCACGCCAACGCAGCGCGACGTGTTTGCCAAGAACGAGTTTTCCGGGCGCTGGTCGGGCACCATGTGCCTGTCCGAGCCGCAGGCCGGCTCCAGCCTGTCCGATGTGGTGACGCGCGCCGTGCCTGATGGAGCGGACTTTGAGCACGACCCGCTGGGTCCGCGCTACCGCCTCAAGGGCAACAAGATGTGGATCTCCAGCGGTGAGCACGAGCTGACCGAGAACATCATCCACCTGGTGTTGGCCAAGATTCCCGGACCCGACGGCAAGCTGATTGCCGGCACGCGTGGCATCTCGCTGTTCATCGTGCCCAAAAGGCTGGTTAACGCCGGCGGCGAGTTGACTGGCGAGCGCAATGACGTCGCGCTGGCCGGGCTCAACCACAAGCTGGGCTGGCGCGGCACCACCAACACACTGCTCAATTTCGGCGAGGGCAAGTACCCGGTAGCAGGCGCCGACGGCGGCCCCTATGGCAACGGCGCCGGCGCGGTGGGCTACTTGGTGGGCCAGCCGCACGAGGGTTTGCGCTGCATGTTCCACATGATGAACGAGGCGCGTATTGGCGTGGGCATCGCCGCCACCATGCTGGGTATGGCCGGCTACCACGCGGCGCTGGACTATGCCAAGAACCGGCCCCAGGGTCGACCCGTCGGAGCAGGGGGCAAGGACGCCTCGCAGCCGCAGGTGCGCATCATCGAACACGCCGATGTCAAGCGCATGCTGTTGGCGCAAAAGGCCTACTGCGAAGGTGCGCTGGCGCTGGAGTTGTATTGCGCCCGCCTGGTCGACGAGCAGCACACTGGCGAAACGCAGGCAGCCGATGACGCACGCCTGCTGCTGGAAGTGCTCACGCCCATTGCCAAGAGTTGGCCCAGTGAGTGGTGCCTGGAAGCCAACAGCTTGGCGATTCAGGTGCACGGCGGCTACGGCTACACGCGCGACTTCCCGGTCGAACAGTATTGGCGTGACAACCGGCTCAACATGATCCATGAGGGCACGCACGGCATTCAGGCCATGGACTTGCTGGGGCGCAAGGTATTGATGGAAGAGGGCAGGGGCTTGGCACTTCTGGGCCAACGGGTGCAGGTCACGGTTGCAAATGCCGGCGCTGCGTCAGCGCTGCAAGCGCATGCCCAGCAGTTGGCCGCAGCCTGGCAGCAGGTGATCAGTGCCACGCGGGCAGCGTGGTCCACCGGTCAACCCGGCGAGGCGCTGGCCAACGCGGTTCCCTATATGCAGGCCTTTGGTCACACCGTGCTGGCCTGGATCTGGCTGGATGTGGCGTGCGCCGCGCTGTCGGCCGATCCCGACCAGGCGATGCCCGCGACGGTCGGTCGCTTGGCGGCGAGCCGGTATTTTTTCCACTATGAGCTGCCGAAGATCGGGGCATGGCTACAGGTGGTCGCCTCCCGTGATCGCACCTGTGCTGATCTGGTGCAAGAGGCGTTTTGAGGTGACAAAAGGTGGTTTTGAAACTTGGCCTCGAAGTTGGCATGGGTTATAACCTCATGGTTCTAAAAATGAGCCGCGTAGTAAGTGCGTGGGAGGGTGCTGCGCAACAACCCACGGCGCGGTATCGGGTGTTCCATCCTGGTGTGGGCGTGAAAGAGGCAAGGTAAGGTGTTATGCGGTTGTTTGGCAGGTTGATTGACAGAGTGCGGACCTTGGCCGGCGTGCGCAAGGTGCGCCAGATCCCAAGCGCGGTAGACAAACCACCCATTGGAACCAGCGTGGTGCGAGAGAACCTCCGCCTGCGGCTGAAGTACCCCATTGACGACGACTTCTGGCAGTGGTTGTCCTCCAACGGATGGCGTGCCATGCAGCAGCGCAACAATCGGCGCCGCTACATCGTGGTGGCCGAAAAGACCCTGATCAAATTGATGAAGGCCGACCTTGACCTTCGCAACCAGATTCACGACAAGATGATCAACGCCGGGCCGCCCGACGCCGTGCGTTCGTCTCGCGGGCGCTGAACTCCGCCCCTGACGTGGGGCGCTTGCGGCCGGTGCGCCGGCCGTTGAGAACCCTTATCACCCCCGAGACACAGTGCGCTGCGCCGACGTCGCACAATGACGCATTCGGTGTTCATCTCAGACAAAGGACTCAACATGGCGCGCACGATCCAACAACTTTTTGATCTCAAGGGCAAGACCGCTCTGGTCACCGGCGGCTCGCGCGGGCTGGGTTTGCAGATGGCCTATGCCTTGGGCGAGGCAGGCGCGCGCATCATGCTGAGCTCGCGCAAGGCGGAAGACCTGGAGCAGTCGGCAGCCGACCTGCAGGCGGCCGGCATCGATGCGCGCTGGGTGGCGGCCGACTGCACCAAAGAGGCCGACATCGCGCACCTGGTCAGCGAAACGCTGCAGCGCATGGGCGATGTGGACATTTTGCTTAACAACGCGGGTGCGGCCTGGGGTGCGCCGGCCGAGGACCATCCGGTGGAGGCCTGGGACAAGGTGATGAACCTCAACGTGCGCAGCTACTTCATCCTGAGCCAGATGCTGGCCAAGCAAAGCATGATTCCGCGCCGCAGCGGGCGCATTATCAACGTGGCCTCCATCGCCGGGCTGGGTGGCAACCCGGAGGGCATGAACACCATCGCCTACAACACCTCCAAGGGCGCCGTGATCAACTTCACGCGCACACTGGGCGCGGAGTGGGGCAAGCACAACATCACCGTCAATGCCATCTGCCCGGGCTTCTTCCCCAGCAAGATGACCATGGGCACCCTCAAGGCCTTGGGCGAAGAAAAGCTGGCGTCCCACGCGCCGCTCAAACGTCTGGGCGATGACGAAGACCTCAAGGGCGCGTGTGTCTTGTTCGCGTCGGACGCCGGCAAACACATCACTGGTCAGTGGCTGGCGGTGGACGGAGGTGTCTCGGTCGTCACTGGCGGTTAATAGATAGCCCCGACGGTGGAGCGGCATGAAATTCGGCGTTGAGATCCCTTTCGTCAACCATCTGGGTTTCGACCTGGAGCTGTTTGACGGCGGCGCCTCGCAGATCAGCTATGAGCCACTGCCGGTGCACCTCAACTCCTTTGGCGTCACCCACGGCGGTGCGTTGATGACGCTGCTCGACGTGACCATGGCGGTGGCAGCGCGCAGCGTGCAGAAAGACATGGGCGTGGTCACCGTCGAAATGAAGACCAGCTTCATGCAGCCCGCAGTGGGCAAGCTGACGGCCAAGGGGCGACTGATGCACCGCAGCGTCACGTTGGCTTTTGTCGAAGCGACGGTATTTGACGAGGCCGGCAAGTCGTGCGCGCACGCCACCGGCACGTTCAAGTACGTGCGAGCCTTGGCGACGGGCGGGCGGCGCATCAACGCCCTGCAGATCGATCCGAACATCGTGCCCACCGACTGACTACAACGGAGACATACATGCCCCAGAACAAGCAAATCCATCTCGACAACCGTCCCTCTGGCGAGGCCGTAGCCAGCAACTTCAAACTGGTGGTATCCGACACGCCGCCGCTGCAAGAGGGCCAGGTGCTGGTGCGCCACCACTACCTCAGCCTGGACCCCTACATGCGCGGCCGCATGAATGACGCCAAGAGCTACGCTCTGCCGCAGCCGCTGGGCCAGACCATGGGTGGCGGCACGGTCGGCGAGGTGGTCGAGTCCCGGCACCCAAAGTTTGCCGTGGGCGACAAGGTGGTGGGTATGGGCGGTTGGCAGCAGTACAGCGTGGTCGACGCCGGGCAACCCGGCGCCCTGCGCAAGGTGGACACCACCCACGTGCCGCTGAGTGCCTACCTCGGTGCGGTGGGTATGCCCGGCGTCACCGCCTGGTACGGGCTGGTCAGGATCATCGAGCCGAAGGCTGGGCAGACCATGGTGGTCAGCGCGGCCACCGGTGCCGTCGGCAGTGCCTTTGCCGCCTTGTCCAAGGCGCGTGGCTGCCGCACCGTGGGCATTGCTGGCGGGCCAGACAAATGCAGGTACGCGGTGGAAGAACTGGGCTTTGACGCTTGCATTGACTACAAGGTGCACGCAGACGCCGCCTCGCTGTCCAAGGCCTTGAAGGACGCCTGCCCCAACGGCATCGACGGCTATTTTGAGAACGTGGGTGGCATGGTGCTCGACGCCGTGCTGACCCGCATGAACGCCTTTGGCCGCATTGCGGTGTGCGGCATGATTGCCGGTTACGACGGCGCGCCGCTGCCGCTGAGCTACCCGGCCCTGATTCTGGTTAATCGCCTGAAGGTACAGGGCTTCATCGTCAGTGAGCACATGGAAGTATGGCCCGAGGCACTGACCGAGCTGGGCACCCTGGTGGCCACCGGCAAGCTGCGCGCGCGGGAGTCGATCGCGCAGGGTATCGAGGCCGCGCCCGAGGCTTTTCTGGGCTTGCTCAAGGGCAGGAACTTTGGCAAACAGCTGGTCAAACTTATCTGATGGATGGTGCGGGCAAGCCCAGACGTGGCGCCGCGCTGACCTTGACTGATCACTTCGAAAGCTCATCATGTCCGACATCATCCTGCACCATTACCCGACCTCGCCCTTCTCAGAGAAGGTACGCCTTGTGCTGGGCTACAAGCAGTTGGCCTGGCGCTCGGTGGTCATCCCGGCGATCATGCCCAAACCCAACGTGCTGGCGCTGACCGGTGGCTACCGCAAGACGCCGTTCCTGCAGATCGGCTCGGATGTCTATTGCGACAGCGCCCTGATATGTGATGTGCTGGAACACCTGCAGCCAACGCCCACGCTGTACCCTGCCCATCAGGGCGGTGTGGCGCGCATCGTGGCACAGTGGGCCGATACCACCCTGTTCTGGGCCGCCATGGCCTACAACCTGCAGCCCAAGGGCGCGGCAGCCATGTTCGAAGGCGCGCCGCCGGAGATGGCCAAGGCCTTTGGCGCCGACCGCGCGGCCATGACCAGCGGCATGGTCCGCCTGCGCCCGGGCGATGCAACGGCCGCCTACCGCAGCTATTTGCGCCGCCTTTCCAATATGCTCGAAGGGCAGGATTACCTGCTCGGCAGCGCGTCGTGCGTGGCCGACTTTGCGGCCTACCACCCCTTGTGGTTCTCGCGCGTGCGTGTGCCGGTGATGGCCGGCATTCTGGATGCCACCCCGGCGGTGCTGAACTGGATGGACCGAATGGCGGCACTGGGCCACGGGCAGATGTCCAGATTCACCGCCGAGGAAGCCATCGCCGTGTGCGCCGCCTCACCCGGGCCGGCCGAACAAAACGACCGCGCGTTTCAGGATGAACACGGCGTCACGCTGGGTAGCCGGGTTACGGTGGCCGCCGAGACCTTTGGTCAGGAGACCACCGAAGGCGAACTGATCGCTGCCACCCGCACCCGCTACACCGTGCGACGGGTCGACGCGCGCGCGGGCACCGTGCAGGTGCACTTTCCGCGCATCGGCTATGTACTCAAGGCCGTGCTGCCAGCATGAGTCAACGCGATCCCCTGCGCTGGAAGCTCGCCGCTTTTGATGCCTTGAGCCCGCACGAGTTGTACGCGCTGTTGCAGCTGCGCACTGAGGTGTTCGTGATGGAGCAGAACTGTCCGTTCCAGGACATGGATGGCGCTGATGAGCAGGCGCTGCACCTGATGGGCAGCCAAGGTGAGCCTCTGTTGGCTTACGCGCGGTGCTTGCCGGCCGGGGTCAAGTTTGCCGAGGCCAGCATCGGGCGCGTGGTCACGCGCCGCTCAGCGCGCGGTTTGGGCTTGGGGCATCTGTTGATTGACGAGGCCATCCGCGCGGTGAGCGCATCCTGGGGTGTCCAGCCAATCCGCATTGGTGCCCAGGCCCGGTTGAGAGACTACTACTGCGACCACGGCTTCGTTGATGTGGGAGTGCCGTACGTGGAGGACGGCATTGACCACATCGAAATGCTCTGGACCCCGTGAACCCATAACTCTGAACCTCTCACCATAGGGACCGTCACCGTGATTACCGACTTCAAGAACAAGACCGCCGTGTTGACCGGCGCTGGCTCAGGCTTCGGCCTGGAATGCGCCCGCATCGGCGCCAGCCTGGGCATGAACCTGGTGCTGGCCGATGTCCAGCAGGACGCCCTGGACCAGGCCGCAACCGAGATGCGAGCGGCCGGCGCCGAAGTATTGGCGGTCCGGCTCGACGTCTCCAAGGCCAGCGAAGTCGAATCCTTGGGACAGGCCGTGCAGGCACGTTTTGGCGCACCGCACTTTGTTTTCAACAACGCCGGGGTCGGTTCTGGCGGTCTGATCTGGGAGAACACGCTGCAGGATTGGGAGTGGGTGCTGGGCGTCAACGTGATGGGCGTCGCGCATGGCGTACGGGTGTTCACGCCGATGATGCTCGAAGCCGCCCGCCGCGACCCCAGTTACCGGGGCCACATCGTCAACACCGCCAGCATGGCTGGCTTGCTCAACGCGCCCAACATGGGCGTCTACAACGTGAGCAAACACGCCGTGGTGGCCCTGAGCGAAACGCTGTACCAGGACTTGGCCCTGGTGACCGACCAGATCAGCGCCAGTGTGTTGTGCCCCTTCTTCGTGCCCACCGGCATCACCCAGAGTGCGCGCAACCGCCCACAGGACCTGAGCCAGAGCGACTGCAAGCCAACCAAGAGCCAGCTCATTGGCCAGGCCATGAGCGAAAAAGCAGTCAGTTCCGGCAAGGTCTCGGCGGCCGATGTGGCACGTCTGGTGTTCGACGCCATCACCGCCAAGCAGTTCTACATCTACAGCCACCCGCGGGCACTGGGCACGGTGCAGACCCGCCTGGAAGACATCATGCAAAGCCGCAACCCGAGCGACCCCTTCGCTGGCAAGCCGGAGATCGGGGCCGGATTGAAGGCGGCCTTGCGCGCGGACTGATGGGTCACTTAATTGGCGACAGAATTTGGGTCAATCTGTCCGGCGTTCCCTCGATCCGGCCGAGCTTGGGGTAGCGCAGCCCGCCATCACGGTCTTGGGCATGCCGCCCCTTCAGGTGTTGTTACAAGGATCAAGCGTTAAGCCGCCGGAGGACTCAAAGTTGGCCACGTTTAGCGAGACCACGGTGATGCCGCGAGCGACCGCGGTATAGACCGCCAGTACACGGCCCAGAAAGTCGGCAGAACATGACTGTCCAGGCAGGCCGGTAGCAATGCGCCTTGTGGTGGATCGCGGCAATGCATGGAGGCGTGGTTGTACGACGGATTGCCGCGCTGCTTTTTCCATGAAGAGGTTGTCGTTGAGAGCGAAGCAATCCCGGACTTCAAAAATGCGCGGATCGCCATGGCCAGCGGCCTCGCGATGCTAAAGCTGGTTCAACGTCAATATGCGGCGTCGGCCTGGATTCAGGCGGCTCAGAATGACAGCGTCAGTTTGTTTCTTCCGCCAAGCCCCCCGCCACCGCCCGCCCCAGCTCAATAACGGCAAGAGCGTAGTAGCTGCTCCAGTTGTAGCGCGTGATGGCATAGAAGTTCTCGGTGCCGGCCACATAGCTGGGCGCGGCGGCGCCGTTTTGCAGTTCCACCAGGGCCAGCGGGCCCTGGGTGCCGCGCGCCGTCGGCGTCCAGCACGGCACCCTTGGCGGCGAAGCTGGCCACGCTGAAGGTGGGCAGGATGTCGGGGGCCAGCAGGGTGTCCAGGTCCAGCGTGGCGGCATCAAAGCTCACCGGGTAGTGGGTGGGCATGCCCGGTTGCCAGTTGAAGGCCTTGAAGTAGGCCGCCACCGAGCCAATCACGTCGGCCGGGCTGTTGAAGATGTCCACGCTGCCGTCGCCATCAAAGTCAACCGCGTACTTGACCCAGCTCGACGGCATGAATTGGGGCATACCCATGGCGCCGGCGTAGCTGCCCAGCAGGCTCTCGGGGGCCAGGCCGGCGCGCTGGCAGTGGCTGAGGTATTGCTCCAGCTCGCGTTTGAAAAAAGCCGCGCGTTCACTGGCGCGGGGGTGGGCGGCAGGGAAGTCAAACGCCAGCGTGCTCAGGGCGTCGATCACGCGCACCCGGCCGGTCTGTTGGCCGTAGATGGTTTCCACGCCGATGATGCCGACGATGATCTCGGCCGGCACGCCGTATTCCTTTTCGGCACGCGCCAGCGCCTCCTGGTTGGCCTGCCAGAACCTGACGCCGGCCTGGATACGAATAGGGTCAATGAAGCGGCTGCGGTACAGGCGCCAGTTCTTGGGCGTGCCGCTGGGTGGCGGCAGCACCAGCTTGGCCACGCTGGGCAGGTAGCGCGCCTGGCCGATGGCTTGGCGTACCCAGTCGCGGTCCAGATTGCGGCGCTCGGCGATGTCGTCGGCTTCGCGCATCACATCCAGGCGCGTGGCGTAGGCCGGCTCGTGCTTGGCCGGGGTGCCTTGGCGGGCGGCTTTGGTGGCTTTGGCGCGACGTGCCGATTCGGCCAGGGCGGCCAAGGGGTATGCCACAGATGCTATCAATAGCGTAGCTAGAACGGCCCGCATGACATGCCATGCACGGTTTGGGGTGGTGATACCGGGGTTGTGCGTTGGAGCGAAAGGCGCGGAGCTCACTTGGGCCAGTTGAGTTGTTTGAATTCGCGTTGCAGTGTAACGAGGCCGGCGTGCGCGCCGGCGCCCGGTGCGTAGCGCTGGGCTTCCAGGCGCAGCAACCAACGGTGGATGGCTTCAGCGTCGGGCTCGGTGACGGCGCGTGTTCTCAGCAGGGCCTGCGCAAGCTGTCGCGGCGGCGTGCTGGGGGTGGACGCCACGCCGGCCTTGACTAGGCGTTGGCTGGCGGCGTGCAGCAGGCGCAGCCACGGGTCCTGACGGCTGCGTTCCCACAGCGTCCAGGCCGCGCCGCACAGGCTGACCAGTATGACGATGCCGATCAAAAGGTAACTCAGGTCTTGCCAACTGGGCGACTCAAAGCCGATGTCGCGCAGCAGGTTGAGCTGCTTGCTCTGGGTGTAGTTCAGGATCCATTGGTTCCAGCCGTTGTTGACGGCGTCCCACATGGCGCGCAGGTTCACCGCCATGGCCGGGCTGACGCTGTTCAGCGCCGAAGCCATCACGCCCTGCGGCGCCAGCAGTCGCTGGAACTGGCCCACGCGCCCCGGCGCCACCGCGCCAGTGGGATCGACCCGGACCCAGCCCTGGTTCGAAAGCCACACCTCGGCCCAGGCGTGGGCATCGCTCTGGCGTACCACCCAGAAGTTGTCCACCGGGTTGCGCTCACCGCCCTGGTAGCCGGTGACCACGCGAGCCGGGATGCCCAGGGCACGCATCAGGATGACGAAGCTCGACGCAATGTGTTCGCAAAAGCCCTCCTTGCGGTCAAACCAGAACTCATCGGCGGTGTGCTGACCATAGACACCGGGCTCCAGCGTGTAGGTGTAGCCGCCCGTGCGCAGCCGCTCCAGTACATGGCGCACCAGGGCGCTGGGAGGTGCGCCCAATAGCGCCGGGTCGCTGCGCAGCTGCGCGGCCAGAGCAACGGTGCGCGGGTTGGAGCCGCGCGGCAGGGCCACAAATTCCTGCAGTGATGGCGTCGCCTCCAGTGGACCATGGCGAAACGTGGGGTGGCTTTGTGCGCGGTAGCGCAGCAAGTCGGTCACCGGGCGATCCAGCAGCCACTGCAGGTCGCTGTTCATGTGGCTCTCGAAACCGGCCAGTTCGGGCTTTTGCCCGGTGGCCTCCAGCAGCATCAGCCAGGGGCGGTTGCTGGGCTCCAGCGTGACTTCGTAGCGCACGGGCGCTCCGAGCAACTGCAGATCGGCCCGAGCGCGCTGGCGCGGCATCAGGTTGGCGGTGGAGACGCGCCACTCACGGCCGTCAAAGGTCGACAACACCGGGCCGCGAAAGTAGAGCTCGGACTGGCGTGGGGCCGGGCCGTCAAAGCGCACGCGTAGCGCAATGCGATCGTCCAGCGCCAGGCTGGCAATGGTGCCGACCTGCATGCTGGCAGACAGGCCGCTGCGCCCGGCCATGGCGTCACTGGGAATGCCCCACAGCGGCGCCATGCGCGGAAACAGCAGGAACAACACCGCCATGATGGGCGCCCCCAGCAGCGCCATGCCGCCAGCGGTTTTGGCGGCCTGCAGCAGGGGCGGCTTGCCGACGGGCATGTGGGCATTGACCAGCGCGGTCAGCAAGCCCAGCAAGGCCAGCAGCATGGCCGCTGCCGTCAACAGCGACTGCGAGAAGAAGAAGTTGGTGAGCATGGCAAAGAAGCTGAGGAAAAACACCACGAAGGCGTCGCGCCGGGCGCGCAGCTCCAGCGTCTTGAGCGCCAGCAGGGCCACGATCAGCGTGACGCCCGCGTCGCGTCCCAGCATGGTGCGGTGGCTCCACAGCGTGCCGGCCAGCGTCAACGCGGCCAAGGCCAGCAGCCACCAGCGCGAAGGCAGGGGCCGCCCGCGCCAGGCCAGCCAGGCGCGCCAGGCCAGCACCCCGGCGCTGAGCAGGCTGCACCACAGCGGCAGCCGTTCGAGCTGCGGCACGATCACCCAGGCAATCACCGCCAGCAGGAACAACGTGTCGCGGCCATCGCGGGGCAGATTGCGCAGGTGCTTGAGCATGGTGGTCCGGCCGGCTTTCAGCTCAGCGCCAGGGCTTCGAGGCAGCGCCGTTTGTGCGCTTCACCGTGGCTGGGTTTCAGTGTCAGCGCGGGCAGGCGCAGCCCATAGTCCAGCCCCAGCTTGTCGGCCTGCAGCACCCAGGCGCACAGGCGCGACAGCTGGTGTTCCAGTTGCGGGGTTCCGGTGCTGGCCAGGTCCAGCCACAGCTCCAGGCGCTGCATGGACTCGGCGTCGCGGCTGACCAGTTCGTCGGCCTTGGCGACCTTTTTCCAGACCACCAGCTTGAGTGGGTCGCCGCGGCGGTAGGCCCGCACACCGTCGTATTCGCCCGTGGCGTGGGGCACGCTGCTGGTGGCGTCGCCGGAGCGGGGCTCGCCAGCGGGCAGCGGCGGCGCAAAGGGCTCCGGGCTGGGGTACACCAGCACTTGTGCGGCCGGCCGCCAAACGGTCCAGACGCGAAACGTCCCCAGCGGGAAACGGGTCTCCGCCGTCAAGGTGGGCACGCGGTGCAGGCCACGGCGTTGCGGCATGAAGGCTACGTGCACGGTGGCGCTGCCTCGCGCGGGCACATCGGTCCAGCTCCAGTGCTCCGAGCCCAGCACGGCCAGCCCGATGCCGTAGCGCACAGTGTCGCGCTCACTGTGCAGATTGACCGCGATAACTGCGCTGGCGCCCACGAATTGGGGCTCCGGTGCTACCAAATGCATAGTGAGGCCGCGCAGTGTGGCGTGGCACACATGCATGCCCACGACGGCGCAGCCAGCCAGCAGAAAGGTCAGCAGGTAACCCAGATTGAGCTGGTAGTTGATGGCGCCCACCAGCAGCACGGCCAGCGTGGTGCCCAGCATCAGGCCGGGGCGGGTGGGCAGGATGTAGACGATGCGCTGGGTCAGGGTGAGGCTGTCCTGCAGCGGCAGGCGGGATTCCCACCACTGGCGAAACCGAGCCTGCACCAGTGTGACGGGATTCCAACTGCGGGCCGCGGTGGAACCGGCCGCAAAGGGCCAATGGGGGCGCCCCAAAGAGGGCGAGGCGCCAACAGCGCTGCGTGGGGGTGTCATTACGGCAGCGGCACGGCGTCGAGCATGGCGCGCACCTGCTCGACCGAGCCGCGGCCGGCGTCCCCGACCGGCACCATGCGGTGCGCCACGGTTTGCGGCAGGATCGCTTGCACATCGTCGGGGGCGACGTAGTTGCGACCGTTGAGCAGCGCTTGGGCCTTGGCGGCGCGGATCACGGCAATACCCGCGCGCGGGCTCAGTCCCTGCAAAAACCAGCGGCCCGAGCGGGTGGCGGCGATAAGGTCCTGCACATAGGTCAGCAGTGTGTCGGCCGCGTGCACCGCCAGCACCTGCGCTTGCAAGCGCGCCAGTTCGGTCGCGTTCAGCATCGGCTGCAAGGCGCCCACCACGTCACGCCGGTCTTGGCCGGTCAGCAGTTCACGCTCGGCGGCACGGTCCGGGTAGCCCAGCGAGATGCGCATCAGGAAGCGATCGAGCTGAGACTCCGGCAGCGCATAGGTGCCCAGTTGGTCATGCGGGTTTTGTGTGGCGATCACGAAGAAGGGCGAGGGCAGGGCACGGGTCTCGCCCTCGACGCTGACCTGCTTTTCTTCCATCGCTTCGAGCAGCGCGCTCTGTGTCTTGGGGCTGGCGCGGTTGATCTCGTCGGCCAGCAACACCTGGGCAAAGATCGGGCCAGGGTGGAACACAAAGGCCTCCTTGCCGCGCTCAAAGATCGACACACCCGACAGGTCACTGGGCATCAGGTCGGAGGTAAATTGCACGCGCGAGAACTGCAGGCCAAAGGTGCGCGCCAGCGCGTGCGCCAGGGTGGTTTTGCCGACCCCTGGCACGTCTTCGATCAGCAGGTGTCCGCCGGCCAGCAGGCAGGCCACGCAGTCCTGGATTTGTAAGGGTTTGCCAACAATGACCGTGTTAAGCTGATCGAGGATTTCTTTGAGCTTGGTTTGTGCGTCCATGAATGTGACGTTACCTGAAAATATGAGAGACAGGTGCAGGCAGTGAACAAGACCGGATACTTCACCCACAAGGATTGTTGGAAACACGAAATGGGCCAAGGGCATCCCGAATGCCCGCAGCGGCTGGATGCCATCGAAGACCGCCTGCTGATCAGTGGCGTGGCCGATGCACTGGACCGGCGTGAGGCCGAGATCGCACCCCTGAGCGACATTGAGCTGGCCCACGGGCGCATGTTCGTCGCCGGGCTGCGGGGCTTGAGTGATGTGCTCAAGGAAGAGATCGAGGCCGGCGGCCCGACCCACACGCAGGTGGACCCCGATACCGCCATGAACACCAGCACCTGGGGTGCTGCCTTGCGCGCCGCTGGGGCCGCGCTGGCTGCCACCGATGCGGTCATGGCCGGTGAGCTGGAAAACGCGTTTTGCGCCGTGCGTCCGCCCGGTCACCATGCCTGTCGCGACAAGGCGATGGGTTTTTGCTTCTTCAATAACGTGGCGATTGCCGCCAAGTACGCCCTGGAGCGCCATGGCCTCAAGCGCGTGGCGATTGTGGACTTCGATGTGCACCACGGCAACGGCACCGAGGACATCGTCGCTGGTGACCAGCGCATCCTGATGGTGAGTTTTTTCCAGCACCCGTTCTACCCCTACGGCGGCGCGCAGTCCAACGCCAGCAACCTGGTCAACCTGCCGGTGCCGGCCTACACCAAGGGCCCGGCGGTGCGCGAGCTGATCGAGGCGTCCTGGATTCCACGGCTCGAAGAGTTTCGCCCGGAGATGATCTTCATCAGTGCTGGATTCGATGCGCACCGGGAGGACGATCTGGGCCAGATGGGCCTGGTCGAGCAGGACTACGCGTGGATCACCGATCGCCTCAAAGACGTGGCGCGGCGTCACGCCAAGAAGCGCATCGTGTCCTGCCTGGAAGGGGGCTACAACCTGAGCGCGCTGGCGCGCAGCGTGGAAGCGCATATCCGGGTGCTGGCCGATGTCTGACGCCGCCGCCACCGCCGCCACCACGGACATCCTGCTGCACACGCGCGATGCGCGAGGCGTGCACACCCTCACGCTCAACACGCCCAAGGCCTTCAATGTCCTGAGTGAGGCCATGCTGGGCGCCTTGCAGACGGCCATCGACGCGGTGGCCGCCGACCCGATTGCGCGCGTGGTGGTGATCGCCGCCAATGGGCGCGCCTTTTGCGCCGGGCACAACCTCAAGGAAATGCGCGCGCACAGCGACCTGGCGTATTTCCAGAAGCTGTTTTCCGATTGCAGTCGTGTGATGCTGGGCCTGCAGAACCTGCCGGTGCCGGTGATTGCCCGCGTGCAGGGGCTGGCCACGGCGGCGGGTTGTCAGTTGGTGGCGCAGTGTGATATGGCGGTGGCTGCGAGCACCGCCACCTTTGGTGTCAACGGCATCGACGCGGGCCTGTTCTGCGCCACACCCAGCGTGCCGCTGGTGCGCAACATCCTGCCCAAACAGGCGATGGAGATGCTGCTCACCGGTGAATTCATCAACGCCGCGCAGGCGATGGCGCGTGGCCTGGTGAACCGGGTCGCCGAGCCCGAGGCGCTGGACGCTGAGTTGGGCAAACTGCTGGCGGCGATTCTGGCCCGCCCGCGCGAGGCCATGGCCCTGGGCAAGGCCTGCTTCTACCAGCAACGCGAAGTCGGCATTGCCGCCGCCTACCAGCTTGCGGGCCAGACCATGGCCTGCAACATGGTGCACGAGGTGGCGCAAGAGGGCGTGCTGGCATTCATAGAAAAACGCAAACCGCACTGGTCCTGATGGCCTCGACATCCGCAAAAGCCGTTCCTTTGAGTCGCATCCATGATCTGGAAGACTGGGTCGCCGCCTTGACGCAGCCCAGCGCCTTGATGGAGCTGGCCAGCTTGCTGCTGTGCATCGGCCTGGCTTGGACCCTGGGCTGGCTGTTGCGCCGCTCGCTGGGTGCCAGCGATAAACGGTCGATCTGGTTTGGCCAGCGCCTGGTTGACGGTGTGCTGTTTCCGCTGCTGCTGCTGTGCCTGGCCTTTGCTGCGCGCGCGCTGGTGGCGCGCTGGTTGCCGCTGGCGGTGTTCCAGATCGCCGTGCCGGTGCTGGTGTCCTTGCTGGTGATTCGTGTGGGTGTCAAGGTGTTACAGGCGGCCTTCACGGAGACGCCGCTGGTGCGCCTGCTGGAGCACACCATTTCCTGGCTGGCCTGGGGTGCCGTGGTGCTGTGGGTCAGCGGTCTGTTGCCCATCATGCTGGAGGAGCTTGACCAAATCCACTGGAAGGTGGGCGGCACCTCGATGTCGGTGCGCACACTGATCGAGGGCACGCTGACCGCCGGCGCCGTGTTGCTGTTCACGCTGTGGATTTCCGCCGCCATCGAGGCGCGGCTGCTGCAGTCGGCCACGGGTGGCGAGCTGTCGCTGCGCAAGGCCCTGAGCAACGCCACGCGGGTGGTGCTGATGTTTGTCGGCCTGCTGCTGGCGCTGTCGGCGGTGGGCGTGGATTTGACGGCGCTGTCGGTGCTGGGCGGGGCGATCGGGGTTGGCGTGGGTTTTGGCCTGCAAAAGTTGGCTGCCAACTACGTCAGCGGTTTTGTCATTTTGGCCGAGCGCAGTATGCGCATTGGCGACAACGTGAAAGTCGATGGTTTTGAGGGCTGCATCACGCAGATCAATGCGCGTTACACGGTAGTGCGGTCCGTGGCGGGGCGCGAGTCGATCGTGCCCAATGAAATGCTGATCACCAGCCGGGTCGAAAACCTGTCGCTGGCCGACACCAACGTGCTGCAGACCGCGCAGGTCGCGGTGGGCTACGACAGTGACGTCGAACTGGTGATGCGTCTGCTCCTGGAGGCCGTTTTGAGCCAGCCGCGCGTGCTGCGCGAACCCGAGCCGTCGGTGGCCATGTCGAACTTCGGCGCCGATGGGCTGGAGTTCGTCGTGGGCTATTGGATTGCGGACCCGGAAAACGGCGCCGGCGGCCTCAAGTCCTTGATCAACTTAGGCATCTTGAAGGCGCTGCGCGCGCACCAGATCGAGATTCCTTACCCGCAGCGGGTGATTCACACCAAGGCTGGCAGTCCTACTTCATGAAGGACGGCAGCCACAGGCTCAAGCTTGGCACGAACAGCAAAATCAGCAGCGTGGCGCACTGCATCACTACAAACAACCAGGTGCCCTTGAAGATCGCGGGCAAGCCCACATTGGGCAGCAGCGTATTGATGACAAATAGATTCATGCCGACCGGTGGCGAGATCAGTCCGATCTGGATCACCATCACGATCAGCACGCCAAACCAGACTGGGTCAAAGCCCAGTGCCACCACGATCGGAAAGAACAGCGGGATGGTCAACAGCACCATGCTCAGCTCTTCCATCACCGTGCCCAGCAGCACGTAGATGACCATCATGGCGCCAACCACCATGACGGGCGAGAAGCCCTGGCTGGTGATCCAGTGCTTGAGGTCGCCCGGCATGGATGTGAAGTTGATGAAGTTGGCAAAGATGTGCGCTGCGATCAACAGCGCAAACAGCATGGCGGTGGTGCGGGCTGACTCGACCAGCACATCGAGCAGGATGCGCCAGCTCAGGGTGCGCCGAAACAGAGCGAACAAGAAGGCGCCACTGGCGCCGATGCCGGCGCCTTCGGTGGTGGTGAAGACACCACCGTAAATGCCTCCCAGCACCACCACCACCAGTACCAACACGCCCCAGATGCCTCGCAGCGCCTTCAGGCGTTGGGGCCAGGTTGACCGCTCGCCGGCGGGCCCTAGTTCGGGTTGGCGCCAGGTGACGTAGGAAATCACGGCCATTAACAGCAGCGCAGTCAGCAAGCCCGGGACAACACCGGCTGCAAACAACTTGCCAATGTGCGTTTCGGTGACGATGCCGTAGATCACCATGATGGTCGATGGCGGAATCATGATGCCCAAGGTGCCGCCCGCGGCAATGGTGCCGGTGGCCAGGGAGTCCGCGTAGCCCAGCTTTTTCATGGACGGGTAGGCGACCTTGCTCATGGTTGCAGCGGTCGCAATGCTGGAGCCGCAAATGGCGCCAAAACCGGCGCAGGCGGCAATGGTGGCGTGCGCCAGGCCGCCGCGCACATGGCCGATAAAGGCATTGGCGGCGGCAAACAGCTCGTGCGCCAGGCCCGCGCGCGCCACGAAGTTGCCCATCAGGATGAACAAGGGAATCACCGACAGCGTGTAGGCAAAGCCGGTCTCGTACACTACCTGGGCGGTGCTGGCAAAGGCCGGCCCCCAGCCGCGCACCAGGCCGAGCCCGGCGGTGCCGACGATGGCCATGGCAAACGCCAGCGGCACGCGCATCACCGCCAATGCAAATATGGCCAGGAAACCCAGCAAGCTTTCGGTCATGGTCAGGTGCTTAAAGGGTTCGGTTGGTGTGCGCCGCGTGGGTGCTGCTGCGCAGGCTGTCCCAGCATAACTTCAAGTGCAACAGCCCGCTGAGCGCGCACAGACCCGACATGCCAAAGATAAAGGGGGCTTTGGGGATGCCGAGCTGGGCCGTGGTCTCGCCGTTGTCGATGAACTGCATCGCCGTCTGGCCCATCAGCCAACCCAGCCCAAGCAAGGCTGCGGCGCAGATCAGGTGGACCAGCAGGTCCTGCACGTGGCGCACCAGGTTGGGCAGAAAGGAGTCGAGCGAGTCGAAGGTGACGTGCTCGTCGCGCAGTGAGACCAAGGGCAGCGCCGCAAAGATTACCCCCACCATCAACAGTTCGGTCAGCTCCAGTGAGCCTGGCAGGGAGTGATTAAAGAACTTTCGCCCACCTACATCGACAAAAGTCAGCGCCATGATGGCAAAGAGGGCGCACGCAGACAGGAATCCACAACATCTCTCAAGCAGCTTCTTCAATGACATCTCCGTGCGGGGCAACCGCTTGCCTGGGCGGCTCACGGCGCCCAGGCGTTGGGGTGTTCTTGCGGGACAGGCCGTAGCTTAGCGCAGCGCTGTCCCCAACCGGTCAGGGCAGCAAGACCGGCTTACTTCTCCTGCTTGGCGATCTCGGCGCGGAACTCGGCCAGAACCTTGGCGGCGTCCTTTAAACCCTTGGCTTCGGCGTCCTTGACCCACTTTTGCTCCAGCGGCGCGGTACGGGCTTTTACATCCGCAATGAAACTGGCGTCAGGTCGCACCACGTTGACCTGGTTGGCCTGCATCATGCCCAGCGCCACGCGGTCAACCTTGTCCCAGCCACGGCCAAACATGCGCGCGGCGACTTCACCAGAGATGGCATCGACCGCCTTCTTTTCGTCCGGTGCCAGCTTGTTGTATTTGTCCTGATTCATCAGGAACACGAAACTGGTGTTGTACAAGCCGCCGGGGAAGATGGTGGCGTGTTTGATCAGCTTGTCGATTCGAAACGACAGTGTGGACTCGGCCGGGAACAAGGTGCCGTCCATCACACCGCCGGAAAGTAGCTCGTAGGAGTCGGGGGCGGGCTTCAAAGTGGCGTTCATACCCAGCGTCTTGGCCATCTCGTTGACCATACCGCCACCGACACGGAATTTCAGGCCGCTGAAATCCTCGACCTTGGTGATGGACTTCTTGGTGTTAAAGGGAATGCCAGGGCCGTGTGTGAACAGCGTGATGACCTTCACACCTTGGTGCTCGGCAATCATGACCGGATTCTTTTGCGCGGCCTTCTGAAAAGCGACTGAGATCGACTCCGCCGAGTTGCCGAGGAACGGCAGTTCCGCCATTTGCGTGTAGACAAAACGCCCTGGCGTGTAGCCGTGCACGGTGTAGGACACGTCGGCAAGACCATTCTTCACCGCATCGTAGGTGCCGGGCGCAGCGGTCACGCCACGCGGCAGGATGTTGCACTTCATCTTGCCGGCGGTGTTCTTCTCCAGCAGATCACACCACTCCTTTTGCACCGTGCTCAGGCTGTGGGTGGGCGGTAGCCAGGATGACACGGTCAGCACGGTCTGCGCGCTGGCGCTGCTCATGCCCAGCAGGGCGGCGGTTGCGAGGCAGCTAAGTGGGAACAATTTCATGGGGCGCTCCTTTAATGGTATTGCTGTGCAAATATATAGATGTGTCACATGTTTTCGGCTCCATGTTTACCCGCATAGCCACCGAGCAATTAATGCGTTCTTGCGCTGGCGCAGCATTTCGCCCGCCGTGCCGCGGTGTCGCTACCGGGTGTTGCCGCGTGGCATGTATAATTCCAAAAAAGCACGATCGTTCTTTTTTGTGGGCATGCCGCATTTGTCGTCTTGGCGCCCATGGGCGCTGGGTAGGGCAGCATAGAATCGATGCAGTTGACGTGCACGTCAATTGAATCAGCCAATTTCGTAACCATCTGGAGTCGCAGCAATGAAAGTCCTGGTCGCCGTCAAGCGCGTGGTGGACTACAACGTGAAGGTTCGGGTCAAGTCCGACAACACCGGTGTAGACATCGCCAACGTGAAAATGAGCATGAACCCTTTTGACGAGATCGCGGTGGAAGAAGCCATGCGTCTCAAGGAAAAAGGCGTTGTGACCGAAGTGGTGGCCGTGTCTTGCGGCGTCACCCAGTGCCAGGAGACCTTGCGCACCGCCATGGCGATCGGTGCTGACCGTGCCATTCTGGTTGAAACCTCGGAAGAATTGCAACCGCTGGCAGTGGCCAAGCTGCTCAAGGCGCTGGTGGACAAGGAACAGCCCGGCCTGGTGATTCTGGGCAAACAAGCCATTGACGACGACTGCAACCAGACCGGCCAGATGCTGGCCGCCTTGTGTGATCTGCCGCAAGCCACCTTCGCCAGCAAGGTCGAAGTGGCCGATGGCAAGGCTTCTGTCACGCGTGAAGTCGACGGTGGCCTGGAGACGCTGTCGGTCAGCCTGCCAGCCATCATCACCACCGATTTGCGCCTCAATGAGCCGCGTTACGTGACGCTGCCCAACATCATGAAGGCCAAGAAGAAGCAGCTCGACGTGTTCAAGCCGGAAGACCTGGGCGTCAACGTGACTGGACACATCAAGACGCTCAAGGTGGTGGAGCCCCCGAAGCGCAGCGCCGGCATCATGGTGCCCGATGTGGCCACGCTGGTCGCGAAACTGAAGAATGAAGCCAAGGTGATCGCATGACTGCTCTCGTAATCGCTGAACACGACAACGCGTCCATCAAGGGCGCCACCCTCAACACCGTCACCGCGGCCGCCCAGTGCGGCGGCGAGGTGCATCTGCTGGTGGCGGGCGCAAACGCCGGCGCTGCCGCTGCCGCTGCCGCCCAGATCGCTGGTGTCACCAAAGTACTGCATGCCGACGGCGAGGGTTTTGCCCATGGCCTGGCCGAGAACGTGGCCGCGCAAGTGCTTGCCGTGGCGGGCGACTACAGCCACATCCTGTTTCCGGCTACCGCTTCGGGCAAAAACATTGCCCCACGCGTTGCAGCCAAGCTTGATGTGGGCCAGGTCTCCGACATCATCAAGGTCCACGGCAGCGACACCTTCGATCGCCCGATCTACGCCGGCAACGCGATTGCCACGGTGCAGAGCCTGGATGCCACCAAGGTCATCACGGTGCGCACCACTGGTTTTGATCCGGCCGCCGCCACCGGTGGCGTCGCCACCGTGCAAGTGCTGACGGCCGTCGCCGCCAGTGCCAAGGCCACCTTTGTCGGCAGCGAAATTGCCAAGAACGACCGGCCCGAGCTGACCGCCGCCAAGATCATCGTCTCCGGTGGCCGTGCCCTGGGCTCCAGCGAGAAATTCAACGAAGTCATGACGCCGCTGGCCGACAAGCTGGGCGCAGCCTTGGGTGCGTCGCGCGCAGCGGTGGACGCGGGTTATGCCCCCAACGACTGGCAAGTGGGCCAGACCGGCAAGATCGTTGCGCCCCAGTTGTATGTGGCTTGTGGCATCAGCGGTGCCATTCAGCATCTGGCCGGCATGAAGGACAGCAAGGTGATCGTGGCGATCAACAAGGACCCCGAGGCGCCGATCTTCAGTGTGGCCGACTACGGCTTGGAGGCAGATCTGTTTGTCGCGGTGCCGGAGCTGATTGCGGCCTTGTAAACCACTGCGCGCACGTCGTCGCGCCAGTCAGAACTCAGCCGCCTGGCCTGGACACTGTCCGGCAGGCGGCTTTTTTATAGCAGGAGATTCACCATGAGTTACGTCGCCCCAGTCAAAGACATGCTGTTTACCATTGAGCACCTGGCCAACATCGCGCAGGTGGCGCAGTTGCCGGGATTCGGAGATGCCGGGCTGGATACGGCGCAAGCGGTGCTGGAAGAGGCCGCCAAGTTCAACGAAGGCGTGCTCGCGCCGTTGAACTGGGAGGGCGACAAATACCCTTCGAGCTGGCATGACGGCAAGGTTACCGCCACACCCGGCTTCAAGGAGGCGCATCGCCAGTTTGCCGAAGCCGGCTGGCAGGGCTTGCAGCACCCGGTCGATTTTGGCGGGCAGGGCCTGCCCAAGACCATCGGTGCGGCGGTGGGCGAGATGCAGAACTCGGCCAATATGAGTTTTGCCTTGTGCCCCCTGCTCAGCGACGGCGCGATCGAGGCCTTGCTGACGGCCGGTTCGGCCGAACTCAACGCGATCTATCTGGAGAAATTGGTCAGCGGCGAGTGGACCGGCACCATGAATTTGACTGAGCCGCAAGCCGGCTCGGATTTGGCGATGGTGCGCAGCCGCGCCGAGCCGCAGCCCGATGGCAGCTACAAGATTTCAGGCACCAAGATCTTCATCACCTGGGGTGAGCATGACCTGACGGACAACATCGTGCACCTGGTACTGGCGCGCGTGACCGGTGCACCCGAGGGTGTCAAAGGTATCAGCCTGTTCGTCGTGCCCAAATTCCTGGTGAACAAGGACGGCTCGCTGGGTGCGCGCAACGACGTGCATTGCGTCAGCATTGAACACAAGATGGGCATCAAGGCCAGCCCAACCGCCGTGCTGCAGTTTGGCGACAAGGGTGGCGCCGTGGGCTACCTGGTCGGTCAGGAGAACCGTGGCCTGGAGTACATGTTCATCATGATGAACGCGGCGCGTTTTGGCGTTGGTGTGCAAGGTATCGCCATCGCCGAGCGTGCCTACCAGAAGGCCGTCACCTTTGCCAAAGAGCGCGTGCAAAGCCGCCCGGTTGATGGTTCTCTGCCCGGCAGCGCGCCCATCATTCATCACCCGGACGTCAAGCGCATGCTCATGACCATGCGCGCCACGGTGCAGGGCTGCCGCAGCATGGCCCTGGTGGCCGCAGCCGCCTATGACTGCGCGCACCACCACGCCGACCCCGAGACGCGCAAGCAGAACCAGGCCTTTTATGAATTCATGGTGCCTTTGATCAAGGGTTACAGCACGGAGATGAGTCTGGAGGTGACCTCGCTCGGTGTGCAGGTGCACGGCGGCATGGGTTTCATTGAGGAGACCGGCGCGGCACAGTACTACCGGGACGCCAAGATCCTGACCATCTATGAGGGCACCACGGCGATTCAGGCCAACGACCTGGTTGGCCGCAAGACCGCGCGCGACGGTGGACAGACCGCCAAGGCGATTGCCGGCCAGGTTGAACGCACGGAAGCCGAGCTGGTGGCCAACGGCAGCGCTGACGCGGTGGCCGTGGCCAAGCGTCTGAAGGCCGCGCGCGAAGCCTTCCTGCAGGTGGTTGACTTTGTGGTAGGTGGGCTAGCCAAGGCACCCGAGGGTGCCGCCAAGGCCAGCCCCAATGCGGTGTTTGCCGGTAGCGTGCCGTACCTGATGCTGGCTGGCAATCTGATGGCGGGCTGGCAATTGGCGCGCGCCCTGCTGGTGGCGCAGGCGCAGATCGCGGCGGGCAACGATGTGGCCTTTATGCAGGCCAAGATCATCACCGCGCGCTTTTACGCCGATCACATGCTGACCAAGGTGCCGGGTTTGCGTGACGCCGTGCTCGAAGGTAGCCAGAGCGTTACCGCGCTGGCGCTCGATGCATTCTGATTTGCTACGTATTCGATAGCTGTCTGCGCCCTTGAAATAAGGGCTGCAGGCTCTCTTTATCCACAATTTTTTCCCGCGCTGGAGATCCCATGTCACGCTTGCCCGCACCTCTGAACACGCTGCCGTTTCCGGTGATCGGTTCTCCCTTGTTCATCATCAGCAACCCCAAGCTGGTGATTGCCCAATGCATCGCTGGCGTGGTGGGCGCCATGCCGGCACTCAATGCGCGCCCGGCCGAAGTGCTGGAGGACTGGCTCAAGGAAATCACCGAGACGCTGGCCGCCTTCAACCAGGCGCACCCGGACCAACCAGCGGCGCCCTTTGCCATCAACCAGATCGTGCACAAGAGCAATGACCGCTTGGAGCACGACATGGCGCTGTGCGTGAAGTACCAGGTACCGATCATCATCACGTCGCTGGGCGCGCGGGAGGACATCAATGCCGCGGCTCACTCTTACGGTGGCGTGGTGCTGCACGACGTGATCAACAACAAACACGCGCACAAGGCCATCGAGAAGGGTGCCGATGGCTTGATTGCCGTGGCCGCGGGTGCCGGTGGCCACGCGGGAGTGAAGAGCCCATTTGCGCTGGTGCAGGAAATCCGGCAGTGGTTTGATGGTCCGATTGCACTCAGTGGCGCAATTTCCACTGGCGACGCCGTGCTGGCGGCACAGGCCATGGGTGCCGACTTCGCCTACATTGGTTCAGCCTTCATCGCCACCGAGGAAGCTCGCGCCTCCGACGCCTATAAGCAGGCGATCGTGGACAGCAACTCGGACGATATTGTCTACAGCAATCTGTTCACCGGCGTGCATGGCAACTACTTGGCGCCGAGTATTCGCAACGCTGGCCTCGATCCGGATAACTTGCCGGTCAGCGATCCCAGCAAGATGAACTTTGGTGGGGACAAGGCCAAGGCCTGGAAAGACATCTGGGGCTGCGGCCAGGGCATTGGTGCGGTTACCGCCATTCAAAGCACGGCTGACTACGTGGCCCAGCTCAAACGGGAATACGCAGCGGCGCGGGAGCGCGTCCTGGCGCGGGTGTACGCCTGACTGAAGCGTCGGCACAGGCCATTTACGGTTTGGGGCAGTCGCACACGTCGTTGCCCTTGTCAAACACGATACGCCAGGTGTTCGGTGCCTCCAGTCGCCAGATGGACGTGAAGGTGCCCACCAGCTTGCCCGCGGGGTCATGCACCGGCCCGGAACTCAATGCCAGCGTGCCCGAAGCCAGGACTTCCACTTCCTTGGGCGCCCACGAGAACGGTGCCTGTGGTTTGCTGTAAAAGCGGCTCCACCAATCGATCACGGCCTGCTTGCCGTGCAGGGGTGTCGGACCGGAAAAGAACACGGTTTCTTCCGACAGGAATCGGCCAAAGGCGGCCAGATCCCGGTCTGCCATGGTCTTGGCAAAGGCGCGTTCGGTATCGGCAACTTGTTGCTGCAGTTCACTCATGGTGGTCTTGGGCGCTGTCACAGCACATCCTTGCATGAGCGCCGCCAGGCCGAGCGCCCAGGCGGCGACGTTGGCGTGCCAAAGCGGCACTTGCAACGGGCGCTTCATGCCTTTGACGCTTGGGCAGTGGGTTTGAAGATACCGGAGCACGCCTGCTGCGCCTGCGCATCGGCGGATAGTTTGGCGCAAACGCCGTCGAGCTGCTGGGTCAGTTTTTTGAGTGTTGGGGCGTGTTTGCCTTTTTCGTTCCAGGCCACCAGTCGCTTGCCCATCCGCTCCAGGCCACGCCGGTTGCGCTCGTAGAAAGTCTCGGGCACCGCCTCCAGCTCGGCAATCACGCTGGCGGCGGCCTTCTCGATGCGTTTGCTGTCCTCGGGGGTCAGGTCAATTACTTTGCCGACGTAGCCCGTACCCCACTGCAGTCGCGTGGCGGGCCCGGTCGAGTCCGCATAGGCCTGCTCGGCCCACTTCAGGGACCCGGTCTTATCGCCTCGACGCTTGGCATTCTGCGCCAGTCCCAGCATGTGATAGTAGGGCGACACGGCCTTGGGCAGCTCGGCCTTCAACATCGCGTCGGACTCATCGAGCAGACCAACCTCGGCGAGCAGATCCGCGGCGGAGGGAATCACAGCCTGACGCTCATAGGTATTGGTGGTTGATTTGTCGGCTGTGCTGGCCGCTTCGCGCGACTGGGCAATCAGCTCTGGGGGTAGTGACAGCGGCGCGTCCTTGGCTTGGCCGAGTTTGGCCAGTGATACTTTGGCCTGCACAGCGGACAGCCGATCCGCTCGTGACAGGCTGGCGTCGGCGTTGAGCGCGTCAAGCGCCCTGTTCCAGAGGGTCAGAAGTTGGGCACGCTCGGGACTGGCTGCGGTGGTGACAGCGCCCACAATGTCGCCGCCGTAGTACGACAGCATGTCCGCATTCTGACGCGCCAGAGCTGGGTCGGCGAGGGTCTGCTGCAATCGTGCCAATGCGCCGGCCTTATCGGCAATACCAGCCTTTGACTGGGCTGCGGCGGCGATGGCCTTGAGGGCAAGCCTGGCGGCGGGCTGCGCGTATTGCGCGGGACAGCTCTGCGCCAGCTTGTGCAGGGTGGCGGCGAGCTCGTCTTTGGGCAAAAGCTGCGCTTCGTCGGTATCCCACGAGTAATACGCCAGCATGCGCCAGGCGTCGGCACTCAGCTTGCCGGCAGTTCCCGGCGTGCCCTGCTCAAGCGCCATCGCCAGTGACTCCTTGACGGAATTCGTGGCACCCAGGCCAAGTGAGAGAACCTCCATGTACTGGCTGGAATCAACCTCGCCGGGGAGGCGAGTCAACTCGGTACCGTCCGGCTTGAAGAGGATCATGGTCGGATACCCACGTACCTTGAAGCGCGCCCCAAGTTTCTGTGCGCCTTGCGTGTCGCCGTCGAGGTAGACCGGCACAAAGAAACTGCTGCGGTCGATGAAGTCCTGGCGGTTGAAGACCGTGGCCTTGATTTGGTTGCACGGTGGGCACCATACGGCGCCCCAATACAGAAACACCGGCTTGTTGGCTGACTTGGCCTGGGCAAAGATGGCGTCGATGTTGGCGTCGACCGGCTTCACCCATTCGATCGCGGTCTTGTGGACGACCGCCTTGGCAGCGGGCGCGACAGGCTCGGCCGGTTTGGAACACCCCAGCACCAACAAGGGCAGGGTGACGAGGATGGCGAATCGCTTCATGGGAGCTCCTGATACTTTTTGGGCATGGACCGCAGCGGGTTGACGCTTTGTCCCCGACTGGTTGTCGGCTGTTGGCGGTGTGCCATTCTAGGGGACACTCCTCAAACCTGGTCAAGCCACAGCATGGTCTGCAGCCCGGCCGGAGAATCAGCCGCGCTGACACGGCTTGAATATGTCGAGATCCTGGCGGTAAATCCCGGTGTGAACATCCAGCAGGCCCAAAACGGAGTGGAAGTAGTGATCGTGGCTGATAGCCGTGTCGGCCTGACCTTTGAGGCATTCGGTCGTCAGACCGCGGCGGGTCTGAATTTCTGGCGACAACCAGTTGATCCACGGCACCCGTTTTTGCACATCCGGCGCGATCGAATAGGGCAAGCCGTGCAGGTACAGGTTGTTTTCGCCCAGTGATTCGCCATGGTCGGAGACGTAGATCATGGCCGCAGCATGGCTTTCCTGACGTGTCTTGAGCCATTGGATGACCGACGTGAGGAAGTGGTCCGTGTAGATAATCGTATTGTCGTAGGCGTTGACGATTTGTTCCCGACTGCACTGCTGCAAGGCCTTGTCGGTGCATTCTGGGCCAAAGCGCTTGAACTTGGGTGGTGAGCGTTTGGAGTACGCCGGTCCATGGCTTCCCATTTGGTGCAGCACGACCACGATGCCTTGTGATCGCCGTTGCGCATCAAGTGCCTCAAGCCTTGGCCCGAGGTCTCGCAACATGATTTCGTCGTAACACTCGCCGTCCTGGCACAGACCGCTGACCTTTTGTGAGCTGGTGACGACGGACGGGATGCGGTCGCAGGCGCCTTTGCACCCGGACTGGTTGTCGATCCACAGCACCGCCAGTCCCGCTTGATGCAGGGCGTCCAGCAGGTTCTGCTGGTTGAAGGCCCGTTTCTCGAACGCTTCGCGCCCCATCGGCGAAAACATGCACGGCACCGATGCCGCGGTGCTGGTTCCGCACGCCCAGGCGTTGCGGTAGCTGGCGATGTTTTCAGTTGCCAGGTGCGGCGTGGTTGGCCGAGCATAACCATTGATGCCAAAGTTGGCGCTGCGTGCGGTCTCGCCCAGCACCAGAAACAGCAGTGGTGGCTTCGACTGTTGCGCGTAGCTCGGGCCGAGCTTCACGTCCGCGGCAATCGGCTGCGGTGGCGTAGCGCCTCGCGCGACGGGTTTGAACGCCAGGTAGCCCACTGAATAAAACGAGCTGAGTGGATTGATCAGGTAGCGCAAATGTGTGTGGTTGCGCATCAGCGACGCGAAGTCCTGAAACACCAACAGCACCATGATCAGCGTCAGCGTCAGGCCGCAACTGACCGCCGCCAGGTTGGTCATGATGGTGCGCGGCAGGCTCAGGTGGCGCACTGGCACCCGCCACAGCCAGGCAGTTGGCAACAGAGCGCCGATCAGCACCGTGACGACAAGCTGCCATGCCACCAGATCCCTGACCTCCTGAGGGTGCGTTTGCAGCACGTTGACCATCATGGTCGGGTCAATGACGACGCCGTAGCTGAGCATGAAATAGCCAGCCATGGCGGTCGTGATCAGTGCCAGGGTGATGACCGGTTTGAGCGTCCAGCGCCAACAAGCCAGCGTCAACACACTGAAGGTGCTGGCAAAAACCACGATCAGGAAGACCAGGCTGAACCACAGGCCACGCGAATTGTCCAGCTCGGGCAGCCGATAAAGGGCCTGCCACAGGGGCAGATTTCCGATCGTGGCTATCCACAAGCTGGCCAGCGCAACAATCAGCAGCGGGTGCACGGCCTTGTAGGCGGCGGGATGGAAAAAGAAGGAGGACTGAGGCAGCTCAGTCACTCGGAACAGCTTCAACGACATGATTCGGAATTGTCGTCGATTGCCGCGACCGCCCGGTGCGCAGGTCAGGCAGCCCGTACGCCGGTGTGGGCTTGGCAGCGCTCAGGTGGGCCAGGTTGATCCGTGCTCGGGCACCAGTGCCCGCCAACCCAGACCGTGCTTGATGCGTTTGCGCAGTTCGTCGGCAGGTCCCAGATCGCCGTGCACCACGTAGACTTGATCCGGCGCTTGCGGCATCGTGCGTAACCAGGCAAGCAGTTGGTCGGCGTCGGCATGGGCCGAGGCCGATTGCAATTGAATCACTTGTGCATTGACCGCGACATCGCGCCCGTGGATGCGCACGCTGCGCTCGCCGCTGGCCAAGGTCGCGCCACGCGTGCCGGGTGCTTGAAAACCGGTCAGGATGATCATGTTGCGATGGTGGCCGGCGTACTGCGCCAGGTGGTGCAAGACCCGACCGCCGGTGGCCATGCCGCTGGCGGCAAGAATCACCATGGGGCCATGTCGATGGGCCAGCGCCTTGGACTCATCGGTGCTGTTGACCATGGTGGCGCAGTGCATCAGGGCTCGGGTCTCGCGGGCGCTCAGGCGGTGCCCGTCTTGATGGTGTTCAAACAGGTGCGTGGTGTGAACCGCCATCGGGCTGTCAAGAAACACGGGCAGTGACTTTGGCAACACTGCGCGCGCCTTGAGCTGCGCAATCGCATGCAGTAGCGCCTGCGCCCGTCCGACGGCGAACACCGGCACCACGGCGACGCCGCCGCGCTTGGCTAACTGCTGCAGGGCCGGACCGAGCTCGGCCTGAACATCTTCCTTGGGGTGCACGCGGTCGCCGTAGGTCGACTCGATCAGCACCGTGTCCGCGCTGGGCGCTGGGTCGGGCGGGTTCATGATGCTGTCGTCGGGCCGACCCAGATCGCCGGAGAACAGGATGCGCCGACCGGCCACTTCGAGCAGCACGCTGGCCGCACCCAGAATATGACCCGCGGAGGAAAACGTGGCACGCCAACCGGGGATGGGCGAAAACGTCTTTCCCATCACGACCGCCTTGAGCAGGGGTAGGCTATCCAGGGCGTCCTGACGGGTGTACAGGGGTATCGCCGGAGCGTGCTTGGAATAGCCGTGGCGATTGGCAAAGGCGGCGTCTTCTTCCTGAATGTGCCCGCTGTCGGGCAACAGGATCCGGCACAGGTCACGAGTTGCCGGCGTGGTGTAGACGTGCTTGGTGAAGCCTTCTTTTGCCAACACTGGCAGGTAACCGCTGTGGTCCAGGTGGGCGTGTGTCAGTACGACTGCGTCGATTTGATCGGGGGCGACCGGTAGCGGACTCCAGTTGCGCAGGCGCAGTTGCTTGTATCCCTGGAACATGCCGCAGTCCACCAGCAGGCTGTGACCGTCGTGGCGAACCAGGTACTTGGAGCCGGTGACGGTGCTCGCGCCGCCGAGAAAGGTGATGTTGACGCTCATGCAAAGTGGACCGGTTGGAACGGGTTGGCATCCGCAGAGCAATCATTCTGCAACAAAAAAAGTGCCGCCAGGGTTCTTGGGCCGTGGCGGCACTTTTATCGCGGGCTTGAACCGCGCCATCAAGGAGGTTCTTAGCTGAAAAAACTCTTGAGGCGATCAGTCCAGCTGTCGCCACTGGGCGAATGCTTGCTGCCGCCCTTGCGCAGGGATTCGTCGAGATCGCGCAGCAGCTTGCGCTGGTGCTCGCTCAACTTGACCGGCGTCTCGACCAGAATGTGGCAGTACAGATCTCCGGGATAGCTCGAACGCACGCCCTTGATGCCCTTGCCACGCAGACGGAATTGCTTGCCGGTCTGGGTGCCCTCCGGGATATCGATGGCCGCCTTGCCCGCCAGTGTGGGCACATCGATTTCGCCGCCGAGCGAGGCAGTCACGATGCTGATGGGGACCGAGCAATGGATGTCGTCGCCGTCGCGCTCGAAGATGTCATGCTTCTTGAGCCGGATTTCGATGTAAAGGTCACCGGGTGGGCCACCGTTGGCGCCAGGCTCGCCGTTGCCGGAACTGCGGATGCGCATGCCACCGTCAATGCCGGCCGGGATTTTCACTTCCAGTGTTTTCTGCTTCTTGATCTTGCCCTGACCGTGGCAACTCGTGCACGGCTCAGGAATCACCTTGCCGGTGCCGCGGCAGGTGGGGCAGCTTTGCTGCACGCTAAAAAACCCCTGGCGCATCTGGACCGAGCCGGAGCCGCTGCAGGTGCTGCAGGTCTTGACCTGGGTGCCGGGCTTGGCGCCACTGCCCTTGCAACTATCGCAGGACTCCCAACTGGGAATGCGAATCTGTGCGTCCTTGCCCTTGGCCGCTTCCTCCAGGGTGACTTCCATGGCGTAGCTCAAATCGCTGCCCCGGTACACCTGGCGCCCGCCGCCGGCGCGACCGCGCTGCTGGCCAAACATGTCGCCAAAGATGTCGCCAAAGGCTTCGGCAAAGCCGCCAAAACCTTCCTGCCCGCCCGGACCACGCATATTGGGGTCAACGCCGGCATGCCCGTACTGGTCGTAAGCGGCGCGCTTCTGCGCGTCCGACAGCATTTCGTAGGCTTCCTTGGACTCCTTGAACTTCTCTTCCGCAACCTTGCCCGACTCGCCCTGATTGCGGTCAGGGTGGTGTTTCATGGCCAGCTTGCGGTAGGCCTTCTTGATTTCTTCGTCAGACGCGTTCTTGGGCACGCCCAGAATTTCGTAGTAGTCTCTTTTGGCCATCTTCGTTCTCAAGTCATGTAAGCGAAACGCCGCGCCGAAGATCTGTGTCGATCCGTCGAGCGCGGCGAGTCCGGTCGCCCTGGCAGCCGGGCGCCGGCGATGTGCATCAGCCCTTCTTGACTTCCTTCACTTCCGCATCGACCACGTTGTCGTCTTGCGCCTTGGAGGCACTGCCAGCATCGCCGCCACCGTGTGGTGGTTCGGACCCGCCAGCACCCGCCGCAGCGGCTTCGGCGGCTTGTTTGGCCTGCATGTCGGCGTACATCTTCTCGCCGAGTTTCTGGCTGGCTGCCATCAATGCGTTGCTCTTGGCTTCCAGCGCTTCCTTGTCGGAGCCCTTGAGTGCTTCTTCCAGATCTTTGATGGCGGCCTCGATTTTTTCCTTTTCGCCCGCCTCCAGCTTGTCGCCATATTCGGTCAGGCTCTTCTTCACGCTGTGAACGTTGGCGTCGGCCTGGTTCTTGGCCTGCACCAATTCGAGCTTCTTCTTGTCTTCCGAGGCGTTCAGCTCGGCGTCTTTGACCATTTGCTGAATCTCGGCCTCGGTCAAGCCGGAGTTGGCCTTGATCGTGATCTTGTTTTCTTTGCCGGTGCCCTTGTCTTTCGCGCCCACATGCAGGATGCCATTGGCGTCAATATCGAACGACACTTCGATTTGGGGTGTGCCGCGGGTTGCCGGCGGAATGCCTTCCAGATTGAACTCACCCAGCAGCTTGTTGCCCGATGCGATCTCGCGCTCGCCCTGGAACACCTTGATGGTCACCGCCGGCTGGTTGTCGTCGGCGGTCGAGAAGGTCTGGGCAAACTTCGTCGGGATCGTGGTGTTCTTGGTGATCATCTTGGTCATCACGCCACCCAGGGTCTCGATGCCCAGGGACAGGGGCGTGACGTCCAGCAGCAGCACGTCCTTGCGGTCGCCGGTGAGCACCTGGCCCTGAATGGCAGCGCCCACGGCCACGGCTTCATCCGGGTTGACGTCCTTGCGTGGCTCCCTGCCGAACAGCTCCTTGACCTTTTCCTGCACCTTGGGCATACGCGTCATGCCGCCGACCAAAATCACGTCGTGGATGTCGGCCACGCTCACACCTGCATCCTTGATGGCGGTGCGGCAAGGCGAAATGGTGCGCTCAATCAGCTCTTCCACCAGGGACTCCAGCTTGGCCCGCGTCAGTTTAATGTTGAGGTGTTTGGGCCCCGAGGCATCAGCCGTAACGTAAGGCAGGTTGATGTCGGTCTGGGCGCTGCTGGAGAGCTCAATCTTGGCCTTCTCGGCGGCTTCCTTCAGGCGTTGCAAGGCGAGCACGTCCTTGCCCAAGTCCACGCCCTGGTCCTTCTTGAACTCGGCGATGATGTAGTCGATGATGCGCTGGTCGAAGTCCTCGCCACCCAGGAAGGTGTCGCCGTTGGTAGACAACACTTCGAACTGCTTCTCGCCATCGACATCGGCAATTTCGATGATGGACACGTCGAATGTGCCGCCGCCGAGGTCGTACACGGCAATCTTGCGGTCACCCTTTTCATTCTTGTCCAGGCCGAAGGCCAGCGCAGCGGCGGTGGGTTCGTTGATGATGCGCTTGACATCGAGCCCGGCGATGCGACCGGCATCTTTGGTGGCCTGCCGCTGGGCGTCGTTGAAGTAGGCCGGCACCGTGATCACGGCGTCGGTAACCGCTTCGCCCAGGTAGTCTTCGGCGGTCTTCTTCATCTTGCGCAGAATATCGGCGCTGACTTGCTGCGGGGCCATTTTGGAACCACGCACTTCGACCCAGGCATCACCGTTATCCGCGGCGGCGATCTTGTAGGGCATCAGGTCGATGTCCTTTTGCACTTCCTTTTCAGAGAATTTGCGCCCGATCAGGCGTTTGACCGCGTACAAGGTGTTCTTGGGATTGGTCACCGCCTGGCGCTTGGCCGACGCGCCGACCAGTACCTCACCGTCTTCCTGGTAGGCAATGATCGAGGGCGTGGTGCGCGCGCCTTCCGAGTTCTCAATCACTTTTGCCACATTGCCTTCCATGATCGCCACGCAGCTGTTGGTGGTGCCAAGGTCAATACCAATAATACGTCCCATGATGCTTCCTTCTTTTCGGTTGGGGCGGTAGCCGTCACTGCGTGGCGACTGGGTGCCCGACAAAGTTGATGAACTGAACTGTTTTTAACTTGTGGATAACTTGAGATATTTCAAGTCTCGATCGTGCCTATTTTGCGGCGGCGACCGTCACCAGGGCGGGGCGCAGCACCCGCTCCGCAATGGAGTAGCCCTTTTGCAGGACGCCGACCACCGTGTTGGCCTCCAGATCTGAGGGGACGACACTGATCGCCTGGTGCTGATGCGGATCGAATTTGGTGCCTGCGGCGGGGTTGATGGCCAGCACCTTGTTGCGCTCCAGGGCCGACAGCAGTTGTCGCAGTGTCGCTTGCGCGCCTTCACGAATCTGCTCGACGCTGGCGTCCTGGATCAGCAATCCGGCCTCCAGACTGTCTGCCACGGGAAGCAGGCTTTCGGCGAAGCTCTCCACCGCAAATTTGCGGGCTTTTGAAATCTCATCGTCGGCGCGACGGCGCGCGTTTTCCGCCTCGGCTTTTGCGCGTAGGTACTGGTCGGCGAGTTCCGCGCTTTTGGCCTGCAGCTCGGTCAGGCTGGCCTGGGCTTTGGCCAGAGCCTCAGCGTCGTTGGCGGCCTGGCCAGCCAACTGCTCGTCTTCGCTTTGATAGGCCTCGGTGCCCGGGTGGGGTGAGTTTGGATTGGATTCAGACATTGGGGTCAGCCACGGTTACTAAAACAACGACCCCAGATTGGGGTCGTGTTGGTCGGATTTCAAGAGGGAGGTGCGAAGCGGCGTATCGCTGCCTTGTGAACAGTGCCGGCTGTCTGTCCTCCCGGCATCTACCGGTCCGCTTAACCGGACACGCCCAGCAGTTCAACGGTGAACTTCAGCGTGGCGTTGGGTGGAATCACACCGCCTGCGCCGCGTGTGCCATAGCCGAGGGCCGCGGGGATGATCAGATCGCGCTCGCCGCCCACCTTCATGCCCGCAACACCTTCGTCCCAGCCCTTGATCACCATGCCAGCACCCAGCGAGAACACAAACGGGTCGTTGCGGTCCTTGCTGGAATCAAACTTGGCGCCTTGCACACCGTCATTAAAAAGCCAACCGGTGTAGTGGACGGTCACACGTTGACCTTTGCTTGCTTCGGCGCCGGTGCCGAGTTTGGTGTCTTCGTATTGGAGGCCGGATGCGGTAGTGGTCATGTTGTTGTCCCCGATGGAGTGAAGCGGATCGCGGTGTCAGTCGATCGCGAGTGGAGTTCGTTATGAAGCAGCCGGTAATTATGCCAGTACGGCCATCGGCGACAACTGCCCGTGCGGGTTGGATTGCGGCAATTGCTGGGCCGCAAACTTCACGCGCCAACATGCCGAGCAGGGCCGACTGGTAGCGGCCCGTAGGTTTATTTGGTTTTTTTGGCCTGACTACTGGCCCACTTTGCGGCAAACGGTTGCACATCACTCAGCCGCTTGACCAGATCGGCGCCCAACGCCGTCAAAATGTAGCCTTCTGCGCCGTGTGTCATCAAACCGGCCTGGCGCATCTCCTTGACGCGCGTATTCAGGGTGTTGGGCGTTATGCCGCCCACACTGTCTTGCAGTAGCCGAAAGGTCTGAGCGTGGCCGTCCTTGAGAGCCCATAACACGCGGATGGCATAACGGGATTCAAGCAAACTCAACAATTGCCCGATGGCCGCGTTTTCTTTTGAACTCATTGCCCGACTCTCCTGTATGCGCCCTACACACGGGCTCGCCATCGGGGAAGGGTAGTCCCGGTACCACGGCAGCCGTCACGGTGTGTTGTTATCAGATCAAACTATAGCGCAGATTTCCGTTTGCTACTAGTTTTATAGCTGTGAAATATGTCGCAGCGCTATTGTCAGAGATCAAGGTCTGGCGGGCGGACGGTCCGCAGGCTCAGACAAAGCTTCAAACCAATGGCGTGCCGCGACCGCCACGGGCGACCAATCGCCAGTCCTGTCACTGACACCGCGGCCAAGCCGCTTGTCAGCCGGCGTCTGAACTGCTAAGGTAGCCCGACCATTCCTTTTGGCCCAGCGCGTCGGAGTATTTCATGGTGATCAATTTCGAGCAAGTCCACAACTACTACGAACGGCTCGTATTTGAAGAAGTAGTACGCCGCTCAGCCAGTCGCACCGACCTGACTTCGGACATGCTGGCTGACATGTGCTGCGTTGCGCTCAATCGCTTGCCCGCGAGGTATGTTCGCCACGACGTGGACATGATGTTCTATTTGACCGAGCATGAGCGGCACGCCATCGAGCTGGCCATGGACGAGGCCTTGGACTTTGCCTTCAGTTTCGTGACCGAGCGTGCCGCCAAGCGTGGCGTACCGATCGACTCGACCGACTGACAGGGCCCGCGCCGGCGGGCCCCATCGGTCCGAACTACAGCGTGTCGGTAAAACTGCGCAGTTTGTCTGAGCGGCTGGGGTGCTTGAGCTTGCGCAGGGCCTTGGCTTCTATTTGACGAATGCGCTCGCGCGTCACGTCAAACTGTTTGCCCACTTCTTCCAGTGTGTGGTCGCTGGTCATCTCGATGCCAAAGCGCATGCGCAGCACCTTGGCTTCGCGCGGGGTCAGGCTGTCCAGGATGTCCTTGACCACGTCGCGCAGGCCGGCTTGCATGGCGGCCTCCATCGGCGCGGTGTTGGCGCTGTCTTCGATGAAGTCGCCCAGGTGGGAATCGTCATCGTCCCCGATCGGTGTTTCCATCGAAATCGGCTCCTTGGCGATCTTCATGATCTTGCGGATCTTGTCTTCCGGTATCTCCATCTTGGCGGCCAGCACACTGGCGTCGGGCTCGAAGCCGAACTCCTGCAAGTGCTGACGGCTGATACGGTTCATCTTGTTGATGGTCTCGATCATGTGCACCGGAATGCGGATGGTGCGCGCCTGGTCCGCGATCGAGCGCGTGATGGCCTGGCGAATCCACCAGGTGGCGTAGGTCGAGAACTTGTAGCCGCGGCGGTATTCGAACTTGTCCACTGCCTTCATCAGGCCGATGTTGCCTTCCTGGATCAGGTCCAGGAATTGCAAGCCGCGGTTGGTGTATTTCTTGGCAATCGAAATGACCAGGCGCAGGTTGGCCTCGATCATCTCCTTCTTGGCGGCGCGCGAGGAGGATTCACCTTCGTTCATGCGCTTGTTGATGTCCTTGAGCTGGTCCAGCGGCACCACCACGCGCGACTGCAGGTCGGTCAGCTTTTGCTGCAGGTCCTGCACCGGCGGAATGTTGCGCCCCATGATGGCGCTCCAGGGTTTGCTGGCGGCGGTTTGCTTCTCGATCCACTTCAGGTTGAGCAATTGGCTCGGCACTTTGTTGCCGGCCTTATCGCGCCCGCTGAAGTCGGCGATGAAGTTCTCTTGGGGGTAGCCGCACTTGTCCACAATGATGCGGCGCAGTTCGCGCTCCTTTTTGCGGATGTCGTCCACCTGGGCGCGCACCATGTCGCACAGCTTCTCAATCGCCTTGGCAGTGAAACGGATCGACATCAACTCCTCGCTCAAGGCTCGCTGTGCCTTGACGTAGTTGGGCGTGCCGTAGCCTTCCTTGTCATAAATCTTGTGGACCTTTTCAAACAGCTCGCGCAGCCGGTCAAAGCGACTGAGGGCCTCACGCTTGAGTTCTTCCAGCTTCTTGGTCAGCGCTTTGGAGCCACCCTTGCCGTCATCGTCGTCGTCGGCGTCGAACTCGTCGAAGTCTTCTTCGGCCACGTAGTCGTCGGCTTCGTTCGGGTTGGAGAAGCCATCGACCACGGTGGTGATGACGATCTTGCCTTCGCGAATTTCCTCACCCAGACGCAGGATCTCGGCGATCGTGGCGGGCGACGCAGAGATTGCCTCCATCATCGCCATCAGACCGCCTTCGATGCGCTTGGCGATTTCGATTTCGCCTTCGCGTGTGAGCAACTCCACGGTGCCCATTTCGCGCATGTACATGCGTACCGGGTCGGTGGTGCGGCCGAACTCGCTGTCGACGGTGCTGAGCGCGGCCTCGGCCTCTTCTTCAGCTTCCTCTTCAGTGGCCGCAGTGGGGCCGTTGTTGTTGAGCAGCAGGGTTTCGGCGTCGGGTGTTTGCTCGTAGACGGCCACGCCCATGTCGTTCAACATGGAGATCACCACCTCCAGCGTTTCGGCGTCGACCAATTTGTCGGGCAGGTGGTCCGAGATCTCGCCATGGGTCAGGTAGCCGCGCGTTTTACCCAGCTTGATCAGGGCCTTCAAACGCAGGCGGCGTTTGGCCATGTCTTCCTCGGACAGGACCGTCTCGTCCAGGCCGAACTCCTTCATCAAGGCGCGTTCCTTCGCCTTGCTGATTTTCATGCGCAAGGGCTTGACCTTCTCGCCGGGCGTTGCGGCCGGCTCCTCGGCAAACTCGGCCTCGATGTCGGACAGGTCCAGATCGCCTTCGGGTTTGGCCGCGTTCTTTGGCTTGCGCCCACGTTTGGCCCCGGTCTTGGGAGGCGCTTCGGATTCAGTGCTTGCTGCCTTGGGTGGACGCCCGGGCTTCTTCTTTACAACAGCTTCGGGTGCCGCGGCGGCGCTTGCATGCTTCTTGGCTTCAGGGGTGGCGCTCGGGGCGTGATTTGCGGGAGACTTGGTGGCGGGCACTGCTTGCACTTTCGGGTTGGGCTTGGTAGATGTCTTGGCGGTCGACTTGTCCAAGGACTTGGCAGCCGACGAATGGGCTACGGTCTTGGCGACACGCTTTTCGGTGGGCTTGGGCTGCGACTGGACGGACTTCTTGGGCTTTTGAGCGGGCATTTAGGAACCTCGGAACTTCAAGAACGGACAGAGTGAACAAGCGCCGACGCGAGCGGCGTAGTTGAAAGCGGAGGAGGCAATCCCCCTGGCAAGATGTCTGGGCGAACATTTGGGATGCAGTCCTTGCGGTGAGGGTGCCGGTTGTGAGCATCTTGCTCAGCGGTTGGCGGGGCCCGGAGGTGCTGCTGTCGCTCTTGCCGAATCAACCTGGAATTATAGCGCGGGATTGCAGATTTCCTAGCGTTGCGACAGGTATTTTTACAGAAACCAACCGTCAGGAGACCTCTGGCGGGGCCTGTGCGATGGCCTGCTTGAGCTTGCGCCATCGTGACTCAAGTTCTCGAAACTGCGCCAAGGCTGCCGGATCGACAGCAGCAGCCATGCTGGCCTCGTCCTTTTGCTTTTCAATCTGAACCAACAGCATACGGTTGAGTAAATCGCGCAGTTCTTTGGCGCTTTCGCTGGCCGGCGCGGGCTCTGTGGGGGCGTCAACCATCAACCGCAGGATGTGCGCTTCGTCTGCTTGGCCAGGGAGCGATTCTTTCAGCGACCCCCACGGTAGGGCGCCGTGCTCGTGCAGTTGGGTTTCGAGCCAGGCCAACAGTGGGCCGTGGGGAGGCGGCAATTCGCACAGCAAGTGATGCTCCTCGTGCGTCAGTGTCTCCCACAAGGCGCTTTGCCCGAACAGGATGCGGGTGGTGTGGTCGGCCCGGCTCGCCAGCGGGCCACGCAGCGGCGGACGCGGTGTGCGATTGCTGCCCCACGCCTGTTTGCTGTTCCACTTCCCCTTGCCTTCCCATTTGCGTTTGCCGGTCCACGAGTCAGGGTCTTTGCCGTCGAGCGGGTGGGGGAGCGTGTAGGCGTCGTCGTGCCCGCCCGGCAACTCGTGGTCAACTCGCCGCCCACTGCCGCGCACCCCAGCCAACGGCGGCGCACCCTGACTGCTTGCCGCCCACAGCATGCCCAGTTTTGGACCGGGTAACTGCACCTGAGCGGCGATTTCCGCGAGCAACTGCAGTTTGAGTGCCCCTTCGGGCAAGGAACTCCACAGCAATCTGGCGTTGCTGGCCAGTCGCGCGCGTCCCTCTGCAGTGTCCAGGTCGCACCCTTCACGCGCGGCTTCGATCAAGAAGCGGCTCAATGGCGTGGCCTCGCTGACATACTTGGCGAACGCGTCCTGGCCATGGGCGCGGATGAAACTGTCCGGGTCGTGTTCGTCTGGTAGAAAAAGGAACCTGACGGACCGCACATCGGTGGCGTAGGGAAGCGCGGCATCAAGCGCCTTTCGCGCGGCGCGCCGGCCGGCGGCGTCTCCGTCAAAGCTAAACACGACCGAGTCGGTGAATCGAAACAGCTTGTGGATGTGCTCCGCCGTGCACGCCGTCCCTAAGGTCGCGACGGCGTTGGCAAAACCCAATTGAGCCAGCGCCACGACGTCCATATAACCTTCGGTGACCAGTACATAACCCTTTTCGCGCAACGCGCCGCGGGCTTCAAACAGACCGTACAGCTCACGTCCCTTGCTGAAGACGGGCGTCTCCGGCGAGTTCAAATACTTGGGCTTTTCGTCGCCCAGGACACGTCCACCAAAACCGATGCACTCGCCCTTGATGTTTCGAATCGGAAACATGATGCGGTCGCGGAAGCGGTCGTAGCGTTTGTCTTCGCTGCTGTGCTCATCGCTGCCGTGAATAACCAAGCCGCTCTCAACCAGCAAAGGGTCATCGTAGCTGGGAAAGACGCTGGCGAGGCTGCGCCAGCCTTCCGGTGCGAAGCCCAGGCCAAACTGCTTGGCTATTTCGCCGGACAAGCCGCGGCGCTTGAGGTAGTCCACCGCCCGAGGTGTGTCCTTGAGGTGTCTGCGGTAGGCGTCAGCTGCCCGCTCCAGGACCTCGGTCAGGGTGGCCTGGCGGTGCCGCTGCTCCTTGGCCCGGGCCCTGTCATCCGGGCTGGCATCGTCCTCGGGCACTTGCATGCCGTACTGTTGGGCAAGATCCTTGACGGCTTCGACAAAGTCCATGCCCACATGGTCCATCAGAAAACTGATGGCGTTGCCGTTCTTGCCGCAGCCAAAGCAGTGGTAGAACTGCTTGGTTGGACTCACGGAGAACGAGGGGGACTTTTCGCCGTGAAATGGGCACAAGCCCATGAAGTTTGCGCCGCCCTTCTTGAGTGGCACGTAACGCCCGACGATGTCGACCACGTCGGCGCGCGCAAGCAACTCCTGAATGAAGGTCTGGGGAATCGACATAGAGGCAATTGTAGAAACCACGCGGGCCCGCGCCGTCGATGCGCGTAGCCTCGTGCCAATTCGGGCGCTCGGCGCCTGCGTCCGCAGGCCGGTCCCCCCGGTCCCCTGCGGTGACGCCCGACCTAGCGCGGTGCCAGCCGGATCGCGCCGTCGAGGCGGATCACCTCGCCATTGAGCATGTCGTTCTCAAAAATATGCAGCGCCAGCTTGGCATAGTCCTGCGGCGTACCCAGACGCGAGGGAAAAGGAACACTGGCGGCCAAGGAATCCTGCACCTCCTTTGGCATACCAAACATCATTGGCGTGCCAAAGATGCCAGGTGCAATGGTCATGTTTCGAATCCCGTTGCGCGCCAGGTCGCGCGCGATCGGCAGTGTCATGCCGACAATGCCACCCTTGGAGGCGCTGTAGGCGGCTTGGCCGATCTGGCCGTCATAGGCGGCAACCGACGCGGTGGAAATCATCACGCCGCGCTCGCCTGTGGCTTCGGGCTCGTTCTTGCACATGGCATCGGCCGCCAGCCGAATCATGTTGAAGCTGCCGATCAGGTTGACCGTGATGCACTTGCTGAAAACGCTCAGGCTGTGAGCGCCATTCTTGCCAACAGTTTTCTCGGCCGGCGCGATGCCGGCGCAATTGACAAGGCCCATCAACTTGCCCAACGACACTGCCTTGGCAACAACGGCTTGACCATCCGCCTCCTGGCTCACGTCACAGCGCACAAAGGCGCCGCCGAGCTCCTTGGCGATGGCCTCGCCTTTTTCCGCTTGCATGTCGGCGATGACGACTTTGCCGCCACGAGCTGCCAGCATGCGCGCCGTACCTTCGCCCAAGCCTGACGCGCCGCCGGTGACGATGAAGACTTTGCCTGAAATGTCCATGGTGTTCCTCTATGGGGTTGATTGACGTTAACGTAAACGTCAATTATCACCCACGGCAGGGTGGCTCGAAGTGAACTGTTGCAAGTTCTTCTGTCCGTCGAAGTAACTCCGCAGCAATGCTGCTATACTTCGGCCTCTCGGACATCCTTAGGCGCGTAGCTCAGCTGGTTAGAGCACCACCTTGACATGGTGGGGGTCGTTGGTTCGAGTCCAATCGCGCCTACCAATTTCCTCTCAACGCGACCTCGCTTGATGGCAAGAAGGTCTTTCTGAAACGTCCCGTTCTAATTGCACATCCTCAGGGTAAACCTTGGGGCTTTGTGGCGAGGGGCTCCCTAGAATCTGTTGCAGCGCAATACCGTAGATTCGATCGGGTTCGAGTCAGAGGAGAGGCCCGTGCCAACAGTCAAAACTAAAGAGACCAAGCTCACGCACCGCGTGATCAAGAAATACCCCAATCGCCGTTTGTACGACACCGATTCATCGAGCTACATCACGTTGGCGGAAGTCAAGCAGCTCGTGATGGACAGCGAACCGTTTGTGGTCCGTGATGCAAAGACCGGCGAGGATCTGACCCGCAGCATTCTGCTGCAGATTATTTTGGAAGAGGAATCCAGCGGTATTCCGATGTTCACGGCACCGGTTCTGGCCAGTGTGATTCGCTTCTATGGACACGCCATGCAGGGATTCATGGGAGGTTATCTCGAGAAGAACATCCAGTCCCTGATGGAGGTGCAGAGCAAACTCGGCGATCCGTCAAAGGCGCTCACGCCGGAAGGCTGGAGCCAGTTCATGGCGCTGCAATCACCGGCTTTGCAGGGCATGCTGAGCAGCAATCTGGAGCAATCGAAGAACATGTTTGCGCAGATGCAAGAGCAGATGCAAAAACACACGGACCAAATGCTGGGCTCGCTCGGGCTCAAGCCCTGACTGCACCAAGCCCGTGACCGCTGCGGGTGAGAAAGCGGGGACAATTCACTCATGACAGACGTCTTCTCCAAAATCAATCCCGCTCCCAAAGTCGGTTTTGTCAGTCTTGGCTGCGCCAAGGCCCTGACCGACTCCGAACTGATCCTGACGCAACTCAGTGCCGAGGGCTACCAGACATCCAAGACCTTTCAGGGCGCCGATCTGGTGATCGTCAATACCTGCGGCTTCATTGATGACGCCGTGCGCGAAAGCCTCGACACGATTGGCGAGGCTTTGGCCGAAAACGGCAAGGTGATCGTCACCGGTTGCCTGGGCGCCCGAAAAGGCGAGGGCGGCGGCAATATGGTCAAGGAGTTGCATCCCAGTGTGCTGGCGGTGACCGGGCCACAGGCCACACAGGAAGTGATGGACGCTGTGCACGCCAACTTGGCCAAGCCGCATGATCCGTTTGTCGATCTGGTGCCCAATGCCTTTGGCGTCGCGGGCATCAAGTTGACGCCGAGGCACTATGCGTACATCAAGATCAGTGAGGGGTGCAACCACCGCTGCACCTTCTGCATCATTCCGTCGATGCGCGGCGACCTGGTGTCGCGCCCGATTGGTGATGTGCTCAAGGAGGCGCGTGCCCTGTTTGAAGGTGGTGTCAAGGAGTTGCTGGTGATCAGCCAGGATACGTCGGCCTATGGTGTGGACGTCAAATACCGCACCGGTTTCTGGGACGGCAAGCCGATCAAGACCCGCACCTTTGAGCTGGCGCAGGCCCTCGGTGAGATGGCCAGTGCCTATGGTGCCTGGGTGCGTCTGCACTACGTGTACCCGTATCCGAGCGTGGACGAGATCATTCCCTTGATGGCGTCGGGCAAAGTGCTGCCTTACCTGGACGTGCCGTTCCAGCACAGCCACCCGGAACTGCTCAAACGCATGAAACGACCCGCCAGCGGTGAAAAAAACCTGGAGCGGATCGAGCGTTGGCGCGAGGCATGTCCAGAGATCGTGGTGCGCAGCACTTTCATCGCCGGTTTTCCGGGTGAGACGGAGGCGGAATTCGAACACCTATTGGACTTCATGCGAGAAGCCCGTATTGATCGTGCTGGGTGTTTTGCCTACAGTCCGGTAGCCGGCGCAGCGGCCAATGAACTGCCGGGCATGTTGCCCCTTGAATTGCGCGAAGAGCGCCGGGCGCGCTTCATGCAAGTGGCCGAAGACGTGTCCACCGCCAAACTGCAACAGCGTGTTGGCGCGACCATGCAGATTTTGGTGGATTCCGCGCCAGGCCTGGGTAAACGTGGCGGCGTCGGAAGGAGCTATGCTGATGCGCCCGAGATCGATGGCGTTGTGAAGCTGCTCGCGCCTGAGAAGATCAGCAAGACGCTCAAGGTCGGCGAGTTCACCAAGGCGCGTATTGTGGCCGCCCAGGGCCACGATCTGGTGGCGCAGCCGTTCTGAAAACGGTCTGTTTGAACGACGCGCAGACAACAAAAAAGCCGCTGTGCAAACAGCGGCTCATTGTTAAATCAATCCCCGGTGGACCCTGTCATGGGACCGCTGGTTTTTCACTTATATTGGTGCCCAGGAAGGGACTCGAACCCCCACGAAGTTACTCGCTAGTACCTGAAACTAGTGCGTCTACCAATTCCGCCACCTGGGCATCTCAGGAAAGAGAGTAATTGTATCAAAAATATTAGCCAAACCAGCGGTTTGCTGGACGAAGTTGAAGGATCTGTTCAAGGACATCGCGATGGGCACGGATTCGTGCAGCGCGATGACGCACAGGCCGACATTTATCTGCCACCAAATGAGATGCGCGCAGTGCTGCACAAGGATCGTGTCAAGGTGCGGGTCGTGCGCAGCGATCGAAAGGGCCGGCCCGAAGGGCGGGTACTGGAGATCGTTGAGCGTCCCAAACACCCGATCATCGGCCGCCTATTGCAGGAGAGCGGGGTCTGGATCGTGGCGCCGGAGGACAAACGTTATGGGCAGGACATTCTCATCCCAAAGACCGGTACCGGCGCGGCCAAGGCGGGTCAGGTGGTGGTGGTCGAGTTGACCGAGCCGCCGGCCTTGTATGGTCAACCGGTCGGTCGGGTCAAGGAGATTCTGGGTGAGATCGATGACCCTGGCATGGAGATCGAAATTGCGGTGCGCAAGTACGGTGTACCGCATGAGTTCTCGGACGCATGCATTGCATTGGCGCGGACACTGCCCGATAAAGTGCGCGCGCAGGACAAGAAGCACCGGGTGGACCTGACGGACGTGCCGCTGGTCACCATCGACGGCGAGGATGCGCGCGACTTTGATGACGCTGTGTACTGCGAGCCGATGAAGATTGGCAAGGGCAAATCGGCGGTCAAAGGCTGGCGCTTGCTGGTAGCCATCGCCGATGTCAGCCATTACGTGGAGAACGGCTCGGCAATTGATATAGACGCCTACGACCGCGCCACCAGCGTCTACTTCCCGCGGCGCGTGATCCCCATGTTGCCCGAGAAGCTCTCGAATGGCTTGTGTTCGCTCAATCCAGAAGTGGAGCGTCTGTGCATGGTGTGCGACATGGTGGTGACCGATGCGGGCGACGTGTCGGCCTACCAGTTCTACCCGGCCGTGATGTGGAGCCATGCCCGCTTTACCTACACCGAGGTGGCGGCCATTTTGGCCAACACGCGCGGCGCTGAAGCGTCAAAGCGCAAGGACCGCGTAACCGACTTGCTGAACTTGCACGATGTCTTCCAGGCGCTGCTCAAGTCCCGCGTGCGCCGGGGTGCGGTGGATTTTGAGACCACCGAGACACAAATCATCTGTGACGAGAGCGGCCACATCGAAAAGATCGTGCCGCGCACCCGAAACGATGCGCACAAGTTGATTGAAGAGGCCATGCTGGCCGCCAATGTCTGCAGTGCGGACTTTATTGCCCAGGCCAAGCACGCCGGCTTGTACCGGGTGCATGAAGGTCCCACGCCGGAGAAGCAGGAACTGCTGCGCAACTACCTCAAGGCCTTGGGGGTCGGGATGAGCATCAGCGACAGTCCGTCGCCGGGGGAGTTCCAGGCGATTGCAACGGCCACCAAGGATCGCCCCGATGCGCCCCAGATCCACTCCATGCTGTTGCGATCAATGCAGCAGGCCATCTATACACCCGTGAACGCGGGGCACTTTGGCCTGGCGTTTGATGCCTACACCCACTTCACAAGCCCTATTCGCCGCTACCCGGACTTGCTGGTGCACCGGGTGATCAAGGCGATTCTTGGCAAGACCAAGTACCAACTGCCGGTGCTGCCCCTGCCCGGCGAGGCCCACGCCAAACTGACGCGGCGCCTGGACAAGGGCATGGCAGCACGGTCCAAGGAGCCTGGCCACAAGCCAAAGAAGGTCAGTGCCGAAACAGTGGCCTGGCAAGCAGCTGGCATGCACTGCAGCGCCAATGAGCGTCGCGCTGACGAGGCCAGCCGCGATGTGGAGGCATGGCTCAAGTGCAAGTACATGCGCGAACATTTGGGCGAGGAATACAGCGGCGTTGTCACCTCGGTCACCAGCTTCGGCCTGTTTGTCACGCTCGACGCCTTGTATGTGGAAGGTCTGGTTCACATCACCGAACTCGGCGGCGAGTACTTCCGGTTTGACGAGGCGCGCCAGGAACTGCGTGGCGAGCGTACCGGCATTCGGTACGCGATCGGCTCGCGTCTGAACGTGCAGGTCAGCCGGGTTGATCTGGACGGACGCCGCATCGATTTTCGCCTGGTCGAGGATGGTGTTGAACGACTGGTTCGGTCCACCCGCGAAAAGGGCGCTGGACGAGACGAGCGTGGTCCCTTGCGCGACGAGCTGAACGAAGAGCTGCAGCCGCGTCGCTCACGCTCAGCCTCCATGCGCAGCGCCGTGCCGCCCATCAAGAAGCTCAAGGAGTCGGTGAAGACGGCAGCCGCACGCAAAGCCGGTGGCAAGTCTCGTCGCCGCGGCTGACGATTGACATCGCGCGCCCAATCATCATGGCGAGCGCGGCATACTGCCGCGGGTCAGCGGTGCGCCGTGACGCGGTTGCGCCCAGCGTGCTTTGACTCGTATAGCGCTTCATCGGCGTGTTTGAGCAAGTCCTGCACCGATTGGCCCGTGGCGAACTGCGCCACGCCGTAGCTGCAAGTCACGCCCTGGGGAAGCGGCTCAAAGCGCAGCTCGGTCACCGCCTGGCGCAGGCGCTGCGCCATCTCAACCGCTGCGCTCAGCGGCGCCTCCTGCAGCACGATGACAAATTCCTCGCCACCAAAGCGTGCCACCAAATCGACCTTGCGCGCCATCGCCTGCATCTGCGCAGCAACCGCCTTGAGCACCACGTCACCTTGTTCATGACCGTGCTGATCGTTGATCTTCTTGAAGAAATCAATATCGGCCATGATGACTGAAAAGGTTGATGCAAAACGTTGGCTGCGCTGCCAGGCCTGCTGCAGGAAGTCCATCAAGTAACGCCGATTGGCCAGACTCGTCAGGGGATCGGTGATGCTCAATTGCTTGAGGCGTTCTTCGCTGGCCAATAGGCTGCGATTGGTGCGTGCCAGGCTGCGTTGAAGTTCTGACAACTCCAGGTTGAGCTTGATCACTTCGGCATTGAGGCGCTCCATGTCGGCCACGTCGTGTTCGGCGACCAGCATGAGTTTGCCGTCAAAGTGGTGAACGGTCCCGATCAGCGAGCGACACACGCTGTTGAGGTCCGCCACATTGAGGATACCTTCATAGATCGGCAGCCCAGGGTCGGCGTGGATCGCCAGCAGCTCATCAAAACTGGGATTGACAAAGAAGCTGCGCATGTCCGGCTGCGTGCCGGCGCCGGTTTGTCCGTGACGGGTCAGGCGCTTGAAGCCAAGATTGGCATGTAGCAGGCGCCCGTCCTCGGCGATTTGTGCCACCGCCACGGCGGTCAGCTGTGCCATGCAGTCCAACAGGCAGTCGCGTTTGGCGGGTGTCAGCGCAATGATGTGCTCCATGCTGAGCGCGGCTCTTGGTGATTCAGAGCTGTTCGAGCGCGTGCAACGCGTCGGACGACCAGCCGTCGGCCTGGGTGTAGCGCCACAGCCCAGGTGCAGAGAGCGTGGCCAGGCCGCCGACCCAGATGGTGGGACAGGCACTACCCAGCTCTGCGCGCAGGGCCTCGACGGTTTGCCGCACCGAGCTTAGGTGTTGTGGCAGCGAGGCCGACAGGGCCAGCAGTTGGGGGCGGCGGCTGTCGATGTCCTGCAACAGGTCCTTGGTTGGCACGTCGGTGCCGAGGTAGGCGGCGTCCCAGCCGCGCGTTTCAAAGGCGTCGGACAGCATGCGAAGGCCCAGGCCGTGGTGGTTGCCTTCAACACACGCAAACACCGCGGACTGGCCGTTTGGTTCCAAGAAACTGGCTTTGAGGTAGGCGCCAACCAGGACGTTCTGGCTGATCGCGCTGGCCAGGTGCTCCTGCGCAACGGTGATGCGATTTCGCTGCCACAGGTTGCCCACTTCGTATAAGGCCGGCTGAATGATCTGCACGCAGGCCTGCGGCAGTGTGGCGCCCGCGTCCATGGCCTCGATTACGCTGGCTTGGGCCCGGCTGCGATTGCCCTGCAAAATGGACTGCTGGTAGCGCGATGTCTGGGGTAGCTCTGGTAGCCGGGTCAGTCCATAGCGCGCCAGCGCCTTGGCCTGCGGCGCAGCGAGGCAGGCTGTGCCAGCGTCAACGACGGATTGCAGCCGCGCGCCAGCCTCGTCTGGAAGGTTCTCGGTCAGAAAACCAGCAATCAATTCAAGGGAAAAAACCAGATGGGCCAGTGGCACGCCGCGCCCGCCCAATACGTCCTGAAGCCAAAGTACGTATTGCACGAAGGGCGTGCTGTCGTTGACCTCGACCGCGACGGCGAGGTAATCGAGGTGGCGCAGGATGTCGAGCCGACAATGCTGCCGGCCGGCCGGGCCAAACCGCTCCAGCACTTCGCCATGGCGGGCGTAGATGGCATGCGTAACATGGGTGGCGCATGGCTCGCGCCAGGGCTGCAAGGCATCGGCGAAGGTGCTCACTGCGCCACCACGTTCAAGTGCGTCATCAGCGTGCGCTTGGGATCGAGCTTGAGTCCCTTGGGGATGCCCTGGTGCGACTCGTGGTAGGCGTGGCTGTGGTGCCAGGCGGTAAAGGACTCCTGACTGGTCCACCAGGTCATGAGCCAAAATTCGCTGGCGTTGTCAGTGGGGTTGGCCACCTCCATGCGCACGAAACCGGCCGCTTGGTCTACCTTGTGCGGTCGTTGGCGAAACGCCAGGCGAACGTCATCGTCCATGGCGTTGGCAACACAGAATCGGCTGATTGCGAGAAACATGTTGACTCCGTCCTAGCTCGTGTTGCCAAGCATTTTGCATCGAAACAGCGCGACCCCAAGCGTCGAGGACTAACGTGAATAGGCCGCATACAAATCGCTTGCGACCAGCGCGTGCGCGCCAGGCCCCGGCGTGGCTGCCAGACCGTGTGCGTAGACCGACTGGGTCGCTGCGTCAAAAGCGGGCAACCCGGCGGCCAGCGCGGCGCCAAGCATGCCGGCCAGCACGTCGCCCGTTCCAGCCGTGGCCAGATTGGCGTTGCCAGTGGGGTTGATGGTGGGAACCTGGCCGGCAGCGGCGATGATGGTGCCCGAGCCCTTGAGCACCACCACGCAGGCAAAGCGCTGCGCCAGTGCCTGGGCCGCGGCCAGCCGGTCTTGCTGTACCTCGGCGGCGCTGGTGCCCAGCAGGCGCGCGGCTTCCAGCGGGTGCGGGGTGAGCACGGTAGCCCGTCCGCGTTCGCCGCGCGCTGTCAACAGGCTTTGCAGTTGGGTGTCGATTGCTATCGCATTAATAGCGTCTGCATCAATAACGACAGCCATTGCAGTCGATATCACGCGTGACAGCGGCGTGCGCACGGCGTCGCCGCCGCCACAGCCGCAGACCACGGTCAGTTCGGCCAGAGGCAGCGTCGACAGGGCGCGAAACATCAATTCGGGCTGCATCGGGTCAACCGCCATCCCCGAATCATCGAGCAGGCTGACAAACACCCTGCCGGCGCCGTCGTGCAGCGCGGCGCGTGCTGCCAGCAGGGCCGCGCCGGTCATGCCAGCTGCGCCGCCAATCACCGCCACATCGCCAAAACTGCCTTTGTGGGAAGCGTGAGGGCGTGGCCGGGGCGGGGGCGGTGCATTCAAACAAGCGTCGGCGTTGGCGTGAGCCTGCGCGGCCAAGTCGGCGTCGCGGTGCAGTCCCAGGTCATCAAACCATACCTGGCCACTGGCATCACGTCCGCTGGCGGTGAACAGTCCCGGCTTGAGCGTCAGCAGACTGAGCGTGTGGTGCGCATGCACAGTGTGCTCGGTCGCGCAACCGGTGTTGGCATTCAGGCCACTGGGCAAATCGACCGCCAGCACGGGCGCACCGCCGCGCTGAAGGTGTTCCAGGCAATGCGCCAAAGCTGGGGTTGGTGCCCGCGCAGCCGCTGCGCGTGACAGGCCGATGCCAAACAGGGCGTCGACACACAGGTCTGGCTGCTCGGGGCGAGTGATTGAAAACTCGACCCCGGCTTGCACCGCCGCGTGGTACGCCGCAGCAGCATCGGCGCTTGCCGATTCGATCGTGCCGAGCCAAGTGACAACGGCTCGTTTACCCCAGTGTCGCAGGTGCATGGCCGCCAACATGCCGTCACCACCATTGTTGCCGGGCCCGCACGCCAGCCAGATGGTGCGTGCATGGGGCGCCAGCGCCAGCGCCAGCCGCGCCACGGCCAAGCCGGCGCGCTGCATCAAGACGTGCGGGGGCAGTTGGGCCTGGGCCAGATGCTCCAGTTGGCGCGTTTGCGCCACACCGTGCAAGGGCCAGCTACGGTCAGCGTGGATGGCGTGCATGGGGGTCGGTCCGACGGCCCGTGGGCTAGAACTCGAAGCACTCGCCCTCGCGGGCCAGGCGCACGCTCAAACCTGAGGTGCCCACGGGGTTGGCCAGCAAGGCGGCGTCAAATGCGGCTTCCAGGGCGGCATCGCCGCGGGTGGGCTCGTGGTGCGTACAAAAGAGCACCTTGGCGCCGACCTTGAGCGCGCTTTGGATGCTGGTATCAAAGGTGCCGTGTCCCCAGCCCCGCTTGGCTGCGTACTCGGCCTGAGTGTAGGAACTGTCGGCAATCAGCACATCCACGCCTTGCATGGCTTTGTGAATCGTGGCCAGCTTTTCGTCGACAAAACCCTGGTACTCGCCATGGGCCTCGTCGCCCGGCTCGTAGATGTTGTAGGGCGGTTCGTGGTCGCCGGTGAAGAAGACCGCTTTGTCGCCACAGTCGATGCGGTAGCCAAAATCGATCACCGGATGGTTCATCAGGTAGGGCGTGACCGTAGCCGATCCGACCTGAAGGCGCTGCTCGGGCGACAGCGTGACGTATTCAATGCGGGCTTTCATCTCCGCCTCGCGCACCGGGAAGTAGCTGTACTGCAACTGCACTGCCATGACCTGTTCAACGCCCTTTCCCGACACAGGGTCAAACGCGCCGTGTAGACGCAGCGTGTTGCCCGGAATGAAGTTGGGGATAAAAAACGGCAACCCTTGAATGTGGTCCCAGTGAGAGTGAGAGATGAATACGTTGGCCTGAACCGGCAGCTCGGCCAGTAGCGTCTGCGACAGCGGAAAGATGCCGGTGCCAGCGTCCAGAATGATCAACTCGTTGTTGTCGGTACGGATTTCGATGCAGGTCGTGTTGCCACCGTACCGAACCGTGGCTGGTCCTGGCGAGGCGATGGAGCCACGGACGCCCCAGAACTTGATTTTCATGGTGACTCCATTGACATGGACATGAGACTCAGTATGGCATGGCGATGGCGTCAGCGCGTTGCCGCTGACTTTGCCAACTCGTCGGCAATCAAGCCGGCCAAGATCGGGCCTGCGCGCTCAATGTCGGCCAGCGCGGCATAGCCATAACCGATAACCAGACCTTTTGAGTCGGTGCGCTGCAGGCAGTATGCCGAAAGCGGGCGCACCGTCAGTCCCCTGTGGGCAATGCACTGGGCCAGTGCCCGATCGTCCATCGTCGCGGGCAAGCGCAGGCATAAGTGCAGCCCCTGTTCGGCGCCGCTGATGTGGGCCATGGGACCCAGGCACGGCTTGAGCGCCTCCAGCAGGCAGTGTCGGCGCTGGGCGTAGCTCTGGCGTGCACGACGCAAGGCGCTGGCAAAGTGACCCATCTCGATGAATTCGGCCAATGCCGCCTGCAGCGGCATCTGGCCGGGGCGGTTGAGGTCGTAGTGCGCCTGTTTGAAGGCAGCCACCAGGCGCTTGGGCACCACCAGGTAGCCCAATTTCAGGCCAGGGTACAGCACCTTGGAAAACGAACCCAGGTAGAGCACGCACTCGTTTTTGTCCAGCCCGGCCAGTGAGGATATCGGCGGGCCGCTGAAGCGAAACTCGCTGTCGTAGTCGTCTTCGAGAATCCAGCTTCGGTGTTCACGCGCGATGTCCAGCAACTGGTGTCGGCGTGCCAGTGACATCACGGCGCCAGTGGGGTACTGGTGCGAAGGCGTCACGTAGATCAGGCGTGGCGGTGCCTGCAAATCAGCGCTTGTCGGAGCAAGACCTTGATCGTCAACGCGTACCGGGTGTAACGCCAGAGCGCTGGCCAAGAAGGCCTTCACGGCGCCCCAGTAGGCCGGGTCCTCCAGCCAGACCGCATCGCCCGGGTCGCCCAACAACTGTGCGCACAGCTCCAACGACTGCTGCGTGCCGCTGGTGATGATGACCTGATCGACGTCCAAAGGCACGCTGCGGAACACCCTGAGGTAGTCCGCCACGGCTCGCCGAAGTGGTGCGTAGCCACCGCTGTAGCAGTAGTCCAGCATATCCGGGTAGGTCATGCGCCAATGCTTGTTCTGCAGGCGCTGCCACAGTGCCACCGGAAAGGCGCTGAAGTCGGCGATGCCAGCGGTGAAGGGCTGCACTTCAAGCTGGTCGGCGCAAAAGGTGGTCGCCAAAGCGCTGCCGCGACGCGACAGATCGTTGCAGCGGTGGCCTCGTGGCGCTGGCCGGCGCGCGACAGGCTTGGGCACGCTGGCGTTGACAAAGGTGCCGCTACCGACCCGGCTGACCAGGTAGCCCTCGACACTGAGCTGGTTGATGGCCGCCACCACGGTATTGCGTGACAGACCCAGGTCTTGGGTCAGTTCGCGACTGGAGGGGAGCCGGTCGCCGGCGGCCAGCTTGCCGTCCAAAATGGCTCGCCGCAGCGCTTCATACAGTTGCCGGTGCAAGGGCAAGTTGCCCAGTTGGCCCAGGCGGGCGAGGTCGGTCAATAACAGTTCGGATAGCATCGTTGGCAAAAGGGTGTGAGCAACCGGGTGCCGAGGGGCGGCAGTTCCGCGCCGCGCAAAGTGGCTCCATGGGCTTGCGGCAACTGGCCCCCATTGTCATCCAATTTCGGGCGCACAATGACTCACAACAACATCTAACAATCAGTTGAGGACAGAGCTGAAGGTCTGTCCCGCAAAGTACCAGGAGAAGCATGAACAAGCCACCCTGCATGGTTTGGCTGCCCGCGGATCATCGCCTGCTGGGTGATCACCACCACCAGGCGCCGTTCCTCGTCCTCGGCGACAAATATGCCCGCGCGGTCAAGGAAGGCGCTCAGGCGCAGCCTGTGGTGTTTCCCCTGGCACAGGCAGACCAGATTGCCGAACTGCTGGCACTGGTCGACGGCGTCATGCTGACGGGCTCGGCCGCCAATGTGCACCCCCGAAATTTCAATGAGCCCGTGTCGGATCCCGCTTTGCCGCTGGACGAGGCGCGCGACTCGCTGACGCTGGCCTTGGTCAAGGCTTGCGTGGCGCAACGGGTTCCGCTGTTGGGTATCTGCCGGGGTTTCCAGGAGATCAATGTGGCGTTGGGGGGCTCTTTGCACCAGCAGGTGCATGCCGTGCCGGGTCTGATGGATCACCGCGAGCCAAAGCATGCAGCCCATGCGCTGCAGTACGCGCCGGTTCATCCGGTTCAATTTGTCAAGGGTAGTGTCTTTCAGCAGTGGGCCCAGGGGTCCAGCGCCATGGTGAACTCGCTGCATGGGCAGGGCGTGGCGCGACTGGCCAGTGGTCTGACCGCACTGGGGCATGCGCCCGATGGCCTGGTGGAGGCCTTCGCGGTGGCTGGGGCAAGCGGCTTTGCCTATGCCGTGCAGTGGCATCCGGAATGGCATTGCCTGGAAAACAGTTTGAGCCTGGCCATGTTCAGGGCCTTTGGGGATGCCTGCCGCGCACGCCAGGCTCAACGGATGGGATGCAGCGTTGCGCGGCACGAAACGGAAGAAGCAGGAACGATATGAGTGAAAGCAAGAAGATGAATTTCAATGACCTCGAGCAGTGGCTCAATGAGCGCCGGGTCACGGAGGTGGAGTGTCTGGTGCCCGACTTGACAGGCGTGGCGCGTGGCAAGATATTGCCCCGCGCCAAGTTCACTGAGGATCGCGGCATGCGTTTGCCGCAAGCCATTGTCGCGATGGGCGTGACCGGTGAGTTCCCCGAGAGCGGGCCTTACTACGACGTGATCGACCCCACCGACAAGGATATGCAGCTGCGTCCCGATCCTTCCACGGTGCGCATCGTGCCGTGGGCAGCCGATCCCACCGCGCAGGTGATTCACGATTGTTTTGACCATGCCGGCAACCTGGTGCCGTTTGCACCACGCAGCGTGTTGCGTCGGGTGTGCGAGTTGTTTGATGCGGAGGGACTGCAGCCGATCGTGGCGCCCGAGCTGGAGTTCTACCTCACCGCGCGCAACACCGATCCGAACACGCTGCTGCGGGCGCCCGTGGGGCGCAGTGGACGCGCCGAAACTTCTCGTCAGGCGTACAGCATTGACGCGGTTAATGAGTTCGATCCTTTGTTCGAGGAGATTTACGACTACAGCGACAAAATGGAACTCAATGTGGATACGCTGATCCACGAGGTAGGCGCCGGGCAGATGGAGATCAATTTTTTCCACGCCCAGCCGCTTGGACTGGCCGACGAAGTGTTTTTGTTCAAGCGCACCGTGCGCGAAGCGGCGCTGCGACACGATATGTATGCAACCTTCATGGCCAAGCCGATCGCGGCCGAGCCGGGTAGTGCCATGCACGTGCACCAGAGTATCGTCAACACAGCCACGGGCCAGAATATCTTCAGCAACGAGGATGGCACACCAAGCGAGGCCTTCATGCACTACATCGGCGGGCTGCAGCGCTACATACCGGCGGCCATGGTGTTGGTTGCACCGTACGTGAACAGCTACCGGCGGCTGTCGCGCAACACCGCCGCGCCAATCAACATCGAGTGGGGTTACGACAACCGAACGGTGGGCATTCGCTCACCCATCTCCAGCCCCGAGGCGCGCCGGGTAGAGAACCGTGTCATTGGAGCCGATGCCAACCCCTATGTGGCACTGGCCATGACGCTGGCGTGTGGCTACCTGGGTCTGAAGAACAAGATCAAACCCAAGGCAGAGATGAAGGGCGATGCGTACCTGTCGGCCTACTCGCTGCCGCGCAGCCTGGGCGAGGCGCTTGACTGGCTGCGCCGCGAGTCCGATTTGCACGAAGTGCTGGGCAAGGAGTTCATCACCGTCTATTCCGAAATCAAGGAACTCGAATTTGACGAGTTCATGAAGGTCATTTCCCCCTGGGAGCGCGAGCACTTGCTGTTGCACGTCTAACCCGGACCACACCTTGTCAGGAACCCATGATGGATACCGCCATGAATAATTCAGTGGACACAGCGCGCATTCAGACGCTCGATAGCGCACACTTTCTGCATCCCTTTACCGACTTCAAAGATTTGTCGGCCAAAGGCGCGCGCGTCATGACACGTGGCGAAGGCATCTACGTGTGGGACTCCGAGGGTGTCAAGGTGCTGGACGCCATGAGCGGCCTGTGGTGTGTCAACGTCGGCTATGGACGACGCGAACTGGCGGATGCCGCGCACCACCAGATGATGACGCTGCCCTACTACAACAGCTTCTTTCAGACCACCAACGTGCCGGCCGTCACATTGGCCGCGAAGCTGGCGCAACTGGCGCCCAACGCGGGCGAGCGCAGCTTCCGACACGTGTTCTATTCCAGCAGCGGTAGCGAAAGTAATGATTCCAACGTGCGCATGGTACGCCGCTATTGGGATCTGCTGGGCGAGCCGCAACGCAAGATCATCATCAGCCGCCAGAACGCGTACCACGGCAGTACCATGGCCGGCGCGTCGCTGGGCGGCATGAGCGGCATGCACGCGCAGGGCGACTTGCCGATTCCCAACATCAAGCACATCGGGCAGCCCTACTACTTCGAGAACGCCCGCAAGGGCGAGACCAAGGACGAATTTGGCATTCGTGCTGCGGGCTGGCTTGAGGAAGAGATTCTGGCGCTGGGGCCGCAGCGGGTGGCGGCCTTCATCGCCGAGCCGATCCAGGGCGCGGGTGGGGTGATCATCCCGCCCGCCACGTACTGGCCCGAGATTCAGCGCATCGTCGACAAGTACGGCATTTTGCTTATCAGCGACGAAGTGATCTGCGCGTTTGGCCGCCTCGGGCGCTGGTTCGGTTACGAGTACTTTGGCTACAAACCCGACCTGGTGACCTTTGCCAAAGCGGTCACGAGCGGCTACATCCCACTCGGTGGCGTGATGGTGGGCGACCGGGTGGCCAAGGTGCTGATTGACAAGGGCGGAGAGTTCAACCACGGCTATACCTATAGCGGGCACCCGGTGGCTTGTGCGGTGGCCTTGGCCAATATCGAGGTGATGGAGCGTGAGCAACTGCCCCAGCGCGTGCGCGACGACATTGGCCCCTATCTTGCGCAACGGTTTGACGACATCCGGGCGCACCCCTTGGTGGGTGAGGCCGAAACCTGTGGCCTCGTCGGCGGAATGGTGCTGGTCAAGAACAAGGCCACATTGCAGCGTTTTGACGAAAGCCTGGGGGTTGGCATGGTGTGCCGTGGCCACTGTTTTGGCAATGGCTTGATCATGCGCGCCGTGGGCGACCGTATGATTATCGCGCCGCCGCTGATCATGAGCCGCGCGCAGATTGACGAGATGATGGCCTTGATAGTGCGCTGCCTCGACTTGACCCTGGCCGACGTCAAGAAGAATGGCTGGTTTGCTTAGGGATTGCGTGGATGGAGGGCCACCCTTGAAGGGTTAAGATTTACCGGGTTGCCGCGCCGCGCAGGCGGTAGTGGGCGCACAGAGTTCTGGTTTCGTTCGATTGATCTTCAGGAGAATAAATTGGTTAATGCACATGGAAAAACCTTGATCGGCAAGCTCATATCCGGTCTGGCGCTGGCGGGGTCAATGGTTCTGGCGGCCTCGCCCGCGCACGCCCAGGAGGAAAAAGTTCTCAACATCTACAACTGGTCGGACTACATCGCTGAGGACACGATCCAGAATTTTGAGAAAGAGACCGGCATCAAGGTGCGCTACGACACCTTTGACAACAATGAAATCGTTCACGCCAAGCTGGTTGCGGGCAAGACCGGTTACGACATTGTGGTCCCGTCGTCGCCTTGGGCGCGGCTGCAAATGGAGGGTGGCCTGCTGCGCAAGCTCGATAAAGCGCAGCTGCCCAACCTCAAGAACATGGACCCTGACATTCAGAACCAGATTGCCAATCTGGACCCCGGCAACCAATATCTGGTCAACTGGTTGTGGGGTTACACCACGATCGGCATCAATACCGCCAAAGTCAAGGCGGTACTGGGCGCCGAGCCAATGCCTGCCAATGTGTGGGAGTTGTTCTTCAATCCAAAGTACATCAGCAAACTCAAGAGCTGCGGTGTTTCGATTCTTGACAGTGCCTCGGAGGTGTTGCCCGCCGCCTTGCACTACCTGGGCAAGGATCCGTTCAGCAAGAATCCGGCCGACTACCAGGACGCCGCCAACTTGCTCAAGTCGGTCCGGCCGCACATCACACTGTTCAGTTCGTCGGGATACATCAACGACATGGCGGGTGGCGCCATCTGCATGGCTTTGGGTTGGTCGGGTGATATCAACATTGCACGCCAGCGCGCCATCGACGGCAAGACCGGTAACGATATCGTGGCGCTGATTCCGAAGAATGGCGGCCTGCTGTTCTTTGACATGATGGCCATCCCCGCCGATGCGCCGCACCCGAAAAACGCGCACCTGTTCATCAACTACATCATGCGGCCCGAGGTACACGCCTCGCTGACCAACAAAGTGTTTTATGCCAATCCCAACAAGGCGTCACGCGAGTTCGTCAAGGCTGAAGTAGCCAAGAACCCCACGGTGTTCCCCAGCAGCGCCGAGATGGCGGTGATGGTCCCCCCGAAAGCCCTGAACAACGACATCCGGCGTCAGATCACGCGCGTCTATACCGCGTTCAAGACTGGCCTGTAATCGGGTCAGTTCGGATACCAACCGGGGGTCATGCGTGGCGATAGTTTCCACAGATAAGTCGGCGGCAGCGCCGTTTCTCCAGATCAAAAACATCGTTAAGCAGTTTGACGACGTTTTTGCGGTCGACAACGTATCGCTGGACATCCAGCAGGGCGAAATCTTCGCACTGCTGGGGTCGTCGGGTTGCGGCAAGTCCACCCTGCTGCGCATGTTGGCCGGGTTTGAGTTGCCCACATCCGGCCAAATCATGTTGGCAGGCAAGGACATCGTGGGTCTGGCGCCCTACGAGCGCCCGATCAACATGATGTTTCAGAGCTACGCGCTGTTTCCGCACTTGAGCGTCTGGGAAAACATTGCTTTTGGCTTGAAGCGAGACAAGCTGCCCGCCCAGCAGATTGAGGAGCGTGTGACGCAGATGCTTGAGTTGGTTCAGCTCAAGGCTTATGCCAAACGCAAGCCGCACCAATTGTCCGGTGGTCAGCAGCAGCGCGTGGCGCTGGCACGCAGCCTGGCCAAGCGCCCGCAGCTGCTGTTGCTCGACGAGCCGCTGGGCGCGCTGGATGCGAAGCTACGCGAACGCACCCAGCTCGAACTGGTCGGCATCATCGAACAGGTCGGCGTGACCTGTGTAATGGTGACCCATGACCAGGAGGAGGCCATGACCATGGCCACCCGCATCGGGGTGATGAGCGAGGGCAAGATCCTGCAAATTGGCAAGCCCGCCGAGATTTACGAAACGCCAAACTGCCGCTTCGTGGCCGACTTTATCGGAAGCGTCAACCTGTTCAAGGGCTCGGTCGAGGTTGACGAGCCCGACCATGTGGTGGTGGTTTCGCCCGAGTGCAAACATTACATCAACCACGGCATCACCGGCACCGCAGGCATGGCGGTGCACGTGGCGGTGCGACCCGAAAAGATGGCCATCGTGCAGAACCCACCGCGCGACGATGAACGCGAATCCCTTGAGCAAGTTGGCTTCAACCAGGTGCGCGGTGTGATCAAGGACCTGGCCTACCTGGGTAGCCTGACCACTTACCACGTGCAACTCGATGGTGGCATGGTGGTCAAGGTCACGCAGACCAATGCCGCCCGGCATGATGCCTCGCATCTGACCTGGGGCGACCAAGTCTACGTATGGTGGTGCGGCAGCGATGTCGTCGTCTTGACTCAGTGAGCGCCGCATGAGCTCAATGGCCGCACCTGCATTTTCGCTGTATGACCGGTTCACCGGCGCCTGGGGCCGGCGTCTGCTCATTGCCGTGCCGATGCTGTTTCTGCTGGCGTTCTTCCTGGCGCCATTCCTGGTGGTTTTGAAGATCAGCGTCTCCGAGATGGAGAACGTGGTTTTCAAGGACTTGATCAGCTGGGCCGATGGTGTCCTGCAACTCAAATTGAAGCTCGGCAACTACCTTTTCGTTGCGCAGGACGACCTGTACTTCAAGACCTACCTGAGTTCGCTCAAGTACGCGGGTATCACCACCGCCATTTGTCTGTTGATTGCCTATCCGTTCGCCTACTTCATGGCGCGCAGTCCCGCCGACAAGCGTCCGGCTTTGTTGATGCTGGTGATGTTGCCGTTCTGGACATCATTCCTGCTGCGCGTCTATGCCTGGAAGATGCTGTTGGCCGACAACGGTGTGTTCAACAATTTTGCGCTATGGGCCGGACTCGCCAGCGAGCCGGTCAAGATGATGAACACGCCGTTCTCGCTGGTCTTGGGCATGGTCTATACCTACCTACCCTTCATGATATTGCCGCTCTACGCCAACCTGGTGAAGATGGACCTGCGTCTGCTAGAGGCCGCGCTTGATCTGGGCGCGACGCCATGGGGCGCCTTCTGGCGGATCACGGTGCCGCTGTCCAAGAGCGGCATCATCGCGGGCTCCATGCTGGTGTTTATCCCTTGCGTTGGCGAGTTTGTGATTCCTGAGCTGCTGGGCGGGCCGCAGACCCTGATGATCGGGCGCGTGTTGTGGGACGAGTTCTTCAGCAACAACGACTGGCCCATGGCCGCCACCGTGGCTGTGATCATGGTGTTGCTGATCATTGTCCCACTGGCCTGGTTCAACAAATACCAGGCCGAGAGCACGAAAGGGGCGCGCGCATGAGGCCCACCGCCGGACGGATGACCTCGCGGCTCTGGATGGGTGCGGTCTTTCTGTTTTTGTACCTGCCGATCGTTACGCTGGTGATCCTAAGCTTCAACGCCAGCCCGATGGTCACAAGCTGGGGTGGCTTCTCGTTGCGTTGGTACTCGGCGCTGATGCAGGACACGGAAATCATTGCCGGGTTCAAGCTGTCTCTTCAGATAGCGGCGCTGACCGCCTGTGCGTCCGTCGTTTTGGGTACGCTTGCGGCCTTGGCACTGACGCGTTTCAAGCGCTTCCCAGGGCGCACCTTGTTTGTTGGCATGGTGAATTCACCACTGGTGATGCCGGAGGTGATCATCGGCCTGTCGCTGCTGCTAATGCTGGTCTCAGTGCAGCGCACCTTCGGTTTTCCGGATCGCGGCATGATGACCATCTGGCTAGGACACACGCTGCTTGGCATGGCCTATGCCACCGTGGTGGTGCAGTCGCGATTGCAGGAGATGAACCCGTCCCTGGAAGAGGCCGCGCAGGACTTGGGCTGTCGTCCTTGGCAGGTGTTCTTTCTGGTCACCTTGCCCTTGATCTCGCAGGCCATCGGCTCGGCCTGGCTGCTGACCTTCACACTGTCGCTGGACGATGTGGTGTTATCGGCATTTCTCTCAGGACCCGGCTCGACCACCATGCCGATCACCATTTTCAGTCGCGCGCGGCTGGGTCTGAGTCCAAGCGTTAACACGGTGGCGACACTGACAGTGGCGGTGGTCAGTGTCGCTGTTGTCGCCGCAAGTATCTGGATTTCGCGTGCGGAACGCCGCCGTGCGCGCGAGATGTCGGCGGCCTTTCGCAGTGCCGAAGTTTGACTTGTATGAACCTGGTTTCCCTATTCTTTTGGAGTGAAAAATGAAAAGCAAATTGTCCTTGCTCGCTGTCGCCCTTGCTGGTGTGTTTCCATTGGCCCAAACCGCACATGCTCAGACCACTGCGGAACTCAAGCAAGAAATCGAACTGCTCAAAAGACAGTTGCAGGTCTTGATGCAAAAAGTCGACGCGGCCGCGGCCGTCGCACCAGCCGCACAAGCCACGGTGGATCCCCAGGAATTCAACCGGGTCAAGATCAAGGCCGAGTCGACCGAGGACAATTTCGAAGCGGCAGGTTTCAAGGGTCTCAAGGTCAGCGGCATGATTGATCCGACCTTCATCTACAGCAGCCGCCAGAACCATGCCGGTTTTGTGTTTCTGAACAACTTCGACGGGCGCAGCGACGGCGAGTCCTACGCCTTCGACAACTCCTACTTCGGACAGGCAGTGCTCGATATTCAGAAGGAAACCGAAGGCGGCAACAAGTGGCGTTTGACATTGGCGCCGCATAAGTCCGCCTCCTCGGGCTATAACCTGAACTCAATCGTTCATGAGGCCTCGGTATCGATCCCCACGATTGACGCGCAGACACGGGTGATTGCCGGCGTTTTGCCTGATTGGAGTGGCTACGAGTACATCTTCTCGAACCAGCAGCCACTGATTACCCACAACATGCTGTTTGACTTCACCATTCCCACCGTCTACAGCGGTGTTGGCATGGAAATCACGCGCGGTAAGTGGATCACCAAGTTCATGCTGGGAAATGTCAACGAAACACGCAAGGGCAGTGGCGACAAGAGCCCCGCGCTGACCTATCGTGCCGACTACTCCAAGGGCGAGTACCAGGGCTTTGGCCTGGCCGGGACCCACTCTTTCAGCTCTGGCAACCGCTACGATTTGTTTGAGGTCGATGGCTACTTCGTGCGTGGCGATGTGACCTGGCAAGGCCAGCTTGGGGTCGGACGTCAACGCGACGCGGCAGCCAACGGCGGCAATGCGCAATGGTGGGGCCTGTCGAGCCTGTTTGGCTACAAACTGTCGCCGCGCCTGCAGGCGGTCACGCGCTTCGATTACATCGCCAATCGCAAGAACGGCGGCGGCGTGTTTGGGCAGGGCGCCGAAACCTGCTCGGTGCTAGAGCGTGACGCCGCCGGTGCGCTGACCGGCGCGGTCGATCCGGTCACCGGTTTGCCGGTGCGGGCCGATGTGGGCTGCGCCGCCGGGCGCAACGGCTTTGGCCCGGCCATGGCGCTGGCGGCCGACTCGGGCGAGTGGGAGCCGATTGATTCCAACAAGGGCGTCAACCGTTACGCTTTGTCGGCTGGGTTCAACTACCTGATCAACCCGTCGACCACGTGGAAGATGGAGTTGCGCTACGACGGCGCCAACGGCGCGGTGTTCCGCGACGCTCGCGACGGCAGCTACAAGAAGAACAACGTGCTGTTGGGCTCCTCAGTGGTCGTCTCGTTCTAGAGGATTGCGGCCACGGTCCTGGTGCGGCCGCGCTTTCCGAGACGGTGTGTGCCTGGTGGGTGCGCGCCTAGTCGGTGTGGTGCCGCGTGTTCGTCCCGACCGGGCGACGCGGTACAGGATGCCGCGCTCGTCGGCGAGCCTCTCGGGCAGCCGGTTTGCCAATTTGTTTCAACTCAACCCAATCAGCAAGGGCTCTGATATGACTACAGCGTCTCAAACCTCCGGCGCAGCTTATGACGGGCGCGCCCTGATCGCGGGCCAGCGTGTCTCGGCGTTAAGCGGGGAATCGTTTGACTGCGTCTCGCCAGTTGATGGTCGAACCCTGACCCGAGTCGCACGGTGCGCGCTGGCCGATATAGACCATGCAGTTGCGGCGGCGCGGCGGGCGTTTGACGAGCGCCGCTGGTGCGGCATGGCCCCGGCGCAGCGCAAACGCATCATGATCCGCTTTGCCGAACTCCTGATTGCGCATGGCGATGAGCTGGCCATGATGGAAACCCTGGACATGGGCAAGCCGATCAAGTATGCGCGCTCGGTGGACGTCAATAGCGCGGCCAATTGCATTCGTTGGTACGCTGAGGCGGTCGACAAAGTTTATGACGAGATTGCGCCAACTCCCAGCACAGCGCTGGCTCTAATCACGCGCGAACCGGTCGGGGTGGTCGGTGTCATCGTGCCCTGGAACTACCCGATGATCATGGCCGCCTGGAAGATCGCGCCGGCCTTGGCGGCGGGCAACTCGGTCGTGCTCAAGCCCAGCGAGAAGTCGCCCTTGACCGCCCTGCGCATGGGTGACCTGGCGCTGGAAGCTGGCATTCCACCGGGTGTGTTCAACGTGGTCCCAGGCTTTGGCGCGGAGGCTGGCTCACCGCTCGCCCTGCATATGGACGTCGATTGCATCGCCTTCACCGGCTCGACCCGTGTCGGCAAGCAGATTCACGTGATGGCCGGGCAAAGCAACCTCAAGCGCGCCTGGACCGAGCTGGGTGGCAAGTCGCCCAATATCGTGTTTGCCGATTGCCCTAACCTGGACAAGGCGGTGGAGGCTGCTGTGGGCAGCATCTTCTTCAACCAGGGTGAGAGCTGCAATGCACCCTCGCGCCTGTTTGTCGAGGCCAGCATCAAGGAGCGCTTTCTGGAGAAAGCCCTGGCCATGGTGCCCGCCTATGCGCCGGGTAACCCGCTGGATAAGGGGACCGTGATGGGCGCCATTGTTGACCGAACCCAGATGGACACCGTGCTGCGCTACATCGAGACCGGCAAGAGCGAAGGCGCCAAGCTGCTGGCGGGCGGCGAGCAGGCCCTGAAGGAGAGCGGCGGGTGCTACGTACAGCCGACGATCTTCGACGGCGTTCTCAATGACATGACGATCGCGCGTGAGGAGATTTTTGGCCCAGTGTTGTCGGTGTTGTCGTTCACCGACGCTGCGGATGTGGTCAGGCAGGCAAACCAGAGCGCCTATGGCTTGCAGGCGGGGGTGTGGACGGCTGATCTGAACAAGGCGATGGGTGTTGCTCGCGCGCTGCGCGCGGGCACAGTGCACGTCAACCAGTACGATGAAGACGACATCACTGTGCCCTTTGGCGGCTACAAGCAAAGTGGCGTCGGGCGCGACAAGTCGCTGCACGCGTTCGACAAGTACACCGAGACCAAGACCACCTGGATTCGCATCGACAGTCCGGTGTAGGGGGCCGCGCCTGAGCGGGCTGGGCTGGCGCGCGAGCGCGAATTCAACCAATGGAGACAGCATGGAACGCACCATCGCGACCTTGCGCGAGCAAGGCATCCACAGCATCCTTGCCCAGTTTACGGATATTCATGGGGTTGCCAAGGGCAAGCTGGTGCCTCTGGGCAATCTGCAGGAATGGGTTGACGTGGGGGCAGGATTTGCCGGCCCCAGCATCGCAGGCACTGGACTAGGTCGCTTTGGGCCGCGTAGCGAGTATTACGGGCGGGTGCAGCCCGCCTCGCTGCGGGTGCTTCCCTTTATGCCAGGGGTGGCGCATGCGGTGTGCGACGGCTATGCCGGCGGTGAGCCGTTGGAGACCTGTTCACGGCAGTTGCTGCAGCAGCAGTTGCGGCGTTTGAACGCGCGCGGCTGGACCCTTTGGGTGGGCATCGAGCCCGAGTTCTTTCTGCTGCGTCGCGACGAGGGCGGCCGCTGGCAGGTCGCCGACGGGCAGGACCAACTGGCCAAGCCCTCGTATGACCTGAAGTCGATTCACCGCAACCGTGGGTTCATTGATGACATGCGGCGAACGCTAACCGAGTTGGGCTTTGAGCTTCAGCAGATCGACCACGAAGACGCCATGGGTCAGTACGAGATCAACTACCGTTTTGACCACGCACTGAGTGCGGCCGATCGCTACATGCTCTTCAAAGTGACGGCCCATGCCGTGGCCGAGCAGCACGGCATGACCTTCAGCTGCATGCCAAAGCCGATGGCCAGCGCACCGGGAAGTGGCTTGCACTTTCATCTGAGCATCACCGATGCGCAGGGGCGGGCGGTCTTTGCGGATCCCGCAGGCGCGTTGGGGATTGGTCAGCTCGGGCATCAGTTCATAGCCGGTTTGTTGCATCACGCAGACGCGCTGTGCGCCTTGTGCGCGCCCACCGTCAACAGTTACAAGCGACTGGCCAGCAGCGATAGCGCGTCGGGCACCACCTGGTCACCGGTGTGGAAAGCCTATGGCGACAACAACCGCACCTGTGTCGTTCGAACCGTGGCCGGGCGATTGGAATGGCGCTTGCCGGATCCGTCGTGCAATGTCTACGCCGCGATTGCTGCGACGCTGGCGGCCGGTCTCAATGGGGTTGACCAGGCGATGCCAGCGCCGCAGGCCTGCAACGAGGACTTGTATATGGCACAGGCGCAGGGCTGCGCCATGCCACCCCGGTTGCCCCGCGATTTGGCGTCGGCCGTGGATGCGTTGTGCGCCGACAAGTCCCTGATTGCCGCGCTGGGACCGGCTTTTTGCGATGAATTTCTGAAGCTCAAGCGGCAGGAGTGGGACGAGTTTCACGCAAGCATCAGCGAGTGGGAGTTCCAACGCTATGCGTCGCTGTACTGATGACGTTTCATATTAAGAAAAATGCGTTTCTTAATATGAAAGGCGCCCATGCTGCGGCGCGTCAATATTTCTCGGTGTGAAACATCGAATTCCATATAGTGGAACGACTGGCATAACTTGTTGATTTAATTGAAAATAGAAAATGTCTTCTATAAGACACAAGAGTAAAATTTAGTCTTATAGAAGACTTAAACTCTGGTCATCGACTTGCCATTCCATGGATCAAGCCGTTCTGATTTTCAATCAACCAAGGAGTGTCTCCATGCCACAAGCTCTTACCGAACAACTCAGTCGCGAACAGCAAATCGCCGCCCTGGAAAAAGACTGGGCCACCAACCCGCGCTGGAAAGGCATCAAGCGCGGCTACAGCGCTGCGGATGTGGTGCGCCTGCGCGGCTCCTTCCAGGTGGAACACACGCTGGCCCGCCGTGGTGCCGACAAGCTGTGGGATCTGGTTAACAACACGCCTTACGTCAACTGCCTGGGCGCGTTGACCGGTGGCCAAGCGATGCAGCAGGTCAAGGCTGGTGTCAAGGCCATCTACCTGTCCGGCTGGCAAGTCGCCGCCGACAACAACGAGTATTCCGCCATGTACCCCGACCAGTCGTTGTACCCGGTGGACTCGGTGCCAAAGGTTGTGGAGCGTATCAATAACTCCTTCACCCGTGCGGACGAAATCCAGTGGTCCAAAGGCGTTGGCCCTGGCGACAAGGGTTATATCGACTACCACGCTCCGATCGTCGCTGACGCAGAAGCCGGTTTCGGTGGCGTGTTGAACGCGTATGAACTGATGAAGGCCATGATCCGCGCTGGCGCGGGTGGTGTGCACTTCGAAGACCAATTGGCGTCTGTCAAGAAGTGCGGTCACATGGGTGGCAAGGTGTTGGTCCCGACCACCGAAGCCTGCCAGAAGCTGATCGCCGCCCGCATGGCTGCCGACGTGTACGGCGTGCCTACACTGGTGATTGCCCGTACCGATGCCGAGGCCGCTGATCTGTTGACCAGCGATTACGACGCCAACGACAAGCCGTTCCTGACCGGTGAGCGCACCGCCGAAGGTTTCTACAAGACCAGGAAGGGTCTGGACCAGGCTATCAGCCGGGCCGTGGCCTATGCGGACTACGCCGACCTGGTGTGGTGCGAAACCGGCACGCCGGATCTGGACTTCGCCAAGAAGTTTGCCGATGCCGTACACGCCAAACATCCGGGCAAACTGCTGGCCTACAACTGCTCGCCGTCGTTCAACTGGAAGAAGAATCTGGATGACGCAACCATCGCCAAATTCCAGAAGGAACTGGGCGCCATGGGTTACAAGTACCAGTTCATCACGCTCGCGGGCATCCACAACATGTGGTACCACATGTTCGATTTGGCACAGGACTACGTCAAGCGCGGCATGACCGCCTACGTCGAGAAGGTGCAAGAGCCCGAGTTCGCGGCCCGCGAACGTGGTTACAGCTTCGTGTCGCACCAGCAAGAGGTGGGCACCGGTTACTTCGATGAAGTCACCACCGTGATCCAAGGCGGCAAGTCCAGCGTCACGGCACTGACGGGCTCCACCGAGGAAGAGCAGTTCCACTGAGCCTTTGCTTCGGTAACTGCGGGCAATGCGCCGGGCTTTCGCGAGGAGGCTCGGCCTTTCTTTTGGTGAGTAAATAGTCGGCTTGGTGAGGCGGTCTGCCACGGGGCCGCACCAGGCTTTGGGTGAGTGCCGCCGCTCATGTCCCCCGGCCTTCGGCCTCCTCCTTGACTTCGCTTTGGAACTCCCCCCAAGCCTGGTGCTGCAAATTTGACTTTCGGCGGTTGGTGGACCGACACCTTGCCAGATCAGGATGGCTGGGTGTTCTGCGTAGCGAAGTCAAGGAGGAGGCCGCAGGCCGGAGGACATGAGCGCAGCAGAATACCCGGCCTTCCTGATCTTGAGCTACTGCCATGAGTTTTGCGGTGAATTCGATTGAAAGCGATGCCAGTGGGTTAAACTAGCCCCTCGAAATTTTGGCTAAGAGCGAGAAAGGCAGTCTGGTTATGACACCGCGAACTACACCGGCGACATTCACGAGCGAATAAGGCCGTAGTCCGCGCGCCTTGTGCGCTGCCAGCTACCTAATTCATAGTAAAGCGCGGACCTTACCGCGCTTTTTTGCTTTTCTTGAGACCTCTTTTTCGGTACCCACCATGATTCAAATTACGCTTCCTGACGGTTCGAAACGTGACTTCCCGGGCCCGGTCACCGTGTCCGAAGTCGCCGCCTCCATCGGCGCCGGCTTGGCCAAGGCCGCACTGGCCGGCAAAATCAACGGCCAAGTGGTCGACACGAGCCACGTGATTGCCAGTGACAGCCCTTTGTCTATCGTCACGGCCAAAGATACAGACGGCCTGGAAGTCATTCGCCATTCCACAGCGCACCTGTTGGCGTACGCAGTCAAGGAACTGTTCCCGGACGCGCAGGTCACGATTGGGCCGGTCATCGAGCACGGCTTTTTCTACGACTTTTCGTACAAGCGCCCGTTCACGCCCGAAGACTTGGTGGCGATGGAAAAGAAGATGACCGAGCTTGCCGCCAAGGACGAACCGGTCACACGCCGCGTCTTGCCGCGCGACGAGGCGGTGGCCTATTTCAAGGGCCTGGGTGAACACTATAAAGCGGAGATCATTGAGAGCATCCCCGCCGATCAGGATGTGTCCTTGTACCGCGAGGGCAAGTTCGAAGACTTGTGCCGCGGCCCGCACGTGCCCAGCACCGGCAAGCTCAAATACTTCAAGTTGATGAAGCTTGCAGGCGCCTACTGGCGTGGTGACCACAAGAATGAAATGCTGCAGCGCGTCTACGGCACGGCCTGGGCTACCAAGGAAGAACTGCAACAGCACCTGACGATGCTCGAAGAGGCAGAGAAGCGTGACCACCGCAAGCTCGGGCGGGAACTGGATCTGTTCCACATTGATGACCACGCACCGGGTTTGGTGTTCTGGCATCCCAAGGGCTGGACCCTGTGGCAGGGCGTCGAACAATACATGCGCCGGGTTTACCGCGACAACGGCTACCAGGAAGTCAAGGGCCCGCAGATCATCGACAAGGGCCTGTGGGAGAAGACCGGCCACTGGGACAAGTACCGCGAGAACATGTTCGTGACGGAGTCGGAGAAGCGTGAATACGCCCTCAAGCCGATGAATTGTCCGGGGCACATCCTGATTTTCAAGCAAGGCATCAAGAGCTACCGCGACTTGCCACTGCGCTATGGCGAGTTTGGCCAGTGCCATCGCAACGAACCGTCGGGCGGTCTGCACGGCATCATGCGGGTGCGCGGCTTCACGCAAGACGACGGCCACATCTTTTGCACCGAGGGCCAGATCCTGGAGGAATGCGTCAATTACACGGCGCTCTTGCAAAAGGTCTACGCTGACTTTGGCTTCAAGAACATCATTTACAAGGTCGCGACCCGACCCGAGAAGCGGATCGGTTCGGATGAAAGCTGGGACAGGGCCGAGGAAGCGCTCATGCAAAGCCTGCGCGCCTCGGGCTGTGAGTTCGAGATCACGCCCGGCGAAGGTGCGTTCTACGGCCCCAAGATTGAGTACACCCTGAAAGACGCGATCGGCCGTCAATGGCAGTGCGGCACGATCCAGGTGGACTTTTCGATGCCTGAGCGCCTGGACGCCGAGTATGTCGGCGAGGACGGCGCGCGACATCGTCCGGTGATGTTACATCGGGCCATTGTGGGCAGCCTGGAGCGCTTTATCGGAATTCTGATCGAGGAGAGCGCGGGCGCCTTGCCGCTTTGGTTGGCGCCGGTCCAGATTGCCGTGCTCAACATCACGGACGCGCAAGCCGACTACTGTCGTGAAATCGCCGCGAAATTGAAGAAATCTTTGCCAAATCAAGAGCTTAGAGTCATCACCGACCTGCGTAACGAGAAAATTACATATAAAATACGCGAGCATTCGATGCAAAAGCTGCCGTACATCCTTGTCGCAGGCGACAAGGAGAAGGCAGTTGGAGCCGTCGCGGTGCGCGCCCGAGGTGGTCAAGACCTCGGTGCAATGTCCCTTGAGCAGTTCGTACAAAGACTGGTCAGCGACCTTGCTCATATCTCTGATGTCTAGGCCATTGTTTGGTGTGACGCCAGTTTTTCGGCGTGCCGTGTGCGGCAGTTGCTACTAGTTTTGTAGCAAAAATTATGTGAAGGATTGAACCATCGCTACTGAATTTCGTGATCGCCGTTACCGCGAAGAACGCAAACACCGCCTTAACCGGGAAATCATGGCCCCGGAAGTTCGACTCTCAGGTGTCGAGAACGAGCCCCTAGGCGTCGTCAGCCTGATGGAAGCCCTGCGCATGGCGGGTGAGTTGGATGTGGACTTGGTTGAGATTTCTGCTACGGCGAACCCGCCGGTCTGTCGATTGATGGACTACGGCAAGTTCAAGTACCAGGAGCAGAAGAAGGCGGCGGAGGCGAAAGCCAAACAGACGGTCATTGAAATCAAGGAAGTCAAGTTCCGTCCCGGTACCGATGACGGTGACTACAACATCAAGATGCGCAACATCAAGCGTTTCTTGGCCGAGGGAGACAAGTGCAAGATCACCCTGCGCTTTCGCGGGCGTGAAATTACGCACCAGGAAATCGGCATGGCCTTGTTGAACCGGATTCGGGCTGACTTGGTGGACTTGATTGTGGTGGAGCAGTTTCCAAAGCTTGAAGGGCGCCAGATGATCATGATGATCGCGCCCGGCAAGAAGAAGCCTGCTGGCAAGGCGACCGCGGAAGCGGCACCGGCCGCAGCGGCTTGAGAGAGGAATTGCCGTGCGCCGGGGTGGTTCCCGGTGGGTGGCAGGGGGCGCTGGGCTAACCGTCCAACGCCCAATGTGGCGAGCTAATCACTTGCCACAAAAGTGGCTCGGGGCCAACAAGGCTGCAAATCGTTTGCAGACGCCTCACGAGCACAATGAAGAAGGAGCATTAATATGCCCAAAATGAAGACCAAGAGCGCGGCGAAGAAACGCTTTCGCGTTCGTCCCGGTGGTACCGTCAAACGCGGCCAAGCCTTCAAACGTCACATTCTGACCAAGAAGACCACCAAGAATAAACGCCACTTGCGCGGCGCTACAGCTGTTCATGAGACCAATATGGGTCACATGGCGCAGATGTTGCCAGGCATGGGTATTTGATTAACGACGAACAAGGAGTAACACAATGCCTCGCGTCAAACGTGGTGTAACGGCTCGCGCCCGCCACAAAAAAGTTCTCGCCCTCGCCAAGGGTTTCCGCGGTCGCCGCGGCAATGTCTTCCGCATCGCCAAAGAAGCGGTAATGAAGGCCGGGCAATATGCCTACCGTGACCGCCGTACCAAGAAGCGTGTTTTCCGCCAGTTGTGGATTGCGCGTATCAATGCTGCCGCGCGTCAGTGCGGCATGACCTACAGCCAGTTTGCCAACGGCCTGAAGAAGGCCAATATCGAGATCGACCGCAAAGTGTTGTCGGACATCGCCGTGCATGACATGCCTGCTTTCGCCGGCATCGTGGAGCAAGTCAAGGCCAAGCTGGCAGCGTAAACCAACTGCGCAGACGACTCTGCTGCCTGCGATGTGCGCCGTACCCACCTACGGTAGCGCGAAGGAGCAGCAGTGTCGTCCGCTCGTTACGGTTTCCGAACCTCGGGGGCTGAGACTTACGGGTCTCGGCCCCTTTTTCATGGATCAAGAACAGTATGAACGAGTTGACCGCCATCGTTGATAGTGCCAAGGCTGCATTTGCCGACGCCGCGACCCCGGCTGAGCTGGAGAATGCCAAGGCCGTGTTTCTTGGCAAGGCTGGGCGCATCACCGAGTTGATGAAGGGCATGGCCACATTGACGGTGGACGAGAAGAAGTCTCGGGGCGCTGCCATCAACCTGGCCAAACAAGCGATTGAGGCCGCCCTCAACGCTCGACGCCACGCCTTGGCTGAGGCTGAGTTGCAGCTTCAACTGCAAGCCGAAGCGATCGACGTCAGTTTGCCCGGCCGTCAGCGTGGGCAGGGTGGATTGCATCCGGTGTCGCTGACAATGGAGCGCATTGAAGCCATCTTCGGCTCTATGGGATTCGATGTCGCCCAAGGTCCCGAAATCGAATCTGACTGGTTCAACTTCACCGCCCTCAATACCCCAGAAGACCACCCTGCGCGGTCGATGCACGATACGTTTTACGTAGAAGGAGGCTCCGAGTCGGCCCCCAATCTGCTGCGCACCCACACCAGCCCGATGCAGATTCGCCACGCCGTGCAGCATGTCAAGAAACACCGCGCGGCGGCAAGCGCGCTGGACGGTGCTTTGTTTGCGGGTGACATGCCTGAGATTCGCGTCATCGCGCCCGGGCGCACGTATCGAGTGGACAGCGATGCCACCCATTCGCCAATGTTCCACCAGTGCGAGGGGTTGTGGGTGGGCGAGAACGTGAGCTTCAAGGACCTGAAATACGTGTTCACCGATTTTTGCCGTACGTTCTTCGAGAACGATGACTTGGTACTGCGTTTTCGCCCCAGCTTCTTCCCGTTCACGGAGCCAAGCGCCGAAATCGACATCCAGTTTCCTAGCGGTCCTCTGGCCGGACGTTGGTTGGAGGTGGCCGGTTCCGGTCAGGTGCACCCCAATGTGATTCGCAACATGGGTCTGGATCCCGAGAAGTACATCGGCTTTGCGTTTGGCATGGGGCCTGACCGGCTCACCATGCTGCGCTATGGCGTCAATGATTTGCGCTTGTTCTTCGACGGTGACATTCGCTTTCTGTCGCAGTTCCAATGATGAGGTCCACCCCTGAGCCGCGCCTTGTGGCGCGTCACCCCGTCAAGAGGGGCAACACCAGTGGCCCGGCCAAGCCGGTTGCGCGGTGTTCCGCGTGTGGGGACACTGCGATCCACCCGACTTAACGCATCACGCTGAGATCACTCCATGCAATTTCCCGAATCCTGGTTGCGAGAGTTCTGCAACCCGCCCTTGACCACCCAGCAACTGGCCGAGACGCTCACCATGGCAGGCCTTGAGGTCGAAGAGCTCAAGCCCGTGGCACCACCGTTTTCGAAGATCGTCGTAGGTGAAATCAAGGAAGTCGTGCCGCACCCGGACGCCGATCGCCTGCGCATCTGTCAGGTCGATGTTGGCCAGTCGGGCAAGGGGCAGGGCACATTGCTCAACATCGTTTGCGGCGCACCCAATGCCCGCGTGGGCATCAAAGTCCCTTGCGCCCTGGTCGGGGCGGAACTGCCACCAGGCGAGGACGGCAAGCCGTTCCTCATCACCTTGAGCAAACTGCGCGGCGTCGAGAGTCAGGGCATGCTGTGCTCGGCGCGCGAACTCAAGTTGTCAGAAGACCACGGCGGCCTGCTGGAGCTGACCGCCGATGCGCCTGTGGGCCAGGATATCCGTGCGCACCTCAATCTCGATGACACCCTGTTTACCCTCAAGCTCACGCCCAATCTGGCGCATTGCCTGAGTGTGTATGGTGTGGCACGCGAGCTCTCGGCGTTGACGGGCGCTTCCTTGAATGTTCCCGCTTTCCCCAGCGTGTCGGTCACGCATTCGCAGCGGCTTGCGGTTCGCATCAGCGCCCCTGACCTGTGTGGTCGCTTCTCCGGACGGGTCGTGCGCGGGGTCAACACCCAGGCGGTCACGCCGCGGTGGATGGTCGATCGCCTTGCCCGTTGCGGTCAGCGCAGCGTCACGGCATTGGTGGACATCTCGAACTACGTGATGTTCGAGTTTGGGCGTCCCTCACACATTTTTGATCTGGATAAGATTCACGGCGCCTTGGATGTGCGTTGGGGCAAGCCGGGAGAGCAACTCAAGCTTCTCAACGGCAACACCGTGTCGCTGGACGACAAGGTTGGTGTGATCGCCGACGATGTGCAGGTCGAGTCTCTGGCGGGCATCATGGGCGGCGACGCCACTGCGGTGTCGGACGCCACGCAAAACGTCTATGTTGAAGCGGCTTTCTGGTGGCCGAAAGCGATTGCCGGACGTTCACGTCGCTTCAACTTCTCGACCGATGCCGGCCATCGGTTTGAGCGTGGCGTTGACCCCAGTCAGACCACCGAGCACATCGAGCGCATCACTCAGCTGATTCTGGATGTTTGCGGTACCGAAGCTACCCAAAGCGGGCCAATGGATGATTGGCAGGTCAACTTGCCGCGCGTCGAGCCTGTCCGTCTGCGTGTGGCTCGTGCCAGGAAAGTCATTGGCATGCCTTTGACCATGACGCAATGCGCTGATGCGCTCAGGCGCCTGAGTCTGCCGGTGACGCTCAGCGACGACCCTGAGCTTGCAGGCGGCGCCGGTGTGGTGACCGTTATCCCTCCGGCCTATCGCTTTGACCTGCAGATCGAAGAAGACCTGATCGAGGAAGTCGCTCGTATAGTGGGCTATGACAGCTTGCCCAAGACGCCACCGCTGGCGCCGATCACCGCCAAGCTGCGACCCGAATCGCAGCGCGGCCCGTTTGCCGTGCGGCGCAGTTTGGCCGCGATGGGCTACATGGAGACCATCAACTTCAGCTTTGTTGAGGAACGCTGGGAGCACGAGCTGGCAGGCAATCCGGATCCGATCAAGTTGCTCAACCCCATTGCCAGCCAAATGAGCGTGATGCGTTCGAGTCTGCTGGGATCGCTGGTGCAGGTGCTCAAGTTCAACCTCGACCGCAAGGCGCCGCGCGTGCGCGTGTTCGAGTTGGGTCGTGTGTTCCGTCGCGATGCCGCTGTTCTGGGGACGGATACAACTGTGCAGGGATACGATCAGCCCATGCGTGTGGCGGGTCTCGCCTATGGCGGCGCCGACGCTGCGCAGTGGGGCCGAAAGGACCTCGGCGTTGACTTCTTCGACATCAAGGGCGATGTCGAGGCTCTGCTCAGCCCATTGCGTGCGCAGTTCGTCCCGGCGCAACATGCGGCCATGCACCCCGGTCGGTGTGCCTGTGTGGTGCTTGATGGCCACCCAATTGGTTTCGTGGGTGAGTTGCATCCGAAATGGCGCCAAGCCTATGAATTGCCGCAGGCGCCGATCTTGTTCGAACTGGAGCTCGATGCGGTCTTGCAGCGCCCGGTCCCCAAGTTCCAGACGGTCTCCAAACACCAGGCGGTTGAACGCGACATTGCCGTTCTGGTCGACGAGTCGGTGACCCATGCGGCCCTGATGCAAGCCGTTTGGACCGCTCCGACCAACGGCTTGCTGCGTGATGCTCTGCTGTTTGACGTGTACCGCCCGAAAACGACGGCCGACGCTGCCCCGAAGGCCGCTACCAAGAGTCTGGCGGTGCGACTGACCCTGCACAGCGACGGTGCCACCTTGACCGACGAACAGATCGACGTGGCGGTTCAATCGGTGCTGAATCAACTAAGTCGAAGCGTGGGCGCGCGCCAGCGTACCTGAGCCGGACCGGCGCTGTTCCAAGAAATGAGGACTGTATGGAAATTTCAGTAGAGAGTCTTGAGACGTCGGCCTTGACCAAGGCCCAGTTGGCTGATCTGTTGTTTGAGCAGATCGGTTTGAACAAGCGAGAGTCCAAGGACATGATTGACGCGTTTTTGTCCTCATCTCCGACAACCTGGTGGATGGCAACGACGTCAAGATCTCGGGATTCGGGAATTTTCAGATACGAACAAAGGCGCCCAGGCCAGGCCGCAACCCCAGAACCGGCGAGGCCATTCCGATTGAGGCGCGTCGGGTGGTCACTTTTCATGCCAGCCACAAGCTCAAGGAGCAGATTCAGGGCGATCAGTTGTAACCGTTTGTATGCTTGGAACAACCTTTCGGCGCTTTGTCCGCCCACCCCCACAACAGACTTTGCATCAAACCAAAAGTTAGAGTAACCTAACAGCTTTCTCTTCTACAGCATTGATTTCAATGGAGAAAGCACTCCCTCAGATTCCGGCCAAGCGGTACTTCACCATCGGTGAGGTGGGGGATTTGTGCGGCGTCAAGCCCCATGTGCTACGGTATTGGGAGCAGGAGTTCACGCAGCTACGGCCCATGAAGCGCCGTGGCAACCGTCGCTACTACCAGCACCACGAGGTGCTGATGATCCGCAAGATCCGTGACTTGTTGTACGACCAGGGTTTCACCATCAGCGGCGCGCGCAACAAGATGCAGGAGCTGCTGCAAAACGAGCGCGACAAGCGCCGCAACGGCGAGGTGATGCTCGAAGGGGTTGAAGTGATAGAAGTCAGCGACAGTGAACTGGCCGACTTCGAAGACACTCAATTGGAGGTCTCAGCATCCACGTCCGTGCACCAGCTGATGCTGGTGCGCCGCGAGTTGTCGGAGATCCGCGACCTGCTGCGCGAAGCGGCCTGAGCGTTCAAGCGGTTCACAAGCGGGATTGCAAGCTCGTGGCGGTTCGCGATATTTTGAAGATGGGTGATGCGCGCCTATTGCGTATTGCCAAGCCGGTCACGGCGTTCGATACCGATGTCTTGCACCTGCTGGTGCTCGACCTGCTCGATACCATGCGCGCGGCCCAGGGTGCTGGCCTCGCGGCGCCTCAGATCGGCGTGGACTTGCAGGTGGTCGTCTTTGGCAGTGGCGAGTCCATCGCGCGTTATCCGCACGCGCCGCCGGTTCCCAGAACGGTCTTGGTGAACCCCGTCATCACGCCTCTTGGCGAGCCGGATGCCAGCGGTGGTTTGCGCGAGGACGAGGATTGGGAAGGTTGTCTTTCCGTCCCGGGCTTGCGGGCGGTTGTGCCTCGCTTTGCGCGCATTCGCTACACGGGGTTCGACCCGTATGGCGACCGGATTGACCGCACCGTGGAGGGCTTCCATGCCCGCGTGGTTCAGCATGAGTGTGATCACCTGGTCGGCATGCTGTACCCCATGCGTGTGCGCGATTTCAAACGCTTCGGCTTTACCGAGGTACTGTTTCCGGGTCTCGACGCAACGCCGGACGAGTAGGGCGCACCGGAGCCTACGCCAAGGCTTGCAGCAGCTCGGTTTCAATTTCGATCTGTGCACGATTGTGTTGCAGCTCCGCTCCTTGAATCAGAAACGTGTCGTCCACGCGTTCGCCCAGAGTCGCAACCTTGGCCAGCTCCAGGTTGATGTGGTGCTTGGCCAATACCCGCGCCACGCAGTACAACAGACCCACCCGGTCGCTGGCCGAAATGTTGAGCAGCCAGCGCTGGCCCTTCTCGTCCGGTTGCAGCGTGACACGCGGGTTGACGGGAAAACTCTTGACCCGGCGTGACACCCGGCCCCGGCTGGGCGCGGGCAGGGGTCCGGAGTCGGCAATGGCACGGCCAAGCCCTGCCTCCACCATGCTGGTGAATTCCTGGTAGTGCTCGGGCATGGCCGAAGTTACCACCTGGAAGGTATCCAATGCGTAGCCGTTGCGCGCCGTGTGAATGCGCGCGTCCAGAATGCTGAAGCCACCTTGGTCGAAGTACCCACAAATGCGGGCAAACAGGTCTGGCAGATCGGGTGTGTAGACCACCACTTGCAGGCCTTCGCCCACGGGCGACAGGCGGGCCCGTACGATCGCTTTGTTGGCGCCAACATGGCGCGACAACTGCCGCGCATGCCAGGCAATGTCCGCCGCGTCATGACGCATGAAGTAGCCCACGTCCAACGTATCCCACAACGCCTTGTGGGCCTCAAAGGGCAGAGCATGCAGCGCCAGCAGCACCAGCGCCTCACGCTTGCGCCCCTCCACCTCGGCCGCTTGATCCGGGGCGCGACCTCCCAATTGCCGCAGGCTCAGGCGGTACAGGTCCTCGAGCAGCTTGCCTTTCCAGGCATTCCAGACCTTGGGCGAGGTCCCGCGAATGTCGGCCACGGTCAGCAGATATAACGCGGTAAGGTTGCGCTCGTTGCCGACCCGTTTGGCAAAAGCCGCAATCACATTGGGGTCGCTCAAGTCCGACTTCTGAGCGATGCGGCTCATGATCAGGTGCTCGTGGACGACGAATTCAATCAGCCGCGCGTCCTCCCGCTCGATGGCATGCTGCCTGCAAAAGCGCCGCACGTCGCGAGCGCCTAGCTCGGAGTGGTCACCACCACGCCCCTTGGCGATATCGTGAAACAACGCTGCGATGTACAGAATCCAGGGCTTGTCGAAGCCTGCCGCCAGTTGGGAGCAAAACGGATACTCGTGCGCGTGCTCCACGATGAAGAAGCGCCGCATGTTGCGCAATACCATCAGGATGTGCTGGTCCACCGTGTAGACATGAAACAGATCGTGCTGCATCTGCCCGACGATGCGGCGAAACACCCATAGGTAGCGCCCCAGCACGGAGGTCTGGTTCATCAGACGCATCGCGTGGGTAATGCCCTCGGGCTCCATCAGGATCTTGCGAAAGGTGCTGCGATTGACCGGGTCGTTACGGAATTTGCCATCCATCAGGCCGCGCGCGTTGTACAGGGCGCGCAGGGTGCGTGCTGACAAGCCCTTTACCCCCACAGTGGTCTGATAGACCAGAAATGTTTCCAGAATCGCGTGCGGATCACGCTGGTACAGGTCATCGCTGTTGACCTCCACCATGCCGCCCTTGTCATTGAAGCGTTCATTGATGCGCCTCGGTTCGTGTGCCGAGGGGTTGAGCCGCTCCTCGATGTTGAGTAGCAAAATCTGGTTGAGCTGGGTCACCGCCTTGGCTGCCCAGTAGTAGTGGCGCATCACCGCCTCGCTGGCGCGCACCGGCATCTTCACGCCATCGGGTGACTCCGACTTGTAGCCAAACGACTCGGCCATGGCGGTTTGCATGTCAAACACCAGGCGGTCTTCCCGCCGCTGCGCCAGCACGTGCAAACGCGCGCGGATCAGCGACAGCAGCGCCTCGTTGTGTTTGATCTGGCGCACCTCAAACGGCGTGGCCAGGCCATTGCGCGCCAGGGCATCCCAATTGGCACCGTAGCCGGCCGCCTTGGCCACCCACAGGATCACCTGCAAGTCGCGCAGGCCACCGGGGGATTCCTTGCAGTTGGGCTCCAACGCATAGGGCGTGTTTTTGAACTTGGTGTGGCGCTGGCGCAGTTCCAGCGTCTTGGCGAAGAAGGCCTTGGGATCCATGGCACTGCGAAAGCGCTGCTGAAAATCAGCGTGCAGGGTGGCGTCACCTGCGATCAAACGTGACTCGAGCAACGCGGTTTGAATCGTGACATCCTTCTCGGCCTCGGCCAGGCACTCGCTGATGGTGCGCACGCTGGAGCCAATCTCGAGGCCCGCATCCCAGCAGCTGCTGATGAAGGACTCGATCCGGGCTTTCAGTTCGGCATCGCCGACTGGAGAACAGGCATCCGGCAACAACAACAGAACGTCAATGTCCGAATGCGGAAACAACTCGCCGCGGCCAAACCCTCCCACGGCGATCAGCGCGAACGCGGGCTGAAAACCGGCCTGTTGCCACAACAGGCGCAGGCTGGTGTCCGCTAATGCGGACAGCTTGGTTAGGGTCGGGCGCACGCTGCGGGTGGATGTACCGCAGTTCTGCAGGACGGTCAGCACCGCCGCCTTGTCCGCGCGGTAACGCTCTCGCAGGGCCAGTGGACTGATCATGTCGAGCTGCGCGCGCACGCGGGAAATCAGACCGTCTCGGCTTGCGGCTGCTCGACGAACGTCGGAATCGGTGGGCTGCCAGCTGACAGGGTCAGAACCTCAAAACCGGTCGGTGTGACCAGTACCGTGTGCTCCCACTGCGCCGACAGGGAGTGATCCTTGGTGACGATGGTCCAGCCGTCGCCCATCTCCTTGATGTCGCGCCTGCCGGCGTTGATCATGGGCTCGATGGTGAAGGTCATGCCGGGCTGCAACTCGTCTAGTGTGCCGGGCTTGCCGTAGTGCAGCACCTGGGGTTCCTCATGAAAGGCGCGCCCAATGCCATGTCCGCAAAACTCGCGCACCACGCTGAATCCGTGGCTCTCGGCAAACTGCTGGATCGCCCAACCGATGTCTCCCAGTCTCGCACCGGGCTTGACCATTCTGATGCCATGCCACATCGCGTCGTAAGTCAGGTTACACAGGCGACGTGCGGCGATGGATGACTCACCGACCGAGAACATGCGACTGGTATCCCCATGCCACCCATCCTTGATGACCGTAATATCGACGTTGACGATGTCGCCCTTCTTGAGGGCCTTGTCGTTGGGAATGCCGTGACAAACCTGGTGATTGATTGATGTGCAAATCGACTTGGGGTAAGGTTTGTAGCCGGATGGCGCATAGTTCAGCGGGGCGGGAATGGTACGCTGGACCTCGGTCATGTAGTCATAAGCCAGCTTGTCGATGGTATTGGTCGTGACACCGGGCTTGATGTGCGGCGCCAGGAAGTCCAGCACTTCGGAGGCCAGTCTGCCGGCGACCCGCATGCCTTCGATCCCCTGCGCGTCTTTGATGGTGATGCTCATGGGCGGGATTATCCCATCGGCACCCTTGGCTTGCAGGCTTGCCGCTATTACCCCGGGCCTGGGTTACCATTCCCGCGCATTTTTCAAGGATTGAGCCCATGTCCCCATCAGGTCATTTCGTCGTCACGGCCAGCCAACTGGCCCTCAGTGCGTTGGTGTTGTGCGCCATCGCGATCTTGCCGGGTTGCGGCAAGAAAGGTACTGAGCTTGGCGGCGGCAGTTCCGAAGTCACCGGTTCAGCCGGCCCCGCCGGTGCCCAGGGCGAGAACAAGTCGCTGGTGAAGTGCGCGGCGCCGGTGGCGACATTGGCGCTGGTCGAGAACCCGAATGGGTACATGATGGGCAGTTACGGTCTGCCGAGCTCGCCCGTGCCCCTGGTGCGTCTGTTGGCGCAGCAAAGCGGTTGCTTTCGAGTGGTGGACCGCGCAGCGGGCTTAAAGGCCACCATCCAGGAGCAGGAGCTAAAGGAGAGCGGCATTCTGCGCAAGCAAGGCAACACCGTCGCCAAGGGCAAGGGGTACGAGGCGCAGTACACGTTGACGCCAAGTTTGAGTTTCAGCGAACAAAACGCGGGGCGCACCCTGGGCGGCATCATCGGCATGATTCCGGTGCTGCGCGACATCGCCGGGCTGGTTGGGTTGGTGGAACAGGTCAAGTTCAAGGAGGCTCAGGTCGCTCTGCTGCTTACCGACAACGAGACGACCGAGCAAATGGCGGCGGCGACCGGGGCGGCGCGCACCACCGATCTTGGTTTGGGCGGACTGGCGATTGGCGGAGGCGGGGCGGCGGGCGGCATGGGCTGGAGCAACACCAACGAGGGCAAGGTGATCGCCGCTGCCTTCCTGGACGCTCACAACAAACTGGTGGTCCAGGTGCGTGAACTGCAAGCTAAAGACTTGCCACCGCCAGGCGCGGCCAGGAAACAGCCGAGCCAATAACTGCGATGCGGATGAAGGCAGGCCTGCCGGGCGTGCCTTCACTGGCCCTGTTGATCGCGTTGGCGGTGGTCACCGGGTAAAATTACCGCTTCTCGCAGGCGCGCCCAGTCAGCGTGCGCCTGGTGCACATTGCCATCCGTCCCAACACTCACTTCCAGGCCGCCAACGTGACCCTGCACATCAGTCAATTCGAGGGCGGCAGCGCTCTGAGCAGTTTTCGCATTCAGCAACTGTTGCCTGAGCTGCAGGCCATTCACGATCGAGTCAGCGGTGTCGCTGCGCGCTTTGTGCACCTGGTCACCTTCGATACCGAGCCCACCCCGACGCTGAAGGCGCAACTGGCTGCCTTGCTGACCTACGGCGAGCCCTATGTCGGCCCCTCTGATGGTCCACTGATTGTGGTGACGCCGCGGTTTGGCACCGTGTCGCCCTGGGCGTCCAAGGCGACGGACATTGCCCACAATTGTGGTTTGGCGGTGCGGCGCGTCGAACGGGTGCTGGAGTACCGCTTCACCCTCAAAGCCGGTCTGTTGGGCAAACCCACCCTGACGCAGGCTCAACTCGATCAATTGGGAGTGCTGCTGCACGACCGCATGACCGAGAGCGTGATGTTCGAACGCAGTCGGGCCTTGGCCTTGTTCACCGAGTTGCAGCCCACGCCCATGGCCCATGTGGATGTGCTGGGCGGCGGCAAGGCCGCTCTGCAAGGCGCCAATTCCGAGTTCGGCCTGGCCTTGGCGGCAGATGAGATCGACTACCTGGTGCAGGCCTTCACGCAGCTCAAGCGCAACCCGACCGACGTGGAGTTGATGATGTTCGCGCAGGCCAACAGCGAGCACTGCCGCCACAAGATTTTCAATGCCCAGTTCACCATCGATGGCGTGGCGCAGGACCACAGCATGTTTGGCATGATCCGCCATACCCACCAAACCAACCCGCAGCACATGCTGGTGGCCTACTCGGACAATGCGTCCGTCATGGAAGGTGCAGCGGTCGAGCGTTTTGTGGCAAAAACAGGCTGCAAGTCAAGTCTGGCGGGTGTCAACAGCTATGCAAAGCATAGCGAAACCAATCACGTGCTGATGAAGGTGGAGACCCACAACCACCCGACGGCGATCTCTCCTTTTCCCGGCGCCTCCACCGGCGCGGGTGGCGAAATTCGCGACGAAGGCGCGACTGGCCGCGGCTCCAAACCCAAGGCCGGACTGACAGGCTTCACGGTTTCGAAAATCAATTGGGGTCAGACCCCGAATGCGAGCCGGAATGTCGCGTCGGCCGATGCATCCACGCCGGCCTACGGCAAACCTGAGCACATCGCCAGCCCCCTCCAAATCATGATTGAAGGGCCGCTCGGTGGCGCGGCGTTCAACAATGAGTTTGGTCGCCCCAACCTGCTGGGCTACTTTCGAGAATACGAACAGGGCCTGAGCTACGCCGTGACCGATGCGACAGGCGCCGCGCAGCGCCGGCAGGAGCAGCGCGGCTACCACAAGCCGATCATGATCGCCGGAGGGCTGGGCGTGATCGACGCGACACAGACCCACAAGATCGAGTTCCCCGCAGGCAGCCTGCTGATTCAACTGGGCGGCCCTGGCATGCGCATTGGCATGGGTGGCAGCGCCGCCAGCTCCATGGCCACGGGGGCGAACGCGGCCGAGCTGGACTTTGACTCGGTGCAGCGTGGTAACCCCGAGATCGAGCGGCGTGCGCAGGAGGTCATCAACCACTGCTGGGCCATGGGCGAGGGCGGTGGGCCAAACGGCGCGGGCAATCCGATCCTGGCGATTCACGACGTAGGCGCCGGCGGCTTGTCCAACGCCTTTCCCGAGCTGACCAACGACGCCGGTCGCGGCGCCCGCTTTGATTTGCGCGCCGTGCCCCTGGAAGAAAGCGGCATGGCACCCAAGGAGATCTGGTGCAACGAAAGCCAGGAGCGATACGTGCTGGCCATTGCCCCCGACTCGCTGGAGCTGTTCAAGTCCCTGTGCGAGCGTGAGCGCTGCCCGTTCGCGGTGGTGGGCGTGGCCACCGAGGAGCGCCAACTGGTGCTGGCCGACGGAGAGCGCGAAAGCCCGGTCCAGATGCCGATGAACGTGTTGTTGGGAAAACCACCCAAGATGCAGCGCGATGTCACAACCGTGGTACGCCAGTTTGAGCCAGTCAGTCTGACCGGCGTGGACCTGCAAAAGTCAGTGATTGACGTGCTGGCGCATCCGACCGTGGCGTCCAAGCGTTTCCTGATCACCATTGGTGACCGCACCGTGGGTGGGCTGTCTCACCGCGACCAGATGGTTGGGCCCTGGCAGGTACCAGTGGCCGATTGCGCGGTCACCCTGGCCGACTTCAAGGGCTTCGCCGGTGAGGCCATGAGTATGGGCGAGCGCACGCCGCTGGCCAACGTCAACGCGCCGGCATCGGGTCGCATGGCGGTGGCGGAGGCGATCACCAATCTGCTGGCCGCGCCGATCGAGTTGTCGCGCGTCAAGCTGTCGGCCAACTGGATGGCCGCTTGCGGCGAGCCGGGTGAAGACGCCGCTTTGTATGCCACCGTCAAGGCGGTGGGCCTGGAGTTGTGCCCGGCCTTGGGTATCTCGATTCCGGTGGGCAAGGATTCCCTGTCCATGCGCACGCAGTGGCAGCAGCCAGCGGGCCCCGCTGGCGGTGGCAATGTCGCCAAAAAGGTCACCTCGCCGGTGTCGCTGATCGTCAGTGCCTTTGCCACGCTGGCCGATGTGCGCGGCACGCTCACCCCCCAGCTCAATGCCACCGAGGACAGCACCCTGGTGTTGATCGACCTGGGCCGTGGCCGCAACCGCATGGGCGGCAGCATTCTGGCCCAGACCCTGGGGCAAATGGGCCATGAGGTGCCTGACCTGGACGAGCCACAGGACCTGGTGAACCTGGTCAAGGCGGTCAACCTGCTGCGAGCGCAGGGCAGGGTGTTGGCCTACCACGACCGCAGCGACGGCGGGCTGTTTGCCACGGTGTGTGAAATGGCGTTTGCCGGCCATGTGGGGGTGGCACTCAATGTGGACATGCTGGTGACCGAGGGCGATGGCATCACCGACAGCCGTGCCGAATACGGCGACAGCAAGAACTGGGCAGGCCAGGTCAGCGCACGGCGCGAAGAGCTGACCCTCAAAGCTTTGTTCAACGAGGAACTTGGCGTGGTGCTCCAGGTCCCCACCGCGCAGCGCGGCGAGGTGATGCAGACCCTGCGCGAACATGGCCTGAGCAAGCACAGCCACTTCATCGGCAAGACCCGCCCGGTCAGTTCGGAAATTCAGGTGGGTGTCGGTGAATTGCAGGTCTGGCGCGATGCCAAGGCCGTGTTCACGGCCAAGTTGCAGGACCTGCACCAGGTGTGGGACAGCGTAAGTTGGCAGATCTGCCAGCGGCGCGACAACCCGGCCTGTGCCGATGCCGAACATGCGGCGGCTGGCAGCCCGTCGGACCCCGGTTTGCACCGATATCTTGTGCCGAATCAGGCCGCAGTCGGCTCTGGTGTTGCTCCGTCAGCTACGCTTTCAGTAGCGAGTCCGGCCCTGTTGTTGACCCGTCCCACGGTTGCGGTGCTGCGTGAGCAGGGCGTCAACTCGCATGTGGAAATGGCCTACGCGTTCACCGAGGCCGGCTTCGAAGCCTTCGACGTGCACATGACCGACCTGCAAAGCGGTCGCGCCAAGCTGGCCGACTTCAAAGGCGTGGTGGCTTGTGGCGGCTTCAGTTATGGCGATACCTCTGGGCGCGGGCATCGGCTGGGCGCGTTCCATCACCTTCAATCCCGTGCTTGCGGAACAGTTCAAGGCCTTCTTTGCCCGCACCGATACCTTTGGCCTGGGCGTGTGTAACGGCTGCCAGATGTTTGCCGAGCTGGCCGACATCATCCCCGGCGCGCAGCACTGGCCGCGCTTCACCACCAACCAGAGCGAGCGCTTCGAGGCGCGTTTGTCGATGGTGGAGGTGTTGGACTCGCCGTCTCTGTTCTTCGCTGGCATGGCCGGCACGCGGCTGCCGATTGCCGTGGCGCATGGCGAGGGTTATGCCAACTTCAAGTACCGGGGCGATGCAGCCAGGGCGATTGCCGCGATGCGCTTCACCGACAACCATGGCGTGGCCACCGAGGCCTATCCATTCAACCCCAATGGCAGTCCGGACGGCTTGACGGGGGTCACCACCGCGGACGGCCGTTTCACAGCGATGATGCCGCACCCCGAGCGGGTGTTTCGCAACATCCAGATGAGTTGGACCGATGGCGATGTGTCGGCCCACAGCCCATGGATGCAGTTGTGGCACAACGCGCGCAAATGGGTCGGATGATGGCCTCTGATTGGAGGCTTACCGTGATTCGTTCTTTAGTCTGCGTGCTGGGTTTGCTGGCTGTGTCCGTGCCCACCCAGGCCGACCCGGTCAAACACTACCAACAACACTGCGCGGTGTGTCATGGCGTTGATCGCCTGGGTGGCACCGGCCCGGCGCTGTTGCCCGAAAGCCTGGATCGGATACGCAAGCCAGAAGCCATTAACACCATCACCTCGGGACGTGCCGCCACTCAGATGGCCGGTTTTGCCGACCGGCTGAGCAAGGACGAGATCGAGGCGCTGGTCGGCTTGATCTACCGCCCCAGCGCCACCGCGCCGACCTTTACCGAGGCGGACATCCGTGCCTCGCGCATCGCCTCGCATGCGCCTGGCAGTCTGCCAGCCAAACCGGCGGCGGTGTTCAAGGGCGTGGACATGATGAACCTGTTCATCGTGGTCGAAACTGGCGATCACAGCGTCACCGTGCTCGATGGTGACAAGTTGGAGCCGATCCACCGATTCGCCAGCCGCTACGCCTTGCGGGGGCCCGAAGTTCACGCCCGACGGTCGTTATGTGTTCTTTGCCTCGCGCGACGGCTGGGTAACCAAGTTCGACATCTGGAATCTCAAAGTGGTGGCCGAGATTCGTGCCGGCATCAACACCCGCAACGTGGCGGTTTCGGGCGACGGCAAATACCTGGCGGTGGCCAATTACCTGCCCAACGCGCTGGTGTTGATGGATGCCGACCTCAACCTGCTCAAGGTCCTGTCGGTGAAGGACAAGGACGGCAAAGTCAGTTCGCGCGTGTCGGCGGTGTATGACGCCGAGCCGCGCAAGAGCTTCGTGGCCGCGCTGAAAGATGTGGCCGAGGTCTGGGAGATCAGCTACAACCCCAACGCCGAGGACATCCCGATCGGCATGGTGCACGACTTCCAGTACAAGGAGGGCGCGTTCATCCGTGGTTTCCTCAACCCTCGGCGCTCCTATCTGTCGGAGCCGTTGGATGACTTCTTCTTCACGCAAGGCTACAACGAGCTGATGGGCACCAGCCGCGAGGCCGGCAAAGGGCAGGTGGTCAACCTCGATGTGCGCAAGCGCATTGCCGACCTGAACCTGCCCGGCATGCCGCACCTGGGCTCGGGCATCACCTGGAAGTGGCAGGGCAAGACCGTGATGGCCACGCCCAACCTCAAGGATGGCCTGATCACCGTGATCGACTTGAGCGACTGGAAGACCATCAAGAGTCTGGCCACGCCGGGGCCCGGATTCTTCATGCGCTCACACGGAAGCCACGCCTTACGCCTGGGCTGACTCCATGATGAGCAAGGCCAAGGATACGTTGACGGTGTTCGACAAACGCTCGCTCGAACGAGTGACCGCAATCAAGACCGACCCCGGCAAGACGCTGGCGCACATCGAGTTCACGCGCGATGGCAAATACGCCCTGGCGAGCCTGTGGGAGCGCAAGGCCGATGGCGGCGCCTTGATCGTCTTCGACGCCACCACCTTCCGGGGAATCAAGCGCATCCCGATGGACAAGCCAGTGGGCAAGTACAACCTGTTCAACAAGATCAGCCGTTCGGAAGGCACCTCGCACTGAAGCGGATCGGACGGAAACTGACACACTTAATGTAACGCAGCTCGCAAGACTTAGCTGTCCACATGCGCCGCCGGTACTTCTCAATCCCAAACACCACTCACCACCTGGAAGGCCCAGACACATTTAACTTAACTCGCCCAGACTCAACACTTGGGTATTGAAGATCGGGGTGGAACACGGGTAAAATGATGGTCATCTGCGGGGCGAAGGTCGGCAACACCGCTGCCAACAGGGGGCGAAGTTGGAGCCCAGAGCCAAGTCGCCACAGCGGCTCGTATTCAGACCGAATTGCCAGCACATGCGCCATTTGCGATAGGGTGAGCACGGTGAACACCATGTTTTGCCAGTTGGGGTGCCCATGGGCCATGGCCCAGGCCTGGACGCCCAGGCACAGTGCCCTGATCAGCAGCCCGACCCCCAGGATGTGTTGCCACATCCCATGTGCAAACAGGCTCTCGGTTGGGGCGCGTGGCGGGCGCTGTAGTGATGCCCCACTCCTCGGCTCGGCACGCCAAGGCCAGTGGCAGGCCGTCGGTCAGCCAGATTCCCGCAGGATGTGAATGGGCAGAAAGGGTGGGCGTAGCAGCAAGAGCGGGGCCAGGATTGGCCCAGACCTCGCCCGAAGTTGCCGGTCATGGCGTAGCACCGAACTTGCGGATGTTGTCAAAGATGCGCCGCCCCTCGCGCACCGCCGCCACGATGGTGGCGAAGTTGTCGTCCAGCAGCACCAGGCTGGACGCTTCACGTGCCACGTCGGTACCGCCCTTGCCCATGGCCACGCCGATGTCGGCGCGCTTGAGTGCCGGCGCATCGTTGACACCATCGCCCGTCATGGCC
>JADKDJ010000014.1 GCA_016718405.1 Candidatus Rhodoferax odensensis
GGTGGCCTCGGCCGGGCCAATGAACTCACCCGGCACGCCACCAACCCGCGCTGGGGATGGCGCCAGCGCACCAGCGCCTCGACCCGAGTAACCGCGCCTGGCATCAACCTGGGCCTGGTAGTGCGGCGGCGAACTGGCGCTGGCGAAGGCCCGTCGCGCAATCAATTTCAGAGCGCCGGGCCGGCTCGCCGGGTTGCATTTCAGGGTCAAAAAAAAGCGCAGGGTATTGCGCCCGGCGGCCTTCGACTGGTGAGCCACGGCGGGTGATCGGCGCGTTTGAGCAGCTCATCGGCCGGACACCTGGTGGTCCGCGATCAAAAGTGGCAGCCAATGCTGGGCGTAATGAGGCAGTCCCGGCCTTGGTCGTCGGAACAGGTCATCCAGCAAACAGACCTGGTTGAGACCGCGAGAACTTCTCTCCCACCGCCTCAGATTTGTGCTGGCGCCTGGATCTTCCCGCTCATAATTTCGAGGAACAACACAAACTCGTCGCCGCCCAGCCGCGCCACCGTGTCGCTCGCGCACACCGTTGCAGCAGGCGCGGCGGCGGCTTCCAGCAACAGATCGCCCTTAGCGTCCTGGCTGTCGTTGAGGGTCTTGAAGTTGTCCAGATCCACATACACAAGCGCCGCCTTGCGCCCGTGCGAGCACAGGACACAAGCGCCTGCCTGCGGGCGGTCCAGCAACAGGCGGCAGTTAGGGTAAGTGTCTAGTGCATCGTAGAACGCGAGGTGCTTGCAGTTTCGTCCTCCGCGGCGCAGGAGATGTCGATCAAGGCCTGCAAACATAGTGGGTCGGCAGCTGGTCCGGCCCTCGCCACAGCGGTAATGGTGAGCCACTGCCGGGTCAGATCTCGCCGCTCTTGCGCCGGTTCCAGATCTCCCCCTGCCATGAACCGGCCTCGCCGTAGTTCCCGCGCCATCGCACGCAAAGAAGGCAGCGTCGTAGCGCCGGAGTCAGCAGTCTGGTCGACTGCCCCACCGCCTCCTCCTTGCTGTAGCCAGTGATCTGCGTGAAGCGCGGTTCACCCCTGCTGAATCACGTGCCTGGCGTCCGGTAACAAACATGCCCTCTTGACGACTCGAACACCGTGGCGGCCAACTGCAAGCTCTGCTCGCCGTGCTTGCGCTCGGTGATATCCACCGCCAATCCACCCACCGGGCACTTACCGTCGGGCGCGTAAACGAAAACTTGTTGCTCAGCCACCAGGAGGTGCCGCCATCAGCGTTGACGGCGGCCTCCTACCACCTCAGTCGGGCCTGCTTGGCCACTGAGCAGGCGCAAGTCGTTCTCGCGCAGACGGTCAGCGATATCAAACAGGCGCAAGTTAGTGGTAAGTCTTTCCCCAAAACCCCATCACGCGCAAATCCATACGCCTAGAGAAGTTGTCGCTCACAAAAACATAGCGCCCCAGATCATCGCCAGGCCAGGCGGTGACCGCGCTGTTGTCCAGGAACCCGCAACTGCTCGTCACTGCGTTGCTGCATGGCCACCATCGCATTGAACTCACGCGCCACCGCGGCCGCTACTCACGGGCCACCCGGGGCGCGCGCACTGGTCGCCCTCGTGCACGGCGTGGGCGGTGGCCTGCCGAGGGCATGGGGCACGTGATCCGCCGGGCCAGCCTCACCCGCCAGCACCACCAGCAACAGTACAACGCCAGGCCGGTGAGCACGGCGCGCAAGGCTTCCTGACGCCTTGGTGTGAAAAGACAGTATCGGGCGGCACGCCGACAAAGGCCACCCAGCCCAAGCTCCGGGCATCGGCACCACCCCGAGGAAAACCAGGTAACACCATCGGTCGCCGGGCTCTCGAACTCGCCGTCGCGCAGCTCCACGGTTGCCGCGCCGCCTCGGCGTTAGGCCGGGTCCCGGTCGCGCTCCGGGATCGAGGTTGCGCCAGACCAAGCGGTACAGTCGTCCTGAAAAGCCGTAGCGGCTCTCGCTCGGCAGGAACTCGGCAGGTATGCCTTGCAGGGGTCAAAGCTGGCCAGGTCCAGCGACGGGTGCCACCGCACCCGCAGGTCCCCCAGCGTCACTCAAGATCGGTGTGCTAATTACGGAGACCCGCTTGCCGGAGATCGGTCCCAGGTGCGGTTGACCAACGGTAAAAACGGTGCGCCTTCAGGGAAGCGCTGAAACCATTCGCTGGCGCCAACGTTGACCGAGCGGTTACTCAGCTGCGCCGGGGCCGAGCACAGCACCAGGTAAGCGGCATCGGTGGCTGACCACGTTGGCCAAGCCGGGACTCAGGGTCTGCGATCGCTGGAGCCTGGGTCGCAGTGGGCGGGGTCTGGCAATTTGATGTCGGGCTGCGCGGCCAAGGCTCCAGCATAGCGCGTGCCTGGGCAACCTGGCGGCCGGTGTTATTGACCATGGTCGTGGCCAGCGTACGCAAGCTGGTCTTGGCGTGCGCAATCGCTTGCTGTCGATTCCAGTGGATATTGAGCCCCGAGTATCAGCGCCAGAGTACTCGACACGGCCATCACCAGTGCCAATAAGATGGGCGCGGATGGTCGCGCGTGCATAGCGTCAACCCGTGGTTCCCAATGCGCCTGGCAAGACCATCAATCCCCTGCTCCCATGCTGCGTGTGCGTGGGGTAAGGATAGCCGCTATCGATTGCCCATGCACAGCGGCGCGGATCATACACGACGCAGCGACGGACCGACGGCAAATACCGCGCTGACTTGGCGGCTATCTGGCCAACTTGACCTCAGTACGCAGCGCTCGCCCGGGACTCCCGCTCGGCAATGAACTTGACCTTGTCGCCGATCTGAATCTTGTCCAGCACCGACGGATCCTTGATGGGAAGACCGTGGTCATGGCGGGCATCCCCAAGTGCCGGATGGCGCTATGCTGGATAGTCCAGTCGGCCGGTTTCAGGAACACTTTACGAACGGTGCCGTCGGCGACATGTTTTGGCCGGAACAACTCTGACGCCAGGCGTGTCGCCCCCCTGCGCAGTACTTTGCGCCAAAACGCCCGACAGGGCCACGGCGAGCGCGAGCGCCAGCACGGCTAACGCGAGATGGAGAGTGACTCAAGAAGTGATGCCTCCTTTAAGGGTAAGACTGGTAAATCGTACCGCCATCGGCTTTGACCCAGGAGCACATCGTAAGGGTCTTGCGACCGCCATAAACACCATATCCATGCCAGGCGGGCCAACCGGCATGCCGGGACTGCAGCCAGACCCAACGCTGATGGCCAGCTCACGCAAGAGGCGCTGGATCCCACGCACCGGCACGTGACCTTCGATCACATAGCCACCCACCCGAGCAGTGTGGCAGAGCCGGGCTTCTTAGGCGTACCCAACTTGGCGCGTGGGCCGTTGTTGCCGGTGTCAAACACGCGCACGGTGATGCCAGCCTGTTGCACGATCGCAATCCAGTCCTTGGCAGCCGCAGTTGGGGGTCCCTTCCAGACTTCCATCAGGGGGCGGCGGTGGCGTCGCCAGACACCGCCGCCGGAAAGCCCAGCCGCCGCCAGCAGCCAACGCCGTCGATTCGTCAGTTTGCCTACGCACGGTCAATCCCTTTCGCGGTGACAAGTCTACTGGCGGATTGGGACCCACGCAACTCAGTGATGTGCGTGTTCGTCCGCAACCCCCCGGCTAGCGTGAAGCGCGCCTGCTCGGTAAGCTTGCCCGACATGATGATGGCCACCACCGCTTTCATGTCCGGGCTGGAAAGGCGTACTCTCCAGCCCCTTTCAAGCGGTTGTCGCCGTCTGGCACCAGTGTCACCGTGGCCTTGGAAGCTTGCCAGCGAGCAGCGTTACCGTGCCGCTGGCGATGGCCGTGGCGATCGCCGCGGCGTGATCGGTCACAAACACACCCGCACCGGGTTCTCCTTGACCTCCTTGCTGTTCTTGACCAGCACCAACTCGAAATGGTAAATGCCTGCCATGCGCAACTGGACACCGTTGGGCGCTTTCGCATGGTATCCAGCGTGGCATCATCATTGCCCAAGCGGGTGTGAGTGGCGCGGCCAGCGTGAAGGTGCAGCGAGCAGCATGGCGGCTGGATTTGAAGGGATCAACTTCATTGCGGTTTCCTTCTCGGTTGTGGCCCTTGCCGGGTCCGGTTTCAGTGACATCAATAGTTCTCGGTGCCGCGCGTTTCGAGCAAGCGCGCCAGGGCTTCTCGCCCCACAGCCAAAACATCAGCGGGGTGAGCAAACTGTCGAGCAGGGTAGAGCTAACCAGCCCGCCAAAAATCACCACTGCCACCGGGTGCAGCACCTCTTTACCTGGTGCGTCGGCGGACACCAACAGCGGCACCAAAGCAAAGGCGGCCACCAGCGCCGTCATCAGCACGGGGGTCAGGCGTTCTAGCGAGCCGCGCACAATCATCTTTTGGCCAAAGATCTCGCCTTCAAAGGCGCACAGGTTGATGTAGTGGCTGATCTTCAAAATGCCGTTGCGTGTGGCAATGCCGGTGAGCGTAATAAAGCCCACCAGTGCCGCCACGGAGAGCGGTTGGCCCGAGATCCACAACGCAATAACGCTGCCCACCAGTGCCAAGGGGATGTTGCCCATGATGATGGCCGTGAGCACCACCGAGCGGTATCGGCTGTACAGCACTAAAAAGATCATGGTGAGCGAGATGGTCGCCAACACCGCAATCAGGCGCGCGGCTTGCTCCTGGGCCTGAAACTGGCCCTCCAGCGCGGTGAAGTAACCCTCCGGCAGTGCCTTGGCGGCCAGCTCGGCGCGAATGGCCGTAATCACCTTCGACATATCGGTGCCATCGGTGTTGGCCGAGATCACAATGCGTCGGCGCGCGTTTTCACGGCTGACCTGGTTGGGGCCATCACTGTCCTCCAGTGTGGCCAGTTGGGATAGGGGCACATGGCCGGTGGGTGTCTCGATCAGCAGGTTAGACAGCTCCTGCAAGCTGCGCCCCGACTCCGGCAAGCGCACCACCAAATCAAAGCGGCGGTTGCCCTCCACCAGTTGGGTTACTTTTTCGCCCTCAATCATTTGCTCCAGCGAGCGCAACAGCGGGCCCGGGGCCACGCCATAACGCGCTACCTTCTCGTAGTCCAGGCGAATTTTGATTTGCGGAATCAAAACCTGCTTTTCGATTTGCAGGTCGGTCACGCCGGGAATTTGACCCAGGCGGGTGCGCAAGTCGGTGGCCAGGCCGCGCAGTGTGTCCAGGTCATCGCCATATATTTTGAGCGCAATCTGGGCACGAACGCCCGATAGCAGGTGGTCCAGTCGGTGCGATATGGGTTGGCCTACGTTGCTATTGGCGGGCAACACGGCCAGGCGGGCACGAATGTCGCCAATGATGGCCTCGCGCGTGCGCTCGGAGGCTTTCAGGTCCACATCCATCTCGGTGTAGTGCACGCCCTCGGCATGTTCGTCCAGTTCGGCGCGACCGGTGCGCCGCCCGACCTTGGTCACCTCGGGCACCTGGCCACCATCTGCTCGGCCAGCGTGCCAATGCGGTTGGACTCGGCCAGCGAGGTGCCGGGGTTCAGAATCACATTCACCGTGCTGGCAATGACTTCGGCCACCGGCAAGGGTTGCTTCAGCGCACTGTTGAGTCTGAGGCGGCGCAGCACGTTTTCCACGCCCACCACCGCATCGTCCACCAGCTCACCAATCGCAATCGCCAAGCCACCCAGGGTCATGGTGTTGATGGACAAGCCCATGTAATGGAATACCAGCGCGGTAACCAGCAGCGACACCGGAATGGCGGTCAGTGATATCAGCGTGGTGCGCACATTGAGCAAAAACAAGAACAAAATCACCGCCACCAAATGGCTCCGTCGCGCAAGGCTTCTTCTACGTTTTTGACCGAATGCTCAATGAAGTCGGCCTGCTTGAACAAAAACTCCGGCGCCGCCATGCCTGTGGGCAAGCCCTTGGAGAGATCCGCCATGGCCTGCTCTACCGCACGGGTCAACACCACGCTGTCGGCACTGGGTTGCTTTTGCACCGACAACACCACGGCGGGTTTGCCGTTGTAGCCCGCGTCGCCACGCTTGTTGGCGGCGGCCAGCTTCACGTCGGCCACTTGCTTGAGCAAAATGGGTTGGCCGTTCTTTACCGTGACCACCAGGTTTTGCAGATCTTCGATACGGCTGGTGCGGCCAATTTGGCGAATCAAATATTCGCGCCCTTGGGCCTCCAAAAAGCCACCGCTGGTGTTGGCGCCAAAGTCTTTCAGGGCGGTGTCCAGCTTTTCGCGCTCCACACCCAGTGCCTGGAGCTGCGCGGGGTTAATCTCCACCCGGTACTGTTTGACTTCACCACCAATCGGAATGACCTGGGCCACGCCTGGAATATTGAGCAAACGCGGGCGCATCACCCAGTCGGCATACTCGCGTACCTGCATCGGGCTGACCTTGGCCGGGTCCGCGGGCAGGGCGATGAGCAAAATTTCACCCATGATGGACGAGATGGGCCCCAACTGCGGCACCACGCCGGGGGGCAACTGCTCACGCACCAGGTTGAGCCGCTCGCTCACTTGCTGGCGGTTGCGGTAAATGTCGGACCCCCATTCAAACTCCACATACACAATGGACAAACCCACGCCCGAGACCGAGCGCACCCGGCTCACGCCGGGCATGCCGTTCATGCTGGATTCCACCGGGGCGGTGACCAATTGCTCGACCTCTTCCGGGGCCATGCCGCCCACTTCGGTCATTAAGGTAACGGTGGGTTTGTTGAGATCGGGGAACACGTCTACCGGCATTTTTTGTACGGTAAACACACCGTAGACCACCAGTAGCAGGGCAATTCCCAGCACGATCAGGCGCTGCTTGAGGCTGGTGTGGATGATGAAGTCGAACATGAAAATCCTATTCAATTGGGGTCAGAGCACATCGCTGCGCGATTGGTCTGATCCGCAAGGTCTATCGAATTTGTGCCAGCAAATTGGCACCTTCAGACACCACCCGTTCACCGCTGGCGATGCCTTGGGTCAGCGCCACGGCACCGGCGTCCAGGGCTTGTGCGACCACGCGGCGCGGGGCAAAACGCTCAGGCGCCACATGCACCCACACCACGGTGTCGCCCGCGCTGTTGCGCGCTACGGCGGCGTGCGGTACGGCGGTGCCTGGGGTGGTGCGGCTGGTTTTGGCAATCACCTTCACCGCTTGGCCCACCGCCACTGGAGCGTTTTGGGACTTGACGCGAAACAGCAAGGGCAGGGCTTGCTCGCGTAACTGCTGCCCACCGCCTACAAATTGCAATTCGAGGGCACCACCCACCAGGGGTACGCTGGCGCTTTGAATGCCGTTGACCAAACTGGCGTCATAGGCCAGTGCCTCGACGCTCAGGCGTGCGGGGTCCACAATTTCCAGCAGGGTCTCGCTGGCTTCGACCACTTGGCCGTTGACAACACCCATGGCGCTGATCACGCCCGATGCGGGTGCCACCAGGGCTTCGGCTTCGCCAAACCACCCGCCACCGCGGCGCGCCGCTTTTGCAACGATTGCAACTCCAATTGGCTGGCTGCAATGTCCTTTTGTGGCACGGCGCCTGCGAGCTGGGCGTAACGCGCGGTTTTGGCGCTGGCAATGGCCAGCTGCGCTTCCAGGTCGGCCAGCGCAGCGCGCTGGTTGCCGCGCTCCACACTGCCAATACTGGGGCGCAACCACAGCAGGATCTGGCCCTTCACCACTTTTTGACCTAAGAGCGGCACACCCTTGGGGCCTGCCTCAATGCGTCCGCCCTGGCTGGCTTGTACGCGACCCCCGGCATTGGGGTCGGCCACCACGCGGCCATTAAGCTCCAGGGTGGCGGGCAGGTCGGTCACCTGTGCCAGCACGGTGCGAATGCCCAGCTGGCGCTGCACTTCCTTGGGCACAAACAGGCTGCCATCGGGCAGGCGCTGGGCAGAGGCGCTTTCGATCCGCCGGGCCGGTCCCCACGGCCCGGGCAGCGCCCGGCGGCCTGCGCCGCGGAGTCACCAGCGGGCTTCTTGTCCTGGCTGTGGTCTTCGTCGCCATGGGCCCAGCTCGGCACAGTGGTGAGGCCAAGCGCACACCATGGGGCGGCGGTGGCCAGGCGTTTCAAGTCCGGTTTGCGTTGCATCGGTGCGCTTTCGTTAAAGGAGCGCTCTGACGCGCGGCGCGACGCCGACGCCTGGCGATGAAACCCAGCGCGGCCAGCGCCAGGACGACCGCGCCCGACCAGACCACCGATGTGCCGGAGACACGCGCTCCCGGTGGCGAGCCCGGCGCAGCACCGCTGGCGGGCCCCACTTCCAGCGTGGCGTCCAGCAGATCCGTAACGTCGTAGGCTTGCACCGTCATGGTCAGCGCGTGTTTGCCGGGCCGGGTCGGCGAAACGGCCGCAACCGTGTACACCGCAGGCGCCACTTCCAGTGGCGACAGCTTTCAGGTACCACTCTCGACCTCGATCTGGGCCTTGGCCACGGGCGCGTCGCTTGCCGTATCGGTCCAGATAGAGGCGCAGGACCCTGCCTTCGAGCACGCCGACCAGCTCAAATTGGTCGGTTTGGCTGCCTCAGACGCTGCGCTGCAGACACCATGGCTGATGCCGGTGCCGGTGCCGATGCCGATGCCGCTGCCGCTGGCGCGGCGCCGCGGTCTTCGTCACCATGGGCCCAGGCCCGTATTCGCACTAACAAGAGCCCAAGCAAGCAGAACAAATCGGTTCAGGCATCACTCCCAAGGATTGATTCAGTCGTGAGACGCTGCCGCCTCGGCCACGCGCTGACGCTGCACCGCAGTTCCGGACTCCCAGGCCGACGCGCGGGCGCTCAACAGGGAGGGGCAATCGGATTCGCCCAGCGCGTAGGATTTCTCAGTCAGGCGCAAGGTGTCGGCCGTCAGATCGCGCCGGGTCAATGCGCGCGCCAGTTGGGTACGAGCCTGTTGCAACTCGGCGCGCTCACGCTGCACGTCCTGGGCCACCCGTTGACGTGTCACAACCAGTTCAGCCTCGGCCTGGTCCACCTCGGCCTGCGCGGCAAAACCGTCCTGGCGCACCTGTGCGCCGGACGAAAAGGGCAGCGTGAGTTTGATTCCCACAGCATGGGTATAGGCACTGGCAGAGTCATCGCGCTCACGGGCCCAATGCAGGGCCAGCTCAGGCGCTTCACGCCGCGTTTGCTGCGCCAGCGCAAGGCGTGCCTGCGCCAGTTGCAGCGCGCTGCTGGCGGCCTGCAACACGGGATGTGTCGCGTCGGGCTCGGCCACGCTGGTCGCCACTTCATCGCCCAGCATGCTGGGCGCATCCTGACCGGTGAGCACGCGATAGTTCTGCTCGCCCACACGCACAACGGCTTGTGCTTCGGCCAGGTCCGCCTGCGCCAGGAGATGCTCGTTGTGGGCGAGGTTGGCATCCAGGCGCGCCACTTCCCCCTCGCGCAGGCGCCGCTGCACGTCGGCCAGCAGCGTCCCTGCAGTCTGTTCCCGCCGCTGTGCCAGGGCCATCTGTTGGCGCGCCTGCGCCAGCGACCACCACAGTGCGCGCAGCTCACCGGCGATTTGCAAGCGCAACGCGGCGCGCCGGGCGGCCAGCTCCGTGACGGCGCGCTCGGCCTCCATGCCGCGCGCGGCGCGCTGGCCCGGGCGCCACAAGGGGGTGGCCAGTTCAAACTCAAGGCGCGCTTGCCCGCGTTGCTGTTGAAGCGGTCGGTGGTGTTGGACAGGGACGCCGTTGCTTAAGCGCGGGTGTCAAGGCGCGTGCGGCCTCGGCGCGGGCCAAGGCCTCGCCTTGACGCGCCGCAAACGACACCGCCAGCGGATGCCGCGCCTGGGCCTGTTCCAAGGCCTGCGCCAAGGTCTGAGCTTGCGCCGTGGCAGCGCCAAGCGACAGAGCGCACCCCAAGGCCAGCAGGCCCATGGATCGCCAGGCTGCAGTCACCGGACAATGGCGGGGTTGACGCAAAATCGGGAACACAGGCATGGCGAGTCGTGTGCATGGAAAGAAGTTGCGCCCAGTTTGCCGCGAGCGCCCCAACAAACAGGTGACGGCCAGATTACATTCCTGTTATCTGCCAAGCACCCCGGCATCACGGGGCAGAATGGGCGTCAGCCAGGCAAGTCAACCCGGCCGACAACCCAGCGCAGACAAGGAGCCAGCACATGAGAATCCTCATTGTTGAGGATGAGCCGAAGACCGGGGACTACCTGAAGCAAGGCTTGCTGGAGGCCGGCTTTGTGGTGGACCTGGCGCGCGACGGCACCGACGGTCTGCACCAGGCGCTGACCGAGCCCTACGACCTGGCGATTCTCGACGTGATGCTGCCGGGCCTGGACGGCTGGTCGGTGCTGGGTGGCATTCGCCGCGTAAGCGGGACATGCCGGTGCTGTTCCTGACCGCGCAGGATCAGGTGGAGGACCGCGTCAAGGGGCTTGAACTCGGCGCCGACGACTACCTGGTCAAGCCCTTTGCCTTCTCGGAACTGCTGGCGCGCGTGCGTACCCTGCTGCGCCGAGGCAACAAATTGACCACGGCAACCGTGCTGCGCGCCGCGGATCTGGAGCTTGATGTGCTGCGCCGACGCGTCACGCGCGCTGGCCAACGCATTGACCTGACCGCCAAGGAGTTTGCCCTGCTCGAGCTGCTGCTGCGCCGCCAGGGCGAGGTGCTGCCGCGCTCGCTGATCGCCTCGCAGGTGTGGGACATGAATTTCGACAGCGACACCAACGTGATCGAGGTCGCCGTGCGCCGCCTGCGCGCCAAGGTGGACGATGCCTTCGAGCCCAAGCTGATCCGTACCGCGCGCGGCATGGGCTATGTGCTGGAACAGCCCGCCAGGCCATGAAGGCGTCCCTGTCGCTCACTTGGCGCCTGACGCTGTTGTTTGTGATCGCATCGTCCACGGTGCTGGTTGGCCTGGGCATGGTGATTGCCGCGGCCGTGGAGCAGCACTTTCAGGAGCAGGACATGGAAGTGCTGGCCGGCAAGCTGGCGCTGACCCGCCACACGCTCGAACTGCTCACCACCATCGACGAACTTCCCATGTGACGCTGATGCTCGACAACGCCCTGATCGGGCACCACGGGCTGGAGTTACTGGTGCTGACACCGCGGCGCGAGGTGCTGTACGCCACGGCCGGGGCCGATTTCACGCCGCAGTTGGTGATCGACAGCGCCCGGCTGCACCAACCGCCCAAAGCACCTGGACGCTGGGCGCCGGGCCTACCGCGGCATCGCCACCGAACTGCCCAGCGGCGTGAGCGCGCTGTCGCCACTTACCGTGGCGGTGGCCACCGACATCGCCCACCATCAGGCCTTCATGCGGGCCTTTCGGCGCACGCTGTGGGGCTTCGTGGCGGCTGCCGCGGCGCTGACCGGCCTGCTCGGCTGGGTGGCGGCGCGGCGTGGCCTGGCGCCGCTGCGCGCCATGCGTGACCAAGCCCAGGTGGTCACCGCGCAGCAGCTGAGCCGACGTCTGGCGGCCACTGCCGTGCCGGCGGAACTGGCAGAGTTGGCGCAAAGCCTCAACGACATGCTGTCCCGCCTGGAGGAGGCCTTTGCTCGGCTGTCGAGTTTCTCCTCAGACATCGCGCACGAGTTGCGCACGCCGGTCAGCAACCTGATGACGCAAACCCAGGTGGCGCTGTCGCGTGCGCGCAGCGCCGACGACTACCGGGGCATTCTGGAGTCCAACGCCGAGGAGTTCGAACGCCTGGCGCGCATGATCTCGGACATGCTGCTGCTGGCCAAGGCCGACAACGGGCTGGTGCTGCCGCACCGCGAGACCGTGCACCTGGCCAAGGAGGTGCGGGCGCTGTTCGACTACTACGAGGCGGTGGCCGACGAAAAGGGTCTGCAGCTCGTGCTCGGAGGCGAGGCCGTTGTCAGCGCCGACCGCCTGATGCTGCGCCGCGCGCTGGCCAACCTGCTGTCCAATGCTGTGCGTCATGCCACGCCGCACAGCAGCGTGCAGGTGCGCATCGACGCCACCCCCGACGCGGTTTACATCGCTATCGACAACACGGGCGAGGCGATTCAGCCGGAGCATCTGGAGCGCATCTTCGACCGCTTCTTCCGGGTCGACCCCTCGCGCCAACGCAGCAGCGAGGGCACCGGCCTGGGGCTGGCCATTACCCGTTCCATTGTGCTCGCCCACGGTGGCAGCATCGGCGCCAACTGTTCAGAGGGCATCACCACCTTTACGATCCGGTTGCCGCGCCACGACACCGCCGCATGATGGGCGTCTTCAGCGCAAGACCAACCTGTCCGCGCCCCACGCACTGCGAGTCTTCACCGCGATAATCAGTCAGCGACCTCTGAACCCACCCACTCTCTGGAAACCAACATGTACTTGACCTATTTCAACGGCAGCTGGACCGAAGGCAACGCCCCGCTCTTTGGCGCCATGGACCACAGCGTGTGGCTCGGGTCTTCGGTGTTTGATGGCGCGCGTTCCATCGCCGGCAAAACGCCGGACTTGCACCTGCACTTGCAGCGTGTGGTCAATTCGGCCAACAGCCTCGGTCTGATCTGCCCCTTGTCTGTCGATGACATGGCGGCGTTGGTTTTGGAAGGCATCCGGAAGTTCCCGCCCAACGCCGAGCTGTACATCCGTCCATTGGTGTTTGGCACCGATGGATTGCTGGTGCCGGTGCCCGAAAAGTCTGGCTTCGCCTTGACCCTATTCGACGCCGCGCTGCCTGGCATGAGCGGCTTCTCCGCCTGCACCACCGAGCTGCGCCGCCCCGACGCGCGCTTTGCACCGACCGATGCCAAGGCCTCTTGCCTGTATGCCAACAGCTCGCGCGCCATCCGCGAAGCCGGCGCAAAGGGTTTTGACAACGCCGTGATGTGCGACCCCGATGGCAACGTCGCCGAGTTCGCTACCGCCAACATTTTCCTGGTCACCCACGCGGGCGAGGTCGTGACACCGGTACCCAACGGCACCTTCCTGTCGGGCATTACCCGGGCGCGGGTGATTCAACTGCTGGCCAGCGATGGCATCAAGGTGGTCGAGCGTACGGTCAAGCCGCAAGAGTTGCTCGACGCCAAAGAGATCTTCAACACCGGCAACTACGGCAAGGTAACGCCCTGCATTCGTTACATGGACCGAAACCTAGCGGTTGGCCCTGTCGCCACCCGAGCGCGCGAGTTGTACATGGCATTCATGAATCAAGGCTGAGCTTGGCATGAGGCTGTGAAGCGCTCGCCGGGGCAGCGCCTTCGCGCGTTTACCGATCCACCACCAGGGTCATGCCGGCCCGACGCAAGCGCTCAACCAGCACGGCTCCGAAGGCGCTGGCCGGCGTCAAGACACCACCGAAACCCGGCTCTCCAGGCAGCGCTGACGGCTCCAGCGCCAGGCACAGCGCCGACTCGCACACCATTTTGGTGGTGGCGCGGTTACCGGGGTCACCCTGGTCGGCAATGCGAGCGCGCAGTTGCCGCCCACTTGCACTGGTGCCGACCAACTCGCAACCGAATGAGCCGCCATTCATGGCGGCCTCGGACGGGCCTTCACCTGGCTTGGGCGCCAGCGACGCCGCCAGCGTGCGCACGCCAGACCAGGCCAGTGCGCGTTGGCCCAGACCCATGCTCAGACTCAAAGACGCCGCTGCCGCTGCCGCCAGCGGACCCTCCCCCAGGCGCAAGTATTCCTGGTAGTGGAAGGATTCGCCGTAACCCAACAAGGCGGCACTGCGGCGCACCACCCGGGTGTTGATCGGACCCATAAAGAACGGCGCCAGCCAAGCCTTGAAATCGGCGTCCCGACGCGGCCGTACCGGGTCGGCGTGGCGACTGACATCGGTCGGACGGCCGGCCGTTGGGCTCAGCAGGAAGGGATCGTCAAAGGCGGCAGCTTGTGCGCTGCCCAGGATGTTGAGCATCGAGGCCATGGTGCCGCCATTCAAACCGCCGCGCACCGTGAACGCCGCCTTGACGTCCACGCAGGGCTCGCCGTGGCGTTGCTGCATGGCCTGCATCAGCAACCAGGCGCCCAGGTCCGAGGGGACCGAGTCGAAGCCACAAAACGGGACAATGCGGGTGCCGGTGCCGGCCGCCGTGGCATGGTGACGCGCAATCAGCCGCTGCACCCAAGGCGTCTCGCCCGTGATGTCGACGTAGTGGGTGCCGTGTTGGACACACGCAGCCACCAGCGCGCTGCCATACAGGTCGAACGGTCCGGCGGTGCTCAGCACTACAGCAGTTGAGCGCGCCAGGACGTCGAGCGCGGCACGGTCGTCGGCGCCCGCAATGAGGATGTCCGTTTGGCGCTCGACCCCACAGGCGGACCTGACTTGTTCCAGCTTGTCGGCATTGCGCCCGGCCAGCGCCCAGCGCTGGCCACTCGACGCCAGCTCGGGGTGCGCCGCGAAGTAGGCCACGGTCTGGCGCCCGACAAAACCGGTGGCGCCATACAACACCACCGCGTAGCGACGTGTTCTGGCGCGGGTGGTCCCGCTCACGATGTCGCGCGCGACAGCAAACCACCAACCCGGCGCAACAACCACTTTGGCGTGCCCCGCGAGGCCAGCATCGCCGTGCGATTGATCAATCCGGGCACACAAATGGCATCGCCCGCCATGCAGGCCTCGAAACCCTGGCGCGCGACGTCGTCGACCTTGCCAATCAGGAAGTCCGGCAACTTGTTCAACTGCTGGTTGGCCTGCGTGGCGCTGCTGAGCATCTGCGTGGCGGTGATGCCCGGACACAAGGCCGTGACGCTGACCCCGGAGTCGCGCAGCTCCTCCGACAGGGACTCGGTCAGGGACAACACATAGGCTTTGCTGGCGGCATAAGTAGCCAGGGCGGGAACCGGTTGAAACGCGGCGATCGACGCCACGTTAAGCACGCGACCGGAGCCGCGCGCCACCATGATGGGCAGCAGGTGCGACAGCATGGCCGTCAAAGCCGAGATGTTCAGGTCAATCATGGCCTGGTGGTTGGCCGCACGCATATGCACAAATGGCCCCTGCTCCAGCACGCCGGCGCAGTTGACCAGCACGTCCGGCACTTTGTTGCGGCGCTGGAGACTATTGGCCAGGCGCTGTGCGGCCTCGGGGCTGGCCAGATCAGTCGGCATCACCAAGGTGGCGACCTGGTATCGCGCCTTCAACTGAGCCGCCAAGGTCCGCAATTTGTCAGCGCTACGGGCCACCAACACCAGGTCGTGCCCGGCTTGCGCGAAGCAGTGCGTCAGAGCCTCGCCGATGCCCGACGAGGCACCGGTGACCAGCGCGATGGGGCGAACGCCAGATGCGTTGGCGGTGAGGGTCTGTGCGTTCATGCGCGCATTGTGCAGCACCACGGCGCACAGAGGACGGCGAGAGGCTTAGGCCAGCGAGCGAATGTGCTTGACCACGACCAGGAGTTGGGTTCGGTCCATGCGACCGATGAACTTCGCGCTGATCGAGCTGATCAGCCTGACTGCGCCAGACACGCCCACTCGGGCCGACTGCTCGGTCACGAAACCGACGTCCGCCAGCTTGAGTGCCCGCAGAAAATAGTAGTCCATGCCAGCCTCGATGAGCTCGGTCACCAGTTGGGAAACGGCATCGCCATGCTTGGGATGACCCGGGGCGGCCTCGATGGCATCCAGCACCGCATTGGTCTTCGCGCGCAGGGCCCTGGAATGGTAGAAACGCAGCGACGGTTCGGGCGTCCTGGCATCCGCCTTGGTGGCAACCCTGGCAACCGTCTTCGCCGCCGGCTTGACCGCTGCCCTGGCTGGCGCGGTGGCGCCACGCTTGGCTGTCGCAACAGGGGTGACACGTGTTTTGACCGCGCTGGGCTTCTTGGCTGGGGTGCTCATGTTTTCTCCTAGCCCGTCTGAGGGCGTCGAGCTGAGAATGGGGACGGGTGAGAAACGATCATTGAGAGACCTTAATCCCTAATCTACCCTAAGGCAAGGTTGATGGCCAGCACCCCGCGCCAGCCCTTTCTGGAAGCCGCCGTTCATTCGCACACCGGTCACCTGACGCGCCGGGTGATCGAAGTCCACTCACACCATAATGCGCAAGCCCCGACCCGAACGCACGACCCCAAAAGGCACATTCATGAACGTACTCATACTTGGCAGCGGCGTCATCGGCACCACCTGTGCCTACTACCTGGCGCGTGCCGGCCACAGCGTCACGGTGATCGAGCGCCAACCTGGCGCCGCGCTGGAGACCAGCTTTGCCAATGCGGGCGAAGTCTCACCCGGCTATTCGGCGCCGTGGGCCGGGCCGGGCATTCCCCTCAAGGCGGTCAAGTGGATGCTGATGCACCACAGCCCCTGGTCATCTGGCCGATGCTGGAGCCCGCCATGTGGCGCTGGGGCGCGGCGATGCTGCGCAACTGCACCGAGGCACGTTACCGCATCAACAAGGGCCGCATGGTGCGCCTGGCCGAGTACAGCCGCGACTGCCTCAGGCGCTGCGCGCCGACACGGGTATCGAGTACGAGCAGCGCATGCAAGGCACTGTGCAACTGTTCCGCACCCAAAACAGCTCGACGGCATTGGCAAGGACGTGGAGATCCTCAAACAGTACGGCGTGCCCTTTGAGGTGCTGGACCGCGCCGGCTACTGCCGCCACGAGCCGCCTTGGCCAAGGTGCAAGAGAAATTTGTCGGCGCCCTGCGCCTGCCCGGCGATGAGACTGGCGACTGCCACCTGTTCACGCAGAACCTGGCCAGGATGGCGCAGGCGCTGGGCGTGGTCTTCCAGTTCGACACGCACATCGAAGCGATCGAACACCGCGCGGGCCAGAACACCGGCGTGCGCACAGCCACCGGTCTCTGCAAGCCGACGCCACCCTGGTGGCACTGGGCAGCTACACGCCACAGATGGTGCGTCCGCTGGGCCTGCATTTACCGGTCTACCCGGTCAAGGGTTACTCGCTGACCTTGCCCATCACCGACCCGCTGGCGCGCCTGAGTCCACCATCATGGACGAGACCACAAAGTGGCGGTAACCCGCTTGGGGGCCGCATTCGCGTGGTGGCACCGCCGAGCTGGCGGGCTTTAGCCTGAAGCTGCGCGAGGCGCGCCGTGCCACGCTCAACCATGTGGTGACCGATTTGTTCCCCAGCGGCGGCAATGTGTCACAGGCGGAGTTCTGGTGCGGCCTGCGGCCGATGACACCGACGGCACCCCGATCGTTGGCGCCACCCGATCAAGGGCCTGTACCGGGCTACCGGCCACGGCATCTGGGCTGGACCATGGCCGCCGGCACCGGGCGGGTCATGGCCGACTTGATGTCGGGACGCCAGCCCGACATCAGCCTGCAAGGGCTGGGTGTGGAGCGCTACCAGCCTGGCAACTTCAGCGTCGGTTCGGTGGCCTGAGATCCCCCTACCCAGTGCACCCGGTCGCTCAAGGCTCATCGTCAGCGTCGGCACCACTGCCCGGCAAGCCATGGCGGCGCATCGCGCAACATGAACAGGTACAAACTCTCAACTTTCTCGCGCGCCCAGGGCGTCTTGCGCAGGAACTTCACCCTGGAGCCGATGCTGGGTTCGCTGGCAAAACAACGCACCGCGATGCGCTCGGCCAGGCCCGGCCAGCCATAGTGCTCGACCAATCGGGTCAGAATCACTTCCAACGTCAGGCCATGCAGCGGGTTGCGCGGTTGCGCGCGACGCGGGTCGGGTGCCTTGGTCTCGTTCATGCACCGATTCTGACATCATGAAAACCCCGAGCCCAAAGCGCGCTGACCGCGTCACCCTGGCGCCGCAAGAGTCCCCATGGACCCACTCGCCGACGCCTGCAGCGACTCCAGCCAATGGAGCGAGGACGGCAACGATCCGCTGACTGAACTCGCGGCCATGCTTGAGGTGCTGGCCGACGCTGCGCGGTCGACTTCAGCGGCTACAAGACCAGCACGCTGTCGCGCCGCATTCGTCAACGCATGGCCCGCAGCGAAGTCAACAGTGCCCAAGCCTACCTGCAGCGCATCACCGACGATGAGCAGGAGTGCCGCACGCTGTGCAGCGACTTGCTGGTCAACGTGACCGAGTTCTTCCGCGATGCCGCCGTGTTCACGCAGTTGGCCGACGAGGTGCTTCCCGACCTGCTGCGCGGGCGCGACGCCAGCGACGAGCTGCGCATCTGGTCGGCCGCTTGCGCCAACGGCGAAGAGGCCTACTCGCTGGCGATGCTGGCCCTGGAGGCGGCTCGCGCATGGGTTTTCATGGCAACGTCAAGGTGTTTGCCACCGATTTGGCCGCCGACGCTCTGACCCACGCTTCGCGCGGCAGCTACAGCGCGCAGGCGCTGGCGGCGGTGCCCGAGGCCTTGCTGCGGCGTTACTTTCAGCGCGATCCGCAGGGTGGCGCCCGGGTCGACGCCACGCTGCGCCGCCACGTGGTGTTTACGCGGCACAACCTGTTGAGCGACCCGCCGTTTACCCGCATTGACCTGGCCGTGTGCCGCAACCTGCTGATCTACCTCAAGCCGGCGGCTCAGCTCAAAGCGCTGTCGCAACTGCATTTTTCGCTCAAACCCCATGGGCTGTTGCTGCTGGGCGCGAGCGAAACCGTGGGTGAATTCGAGGCCCGTGCGTTCTCGCCGGTGGACCGCTCCAACAAGCTGTTTCGCAAACAAACCGGCATCGTGCTGCGTGCCGCCGAGCCGCAAACGCTGGGCGCCCAGGTCGTGCCCAACCCGAACGCGCAGCCGCTGCCCGCCGTCAGCGGCCAGCGCCTGAAGTGCTGGCGGCGGTTGCTGGCGACCCGCGAGCGCTTGCACGAAATGGTGCTGGAGCTGCAGGCCAGCCACGAGCGGGTGGACTTGTCCAACGAGGAACTGATCGCCTCCAACGAGGAGTTGCAAAGCACCAACGAAGAGCTCAAGTCGGTCAACGAGGACCTGTACACGCTCAACCGTGAACTCGAGACCAAAAACAACGAGCTCGCTGCCCTGAACCAGGACTATGACCGATTGTTGGCCAGCACCGAAATCGGCACCGTGTTCTTGGATGCGGATTTGCGGCTACGGCGCTTCAGCCCGGCGGTGGAGGATTTTCTGGCACTGCGCCCGGCTGACCGGGGCCGCCCCGTCAGCGACATCAGCTACCGGCTTGGCTCGCAGAGTACCTTCCACGCCGACTTGCAGCGCTGTCTGAACACCGGCGCGCGCATCGAACGCGAAGCCCAGCTGAGCGACGGCCGCTGGTGTTCGAGCGCATGTTGCCGTACACCGAGGATCGCCAGGTGGCCACGGCGTAGTGCTGACCTGGACCGACATCAGCGAGGTCAAACGCATTCAGACCCTGGCGGAACACCTGGCGACCGAGCGCACGCGCTTGCTGGGCATTCTGGACGCGCTGCCCGACGGGTCTATCGTCAGCCCCGAGCATGAGATCGAGTACCTCAACCCGGCGCTGGAACGCGAGTTTGGCCCCGTCAACGCGCGCAAGTGTTTCGAGTATTTTCACGACCGCACCGATCCCTGCACCTGGTGCAAGAACCCGCAGGTGCTGGCGGGTCAGTCCGTGCACTGGGAGTGGACGTCGCCGAAGGGCCGTACCTTCGATCTGTTCGACATGCCGTTTCACAACCCCGACGGTACGGTCAGCAAGTTCGAGATCTTTCACGATATCACCGACCTCACGGAGAGCAAGCGCGGCATGAGGGAGGCCGCGCGGCTAGCCCAGGTCGGCCATTGGGACTGGAACATCACCAACGGCGCATTGCATTGGAGCGAGGAGACCTACCACTGCTTTGGCTACGAGCCGGGCGCGGTGACGCCTTCGTTCGGAGTTGTTCGCCCAGCACATCGACCCGCAAGACCGCGCCATGGTGCAAGCGGCAGTGCAAAGCGCGCTCGAACAGGGCTCGGACTACTGGCCGAGTTCCGGTTTCACCGCGCCGATGGCAGCGCCCGCGTTGGCCGCGCGACTGGCCACGTGACTCCGAAACGCGCAGGGCGTGCCGCTGAGCGTGTCGGGCGCGATGCAGGACGCGACGGTGCTGCGCCAGTCCGAAGAGCAATTCAAGGTGGCGTTTCGGGCCAGTCCGCTGGCGGCCTCGATTGCGCGCCTGGCCGACGGTGTCTTCATCGAAGCCAACACCGGCTACGAGCGGTTCTTCGGCTGGAGCCGAGAGGAGATGGTTGGCCATAGCGCGCTTGAACTCGGCTTTTGGCCAAACGCGGAGGCGCGCCAAGCCTGGATTCACGAATTGCAGAAGACGGGTACCTTGGTCGGCTACGAAACGCCTCTGAATGACAAGAGCGGGCGCGTGCGCCAGGCAATGTTTTCCTGCGAAATCATTACCATCGACGGTGTCGAGCACATCCTGTCGTATGTGCAAGATGTCACCGAACGCAAGGAGACCGAGGCGCGCATTGAGTTTTTGGCGCACCACGACCCACTGACCAGTCTGCCCAATCGGGTGCTGTTTCGCGACCGTTTCAGCCTGGCCACCGCCTGGGCCGAACGCAGCAGTGGCAAGGTGGCGCTGCTCTACGTGGACCTGGATCACTTCAAGACCATTAACGAACACTGGGCCACCCGGTGGGCGACCAGTTGCTGCAACAAGTGGCGCAGCGCCTGCGCGAGTGCGTGCGCGACACCGACACCATCAGCCGCCAGGGCGGTGACGAGTTTCTGTTGGCCTTGACCGATATTGACAACCTCGACACCGTCAGCCACGTTGCCACCAAGGTACTGGACAAACTGGCGGCACCGTTCCAGATCGAGGGACACGAGCTCGCCGCCAGCCTGTCGATGGGTGTGGCGGTGTGGCCCGATGACGGGCAGACTTTTGATGCCCTGTTGCAGCGCCGATACCGCGATGTACCGCAGGCCAAGGCGGCCGGGCGCAAAATCCACCGTTTCTACACCGCCGAGATGAACGCCCAGGCGCTGGAGAACCTGCAGCCGCGCACTGCCCTTCATCGCGCGCTGGCCAACCAGGAGTTCGTGCTGCACTACCAGCCTCAAGTCGACTGGTCAACGGGCGTGTGGTTGGCGTCGAGGCCTTTTGCGCTGGCAGCGTGGCTCGGGCGAGCTGCTGGCGCCAGGGTGCTTTGTTCCCGCCGCTGAAAGCGGATTAATCGTCCCGATCGGGGAATGGGTGCTGCGCGAGGCGCCACCAGGCCATGCGCTGGCAACGGGCGGGCCTGCCCTGAGCTGACGGTTGCGGTCAACCTCTCGGCGATGCAGTTCCGTCGCGGCGACTTGCAGCGCAGCGTGACGCAAGGCGCTAATCGGGTCAGGGCTGGAGCCAGCGACTGGAGCTGGAGCCGACCGAGACGCTGCTGATTGACGATGTCGAGCACGTGCTCGAGACTGCGCCACCTCAAGGCGCTGGGGTGTGCCTATCCATCGACGACTTCGGGACCGGCTACTCCAGCTTGGCCCTCCTCGGCGCTTTGCCGTGGACAAGCTCAAGATCGACCAGTCCTTCGTGCGCGACATTGTGAGCGACCCGGACGACGCCGCCATTGTGCGCGCCATCATCAGCATGGCGCGCAGCCTCAAGCTCAAGGTGATCGCCGAGGGAGTCGAGAGCGCCGACGCCGCGAGCTTCCTGAGCCTGTACCACTGCCACGAGGCACAGGGCTATCACTTCGCGCGGCCAATCGCCGCCGAGGCGTTGGCCGACTGGCTGCTGGCGCGAAGCGCTGCAGGCTGAGCCTGGCTTAGCTGCGTTGAGGTCGCCGCTGCCGACGGCGCCAGAAACAGCGCCGGGTCCACCATGGCGCGGTTCAGGCTGACTGACCAATGCAGGCGTGGCCTGGTCACGCGGCCGGTGGCGCCGACACGGCCCAAGGGTCGCGCCGGCTTGCACCCGTCGCCCGGCTTGACCGGGATGGCCGAGATGGCAATACAGCGTCAGCAGCCCGGAGCCATGGTCGAGCCAGACCGTGTTGCCATTGAAAAAATAGTCGCCAGTGTCGACCACCCGGCCCGCCGCAGCGGCAACCACCGGCATACCTTGCGCAGCTGCGATGTCCATGCCGCTGTGGGGGTTGCGCGACTGGCCATTGAAGACGCGGCGCAGGCCAAACGAGCTCGACCCGCGTGCCCGCTGTGGGCTGCTGCAGGCGCAGCGTGGTCGGCACGCCATCGCTCCAACTGGCCATCACCGTCGCAAGGTGGGTGCGTTCGCGCTCATGGCGGCGCGCCAGATCGGCTTTGGACAGATCGACGTGACCCGGCGCAACGGTCAGCCGTTGTTCGGCATAAGCCCGAGGTTTGACCTCAAAAACGCCACTTGCGTCTCGGCCTCGCCTGGGCGGCGCACCACCAGGCTCGCGCTTTGCCAGGCGCCTGGCTCAACCCCAGCCCGACCACGGCCTGCCACTGCTGCCATCCCGCAGCACCAGCACCGGCACGCCGTTGAAGCTGACCCTGGGCGCGCTGGGTGACTCACCCAGGCGATCCGCGCCGCCGCCCGGCGCCAGGCGCTGTGCTGGCAGTTCAGGTGGCCCTGGTCGCCGGAGCGACACGCAGGTCAGCAAACAGAGCAGAGCGCGGTTGACTGGCGACAAAGCGATCACGCCTTCTTGTAGGTGATCTTCTTGGTTCCGCCTCTCGCAACTGCCCACGACCTTTTGCTCCTTGACCGCGTCGCTCGCAACGATGGCGAGTTGCGCCCGACGCCTTTGGCCTCCAGCCGGGCGGCGATCTCGGTCCTGAGTTCGTCGCAGGACTTCCCGGCCCTAGGCCGGTACAACCAGTGCCGACAATACAAACGCGAGCATCAGATTCTTCATGGTGGCCCCGTGGCGTGCGATAGGAGGTCCAAATTGTAGGCGCGCCCTGACACCTGCGGGTGGCACCGACCCCACGGCGAAGCCCGCCGACAGACACGCACCCTGGGCCGGGCCCAGATGCGACAGAATCGGGATATTCCTTGTTACGACCGAAAGCACCGTGGCACGCACTGACATCGAAATCGCACAAGCCGCCACGATGCGGCCCATTGTGGAACTGGCACACGAGCGCTGGCATCCCGCGCAGGCCCTGGAGCCCTATGGCGCCTACAAGGCCAAGCTGGACCTGAAGTGGATGGAGAGCCTTGGCTGGCCGACCCGATGGCAAGCTGGTGCTGGTCACCGCCATCAGCCCCACACCCGCGGGCGAGGGCAAGACCACCACCACGGTTGGGCTGGGCGACGCGCTCAACCGCCTTGGCAAGCGCACCGTCATAGCGCTGCGCGAACCCTCGCTGGGGCCGGTGTTTGGCATGAAGGGCGGCGCCGCAGGCGGCGGTTTCGCCCAGGTGGTGCCGATGGAGGACATCAACCTGCATTTCACCGGCGACTTTTACGCCATCGCTGGCGCACAACCCGCCGGGCGCCTTGATCGACAACCACATCCACCACGGCAACGCCCTGGCGCTGGACCCGGCGGCGCATCGTTTGGCGCCGCGTCATGGACATGAACGACCGCGCCATGCGCAGCACCGTCATCAGGCCTGGGCGGCGCTAAACGGTTTCCCGCGCGAGGACGGCTTTGACATCGTGGCCGCCTCGGAGGTGATGGCCATCTTTGCCTGGCCACCTCGCGCCAGGACCTCAGGCACGGCTGGGCCATATCATCGCAGGCTGCACCCGCAGCATGCAGCCGGTGCGCGCGATCGATCTGCTGCCCATGGCGCCATGGCCAGGCGCTGCTCAAGGACGCCATCAAGCCCAACCCGGTGCAGACGCTGGAGAACAACCTGGCGCTGGTGCATGGTGGACCGTTTGCCAACATCGCCCATGGCTGCAACACCGTCATGGCCAGCGCGCCGCGCCTGCTGGGCGAGTATGTGGTGACCGAGGCTTACTGGCGCCGACCTGGCGCGAGAAGTTCATCGACATCAGAAATTGCCGCAAGTCGGGCCTGCGGCCTGACGCCGCCGTGGTGGTGGCCACGCTGCGCGCGCTGCGCCACCACGGCGGCGCAACGCCCGAGCAGTACGACCTGGCCCAGCCCGATGCGGTGGAGCGTGGCATCGTCAACTCTGGAGCGCCACGTGACAACTTGCGCAACCACTACGGCCTGCCCTGCGTGGTGGCCATCAATGCCTATGAGTCCGACACCGACGACGAGTTGGCGGTGGTGCCGAAACATGGCTCGCCGGGCGTGCCCCGTGGTGGTGGCGCGGCATTGGGCGGCTGGCTCGGCCGGTGCGCAGAGCTGGCGCACGCCGTGGTGCAGTTGGTCGAAGCGGGCACGGCCGACATGCGCTTTGTCTATGCCGATGAGCAAACGCTATGGGACAAGATGCGAACCGTGGCGCAGCAGCAGATTTACGGCGCGTCCGAGCCTCTCGCCAACACCGCCGTGCGCCAAGATTGCGCAACTGCAAGCCGACGGCCACGGCCACTATCCCGTTTGCGTGGACAAGACGCAATACTCGTTCTCCACCGACCCGCAGTTGCGCGGCGCGCCCAGCGGCCACATGGTCATCATCCGCGAAGCAGCCTGCGCGGCGGGGGCCGAGTTCGTGGGGATGATTTGCGGCGACGTGCCGACGGTGCCAGGGCTACGCCGAGGTAACCTCCATGCGCATGGATATTGACGATGATGGCCGCATCACCGGTCTGTGCTAGCCCCTGGTAAGCTGCGGAATCACGCGCGCCCGCCGTGCAGAATCGAAAGGCATGAAAACCTCCTGCATCACCGTCTACGGCATTGCCTTGCGACAACGTCGAAGAAGGCGCGCGCGCGCCCTGGCCGGCCCACGGCATCGCCCACGGCTTTCACGATTTCAAAAAAAAAAACTCGGCGTGCACCAAGACCGGCTGACACACGGCTGGCGGCCTTGGGCCGGAGCGTCTGCTCAACACGCGTGGCACCACCCGCGGCAACTCAGCGACACCGCCGGGCGGCGGTGGTGGACGACGCCAGCGCCCGGCCCCTGATGCTGAGCCACGCCAGCGGGATCACACGACCGGTGGTGCGCTGGGCCGATGGTCGGGTAACGGTCGGATTGACGAGGCGGGTGTGGCAAGCCCACATCACTTCCCAGCTTGCGCCTCACTGACGGCAACCTGGCGCCTAGGAAATGCACCCACGTGGTTGGCAAGGAAAGGGTATCGGCATGACTTCGTTCTCGACATGGGCCTTGGCGCTGCCCTGCTATTTGCATTGGACTGCGCGGCCGCTGATCATCCACCGGAAACTGCAACGCACCCCAAGCTGACCACCGATCTGTCGCACTGCGACTCTCCCGCAAGAACCTGGCTTGGCAAAGACCTCAGCAGCGCGCGCTTCGGTGGCGCCAAACTGGAAAGCACCAACCTGCGCAAGGCCAAGCTCGCGGGCCTGACTTTCGCTGGCAGCAATGCCAAGTGGGCCCTCCACCGGCGCCGACCTCACCGGCGCCGACCTGCGCAAGGCTTGACCTGTTTCATGCCACCTTCGACGACAGCAACCCAAG
>JADKDJ010000015.1 GCA_016718405.1 Candidatus Rhodoferax odensensis
CTTGCGGAGGCGTCATGTTGCAGGGCGTCAAGAATCCGGATGTCTACCGCGTCAATCGTGATTTGTTCCATAAGTCAGTACTAATTGAAGTAATCGTGCATGATTAGCAATGGATGGAATTATCTTTCAAATACGTTGTTATTACGATCCCATTTTTCATGCTGCTCCTCCTACGATTCGGTCCTCAACTTAACTAAGAGCTTTGCGGAGAGACCTTTAGCTCCGTCCTCAATTGATTAGGAGACATCTATGTGCGGCATCGTCGGCGCGGTTTCTACCCGCAACATTGTTCCTATCCCGGTCCAGGGCCTGCAGCGCCGGGAGTACCGTGGCTACGACTCCTGTGGCGTGGCCGTTGATCCGACGGCGCCAACCCGTCTCACCCGGCGGGTTTGAGCCGCGCGCGCACCGCACCTCACGCGTGGCCGAGCTGGCAGAGCAGGTAGCCACCGGCAGGCTGGGAGGGCACCACCGGCATCGCCCACACGCGCTGGGCGACCCACGGCGCGCCGGCGGTGCACAACGCCCACCCGCACTTCAGCCACGGTCCTCAGGCCGGTAGCGCGGATGCGGCTGAGCGGCCCGGCCGCATCGCCCTGGTACACAACGGCATCATCGAAAACCATGATGCGCTGCGTTCCCGGCTTCAAGCCAAGGGCTATGTGTTTGCCAGCCAGACCGACACCGAAGAAGTCATGCGATCGGTGGACAGCCACTACAACGGCGATTTGCTCGAAGCCGTCAAGGCCTCACTGGGCCATTTGCACGGCGCCTACGCCATCGCGGTGTTCTGCAAGGACGAGCCGCATCGCCTGATTGGCGCGCGCGCCGGCTCGCCGCTAATTCTGGGCGTGGGCAAAGACGGGGGCGAACACTTTCTGGCCAGCGACGCGATGGCGCTGGCTGGTGTGACCGACCAGATCGTTTACCTGGAAGAAGGCGATCTGGTCGACGTGCAACTGGGCAAGTTCTGGGTGTGGACAAGCCTTTCGCCCGCTTGCCCCGGCGCAGCGCCCGGTCAAGACCGTGCAGGCGCACAGCGGCGCGGGCCGAGTTGGGCCAGTACCGCCACTACATGCAGAAAGAAATTTTCGAGCAGCCGCGCGCCATTGCGGACTCGCTCGAAGGCGTAGCGGCCATCGTGCCCGAGCTGTTTGACCACGCCACGCCCCGGCACGCCGGGCGACACCGCGCACCGCACCTTCGCCGAGATCGACTCGGTGCTGATCCCACCTGCGGCACCAGCTACTACAGCGGCTGCACTGCCAAGTATTGGCTGGAGAGCATCGCCAAGATCCCGACCCAGGTGGAAGGTGGCCAGCGAGTACCGTTACCGCGACTCGGTGCCCAAACCCAAAACCCTGGTGGTCACCATCACGCAGCGTCGGGCGAAACGGCCGACACGCTGGCCGCCCTGCGCCACGCGCAAGGCCTGGGCATGAGCCACACCCTGACCATCTGCAACGTCGCGACCAGCGCCATGGTGCGAGAGTGCAAGCTGGCCCACATCACCCGCGCCGGCCCCGAGATCGGCGTGGCCTCCACCAAGGCCTTCACCACGCAACTGGTGGGGCTGTTCTTGCTGACGCTGGCACTGGCGCAGGCCAAGGGCCGGTTGACGCAAGAGCAGGAGGCCGAGCACCTCAAGGCCATGCGCCACTTGCCCGCCGCGCTGCAAAGCGTGCTGGCACTGGAGCCGCAAATCATCAGCTGGGCCGATGACTTCGCGCGCATGGAAAACGCGCTGTTCCTGGGCCGTGGCTTGCACTATCCGATTGCCCTGGAAGGCGCGCTCAAGCTCAAGGAAATCAGCTACATCCACGCCGAGGCCTACCCGGCGGGCGAACTCAAACACGGGCCGCTGGCCCTGGTCACCAGCGCCATGCCGGTGGTGACCGTGGCGCCCAACGACGCGCTGCTGGAAAAGCTCAAGAGCAACATGCACGAAGTGCGTGCGCGCGGGGCGTGTTGTATGTTCTGGCCGATGCTGACACCAAGATCGAAAGCGGCGAAGGCCTGCACGTCATTCGCATGCCCGAGCACTACGGCGCCCTGTCGCCGCTGCTGCACGTGGTGCCCTTGCAGCTACTGGCCTATCACACGGCCTGCGCCAAGGGCACGGATGTGGACAAACCGCGCAATCTTGCAAAGAGTGTGACCGTCGAATGACGGTTGCTCCTGAGCCTACTCCCATATTCCCGCCAATTAAAGTCGTAAACACGCTATTAAAGCCGTAAACACGGCTCTAGCATCCATGCGGGTTGGCGGGCCGATGGATTTCTGAGACGCATTCCTGAAGTCGTAAACAACGCTCACGAACTCTGCCGGCGTAGCGCCTGTTACCAAGCTGATAGACGCCGCTGGCACCCTGTGCGCGGATGAATCGTGGACCCGCGTTGCTGCGTACATGGGCACTTCAGGGCGCTACTTCCGCATAGGGCCAGTTGCTGCCGTTCGCGAATGACCGCTCTAGGCACATAAGTTTTGTGCCACTGATTGTTCTGCTTGCTAGGGCCTGCATTACGGCGTCAGGCTCATTGCCGCCACTCAGCACGGGGGGGGTTCAAGAGTGACGGCTTTCAGCCTAGTGCTGCTAATGCCTTACCAGCGGCCGCACCGTCACTACCCAGATACGGTAAAAAGTGAATGGTTCGTCGTTACAGCTGCACTCAGTACTCAGCAGCCTATGTGTCGCCGCCGCCAAATATCCATCTCAGCAGGCGTTGCCACCAATCAGCAGGTTGAGAGGTCTTGTTCTGCGTGACAGGATCAGCGGCACCCTTGGCCGCATTCCTCAGCGATACCATTCGATCTAGGTCAGCGGCATCTCGCCGCTGTACGCTTGCGATCTGCCTAGCGCTCATAGGTTCGGCCCACCTTACCTGATTGCGTTCGATGACGTAGTGAGATCGGCACGCATAGTCCCAGTTGCCGATCGATGGCCACAACGACACCATATCCCCTTGACGCGTAAGTTTCCATTCTGCGGGTGACAAAGGCGTTACCACCTCTTCACCACATCCACAGCAGCACTTGTGCGAGCAGGTCTTGTAGCGAACGCTGACATACAGCACCCCTTCCTCAAGCGCGTCTGGGATGGACTCGACAAAGCTCGGCCTGAGCTTAGCCACTTTCACTTGGAGACCTCTTTGTTGGTCTCTCCGCGCGTAAGGGACTGCGTGGCAACGGTGTATGCGGTGTGATGCGAATGCGCGACGTCTTCGTAGAAGCCAAAAAGCTGCTTCCACTTGATCACGGCGAGTTGGGCATTCAAGGCGTTCAAATCGGCGACCTGGATATTCTGCCGATAGAGAGCCTCACCATCGTCGGCATCCATCGGAATTGACCGCGCAAGGTGTTCATTCGCGCCGCGAATGATGGTCGTCACACGGCAGGTGCCATCGAGCTCAAGCGTCTGGGGGTCCATCACGACGTCCATACCGACGTCGATGAAAGGGATGCCCTGATCCGCCAAATACTCACCCACCGTTTTCCGCGCTTGGCCGCTATCAACGCATACAAACACAAAGTCAAAGCCAGCTAGCTCGCTTACGTTGTTGTCGTCGAGGTAATAGGGGTGCGCGACTAGCCCTCTACGCATCGGATCATAGAGCCGGACGCAATAGTCCACCTTCTTCAGCCGCTCACGCAGGACCTCCTTTGTCGCAGCCGCAGGTGCACGGAAAGCGTTGTGCTGCTTGAACACGTCGCCATCGAACAGGTCAATTTGCCACACCGGTGTCTTGGCCACCTGGTCCATCACGTATCCCCCGGTGCCACCGAGACCGACGATCGCGACCTTCCGCAACTTCAGCCGAGCCGACGTCGCAACGATTTCAGCTCGGACGCTCGACGTGTCGGCGTAGCGAAACACTGATTCATCCTCGCGTGGCTCGATGATCCGACGGGTGCGGGCGTCCGCATCACAGTCAAGTGCTTTCGCTTGGCTCTCGATCAGGGTCACGTAGTGCGTGATCTTCTCGTAGTGATTCGGGAAGCCGCTGTTGTAAAACTCCTCTGGCTTGTTGGAGAATCTGTGCTGAGCGATCAACCCCTCAAACACGTGGAGCTCTTGTGGCCGCGTATCCGCGACCAGTTCCGTCAGAGGAGTCCCATCTGATCGGCAGGGAAATCCCCCCACCCACCAGACCTGGTGATCGTCACCTGGCGCGGTGGGCGGGAGGATTGCTCCGGCGTCTTCAGCGTACTTGCATACCAAGACGCCTAGTTGAACCTCTCGCTGAGCGTTCACATAGGGCACTGAGTGCACCAGCAGATGCTGCTGGTGCACTTCGGCCTCGAAGCCGTCGTCGATGAGCCGTTGCATCGCCGTTTCAACTACGGTTGGTGCGGCGGACACGGAATTCCATCCCGTCGTGAACAGGCGTCTTCTGGTCCGGCGCCAGCGTACCGTCATGTCCATTGGGGTTCGTGTACGCGACGGTGTAGATGATGTCGAAGGGGCCCTCAGGATAGGCCAGGCGCACCGTCTGGTCATACGTAATGAGCGGTCCTTCGACCTGGCGGGGCTTGCCGTTGACGACGATGTCGTGGAGCTTGGGGTGGGGTTTGGCCGCAGGGGCCGCTTGATCAAGGGTATCCATCGGAATCTCCGAAAAAAATGCAGGAACTGTCCGCCGGCTTTGCCGGCGGGCTGAAAGCACTTGACGAAGGGTGGATAGCTATGGACAATCGAGGTCGCCAAACCTGGACGAGTTGCATAGCTCTCGTTCACCCTACAGCCGAGTGCGATTTCGTACTCGGCTGTTTTCTATTGGGGCTTCATTTTGTGCTCCTTTCTATCTCAATGAAATTACAAGTTGCGGGTCAGGCCTTGTCCTTGGGCGGACAGGGATCGTTGCCGTAGGAGTCCCTGGCGCGGATACGCCCGTTCTCCCCGTGGATCAGCAACTCACCTTGGCTCTGCCGAGCCATCTGACGGGCCGCATCGATCGCCTTGGCCTGGGTGTCAAACAGGCCGCTTGCCCGCTCGCCTCCCTCCCTGAGCGCACCCCACTGGGGCCCTCTGCGAACCACGTGAACGTTGTTTCGGATACTCATTTCGTCCTCCAAAGGTTGACGAAGGCGAGTTTACAAACAATAATAGAACCTGTCAATTTGTAAACCAGTTGGCATTCACCCAAATGGGTCCATTGATTGAACTGGAGGCACACACATGATCGGCAACCGACTGAAGCGCGCAAGGGATGCCAAGGGCTTCTCCCTGCGGGAATTGGAAGCTGCAATCGGCGGGCTGGTGTCAGCCCAGGCCATTGGCAAGTACGAGCGAGACGAGATGATGCCGAGCTCCACGGTATTGTTAGCTCTCGGGAAGGCGCTGAATGTAAGACCTGACTATCTGTTGGCAACGCGCGAGATCGAGCTGACGGGCATTGATTTCCGCAAGGCACCGCACACGGGCGCCAAGGAAGAGGCGCTCCGTGGAGGCCGCGGTCCTAGATCGTGTTGAAAGGTACTTGGAACTCGAAGAACTGCTGCCAGACTTGGACGCAGCTTAGGAAGCGCCGGGGGCGCGGGAGTTCTACATCCGTCGTGTCGAAGATGCAGAACTGGCGGCTGACAAGCTGAGAGAGCTATGGCAACTAGGCGTCGACCCCATTCCGCAGATGGCGGAGCTAATGGAACAAAAGGGAATCAAGGTTATCGCCATCGGGCTCGCAGAGGAGGTGTCTGGTTCCAAGGCGTTCGTGCAACGTCCTGGCCAGCCGGGCGTTCCGGTGATTGTCGTCAATGGTAAGCACAACGGTGTGCGGCAAAGGTTCACGCTTGCGCACGAACTTGCACACCTAGTGCTTAAGTGCGTAGGTCTGAGCGACAAGGAAGAAGAGAAGGCGGCTGATCGATTCGCAGGCGCCTTCTTGATGGCCAAGGAAATGATGAAGCGATTGCTTGGTGCAAACCGTACGTTCATATCGCTTGGCGAGTTAGCAGAGCTTCAAAGGCTGTTCAAAGTCAGTGTTGCCTGCCTTGTCGTGCGCTGCTCCCAACTTGAGGTGCTGTCCAAGTCTGCATACGGGAAGTTGTTCGGCATCATCCGCGCGCGGGGCTTGAACTCGCAAGGTTCGCAAGAGCCAAATGACATTCCGCCGGAGCGCCCCCAACGCATGGAGCGTCTTTGCTTGCGTGCCGTCGCCGAGGAGGCGCTGTCCGAGGCCAAGGCGGCCGAACTGCTCCACATGACCGTTCGCGATCTTGATCGCCTGATGGTGCAGGGGTGTAGTCCATGGCCGTCTCGTCTCGGACACCTCCGTGCTCATTGACTTAGAGCGTGGTGGCCTACTGGTACCGGCTTTTGCGAGTGGTTTGAGCATGGTAGTACCGGACTTGCTGTACGAAGACGAACTCAAGGACACGAACGGTCCATATTTGAGGACATTGGGACTGGGTGTTCTGGCCCTAGATCCTCCCGAACTGCAACTCGTCCAAGTAATCAAACGTCGACGCTCAGTGCTTTCGCTGGCCGACTGCTTTGCGCTGGTCCTGGCTTTACGCGAGGACCATGCCTTGGTAACGGGAGATCGCAATCTCCGCCAAGAAGCGGAGAAGGAGAAGACTGCGACCTACGGCCTTCTTTGGCTGCTTGATCAACTTGTAGACCTTGGCGTGGATCGCAGCACCCTTCACCAAGGTCTATCCGGGATAGCGTCGAACGTCAAATGTCGTTTGCCACGCGACGAGGTGATGCGGCGCTTTACCGAGTGGGCTCGATAGCTCATCCGAACTAAGTTTGTCGGCAAAGCATCAGTAGCTGCCTATCGCCCGGTCCATTTGAGCGGCGGCTACCGCTGTGTTTCGGTCGCCCGATTCTCATTATTGAATGTCCGCTACCTGGCGTCCAATTTGCAACAGCGAATCTCCGCTTTGTCTCGAATGACGTCAATTGACATGACGGGGATTTGCGATTCGGATTGACTTTCTCCGAGGAGGGCTGAACACTGTGCGGGATCACTCAGATCCATCCCACGCGGACACGCGCCATTTCGCTCATGCAAAGCACAGACGATCTGCTCGGAAGTCCGGCGTTCTTGTCATGGCTTCCCGGTGAAACCCTGTTCAGTCTGGTCAGTCGTCACCACTACTTCTCGGGCCACGTGCTTTCGGCACGCACCTGCAGGCAATTCTTTGGCCATGAACGTGCCGGCTCCCAGCACGACCTGCCGAGTCGCCTCGCTCAGTTTGTCGCGCGCACGGCGGGTTGTTTTGGCAGCGTCGAGCAGGTCTCGAAGCAGCACACGCTACTTGCCTACTACGCGACGTTTGTCTCGCCCGACGAGACCGAGAACGCTATTGCCGCGATGGCCAGCAATAGCGTTGTGCACCTGAAATTTCGACTCGGCATCCTGACCAGTCGCTTCAGAGCCAACCACCCACTCAAGGCCTGTGAGGTGTGTATGGAGGAGGATCGCGCCAGATTCGGTTGGGCCTATTGGCATCTGGATCATCAATTCCCCGGCGTGTGGACGTGCCACAAGCATGATCGACTACTCAGGGAGTCCACGCTCAAGGCTACAGGTGTGGAGCGCTTCCAGTGGAATCTACCGGCCCAAGACAGCTTCTTCAACTGGAGGGCCGAAACCAATCGCGCTGTGCAGAGCGAACTGGGTGCGCTCACCAGTCTGTCGCGACTGGTGCTCGATCTGGTATCCCCCATCGATCCCAGAAAACTCGAAACCGGCCGTCTGCATGAGGTTTACCGGGCTGAACTCTCGCGTCGTGGGTGGCTGACCGAGGGCGGAAATCTTCGGATGCCGGCGCTTGCGGCGAGCTATCTGGACCACGTCAGGTGCTTGCGCGTTGTGCCGGAATTGGACGCGCTGCCTTCGACCCCGGATGACGCCGTCACCCAACTGGGTCGCCTGCTGCGGCCACCCCGAAGCGGCACACACCCGCTGCGCCACTTGGTGCTGATCAACTGGTTGTTTGGTTCCGCTGACGTGTTCTGGGCGGCCTATGACCAAGCGCTTGACCCATCCGCCATTGCGGCGTCAGGCATCCCCAACCGACGACTCGTCGATCAGTGGCGCCAGGGACGCACGACGCCAACAGCTCGTCGATCTCCTGTCGGTGCAGAAGATGTCACCGCGAAGGGCCGCCATGGCGGTGGGCATTGATGTCGGCACCGCCATGGCATGGGCGGCGAAGGAGGGCCTGTCGAATCCCCGTCGTCCGAAGAAGCTGATCGACGAGGTTCGCCGAAAACTCATCGTCGATTTGAAGTTGGGGGTCGACAAGTCGATCGCAGCACAGGGTGTGGGAGTGTCTGTCGGCACCATCACCAGGCTGCTTCTGAGCGAAGTCGGTTTGCATGCAACGTGGTGTCAGGCCAGAGAGAAGCTCTCGCGCGCTGATGCCAGGTCCGACTGGGAGGAACTGTTGCGGACCCACGCGGAACTTGGCCTCAAGCTCATGCGTTCGCTCAAGCCGGCGGCGTACGCCTGGTTGTACCGCCATGACAGGGCGTGGCTCGACGACCACAAGCCCGGTCGCGCCGCTGCGATGGCCACTTCAGGTCTGCCTCGGATTGTGTGGGACGCCAGGGACGAAGCGCTCAGCGCCGAGATCAGACGGGCTGTGTACGAAATGGGGCGATCAGCCGGAACGCGACGGTTGAAACTATGGGAGCTCTACCAGGCCGTGCCTTCACTCAAGCCCAAGCTCACCGCTTTGGGGCGGCTGCCCCTGACACGACGCGCCATCGAACAGGCCTTGCGGTCTCGTGGCGGCGACGCCTCGGAATCAGACCTCTTTGGGTAGTGGTCGTTCGTCATCTCATGACCAACGCTGCATGGGCACAGTTGCATGCATTTATGCGTAATGATATGCTTTATGCATGTCAAGACCGGACCTCGAAGCCCGCACCGAGCGCGCGCGGCACATCTGCAAAGCGCGAGGCGTCACGCAGGCTCAGATTGCGGCAGATCTGGGGGCCAGTCAGTCCCAGGTGAGTCGAATCCTCCAAGGTCGAGGGCACCGCGCCTCCCGTTTGGCTGAGGAGGTTTTCCTCTACGTCGAGCGATTCGAAGGCGGTGTGACCACTGAGTCGGTCAAGGGCAATGACGACTTGGTGAACGCCCTGGCGGTGACATGGGATGGCTCGGCGACCCACGCTCGAGCACTTTCCGCGGTAATCCGGTCCCTGTCCGCGTTGGGACCCAGTCACCCGCAAGCACCGTCGAAAGCAACACTGAACGGGAGCAAGGCATGAACATGTTGACTCGACCGACACCCTTGCCGGAGGAGTTGGATCGGGGCTACCTGGGGCGAGTCATGCGCATCAATGGCTTCCTCACAGAGAAGGACGCTATCAGCGAGATGATGCGGATGCTCCAGTTGGAGCACCTTCCCAGGCGAGAGCGATCTTCCTTGGAACCACTAAGCCTGATGGCCGGCCAGTCATTGGAGCAATTTTCTCAGGCGCACTCGACCATTCCTTTCAGGCGTGCCATCACATCATTCTTGCCGGATCTGCCGCACGGGAGCGTGACGCGCCGCACCTTGTTGTACAACAGCGGAATGGTTGTGGCGCGGCCCGGCGCCTATTTCTGCCAGGATTGCGTGTCGGCCGATGTGAAGTTCCACGGCGTCAGCTATTGGCGGCGCGACCATCAGTTGCCCGGGCAACTCTGGTGCCCCAAGCATGAGACACCGCTGCGATTCATGGTCGATGACGCGGCCTTTCTTCAACCCCCGGCCAAGTACCTTGAGCAGGCAGAAACAATCCCCTCGCGTTGGGTTGCCGATGCGCTAAGCAACCGCCACGTTGACCGCTTCCTGAACATCGCCTCCGGCCTGATCGCGCGCACCTCCCCAATGGACGTCAAATACGTGGCGCTGGCCCTGCGAAAGCGAGCCGTTGACCTCGGTTTGCAGACCCATGGTGGACGTGTCAAACAGTCTTTGTTGAGTGACCGCATTCGCGATGCATTCCCTAGCCATTGGCTGACCACAGTTTTCCCCGGCCTGGTCAACAAACCTACCGGCGAAATACTGAATCACATTGACGGTGTCCTGTATATGCGGACTTCCGCTTCATCCGTCTCTGCTTACATACTGGCGTCGGCCGTTCTGTACGACTCGGCCGAAGAAGCATTGAATGATCTATTTGGCGCCAGCGAGGTTTTCGCCGATGCCCCGACCCGCAAGATACTGGTGCGACCGGGTTTGAATGCACAGTCACTGGCAGAGGCCTACGTCGCAAGCAACTGCCATCAGGCCTCGGTGGCACAACGACTCGCCATACCCGTGCACCAGGCCGTCGCCATGCTGAATAACTTGGGTCTGCCGAACCTGAATCAGAGGTTTCCCAATGGTCGAAGTCCGCGAGCGGCCGCCGAGGCCTTCTACGTCCAAAGCAAGTCGCTTGCCGAAAGCGCCACCATAGGCGGTCTGTCTCCGTTCGAGATGGAAGATCTGGTTCGGCGATCGGCGGCTAACCTCACCGCCGCTCTGGCGGCCATTGCGGCGGCGACTCCGAACCGGCGTGGCGCCAGGAGGTCAAAAGTCCTGGCGCCGCGAGCCGCCGTTTCGGAGTCGCCTGTTGGGTATACGGGTCAGCAACCGGAGTTCTGCACCGAAGACGTTCATACCCGTGAAACCGAGCTCCAGAATTGAGCCCAGAAGGCGCCGTCGCGCGGTAGCAGGTCCTCGTACTTTGACATCCGAGCGGGATCTTTACTTCGGAACGCAGCCACCGCTGGCGCGACCGGTGCGAGGAATGTAGCCGCCGCCTTCTTGAAGTCATCCAAGCGAAGCTCGCCGGAGTTTCGCTCCAGTGCGACACGTTGTGCGGCGATCCACAATGCAATGACGAGACGTTGGATGCCGCCGGTTAGTTCGATGACTAGCACGGCGAGCTCATCTGTGACCGGAAGCTTCTTTGAGACATACTGGTAGGGTCCTAGCTTGTCCAGAAAGTGCTTCCTGAATTCCGGGTCGCTCGCGCTGTCGAAGTGGTGAAACGGGTGGTACCCCGAGGTCACGATGCGTTCGGTGTTGCTCAGGCGCCGGGTGAGCGCCCCAATGCCATCGGGAGTCCCCGAGACCAGCAGCGGGACCTGCCAGGTGTTGATCAAGGTCAGTATCCACTTGAGCACCTGATCTTCAACGATGCTGAGCTCAGGTGCATCACCGAGGCCGGATCGCTTCCCACGCTTCTTGAGGGCGGCCAGCTTGAAGAAGTTCTGGATTTCATCGAGGTGCAGGATGCCCAAGAAGTGCGCTGAAGCAACCTGCTGCCACTCGTCCAGCATCTTCATGCCGTCGCGCCGCTCTTTTTGGATGCTGGTAGCGAAACGACTGCCACCGGTGGCCTTGTCCCAGGCTCGCATGAGTGCAACGGCTAAGTCGACAGATCGACCGCTGGCCGGTACTTCTACTGACAGCCACACCACCTGACGATGACCGCCCTGCAGTCGAGGGAAAGCCTCGTGATGCACCACTTGGTAAGGGTAGCTTTCGAGGCAACGGCGGATGGCCTCAGTCTTCCCCGTGCCGGATATCCCCTCTACAGCCGCGCCGTAACCCGGTGCCTGCCTTCGTTTCGGGCGCGAAGGTTCTCCGCTAATCGTGGACCAAGTTTGAGCACTTACAGGGTCAAGATAGCGGTAGTTCTGACGCATCATCAGATCAATGGTCTCGTGTAGACGGCACTCCTCGATACTGGGAATATGGAAATCCCGGACTGACATCAGGTGGTGCAGGGCTACGTGCGGCGCAATGCCGGCCAAGGACTTCGGGACTTTCGGTCTTTCCATAAGTTGTTGCATCACTTCCAGGCGTGATCGCAGTGGTCCGAGTCCTGCAGTCAGGATGTTGCCGTGATAAGGGTCGTTCGCATGGGTGTCAGGCATCTTCACTCCCCGCCTCGTCCGCCATCTTGAAAATAGCCTCCAACATTTCGCCATGGGCGATCTCGACTTCGTCACGTAGGCTTTCAGCGACACGGATTTCCGAGCCACCACCAGGCGTCGCGGAAGCGACGGCGAGCTCGATGATCCTGGCCTCGGTCATGTTTGGGCGAGCCCCACTCGCGCGTTCAAGAGCCTCAGCTGTCAGACGAGACGCGTTCCGCTTCACCTCGTCCATGCGCCGTAGAGCCTCCAGACCTTTGACGGTCCGTTGATGGTCAACGTCGGCACGCTGCATCTGCCTGAACACGATGGCGTCGGCAAGTTCGTCAAACGTCAACTCGGGTGACGCCTTTGTCTGATCAGAGATTTGCAGTTCCAAGAGCCCCTGCGTACTGGAGTGAGGAGTCCAGATGCGACTCACCGAGCCTGGGTAGCAGTTGATGGGAATCTGCTCACCGCCGAAATTCCTGGCATACGTCGTCCACTCCTGTTCCTGCACCGCCTTCGATTGGTAGTCGTTGCCGCGGAAAACGACCGAGCTTCGGCCCACGCGCGCCGTGTCGGCCTCCAGCAGCGAGGTGATCAGGTCCGACTGACTCAGCGAGCGGCGTACACCACCGCCCATCGCATGGCCCCAACGCCAAAGTCCGGCGGGGCTTGGAAACACACCGGCTGCCGCCATGTGTGCGTCGACGCGGCGCGACCGATCGGCCCTCAAGTTGTAGTCGCTGAACATGAGATGCAGGTAGTGAACATACTCGGCGACCGTCAGCACACACTCGTTGGGGTTGGATTTGCGCAGATCGAACTCAACCCTGCGAGCGTCCATCGCCCCGGGCTGGAACGTGAATTGCGCGTCCTTCGCGATTCGATGCAGCACCTCCACCAGTCCCTTGAGGTCGGGCCGGTAGGGCGGCGCGTAGGACAAACACGGAATAAGCTTGAGGCCTGTCACACTGGCTGCCTTGGACAGGTACTCACCGCGGTCGCACATCAATTGGTAACACATGGTCGGAGCCGGACTGAGTGTGTGAATTGGCTCGTAGCCCCACAGGCTGCCGACCAGGTCGGGGTCGGCCACAGCGTTGAACAAACTGACTCTGGCGGTGTTCCAACTGGGCCCAGTCAGGCACACATAGAACCCGACCACCGCGGTTGACCAGACGTCGACGATGACATAAACGATGGGTCGACCCACGATCCACGCCCGGTTGACCGACGAGCGCAAGTAGATGTCGGCCACTGTGGAGTCAATCGCCCATGTGTGGCCTGGCCCGGGCACGCCTTTCCAATTCCTGGCAACGAGGCCCCGCAATGATCGCTTGAAGTGACCACTTGTCGTGCTGTCTCTAAGGCGTTGCAGTTTCGGAATGTCAACTTCCAGAACCCGTTTCACTTGTTGGTAGTTCGGATACTCACCTTTAGTTAATTTGAGCGGTACCATTTGGCCGTCTTGGCACTTGTATCGCTTGACGAATTGGGACCAAGGATCTGTTGATATCGTTTGGGCATGCTGGGCTTGACGGGCGTCTTGATGCGCAGATCCGCAGCCATGATCGCCACGCGCCAGTCGGTACTCATGCCGGGCTGCGATGGGGGGAGAATCACGCCGCGACGACGGGCCACCTCCTGTACCTTGGTCTTCCTGCCTGCCTTCTTTCTCCCACCGTTGTCACAAGGGCGAGGCTTGCCGGGGCGCCACAGCGATCCAGGCGAGGCCGTAAGCTGACTTCGCTGATGCCGAGCCGACATAGCGTGGACCACTGCTTGTAGACGTAATTGCGTGACACGCCAGTCTTTTCCATTGCTTCGCGTACCAGGCCGCCGATTCCCCCATTTACCAAAATGCTCTCGATTAGATGACCGTGATCGAGGAAACCGGCCATGGCAGCGACGCGAGTTTGGTGGAGCGCCTGGTGGACCGGTGATTCGAGCAACTTGTAGTAGACCGACTCACGCTCGACGGCGACTACTTGCAGCAGCAAGGCGTCGTGCATGCGCTGGAGCTCGTGCCTTTCCATCCAAAGCAGCGCGCCGACGAGTGGCGGCGGGGATTTCTTGGGCGGACGTTTTCCAACAGCGAGTCTTCTGCGGCCCCCGCGTCGCTCAACCGGTGTCGCGGGTTGATCGATCTTCGCCGCTACGGTCTTGCCTTGAATCTCGTCATCGCAAATGACCCGGTAGATGCCGGCCGGATAGGAACCGGGAGCATCGTCCTCGAGCAGCCGAAAAGTCTGGTTGTGCATCAGTTCCATGCCGTTCTCCTGCTCACAACCGGGTTCTGCGCATCGAACCCCCGCTTGTCAAGCAACTGAAGTGGTATGTGGGGTCGCCAGCCTCGTCGCAGTTGTAGCGGCAGGGCACCGCACCAAACCGCCTGCCAGAAGGCGCGCTGGGCCAAATCGCTATCGGCAAAGTGGTCAACCAGCGCCTCCAACGTGTAGTGCAGAGAGTGTCCAAGTAGGTCCTCTGCCACGCTGACAGCAGTACGGATATCCGACGCCGCGACGGGAGTACCGAGACCCCATGGCGCCGAACGACGAAGCGTGAGGCCAACGGGTTCATCAAATAGGTCGGGGGTGATCAGCAACCACTGGACCGACCGTGCCGCCCAGTACGCGGCTTCGATTGCCAGCAATTGTCGAGCGCGCTTGGTCAGCACAGTGCCATCTGGCTTGTAGGACAGCGCCAAGAGTTCAAACTGGTCATCCGGCCGTCGCAAAAGAAGGACCTGATCGGTCGTCATGACCCAATCCTTGACGCCACCATCGCCATGGACGCGCGGATGCTTGAAGCCGAGCTTGCGCGCAATTTCCTTGGTGCCAGGGAAAATCCTGCCCATGAACCGAGCGTCGTAGTCACCTAGCTCAAACGGCCCACCTTCCAGCGTGAGCGGGAATTGCTCGCGCACGTCGACGAGGTTGTTGAGCATGATTGAAAAGAGCAGCCCTACCCATTCGCCATCGGATAGCATTTCTCTCTGTCGATTGCGCCACACCATCAGGTGTGAGCGCCCCATGCTGGATGGATCGCCACGACCGACCCTGTGCCACGGCATGTAGTTCTCGAAAGTGCCAATTCCCCGTCCTTGTCGGCGGAATCGCTCGATCAGGGCCGGCGTAAAGCGCTTCTGTGTTCGCATAAGTTACCCCTTGACGCCAGGACGAGCGGCCCCGCCGCCCGCCAAAGTGGCGTTCGTCTAAAAATTTTTGAAAAAGGGGGATTGACGGACCCGTATCCGGCCCGTAGACTTCAATTGTGAGTAGAAAGTCTGGGTATCCCCCAGGAAGGCGGCGCGCGGTTTGCAGACCTCGCGCCGTTTTTTTTGATCTATGAGTTTGTCTTTAGGCACCTCCTTCTTGGATAGGTTGAGTGACAAATCGGGAGTCGGTCATGGTTGGTGACCTTTCAGGCTTCGACAACCTGGGTGCTGGGCTCCGGAAGAGTCTGCTGGGTCTTTGGCTTCAAACCCAGCGCGACGGCAATCCGATGGCTCTCCCCGCGCGTGCCCTTGCTACGGCCGGTCAGGACGGCGTAGACCAGCGGCAGGGAGAAATTGCGCGCGCGCGCCCAATCGGCGACGCTCAATCCATCGCTGGTGAAAGTGGCTCTGATGACACTGAGTTGATTTCTGTCGAACATATTTGATTTTTAGCGTCATTTTGAATTGTTTCTGATTATTTGACAACATTTTACAAAATACCTGTTCGCATGATTAGATAATCATTTTGTACAATAACCATCGTGAGAAATCAATAATCTTTGGTCATCATTCATGACGACGTTTTACGCCTGAGATGTCTGTCGACTTTGTGGTCAATTTCGGCCTGGCCGTCGATGCGCCAACTGCGCTCTTACCTGCCGGCGGATAGATTTTTTGCGACTATTACCAGCGTCCTTCAGCCGGCTGACTGACGTCTCGGATAGTAATCACAGCATTCAAATATCGATTTCGCATTATATTTATATTGCAAAATGATAATTCTCTGACGGGCATTCAATAGTCGCCCCTGCAAAACCCCCGCAACCCGCATGAATGCTAGCTTTGCATGGGCGACTAAAGATCTGGGAAATCAGATCCCATTCAATACCCTTGGCTTTCATTCGGACAACGGCAGCCAGTACATCAACAAGGCGGTCGCCATTCTGCTGGCGAAGATGCGGGGGCGAAGGCCGGGTTGCATATTTCAGCCCATCGTGGACGGCGTTTCAGGCTGAACGTGGACGCGATTTCAGCGTGATCGTGGACGGCATTTCAAATTGATCGTGGACGCTGTTTCAGCGTCATCGTGGACGATTTTTGTGGGGGGATGCACGTAAGTGATTTCTTGAACCCGGCATAGGCTCGGCGCTTTTTGCGAAGCACAGAGCCAATGCCAACGAACAGAATCACCATGCGTCAAATCCGAGAGACATTGCGCCTGCACTTGTGCGCAGGACTGAGCTTCAGTGAGGTGGGCCGCTCCCTCAAGATATCCAAGAGTGCAGCGGCCAAGTACGCCTCCTTGGCCCGCGCCGCCAATGTCGATTGGGCGGTGGCTCAAACCCTCACTAATGAAGAACTGGAGGCCAGGTTATACCGTCCGGCCCTGCCGCGCAGCAGCCACCAGTTGACGCCCGACTTCGCCCTTGTTCATCAGGAACTCAAACGCGCCGGTGTGACCCTGCAGCTTCTGTGGGAGGAGTACGCCAAGGACAACGAACTGGCCTACAAGTACACCAGCTTTTGCATCAAGTACCGCCAATGGGCTTGTGGGCTCAAGCGCTCCATGCGCCAAACCCACATTGCTGGGGAGAAGCTGTTTGTCGATTACGCCGGTCAGACCGTACCGATCATTGACGCCGCCACCGGCGAGATCACCAAAGCGCAGATCTTCGTGGCCACCTTCGGCGCCTCCAACTACACCTATGCCTGTGCCACCGCGCGTCAGACCACCGCCGACTGGATCGGCGCCCAGGTGCAGGCACTGGAGTTCTTTGGCGGCGTGCCACGACTGATTGTGCCCGACCAGGCTCGCGCACTGATCAAGAACCCCGACACTTACGACCCCCAGCCCAACCGGCTCTACGACGAATTCGCCACCCACTACGGGTGCGCCTTGTTGGCCGCACGACCAGCGCATCCCCGGGACAAACCAAGGTGGAGAACGCCGTGCTGGTGGTGGAGCGCTGGATTCTGGCCCGGCTGCGCAATCGCAAGTTCTTCAGTCTGGTGGAACTCAACCAGGCCATTGCCCTGCTACTGGTCGATCTGAACCAGCGTGCCTTCAAGAAGTTGCCCGGCAACCGGCGCAGCGCCTTTGAGCAACTCGACCTGCCAGCCCCGGCAGCCGCTGCCAAGCCAAACGCTTGAGATCTGTCGCTGGAAGTCGGCCAGGTCAACATCGACTACCACGTCGAATTCGAGGGTCACTACTACAGTGTTCCGCACGCGCTGGTGCGCACCACCGTCGAATTACGGGTCACTGCCACGTTGGTCGAATGCTTCTCTTCCAACCAGCGTGTGGCCTGCCATGCCTTGAGCCACCTACGCGGCAAGCACACCACCACGCCGGATCACATGCCAGCCTCCCACCGGGCGCACCGGGAATGGACGCCGCAAAAGCTCATCGACTGGGGATTGCGCATTGGCGTCAGTACCGCTGCCGTGGTGACCTGGCAGTTGGAGCACCGCCCGCATCCTGAACAGGGCTACCGGGCATGTTTGGGGATGCAACGTCTGGCGCGCCAGTTCACGCCGGTGCGACTGAGGCGGCCTGCACCAGGGCGCTGGCGATTTGTTCGCCCAACCTCAGGAGCGTGACCAACATCCTCAAGAGTGGACTCGACCGCCAGCAAAGTCTGCCGACCACCAAGCCGGGCGCATTGCCCGCACGAGAACATCCGTGGCCCGGACTACTTCCACTGAACCCGTGGCCACCAATTCTCCAACGACTCCCCACCAACTCAGAAGGAAACAAGCACTTATGAACGAACACACACTTGCAATTACGTGACCTGCGCCTGGACGGCATGGTGCGCGCCATCGAGAACAAGCCACCAGTGCCGCGGCTACCAAGCTGGGCTTTGACGAACGCTTCGCCATGTTGGTACAAGCTGAGACTGCTTGGCGTGATGACAAACGCGTGCAGCGTTTGCTCAAGGCGGCCAAACTCAAAGTCAGCAGCGCCTGCGTGGAAGATGTCAATTGGCGTGCCAGTCGTGCGCTGGATCGGGAACTGGTGGCCGCTTTGGCCGGTGGTGATTGGATCCGCAATGCCCAGAATCTGTTGATTACGGGTGCCACCGGTTGCGGTAAGACCTGGTTGGCCTGTGCGCTGGCGCATCAGGCGGCAAGGTCAGGGTTCTCGGTGCTGTACGTGCGCGCCGGGCGGCTCTTTGATGAGTTGCGTGGCTCATGGCGATGGCAGCTTTGCACGGCGCCTGGCGCAACTGGCCAAGCTGGACGTCTTGGTGATTGACGACTTTGCCATTTCTCCGATGGGAGCATCTGAACGCAATGATCTGCTCGAAGTTCTTGATGACCGGATCGGAAGCAAGTCAACTCTGATGACAAGTCAACTGCCGGTCAAAGCCTGGCATGCCTATCTGGACGATCCGACATTGGCGATGCCATTCTGGACCGCATCGTGCACAGCAGTCATCGCATCGCACTCAAGGAGTTGCCACGCTGCGATCCGGGCAAAGACCAATGATCGCCACCATCGCCGCGCAAAAGACGACTTACCCACCGCGCCGGTCGGTACGTCGTAAGCGCCGCCCGCCGCCGTGGATAAGTCTGCACCCGAGAGATCAAAACCACTCGCTTCGCGATCGCCGTCCTGAGACACCCTGGTGCTTGAGATACATTTAACCCCTCGCTTGCGCGCATCCCCTGCGCGTCCACGATGGCGCTGAAACGCCGTCCACGATCAGCCTGAAACAGGCGTCCACGATCGCTGAAATGCGCAGCCGGGTCACGCTCACGTCATTCCAATGACAACGTGTTGGCTGTGAGCAAGAACGGCTCAGCGGTCAGGAAGGCTGAAGTGCATCCCGATCACGCTTCCAGCTCCCTTACAGCCGATCGTAGCGACCGGCGCAGCGATTCAGTCCCCTAAGCCATCACCTTTGGCCACGCTACTAAACTCGCACGATGCACAACCCACCTCATCCTGGGAAAGTCCTTGTTGAGTATCTCGGCGATCTCGCATTGATGGACGCTGCGGCAAGAATTGGCGCGGATCCATCGACTCTCAATAACGTGTTGACTTGCTCGTCCAGTGTCTCGACCGACTTGGCGCAGCGCCTGGCACAAGCACTTGGGACCAGCCCTGACTTGTGGAGCGGGATGCAGCGGCAATACGACTTACACCAGGTGCTGCAAAAGCCGTGAGCATGCACCACTCAACAATCTTGACCAGGGGCCGAACCACAGTGCCGGCGCCTATCCGCAGGGCAATCGGGTGTACTCCCGGCGCGCGGCTAGATTGGCGGGTGATCGACGACGGCTTGCTCATCGTGCGACTACAAACGCCAGTAGTCTTGCGCATACGTACTAAGTTGCAAAATAAACGCGAACGAAATGCTTTGTAAGCGCACAACACATGCGCGTTCGAGGTTTGCGTCATCTCGAAAAATGCTCTATTCTGAAAGCCATATCGAGCACTTCATGCACAAACAGTACAGCACCAAGAACACCCGCCAGGCCAGCCACGGCCGGGGCGTGTTTGGCGTCGCCTGCTCGCTGCGCTCCCTGGCGATATCCCGAATTCGGATGCGGGGTATGCGCGCTGCGGGCTCGATAAAGAGCACCAACCCGTGCATAACCCCGCGAATTCCGTCCTGGAGTTCGGGCGCAACCCTTACTTGTCGCAGACCATGACCTGACGCCAAGCTGCCCCGGCTCCTGACCACAAGTCATTCTCAGGAGCCTCAAGTGAGCAGCAATTCTTGTAGTGATCCAAGTAAGGATCCCCCCGGTTTCAAACGACTACTCCGAACCGTCGGCGACCGCTCTGGGCGCGTCGTCGAGGTTTTGGTCCCGACCGCGCTTAAACACCAACTCGACAAGGAGGAGGCAATCCGTCGCTTTGAAGCGGAGGCGGCATTGGCGGCCGAGATGGATGGAGAGCCCAAGCCCCCGCGCATGCTCGATTCAGCCTGTCCACCCAAGGCGCCAAAACCAACCAAGCAAGAAGAGGAACTCCGCAGAGAGGCGGAAGTTTGGGACCAAATCGACGCCCGCGATCGAGTGAATCGATCAAAGTCTCACTACCCGGTATTTCAGAGTGCGCAAGCGCGAGCACTGCATCGGTCAATCGTCCGGGGTGACCGGGAAGAACGCCAACGCCTGGAGCAACCGTATTCGGAGCTCGTCAAGCTGGGAACCCTGCGACGTGTCGCAAGACCCACGTCGCTCAAGCCGCTCGAACTCTTGGCCGGCCAACAACCGCACATGCGTGAGGTGGTTCAGTTCGTGATCAATCAGCTCAAGCTTGCCCTGCGCAGCCGCCGACCCGTGCGCCTGCAACCGATGCTGTTGGTTGGCGAGGCCGGCGTGGGTAAAACCCACTTCGCGCAAGCGCTTGCCAAGGCACTGGCCACCACCGTTCACATCCAGCAGCTCGACTCGGATGTCACCGGTGCTTTCCTGCTTGGCAGCGACAAGAAGTGGGGCAACACCAAGACGGGCGTGCTGTTTGAGAAGCTCGTACTCGGATCCGTGGCCAACCCGGTCATGGTGCTGGACGAAATCGACAAGGGCAACCGGGAAAGAAGCAGCCCAGTCGGCAGCTTCTATTCCGTCCTGGAGCCACTCTCCGCCAAAACTATCCGGGACATCTCGGCGGACTTCGAGTTCGATGCCAGCCTGGTGACTTGGATCGCCACTGCCAACGACTCGACCAAACTCGATGAACCGCTGCGTAGCCGGTTCAGGGAGTTTCACATCCTGCCGCCGACTGCCGAAGAGTGCTTGACGCTGGCCGGTGAGGTGATGCGCGCGGCGATCAAGGCGGTGGGCGTGCGTGGCTTCGACCTTGACGTCTCGCTGCGCCGCCATCTGGCCCATCTGCCGGCGCGCCAGATCTGGCAATTGACAACGCAGGCCCTGGCGCGCGCCGTCTCCAGCGGTCGGCACTCACTGAGCCAGCAGGACTTCCCTCGCTGGCTGTTTGACCAAACCGAGGGCCCACAAGCCCCGGTCACCTACTTGCATTGAAGAGAACACCATGAACAACCCGAAACAACTCAAGGCCCGATTCCCCTACCAGTTCGCTGGCAAGAACATCGGCCTGTCGATCTCCCGCGGCTGGTTCCTCCTGTTCGAGAAGCTGTGCGAGGACATTGATCACCTGTTGGGCGACGACAAACACGACTTTCACTGGACCCAGTTGAAGGAGAAGTTCGGCGCAGCCCGTTTCTACTTTGCACTCGATGGCAAGAGTGAGATGTTCATCGACTTCATCAGTCCGCACGGGGTCAAGACCGTTCGTCCGACCACGGCCAAACACGAGACTGAGGCCAATCTGCGCCAACAGATCCAGGCGCTGATCAACAAGGCGACGTCGAGCACCAATCGGCTCTGCATCGTGTGCGGCGAGCCGGGCGCGGTCGATCAGTTCGAGAATTACCTGTTGGTGCTGTGTAAACCGCATGCGGACCTGCGCCGCCTGGACCAGCTTCCGCCGGCCTGGTTCGAGGAGGATGAGCAATGAAAACCGTCCTCTTTCTGGACTTCGATGGTGTCACGCACCCCGAACCCTGCTTCGACGCGCAGGCCTTCTGCTGCCTACACCTGATTGAGGCCGTCCTGCGAGAGCATCCGACGGTCGAGATCGTCATCAGCAGCAGTTGGCGCGACCACCATCCTCTGGATGAGCTCCGGGCGTTCTTCTCGGCCGACATCGGCCCGCGCGTAGTGGGTGTCACGCCCTCGATCAAGGTGCCAGACAGCAGCTGGTTGCCAGGCCAGGTCAGTAAATTCGAGCGCCAATGGGAGTGCGAGAGCTGGCTGCGCCAACACCGGCCAGGTGCGCAATGGGTGGCGATCGACGATCGCCCCTACTGGTTCGAGCCCGACTGCCCCAACCTGCTGGTGACCGAGCGCACCGTCGGATTCCGGCTCGTCCATGCCTGCGAACTGGATCGAATGTTCAGGGAGCGAAGCTGATGCGCGACCTGAACCAATTTGACCTTGAGCACCGTCAGGCCTTGCGCCGGATCTGGTTCCTGGGCGATGTGCATGGTGAGTTCAGACACATCGCCCAGACACTGCTGTCGGCCTCTGAGCGGCCGCGTTGGCTGGTGTTCCTCGGTGACATCGACATCGACCACCAACCGCTGCGCGAGCTGCTCGCCCCCTTGAGCCGCTGGAGTCCGGAGGCCAAAGTGTTGTTCATCCACGGCAACCACGACGCGGACACCGCTGCGCACTGGGCGATGCTGCACGACTGCGGTGACGCTGAGCCGCTGCACCGGCGCGTGGTTCACCTGGATGGGGTCCGAGTCGCCGGACTGGGCGGCAACTTCCTCGGCCGCATCTGGTGCCCACCGGGCGAGGCAGTGTTCGCCAGCAAGGTTGCGGCGATGACGCCGGGACCACTGCTCTGGCTCGACCCTGAAGGCCGTCGCCCGAATTCGATGCTGCACGCCGCGATCTACCCGGACGATCTGAATGTCCTCTCCCGGCAGCGGGCCGACATCCTGGTCACCCATGAAGCGCCATCCTGTCACCCGCACGGTTTTGAGACGCTGGACCAGCTGGCGCGTTCGTTGGGCGTGGTGCGGACTTTCCACGGCCATCACCATGACGATCGAAGCGAGGACTACCCCAGGCTGCGCGAGTCACTGGGCTTCGACGCCCGAGCGGTCGCCTACTGCGGCATCAAGAACGGCCTGGGTGAAGTAATCCTTCCTGGCGAAGCGGGGTGGTGACATGAACTACCAAACCGCCCTCAAGCTCTTCGAGCACACCCTGAAAAAGGCCGACCGTGTGCGCCCAGACATCCACGCCACCATGCTCAAGCTTGCCACCCGGGAAGCTGTTGAGGCGGCCAGCCAGACGGTGAGCGCCGCCTTGGCCCTGGGCCAGCGCGTCTGGATGACCTCCGACCTGCACCTGGGCCACGCCAACATCATTGGTTACTGTGACCGGCCGTATGCCAACGTCGACAACATGCACGCGGACCTGCTGCGGCTGCTCGGGAAGGTCGGACCGACCGAGTTGCTCGTGATCGTCGGCGACGTGCTGATGGGCGATTACGACACCTCAATCGAGCTGGTGCGCGGCATCCCTGGTCGCAAGATCCTGGTGCTGGGCAATCACGACCTGAGCCGGGATGGCAAGTGCCGTTTGCTTCGTGAGCGCGCCATCAAGGGCCGAGGGCCGCTGTTCGAGGCAGTCGTCCCCTTCCTGTTCTGGCCGGGACCGCAAGGTCGCGCGGTGCTGGTCAGCCACTACCCAGTGGTCGTGCCTGACAGCCACCTTGCCCCCGTGCTCAATTACCACGGCCATCTGCACCGCGAGGTGCTGGCACCCACCTTCGTCGTCAAGTACATGAACGTCGGCTGGGACGTGGACTACTGCCTGAGGTGTCTATGAAAATCCAACTCGCCTCCGATCTGCATCTGGAGTTCCTGGAACGGGACTGGCCACGCGAACGCCTGATCGAATGCGCCCCCGACGCCGACGTGCTGGTACTCGCCGGCGACATCGCGAAGGGGACCGATGCATTGACGCTGTTCGCCGACTGGCCGGTACCGGTGATCTACCTCGCTGGTAACCACGAGTTCTACGGCCAGTTTCTGGATCCCATGCGCAAGCGCATGCGAGAGGTCGCCAAGGATTGCGGGATCCACTTCTTGGACAACGATTCGATCGAAATCGATGGTGTGCGCTTCCTGGGCACCACACTGTGGACCGACTACCAACTGGACCGGGAGCGCTCGCAGGTCGACTCCATGCGCTACGTCGAGCAGCGCCTCAACGATCACTTCACTATCCGCACCGGCAAAGGCACCTTCACGACCCAACACGCCCTGGCGCAGCACCACACTGCGCGCGCCTGGCTGCAAGCGGAACTGAACAAACCGTTCGACGGCAAAACCGTGGTGGTCAGCCACCACGGGCCGCACCCCCTGTCCGTGCATCCGCGTTACATCGGCAACCGCCTCAACCCGGGCTTCGTAAGTGACCTCTCGGACCTGATGCCAGGCGTTGACCTATGGCTGCATGGCCATGTGCACGACTCGTTTGACTACCGCGTCGGCAAGTGTCGGGTAATGGCCAACCCAGCCGGGTACATGCTGAGCCGACGAAACTTGAATTCGATCGCCGACTGGCAGTTGGAGAACGCCGCCTTTGACAGGATGTGTGTATTGGACTTGACTGATGACTGAGCAGCGGCGCCCTCGCCCGAGGTTCATCAGAAGAGGACACGCGTCGAGAGCTCTTGCATTCACGAAACGGCACTACTTCCATTCTCACGCTATCGGAATCACTTTACTGTCGAGAACCCGGTCTTCAACGAAGGCCCGCTATTTGATGACCCTATGAAAACAAGCTTGCCACCGCCGAAAGGCTTCGAGTCCTGGCTTGACTATGCGATCGCCACGATGGATGTGCGCAGCGTGTGGCTTGAGTCGCTATTCGATGAATCCACGGACACCCCACCCAGCGGCGACCAGATTCGAGCCGCTGCGCAAGCGGAGCTTGACGCGCTGCGCGCGATAGCCAAGCAATCCTCAAGTAGCGCCGGCCAGCCCAAAGGGGCGACGCCATGAGCCTTCGTGGAAACAAACGCCGCGTTGCCCTGCTGTTTGACGGTCGATTTCATGGCTCGTTCGTTTGGCGTTCAGGGGAAGATCAAGCCTGGCTAGACATCGCGCCGGTGGGGCGTGAGTTTGGCAGCCCTGACTATGAACGACTGAGCATCCTGGACACGTATTCGTGGGGCAACATCACCGAGCAAGAAGCCATGCGTCAACTCGATGTGGATCGTCACGGTCTGGTTGCCATGTTGGAGGCCGATGGTTTGGAATTGACTGACGAGGTCCGTGCGTCACATCGCAAAGCCATCGAGGGCCTGTCGACGCCGCACAAGATCGGTGACATCACAGCCCTCAAGGGCATGTTCGGCAAGACGGCCAGAACAGTGACCATCGAAGACATGAACCCAGTGCGTCGCAAACCATGAAGCTCCTTGTCCTCTCCGATCTGCACCTTGAGCAGCGGGCGTTCTCGGCCAGCCACGAGGGCCAGCGTATCGATGAACACGCCGATCTGGTGGTGCTCGCCGGTGACATCCATGAGGGTGTCAAGGGCCTGCGCTGGGCGCGTGAGACCTTTCCCGACAAGCCAGTCTTGTACGTGGCCGGCAACCATGAGTTCTATGAGCAGAACTGGACCCAGAACCTGGATGCCATGCGCGAGGCGGCTCGCACCCATGACATCGAGTTTTTGGAGACGGATGGTGTAGATATCGGCGGGGTCCGCTTGCTGGGCTGCAGTCTGTGGACCGACTTCGAGCTATTCGGATCGGACCGCAAGTTCGACGCGCTGCGCGCCGCCAAAGCGACCATGAACGACTACCAGTGGATCAAATTCACCAGGACACCCGAGTTCTACTGGGCCCGCTCCAACAAGCTGATCCCTGAGCTCACTGTGCGCCGTCACCAGGGCTGCGTCGAGTGGTTGGAGAAGAAACTGAACAGCGGGGAGCCCGCCAAAACCGTGGTGGTCACGCACCATGCGCCGCATCCGCAGTCGATCCCTGCCCACTATGAACACGACCTGGTATCGGCCGCCTACGCCTCCGACCTCAGTCGCCTGATGGGCAAGACCACGCTTTGGATTCACGGGCACATGCACGAGTCAGTGGACTACCGCGTGCACGGCACCCGCGTCGTCTGCGATCCCAGGGGCTACCCGCACGGGAGCGGGCGCTTCGAGAACGGTGCGTTCAACCCCAGTTTGATCATCGAAGTCTGAAAAGGAGCCACGATCATGACCATGCCAAGTGAACGAACCCGCGCGCTACGCTGGGCCGGGGAGTTTTTGAGGGACGTGATGGGATCTCCCGAGCGCTTCAGTGAGGAAGTCCGACGTGAGGCAAAGGTCATTCTGCGGCACTATCCGCTGCCATCTGAAATCAAGGACTGGGCCAAAAGCGAGCAGGACCGGGCCCGACTCGACCCATTGGGGTGGGGATGGCTCGGGCCGGAGGACGACGATCAGCGTGGCGGCTAGCTGCAATAGACAAGCACAATAGAAAACCATGCAATCCGCCATCCAACTCAACCAGACCCAGGCCATTGAGTTTCTGCTCAATGTCGCCGTTGTTCGCCCCGTTTTTATGTGGGGACCACCCGGCATTGGCAAGAGCGCCCTGGTGCGCCGCTTTGCCGCCGCTGTCGGCATGGAGTGTGTGTCCCTGTTGGGCAGCCAGCTTGCGCCAGAAGACCTGCTGGGCATCCCCAAGATCGACGGCGAATGCTCGCGCTTCTACCCGCCCGCCAATATCGTTCGCAAGCTGCCCTACGTGCTGTTCCTGGACGAACTCAATGCGTCCTCGCATGAGATCCAGAAGGCCTTCTATTCCCTGATCCTGGAGCAACGGGTGGGCGAGTACCAATTGCCGCCAGGAACGATCGTGATCGGCGCCGGCAACCGGGCCAAAGACGCGGCGATTGTCAAACCCATGCCCTCGGCCCTGATCAACCGACTGGTGCACATCCACTTGCGCACCGATCACCGCCAATGGCTGGATTGGGCCATCAATGAAGGCGGCATCCACCCTTGGATCATCGAGTACATCCAACTGCGTCCGGATCATCTGTGGAGTGAGCCACCAAAACACGAGGAAACTTTCTCGACGCCGCGCAGTTGGCACATGCTGTCGGACGCGCTGCATTCCTTCGGGGCCGAGATTGGCGACGAAATGGTCGAGGCACTGGCCTTTGGGCTGCTGTCGCCAGCCCATGCCGGTCACTTCAAGGCCTACCTCAAGCAGATCCATCAGAAGCACACCCTGCACGCCATCATCAAGGGCGATGCCTATTGGCCGACTGGACCGGAGGACCGCGATGTCCTGTACTTCCTGGCACAGTCCTTCCGCGCCCACTTGCGCAAGGAGTTGCCGGCCGACGAGGCGTCGGTGCGCACCAGCCACCAACAGTTGGGGATTCGCGCCAAGGACATGTTGCGGGATCTGGCCCGCATCAGCGTGGAGATCGCGCAGTCCGTCATGAGCGAGGACGAGGCGGGCCAACGCCTCCCGGCCTGGTTCCTGATCGAGGTGGCACGCGACCTGCCGCGTCTGGCGGGGCGCGACAGCAAGGCGCAGGCGTGAGCCGAAACCCGCAGCAGGCCGCCGCCGAGCAAGCCCGCGAGGCCGCCCTGCAACTGCTGCGGGCTCACCCGGTACTCACGCCCTTGGTCGAGTCGGCCTCCTTCGTTGTCGACAACAACCATCGCTACGTTTCAGAAAAGGGCTGGTTGGCCGTAACACCCAATGGCACGATCTGGCTGCACGGCAAGCGGCGGGCCGAAACACCAGCCTGGACCCGGGTCATGGCGATGGCCCTGGTCTGCCTGGGATTTGGCCTGGTGCGCAGGCAGGAGCCACATGGCCTATGGGAACTGGCCAGTTGTCTGGTCGCGAATCGCTTCTGCAACGAACTCAAACTGGGGCAACTCCCGGAAGACCTGTTCTACCTTGAACCAGTGCTGCCGTCCGGTGGCGCCGAAGCCTTGTTGCGTCAGTTCTGCGTGGAGGGTTGTGAGCCGGCGCTGCTGGAGTGGTTCGAGTCCTTGACGGCGGATCGAACGCTGTTCTGCCATTTTGATGAGCCCGAGTATCGCTGGCGGCGCCGACCCCAGTGGCGCGGTCTCTTGGCCGATGGCATTGCCCGAGGTGTGGGTCAGGCGCTGCAGCAGGTCGCGGGCATGCCGGTCAGCGGCGATGGCGTCGTCAAGCCCTTGACCAAAGCCTTGCGCGCCAAACGCCGCCTGATCGACCACTACCCCCTGCTGGGTGCCTTGGCGGCCAGTTTCGACATCGAGGAAGACGTGCGCCTGTGTCAGCAGTACGAGATCAGGGTGGCCGCCATCGATGTCGGTGCGCGTCGCATCTGGATGAACCCGGCCGCCGGACTATCCGAAGACGAGTGTCTGTTTGTCTTTGCGCACGAACTGCTGCATGCTGGCCTCAACCACTCCTCGCGTAGGCGGGGTCGTGACGCTTTGTTGTGGAACATCGCCTGTGATTTCGTGATCAACGGCTGGTTGATGGAGATGACGATCGGTGCGGCGCCCAACATCGGCTTGTTGCACGATTCGGCCTTTGCAGGGCATTCCTCGGAAGAGGTCTACGACAGCTTGGCGCAGGACATGCGCCGTGCCCGCAAGCTGGCTACCTTGCGCGGTGTCGGCGCGCAAGATCTGATTGGCGAGGACGAAGGCAAACTGTTCACCGATGCCGAGAGTTATTGTCGCCGTGCTTTGGCGCAAGGCATGGACCGCTACGCCACCGGCGCCACGCGCGGCGTGATCCCGGCCGGCTTGATTGAAGAAATACGCAGCCTGAACCAGCCGCCGATCCCCTGGGATGTCAAACTGGCCGAGTGGTTTGATGAACGATTCCCGCCACCTGAACTGCGGCGCAGCTACGCCAGGCCGTCACGGCGTCAGTCGGCCACCCCGGAGATCGCTCGCCCGTCCATCGTCAAGCCGAGCGACGAGGAGCGGCGCAGCCGGGTGTTCGGGGTGCTGCTCGATACCTCGGGGTCCATGGAGACGCAGTTGCTTGGGAAGGCGCTGGGTGCCATCGCGAGTTACGCCATGGCGCACGACGTGATGGCGGTGCGGCTGGTCTGCTGTGACGCCCAAGCCTACGACCAAGGCTGGGTCGAGCCAGAGCGCTTGCTGGACCGTTTCAGCCTGCGGGGCCGGGGTGGGACAATTCTGCAGCCAGGCTTGGACCGCTTGCGCGAAATGGCGGACAAGGGCGAGTTCCCCAAACAGGGGCCGCTGTTGGTCATCACCGACGGCTTCTGTGAGAGTCAGATCAGCACCACGATGGACCATGCCTACTTGCTGCCGGCGGGACGTCGGTTGCCGTTTCCACCGCGCGGCGAGGTGTTTGGTGTGAAGTGAACCGGCATGATGAGCGGTGAAGCTGGACTGAATGGCGGCCAAGATCGAGATTGAACCGGAAAGGACATCATGACAAAGGGCATCATTGCGCTGGACGCCGATGGCGTGCTGCTGGATTACAACCTGGCCTACGCGAGCGCCTGGGAGCGGGCGTTCGGCGTCTACCCGAAGGAGAAGGATCCTGAGGCCTACTGGGCGATTGACCGGTGGGAGGTGGAGCGCCTCAGCGGTGAACGCCTGGAGCAACTTCGAGCCGGCTTTGATGAGATGTTCTGGGAGACCGTTCCGGCGATGAAGGGTGCGGTCCAGGCCTGTCATGCCCTGCGGGCGGAAGGGTTTGATCTGGTCTGTGTCACGGCGCTCCCGGAGCGGTTCGCCGTGGCTCGGCAGAACAACTTGCGTCAGTTGGGTTTTCCGATTGACACGGTGATCGCCACGGACAACGTCGCGATCAGCAGGAGTCCGAAGGCTGACGCTTTGCACGCGCTACAGCCGGTTGCCTTTGTGGATGACTACCTGCCCTATATGGTGGGGGTTCATCCCGACATTCACTCAGCGCTGATCATGCGCGGGGTCAACGGGTCACCAAACGCAGGTGAGCATCTGCAGGCGGTCAAATCTACGCACGGGAACTTGCTGGCGTTTGCGCAGTGGTGGCTTGAGGGTCGGACAGATTAATCCGGTGGCACCCGGTCAGTGCCCAGTTTCATCAAGTCGACGCGCGCCTCGGTTCTTTTAGCCATTGTTGTTTTTGCGACCATTGCTGTTTTCACGACAATGAACGACAACGCCCAGATTGTGCGAATCTGCAGATCGGCTTGGGGCATCAGTTTCATTCGAACTGACTGAAAGGTATATTGAAGTTATCACGGTTTACCAAAGTTAGTCGCCGTTCAAGTAACTTCAGTAAACCTGCAATGAAGAGAAGAAGAAAGACTTTCGCCGAACGTCCAGAGTTGTTGAGCCGCCCACTGCAGACCTGCATGGTCGGTGGTCATGGGGCGCCCGTTAGGAACCGGTGCCCACCCGATTGGGCGTCTGCGTGCACAGAACCTTCCATCACTAGTCTGAGACCTTATCTACGAACTCGATTCCACCGAGACGGTTGCCTTTCGGAATATCAAGGACAGCCCTGCCGGGAAGCTCGTGAGAGACAGAACTACATTTGTCCTGAACTGCCACTCGGAACCCGTTTGATTCGCGTTGCGGTTGTCGACGTAGCGAGCATGCGCTCTACTTTTCCAAAGGCCAGCACCACAGTGATTTGGTGCGGGGTTGTGGTTTCGCCAACGAGATCTTGACCCTAGATAGTGATAATAATCTTAGGCCAAGGCTCCAGCAGAACCCGGAATGTGGCGCGGCTGCGTTGGTCGCAACGTGTCAGCCGCTGCGGCACCTCGCACAACGTCAAGCAGATGAAGATCGGCCCCTGTAGGGCACGGGACCTGGAGCGGCGTTGTCGGCATCTGGCTCCGGTACGCCTTGGTCGATGGCACACCGACCGGACAGCAGGATTCTTCCTGCTGGTTCAACGATGTCAGCTCTGGATTGAAGACCACGTGGGCGCGAAAACCAGTATCCCGAAAATGGATATTCATGAGGATGATCTGGGTTCTCGAACAAATGTTGGCGCCGACGGCAAACTGACCCAGGGCCGACACGAGGTCGGGTATTTATCCCATTCCAACCGGCATGCCGATCTGCTGTTTGAACTCATCAGCCGACGCTACGAGCACAAGAGCACGGTCATCACCACCAACAGATCGTTCAAGGAGTGGCATGAGGTGTTTCCCAACGCGGCGTGCGTGGTGTCGCTGATTGACACAGGCTGGTGCACCGTTGCGAGATTGTGGCCATTGAGGGTGTGTCGTATCGGCTCAACGAGGCTAAGGCGCGGGCGGAGCAGAAGGCGACCACCCGCGCCGCAGCGCCTCGCAAGGGGAAGAAGGTATGACGCGCGGTCATGCAGGGACGAAGCGGCCACCCGAAACCGACCAAGGGACCGCCCGGTTTGCACGGCCAACGCATTGGACGCCGGCATAAGCCTCTGCGGTATTTGAGTTGCTTGACGAGCTGCGAGAGTGGGTTTGGCTTAGCTACTGCAGCCAGATTCAGCAGGAACTGCGCAGGGACCACGTCGTCACAACGTCAGCCGGTCCATTGAACCTTGGCGACGAGGACGTGCCGTTCTAGGGCCGCTTTAATTGGAGAATTTCGCGATCGAATCTAATCGTTGCCCTGCAAGGTAGCAATCAAGGGGCATCGTATGTTGCCCCGAACAGCGCAACATTTGTCCACTAGGTTGACCAATGCCGTTTCAATACGTCTCAGATTCTCCAGCTTGGTCCGTACATCTACCAACTTCTGTTGCGCCTGCTCCCGAGCCTCGTCGCAGTGTGCCCCATCTTCCAATGTAAGGAGCTGCACAATCTCGTCCAGACTGAACCCCAATCGCTGCGCCGACTTGATGAAACGCACTCGGCCCAAATCCTGCGCTCCGTAACGCCGCACGCTTCCCTGTGGCCTGACTGGCTCGTGCATCAGGCCCTTGCGTTGGTAAAAGCGGATGGATTCGACATTGACTTGCGCTTGGGTGGCAAGTGCGCCAATGGTTAAATTTTCAGAAGCAGTGTCCACAATGCTTGACTCCGTACTTGAGTACGGAAGTAAGCTTACTCCATGAGCACAACACAAACCGAAAGAATCAGCGACAAAGAGGGACTGCGCAGCCTTTTGGCTGGGGGGGTTGCTGCGTTGCTGGCTTCCACGTGTTGCCTGGGGCCGCTGGTGTTGATCACCTTGGGGTTTTCCGGGGCGTGGATCAGCAAGCTCACTGCTTTGGAGCCTTATCAACCGGTTTTTGTCGGCGCGGCCCTGGTGGCATTGCTCTTTGCTGGAAAGCGCATATGGCGTCCGGTCGCTCAATGCGCACCGGGCGAATTGTGTGCATTGCCACGCGTGCGCCGTGGCTACCAAATTTTCTTTGTGGGGGTTTGCGTGCTGTTGCTCACGGTACTGATCTTCCCACTTATCGCTCCCTGGTTTTATTGAACGGACGTTTCCATGACTTTACAAGTACCTTTGCAAATTAAGCAGCTTTTTGTGTCTGCTGGCATGGTGATCATGCTCGGCGGCGCATCCATGGTGGTCAGCGCGGCGCCCAAGACAGTTACATTGGCGATACCGACCATGGATTGCCCGGTCTGTCCCATCACCATTACAAAGGCCTTGTCGCAGGTGCCAGGTGTCAGCCACGCGGATGTGAACTTTGGAACGCGACAGGCGGTTGTCACTTTTGACGATGCAAAAACCCAAGTGGAAGCCTTGACCGAATCCACCAGGAACGCGGGCTATCCATCCACTGTGGTGGGGACGGCGAATTGAAGACCATCACCCTGGACTCCACGCTGACCTGTCCTGAGTGCGGTTTTTCTAAAAGTGAAGTAATGCCCACGGATGCCTGCCAATGGTTTTACGAATGCACGCACTGCCACGTCGTCATCAAGCCGCTTCAGGGTGACTGTTGCGTGTTCTGCTCGTATGGCACAAGCCCTTGCCCACCAATTCAGGAAAGTGGCAAGCAAAGCGGGCGCTGCGGTTAGTCCTGCGATTGCCGCCTTTGGCGCAGTCTTTACCACGGGTACTTGTAACGACTCACTTTTGAAACCGGACAGTCGCCGCCCCCAGGGTTCTTGGTTCTATGGAGGCGACAAGTATTGTGACGCGGGGGGTGAAGAGCCGGCCCAGTTCAACGTCGCTTACCTCATCGTGCAGTCGGGGATAAGTCGTCTCTTCCACACTGCTCATTGTGGTTGTTCGGCGCTACTGCTGTGCAAGAAGCGCAGCGACCGCATGCTTGCCGTTCGGTGAGACCATAAGCAGCCGACTGGATGCAATCGCCAGGTCCAGATTTGGCGGTCGATTACTGACCGTAGGCGTTGCGAACCGCAGTCTCAACCATCTTCTTGAGCTGATCCGGTCCGAATTCGATCAATGGCTTCCCGTTGACGAAGAAGCTTGGGGTTTTCGCAATCTTCAGCGCCGCAACATCGGCCATGTCCTGGTCAAGCCGCTGTTTGATGGCCGGATCGTTCGCATCAACCTTCGCCTTCACGACATCGACGCCCGTTCCTGCGATGAGTTGCCAGATCAACTCAGGTCGCGGATGATCATGCGCGGCCCATTGTGACTGCGACTTGAGCATGGCCTCCAACACCGGCCAATAGACGTCTGGCTGCATTCTGGCGGCCTCCGCAATCTTGACCGCCTCGTCAGAGCCTTTATGAAACGCTGCGTACCGCAGCACCAGATTCACGCGTCCGAAGCTGGCGTTCACGATCCCTTTGACCAAGGGATAAAACGCGCTGCAGGCCTCGCATGCGGGATCGAGAAATTCGACGATGGTCACCTTGGCGTTCGGATTGCCATAGACCGGTGAATAGGGTCGAATCAGGGCCGCCCGATGGCCCTCAGCCGACTGAACCATTTCCTGTTGGCTCTGCCGGTGATAGACGATCGCGCCGATCACAAACACGACCAATGCCAGCAATGCGGCCGACAGCACTATCAATGACCTATTCATTTTGCGAGCCCCTTTTTGCGATCAGCAACAACACAATGATGGACGCGAACGCCATCAGCGACAACAACGGAATCGAGACAAAACCCAGCAACCCCAGTTTGGCGTCTGTGCACGAAACCCCCTGCCCACACGGAACCAGACTGGGCGGGATCACGCCCCAATAGAGCAAACAGTGGTACAGCGCGATCATCCCCCCCACCAGGGCCAAGGGCAGCGCATACCGCGCGCCACGCGGGTCAAACGGCAACAGACCCACCCCCAACACCACGACTAGCGGGAACATCGCGATGCGTTGGTACCAGCAAAGCAGGCACGGCGTGCGGCCCATCACCTCACCCAGAAACAAGGCCCCCAAGGTGGCGGCCAAGGCAATCAGCCAGGCCAGGAACACCAAAACCCATTGTTTCTGCTGTCTTGTGTCGGTATTGCGCATGTGTGCAGGGCTACTTGAGTGTGAAACGTGCCGAAACGGCCGGCTTGCCGTTCAGCGAAACCTCGACCAACACCTTGGCACCTGCAGCGACCTTGAAGCTGCCCTTGGCTTCCAGTCTGTCACCAACCAGCGTCAGCGGCGCTTCAGTCTTGTCGCTACCGTTGAACACAGTGACCTTGCCGCTACCGCCGGTGAGTTTCAGTGGTTTACCGTGGTCGCCCGCGTAGATCACAATCAAGTCCGGCTTGGCAACCAGTTCCAAGTCGCCTGCCTTGGTTTCGACGACGACTCCACCGAACTTCGGCGCGTGGTCACCGTGTTTGTCTTGTGCGTAGGCGGGCAACGCAAAGGCGCAGGCGATGGTGAGGGGCAAGAGAAGTCGATTCATAGGATGTCCTTTCATGGTTAAGAAAAGTAGAGAGTTCAGTGAATATCCGGGCGCTTGCCGGGCCGACCCGTCGCATGGGCTTCAAGCAGTCGGGCGATTTCATCATGGCCCCGCAGTCGAGCGATGGACAAGGCATCAAGACCGCCATGGTCCACGGCGTCCCATTGCGCGCCACCCGCGAGCAGCAAGCGGACCACCTCCGTGTATCCCTTGTAGGCGGCCAGAAAAAGCGGACGGTCACCGTCGTCGGTCGCTGCGCTCACATCAGCGCCCCGAGCGACGAGCTGCCCGACTACGTCCGCATGCCCGTTAAAGGCCGCCCAAAAGAGCGGTGTCCAGCCTCGAAAACCGACCAGATCAATACTCGCCCCGTGCGCCAGCAAAAGGTCAAGCACGGCCCACTGGCGATTGAAGACCGCATGAAACACCGCGCCATGCCCGTTGGCGTCACGCCAGCGGGCGGCGGCGCCCGCTTCCAGGAAACGTGACACACCGGCCAGGTCCCCATCGAGAATGGCGTCGAGCAGCGTGCGTTCTTCAGTCACGGGCAACTCTCCCCCGATTCAAGTGCTTGACCAGCGGCACAAGCGCCGCCCCCATCGAATGGAAACAACACGCGAGAGGTTTGTGACCGCGATCCATCCCGTCACCGACCGCCCCGTGTGGGCCGACGATTGGAGCGCCGCAACCAATTGCGCATGCCATGTCTATCGTCGCGTTGTAAACGTGATCAGCGCTACGCCGACTCATTGGACCCGAATGTCCGCGATCAGCTTCGCCTTGAGGGCGAGCTGGCGCGTGTCGTCATCGCGCCCGGTCTCCCATCGGTAGCTGCTGCGCCACGCCAACACCGAGCCGACAAGTTGGACGAATTGGACATCGCCCGCCTTGCCCTCGATCACGTGGTCGACTTCAACGCCGTCCCACGTCAACGACAAACGGTGGCTGCCTGGGCGCAAACGCAACGCAACCACCGACTCAGGAATGGTCAGCACCGATGGTCCCGCATCGACTTTGAACGCAACCTGGTTTGCCGCGTCCGCCCAACGATGACGGACGACGTAGACGGTCAAGGCATCCGCGCTCGGCAGAAAGCGCTTAGCCCTGTGCTCGGCATCCAAGCTGGGCACGGCTTCAACGGTGCAAGTTTGATGTCGGCTCTTGCTTACCCTGAAGCAATAGGTACCGTCTGGTTCGACCGGTCTGAGGGGTTTGTTCATGCAGCCGACCAACGACAGCAGGGTCAGCGCGGTCAGACCACGAAGCATGGCAGGGCGTTTTGACATACTGATTCTCCAAAGAAATAGGAACGATTTGGGAAAGAACGGGAAGGCAACGCGCACATCAACTAATCGGGATGACGCGTGCCAAGTCGGTCACCGTGATCCAGCCTGCCACCGACTGCCCGGTGTGGGCCGACGATTGGAGTGCTGCAACCAGTTGATCAACCTCGTCGTCCTCGCAGAGCAACTCCAGCTTGTACTCGTTGACCACTTCGTCGCCGAGGTCAATCGAGTAGTGTTGTTCGTCACTGTCCAAAGGCACCAAAGTACCCTTCACCAGGTACATCGCCAGGTTGTGTCGACGCCCGCCACGCTCGCCACCCCACGCCGGGCACTCCTTCAAGGCGGCAATCACGTCGGCAACCCGGCTGCGGTGAACATAGGCTTTGATTTCTTTCATGGGGTCTCCTCAGTCAGTGGCAAGGGCGAAATGTCTTCATCTGGGTCGCCTGCGCGCTGTTTAGCCTCAGCGCGCAACTCGGACCACTCATAAATCAATGGCAACAACAGCAGCGTCAGCAAGGTGGAGGTAATCAAGCCGCCCACCACCACGGTGGCGAGCGGGCGCTGCGTCTCGGCACCCACGCCGGTCGATAGCAGCATCGGCACCAGGCCCAGAATCGCCACCGATGCGGTCATCAACACGGGCCGCAGGCGCAGCTCGGCGCCCTGGCGCACCGCGTCGCGTACCGACAGCCCGCGCTTGCGCAGGTCATTGAGGAAGGACACCATTACGATGCCGTTGAGCATCGCCACACCAAACACCGCAATGAATCCAATCGCCGAGGGCACCGACAAATACTGCCCAGTCACGGCCAAGCCGATGATTCCACCGATGATCGCAAACGGCACGTTGGCAATGATCAAGGTGGCATGCCGCACGGAATTGAACGCGGTGTAGAGCAGGATGAAGATCAGCCCGATGGTCAGCGGCACGATGACGGCGAGCCGGGCCATGGCCCGTTGCTGGTTCTCGAAGGCGCCGCCCCACTCGATCCAGTAGCCGGTCGGCAATTTCACTTTGGCTGCGATGGCGGCGTTGGCGTCCTTGACGAAACTGTCCACATCACGGCCCTGCACGTCCATTTGCAGCACGGCATAGCGCTGCAAGGCCTCGCGCCGCACGAAGGTGTAGCCTTCATCCAACTCGATCTTGGCCACGCTGGAGAAGGGCACAATGGCGCCCTCGTGCGTGCGAATCGGAATCGCAGCGATGGCGGACGGGCTGCTGCGGAATTCTTCAGCCAGGCGCACCGCGATGTCGAAACGACGCGTGCCGTCGATCAGCGTCGAAACCGTGCTACCCCCGACACCCGACTGCACCACCTCCAGGATCTCGTCGGCGTTGAGGCCATAACGCGCCGCTGCGGCCCGGTCCACCTTGATCACCATCTGTGGCTTGCCCTTGTTGGCTTCGGCCGACAAATCCGCCACACCCGGCACCGCGCCAATCACGCCCTTCAATTGGGCCGACAGGGTTTCGAGCGTGTCCAGATCGGCACCGTAGACCTTCAGGGCCAGCGTTGCACGCACACCGGAGATCAGTTCCTCCACCCGCATCTGAATCGGCTGCGTGGCGCCAAACACCGCCGTGGGGACCTCCGCTTCCAGAAACTCCTGCATCTCCTTGCCCAGCGCGGCGTAGGACTGCTTGGTCGGCCACTCGCCCTTGGGCTTGAGGTCCAACAGTACTTCCATATAGTTGACGTCAGCGGTCTCACCCTTCTCGGCGCGGCCTATCGTCGCCAGCACCGAACGCACCTGGGGATACTTGCCGCGCAGCTTGGCGTCCATCACGTTGGCAACCCGAATCGACTCTTCCAAGGGAAGTCGACGGGATGCCGACGACGCGGAACATGATCGCGTCTTCCTGCAAGGTCGGCATGAACTCCTTGCCCAGAAACGGAAACAGCGCCAACGCGCCCACCAACAGCACCAACGCGCCGCCAACGACCACCTTCTTGCGCTCCAAGGCCCAGTCCAGCGCGGGCAAGTACAGGCGTTTGGCATGGCGAACCAGCCAGGTGTCTTTCTCTTCCTTGGGCTTGAGAATCAGCGCCGCCAGAACCGGCACCAAGGTGAGTGACAGCAGCAGGGAGCCGATCATCGCGAAGGTGATGGTCAGCGCCATCGGCTTGAACAGCTTGCCCTCAAGTCCGGTGAGCGAGAACAGCGGCAGAAAGACCACGATGATGATCAGAATCGCGAATGCAATCGGGTTTGCCACCTCGCGCGCGGCCTCCAGAACCAAGTGCGTGCGGTGGATCGGTTTGCCGGATGATCGGGCGTGCGACAGCAGTCGAAACGCGTTCTCGACCATTACCACCGCGCCATCGACCATCATGCCGATACCGATGGCCAGGCCGGCCAGCGACATCAGATTGGCCGACATGCCGAAGCGATTCATCAACACAAAGGCAAACAGCATCGCCATCGGTAAGGTGACGATCACGACGATGGCCGAGCGCAACTCGCCAAGAAACAGAAACAGGATCACGGCGACCAGGATCGAACCCTCGATCAAGGCGTTGCGCGAGGTTGCCAAGGCCTTGTCCACGATCTCAGTGCGGTCGTAGATGGGTTTTAGCTCCACGCCTTTCGGCAACGCGGCCTGGGCGATGGCCAGCTTGGCCTTCACGGCCGCAACCACGGTGGCAGCGTTCTCGTTGACGCGCGCCAAAGCCATGCCCAGCACGGTCTCCTTGCCGTCACGCGTCACCGCGCCGAAGCGCACTGCGGGCGCCTCCTTGACCTCGGCCACGTCACGCACATAGATCGGCGCACCAGCGCGCTCGGCCACGACGATGGTGCCGATGTCTACCGCGTTGTTGACCAGCCCAAGGCCGCGCACCAGATATTGCTCAACGCCGATGTTGAGGTACTGTCCACCCACCTGCTTGTTATTGGCCGTCAGCCGCTCCATCACCTCCTTGAATGACAGCCCGTACTTGACCAGCTTGCGCGGGTCGATCTGCACCTGAAACTGCTTCTCGTGCCCGCCCCAGGTCGTCACGTCATCTACCCCCGATGCGGTACGCAGGATCAGGCGCACGGTCCAATCGTGCAGCGTGCGCAGGTCCATCGCGCTCAGTTTCTTGTCGGCGGATTCGATGGTGTACCAAAAAACCTGTCCCAGACCCGAGCTATTGGGACCGAGCACCGGCTCGCCATAGCCTTGCGGCAAACGCTCCTTGACCTCCTGCAGCTTCTCGCCCACAAGCCGGCGGGCAAAGTAGATGTCAACGTCGTCCTTGAAGTAGACGCCCACGTAGGACAAACCAAACAAGGAGACCGAGCGCACCACTTCGACGTTGGCCAGGCCCGCCATCGCCCCTTCGATCGGCACGGTCAACAGGCGTTCGATGTCTTCAGCGGCAACGCCGGGGGACTCGGTATAGATGTTCACTTGCGCGGGCGTGACATCGGGAAAGGCGTCCACCGGCACCTGCCGGTAGGCCATCACCCCGAAGCCGATCAGCACGGCAAACGCGACCAGCACCAGCACTTTATAGCGCAGGGCGGCATCAACAATGGCATTGAGCATGGTCTGTGGTCCTTCTCAATGACCGTGGCCAAGCTGCGACTTCAGCAAACGCGCCTTGAGCGCATAAGCCCCTGAGGTCACGACCTGTTCGCCGGACTTCAAACCCGATACCAACAGCGTGCGCCCGGCCAAGCGCTCGCCAGGCTCCACCAAACGCGGCTCGTACGCCCCCTGCTCGAACACAAAGACCGTCGGCTGGCCAGCCAATAAGACAATCGCCGCATCCGGCAACGAGATCGCCTCGCTCTTCTTGCCACTCGCCTCAATCGTGGCGGTGGCAAACATCTCAGGCTTCAAACGCCCATCGGCGTTGGCGACCTCGATACGCGCAGCGACCGTGCGCGACTCCTTGGAAAGCGTGGCGCTGATGTGGCCCACCGTGCCGTGAAAAACCTCCCCCGGATAAGCCGCCACACTCACGCTGGCCTTGGCACCCACTCGCACCTTGGCGAGGCTGGCCTCCGGCAAGTCCGCCAGAATCCAGACCCGGCTCAAGTCAGCCACGGTGAACAAGGGCTCGTTCGGGTTGGCGAGGTCACCCAGTGTGAGCTTCTTTTCGATCACGGTGCCTGCAAACGGCGCGGTCACGGCAAAACCCGAGACACTGGCGCTTGCAACAGTGGCCTGGCCACCCAGCAGGCGCAGCCGGTCTGCGGCGGTGCGCGCCGCAGCAGCGGCCTTGTCGCGATCCGACTGCGCGCGCAGGAAGTCCTTGCGCGGGATGATCTCATCACGGTCCAGCGCCTGGGCGCGGTTAAAGTCGGCTTCACTGATGCGCAGCTCTGACTGCGCATGAACCCAGGCCGCATGGGCTTCGCCCACCGCCACACTGTCCAGTGTGGCCAGGGTCTGCCCGGCGCGCACACGGTCGCCGAGTTTGGCCATGGCAGCGGTCACACGGCCTTCAATACGCGGTGCAACCCGCGCCAGCCGTTCCTGGTCGGGGCGAATGGTCGCGGTGACCACAATCGATTCGCCCGTCAACTGCGACTTGATCTCCTCAACCTTCACACCGGCGCGCAAAGCCTCGTCGCTGGTCAAGGTCAGTTCCTCTTTGCCCTCGACGTGTTCGTCCTTCTTCTCACCGCCGTGCGCATCCTTCTTCTCGCCAGAGTGGGCAGCCGGTTTCCCGCCTTCAGCAGCGTGTTCATCCTTGGCCGGGCTCTTGCCACAGGCGGCCAGGGTCAATGCCAACGCCAGTGTCATCAGCAGTGCGGCAACGGGTGGGCGGCGTGGGGCGTCTATCGGGTTCGTGATCATTGTGAGAGTCCTGTCTGCGGCCAACCGGCCGCGTGTTCAAGTTCGATTCGGGTGGCGTGGTAGTCAGCCAGTGCGTCATTGAGGTCGCGCTCGGCATCGAGCGCTTGGCGGTTGATGATCAATTGATCCAGTAAGCCAATCTGTCCCGCTTGGCGCGACTTGGCCGCCAACTGCTGGTTGTCTGTGGAGGCTGGTGCCACCGTGCGCAGCAGCCGCTGCACACGCTCGGTCTGGCTGCCAAACCGGCTCCAGAGCTGGCGCACCTGCGCCAACGCGTCACGGCTGCCCGAGGCGCGGTCCAGTTCGGCCTGGCTCACTTCCGTCATGGCCTGACCAATCGCCGCGTCGTTGCGCTTGAACAAGGGAAGTGGCAGCGAAACCGCCAGCGTTGTGACGCGCTGTCGCGCATCGCCCGGCCCCTCGCGGCCCACGTTCAAGCCCAGCACCAGGTCAGGCAGTCGGCTGGCTCGCTCGGTACCGAGCCGCGCACGCGCTGCGGCTTCGCGTGCCGCCAGGGCACGTTGCTTGGGCAAGGCCTGTGCCGAGCTCAGCAGTTGCTCGAGTCCATAAGGGGCGACACCCGGGCCGGGTGCGCCAACATCGCCCTCAACCTCTGGCAGCGCGCTGGGTGGCAACTGAAGAGTGGTTGCCAGATCGCTGCGCGCAGCGATCCATTGCTCGCGACTCCGCGACAAAGCATTGCGCGAGCGCTCAGCCTCAACCAATGCCACATTGGCATCCAGCCGGGTGTCCTCGCCGGCGGCGCGCCGTTTGCTGACCGCCTGCGCCGTGTTGTCAAACAGCTCGACCGAGCGCTCTTCGATCCGCATCCGGCGCTGTGCGGCGAGTACCGTATAGAAGCGCAGCGCCGCCTCGGCGCGCGCTTGCCGTTGCGCGTCGTCGATCTCGGCGCGCAAGGCGTCCAGCGACGCTGCCGCAGCTTCACGCCGGTGAGTCTGCTGGCCGCCAATCTCGATCGTCTGCGAAACGCCAGCGCTCCAGTCCGCGCTGGCGCCATCGGGCGGCTCGGCGCTGCGGCGGGTTCGTTGCAGGCTCAGCTCCGGGTTATTGAAAAACGGTGCCGCCGCCTCGCGGCGGGCACCCTCGACAGCGGCTAGCTGGGCCTGGCGCGTGCGTACCGCCGGGTTCGCGGACTCCGCGAGGCGCATGGCCTCGGCCACGGTCAGCGGTTTGGCGCTGGCAGCATTCTGTGCGTGCGTGGGAGTGGTCGTGGCAACCAGCACAAACGCCAGCGCCAAGATTGGGAAATGCATCGAATCATCCTTCTCGTCTCACAAAGAAACGACACGGAGGCGACGTCAGTGGTCCTCGGAATAGAAACAGACAGCACTCGACGGCGCCGCCGCATCAAACGGCAGCGGCGAGTCAGCTTCGATCAGGACGTTCGGGACCGAACGGGATGTGGGATTGGTAGCGCGTGGAGTGGTCGCTATGAAAACCGACCCTGTGCGCACCCACAGTTTTGGTAGACGCGAGCGGCAAGCTGACACCGGAGCCAAGATGGCAGGTTTCGCAGTCGCCGTGGTAGCTGTTCAATCCCGCAGTTTCGGCATCGGCATCGGCAGCGTCGGGCGTTGCCATGCCGCCCTGGTGCTGATGCTCGTGATGGCCAACATGCCGGGCAGCTTGCTCGCGGCCTTCATGGCCGCAATACGCCGCCGCCGCACCCCAGGCGAACTGGATCGGCAAAACGAAAAGGAAAAGAATGAGCAGGAATCGGCGCACGGCGGGAGTGTATCAGGGCCGCAATGCCAGGGCCATCGCAGCGCCTCTCGCGGCCTTGTCGCGGCACGTCGGCCGGGTCGCCACAAACGAAGGCCACGGATTGGGCTGCGAGGGCGTGGCCATCATGTCTTCACTTGGTCGCTCGACCCGGCCCCTGTCAAGGTCGTCCACCCGATGAGCACCAGCACCCCGATGCAGATGGCGATGTCGGCGACATTGAAGGCCGGCCAATGCTGCCCCCGCCAATGGAAATCCAGAAAATCGGTGACATTTCCATGGTTGAGGCGATCCACCACGTTGCCCAGGGCGCCGCCCAGAATCAAGCTGTAGGCAATAGCCTCGACCCACGCCAAAGCGGTACCGAGCAGCCACAGCAGCAGCGCTGACACGCCCAAGGCGATCGCGGCGAGGAAGTACCGCTGCCAGCCATCTGCGCTGGCCAAAAGACCGAAAGCAGCGCCTGCATTGCGGAAAAACACCAGATTGAAGGACTCTGCGAGAGCAATCCTGTCGCCTTCGGTCAGGCTGATGCGCACCCAGTGTTTGGTGGCAAAGTCCGTCAACGCAACGGCCCCAGCCAGGGACCACCAAAGCCAGCCGGTGGCCAAGCGTTGCCTGAGAGAGCGTAAGTTGTTTAGGGTGATCATGACTTTTTTCTCATCGTCTCCTGTTGGTCGCTCGGCTGCCACCGAAGTCCAGCATGGGCGCCCAGACATTTGGCGTGCGTGCAAGGGCGGCGGCGATGACACAGGCTGCGCCGACAAGCCACCCGGCCAAGACATCCGCTGGGAAATGCGCGCCCATGGCAATGCGTGAATAGCCGACCCAGCAGAGCGCCACGACCAACGCCGCCAGGGTACGCCTGGCAACAAGCGGCCAAAGCGCGCCCACGACCAAGGCGATGTACACCGAATGGCCGCTGGGAAATCCACGGCTTGGCTCGACCAGGGTCAAAACCCTCACGCCGTTGCCGATAACAGTCGCCGGGCGAGGCAAGTCCAGACCCCATTTCAGCAAGCTGGTCACTACCAACGCTAGCAAACAGGCCAACGCAAAGCGCTGAGCCTGCCCCACAATGCGAACCTGCAAACTGGTCTGGGTCACCTGTGAATGCCTGGCCCAGAACAACAGCGCGGCCAGCATGAAGGGCGCGGTCCAGTAACTGCCCACAGCACTCCCTAAATACGCCAGCGGCCGGGCGGCCTCGGGAAGCCCGTTATTCAGGGTTTCAAACAGCGAACGATTCCACCCATGCCAGTCGTAAAAGACCCACTTCAGATTCATATGCGACTTTTGTCTTGGCGCAGCAAACGTAGGCCGTTAGCCACTACCAGCAAGCTGGCGCCCATGTCGGCAAACACCGCCATCCACATGGTGGCCGTACCAAATACCGCCATGATCAGGAATACGCTCTTGATGCCCAGCGCCAGGGTGATGTTCTGCCACAGCACAAGGTGGGTTCGTCTGGACAGACGCACCGTCTCGGCTACCCGCTGCAGGTTGTCATTCATGATCACCACATCGGCCGCTTCCATCGCCGTGTCCGTGCCGGCCGCACCCATCGCAAACCCGATGTCAGCCTGAGCCAATGCGGGCGCGTCATTGATGCCGTCGCCGATCATCCCAGTCAAGCCGCCTTCGCGCTGAAGGGCACTGATGGCGTCGAGTTTGTCCTGCGGCAGCAAATCGCCGCGCGCGTCATCGATGCCGGCTTGGCCCGCGATGGCGCGAGCGGTCGCGGTGTTGTCGCCAGTCAACATGACCGACTTGACCCCGAGTGTCTTGAGCTCGTCGATCGCCTGTTTTGAAGTGTCCTTGATGGTGTCCGCCACCGCAAACCAAGCCAGAACCTGGGTCTGGTCGGCCAGCAAAGTGATCGTTCTGCCCAACTGCTCGTGCCGAGCCAACGTCGCCTCCAGTTCCGGGCTGCATTGACCGCCATCGTGCACCAACCGATGGTTGCCCAGCACCAAGGAGCGGCCATTTACGATACCGCGCACGCCACGCCCAGGCAATGCCTCGAAAACCTGGACGTCGGCGACTTCGCCGCCCAGGTTGGTGGCAATGGCCGTGGAAACCGGATGGTCGGAGCGCGCCGCTAGGCTCGCGGCAGCTTGCCTGGCCGAGGCTAGGTCAGCGCCTGCCCACACCTGCCAGTCCACCAGCACCGGCTTGCCCTCGGTGATGGTGCCGGTCTTGTCCAAAGCAATCACCTTCAACAGCCTGGCCTGTTCCAGATAGGTTCCGCCCTTAATCAGAATGCCCCGGCGCGCTGCGGCTGACAAACCACTCACCACGGTCACGGGCGTCGAAATGACCAAAGCACAAGGGCAGGCGATCACCAACAGCACCAATGCCTTGTACAAGGCTTCCAGCCAGGTCAATCCCGACAACATCGGCGCCAACATCGCGACGGCGACGGCGATGGCGAACACACTGGGCGTGTAAATCGCCGCAAACTGGTCCACGAATCGCTGCGTTGGTGCCCGCGTTCCCTGCGCCTGCTCCACCGAATGGATGATTCTTGCCAGCGTGGTGTTGGCGGCCGCAGCCGTCACCCGAATTTCCAATTCTCCTGTTTCATTGATAGTCCCAGCAAACACCGGGTCGCCAGGCGCCTTGTCTACCGCAATGCTCTCGCCAGTGATGGGAGCTTGGTTGATGGCGCCATGGCCGAGTGTGACGACGCCGTCCAAGACGACACGCTCGCCAGGCTTGATTCGCACCGTGGCGCCAACCGAAATGGCGCCAGCCGGGGTGATGACCCAAGTGCCATCGACGCCGCGCACCAGCGCCTGTTCAGGAGCCAGCGCCAGCAGCCCTTTGATCGCGTTGCGAGCACGGTCAACCGCCTTGGCTTCGATGAGCTCCGCCAGCGCATACAGCGCCATCACCATCGCCGCCTCCGGCCACTGCCCAATCAGGAAAGCTCCGGTCACGGCAACCGACATCAGGGCGTTGATGTTGAGCTTGCCGCGCATCAGCGCTGCGATGCCCTTCTTGTAGGTGTCAATGCCGGCCAGGCCGATCGCCAAGGCGGCCACCAGCATGCCGACCGCCTTCCAAAGGAACACGTCCGGTGCGGCGAAGGAGAGGGCCTCGGCCCCGGTAGCCAACAGCAGTGCGGCGGCCAGGCGCCAAATGCCCGCGCCGAAACCTGGTTGATGATCATCATCCGCGTGGCCGTGCTCGTGCGTTAGGCCATCCTGTCTTTCGGAGATATCGCTCGTCTCGATGGGTTTCGGATCGAAGCCCGCCGCGCGGATAGCTTCCTGCGCCAAGGGGTGTGCCGCTTCGGTCGCATCAATACGCAGCATGCGCGCGCCGAGCTGAAAGCTTAACGAACGGATGCCGGCCACACCGTCCAGCGCGCGGCGGATTTCAGACTCTTCGGCGCTGCAGTCCATGGTGGCAATGCGGTACAGACGTACGCCCGCAAGGGGCGTTGTCGAATCTCCGATGGTTGTTGGGTTGGGCGCACAGGCGGTGGATGCGGCACAGCAGGGGTCTGGCTGGGGACAAATCTGTTTTTGGTTTGGCATGGTGCAATTGGAAACCCTGTAGTGACATTAGAGTCAAGGACTATTCTTAGGCATGGCGTGTTACGCAGGAAGATGACACATCCCGGCAGCACGGCCCAAATATGGCGCGCGTGTGTATCGGTCAGCAGCCGAATCTGCACAAAGCCAAGTTGAGACCCCCCGCCAGTGCAATGGAGCGCTTTCCCAATACCAGCAATCGACGCGCTGCGCTCGTTGTGCAGCGCACTATTGGCTAATCCTCCCACCCCAAACGTTGGCTCGCGTTGACGGCCTGATGACGCCGGTCTGCGTCCGGCAAAGCGCTGCACCAGTTCTTCGTCGCTGCGGTCGACGCTGTTCTTGAGCGGGGTCAGCGCGATCGTGAGGCGCATGGCCAATCTGGGACACCCTGCATTGCGGGCTTTGCCGCCGCTGATTCTGACAGCCGATCCGGCCAGGTCGCTCGATTCTTCGATGTGTTGGAGCGGCCGCTCTTTGTGGGCAAACAGTGGCGCCACTCTGGACTCCATGTTGTCCCAAGGCAGTCGTGATGCCAGAACGGCCAGCGGGTGGCGGGGATCAATTGTCTGATCGAGGCGGCGACGGAAGAAGTCGTCGATCATGGGATTACCCTTCAGAATACCGTGAAAACTCTCAGGATCTGAATGGATATTTCGCTGTTCCTGAAAGTTCTGTGGTACCGCATTTACCCTCACGAGCTAGCATTCATGCCGGTTGCGGGGGTTTCTCAGGGCCGACGACATGGAGTAAAGCCCGTTCACGAAGACGAGGGCGTGGACACAGTGCGCCATCCACCGAAGTAGCCATAGCGGCCAGCTCAGTCCTTCACCAGCACGTCGATGAGTGGTCGGGCTGCCTCGTGAGTCACAAGCAGGAACACCGCACGATATGCGAAGGCTGATGGTCGATGGTAAACCCAGATTTGCGGACGATGTCATGCGCGCGCTGGTCGGCATGGGGCTTGTCGTTGACATCGCGGGCGAAGGAATCGACGGGAAACACATGGCGCTGCAAGGCCATTGCGATCTCGTGCTGCTGGAAGCGATGACGCCCGGACTTGAGGACTTTGGTGTGCTGCGGGCAGTGCGTGAAAAAAGAGACTTCCCCATTGTTCTGTTGACGGCGAGTGACGCAATGGGGGATCGGATCGTGGGCCTGCGCATGGGTGCGGTCGACTATCTGGTCAATCCGTTCGCTCTACCGGACCTGCTGTCGCGTGTTCGGACCCCGCTGCAAAGGGTCCACCCTCCAGACCTGGCCGTCATGCAGCTTGGCGACCTTCGCTTGGACCTGGTCAAGCACAGAGCCACCCGCTCGGGGACACGGCTCTACCTGTCCGCGCAGGACTTCAAGCTTCTCGCGCTGCTTCTTCGTCGGCAAGGGCAAGTGCAGTCTCGTACCATTCTGGCAGAGCAAGTGTGGAATATCAATTTCGACTGTGACACCAATGTGGTCGATGTTGCGGTAAGGCGGTTGCGCAAGAAGATTGACGACCCGTTCTCAGAGAAGTTGCTGCATACGGTTCGAGGCGTGGGGTATGTCATGGAGATGCGGGCTTAAACGGCCGACGCTGCATGGGGTATCGACTTGCCGCGCCACCCCTTGCGCATGCGCCTGATCGGCTGAGGGGTGCAATCGCTCAATAGCTCAATCGTTCAAGACCGGCGCAGGGTAACCCGCCAAACTGCGCTCTGGACTTCCTGGAGACTTTTGATGCAAACACTGATCCGTTATGCCGCGTTCCCGGCCATCGAGGGCGGCGCAGCCCTGTTGATGATCTGGATGGCCAGTTCAGCGGTGAGTTACTGGCCCTTCTTCCCGCTGGTTACCTTGGCCGCGATTGCCATGGTGGCCCTTCTGGAGCGCGTGTTGCCATACGAGCGCGCCTGGAACCGGGACCATGGCGGCGACACGTTCAGGGATGTGCTGCACATCACCGTCAACCAGGTGCTGATTCAATCCAGCGTCGCTTTGGCCTTTGGACTGCGCGACCTGCTGCCCGAAAGCGTGACGCTGTGGCCTCGATCCGCGCCGATGTGGATGCAAGTGTTGTTGGCCGGCGTGGTGATCGACCTTGGCCTGTATGCCATGCACCGCTACAGCCACCTTCAACCCTTTCTGTGGCGCCTGCACATGTTGCACCACAGCCCGGAGCGTCTGTACTGGATGAACGGCGGGCGGCGGCACCCGCTTTCCGCGCTGATTTTGGCGGGCCCATCGCTCACCGTGTTGATGGTGCTGTGCGCCACGCCGATTGCGGTGGCGGCGTGGCTGGCCATTTTGAGTGTCCACCTTTGCTTTCAGCACTCCAACCTGGACTACTCGCTGGGCCGGTTGCGCCACCTGTTCTGCGTGGCCGAAAACCATCGCTGGCACCATAAGCGCGAGTTTGCGGACGCCCAGGTCAATTTTGGCGAAATGTGGGCGATCTGGGATCATCTGTTTGGCAGCTACCACGATGCCAGGACCACGCCTCGGGCGGGCGAGGTGGGTTTGATCGACACCGTCGTGCCAAGGACCTACCTTGGCCAATTGGCCTGGCCCTTGAGGAAGCTCGCCAAGGCCAGCAGCGCCGCGGCGAACGTGCGGTGAGTGTTGTGCCGCCGCATGGGAACAAGGAGCCGTGATGCAGAAACCAGACGCACCCCACTACGTGCCAGCGTTGGGCTGGCATTGGCTGACGCCCTGCTACGACGCTGTGGTTCAAATCACAACGCGGGAGCGCCGTTTCAAACAGGCGCTGATCAAGCAAGCTTGCTTCGAGCCGGGGCAGCGGGTGCTGGATTTGGCGTGTGGAACCGGTACCCTGACCATCTGGATCAAGCAACACCAGACCCACGCGCAGGTCACCGGTGTTGATGGCGATCCGACAATCTTGTCCCGCGCATCCCGCAAGGCGCAACAGGCCAAGGTGGCGGTGCGGTTCGACCAAGCCCTGTCGTACCGCCTGCCCTATCCGGCGGCGCACTTTGATCGGGTTGTCTCCAGCTTGTTCTTTCACCACCTGACTTGGGAAGACAAAGAACGCACCGCGCTGGAGCTGTTGCGGGTTCTCAAGCCGGGCGCGGCGTTGCACGTCGCCGATTGGGGGCGTGCTGACAACGCGCTAATGCGCGGCTTGTTTGTGGCGGTTCAGCTTCTCGATGGTTTCAAGAACACCCAGGACAACGTGACGGGAAGACTCCCGACATTATTTGAAGCGGCCGGCTTTGTTGATGTCCAGCAGCGACAGACCTTTCACACCCTGCTTGGCACGATGGCGCTCTACAGTGCCGTCAAACCGGCCCAAGGTTCATGATGCTTTTGGCGACGTCCCGGACGATACACGGACCTGTCATCGCGAGGCCGAAGGTCGCGGCGATCCATGTTGATGCACCGAGACGGATGGCCACGGCGCTACGCGCCTCGCAATGACGATACTCCTTCGCCGAAGCTTTCAAGGAAATACTTGGTCACCTGCTGCTGCAGCTTTTGCCGCAGTCCCGCTTCGGCCAAGCCGGCCAGTTCCGCATGTAGTTCGACGGCCATGTCCTGGAAGACATCGAGCAGCCGCGGATCAAAGTGGCTACCGCGACTTTCGGCCAGGATGCGAACGGCGTCCTGCAGTGGGACCGGCTGCTTGTAGGGGCGGCGCGAGGTCAATGCATCGAAGACATCGACAATGGCGAAAAGTCGCGCGACCATGGGTATGGATTCGCCGCGCAGCCCGTGCGGGTATCCGCTTCCATCGAAGCGCTCGTGATGGAATTCGATCACGTTCCTGGCCCCATTGAGCCAATTCGACTTCGTGACGATGTCGATCCCCAATTGCACGTGCGACTTCATGACCGAGAACTCCTCGGCCGTCAGCCTGCCCGGCTTGAGCAAGATCGTGTCACTGATGCCGATCTTTCCCACGTCGTGCAGGAACGCGCCAGCGATGACGACCCGGATGGTCTGGTCGGCAAGGCCGAGCGCTTCAGCAAAACGGATGCTGTAAAGGCAAACGCGGTAGTTGTGCAGGTCGGTGTCCGAGTCCCGTTTTGCAATCGCACTGCCGAGCACCTCCATCAGCGCGATGTTGCTGCCCATCAGCTCGGCACTGAGTTGCGTGACGCCCTTGTTCAACCCGATGATCACGGGGTAGAGCACCAGCGTGGTCAAGAGGATGGCCAGCAGCACCATTGACACGTTGCGAGCAAGATCACTCAGGACGCGCTGGCGCACCGCGGCGTCCACCTGGTAGGCGCCACTGAAACTCCCAATCGTGTTGCCGTTTCGGTCGTGCAGCGGAATACTGACCTGCACGACCAGCTCGCTTGGCAGCCACAAGGTTCGATGGCCGCCCGCCACGAGCGATTCGGGTACGTGCTCCCGCTTGGCCAATCGGGCGAGCAGTGCCGCATGATTGGCGCTGTTGGCCTCGGCAAGCATGTCTCCCAAGCGGTTGCTGACCCGTGCATGCACGTAACCTTGCTTGAGCAGGGGCGCCAATGCCGCATTCAGCGGCTCGGTATGCGGTTCGCCGCCCTGCGCGACATGCACTCGCAACGCCTGCGATGTGGACACGGCCAAGCCGAAGGCCAATGCGTCGGCCTTGCGTATTTCAAGGTAGGCGATTGCGCCGCCGGCCACCATGGAAAGCAGTGTCCAGGCGACCAATAGTCGCTTTGCGACTTGTGCATGAATACCCTGGAAAGGACGCTTCTTGCCGCTGCGCGCTGGTGGTGGGAGTCGCATGGTTACGCTGTTGAGGTTTCCCAAATGCGTGACGACGCGATGTCATGAATTCCGGAGGTCTCCACAATCGTGTTCATGCAAGCACCAATTCGGAATCACAACATATGCTCTCGGGGATCAAGACCCCAAGCAAATTGCGCCACAGCCGCAGCCAAGGGCCTGTCAATGGCTCGACATCGTAGGTCAGGGTCTCGCCGTCGTCTTCCGTGGTCCAGCGCAGGGCGTCGATGCCCTCTTGCAGCCGTTGCTCAACCTTGTAGGCGTGGCGCGGTTCGGTGCCTTCCTCGAATACCGCGGCCAACTCGGCCGCCAGCGTGGAGCTCTCGATGACCAGCCAGGCCTCGGTGTTGTGCAGCCGCGAGCGCGGGTCCTGATTCATCGAGCCGACGATGACACGCGCGCGGTCCTGCACCATGACCTTGGCATGCAGGCTCGATGGCGAGGCATGTCCCCAGCGGTGCGAGCGGCGGTGGCGCAGGCGTGACTCGGGCCGCAACTCATGCAGCACGATGCCTTCGCGCAACAATTCGGCGCGGTGGCGGGCATACCCGGCGTGCGCTGAGGCCGAGTCAGTCGAGGCCAAGGAGTTGGTCAGCACCGCAATGCGCACGCCGCGCTCGCGCATTTGCGCCAGGTGGCGCCGCCCGGTCGGGCTCGGCACGAAGTAGGGGGAGACGATCAGCAGTTCGTTCTGGGTGCGTGCGCCGCCGGGTTCGTCGTCGATGGCGCCGTGTGCGATGCCGGAGGTCAACGTTGCCTTGTCTTGGTCTGGCTGGTCATAGCGCAGTAGTGCAGGTGCCCATGTCAGCGTGACGTTGTCCGCTCCCAGTGCCTCGCGCCAGCTGCCCTGGTCGCGCCAGGCACAGGGCGGGGCGTCACCACAGCTGGCCGAGCGTGCTTGCAGGGCCCGCCGCACGAATTCGGTCTCGGCGGCGTCCGGCGTGTCACCAAATGCCTGCACGGGGACGGCCGCCGGGCTGTTCCAGTAGTTGTCAAACGCGCGCGACAACTCGGCCACGATCGGCCCTGCCGCCAGCACATCGATGTCGTAGAAATTGACGTTCGAGTTGGCGCTGAAGTACTCGTCCCCGAGGTTGCGGCTGCCGACAATGGCAACGGCGTTGTCGGTCATCCAGAGTTTGTTGTGCATACGTCGGTTGAGCCGCTCGCTATCGAAGATGAACTCGCCCAAGCGCAGCAGGCTCGATGTTCCAGCGACCTTGAAGGGATTGAACAGGCGCACGTGGATACCCGGATGCGCGGCGCTGGCGCGTCGCCCGAAGTCGCGCGCCAAGGGGCTGATGTCGTCGAGCAGAATTCTGACCCTCACCCCCCGTTCGGCCGCGCCGAGGATGCCCAGCAGCAGCAGGTCGGTGGTCAGGTCATCACCCACGCTGTAATACTGCAGGTCAAGCGTGCGCTCCGCGGCGTCGGCCAACGCCGAGCGAGTCATGAAGGCCGACTGGCCACTGGCCATGACCTGAAAGCCAGATTCACCAGGCTGCCGCGCGGCCCTAGCGGAAAAGACGCGGCCAAGACTGGTACGGTCGCCGTCGGCAATCGCATAAGTCGGCTCACGATCCACGTCCGGTCGAAGGCCGGCGCAGCCACCGAGCGCCAGGACCAATGCGCATGCCGCGGCGCGCGCCACCCTGGTCCAACCTGGCCAGCGGGTCGGGGGCGCGGACCTCACGGTGCGACCCACCGACGCGGGCGGTGCGACGCGGCGTCACCGCCCGTCCTCACTGACATCCTCATTGCGGGGCACTTTCCCCCAGCTTGCGGTGTTCTGCGGCCATGGTCTCGTAGTCGGCGGCAATGCCCTCAAATTGGCGCACGATCGAATTGCAGTGCGCCGCCATGCTCATGCCGCCCTTGGCGCTGACCGGTCCACTTCCGTAAGCCTTGGCCATCTTGCGATGTTCCGCGGCCGCAGCGCGGGCGGTCGCGGCTTGTTTGTCGTAGTGCTCGCCCAGCGACGAATGGTCGGCGCGCGTGCGCGCCATCTCGATGCGCTGCTGCAGGTCAGGCGACGGGCTGCTCGAGATCGCGGCGCAGCCGGCGAGCACGGCGGCCACCAGCAAAATCGAAGCGATGCTTGGGATTGATTTGAAGTTTGTTTTCATGGTGTTTCTCCGTTGTTGACAAATTAAAGGCACGCCGACGGACAGCGAGTCCCCCCGCACGCGCCGCTGAATGAGCAAGGCCTTGCTTGACATGGTCGCTTGCCCGTCGACCAATGGGAATATTCTGAAGTGTGGCGCCGTCAGCGCGGTTCTCCGCATGGGCGCGCGTTGGCGGTGGTATCCGGGGTGCTTGCATGGGAGTCCTCGAAGCTTGTCCGTTGTGCGCTAGGGTGCGGCCTTGATTGGACTGGTGATCAAGGCCTCGGCGTGTCCGGCGCGTGGCAAAGTCACGGTGAAAGTGGTCACGGCCCCGCGTGACGCCGCCGAGATCGTGCCGCCGTGGGCCACCACGATGGACTTGGTGATGGCCAGGCCCAGGCCACTGCCTTCGCTGCTGCGCTGGCGCGCGGGATCGACTCGGAAGAAGCGATCGAAGATGCGCTCCAGATGTTCCTCGGCAATCGGTTCGCCGATGTTCTCCACTTCCACCGTGACCACGTCGGGAAAATCGGCCAAGCGCACCTGCACGGCGCTGCGCGGCGTCGCGTGCCGCACCGCGTTGGACAACAGGTTGCCCAGCGCCCGGCGCAGCATCAACCGGTCGGCGTCAACCTCGGCGTCGCCTTGCAGTGTCAGACTGAGTCCCTTGTCCTCGGCCACCGCCTCGTAGTAGTCAAACAGTGCCCTCACTTCCATGGCCAGGTGCACGGTTTCGCAGTGCGGCATCACCAGGCCGTTGTCGGCCTTGGCCAGCAGCAGCATGTCCGAGATCATGCGCGCCATGTGATCCAGCTCCTCGGCGTTCGATTCGAGAATGGCGCGGTACTGGTCCGCCTCGCGCGGGCGCGACAGCGCGACCTGTGTTTGCGTCATCAAGTTGCTCACTGGCGTGCGCAGTTCGTGCGCGATGTCGGACGAAAAATCCGATAGCCGCAAAAATGCCTCTTCCAGCCGCGCCAGCATGTCGTTGAAGGATTGCGCCAGCTCCCCAGCCCAGCACGCCGGTGAGCGTGGCGGCAATCGACACGAAGATCCACAGCGTGTTGCGAAAGGCCCGCATGAAGGCCCGGTGGTGCGCGATGTTGGTCGCCACCGCCACGATCACCGTGGAGCCCTCGCCGATGCCGGTAGGCAGTTCGGCGGCGATGCCGCGATAACTTTGCTGGCCCAGGGTCCACGTCATTGGGCGGTGCGCGTGACGCCGGGCGTTGGCGGCCACCAGATCGAAGGAGAAGGGGGCGTTGGCGGTGGAAAACAGCACTTCGCCGTTGCTGGCGAAGACTCGCACCGACAGCCCATGGTGGCCAACCAGGGCGTTGTCGAGCATCGGCGCGACGTGATCCAAGTCCTGTTGGGTGCGCAACTGCAACAGCGTGTGTTGAGCCAGCGTCATCTTGCCCGTCAGCAGTTCCATGTCCTGCTCTTCGAAGTGCTGTTCCACGCTTGATGCGATGACGAAGCCCAAACCCAGCAGCACGCTGGTCGCGGCAATCACGAACAGCGCCGTCAATCGACTGGTGATAGAGGTTCGACCACTTAGGAGCAATCGGGGTTCTCCAAGACATAACCCATGCCGCGCACGGTGCGAATCAGCTTGGGCTCGAAATTGTCGTCCAGCTTAACGCGCAGGCGGCGCATCGCAACTTCGATGACGTTGGTGTCGGAGTCGAAATTCATGTCCCACACTTGCGAGGCGATCAGCGATCGCGGCAAGACCTCGCCCTGGCGACTGAGCAGCAGTTCGAGCAGGGCGAACTCCTTAGAGGTGAGCTCGATGCGTCGGCCGGCTCGGGTGGCGCGGCGGCGCATCAGATCAAGTTCCAGATCGCCAGTGTGCAGAAACTCGGCTTCCGCGGTGCGGGGTCCTCGACGTAACAGGGTGCGTACGCGGGCCAGCAACTCAGAGAAGGCGAAGGGCTTAACCAAGTAGTCGTCCGCGCCCAGCTCCAGGCCCTTGACACGATCATCCACATCATCGCGCGCGGTCAGGAACAGCACTGGCGTCTCCTTGCCCGCCTTGCGGATGCCGCGCAGCACCGCCCACCCGTCGATGCCGGGCAACATCACATCCAGCACAACCAGGTCGAAGCCTTCGGTCAGGGCTTGGTGCAGGCCACCGTGACCATCGCGCACCAGGTCCACCACGAAGCCCGCTTCGACCAGGCCTTGCTTCAGGTAGTCCCCGGTCTTGGGTTCGTCCTCCACGATGAGGATTCGCATGGCCATGCTCCTTGGGAATAAGTTCTCGTCAAGCGACTCAGACGATGGCGGTAGGTGGTAGCCTTCGCGGGCGTCTTGCTTTGATGAGCATTCTCCCCTGCGGCGAGTCGTTGTGGCGCAGATGACAAGAAGGTAATTCTGTTGTCATTCTTCTGTTGGGTAAGGCTGGGCACACTGCGTTGCACTCGTTTTCAAAGGATGGACGCATGATTCTTGCCAAGGCTCGCCATCGCGGCAGCCCGGTCGGCCCGGCGCACCCGCTCGGCCCGGCTTGTCGGCTTTTGACCGCCAGCCTGATATTGGGGTGGACGGGCGTCGCTGCCTGGGCACACGCGCCTTCGGCCGAGCCGGCCACGGCACCGACCACGCTCAAGCAGGTATTCGAGGCCGCCTGGTTGCGCCAGCCCGAGGCCCGGTCGCGCCAGGCGCGTCAGGATGCCGCTGGCGCCCAGCGCGAGGTGGCCAACAGTTGGACCTCGGAGCCGGTCAGCCTGGAGCTGTCGACCAAGACCGATCATCTCCACAAAAACCAGGGCGGTCGCGAAGACGCTGTCGGCCTGTCTTTTCCCCTGTGGTTGCCGGGCGAGCGCAACCGCAGCGCCGCCGTGGCCCAGGCAGAGGAGCGCGTCAACGCCAGCCGTGTGCTGGCGGCGCAATTGCGCACCGCCGCCACGGTGCGCGAGGCCTATTGGCAGTGGCAGCGGGCCGCCGCTGAACACGCCCTGGCGCAGGAGCGGTTGGCCAGCACGCAACAACTGGCAGCCGACGTGGCCAAGCGGGTCAAGGCGGGTGACTTGGCGCGTGCCGATCAACACCAGGCCGATGGCGCGGTGGCCGCCGCCGACGCCGCCCTGGCCGAGGCCCTCAGCGCGCGCTCGGCGACTGGGCAAGCCCTGCGCGCGCTCAGCGGTGAGCCGCCGGTGCCACAAGGAGCGGCCAATTTCGACGTGGTGGTGTTGGGTGAACGCCAGGTGCGTGTCATCCCGGATGCCGAGGCCCTGGCTTCGCGCCACCCGGCGCTGCTGGATTGGCGGGCCCGCCTGGAGTTGGCCCGGCGCGCCAGCGAATTGGCCCGCGTGCAGACCCGCGCCAACCCCGAATTGACGCTGGAGGCGGCGCGCGGCCGTGGCCAGGCAGACGAACGTTATCAGCAGAGCTTCACCGCGACGCTGCGCATTCCGTTTGGCTCGGACAGCCGCAACCGGGTCAAAGTTACCTCGGCCCAGGCCGAGCTGATCGAAGCCGAAAGCCAACTGCGCCTGGAACAAGACCGCGTGCAGGCGGATCTGGACAGTGCGCACGTCAGGCTGGATTCGGCCGAGGAGCAACTGTTGGCGGCAGACCGGCGTGTGCAGCTTGCGCGAGAATCGCGCAGCTTCTTTCGAAAGTCCTACCGCCTGGGCGAAACCGACCTGCCGACCCGGCTGCGCATCGAGCTGGAAGCGGTGGAGGCCGAGCGCCAAGCCAAACGTGCCCACATCGAAGTGGGCGCGGCCCTGTCCAACCTGCGCCAGGCGCAGGGACTGTTGCCAGACTAGCCGACGGCGAACTCAATTGAATGGAAAACAAGCCATGACCCGTGCGAGACAATTGACCACACTGTGCCTGCTGAGCCTTGCGCTGGCGCCGCTGTTGTTCGAGGCCGAGCGGCCCGGCACCGAAATCCTGCACCCGGTGGCGGTGGTCATCTTCTCGGGTCTGATCAGTTCGACACTGCTTGACACTTTTTTGACGCCGGTCATGTTCTGGTTGTTTGGCCGCAGGGACACTGAGCGGCTGCTCGACGACAAGAATGCGGGAGCGTTCTGACGGCCACCACATGAACCGGATCGACTTTGCATTCACTCGTTAACTCTTAATAGGAAACCCCATGAAACTCGCCCAACTCATCGCCGTCTTCGCTCTGGCCGCCAGCGCTGGCGTCTTTGCCGCCGACGGTCACAGCCACGACCCCAAACCGCAACACGGCGGTGTGGTGGTGGAAGTCAAGGACATCGAATACGAGCTGGTGGCCAAACCCGACAGTTTGCAACTGCATCTGCGCGACCACGGCAAGGTGGTGGATGTCAGCAAGGGCAGCGCCAAGCTGACCTTGTTGGTGGGCGCCGACAAGCAGGAAGTCGAACTCAAACCCACCGGCGACAAGCTGGAGGCCAGGCAGCTTCAAACTGGGCGCCAACGCCAAGGCGGTGGCCATCGTTGCACTGGCGGGCAAGTCGTCCACGGCCCGTTTTGTGCTGAAGTAACGCGTGTCACGCCAGGTACCCCTCTGGCCGCTTGCACCGTTGGGCAAGGTCTAGGAGATCGTCATGTCAAGGAACTCTGAACTCAATCGCCGCCACCTGATCGCCGCGGCTTGTCTGCTGCCGCTGTCAGGAGCTTGGGGTGCGGCGCCCAGCGTGGTGGAGGTCTGGAAAGACCCCAATTGCGGCTGCTGCAAGGACTGGGTTGCGGTGCTGGAGAAGGCCGGTTTCAAGGTGCGGTGCTGATACCGGCAATAACGGCGCGCGCGCCAAGTTGGGGATGCCAGCCAAGCTCGGTTCTTGCCATACCGCTCGCGTTGCGAGGTATGTGGTGGAGGGCCATGTGCCGGTGCGCGAGATTCAACGCTTGCTGCGCGAGAAACCCAAAGCCTTGGGCTTAGCGGTGCCCGGCATGCCGGTAGGATCACCCGGCATGGACGGGCCGGTCTACGCGGGCCGCAAAGACCCCTATGACGTGCTGCTGGTCCAGGCTGATGGCAGCAGTTCGGTTTACAACTCGTATCGTTAATGGAGAGATTTCAATGAACACATTCCTCAAACTCGTTCGTCCGGTGTTGGCTTCGGCTGCCGTGATGGGGGCAGCTCTGGCCGCTACCGGGGCCGCAGCCCAACAGACTATGGACCACAGCAAGATGGATCATGGTCACATGGACCACGTCAAGATGGCCTCCACCAAGGGCGAGCAGGCGACCGATGTCACCGAAGGCGAGGTCCGCAAGGTCAACCTGGATACCGGCAAGGTCACCATCCAGCACGGGGACATTCGGAACTTGGGCATGCCCGCCATGACCATGGCGTTTCCAGTGAAAACCGCCAGTCTGCTCGACAACCTAGAGGCGGGCGACAAGATCAAGTTTAAGGTGCTCAAGGAGAACGGCAAGCTGGTCATCACCGAACTGCAAAGAACAAATAGCGTCGGTGTGCCCGGTGTGTACCTGATTTAAGTGCCACCGTGCCGATCAGCGGTTTTTGTGCCTTCAACGTTTGACAGGAATCCATCATGGAATTTTTCCGTCCCCTGGTGTTGGCAATTACCCTTGTCTTGCTCGCCTTGTCTGCTGGGGCTGAGGATGCACACCACCCAGTTGGTGCCGCTTCCGCCGTCAAGGCGCCCAAGGCGGCCATGGAGCGCATGGCCAAAATGGATGACAAGATGAAAACCATGCGCGAGTTGCGCGACAAGATGATGGCCGCCAAGTCTGCTGAAGAGCGTGGCACGGTGATGGCGCAGGCCATGACAGCGATGCAGGCCGACATGCCGATGATGGGCGGCATGGGGATGGGAATGGGCGCGAAGGAGGGGATGGGTGCCAAGGGCGTGGACAAGCCGACCTCGGGCATAGCGAGCGGCATGATGATGCACCACCAGATGATGGACAAGCGCATGGAGATGATGGAAACCATGATGCAGATGATGATGATGGACCGGGCGGCGGCGCGCCCCGCTCCGAAGTGACCTTGCGGGACAGACGGGAGCACGGCGACGCGCTGTCCTCAACCGACCAGGAGGGTATGTCATGAACCACCAGCATGAACATCATCACGAGCCGCCCAGTTTCTGGCGCTCGCGCTACGCGATTGGACTGATCGTCATCGGGGCGGTTGCGGGCTACTTTCTGCTCACCGAGCACCTGGCGCATGTGGTGGGCGCCTTACCCTTCTTGTTGCTGCTGGCGTGTCCGCTGATGCATGTTTTCATGCACCACGGGCATGGTGGTCATGGTCACCATGATCACGGCGGTGGGCCTCCAGCCGGAGTGGACAAGTCAACTCAGGGCAAACCGGGAGATCCAACATGACACACGATGCGCCGGCCTACGGGCTGTGGTTCCTGGTGCTGCTGAACTCGGCGATCTTCATCATGTTCGCGTTTAGCTTCTTCAAGCCCAACACCGCACGCGATTGGCGCAGCTTTGGTGCCTTCTCGGCTTTCGTGGTGGCCTTGTTCGTGGAGATGTACGGTTTCCCCTTGACCATTTACCTGCTGTCGGGTTGGCTGCAAACCAAGTACCCAGGCCTGGACGTGTTGTCGCACAACTCGGGGCACTTGTGGTCGACCTTGCTGGGTGAAAAAGGCGACCCGCATTTTGGCCCTCTGCACATCGCCAGTTACGTGCTTTTGGCGTCTGGCTTCATGCTGTTGTCAGCCGCCTGGAACGTGCTGTACCACGCGCAACGCCTGCATACCTTGGCCACCACCGGCCCCTACGCGCGCATTCGGCATCCCCAATACGTCGCCTTTGTGATGATTCTGCTGGGCTTCCTGCTGCAGTGGCCGACCCTGCTGACGCTGCTGATGTTTCCGGTGCTGCTGCTGATGTATGGGCGCCTGGCGGTGACGGAGGAGCGCGAGATGCGCGCGCAGTTTGGCGAGGCCTTTGAGCACTATGCGCGCAACACGCCCCGATTTTTTCCGCGCCTGTCGGGGCCTTCCGCAGTGTCATGAGCCGAGCTGGCGCGGATGGCAAAGCTACCTGAAAGCAGACCAATGAACCTCACTTTTCTTGGTGCCGCTGGCACCGTCACCGGGTCGAAAACGCTTGTCACGCATGAGGGGCGTCAATTGCTGGTGGATTGCGGGCTGTTCCAGGGCTACAAAAACCTGCGCTTGATGAACTGGGAGCCCTTTCCCTTTGACCCCAAGCAGCTCGACGCGGTGGTGCTGACGCACGCGCACCTGGATCACGCCGGCGCCTTGCCCCTGCTGGTCAAGCACGGTTTTCGGGGTCCGGTGTTCGCCACGCCGTCCACCATGGATGTGTGCGGGATCTTGCTGCCAGACAGCGGTCGGCTGCAGGAAGAGGACGCCGACTACGCCAACCGCCACAAGCTCTCCAGGCATCCGCAGGCTTTGCCTTTGTACACCGAGGAAGATGCCAAGCACGCACTGCGCCGCTTGGAGCCCCTGCCGTTTGATCAAGCTGCCAGTGTGGCCGAGGTCTTCAGTCTGCGCCTGCGACCGGCGGGGCATATTCTGGGCGCGAGTTCGGTCGAGTTGAGCGCGAACCACCGCACGGTGCTGTTCTCGGGCGATCTGGGGCGGCCCGACGACCCCATCTTGCGCGCGCCCGCTCCGATTGAGCGTGCTGACTGCGTGGTGGTCGAGTCCACCTATGGCGACCGTTTGCACGCCACCGAGGACGCCGAGACCGTGCTGGGCGAGGTCATCGGGCGCACGGTGGCGCGCGGCGGCATTGTGCTGATACCGGCCTTTGCGGTCGGGCGCGCGCAGTCGCTCTTGTACGCCATCTATCGCTTGAAAGCGCGCGGCGCCATTGCGGATGTGCCGGTGTTCCTCAACAGCCCGATGGCGATCAACATGACCGAGATCTACCACCGGTATCGGGCCGAGCACCGGCTGTCGGTTGAGGAATGCAGCGGTATGTGTCAGGTCGCGAAGATGGTGCGCACCGTTGAGGAGTCGCGCGCGCTGGTGGCCCGGCGCCAACCCGCCATCATCGTGTCCGCCAGTGGCATGGCTACCGGGGGCCGGGTGCTGCACCACCTCAAGGCACTGGCTCCGGATCGGCGCAACTCCATCGTGTTTGCCGGTTATCAGGCTGGTGGCACACGCGGCGGTCGCATCGTGGCGGGTGAGCACAGCATCCGCATTCACGGCGAGCCAGTGTTGGTCAACGCCGAGGTGGTGTCCTTGCCCGGTATGTCGGCGCACGCCGACGCGCAGCAGATCGTGCAGTGGCTCAAGACCGCGCCGCAAGACCCGCGCGGCATCTACCTCAACCATGGCGAACCGGGTCCGGCCGATGCGCTGCGCCAACGCATTGAACGCGAACTAGGCTGGACTGCCAGCGTGCCACGGCTGGGCCAGACCGTGGTGGTCGAGTCATGAACGGACACCGGCTGCGCTTGCGCCAATTGGGAATCGACACGCACCATGAGCATGTGATTTACATGCACCGGGACTGTCACGTCTGCCGCGCCGAGGGTTTTGAGGCGCAGACCCGGGTGGAGGTGAGCCTGGGTGAGCGGCGCATCATCGCCACGCTCAACGTGGTGCACTCTGAATTGCTCGCCATCGGCGAAGCCAGCCTGTCAACCAGTGCGTGGTGCGCCTTGAACGCGGCGCCGGATGATCGGGTTGGCGTGGCGCACGCGCCGACACTGGACTCGCTCAGTGCCATGCGCTCCAAAGTCTATGGGCATCGACTCGGCGCGGCCGCGTTGGAAGCCATTGTGGCTGACGTGGCAGCGGGTCGTTACGCTGACCTGCACATTGCCGCCTTTTTGAGCGCCTGTGCTGGCGGCCGCATGGACCTGCAGGAGACCATCGACCTGACGCGAGCGATGGTCAAGGTGGGTGACCGCATCGACTGGGGGCGCGCGCCGATTGCCGACAAGCATTGCGTTGGCGGGCTGCCGGGTAACCGCACCACGCCGATCGTGGTGGCCATTGTTGCGGCGGCCGGGCTGACCATGCCCAAGACTTCATCGCGGGCAATCACGTCGCCGGCGGGAACGGCCGACGTGATGGAGACGTTGACTCGGGTGGACCTTGACCTGGCCTCGATGCGCCGGGTGGTGGAGCGCGAGGGGGGCTGCCTGGTTTGGGGCGGGGCGCTGACCCTGAGTCCGGCGGATGACATTCTGATTCGGGTTGAACGCCCGCTTGATCTGGACAGCGACGCGCAACTGGTGGCATCGGTCTTATCCAAGAAGATTGCCGCTGGCGCCAGTCATGCCGTGATCGACATTCCGGTTGGCCCCAGCGCCAAAGTGCGCAGCGAACAAGACGCGCAACGCCTGGAGTTGTTGCTGCAGCAGGTCGCCAGTGCGCTGGACTTGCAGTTGCGCGTGCTGCGCACCGATGGCTCGCAGCCGGTTGGGCACGGTGTCGGCCCGGCGCTGGAGGCCCACGACGTGCTGGCGGTGTTGCGGGGCATCGACGCCGCGCCGACCGATTTGCGCCAGCGTGCGCTGGTGTTGGCGGGCGAATTGTTGGAGTTCTGCGGCCACAGTCCGCCTGGCTTGGGCCGCGCTCGGGCCGGGTTGCTGTTGGAAAGCGGCGCGGCGTGGGCCAAGTTTCAGGCCATCTGCGAGGCACAAGGTGGGCTGCGCGAGCCCGGCCTGGCCTTGCTGTGCGAGCCGGTGCTGGCCGAACGCGACGGTTACGTCGCCGCCATGGACAGCCGCCGCCTGGCGCGCGTGGCCAAACTCGCTGGCGCGCCGGGCAGCGCCAACGCCGGGCTGGCGTTGCACGTGCGGTTGGGAGATTGGGTGCAACGCGGTGCACCCCTGTTCACGCTGCACGCGCAAGCACCTGGCGAACTGGCCTATGCCAAGCAGTACCTGACGACACACTCGTTTCTCACCCTGGGTGAGGAGGTGACGCCATGACACCGATGGTGATCGCCATGCCCGGCAATGAGCAACTCGCCGACGAACTGGCCTCCCTCTTGTCGTTGGAACGTGTTACGGCGCTGGTGCGGCGCTTCCCCGATGGCGAGTCGCACGTGCGGGTGGAACAAGCGGTTGCGGGGCGCCAGGCGTTCATCGTCTGCACACTGGACCGTCCTGACGACAAGCTGGTGCCCTGTTCCTGCTGGCCCGTTGCGTGCGTGAGTCCGGTGCGCACAGCGTTGGTTTGTGGCGCCTACCTCGCCTATATGCGCCAGGACCGGCGCTTTCAGCCAGGCGAGACCATCAGCGCCCAGCATGTAGGCGCGTGGATATCCGGCCAGTTTGACTGGTTGGTCACGGTCGATCCGCATTTGCACCGCATTGTGGACTTGTCGGAGGTCTACAGCATCCCGTCGCGCGTGGTGCACGCCGCCGATGGTGTGGCGCGTTGGGTCCAGTCGCAGGTGCGCCAGCCGCTTTTGATTGGACCGGACGAGGAAAGCGCCCAGTGGGTGGAGGATGTCGCACACCGTGCTTCCGTGCCCAGTGTGGTACTGACCAAAACCCGGCGTGGTGACCGCGAGGTTGAAGTATCGGTACCCGATGTGCAGCGCTGGCGCACGCACACCCCGGTGCTGGTGGACGATATCGTCTCGACCGCCCGCACCATGGTGGAAACCGTTGGTCACCTGCGCCGTGCCGGTTTGGCCGCTCCGGTTTGCGTGGCAGTGCATGCGGTGTTCGCCGACAACGCCTATCAAGATCTGCAGGCGGCGGGTGCTGCCAGCATTGTCAGCTGCGACACCATTCGCCACCCCTCCAATCGCATCGCATTGGCAGCGGATATTGCCAACGGCGTGCGTGAGTTGATGTCATGACCCTGGAGTTGATGAACCGTCCGCGCGCATGGCCGTTTGTCGCTGGAAGGCCATGTGTGGGCTGTCAGGCAGACGGTGACCGTCGATCCTCCTACAACGAGTCTGTTGGCCGAGATTCCCAGCCACGACGGCCTTTCGACTCGGGTCAAGTGGCGGCCCCATGCGCCCGCTTTCTTAGAAAGCGGCCAACTCGATGACTCATTGGAGAAACTTGTGAAAGATGTCTTTACCTATGGGGTGGGCGGGGTGACCGCTCTGATCAGTGGTGTGGCAGGCGCGCAGGGCGCCAACATGATGAACAACGGCGGGTGGGGCGGTGGGTGGATGGGTGGATACGGCGGCATGTGGGGGCCAATTCTGCTGGTCGTCGTGATTGCCGGCGTGGTTGCCTGGGTGGTCAAACGCGGCGGGAAATGAGCGTGACCCTGACACGTGGGGCGGGTTCATTACACCAGGCCCCTTTTCTCAATTCTTGTAAGGAACGGTTATGAATGCGATTTCCATGAATTCGATTGATCTGCAAGTAGACGGCATGACCTGTGGCGCCTGTGTCAAACACGTCACGCAGGCGCTGCAGGGCTTGCCTGGCGTGAATGCGGTGGAGGTCGATCTGAATGCTGGACGGGCGCGCGTCCGCGCCGACTCGACGCAGAGCAGCCTGCCCATGGTGGCCGCCTTGGAGGCGGCGGGTTATCCGGCACGTTTGGCGACTTCAAGCACACCGGATTCGCAGCCGAAGCCTGGTGCCTGCCATGGCGGCAAGACCGGCGGCTGCGGTTGCAGCTGAGCACCCTCAGCTTGCACTGACACACGGACCAGGCACCAATTTGAAAGGAACACACTATGAATGCTACCGACCCCAACCCAACCCCGCCGCCGGCCACGGCGGCATCGGCGCCCAGTGCGTACGGCTTCCATGCCCATCTTGGCCAGACCGATTTCAGCGCGGCCGTGGACCGCGTGACCGCCGCCCTGAAGACCGAAGGCTTTGGAGTGCTGACGGAAATTGACGTACAGGCCACCATGAAGGCCAAGCTGGGCCTGGAGGTGTCGCCGCATCGCATTCTGGGTGCTTGCAACCCGCCGCTGGCGCATCGGGCACTGACGGCCGAGCCCGACATTGGCCTGCTTCTGCCCTGCAACGTGGCCGTGCGCCAGGATGCCGACGGCCAGGTCACGGTTGGTTTCATGGACCCCCTTGCCATGTTGCGGTTGACCGCCAACGCCGAGGTGGCGAAGGTCGCGCACGAAGCGCGCGAGCGGTTGCAGCGGGTCTGCGCCACACTCGGGTAGGCGAAGCATGAGCATGGGCACCAAGGCAAGCATCGACGTCGACCAGGACCCCAGCGGGTTCGCGGCCGGGTCCGTGATGATGTTAGACCCGATTTGCGGCATGACGGTGACCGAGCAGTCACTGCACCAGACGCAGCACGACGGGCGGAGCTACTATTTTTGTAGCACCGAGTGCAAGAAGAAGTTCGCTGCCAATCCGACACGTTATGCGGTCTCGGCCTCGGTCGTGGTCCCCGCACTCGATCAGCCTGAGCCAGCGGCGGGCACGATCTACACCTGCCCGATGCACCCGGAGGTGCGACAGGACCAACCAGGAAAGTGCCCCAAGTGCGGCATGACCTTGGAGCCCGTCGCGCCTGCTGGCGCGGTTGGCGCCGCCAGCGTGAACCACGCCGCTGCGCCGGCAGTTTCCGCTCCTGCTCCAGCGCCGGAACCGGAACCGGAACCGATGGCCGCGGGCACGATCTACACCTGCCCGATGCACCCGGAGGTGCAGCAGGACCATCCCGGCAACTGCCCCAAGTGCGGCATGACGCTGGAGCCGATGCTGCCTGAATTGGGCGATGACGACAACCCGGAGCTGCGCGACTTTGAGCGCCGCTTCTGGTGGACCCTGCCGCTGACTGGCGTCGTCTTTGTGCTGGCGATGTTCGGCCACCGCCTGCAGTGGATGGACATGGCGGTGCAGAGCTGGGTCGAGCTGGTGATCTCGGTGCCGATCGTCTTGTGGGCCGGCTGGCCGTTTTTCGCGCGCGGCTGGTTGTCGGTGGTCAACCGCAGCCCCAATATGTGGACGCTGATCGGGCTGGGCACGGGCGCCGCCTTTGTTTACAGCGTGGTCGCCACCGTTGCGCCGCAAGTGTTTCCAGCCTCCTTCGTCTCCATGGGGCGGGTGGCGGTCTACTTCGAGGCGGCGGCGGTGATCATCTCGCTGACCCTGCTGGGCCAGGTGTTGGAGCTCAAGGCCCGTTCGCAGACCTCCGCCGCGATCAGGTCGCTGCTGGGTCTGGCGCCCAAGACGGCGCGGCGCATCCGCCCCGATGGCGGTGAAGAAGATGTGCCCTTGAGCCACGTGCATGTGGGCGACCTGCTACGCGTGCGCCCTGGTGAGAAAGTGCCGGTGGATGGCACCGTCACCGAGGGCGGCAGCGCCGTGGATGAGTCGATGTTGACCGGTGAACCCCTGCCGGTCAGCAAACGCGTGGGTGACAAGGTGATTGGCGCCACGCTCAACACCAGCGGCGCCATGGTGATGCGCTCGGACAAGGTGGGTGCCGCCACCGTGTTGTCGCAAATCGTGCAGATGGTGGCGCAGGCGCAGCGCTCCAAGGCGCCGATGCAGCGCATGGCGGACCTGGTGGCGGGCTACTTTGTAATGACCGTGGTGGCGATTGCGCTGCTCACCTTTTTCGGCTGGGGTTTCTTCGGTCCGCAGCCGAGCTGGGTCTACGGATTGATCAACGCCGTGGCGGTGCTGATCATTGCCTGCCCTTGCGCTCTGGGGCTGGCCACGCCGATGTCCATCATGGTCGCCACCGGGCGCGGCGCCACGCAGGGCGTGTTGTTTCGCGACGCCGCAGCGATCGAGAACCTGCGCAAGATCGACACCCTGATCATCGACAAGACCGGCACCTTGACCGAAGGCCGTCCAGAGTTTGAGCGCGCCGTGCCGGCGCCGGGGTTCGATGCGGACGAGGTGTTGCGGCTGGCCGCCAGTCTGGACCAGGGCAGCGAGCATCCCTTGGCCGAGACCATCGTGCGCGCCGCACGAGAGCGCGGCATGAGGCTGGACAAACCTGAGGGTTTCGAGTCGGGCTCGGGTATCGGTGTGCGTGGCAAGGTGGCGGGGCAGCAACTGGCCTTGGGCAATACCACACTGATGCAGCAGATTGGCGTCGCGGTCGACAGCCTGCTGGCGCAGGCCGAGGCCCTGCGGCTTGAGGGCGCCAGCGTGATGCACCTGGCGGTGGATGGCCAGTTGGCGGGGTTGTTGGCGGTGTCCGACCCGATCAAGGCCAGCACGCCCGAGGCGCTGCTGACACTCAAGGCGGCCGGCTTGCGCATCGTCATGGCCACTGGGGACGGCTCGACCACGGCCAAGGCGGTGGCGGCCAAGCTGGGCATCGACGAGGTGTATGGAGAGGTTAAACCGGCGGACAAGTTGCTGCTGGTGCAGCGTCTGCAGAAGGAGGGGCGGGTGGTGGCCATGGCGGGTGACGGCATCAACGACGCACCGGCGCTGGCGCAGGCCGACGTGGGCGTGGCCATGGGCACCGGCACTGACGTGGCCATGAACAGTGCCCAGGTGACGCTGATCAAGGGTGATTTGCGCGGTATCACCACCGCGCGGCTGTTGTCCGAGGCCACGGTGGCCAACATGAAACAGAACTTGATGTTTGCCTTCTTGTACAACGCGTTGGGCATTCCGATTGCTGCGGGGCTGTTGTACCCGTTCACCGGTTGGCTGCTGTCGCCGCTGATTGCGGCGCTGGCGATGAGCTTCAGTTCGGTGTCGGTGATCGGCAACGCCCTGCGCTTGCGGGCCGTCACGCTGAAGAAGCGCTGACACCACCGGGCCAAGCCATGGACATCCTGGCACATGCTTTGTGGGCTGGCGCTGGTGTCACGCTGGCTCGGCGGCGCTGGCCGCAGACATCGGCGACCGTGGCTGCCACGGTGGTGCTGGCGGTGCTGCCCGACGTGCTGCACATGCTGCCGATCGTCGCGTGGTGGTTGGGCGGTGACGGCACCTGGGCCACGCTGCGAGCCTACGCGGTGGCGGTGCCCGGCCAGGAGCCGCTGGTGCCGGCGCTGGTCGATTTGTGGTCGCACCATCTGCACTGCGTCATGCACAGCGCGGTCGTGGCGGGTGTGGTGACACTGCTGCTGTGGGCGGTGCTGCGCAGGCTCTGGGTGCCTTTGTTGGGTTGGTGGTCGCACATCGTGATCGATGTCTTCACGCACTCGGCGGAGTATTACCCGGTTCAAGTGCTGTACCCCTTGAGTGCCAGCGCCTTCGATGGCCTGGCTTGGAACACACCCTGGTTTCTGGCCGTGAACTACGCCGCCTTGGCGGCGACTTGGCTTTGGATACTGCGGGTGAGGCGGCGCCACCATGCCAAGTGACCACACCGCCCATTCTGCCGCAGGCACAAGGGCGTGCGTCACCAAGCGGCGCGCCTGCCGAATGCTTGATGGCCCTCGTCGAACGATGTCATTCAGATTGCGAACGGATGCGCTTCGCGGCGGAGGCGTCGCTGGAGCGGGTGGCACCCGCCGCCGCGTTACCCGAATTGAACGTCGTCGGCATGGAGCGGCGCGGCGCGGCACAACTGGACGCCCACGCCCACGCCAGTGTCGCAGCGCGCCAGCAGGGCATCTGTTTCGAACTGGCTGCACGCATCAAAGGTGCGCATATCAGAGGTCACTTTGTAGCGCGCAACGCGCAATTGACACAAGAGGTGCTCGACCTGAAACGCCGGCAGGATACGCTGGCGCCGGGGCACACCACAGGCCGTGGCTCGCAGCATCATGTGATGCTCGCCCAGATGTGCAGAGTCAATACGCATACGTGGCCAAATTGGCTGCGCCGGTTCGCCCCATGGGGCGCAAATCTCTGAGGAGTGGGAGCATGTCCTATTGTTTGAATCTTCGTGGTGCGGTGATCGCCGTGCTGCTTTCGTCTGGCAGCGCTGTTGGCGCGCTGGCCAGCGACGCACCGCCGGGTGCCGATGTTGAAAGTTTGTTGCGGCTGGCCCGGCAGCACAACCCCGAGGTCGCCAGCATGCGCCACGAGGCCAATGCGGCCAGCGAACGCATTGAGCCGGCCGGCGCCTTGCCCGATCCCAAACTGCGCATGGAGTTGCAGGACATCACCAAGGGCGGCGAACAAAACGCCAGCATCTGGCCCGGTCGGGTTGGCAGCACGCGCTACACCTTGATGCAGGACGTGCCTTGGTTCGGTAAACGCGGCCTGCAACGGGACCTTGCCGCGCTGCAAGCCGAGGGCGCGCAGGCGCGCGTGTTGGGCACGTGGGCAGACATTGCGGCGGGCATCAAGTTGGCCCATGCCCAGCTCTATCTGGCCTACCAGACCGAAGGGCTGACGCGCGAAATACTCGACCTGATGGGGCGCTTGGAACGGGTGGCGCAGGTGCGCTATGCCGGGGGGCTGGCGGCGCAGGCGGATGCCATTCGGGCGCAAGTGGAGCTGACCAACCTGGGCAACGAACTGATCATGCTGGACAACGAGAAGCGCATGCTTCAGTCGCGCTTGAACATGTTGGTGGCGCGCCCCGCCGATGCGCCGCTGGCGCAGCCCGAGCGGCTGCGGGCCTTGCCACCGTCCGCACAACTGACGCTTGCCGGATTGCAGGCGCGTGCACGCGCGCGCAATCCGCGCTTGTTCGCGGACGGCGCCAGCGTGCAGGCCGCCGAGAAGAGCCGTGAGTTGACTCACCTGAACCGCTACCCGGACTTCAGTTTCGGTATTGCCCCAATCCAGAGCCGCACCCGTGTGATGGACTGGGAGTTGATGGTCGAGATCAACATCCCCTTTCAACAGTCCTCGCGGCGCGCGCAGGAGCGCGAGGCGCAGGCCATGCTGGATGCGTCGCACGCACGCAAGGAGGCCACCGCCAACCAGGTGTTGGCAGAACTGGCTGAGAACCTGTCGGCGCTGGACGCCGCGCGCCGCAGCGAGGCGCTGGTTGCTGGCAGCCTGTTGCCGCAGGCCGAACTGACTTTCAAGGCGGCGTTGGCGGGCTACGAGAACGGCAAGCTGGACTTCTCCACCCTGCTCGACGCGCAGCGGCAGATTCGTCAGGCCAAACAACAACTGATCAAGGCGCAGGTCGAAGCGCAGACCCGGCTGGCCGCGATCGAACGCTTCGTGGGAGAAGACTTATGAAACGCAATACCCTCATGCTTGGCGGCGCATTGGCGCTGGCCGCGTTGACGGCACTGGGCGGCTACTGGTTGGGCCAGCGCGGCACCGGCGCCGGCCATGGTGCCGCCGCCAGCCAGGCGGGCGCGGTGGGTGACAGCCCCAAGGCGGCACGCAAGCCGCTGTTCTACCGCAACCCGATGGGTTTGCCCGACACCTCCCCGGTGCCTAAGAAGGACCCGATGGGCATGGACTACATCGCGGTTTTTGCCGGTGACGAGTCGGACTCGCCTGCGTCGGCCAATCAGATCAAGATCAACACCGACAAGGTGCAAAAGCTCGGCGTGCGAACCGAGGCGGCCAGTCTGCGCGTGATCGACAAGCAGGTGCGTGCGGCCGGCCGGATCGAGCCCGACGAGCGGCGCGTGTTTGTGATCGCGCCTAAGTCCGAGGGTTATGTCGAGCGCTTGCACGTCAATGCCACCGGCCAGGTGGTGGCCAAAGGGCAGGTGTTGTTCGAGGCCTACAGCCCGGAGCTGGTTTCGGCCCAGCGTGAATACGCCATCGCGGCGCAAGGTGTGGCGTCGCTCAAGGGTGCGCCCAGCGGCGCGCGCGACGGCATGCAGCAACTGGCCGATTCGAGCCTGTTGCGCTTGAAGAACTGGGACATCTCCGACGAACAAATCCGCGCCTTGGCGCAATCCGGCAGCGCCACCCGCACGCTGAGTTTTCGCTCGCCGGTGTCGGGCATCGTGACCGAGAAGAAGGCCGTACAAGGCATGCGTTTCATGCCCGGCGAGATGTTGTACCAGGTGACCGACCTTTCTTCGGTGTGGGTGCTGGCCGATGTGTTCGAGCAAGACATCGGCTCGGTCAAGTCAGGCGCCAAGGCCAAGGTGTCGATCAACGCCTATCCCGACAAGGCCTTTGCCGGCACGGTCACCTATGTTTATCCCACCCTCAAGGCCGAGACCCGCACCGTGCAGGTGCGCATTGAGTTGACCAACCCCGGCCAGTTGCTCAAGCCCGGTATGTTTGCCAGCGTGGAATTGGCGGTGGCGGCGCGTGCCAATACCGTCACGGTGCCGGTGTCGGCCGTGATCGACAGTGGCACCCGGCGCATTGTGCTGGTGCAGCTCAAGCAGGGGCTGTTTGAGCCGCGTGAAGTAAAGCTTGGCGCACGCAGCGACGACTACGTAGAGGTACTCGACGGAGTCAAGAGCGGTGAAGAGGTGGTGGTCACCGCCAACTTCCTGATTGATGCCGAGAGCAACCTGAAAGCGGCGGTGGCCAGTTTCGGCCACGCCACCCATGGCGCTGCGCCAGCGCCCTCGGCCAGTTCGCCTTCGTCAGCCGCCAGTGGCGCCGTGGGCGCGATAGGCGCCAGTACGGTCGCGCACCGGGCCGAAGGCACGGTCGATGAAATTGATGCCAAGGCGGCTACGCTGAGCATCAGCCACGGTGCAGTGGCGAGCCTCAAGTGGCCGGCCATGACGATGGAGTTCAAGCTTGCCAACGGTGCACTGCTCAAGGGCCTGCAGCCAGGCAGTGCGATCGCCTTCGAGTTTGTCGAGCGCCAGGCGGGTGAATGGGTGATCACCTCGCTCAAGCCCGCCGCCAAGT
>JADKDJ010000016.1 GCA_016718405.1 Candidatus Rhodoferax odensensis
TGCTTTTGATGCGGCGCGCAGCGACATCGATTTTTTGGTGGAGTTCAGCCCGGACGATAAAGGCAGTCTCTTTCACCGCTACTTCGGGTTGCAAGAAGCATTGGAGAACGTGTTCCTTCGCAAGATTGATCTAGTGTCCGCCAGCGCGTTAAGCAACCCGTATTTCATTGCGGCAGTGAACCAATCGCGCCAATCCGTCTATGCATCCGCGCGCACCCAAGCTGCTTGAAGACATCCGCAGCGCGGCGGACTTTGTCAAAACTGCAACCGATGGGTTGGCACTGCAACAATTCAAGCAAAACCGCATGCTGCGCCAGGCCGTGGAGCGCAACTTCGAGATCATCGGCGAAGCCATGCGCCGCCTGGAAAAAGACGATCCCGACACCGCCGCCCGTATCACCGACTACCGCCGCATCATCGCGTTTCGCAATGTTCTGATCCACGGCTACGACGTGATCGACCCCCGCCATCGTTTGGAGCGCGGTCGAGGTTGACCTGGCGCCTTTGTTGGCGGATGTTCAGGCGCTGCTGAATAGCGTGGGTTGATGGCCTTGCAGGCCGGCCTGCCGCCGCTGGACTTCAGCCCCATGCTGGGGCGGGGGCGGCGCAGCCCACACGGCTCACCGAAAGCATGGAAATACTCACGCTTTCAGGTACGGTGGCATTGGCGGACGACGGCAAAACCAGTTCACACATGCATACAGCCATTTCCACCGGCGCGGGGCAAGTGTGGGGCGGGCATGTGGCATCGGGCTGCATCGTGCTAACCACAGCCGAGGTGCTGCTGGCCCTGCTGCCAGAGTGGCAGTTCACCCGCGACCCGGACGCCCAAACCGGCTACGACGAACTGGTGGTGCAGGCGCGAAGCTGACTTTTGCTACTGGTTTGATAGCTGCTCGCGCAATCAGTACGAGGGCTAGAGGCCAATTTCACTCATAACTTGCCTGCGTTCATGTATTTGGTTAAAGTAAGGAATCCTTACTTCGCACCAAATGCCATGCTTGCCAAAATCACTTCCAAAAACCAGCTCACGCTGCCCAAGAGCGTGACCCAGGCCGTGGGTGCCACGGAGTACTTTGACGTGGAAGCCCGCGCGGGGCAGATCATCCTGACCCCCGTGCGCATCCAGCGCGGCGACGCGGTGCGAGCCAAGCTGGCCGAGCTTGAGCTTGACGGATGACGACATGGCTGCTGCCGTAGCCTGGGCCAGAGCGCCCCAAGGCGCACCGCTGTGGCTGCCGAGCCGGTGGCGCCTTATGCAGGACCCCCAGCCAAGACCAAGAAGGCGGTTGGCAAAAAGCCTCTGCCCAAAGCATGAGCGCTCCTGTGCGTGTGGTGCTGGACACCAACGTGGTGTTGTCCGCGCTGGTGTTCGGCGGTGGCGCGGCAGGGCAGGTGCGCCGGGCTTGGCAGCAGGGCGTGTTGCTGCCTTTGGCCAGCTCGGTCACGGTGCAAGAGCTGGTGCGGGTGCTGGCCTACCCCAAGTTCCGCCTCTCTCAAGCCCCCAGCCGCCGCCCCAGGTACCCCCGTGCCGCGATGTGCTGGACGAGCCGTTTATGCACCTCGCACTGGTGGGCAAAGCCCAAGTGCTGGTGTCTGGCGACCGGGATCTGCTGGCCATTGCCGCAGAGTTTGAGCGGGCAAGTGGTTGTCCGATTTTGACTTTGGATGTCTTCTGCAAGGCCTACTGTGATGTGTAATGTCTGGGCCTCTGTTGGCACTTTCTTGGCCTGTTCTCAAACATGCTTCACGTGAAGCCAATTTGGCTACAAGCTCCTCAATATTGCCTATGAACACCACCACCAACTCCCTCGTCCAGAAGCTCTGGAACTACTGCAACGTGCTGCGCGACGACGGCATGAGTTATGGCGACTATGTCGAGCAGCTCACCTACCTGCTGTTCCTCAAAATGGCCGACGAACGCAGCGCGCCGCCCTACAACCAGCCCAGCATCGTGCCCGCCGCGTATGCATGGCCCACATTGCTGGCGAAAGATGGCGACGAGCTGTTTGACCACTACCGCCACGCGCTGGAAAAGCTGGGGCAAGAAAAGGGCACGCTGGGCCTGATCTTTGGCAAGGCACAAAACAAGTTTCAAGACCCGGCCAAGCTGCGCCGCGTGATCGTCGATTTGATCGATGCTGAAACCTGGACCATTCTGGGTGCCGACGTGGAAGGCGAAGCCTACGAAGGCCTCCTGGAAAAGAACGCGCAAGACACCAAGAGCGGCGCGGGCCAATACTTCACGCCGCGTGCGCTCATCCAGGCCATGGTGGACTGCATTGCCCCGCAGCCCGGCGAGCGCATTACCGACCCGGCCTGCGGCACCGGCGGCTTTTTGTTCACCGCGCACAACTACATCACGGCCCACAACAAGAGCCTGACGCGCGAGCAGCTCAAGCACCTGAAGGAAAAAGCCTTCACCGGCTATGAGCTGGTGCAGGGCACGGCCCGTGTCTGTGCGATGGTCAAGCCGCAGCAGCGGCTTGGACGGCCGAAGGCCGCCCGCAGGGGCGCGACCGGCAGGGCGCGATCAAGATGATGTTGCACGGCATTGGCTCTGAAAAGCAGGTGCCCGTGTTGGTGGGCGACGCACTGGCCGCCGACCCCGGCGAGCGTTTTGAGGTGGTGCTGGCCAACCCGCCGTTTGGCAAGAAGAGCAGTACCGTCATCGTGGGTGAAGACGGCCGCACCAGCACCGAGAAAGACACCATCGAGCGCGACGACTTTTGGGCCACCACCAGCAACAAGCAGCTCAACTTTGTGCAGCACATCAAGACCCTGCTGGCCACCCACGGCCGCGCGGCGGTGGTGTTGCCCGACAACGTGCTGTTTGAAGGTGGCGCGGGGAGACCATCCGCAAAAAGCTGTTGCATGAGTGCGATGTGCATACGCTGTTGCGCCTGCCCACCGGCCTGTTCTACGCCCAGGGCGTGAAAGCCAATGTGCTGTTCTTCGAGAAAAAGGGCGCGAGTGAAACGCCGTGGACCAAACAGCTCTGGATTTACGACCTGCGCACCAACAAGCACTTCACGCTCAAGACCAATCCGCTGACGCGCGCGGACTTGAATGAGTTTGTCGAGCTATACCAATCGGGTAACCGCCACCTGCGCCAGGCCACCTGGTCGCCCGAAGCAGACCCCGCCAGAGGCTCCGGCCCCGATGGCCGCTGGCGCGCCTATGGCTATGACGAGCTGGTTGCGCGCGACAAAACCAGCCTGGACATCTTTTGGCTTAAAGATGACGCCCTGGCCGACAGCGACAATCTGCCACCACCGGGTGTGATTGCGCAAGAAATTGTGGACGATCTGGAGGCCGCGCTGGAGCAATTTCGCCTGATTGCCGGGGACCTGGTGGCCGATCCAGAAGTCTCGTAGCTATCAAAACAGTAGCAGAATTCCTATATGCTGATTTCCCAATCTGCCAATTTGCCGACTGAAAGACTCGACCGATGGCCAACGATCTTCAAACGCTGACCCAGTCCTTGCGTGACTTCGCTGCGGCCCGCGAGTGGGAGCAGTTCCACTCGCCCAAGAACCTTGCCATGGCCCTGTCGGTTGAAGCGGCTGAATTGCTGGAGCATTTTCAGTGGCTGACAGAGGCGCAAAGCCGCCAGTTGTCAGCTGACAAGACGGCACATGTGGCAGCCGAAGCGGCGGACGTGTTGTTGTACCTGCTGCAGCTCGCCGACAAGCTGGGCATCGACTTGATCGAGGCGGCGCACGCCAAGCTGATCGTCAATGGTCAGAAGTACCCCGTCGCGCTGGCGCACGGTTCCAGCAAAAAGTACTCGGAGCTGTAGTCGCGGCGCGGTCCCGTTCGATTCGGGATTGCGCGAGGGATCACAAGAGGGTGAAGGGCTGCGCAATGCCATACTCGGCAAGGCCCTGATTCGGGGCATTGATGGGCTCTTATTCTGGTGTCTTCTGCAACTGAACAACTGGCCGAGCTCTCCTTGGCCGCCTTTGACCACATGGTCGCGGCCACGCCGGGCTTTCGCTCGCGCACCGGGCAGCGCGACATGGCGCAAGCCATAACCACCACCTTGGCCGGCGTGGACCTGGGCGCGCATGACGAGCCCAACCGCGCCATCGCCGTGATTCAGGCCGGCACCGGCGTGGGCAAGTCGGCGGCTTATGCGGCCACGCTGGTGCCCATGGCCCAGGCCCGCAAGACGCGCCTGCTGATCTCCACCGCCACCGTGGCGCTGCAAGAGCAGTTGATGACCAAGGACCTGCCGGCGCTGGCGGCGGTGTTGCCCACGCCCTTTACCTATGCCCTGGCCAAGGGGCGGGCGCGCTACGTGTGCAAGCTCAAGCTGGAGCAGTGGTCGGGCTTGCCGGGGGTCAACTCGGTCGAGATGTTCGAGGCTGACGAGGATGTTCCGCCATCTCCCTCCACCCTGGCACGCGCCAGTGGCAAGAGCCAGGACCCCGACGAGCGACGCATGGAGTTGTTTGATTCCTTGGCCCAGGCGCTGGCCAATGGCTCCTGGAATGGCGACCGCGACCAGCTCGCCGAGCAGCCCGACGGGCAGGACTGGGCGCTGGTGGCGGCCGAGCGCCACACCTGCACGGTGCGGCATTGCCCGCGCTTTCGGCAGTGCAGTTATTACCAGGCGCGCAACGCCTTGGCCGAGGCGGATGTGATCGTGGCCAACCACGACCTGGTGCTGGCATCGCTGGGCATGAAGACGCTGCCCGACCTGGACAACTGTCTGATCGTGTTCGACGAAGGCCACCACCTGCCGGCGGTGGCGCTGGACCAGTTCTCCAGCAGCATGGACCTGTCCAACCTGCGCTGGCTGGACCGCCTGCCGCGCATCATGCTGGAGGTGGGTGAGAAGATGCACAGCGAGCTGGGCGAAGACGTGACCACCCTGGCGCGCGATCTCAAAGCTGCCTTGCACGATCTGGGTCGCCTGATGATGGACCTGCTGCGCTCCACCGTGGTGGGCTACGACGGCACGCAGCGTTGGCCCAGTGGTGTGTTGCCCGAGGCCCTGCACGAGCCGGTGGCGCTGGCGCTGCGACTGGCAACCAGCCTGGCCAAGGTGCTGGATGACTTGGGCGCCGCAATCAAGCTGCTGGCGCGTGACGACCCTTCGCAGGCCCTGCATTGCTCGATGCTGTATGCCCGTTTGGGGCCGCTCTAGCCCCAAGCTGGGCAGTGTGGTGTCCACCTGCGAGCTGCTGCTGGAGCACGGGCCGCAGCCGCTGGCCAAGTGGCTCAAGTCCGACACCGGCTCAGGTCTGGTGGTGCTGACCGTGCACGCCTGCCCGATGGTGCCGGGCGACCTGCTGCGCCAGCATCTGTGGACGCAGGTGCGCGGCGCCGTGGTGACGTCTGCCACCTTGGCGAGTTGCGGCACCTTTGATTACTTCTTGGACGAGGCGGGCTTGAGCGGCAACCTCAACGCCCACACGCTCGAAGTGCACAGCCCGTTTGACTACAGCAAGCAGGGCCGTTTGATGGTGGTGGAGACCGCTGCCGACCCCAAACACGTGGACGCCTACACCCGCGAGATGGTGGCCGAGCTGTTGGCCGACCTGGCTTTGGTGCAGCGCGGTGCGCTGGTGCTGTTCACCTCACGCGCGCAGATGAAAGCGGCCACCGATTCGCTGCCGGCGTCCTTGCTCGAAGTGGTGCTGGTGCAGGGCCAGATGTCGCGTACCCGCCTGCTGGCGGCGCACCAGGCGCGGGTGGAGGCGGGCCGGCCGTCGGTGATCTTTGGTCAGCAGTCCTTTGGCGAGGGGCTGGATTTGCCCGGTGCCTTGTGCGAGACCGTGTTCATCGCCAAGCTGCCGTTCACGCCACCGTCTGACCCGGTGGAAGAGGCGCGCGCCGAGTGGCTCAAGACGCTGGGGCGCGACCCGTTTGGTGAACTGGTGATTCCGGCCACCGGCATTCGCCTCTTGCAGTGGACCGGCCGCGCCATCCGAACCGAAGAGGACTACGCCACGGTGATCTGCTACGACAAGCGTCTGCTGCGCGCGGGTTATGGCAAGCGCATGCTGCGGGGCTTGCCGGGTTATGAGGTGTTGCGACGGGTGGGCGGGGTGATTGAACCGGTGTGATCGCGCCGATTCAGGGTGCCGCGGTGGCCGGCGCCGAACGCGGCACGCGCGGCCGCAGCACAGCATGGGTCAGACCACCCAACAGCAAGCCCCAGCAGGCCGCGCCCAGGCCCAGTAGCGCCACATTGGAGGCCGTGACCACGAAGGTGACCAGTGCGGCCTCGCGTTCGCTGGGTTCGGCCATCGCGCCGACCAGACCGTTCTGAATCGCGCCCATGAGCGCAAGGCCGGCCACGGTGGCGACCAGGGCGGCAGGTAGGTGCGAAAAGGCGTATGCCAAGGCGCCGGCAGAGCTGCCGATGAGCAGGTAAAAAACGCCACAGGCCACCCCGGCAATCCAGCGCCGGTCGGCGCGTGGGTGGGCCTCGGGCCCGGTGCAAATGGCAGCCGTGATAGCGGCCAAATTGACACCGTGAGCGCCAAACGGAGCCAGCAGCAGGCTGACCAGACCGGTGCCCGCCACCAGGCGGCTGGCGGGCGCTGGGTAGTGGGCCGCGCGCAGTACCGCAACGCCGGGCAGTTGTTGGCCAGTCAGGCACAACACTGCCAAGGGCAGGCCCAGATTGACCAAGCCACTCAAGGAGAATTCGGGCGTGGTCCAGACGGGTCGGGTCAGCCCCAGGGCAGCCCCAGCCAAGGGCGCAGGAGCGGTACCGCCCCAGCCCAGGGTCCACCACAGGGCCAGGCCCATCAGCAGGGTCAGCGCGACGGCATAACGCGCGCAATAGCGCTTGAACGCCAGGTAGCCACCAAACATGCCAGCCACCAGAGCGGGCGCGCCCGGCAGCACGCTGGCGGCGCCGGCATAAGCCTCAACACCAAAGCGAAACAAGATGCCCGCCAGCATGGCCGCGCACAGGCTCTTCGGAATCACCGACACCAGCCGCTCGAACAGCCCGCTCAGGCCGATCACGGTCAACACGGCAGAGGCCATCAGGTAGGCGCCGATGACCTGGCTGTAGGGCAGGGCGATCAGGCCACTGACCAGTAGCGCCGCCCCCGGTGTGTTCCAGGCGCAGATGACCGGCATCTTGTAGCGCCAGCTCATCGCCACGCTGCACACGCCTGCGCCGACCGAGATGGCCCAGACCCACGAAGCGGTTTGCGCCGCCGTGAGCTGCCCCGCTTGCGCGGCCTGCAGCACGAGCAGGAACGGCCCCGCGTAAGAGACCAACACAGCCACCAGGCCGGCTACGCCGGCCGGGAACAGGTCCAGCGCGAGCGCCCCCCACCGCTGAGGCAGCGGCGCAGCGGCGCGGGCGGACGGTGCCGCGTTGGCGGCATCAAGGGTGGTGCTGGAGGACGGTGTCATGGGGTTGATTGTGGGCCGGTGGCGGCCGCGCTTGCGTACAGTGGGTCGCTGCCGTATGCTGCACAGAATGAAGAATTCGAAATCTGTGATGCAGTACAGTTACGGCGAACTGGCTCGTCGCATTGAGCGCGAGATTCGCCAAGGCCACTATCCGGTGGGTGCACGCTTGCCATCGGTGCGGGAGTGCGCCAGTGGCCACGGTGTCAGTGTGTCGACCGCCATCCGGTGCTACCGCCATCTTGAGTCGCAAGGCCTGGTGGAGGCACGCTCCAAGTCGGGTATCTATGTGGCCGACTGGAAGAGTCGGCGCAAACCTGATGTGGGTGACTTGGCCGGCGCGCGCAAACCCAGCCGCGCCGCACCGCCGCAGTACGAGCAGCTCATGTCACTGCCGCATCGCATGACCGAGTTGTACGCCCTCACGGCGCAAACGCTGAGCCTGGGGCTGCACCTGGCCCATGTGGCGCCCCAGTGGTATCCCTGTCAGGCCTTATCGGATATCGGCCAGCGCTTGTTGCGCAAGGACCCGATGGCCATTGGCGCCTACCCAACGGGCACCGGCTTGCCGGCTTTCAAGGCGAGTTTGATCAATTGGTTGGGCGCCTGCGGCGTGGATCTGGGTGAGCACGATCTGCTGGTTACGCACGGCAGCACCGAGGCTCTGAACGTGGCCCTGCGTTCGGTCGCCCAACCCGGTGACGCGGTGATTGTTGAGTCGCCCGTGTATTTTGGATTGCTGCAGATGATCGACAACCTTGGGCTGCGCGCGGTGGAGGTGCCGTGTGTGCCCGGTGCCGGCATCAGTCTGGAGGCCTTGGAATTTGCGCTGGAGCATCAGCACGGTGTGCGTGCGGTGGTGGTGAGTGCGGTGTTTCAGAACCCTCTGGGCTGTGCCATGAGCGACCGTGACAAGCGTCGCCTGCTCAAGTTGGCAGAGCAGCACGATGTTGCCGTGATTGAAGACGACGCCTTTGGTGACTTGTCTCCCGCCGTCGAACGGCCGCAGCCGATCAAAGCCTGGGACCGCAACCAACGTGTCATCTACTGCGGCTCTTGCAGCAAGAGCCTGGCGCCGGCGTTTCGGGTCGGTTGGGTGGCGGGGGGCCGCTACCACGCGCGCATCGAAACCCTCAAGCTGAGCAACTCGCTGGTTGCGCCCTTGTTTGAGCAAGCGGTGTTGGCGGAGTGGTTGAATTCCGGGGCGCACTTGCTGCACCTGCGTCGTTTGCGCGAACGTTTGGCCTTGAACCTTCCCTTGGCGCTCGACGCCGTGGCGCGCCACTTCCCGGCGGGAACACGGGTTGTCAGCGCTTCGGGCGGCTGGTGGCTGTGGCTCGCCTTGCCCGACCATGTGGACACGCTGGCGCTGCTTAAGCGCGCGGTGGCACAGGGTATCGCCTTTGCGCCGGGGGTGGTGTTCTCAAGCTCGACCAAATTCGTGAACCATTTGCGTATCAACACAGGCAGGCCCTGGGGCCGGGATATGGAACGCGGGTTCGAGACCTTGGGGGCGCTGGTTCAAAGCGCACCAGTCAGGGTGTCATGAAGGATTGAGTTACGACGGCGGCTGCGTTGGCCAGTCACGCGCGAACCGCTTGACGGTTGGCGCGACCAGTGGCCGATAAAGTTGGCGCAGCAACCAGGCTGGCACCCAGCGGCCACGCTCTTCCAGCGCCACTCGCGCTCGCGGATGGTCCATGAAAGCGAAACCGGCTGGGCGAAAGCCGGGGTCTGCCACCCGTAGTTCGATGCGCGTCAGGTGCTTGACTGACTTGTAGCCGTACTGCGCCGGCGCAACCAGCCGCAACGGTGCGCCGTGTTCCGCCGTTAGGGGTTGGCCATTGAGCTGGTCGGCCAGCAGCACATCGGGCTGCAGCAGGTCTTCAAGTAGCAGACAACTGCGGTAGCCGTCTTGCCCGCGCATCACCACAAACCGGGTGTCTGGGTGGGGGCCGGCCTGAGCCTGAATGACCTGCCGGTAGAAGTCGGCAAACAGCACGCCGCCCCAATGCACCGAGCGCCGGCTCCAGGTGGTGACACAGTGAAAGTCGCTGATCTGTTCACGGCGTGGCAGGCCGTCAAGGATGCTGGGCAGGGTGAGCTCGCGCTGCACGTCACCGCGCAGGTGCAGCGTGCCCGGCGCGGGTTGTTGCGGGCGGTAGCGCGCGAACATCCACATCCCGAAGCGGGGGAAGCTTGCCAATTCATGTTGGCCGGGTGGCAGAGCCTGGGTGCTGGGTGGCGTCATGTTCAGGTCAGGGTTGGGCTGCGGGATGCTTGGCTTGAGTCACCGCCGCTTGGGCGGCGACGGCTTGCCAGGCACCTTGCTCCAGGTTGGCACGGGTGCGGGCCGGTACCGACGGGCGGGTCTGGGCGACCCATTGGGGCGTAAGTGACAGTACCGGAGCAAACACCAGCGCCATCCATTCGGCAAAGGGCATGCGCCGCAGGTCCCCAGCTGCCACCTGTTGGTCCACCCACTGACGCAACTGGGTGTACGCCTGCTGGTTCGCATCGGCCGAGTCGCTTTGGGTCTGCGCCACCGCATTGACGCGGCGCAACTGGTGCAGCAAGCGGGCGCGATCGGGATGGGTGACCACCCAACGGATGTAGGCGCGGATCAGGCCCTGGACACCGGCTTGGGCGCCGACTCCGCCTGAAATCGGCTCTGAGATGGCGCCGTGGAACTCACGCAGGGTGTGGGCGTACAAAGCATCAGCCAACTGCGACTTGGTGGGGAAGTGGTGGTACAGGCTGCCGTTGCTGACACCGGCGGCCACGCGTATGAGGTCCATTGACGTGGCATCAAAGCCATGCTCAAGAAACGCCCGCGCGGCCGCATCAAGGAGTTTGGTTCGGGTTGAGTGGTTTGCCACGACTAGAGTATAACTCTAGAGCTTTACTCCTGTGACCGAGCGCTGGCCGTGTTGGCTCAGGTGGCTACCGCGCCAGGGCTGCGGGGGTTGCGGCGCCCTGGTCTAGCGTGAGGTACGGATGGCGCGGCACAATCTCTGTTATCTTGCGATGGCACTGAATCAGCCACGCCACACCGTCGAACACCATGACGCCCCTGATGCCTTCCTCTGCTGCCAGCCGTACGGTGACGACCATCGCGATGGCGGTCATCCTGCTTGGTTTGGCCAGCCTGTCGCGGGTGCGGGCCGAGACTGCGTTGAGTGTCCAGCAGCCACCCCTGGCCAAGGATATGCGTGAGGAGATCGTGCGGATCGACGTGACGGTGAAGGACATGTTTCAACGCCAGGAAACCCGCGCCATGCCGATCACCATCTATCGGCCAGCGGGCGAGGGCCCGTTCCCGCTGGTGGTGTTCAACCACGGACGGGCCACCACGGACAACCGCGCCAAGCAAGGCCGCTACCGACCCGAGCACGCGGCCCGGTACCTGGTGGCCAAGGGTTTTGTGGTGCTGGTCCCGACACGAATAGGTTACTGGGAGACCTTTGGCGACTTCGACCCGGAGGAGAGCGGACCGTGCAACGCCCGGCGATTGGAGCCCATGGCTGGCGCCGCCTCTGATCAGGTCTTGGCGACGGTGGCGTTTGCCAAGACGCTGCCTTATGTTGACACGTCGCGCTGGCTGGTGATGGGGGTGTCCGTCGGCGGCTTGGCGGCCATTGCCACGGTGGCGCGGCATCCGCCGGGCTTGCTGGGCGGCGTCAACTTCTCCGGTGGCAGTGGCGGCGATCCAGTCAAGTCGCCACAGCGCCCGTGCAGTGCTGCCCTGGTGGCCAATCATTGGCGTACGCTGGCCAAGGACGCTGCGGCGCCGATGCTTTGGCTCTATTGGCGCAACGATCAGTACTGGGGCGAAGAACACCCCAAAGCCTGGCACAAGGCTTGGGTTGAAGGCGGGGGTGATGCGGCATTTTCGTCGTTCGCGCCGGTTGGAGACGACGGCCACTCGGGACTGAGCAATGACATGCAGAGCTGGCTGCCGGTGGTGGACGGCTTCCTGGCGCAGCTGGGTTTTGGTCAGCATGCCATTGTGCAGGCGCCACCGGCCAGCGCTTATGCCGATGTGGCCGACACCGGCCGGGTGCCGCTCAGCGCTCAAAGCAAGGCCAACGGGTATGCGCGCTTCCTGCAGGCTCAGCCGCCGCGTGCCTTTGCCGTTGGCGTGCGCGGAGCCTGGGGCTACGCCAGTGGTGACTACGCAGTGGGCAAGGCGCTCGGGTACTGCCAGCGCAGCGGGCAGTCCTGCAAGCTCTACGCGGTGGATGACCGCGTGGTGTGGCACCCCAACTGACGGGGAGCACAAGAGCCTGTACTCAAGCGCCGCGCACGATTCGAAAGTTGAACAGGTCCGTGCCCAGCGCGCCCCAGAGCCGAATCCAGATCGGCAGCAGTTGCTCGGTGCCGCGCGCGGTGCCGATGTCGCCCAGGTCGATCACCCGGGCCTTGTCCCAACCAAACTGAGCCAGTACATCAAGCACCTGCGCCTTGGCCGCCGCGTCGTTGCCGCTGATGAACAGGTTGTGTTCGCCGCCACCCACCGCGCCGGGGTTGACCATCACTTTGCTGCTCAGAGTGTTGAGCGTTTTGACGACTTTGGTTTGCGGGTAGGCGCGCTGGATCTGCTCACCCAGTGAATCGGTGTTGACCACCGACAAGGTGGGCGGCATGCCTTGCGAGAAGTCCAGTGGGTTGGCAATGTCAATCAGCACCTTGCCCGCCAGCGCCTGGGTACTGGCAGCCTGCAGCGCCTGCAGGGACACGCCACCGGCGGTGGCGTTGATGACGATCTCGCCAAAGCAGGCTGCGTCTTGGAAAGTGCCGTAGGACGCCAGTACCCCGGCGCCGGCAACCCATTCCTGTGCCGTGGTGTTGACCGCCTCGCGACCGCCCATTTTGACCTGGTGGCCGAGTGAGATGAGCTTGCTGCCGATGGTTTGACCGACGATGCCGGTGCCGAGAATTGCGAATTTCATGATGGTGTCCTGCTTGATGAAGTTGAGTGGCTCAAGTACTTGATGGGCTGAATTCTGGGGATTGAAGTTCGCCTTGATAAGCCCATAATGGATTGATTCAATTTCAACCGTTTGGAACAAACCCCAGCCCATGGACCTGTTGCGAAGCCTGGAGTACTTTCACAAGACCGTCGAGCTGGGGAGCTTCTCCGGCGCGGCCAATGCCCTGGGCCTGACCCCGGCCGCAGTCAGCAAGCAGGTTGGCGAATTAGAGAAGGCGCTGGGCACACGCGTGTTTCAACGCAGCACCCGCAACCTGACGCTGACCGAGACCGGCGAGCAACTGCTGGCCCAGACCAGTGGCCCCACGCATGCGCTGCGCCAGGTGATCGACGGCCTGGTGCAGCACAAGGCGCAGCCCGCGGGCACGCTGCGCATCAGCGTGGCGCCGGGCTTCGCGCGCCAGTACATCCTGCCGCTGATGCCGGCTTTCTTGACGCGTTACCCTGCGATCAATCTGGACTGGAGTTTTGACAACCGGCACGTCGATCTAGTCAAGGAAGGCTTTGACGCCGCCATCGGCGCGGGCATTGCGTCGGACGCGACCGTGGTCGCGCGCGAGCTGGTACCGCTGCGGCTGGTCACGGTGGCCTCACCGGCTTACCTGATGCGCATGGGCGTGCCGCGCGCGCTGGCCGACCTGGACAAGCACGACTGCATCCGGCTGCGCTCGGCCACCACCGGGCGCTTGCGTGAATGGCAGTACATCGTGGCGGGCGAGGTGGTCAGCGTGCCGGTGACGGGCCGGCTGGTGATGAACGACCTGGAGGCGATATGCGACTGCGCCCTGGCCGGCCTGGGCCTGGCACGACTGGGGGCGCACCATGCAATGCCGCATCTGGACTCGGGGCGCCTGGTGCAGGTGCTGCCCGAGCTGCGCGCGCCGCCAGGCACGATTCATGTGTACTACGCACACTACCGCCTGACGCCACCCAAGGTCAGCGCGTTTGTGGGTTACTTGACCGAGTCCCTGCAGGCCAGTGGGTTGCTGGAACGACTGCACGACTTCTGATTTGGTGTCTGTACAGAGGGAAATCCCGCATCTGCATCAGTCAAAGTTACCCCCGCATTGTGTGCCCTGAGTTGTGGATAAGTGTTCGAATAACTTGTTGGAGTGGCGTCCACGCAGGGTTTGCGCAAGCTGCTTAAGAAACAGGCAATGAGCGGCGGTCAACTGGAGCATGGCTGTATTAATATACAGCCATGTTTTCTCTTTGCCCACGCCCGCCGTGACCACGATTTGCACCCCGTCCCCGGCTGACGTGGCCACCGATCCGCTTAGGGAACTCAACCCCGAACAGCGTGCAGCGGTGCAGCACGGCACGGGCGATGAGGCTGCCGACACCCGGCCGCTGCTGGTGATCGCCGGCGCGGGCTCCGGCAAGACCAACACATTGGCGCACCGCGTGGCCAATCTGATTGCCCATGGGGCTGATCCGCAGCGCATGTTGTTGTTGACCTTTTCGCGCCGGGCGGCGGCCGAGATGGAGCGTCGCGTGGGGCAGGTGCTACATCGACGCTTGGGGCTGGGCGGCACGCAGCCGGCGCCGTCCTTGCCCTGGGCTGGCACCTTTCACAGCATCGGCGCGCGCTTGTTGCGCGAGTACGCGCCGCGCATCGGGCTGGATGCCGCTTTCACCATTCATGACCGGGGTGACGCCGAAGATTTGTTGGGCCTGGTGCGCCATGAGATTGGCTTGTCCAACAGCAAGAGCCGCTTTCCGATGAAGGGCACCTGCCTGTCGATCTACTCGCGCACGGTCAACAGCGGCGAGCCGCTGGCGCAAGTGCTCAAGACCGTGTTCCCCTGGTGCGCGCAGTGGGAGGTCGAACTCAAACGCCTGTTTGCTGCCTACGTGCAGGCCAAGCAAGAGCAAAACGTGCTGGACTACGACGACCTGCTGTTGTTCTGGGCCGACATGGTGTCCGAGCCCACGCTGGGCGCAGAGGTCGGCGCTCGTTTCGACCACGTGCTGGTGGACGAGTACCAGGACACCAACCCGCTGCAGGCGACGGTGCTATTGGGCCTGAAGCCCGATGGGCGGGGCGTGACGGTGGTGGGCGACGACGCGCAGTCGATCTATTCGTTTCGTGGCGCCACGGTGCGCAATATTCTGGACTTTCCGGAGCGGTTTTCGCAAGCCGCACGGCTGGTGGCGCTGGAACGCAACTACCGCTCCACGCAGGCGATTCTGGACGCTTCCAACGCGGTCATCGCGGCGGCCAGCGAGCGTCACAGCAAGAACCTGTGGACCGACAAGAAGACCGGCGCCAAGCCGCAGCTCGTGCTGGTGCCCGATGAGGCCGAGCAGGCGCGCTGGGTGGCGAACCGGGTGCTGGAGCATCGCGAAGCGGGCCTCACACTCAAGAGCCAGGCGGTGTTGTTTCGCACCAGTTCCCATAGTGCGGCGTTGGAGCTGGAGTTGGCGCGGCGCGCCATCCCCTTTGTGAAGTTTGGTGGCCTCAAGTTCCTGGAAGCGGCGCATATCAAGGACGTGTTGGCAGTGCTGCGTTTTGCGCAGAACCCGCGTGGCCGCATGGCTGGCTTTCGGGTGACGCAACTGATACCCGGCGTGGGGCCGGTCACCAGCACCCGGCTGCTGGACGCCCTGAGTGACGCGGCCGACCCCGGCGCGGTGGTGCAGGCATTCGTGCCACCTGCCGCTGCCGCGCAGGAGTGGGCGAACTTTGTCGCGATGTATGCCGCGCTGCGCACTACGCACTTGCCCTGGCCCTCGGACCTGGAGTTGGTCAAGGCCTGGTACCTGCCACACCTGGAGCGCCTGTTTGACGACGCCCCGGTGCGGCGCAAGGACGTGGAGCAACTGCTGCAACTGGCGGCGAGTTATGTCTCGCGCGAGCGTTTCCTGACCGAACTCACGCTGGACCCGCCGCAAAGTACCAGTGACCAAGCTGGCGTGCCGCACTTGGACGAGGACTACCTGATCCTGTCCACCATCCACTCCGCCAAGGGGCAGGAGTGGACCTCGGTGCATGTGCTCAACGTGGTGGATGGTTGTATCCCGTCTGACATGGCCACCGGTACTGCGGCCGACATCGACGAGGAGCGGCGCCTGTTGTACGTGGCCATGACGCGCGCCAAGTCACACCTGCACTTGTTGGTGCCGCAACGTTTTTACGTCACGCAACAAACGCCGTATGGCGACCGTCACCTGTATGCGGGGCGCAGCCGCTTTATCACGGATGCAATGCTTGGGCAGTTTGAGCAGTGCGTCTGGCCGCAGGCCGCAGTGGCGGGGCAAGGTTTGGGCGCGCATCCCACCGAGCCCGTGATGCAGGTACGCCAGCGGGCGCTGTCAGCCTGGCGCTGACACTTACTTGATGGAGGCGCTCCAGCGCTCGTCCCACTGGTGTTGCAGCTCGCGTCGGTCGCGCTTGGTGGGGCGGCCGTGCTGTAGTGTGAGGGCCGGCTCGGTGCCCATGCGGCGCAGCTCGGCGGCTTCTGTGCGCTGCGCGATGCTGGCCTCGGTCTCGGCATAGAGCGTCTGCGCCACGGGAGCCGGGCCACGTTGGTCGCTCAAAGCCAATACCGTCACGGTGCGGGTGACGGCGCCTTGGCGCAGTTGCACCACGTCGCCGGCTTTCAGCTCGCGCGCCGGTTTGACATCTTGTTCGTTGACCTGTACCCGGCCTTTGACGATTTCGTCGCAGGCGAGTGATCGCGTCTTGTAGAAGCGGGCGGCCCACAGCCATTTGTCGATGCGGAGTTTGTCCATCAGGAGGCATTGTCCACCATCGCCAGGGGTAGGCGTGCGGTGGCGTCCAGGCCCTGCAACTGGCCGTGTTCGATACGGTTGTCGAGTTGAATGTCGCCGCCCAACGCCAGCACGATCTCGTGGCAAATCGCCAGCCCCAGGCCGCTACCCGAGCGGGTTTGCCCGGCGCTGAAGGGCTGAAACAGTCGGTTGCGAAGTTCTTCGGAAATGCCTGGGCCGCTGTCGCTCACCACCAGCGCGGCAAAGCGCGCGTCGCACAGCAGGCGAACACTCAGGCGCCCACCGGCGGGCGTATGGCAGATGGCGTTGTGCAGCAAGTTGCGCGACAGCTCGCGCAGCATCCAGTCGTGGGTCTGCATCGGGGCGCTCTGTGTGTCGATGTCAAAGTCAAGCTCCTTGTCTGCGATCAGCGGGGCCAGGTCCAGCGCCACCTCGCGCAGCACCAGTGCCCAGTCCACCGCCATCGGCACAGGCTGCTCGCGCAACTGCGCCACCTTGGCCAGCGACAGCATCTGGTTGGCCAGCACCGTGGCCTGGTTGACGGTGTCATTGATTTCGCGCAGCGCCTGTTGCGGCTCCACATCGCCCCGGCGAGCGGACTGCACCTGTACCTTGAGCACCGCCAGGGGTGTGCGCAATTGGTGCGCGGCGTCGCGGACAAAGCGCTTTTGATGCTCCAACAGGTAGTGCAGGCGCGACATGATGCTGTTGGTGGCCTCCAGCAGGGGCAGTAGTTCGCGTGGCGCCTGGTTGGCGGGCAATGGCGTCAAGTCTCCATCGCTGCGCGCTTGTAAGGTGGCGCTGAGCTCGCGCACCGGTCGCGTGGCGCGCTGCACCACCAGCAGCACCACCAAGGCGATCACCCCCACCAGCAGGGCCTGACGCCACAGCGTGTCAACCAGAATCTGACGTGCCAGTGCTCGGCGCAGTTCCAGCGTTTCGGCCACCTGCACCACCGCCATGGCGCGACCCTGTTCGCTGGCAACCGGTTGCAGCAACACCGCCACTCGCACCGGGTCGCCGCGGAAAGTGTCGTCGTAGAAGTCCACCAATGCCGCATAGGGCCCACGCTGAGGAATCGTGCCGCGCCACATCCGCAAGTCGGCAAAGCCGTCGACCACGCGGCCATCGACTTGCGATATGCGGTAGACCATGCGGCTGCGGTTGTCCGCCTCGAAGGCTTCCAGCGCCGAGTAGGGCACCACTGCGGACAACTTCGCCATTTCGTCGTGGCCCTGGGCGTCGATATGTTCACCAATCGACTTGGCCGAGGCCAGTAGCGTGCGGTCGTAGGCGGTCGTTACAGCCGCGAGCGTTTGCCGGTACAGACTGAAGGTATCGAGCGCAATGAACATAACTACCGGCACCAGAATGCCCACCAGCAGGTAGCGCCGCAGCGAGAATGCCGCGCCAGCGCCGGTCATTGCGGATGCTGTGTTGCCCCTCGCGTTCTTGGCTTGATTCATGTATCGACCTTGAGCAGGTAACCCAGTCCGCGAAGGGTCACCAGCTTCGCGCCGGTTGGGATGAGTTTCTTGCGCAGCCTGTAGACCACGACCTCAATAGCCTCGTACTGCACGTTGGACTCACCGGGAAACACCAGTTCGAACAGCCGCTCCTTGGACACCGCGTGGCCGGGCCGTGCCAGCAGGGTGCGCAGCAGTGCCAGTTCGCGCGGCGTGAGGTCCAGTACCTGCTTGCCATGGTAGATCGCTCCGCTATCAGGTTCATAGCGCAACGATCCCGTTGGTATTGGGCTAGAGCCCGGTTCGGCGTTAGACTCTGAGTGGCGGCGATGCAGCGCGCGCACCCTGGCTTCCAACTCGTCCAGGTCAAACGGCTTGGGCAGGTAGTCGTCGGCGCCGCTGTTGAGGCCAATGATTTTGTCGCCCACCGTGCCACGCGCCGTGAGGATCAGCACCGGTGTCGTCAGCCCACCCTTGCGCGCCGCTTCCAACACCCGCAGGCCGTCCTGGCCGGGCAGGCTCAGGTCCAGCAGCACCACGTCGGGTCGCACGTCGGTCCAACGCTGCAGCGCCTGCGCGCCGTCGCCGCACACCTCCACACCCCAGCCCAGGCGCGACAGCGCCCGCACCAGCGTTTTTGCATGGCCTGTTCGTCTTCGATCAGCAGCAGCTTCATGGGGTGGGATGGTATCGCCTGACCCCAGGGCGCTGGCGTGTCAGCACTGGGTTCCGGGCGCCAGTGTCCTTGAGTCAAGCGTATGTCTGTCGGGCGAGGTCCACAGTCCGCGCCTGTATCAAAATGACAACTGCAATGCTTGGCAACTTGGTTTAACCTGCCGGGACGGAACACAGGATGACTTCATCAGAACTCAACCACCTGCAAAGCCTGCTGCCCTTGGCCTGCGCCTTGGCTGACGTTGCGCGCCAACGCACCGTGCCGTTGTTTCGCACGCCGCTGGAAGTCATTGCCAAGCTCGATGACAGCCCGGTCACGGTGGCCGACCGCAGCGCCGAGGCCAGCATGCGCGAGTTGCTTGCGGCGCGAGTGCCTGACCATGGCATATTGGGTGAAGAGCATGGCCGCGAACGCATGGACGCCGAGTGGCTATGGGTGCTCGACCCGATTGATGGCACCAAGAGCTTCATTACCGGTTCACCCTTGTGGGGGACGCTGATCGCATTGCTGCACCATGGGCAGCCGGTGCTGGGCGTGTTGGACATGCCCGTGCTGGACGAGCGTTGGTTGGCGGTGCGTACGCAGGCCACCCAGTGCAACGAGCAGGCGGTGCGTGTCAGTGACTGCGAGAACCTGACCCATGCACGTGTCTATACCACTTCACCCGATGCCTTCAAAGCGCTCGAGTGGGCCGCTTTTGACGCCCTGAGCCGTGTCTGCGTGCTGCGCCGCTTTGGTGGCGACTGCTACAGCTATGCACAGTTGGCGGGTGGCTATATCGATTTAGTAGTGGAGGCGGGTTTGCAGCCTTACGACTATCTGGCCATGGTCACTCGTGCAGCAAGCTGGTGGCATCATCAGCGATTGGGATGGTCAGCCGCTGGGTATCAGTTCCGATGGACGTGTTGTGGCGGCAGCCACGCCGGCGCTGCACGCCCAGGCCTTGGTTCACTTGCGTGGCGCAGGATCGGCCTGAGCGTCAGCGTCCAAACACGTCGAAGGAAACCCCGATGAGCACACGCACAGCGCCAGCGCCCAAGGAACACGCCGCCGTGGCGGCGATCCGTCAATCCGACGCCCAGCGCATCAAGGTCGCGGTCAGCGACATCGATGGTGTGTTGCGCGGCAAATACCTGCACCGGGACAAGTTCCTCGGCGTGGCTGAACCTTTACCCAAGGGCGGCTTTGGCTTTTGCGACGTGGTGCTGGGCTGGGACATGATGGACAGTTGTTACGACAACACCACTATCACCGGCTGGCAACACGGTTTCCCGGATGCCAACGCTCGCTTGGACTTGGACACACTTCGCCACGTGCCATGGGATCAGAGCGTGCCCTTCTTCCTGGGTGAGTTCGTCAACCCGAACGGCACCCCACACGCGGCCTGCCCACGCCAGACGCTCAAGCGCGTGCTTCAGCGTGCCGAGAAATGGGCTTTGCGGTCATGACCGGCATGGAGTTCGAGTGGTACAACTTTTTTGGAAACTCCGCAAAGCTGGGCTGCCAAGAAGGGCGTGGCACCCACGCCCCTCACGCCGGGTATGTTTGGCTACTCGCTGTTGCGCATCAACCAGAACCGCGACTTCTTCGCCGCCATCATGGCCGAGATGCAGGCCTTTGGCGTGCCGATAGAGGGCCTGCACACCGAGACCGGCCCAGGCGTTTACGAGGCAGCCATTGGTTTTAGCGAAGCGCTGACGCAGGCCGACCGCGCCATCTTGTTCAAGACTGGCACCAAGGAGATCGGCGCGCGTTTTGGCATCATGCCCAGCTTCATGGCCAAGCCGCACCAGACCCTGCCGGGCTGCAGCGGGCACATTCACCAGAGTTTGTCTGACGGCAAGAGCAACCTGTTCTTCGACGCCAAGAATCCGCGCAAGATGAGCAAGCTGTTTGAGAGCTACCTGGCCGGGCAGATTGCTTGCATGATGGAGTTCGGCCCCATGATCTGGCCCACCATCAACAGCTACAAGCGACTGGTGGATGGTTACTGGGCGCCGGTCAAACCCACCTGGGGTATGGACAACCGCACCGCGAGTTCGCCGCGTCATTGCTGGTAGCCCGAAGTCCACCCGGCTGGAGACGCGCTGCCCTGGTGCTGATGTGAATCCCCTACCTGGCCATGGCTGCGGTGATTGCCGCCGGGCTCGATGGGGTTGAGAAGGGCCTCAAACTCACGCTTGGCGATCACCGGCACCAACCAGGGGTCGGAGCACATTGCCCGTGCCCCGCGCACACTGATCGAGACCACGCGGATTTTTCAAAAATCCGCCATAGCCCGCGACTGGCTGGGCGACACCTTCGTCGACCACTTCGCCGCCACGCGTGATTGGGAGTGGCGTCAGTGGCTCGATGGCGTGACCGATTGGGAAATGAAGCGTTACTTCGAGATCATTGCGGGCACCGGAATTTGTTTGCTTACTAAAAAAGGGGGTTCCGAAATTGTTTTGGCCCCCCGACAAAAGGGGGTTCGCACAAAAGCGCGGCGCCCCGCCGCGCCGGGCCGGCCGGAAAAAAGGGGAGCGCAGCCCCCCCCCCACCAACCGGCGCCCCCCCGGCGCCACTTTATTAGCCACGGAAAGGGCGCGCCCGCCGGAAACAAGCACCGGGGACGCACCACCCCACCAACGCAACAGCGCGGGGCGCCCCCGCCTGAACTGCACAGACCTCGTCCGAACATTGCTATCGACACCCGCCATGACCATCACCAGCTTCTCCTTCCCCACCCCCATCAACTTCGGCGCTGGCGCGCGCAAGCTGGTTGCCGCCCACTTGTTGGAGCAGGGCTTTAAGCGCCCGCTGATCGTGACCGACCGGGCGCTGGGTGCCTTGCCGGTGCTGGGCGGAGTTCATCAGCCACCTGTCGGGCCTGGGAGGTGGCGGTCTTTTCGGGCGTGTTCGGCAACCCGACTTGCAGTCAGGTCATGGACGGCGTGGCCGCCTACCAGGCTCACAACGCGGACTGTGTGATCGGTTTCGGCGGCGGCGCCGCGCTGGACGTGGCCAAGGTGGTGGGGCTGGCGGCCACGCACCCCGGCGACATTCTGGAATACGTGTGGGATCACCCACAGGTGCGGCCGATTGTCAATGCCTTGCCGCACTTCGTGGCCATGCCCACCACCTCGGGCACCGGCTCGGAAGTGGGGCGCTCCAGCGTGGTGAGCGAAAACGACACGCACCTCAAGCGCGTCGTATTCAGCCCGAAGATCTTGGCCCGCATCGTGTTTGCCGACCCCGAGCTGACCGTGGGCCTGCCGCCGGCCATCACCGCAGCCACCGGCATCGACGCCCTCACGCACAACATCGAGAGTTACCTCTCGCCGGCCTGGCATCCGCTGTGTGACGGCATCGCCCTGGAGGGTGCACGCATCGCGGCGGCAGCGCTGGTGACGGCAGTGAAGGAGCCGGGCAACCTGCAGGCGCGCAGTGACATGATGATGGCCTCGATGATGGGTGCCATTGCCTTTCAGAAGGACCTGGGCGCGGTGCACTCCTGCGCCCACGCGCTGGGCGCGGTGTGCGACCTGCACCATGGCTTGGCCAACGCCTTGATGATCGACACCGTGATGGCCTGGAATCTGTCCAGCGCGCCGGCCAAGTTTGAGGAGCTGGCGCATGTCTGTGCCGTGGCCGGCGGTGGCCAAGGTTTTGCGGCGTGGCTGCGGGCACTCAAGCGCAGCGTCGGCATTACCGGCACCCTGTCTTCGCACGGCGTCAAGCCGGAACACCTGGCGCGTCTGGTGGAAGTGGCTACCGCCGACATCTGCCACCAGACCAATCCGCGCCCTTGCACAGCAGCCGATTTTGAGGCGCTGTTCAAGGCCGCGATGTAGTTTGCCGCCACGGAGCCCCGCATGACCGAGCGCCTCAAGATTGGCATCAGCGCCTGCTTTCTCTACCCCGACCCGGCGCGTGCTGCCTTCGCCAAGAAGACCTTGCAGTACGTGGAGCAGTCGGTACCGCATTGGGTCATGTCCGGCGGCGCGCTGCCGGTGATGATCCCTTCTCCCGTTGGGGATGTCACGGGTGCCAAGCACTTTACCGTCCAGGGCGACGGCGTGAGCCTGGCCGACTACGCGCAGTGGCTCGATGGCCTGGTGCTGCATGGTGGCGCCGATGTGTGGCCGGGCAGCTATCAGGAAGAACCGATTGACGGCAAGTGGCAGGGCGACGCCGGGCGTGATAAATATGAAATTGCGCTGGTCAACGCCTTTGTGGCCGCGGGCAAACCGGTGTTTGGCATTTGCCGGGGTATGCAGCTCATCAACGTGGCCTTTGGTGGCACGCTGGTGCAGGATATCCCGACCCAGCGCCCGGACGCGCTGCGCCACCGCGATGCGGACGTGTACGACCAGAACTTTCATATGCTGGACCTGGTGACGGGCACGCGGCTCGCGGGCCTGCTGGGCGGCGCCAGCCACAAGATCAACAGCGTGCATCACCAGTGCGTCAAAGACCTGGCGCCCAATTTCGTGGTGGAGGCGCGCTGCCCCGACGATGGCACGGTGGAGGCCATCCGCCACGACGGCCCGGCTTGGGTGGCTGGCGTGCAGTGGCACCCTGAGTTTCACAAGCTGGAGTTCGGGACCCTTGACGACACGCCGATCCTGGCAGACTTTCTTGCCGCAGCCCGCGCCAGCCGGTCATCTGAAGGTGGCACGGCGCTCGCGCACTCTCCTACGCAAGGTCCATCTCATGAATTCACTGCTTGTTCACAACCCCGCCACTGGCGAATTGATTGCCACCCTGTCGGCCGATGACGACGCATCGGTGGCGGCCAAGGCCGCGCGTGCCCGCGCGGCGTTGCCAGCGTGGCGAGCCACGTCCATGGCCGAGCGCGGGGCCTGCATCGCGCGTTTTGCAGCCTTGGTCAAGGTCCAGATCGAGCCGCTGGCGCGGGTGATGACGCGCGAGACAGGCAAGCCGATTCAGATGTCGCGCAACGAGCTCAAGGGCTTTCTGGGGCGGATTGACTTCTTTTTGGCGCAGGTCGAGTCCTGCGTCAAGACCGAGACCGTGTTCGACGACGGTGGCATGACCGAGCGCATCGAGCACACGCCCTTGGGCCTGGTGGCCAACATCTCGGCCTGGAACTACCCGTGGTTCGTGGGAGGCAACGTGTTTGTGCCCGCGCTGCTGACGGGCAACGTGGTGCTGTACAAGCCCTCGGAGTTTGCCGCCCAGAGCGGCCTGGAGATGGCGCGCCTGCTGCATGAGGCCGGTGTGCCCAGCGATATGTTCATCCCCTTGGTGGGCGGTGGTTCAGTCGGCGCGGCATTGATGGAGCGAGGACATCGATGGCCTGTTTTTACCAGTTCGTACGCCACCGGCGTGCGCATTGCGCGCATCCTGGGGCCGCGCATGGTCAAGCTGCAGCTCGAACTCGGCGGCAAGGATCCGAGTTATGTGTGTGACGACGCCAACCCGGTCACCGCCGCCGGGTCACTGGCCGACGGCGCCATGTACAACACCGGCCAGAGCTGCTGCTCGGTCGAACGTATCTACGTGCATGCCCGCATCTACGACGAATTCGTGGCGCACTTTGTGGCCACGGTCAAGGCTTCAAAATTGGCGACCCGATGGCAGACGACACCTACATCGGCGCATCACCCGCGCCGCAGCTCGACGTGCTCGACGCCCAGGTGGCCGACGCCTTGGCTAAAGGCGCCACGCTGCTGTGCGGTGGCAAGCGCCTGGTCGGCCCCGGCAACGGCTACGAGCCCACGGTGTTTCGCGACGTCAACCACTCCATGGAATTGATGCGCGAGGAGTCCTTCGGCCCGATCATCGGCATCCAGAAAGTCGCCGACGACGAGGAAGCCGTGTTCCTCATGAACGACACCCGCTACGGCCTCACCGCAGGTGTCTTCACGCCCGACCGCGCGCGTGCCGAAGCCTTGTTGGCGCAGATCCGGGCCGGCAGCGTCTACTGGAACTGCTGCGACCGCGTCAGCCCGCGCCTGCCCTGGAGCGGCTACGGCGACTCTGGCATCGGCCTGACCCTGTCCACCTACGGCATCCAGACCTTTACCCGGCCGAAAGCTTGGCATTTGCGTCGGCCTTGAGTGTGAACGCGTGGCAGTGCGGGGGAGGTGTGGCGTACGCGCGAAGTCGTCGCGCCGACAGCACGCGCATTGTCCGCTTATGCTTCAACCATGACGCACGATTCTGATGCTGACGTATTGCAGACCCTGGCCGATGAGTGGCGTCGGTTTGCGGCGGTGGAGTGCACGCAGGATACGCTGTACGTGGCGATTTGCTCTTTGGTGGCCCAGTCGTCCGATCTGTTGGGCCTGTGCTTGCAAACGCGGCCCGAACAGCGACGCCCCAATCTGTTGTTGGCGGCCATTCACGAGCGCGTGCTGGCGGGCGAGTCGCATGCTTTGTCTGACTACTTTCCAAGCGTTGGCGGTCAACGCGCCCCAGATGCGGAGTTGGGCGCAACCCTGCGCGATTTTGTGGCGCAGCAACAGGGTCCAATCAGCGCGCACTTGCGTCACCGCCATACGCAGACCAATGAGATTGGTCGTTGTGTGGCGCTGTGGCCAGTGCTGGCGCACATCGCGCAGGAGTCGGGCGGCGCTGCGCTGGCCTTGCTTGACGTCGGCAGCAGTGCCGGCCTGAATCTCGGGGTGGACGCGTACACCCTGTGCTACCACTGCGGTGGCGCGTCCGTGCATGTTGGCGGCGCGCCCCGTACCGACGTGCCGCTGCTGCGTTGCGAGTTGCGTGGGGAGCGCAGCCCGCTCGATGGGTTGCGCGAACCTGCCGGTGGCTGGCGCTTGAGCCACCGCCTGGGGCTGGACCCGATGCCGGTGGACGTGCGTGACACCGACGCCACGCGCTGGCTGCAGGCCTGCGTCTGGCCGTGTGACCTGGTACGCCAACAGCGCTTGGTGCTGGCGCTGGAACTGGCACGCCAGCACGGCTGGCAAGTGCAGCAGACCGGTCCGTCCTGCATTGAGGCCATTCACACTTGGCTCGACGGCTTGCCCAGCGCGGTGCAGCCGGTGGTCTTGAATAGCTGGGTGCTTTGCTACTTCAGCGATCAGGAGCGCGCGCGGCATGAGCAAGCGATGATCGACCTCGTGCGCCAGCGCGGTGTGGTGTGGGTGTCGGCCGAAACGCCTTCTCTGCGGCCCACGGATATGGCGTTGCCTGGGACACCACCCCATGATCCCAAGGCGCCACGCTGTGGTGCCAGGTCAGCCACCATGCGGGCGAAGTCAGGCAGCGCGCACTGGCCTGGTCGCATCCGCATGGCGCATGGTTGCAGTGGCTGGGGTAGGCGATGTAGCCCTGGACAGCGGAATGACAGCCAGCGCGCGCGGCATCATGGGCTGCACAACAGCTCTTGTTGGAGACCTGCCATGCGTCGCGATGCGTTCTTGAAATCCTACTGGCCCTGACTGCGGCCGGGGCCTTGCCTTGTCGGCACAGGCAGCGTCAACCTGAAAATGATGATCCCGGCCAACCCCGGAGGTGGCTGGGATACCTGGCCGCGCCCTGGGCAAGGCCTGCAGGAGGCGGGCGTCGCCTCAGGGGTGGTGTATGAGAACAAGGCGGTGCCGCCGGTGCACTGGACTCGCGCAGTTCGCCAGTTCGACCACGGGAGATCCGCATGCCTTGCTGGTCTGGGGCGGTGATGTTAGGTGGCATCATCACCAACAAATCGCCGGTCGACAACCAAACTGACGCCGATTGCGCGGCTTCCAGTGAGGACAATGTGTTTGTGTTGCCCGCCAGTTCGCCGTTCAAGACCATGGCCGAGGTGGTGGACAACCAGAAGACCCTGGCAGCGTGAAGTGGGGCGGCGGCTCGCGGGGTTCAACTGAGCACATTGCCGCATGCATTCTGGCGCGTAGCGGGGGTAGCCCCAAGAAGGTGAACTACGTGACGTTTGCGGCGGTGGCGAGGCTGTTGCGGCGATCCTCGGTGGACAGGTCACCGTAGGGGCAGCGGTTACAGCGAGTTTGCCGAGCACATTGGGGCGGGCAAGATGCGCCATTGGGGTCACCTCGCAGCGCCGTGTGCCGGCATTCCGGTTGCGACCCTGAAAGAGCAAGGGTTCCCAGGTTGTTAGGGAACTGGCGGCGTGTATGCGCGGCCGACCTTTGGCGATCAGCGCGCGGAGCTTGTCAAGATGGTGGACGCTGCCACCCGCACCAAAGCCTGACCGATGCCCTTCAGATAAACAATGGACTCCTGCCCTCTTACGGGGCGTGAGTTCCAGTCTTTGTGGACTATGAATTTTTGGCTTTGCGCCATTATTTATCTGGCCGGAATGGCGTAGTTCGACTGTTTTTCTCGTGTCTTTAAACAACTAACCGGAGACTTGCCATGCGTCGTGATGCGTTCCTGAAATCCTTGTTGGCCCTGACCGCAGTCGGGGCATTTCCCCTCTCGGCCCGAGCGGCTACCAACCTGAAGATGATGATCCCGGCCAATCCCGGCGGCGGCTGGGGACCACCGGCCGCGCTCTTTGGGCAAGGCGCTGCAGGAGGCCGGTGCGGCCGCTACCGTCACCTATGACAACAGGGGGGGCCGGGCCATTGGTCTGGCGCAGTTTTCCAACGGCAGCAAGGGCGACCCCAACGCCTTGATGGTGATGGGTGCGGTGATGCTGGGCGGCATCATCACCGGCAAGCCGCCGGTGGACCTGTCCAAGGTGACGCCGATCGCACGCCTGACCAGCGAATACAACCGTCTTTAGGTGCCGGCGGCCTCGCGCCTGAAGACCGTGAAGGACGTGATTGAACAATTGAAGAAGGACCCCGGCAGCGTGAAGTGGGGTGGTGGCTCGCGTGGATCGACCGAGCACATCGCCGCAGCCATGATCGCGCGCGTGACGTGGGTGTCGAGTCGGCCAAGATCAACTACGTGGCATTCCGCGGCGGCGGTGAGGCGACTGCGGCCATCCTCGGTGGCAACGTCACCATTGGCGGCAGTGGTTACAGCGAGTTCTCGGGTACATCAAGGCGGGCCAGATGCGCGCGCTGTCGCTGACCTCACCGACCCGCCTCAAGGGCGTGGACATCCCCACCCTCAAGGAGCTGGGCATCAACGTGACGATTGGCAACTGGCGTGGGGTCTATGGCGCGCCGGGCATCACCGGCGCAGCGCTGGGAGCTGACCGACCTGGTTCTGAAGGCAACCAAGGCCAAGTCATGGCTGGAGGCGTTGGAAAAGAATAACTGGACTTCGGCGGTGATGGCAGGCGTTGAGTTCGAGAACTTCGTCGATGACGAATTCGCCAGCTTGCGCGCCATCATGGTCAAGGCTGGCATGGTATGAACCGGGCCGCAGCAGGCGCTGATCCAAGACTGCCCTCACTGCTGCAAGGCTTGGTTGGGCTGGGTGTGATCGGTGTCGGCGTGGCGCTGGCCGTGGGCGCCTTGGGCATCCCGGCCGATGCGGGATACGCCGGGGTAGGGCCCAACTTTCTGCCGTGGCTGGTGGCGCTGGCGCTGATGACCTGCGGCGCGTTCATGGGTTGGGCGCGTACCGGCGGTTTTCGGCACATGGAAGAGGGCCCCCCGGGCGAGCAGCCCTACTGGCCGGGCTTTGTCTGGATGTCCGCGGGCCTGTTGCTCAACGCCGCATTGATCACCACGATTGGCTTCATCTTCAGCTGCGCCCTGTGTTTTGTGCTGGCCTCTCGTGGCATGCGCGCTGCGCAGGGTCAGGCGCTGGTGGGCGCCAAGCCCTGGCTGACCGATGCGCTGACCGGCCTGCTGATCGCCGCGCCGGTGTACTGGATGTTCACCAGGTTCCTGGCAATCAATCTACCGGGTCTCACGCCAAGCGGATGGCTCTAATCAGTTGAGGACAGCGCTGAAAGTCGTCCACAAAGGTCTCAATATGGATATCTGGAACCAACTGCTGCAGGGTTTGCCACCGCGGGTACGCCGGTGAACCTGCTGTGGGCCTTTGTCGGTTGCGCGTTCGGTACCGCCGTGGGCGTGTTGCCGGGCATCGGACCGGCGACCGCCGTGGCGATGCTGCTGCCGATCACCGCCAAGGTGGACGCCACAGCGTCGATGATCTTCTTCGCGGGCATTTACTACGGGGCCATGTACGGCGGCTCCACCACTTCCATTTTGCTCAACACGCCGGGCGAGACCGCCAGCATGGTCACGGCCATGGAGGGCAACAAGATGGCCAAGAGTGGCCGCGCCGGGGCGGCGCTGGCCACTGCGGCCATTGGCTCTTTTGTCGCGGGCACGCTGGCCACCATATTGGTGACCCTGTTTGCGCCGGTGGTGGCCGAGTTCGCGGTAAAACTAGGCCCGCCGGAGTACTTCATGCTGATGCTGCTGGCCTTTACCACCGTCAGCGCGGTGCTGGGGCAAAGTACGGTGCGGGGGCTCACAGCGCTGTTTGTGGGTCTGGCGGCGGGGCTGGTCGGCCTGGATCAGATCACCGGTCAGGCGCGTTACACCGGTGGCGTGCCGGAACTGATGGATGGCATCGAGATCGTGCTGGTGGCGGTCGGCCTGTTTGCCGTGGCCGAGCCTTGCACGCGGTGTTGTTTGAAGGTCGGGTCGTCGAGTCCGCCAACAAGCTGAGCCGGGTCAGCATGACGGCCAGCGACTGGCGCCGCTCTATCCCCGCATGGCTGCGCGGCACCGCCATTGGTGCGCCGTTCGGCTGTATTCCGGCGGGTGGCACCGAAATACCGACCTTCCTGAGCTACGCCACCGAGAAGAAGCTGGCCCAACCGGCCCATCAGGCCGAGTTCGGCAGCAAGGGCGCGATTGAAGGTGTGGCCGGTCCCGAGGCGGCCAACAATGCCACCGTCACCGCGGCGCTGATTCCCTTGTTGACGCTGGGAATTCCCACCTCGAATACCACTGCGATTCTGCTGGGCGCCTTCCAGAACTACGGAATTCAACCGGGCCCCCAACTGTTCAGCAGTTCGTCGGCACTGGTGTGGGCCCTGATCGCCTCACTGTATATCGGCAACGTGATGCTGTTGGTGCTCAACCTGCCTTTGGTAGGTATGTGGGTCAAATTGTTGAAGGTGCCCAAGCCACAACTGTATGCGGGCATTCTGATCTTCGCCACGGTGGGCGCCTACGGCATGCGCCAAAGCGCCTTTGACCTGTTCCTGCTCTATGGCATCGGTGTGTTGGGCTTGATCATGCGCCGCTTCAACTTCCCCACCGCGCCGGTGGTGGTAGGCATGATTCTGGGCCCCTTGGCCGAGGCGCAGTTGCGCAACGCGATCTCCATCGGAGAGGGCAGCGCGATGGTGTTCTTGCAACGGCCGATGGCGCTGAGCTTGCTGATCGTGGTGGTGGTGGTGCTGGTGGTGCCGAAGTTGCTGAAGCGATTGCAAAACGGCAAGGATTCACTTTGACGGGCCACCCGGTCCTGATGCCATGCCAGTTGTGGGCGAAGCGGTTGTGTGTGCCGAGAGACCGGAATCGGGCGGGCTGGCCCAGGCCATATGCATGTCCGCAGTTGAGGCGGACGCCTTGAAGTACGCGCCGGGGCGCAAGCCCTGGTCGTAGCTGATCACGTGTTTGATGATCTGGTCCAAGGCCGGCACAACGGTTGCCGGTAGTGCCTGGCGTTCTGAGCCGTCGCTTGTGATTTCGACCGCCCGGCCGTCCTTGAAGCGTATCCGCAGGATGGGCACGCCCGGCATATCGGCGCCAGGGCAGCGCTGCCCACCACTGTACAGATCCTTGGCCACCGAGCCGTCGTTCAGTGTCAGGTCGAAGACCACCAGGTTGTGAACCGTCACGCGATGCTGATAGCGGCAGTGCTGGGTGAGCTCGGCAACCCCTGACAAGAACGCCCGTGCGCTGTGCGCCGCCAGTGGCGACAGGCCAGGTGCGTGCGAAGGTGTCAGGCGATCCAGCGCCCGCTCCAGCCGCTCGTTGAACATCGCCACCAACTTGGCGTTGGGTGTGTTGCCCGGTGGACTGGGTGCCTGGTAGTACCAGCGCAGGAACAGCGCGACCGCGACGCCCCCGACGATGAGCGCGACGATGGGCCACAACATGGATGATCCTTTTGGGTTTGGCATGGGCCGCATTGTCGCCTTGATCCCGGGTGACGCCATGGCTGGTACGAATGATCCGTCGACACGTATCGCCTTGTCCTGAACGGTGCCACAATTGTGCGGTCGCCCCGAGTTGGGTGCCGCGCGTTGGTCGCAGGTCTTCGATGGCATCGACACCACACCTGTGGCTACCTGACATCTCTATGGTTCGTGCAGATTTCCAATTGCCAGAAGATCCATGAATGCAATCGTTGACCCTAAGGTCTTGGTTCGGCTCTTGCGGATGCAAGGCAAGCTCTTGCGCCTGTCGGACGCTGAACTGGCTCCCTTTGTCATCCGTGAGCTGTCGCAGGTGCCCGGCGTCGGGCACATTGAGTACGCTGCTGCGGAAACGGGCGACCGGGAGCGCACCATTCGCTACCGGATGGACAGCAACGGGCAGTTTCGCGGCGAGCTGATCTTCAGTCTGTCCGACGCCACGGCCTTCGCGCCTTACACCGATCATGTGGGCTACTGCGTGTCCATGCTGACGCAAATTCTTGAGCAGCGGCGCCAACGCGCGGCCGTCACTCGGGAGCCAAGCGTACTTGAGCGGCAGTATTTGGACATTGTTGGTGTCATGGTGCTGGCCTTGGACCGCAATGGACGGATCACAATGATCAACAGGAAGGGCGAACAGTTGCTTGGTCGCGCCGAGAAGGACTTGCTAGGCGCCGATTGGTTCGAATACCCGTACCGGCGGACGAACGCGATTCGGTCCGGCGGGTATACGACACGCTGATGTCGGGCCAGATTCAATGTCTTGAACACTACGAAAACTGCATCGTCAATGCCAGGGGACTCACGCTGGCGCTTGCCTGGACCAATAGCCTGTTGCATGACGAGGCAGGACAAGTGGTGGGCACACTGTCTTGCGCCGAGGACATCACCGAGCGCCGGGCGGTAGAACAGGATCGGCTTGCAGCACAGAACGCCCTGCGCGACAGCGAAAGCGCGTATGCGGCTGTTTTTCGACAATGTCCCGGTCGGCATCTTTGTCTCCACTCGCGCGGGCAAGTTTGTTTATGTCAATGCGGCCCTGCCGCGAATCTTGGGTTACGACTCGCCCGAGGAATTGATCACGGTGGTTAATCGCAGCTCCATTGCAGAGGCGGTGTACGTCGAACCCGGGCGACGCCAGCAGGTGATTCAGGCTTTCGATCGCAGCCAAGAGCGATGGCATTGCACCGGAGAACCGTTACCGACGCAAGGATGGGGAGGTGATTGATGCGATTCTTTCCTTGGGTGAACAGTACGACAGCGCCACCGCCGAGCTTCGATATTTCGGGGTCATCACCGACATCAGCGAGGGCAAACGCATGGAGGATGAGCTGACGGAGAGCCGGGAAAAGTTTCGTGGCTTGAGTGAGGCGGCGTTCGAGGCCATCTTCATCTCCGAACAAGGGCGTTGCCTGGAACAGAATCAACGCGCCGAGCAGATGTTCGGCTATAGCGCACAAGAAGCCCTTGGTCGGCCGGGCACGGATTGGATCGCCCCGGCCGATCGTGAGCTGGTCATCAAGAACATGATGAGCGGTTGTGAGTTGCCATACGAGGTGACTGCCTTGCGCAAGGATGGCTCAACGTTTCCGGCCACGATCCGTGGCAAGGGAATGCACTACAAGGACCGGGCGGTGCGGGTGACGTCATTGAGTGACATCACCGAGCGCAAGCAGGCGCAGGATGAAATTCTGCGTGAGCGTGACTTCAGCCGCGCCGCGCTGGACAGCCTGCCCGGCCTGTTTTACCTGATTGACCAACAAGGCCAATTCCTGCGATGGAACCAGAACTTCGAGACGGTGTCGGCCACGACTCCGCCGAGATTTCACGCCTGTCGCCACTGGACTTCTTTGACGCCGATGAGCAAGCACCGGTAGCGGCTGCCATTGAGCGGGTCTATGAGCAGGGTGAAGCGCAGGTGGAGGCATGGTTTCTGACCAAGAACCGGGCCAAGATTCCTTTCCTGTTCAACGGCAAGCGTTGTTTGTTTGACGGCAAGCCTTGTCTGATGGGGATGGGCATTGATATCACTGAGCGCAAGCGTGCCGACGAGCGAATCGAGCATCTCGCGTTTTATGACCCGCTCACCAATCTGCCTAACCGGCGTCTTTTGCTGGATCGGCTGGAGCAAGCGATTTCGAGCAGTACCCGCCACGTTCGTCACGGGGCTTTGATGCTGCTCGACATGGACGACTTCAAGACACTCAACGATACGCTGGGGCACGATGTTGGTGATCAGTTCTTGGTGGAGGTCGCGCGTCGCCTGCAAGCGTCGGTTCGCGAGGGTGATACCGTCGCGCGGCATGGTGGCGACGAGTTTGTGGTGATATTGGAAGACCTTAGCGAAGGCGCGCTTGCGGTGGTGCAGGCCGGGAGCGTTGCGGTCAAGATACTGAAGGCTGTGAGCCAGCCCTATGTGCTGGACTTGACCATTGCTGATGGTCAGAACCATACCCGCGCCTACCACGGCACGTCGAGCATTGGCATCACCCTGTTTCTGGGTAGCGCCGTATCGGTTGATGAGCTGCTGCGTCGTGCCGATACCGCTATGTACCAGGCCAAGGCTGCTGGCCGAAACGCCTTGCGTTTTTTCGATCCCGAGATGCAGTCCGCCGTCACGGCACGCGCCGCGCTGGACAACGATCTGCGCGACGCTGTTCGCGAGGGGCAGTTCGTTCTCTATTACCAGCCGCAGGTTGATGTCGATGCACGATGCTCCGGCGCCGAGGCGCTGCTGCGGTGGCAGCATCCCCGGCGGGGCCTGGTGCCGCCTGCCGAGTTCATTGCGCACGCCGAGGCGACCGGGCTTATTGTCGCCATTGGACAGTGGGTGCTGGAGACGGCGTGCGCGCAATTGGTGATCTGGGCCACGCAGCCGCGTGCCTCGCACCTGACACTTGCGGTTAATGTCAGTGCCCGGCAGTTCCGTGATGTGGACTTTGTGGAGCAGATTCTGGCCATAGTGCGCCGCACGGGGTCAACCCTAGGAAGCTGAAGCTGGAATTGACGGAGAGTGTGTTGCTCGAACAGGTGGAGGACACCATTGCCAAGATGACAGCACTGCAAGCGGCTGGGATCGGCTTCGCGCTGGACGACTTCGGTACGGGCTATTCCTCTCTGTCTTACCTCAAGCGCCTGCCACTGGATCAACTCAAGATCGACCAGTCCTTCGTGCGGGACGTGCTGACCGACCCGAACGACGCAGCCATCGCGCGCACCATCGTGGCGCTGGCGCACAGTATGGGCCTGGCTGTGATCGCCGAGGGTGTGGAGACCCAGGCCCAGCGCGAGTTTCTGGCCGCCAACGGCTGCATGGCCTACCAGGGCTATCTGTTTGGGCGACCGGCGCCGATACAGAATTTCCGGTGGTGAACAGTTGCCGTCGCTTGATCAGGCCGCCGGAACAGCGCGGACCAGCGCAGCGCTTGCGGAAGTTTGCGATTAGACTTTCGCCACTACGGTAGCTGGGACATCGCGATGAAGGACCATCATTTTGGCCGGTATGAAGAACGACGCTGGCGCCCCATCGTCTGGACCTCCGAGCTTGAGGTCGGCGTTGAGACCATCGACAAGGCCCACCGCGAGCTGATTGAACTCTACAACGCGGTGCGTGAGGCCAGTCAGCTGAAGGACCGGGCCTGGACCGGCGTGCTGCTGGAGCGGCTTGGCAACGCGACGGCGGCGCATTTCGAGGAAGAAGAAATGTTGATGTCGGGCATCAACTACGCGCAGGCGCCCGACCACAGGAGGAGCACCGCAAGCTGCTTGATGAGTTCGCGCATCAGGTTGACGAGTGGCGTGATCGACACGACTCTGCCGAGTTGCTGTGCCGGTTTCTGTACGCTTGGCTACATGCGCATGTTGCCGCAATGGATTCCAACTTGGCGCGCTTGATCAACGATCGGTTGGCTTCTGGCGGTGGTGAGTAGCTAGCACCATATCAGCCCTTGGGGGCGGTCCCCGCGCGGTAACATCCTGGCATGCCCAATACCGACGCCCTGCCACGCGACGCTCAGAGCATTCTGGAGCTGGCTGCGCGCTCCATGTTTGACCTGTTTGCCAACGCCAGCGAAGGCATGATGCTGGTGGACCGGCAGGCGAGGGTGGTGTGGATCAATGAGCAGTACAAGCGTTTTCTGCCAGCCTTGGGTTTCGAGCGGGTGGAAGACTTTGTAGGCCATCCAGTGGCCAGCGTCGTGCAAAACACGCAAATGCACCAGGTCCTCGAGAGCGGCAAACCGATCCTGATCGACTTGCTGAGCAACCGGGCCGGTACCTTTGTGGTCAGCCGTGTGCCGCTGCGTGACGCGGCGGGCGAAGTGATTGGGGCATTGGGTATTGTGCTTTTTGATCACGCTGAAACTGCCTTGGCGCCTCTGATTCAGAAGTTTTCCATGCTGCAGCGCGACCTGGACGAAGCGCGCCGCGAGCTCGCCACACAGCGCCTACAGCACGGCGCCGGCAAGCGCCAGTCCAAATACACGTTCGCCAGTTTTGTGGGGACCAGTCCGGCGGCAGTGGAGGTCAAACGCCAGGCCCGGCGTGCGGCGCTGTCGAGCAGCCCGGTGTTGCTGCTGGGTGAGACCGGTACCGGCAAGGAACTGCTGGCGCACGCCATTCACGCATCGTCTGCCCGCGCGCGTGGGCCCTTCATCAGCGTGAACATCGCGGCCGTGCCCGATACCCTGCTGGAGGCTGAGTTTTTCGGCGTCGCGCCGGGGGCCTTCACCGGGGCGGAGCGCAAGGGGCGCGACGGCAAGTTTCGCCTGGCCGATGGTGGCACCTTGTTTCTCGATGAGATTGGCGACATGCCTGTCGCACTTCAATCGAAATTGCTGAGGGCGCTGCAAGAAGGCGAGATTGAACCGCTGGGCTCCAACAAGCTGGTCCCCTTTGACGCCCGTGTGATTGCGGCCACTTCGCGCGACCTGGTCAAGCTGGTGCGCGAGGGCAGTTTTCGTGAAGACTTGTTCTATCGGCTCAACGTGCTGCCCATTCGTGTCTGCCGGCGCTGCGCGATCGGCGCGAGGACATTGCGGCGCTGGTCGAAGCCTTGGGTGAAGACATGGCCTTGCGCAGCGGCGACCAGCCGCCCGAGCTGAGCGCCGATGCGCTGGCGCTGCTGGCTGCGCAGCACTGGCGCGGCAACATTCGCGAGCTGCGCAACGTGCTGGAGCAAGCCACCATGCGCGGCGAGTCGCACCACATCACGGCTGGGCAGCTTGAAGCCGTATTGCGTGAAGCTGGGGTGGAGCAAGTCGCGCCAGCGCTGCCCGCGCAGACGCCGCGGACAGCGGCGTCTGCCCTGGACCCCAATGGCGCGGTGCGTCCCCTGGCCGAACAGGTTGCCGAGTTGGAGCAACGCGCGATTGCTGCGGCCATGGCCGCCACCCGGGGCAACAAGGCGGCAGCGGCCAAGATGCTCGGTATCGCGCGTGCAACTTTTATGCCAAGACCGCGCTGGATTGACGTACAGCGATCCTGGCTTACCATTGCGAGCCATGCGCTGCGCTGCCTGCCCTGACTGACAATCCGCCCACGCACCACTTCTGCGAGTGCTGCGGCCTGGGGCTGCCCCAGCCGTGCCCCAGTTGTCAGCACCTCTGCGGCGCAACGGCGCGGTTTTGTGGGGCTTGTGGCACGCCACTGGAGCGACACGATGGCGCTCTGGTGCTGCAAAGCGAGCCGAAAGTTCCTGTAGAGATCTGGGGCGAGCTCAAACAAGCCACCGTGCTGTTTGCCGACATTGTTGGCTCCACCGAGCACATCGCAGGTCTGGATGCAGAGCAGGCCATGGAGCAACTGCGTCCGGCCGTTTTTGGCATGTGCGAGGCGGTTGAGCGTTTTGGCGGGACCGTGGTGCGCACCCTGGGTGATGGCGTGATGGCCTTGTTTGGTGTGCCCAGGGCACTTGAGGGCCACGCCCTGTTGGCCTGCCATGCGGCGCAGGCGATGGTGCTCGCCAGTGGCAACTGGGCCGTGGCGCTTCCGATTCGGGTTGGCCTGCATTCAGGCCAGGTCGCATCAGACCCACAAGACGCCAAATATGGCCTGGGCGGCGGCGCTCACGGCCTGACGATTCACCTGGCCAGCCGGGTGGTGGCACTGGCGCAGCCCGGTGGCATTTGCCTCACCGGAGTGACCAGGGGCCTGCTGGGTCACAGCGCTGGCACGCGCTGGATGGGTGACTTTGCGCTCAAGGGTATTGCCGCACGTACGCCGATTTATGAGCTGCAGTCGGTTGCCGGCGCGCGCGCCGATGGTCGTATGGGTCCGCACTTCGATGCGGCGACGGGTCTGGACGGTGCTGCACAGCAGGTGTCGACGTTTCGGGGGCGCCAGCTTGAGTTGGACATCCTCAAGGCCGCGCTGGCGCGTGCCCAGGCGGGGGATGCGCGCGTGCTGGGTATCTGCGCCGAGCCCGGCGGTGGCAAGAGTCGTTTGAGCCTGGAGTTTGTTCGGCTGTGCCGGGCGCAGGGCTTGAACGTCTGTGAGGTACGGGCGCAACTGTATGGTCAGGCCACGCCGCTGCAACCCATCCTGGCCTTGCTGCGGCGCCAGTATTTCACATTGCCGGTACCGACAGCGCCGACATTGCGCGCACCCGTATCACACAGCGCTTGCAAGCCCTGCAAGTCGGTGCGCAGGATATTGAACTGACGTGCGAGTTCCTGGGTGTCGCAGCACCCGATGCGCCACAGTGCGCGCTGAGTCCGAGCGCCAAACACGAACGCATGCTCGACCTGATGCGCCAACTGGTGCGCGAGGCCGGACGCCAGCCCGGCGTCATCTTGTTTGAAGACCTGCACTGGCTCGACGAGGCGAGTGAGGGTTTTGTGACCGCCCTGGTGGAAGCAGTAGCCGGCAGCCACACCCTGGTGCTGATGAACTACCGGCCCCAGTACCAGGCGAGCTGGGCGAACGCCGCGCACTTTACGCAAATCAATCTGCCCGACCTTGGCGCCAGCGACATGCGTGTGCTGGTCGATGAACTGCTGGGGCGGCGCCCGGAGTTGGCGAAGTGTGCGAGAGGATCGTGGTGCGCAGTGCGGGCAACCCGTTCTTCGCGGAGGAACTGGCCCGCACGCTGATTGAAAGCGCCTTGCTGTCCGATATTGGGCCAGCCGGTGTGTCGCCACGGCGCCTGGAGCAGATTGAACGCGCCATGCCCGACACCGTACAGGCCATTATTGGCGCCAAGGTCGACCGACTGGGCGAGCCGGAGAAGACGCTGCTGCAGATGTGCGCCATCATCGGCAAAGAGATTCCCATGGCCGTGATCGAGCAGGTGGCCAGCCACTTGCGACTGGTGCTTGAGCGCGGCCTGGCCGGTTTGTGCCAGGCGGGTTTGATTCTGGCGCAAAGTGACGCCGGTAAACGCTGCTTTGTGTTTCGTCACCCCATCATCCAGGAGGTGACCTACAGCATGCAGCTCAAGGTACGCCGGGTCTCGCTGCATCTGGCGGTGGCGCAGGTGATGCAGACGTACTACCGTGAGCGGCTCGACGAGTTTGCCGGTTTGATCGCCTACCATTACGAGGCGGCGCAGGAGTTCTCGATTGCGGCGCAGCACTTGGCGCGCGCGGCGCGCTGGATCGGCACCACCGATTCGGCGCAGGCGGTCAAGTTGTGGCGCAAGGTGTGGGACATGCTGCAAGACCAGCCACGGTCGGCCACTACCGACAGCTTGCGTGCCCTGGCCGGTGGTCGTATCGTCTACCTGGGCTGGCGCGAGGGCTTGACGCTTGACGAAGTACAGCGTCTGACGGGCGAAGCGCTGACCTTGGCCGCCCATGGCGACGCGAGGCTGGTTCAATTGCTGCTGTTTGCGCGCGGGCGCATGATGCAGTCCAGCGGGCTGGCGGCTGACCTCTATGTTGATAGCCTGCACGAAGCCTTGGCCTTGAGCCCGGCCACGCTCGATGCCGGGCGACGGGCCACTTTGAACCTGGCACTCAGCCACGCGCACGCGTGGTCGGGCCTGTTGGAGCAAGGATTGGCGGCAAACGACATCGCGTTGGATGGCCTGACCGCCATCGACCAGTTTGACCGAGATTTCATTGGGTTCAACATCGAGCAATGGGCCATGAGCATTCGCGTACGCCTGCTCAATCGATTGGGGCGATTCGACGAGGCGCTGAGTTGGATCAAGCAGGTGACGGCCAGAGCCGACGCGTCGGGTGACCCGGTCATGCAGCAGATTGCGCGCCACGTCTATGTGGACTACGCCTGGTGCAAGGGGGACGTGCCGCTGGCGCTTGAATGCGAACGGCACTCGCTTGGCATGGCAAGCCCGCACATGAGTCCTTATTCCCAGGTATTCGAGCACTGTTCGCGTGGATTCGTGCAGCTGACGCTGAGCAACTATCAGGTGGCAAGAGACGCATTTCGCGCGGCATCAAGCCTGATCGCCCAGACGAAAGTCGCAGTGGAGTTCGAGGCGGAGATGCTGTGCGGACTGGCGGACTGCTGCCTCGGCCTTGGCGAGTACACCCAGGCCGCCGAGATGGCCAGACTGGGGCTTGAAAAGGCGCGGGCGCAAACCAATCGCGTGGCGCAGTGTCGGGCGCTGATTGCCATAGCCTTGGCCAGGCAAGCTGAGCCCGACTCGGCAAGCCAAGCGCAAAGCGCACTGGGGCAAGCGCAGCAGTTGATCAGCCAGACCGGGGCGGTGTTCCTGCTTGAGCGCTGGCAGCATTCGCAGAGTCTGCTGTGCCAGAGCGCCCCGTGATCCGATTGCCTGTTTGGACAGCGCGCACGAGCAGGGTGTATTCGCGCATGCCGTAGTCGCACACCAGCTCGACTTGGGCGCCCAGTGCTTGCTCGCAATAGGTACGCCACTGCTGCGGCGCGGCGTAATAGAGCTCGGGAGTAGGGCGGGCGTGCTGCGGCGGGGTCAGGAAGTTCACCGCGAACCCACGCAAACTGGTGCTGTTCATTTGTTGCAGGGTGTCCGCGATGAACTGCTCCCAAACGTCGTGGGTCTGATCGAGCTTGACGTTGAAGATGCCACTGGCAACCGAGTAGTGCGCCACGCGTGTGGCTCGGCAGGCGGCTTCAAATGACGTGAGCGGCCGTTTGCCGAACAGTCGTTGGGCGTGCGTGATCATCGCCGCTGACAGGTCCACGCCCAGATAGTCGACGTTGGCGCGGCGGTGGCGCTTTTTCAGGTAGCTCAGCAGCGCGCCATAGCCGCAGCCAATGTCGTTCAGGCGAAACGGTTGGCTGAAGTCGCACAGTTTGAGCAACTGCACAAAGCGCATGTCCTGACTGGGCTGGCAGGACCAGTCCACGCCGCGCGGCGTCGGGCCATGGCGTGTGACTTTGTCCGTGTAGTACTGCGCCACCATGCGTTGCAGCGCGCTCAGGTCGCTGCCCAGAGCAGCCGCCGAAGCCGTCATGTTGGGGCTCGTGCTGATAGCGCTACTTCTTGGTGCTGCTGCGGGCAGCGGTGCGGGCCTTCAGGCTGGCCGTTGCGGCCTGGATCGATTGCATCGGCAGCGAGATCACCAGGTAGTCCTGTTCCAGGTAGTGAATGGGGCGGGCCTTGTCGATGATCTTGACTTCGCTATTGGCCTTGTCGCCGCGCATGTCATGGTCGCGAAAGAACACGGGAAGCGGTTTCTTCGAAGCCAGATTCTTGATGATGGCTGTAACGATGGCCACGTCGCCGTTCTGCGATCCCTGGTTGGAAGGCTGTTTGACGAGGTTGCCCAGCAAGGACTGCCATCGGTTCTTGAGCAGATTGCCGCGTGCCCCGATGTTGAGCACCGACAGGCTGGTCTTGAACGAGCGCCCCTTCTTGAAAATCTTGAACTCCTTTTGCAGGGCGACCATTTCGTCGATGCCGCCGTACAGTTCGTCTTTGCCCTGCGAGGGCGCAAAGCGGACGTTCATTTCGTCCAACAAGCTGCCGATGTAGATGTCGTCTTCCTTCATGTACCAGCCCATAACACTTGCTCCTTAGTAGTTGAAAGGTGGACTCGCCGCGGACCACGCGCCATCTTGCCAGAACCCGGCAGCCGCGCTGCCAAATCGCTTTACTCGCGCCCGAATTGATGCTGCAATCGCGATTTGTGTGAAGATTGTCCGCACGAGAGGCTGTTTGTGGATGGGCCTGCCCAAGTTGAGGCACGCCCCGTCGGTATAGTGCGGGTCGGTCACTTTGTGCAAAGCCACGCCTGACCAGCGTAATAACGAGGAGGTAATTGCGATGAATCTGGTGCAACGCGTTCAAGACATTTTGCTCAAGCCCAAGGAAACCTGGCCGCAGATCGCTTCTGAGCCGGGTGACGCCACCAGTCTGTACAAGGACTACCTGATTTACCTGGCGCTGGTGCCTGCGGTCGCCGGCTTCATCGGCTTGACGCTGTTTGGTGTCGGTGGTTTTGGGTTTTCGTTTCGAATGCCCATTGGCTGGGGTCTGGCCAACATGGTGGTCAGTTTCGTGATGTCGCTGGTGGCGGTGTTTTTACTGAGCCTGATTGCCAATGCACTGGCGCCCAACTTCGGCGGTACCAAGGACGCGATGATGGCGCTCAAATTGGTGGCGTATGGCAGCACGGCCGGATTTGTGGGTGGCGTGTTCAGCCTGGTGCCACAGTTGGCGATCCTTGGTTTGTTGGCTTCCCTGTATTCCATCTACCTGATCTTTACCGGCGTGCCGGTGTTGATGAAGTGCCCCGAAGAGAAGGCCATGCCCTATACCGCTGTGCTGATTGTGTGCGGCATCGTGGCGATGATCATTCTGGGGGCGTTTTCCGCCATGTTCACCGGTGGTGCGACCCGCGGCATGATGATGGGCGGTAGCTCGGGCGCACCGGATGTGTCGATCAACACACCAGGCGGCTCGGTCAGCATCAACACCGCCAAGCTTGAGGAAATGGCCAAGAAGATGGAGGACGCCGGCAAGCGCATGGAAAGCGCCCAATCCTCAGGTGACAGTGCCGCCGCGGGCAAGGCGGCCGCCGAGGTGATGGGCGCCATGATGGGCGGCGGTGGCGTCCCGTTTGCATCGCAGGACCTCAAGAGCTGGCTGCCTGAGAAGCTTGGCGGCTTGACGCGCGAGGGCTTCGAGGTTCAAAGTGGCGCTGCCATGGGGATCGCCGGGTCAACCGCGCATGCCACCTATACGGCAGGCGAACAGCAGATTCGACTCACCATTACCGATGTGGGCGGGCTTGGCGGGCTGATGAGCATTGCCGCGTGGGCCAACGTGACCGTTGACAAGGAGAGTAACGGGCAGGTGGAGAAAGTCTACAAGCAGGGCCAGCGCACCATCCGCGAGGAGTATCGCAAAGACGGTAGTCAGGCCGAGTACACGGTGGTGTTGGGCAACGGTCTGATTGTTGAGCTGCAGGCCGATCAGTCCAGCATCGACAAGGTCAAGCAAGCCATGGCGGGTATCGATCTGGGCAAAATGGAAGGTGCTCAGCGTCCCCCCAAGACATGATTTAGTATGTTCAAATATTGACCATATGTCTGATATTTGAACGATCTTATGCCTGATTTCGAGACGCTGTTTCTCCAGGAAGTCCAAAAATAGTCATTTGAATCAATGACTTTCCTGTTGGCACAGTCTGTGCTGCTGTGATCTGGATCATCACTACAACAGGAGACTTCCATGCATCGACGTACCTGGATCAGCCGCAGCGCGCTGATCGCCACAGCATTTGCAGCCACGCTGTCGGCCCCCGTGGCCTTTGGTCAGGCGAAAGAAATCAAGATCGCCCACATCTATAGCAAGACTGGTCCGCTGGAGGCCTATGGCAAGCAAACTGCCACCGGTTTCATGATGGGTCTGGACTACGCGACCGGCGGCACGATGATGGTGGCGGGCAAGAAGCTGGTGGTGATCGAGAAGGATGACCAGGGCAAACCCGATCTGGGCAAGAGCCTGCTGGCCGCCGCCTATTCGGACGACAAGGCTGACCTGGCCGTCGGTCCGACTTCATCGGGCGTCGCGTTGGCGATGCTGCCGGTGGCCGAAGAGCACAAGAAGATCCTGCTGGTCGAGCCCGCCGTGGCGGACGCCATCACCGGCGAGAAGTGGAACAAGTACATCTTCCGCACCGGGCGCAACAGCTCGCAGGACGCGATCTCCAACGCCGTGGCGCAAGACAAAGAGGGTGTCAGCATCGCCACGCTGGCACAGGACTACGCCTTTGGCCGCGATGGTGTCAAAGCCTACAAGGACGCGATCAAGAAGGCCAAGGTGGTGCACGAGGAATACCTGCCCACCACCACCACCGATTTCACCGCAGGGGCGCAGCGCCTGATTGACAAGCTCAAAAACCTGCCGGGGCGCAAGATCATCTGGATTATCTGGGCCGGTGGCGGCGGCAACCCGTTCAAGATCGCTGATCTGGACCTCAAGCGCTACGGTATCGAGATCGCCACCGGTGGCAACATTCTGCCGGCCATGGCGGCCTACAAGAACTTCCCCGGCATGGAAGGCTCGACCTATTACTACTTTGGTATCCCCAAGAACCCGGTCAATGAAGCGCTGGTGTCGCGCCACTACAGCCAATTCAAAGCACCGCCGGACTTCTTCACGGCAGGCGGATTTTCCGCAGCCATGGCGGTGGTGACCGCGCTGACCAACAGCAAGGGTGATGCCACAGCCAATACCCTGATCAAGACCATGGAAGGTATGAGCTTCGAGACGCCCAAGGGCAAGATGACCTTCCGCAAGGAAGACCACCAGGCGATGCAAAGCATGTACCACTTCAAGATCAAGGTCGATCCCGCTTTCGCCTGGGGCGTGCCTGAGCTGGTGCGCGAAATCAAGGCCGAAGAAATGAACGTGCCGATCCGCAACAAGCGCTAGACCGGTTTGGGTAACCCGGCGCTCACTCGCGCAGGGTCTGTCCCACGGGGCGGCCGCCCCTCTTTTAAGTCGATTCGATGACGAACCCCCGCACAAGACGGGGGCCGGATGAATTTTGCCCAAAAACATCAGGAGACAGACGATCATGACTAAGCAGCTCATTCGCGGCCTCGTGGCCACCGCCGCATTGGTGTGCGGCCTCGCTGGCGCGGCCGACAATCTACCCCAGCTCAACATCGACCAGACCCAAACGACCGTCTCGGGCTTGTCCTCGGGCGGCTACATGGCGGTGCAGCTGCACGTCGCGTATTCCGCCACGTTCAAGAAAGGTGCCGGTGTGATCGCCGGCGGTCCCTACTACTGCGCCGAGGGCTCAGTCAGCAACGCCACCGGGCGCTGTATGGCCAGTCCGTCTGGTATACCGACCAGCACGCTGGTGAACACCACCAACACCTGGGCCAGCCAGGGTTTGATCGATCCAGTGGCCAACCTGCAAGCCTCCAAGGTCTACCTCTTTTCGGGTACCTTGGACAGCGCGGTCAAGACCGGTGTCATGGACGCCCTCAAGACCTACTACAACAGTTTCGTGCCGGCCGCCAATGTGGTCTACAAGAAGGATCTGGCTGCCGAACACGCGATGGTGACCGATGACTATGGCAGCGCCTGTTCGGTCAAGGCCGCGCCCTACATCAATGACTGCAATTTCGATCTCGCCGGAACCCTATTGCAGCACCTGTATGGGACGCTCAACGCGCGCAACAACAACACGCTGCCCAGTGGCAACTTCGTGGAGTTCAACCAGAGCCAGTTCATCAGCAACCACGGGATGGCCACCAGCGGTTGGGTCTACATTCCGCAGGCTTGCCAGGTTGGCGGCGGCGCCACTTGCCGCCTGCACGTGGTGCTGCATGGATGCAAACAGAACGTCAACGATGTGCAACAGCAGTACGTGCGCAACACTGGCTACAACCGCTGGGGCGACAGCAACAACATCGTGATGCTGTACCCCCAGACCAGCCTGACTGCCACCAACAGTTGTTGGGATTGGTGGGGTTACGACAGCGCCAATTACGCCAAGAAATCGGGCCCACAAATGGCCGCGATCAAGGCCATGGTCGATCAGGTGTCGGCCGGCAGCACGCCCCCACCGCCCCCCACCACCCCCCGTTGCGCTGCCCGCACCCACTGGCGTGACGGCGACCAATGCCACGGCCAGCAGCATGACCATCAACTGGAACGCCGTGACCGGCGCGGCCAGCTACAACGTTTACCGCAACAGCAACAAGACCAACGCCTTGCCGGTGACCACCACCAGCTTTGTCGACAACGGCCTGGCGGGAGCCACCACCTACAACTGGAGCGTGAAAGCGGCTGACAGTAGTGGGGCTGAGGGCGCGGCGTCAGCCGCCGTCAGTGGCACCACTTTGACCGCACCGCCGCCTACGCCGGCCACTTGTTACACCGCGTCGAACTATTCACACACGGTGGCGGGGCGTGCCTACGCCGTTTGGGGTTGGACCTATGCCAATGGGTCAGGCCAGAGCATGGGCCTGTGGAACATCTTCACCAGCACCACGCTGAAGAAGACCGGTGACAACTACTACGTGCTTGGAACCTGCCCCTAGGCCATTGCGCACAGCACGGAAGGACCTGAGATTGCTAGTTACGAAAGATCTGACCATCCGGTTTGGCGGCCACGTGGCCGTCAACGCGGTGAGTTGTACCTTCAAGCCGGGCACGCTGACGGCCATCGTTGGACCGAACGGGGCGGGCAAGACCACCTATTTCAATCTGATCTCGGGCCAGCTCAGAGCCTCCGCGGGTGAGGTGATTCTGAACGGTGCCAGCTTGGCCGGTATGAGCCCATCGGCGCGCACGCGTGCCGGCCTGGGGCGTGCGTTCCAGTTGACCAACCTGTTTCCCAACCTGACGGTACACGAGAACGTGCGTCTGGCGGTGCAGGCGGCACGCGGTGGCGCGCACCTGCGCGGCCTGAACCTGTGGTCGATCTGGAGCGACCACAAGGCGCTGACGCAGTTGGCCGACGAAGTGCTGGAGGCAGTGGCCATGGCCGACAAGCGCAAAGCCATTGTGGCCAGTCTGCCGCATGGGGATCAACGCAAACTGGAGGTGGCTCTGCTGATGGCACTGGAGCCCGATGTGTTCATGTTCGACGAGCCCACCGCCGGTATGAGCGCCGACGAAGCGCCGGTGATCCTGAATCTGATTCGTCAGCTCAAGAGCGACAAGACCAAGACCATTTTGCTGGTGGAGCACAAGATGGACGTGGTGCGCGAACTGGCCGACCGCATCATCGTGCTGCACAACGGCACGCTGGTGGCCGATGGCGATCCGGCCACCGTGATCGCCTCGCCGGTGGTGCAAGAGGCTTACCTGGGCGTGGCGCCTACGGCCGTGAAGGAGCCAGTATGAGTGACGCTTTGTTGACACTGAGCGGCGTGCACACCCACATTGGGGCCTACCACATCCTGCACGGCGTGGACCTGGTGGTGCCGCGCGGCCAGCTCACCATGCTGCTGGGGCGCAATGGCGCGGGCAAGACCACTACGCTGCGCACCATCATGGGCTTGTGGAAGGCCAGCCAGGGCCAACTGCGTTTCAACGGTCAAGATATCACCAGCCTGAACACGCCCGAGATCGCCGGACTCAACATCGCCTATGTGCCGGAAAACATGGGCATCTTTGCCGACCTCACGGTGCAGGAGAACATGCTGCTCGCGGCACGCCAGGCCAAGCGCGCCAACCAGATGGATGGGACGAGGCTGAAATGGATCTATTCCTTGTTCCCGGCGGTCGAGAAGTTCTGGCACCACCCAGCGGGCAAGCTCTCAGGCGGGCAAAAGCAGATGCTGGCGGTGGCGCGTGCCATTGTGGAGCCGCGCGAATTGTTGATCGTCGACGAGCCCAGCAAAGGCTTGGCGCCGGCCATCATCAACAACATGATCGACGCGTTTGCCCAGCTCAAGGGCAGCGGCACCACCATTTTGCTGGTCGAGCAAAACATCAACTTCGCCAAGCGCCTGGGTGACCGAGTGGCGGTGATGGACAACGGCCGCGTCGTCCACAGCGGCACCATGCAAGCGCTGGCCGAGGACGAGGCATTGCAGCAGTCGCTGCTGGGGTTGGCGGTATGAGAAATATCGACTTCGACTGGAAGCCGCTGGCGCTGGTTCCGGTGCTGGCGCTCCTGGTGTTGCCCCTGATCGGCTCGCCCTCGACCTGGCTGACGCTGACCGTGGCCGGGCTGGCGATGGGCATGATCATCTTCATCATTGCCTCCGGCCTGACGCTGGTGTTCGGACTGATGGACGTGCTCAACTTCGGCCATGGCGTGTTCATCGCGCTGGGCGCCTTTGTCGCCACCACGGTGCTGGGTTTGATGGGCGACTGGACCGGCTCGGGCGAGCTGTGGCGCAATCTGGTAGCGGTGTTCCCGGCCATGTTGGTGGCGATGCTGGTCGCGGGCGCAGTGGGCCTGGCCTTTGAGCGTTTCATCGTGCGGCCGGTCTATGGCCAGCATCTCAAGCAGATCCTGATCACCATGGGCGGCATGATCATTGGTGAGGAACTGATCAAGGTGATCTGGGGCCCGGCGCAAATCCCGCTGCCGCTGCCCGAGGCGCTGCGCGGCTCCGTCATCTGGGGCGACGCCGCGATTGAGAAGTACCGGCTGCTGGCCGTGGTGGTGGGCCTGCTGGTGTTTGCCGCGTTGGCCTGGACGCTGACGCGCACCAAGATCGGCCTGTTGATTCGCGCGGGCGTGCAGGACCGCGAGATGGTCGAGTCCCTGGGCTACCGTATCCGACGCCTGTTTGTCGGGGTGTTTGTGCTGGGTAGCGCGCTGGCGGGCCTGGGCGGCGTGATGTGGGGCCTGTACCAACAGAACGTGACGCCGCAGATGGGTGCGCAGGTCAATGTGCTGATCTTCATCGTGATCATCATTGGTGGCCTGGGCTCGACCGGCGGCGCATTGATCGGCGCGCTGATGGTGGGCCTGATGGCCAACTACACCGGCTTTCTGGCGCCCAAGGTGGCGATGTTTTCCAACATCGGCCTGATGGTGGCGATTCTCCTGTGGCGGCCGCAAGGTGTCTTTCCTGTAACGAACCGTTAGAGCCCACCCATGTTGACCCGACTCCTTTCCGATGACTTTCCGCGCAGCCGCGTGCTGGCGGTGTTGCTGGTGCTGTTGCTGATCGCACTGGCGTTTGCACCGTTCCTGTTTCCCGGTGTCAAGGCGCTCAATGTGGCGGCCAAGGTGCTGGTGTTTGTGGTGCTGGTGGCCAGCTTTGACTTGCTGCTGGGTTATACCGGCATCGTCAGTTTTGCCCACACGATGTTCTTTGGCATCGGTGCCTATGGTGTGGCGATTGCCAGCACACGCTTGGGGCCAACCTGGGGCTCGCTGGCGGTGGGGGTTGGCGCGTCGTTGCTGCTGTCCTTCGTGCTGGCCTTGGTGATCGGGCTGTTTTCGCTGCGGGTTCGGGCGATCTTCTTTGCCATGATCACGCTGGCCGTGGCGTCGGCGTTTTTGACGCTTGCGTCCCAACTCTCTGAGCTCACCGGTGGCGAAGACGGCCTGACCTTCAAGGTGCCCGAAGTCCTGTCGCCAAGTTTCGAGTTTCTGGAGCAGCCGCTGTTGGGCGTCACCGTTGATGGCCGCTTGCTGTGCTACTACCTGTTGTTCGTTACCGCCACGGTGTTGTTGCTCGCGATGCTGCGCATCGTCAATTCGCCGTTTGGCCGGGTGTTGCAGGCTATCCGAGAAAACGAGTTCCGCGCCGAGGCGATTGGTTACCGCGTGGTGGTGTTCCGCACCACGTCGAGCATCCTGTCGGCGCTGTTTGCCTGCATGGCTGGCGCCATGTTGGCGCTTTGGCTGCGCTACAACGGCCCGGACACCTCGCTCTCTTTCGAAATCATGATGGACGTGTTGCTGATCGTGGTGATTGGCGGCATGGGCACGATTTATGGCGCGGCCATTGGCTCGGCGCTGTTCATGGTGGCACAAAGCTACTTGCAGGACCTGCTGCGTTTGGGGCACGAGGCTACGTCGGCGGTGCCCTGGTTGTCGGCGCTGCTGTCCCCCGACCGCTGGTTGCTGTGGTTGGGCGTGTTGTTTGTGTTGTCCGTTTATAACTTCCCCACCGGTGTGGTGGGGCGTTTGCGTGCGCGCCGGACGTGATCCGATGCGCTTCACGGGCGTTTTCCAAGAACCATGTTGACGGGAATCAGGAGGAACAACGCCATGTCATTCACGTCCCACTACCTGAGCTGCGCCGGGCGAGAGATCCACTACACCCAATGGGGCGCGCAGCATGCCGACACGGTGGTAGCGTGGCATGGCCTGGCGCGCACCGGGCGTGACATGGATGAGCTGGCCGAGCACCTGAGCACACGCTACCGCGTGATCTGCCCGGACACCATAGGTCGGGGCCTGAGTCAATGGAGTCCGCTTCCCGCGCAAGAGTATTGCCTGAGCTTCTATGCCCGTATTGCGGCCGAGTTGTTCGATCAGCTTCGGATCGACTCCGCACATTGGGTGGGCACGTCCATGGGCGGCGCGATTGGAACCGTGTGCGCGGCCGGGCTGATGCAGCCGAGCATGAAGGGGCGCATTCGGAGCCTGCTGCTCAATGACAATGCACCGAGGCTGGCTGACACCGCCATCGCGCGCATTCGCGCCTACGCGGGAGAGCCGCCGGCTTTCTCCACCGTTTGTGAACTCGAAACATACTTTCGCCAGGTCTACGCGCCTTATGGCTGGCTCAGCGATGCGCAGTGGCGTCACCTAACGGAGACGTCGACGCGCCGCTTGCCTGATGGTCGCGTGACGCCACACTACGACCCGGCGATGGTGCGTCAGTTCATTGACCATCCAGACGACTACCTGATCTGGGAGCATTACGACGCGCTCACCATCCCGGTATTGTGTCTGCGTGGTGCGCAGTCCGATTTGGTGCTGCGTGAAACCACCGACGAAATGCTGCGCCGTGGGCCTGGCGCATTGGGGCTGGCCCAAGTGGTGGAAATAGAAGGCTGCGGCCACGCTCCGGCACTCAATGTGCTGGAGCAACTGGAGCGCGTAAGTGCCTTTTTGGCGGCGGCGGGCTGAGACGCCAAGTGTTGACTGCAAAAGGGGACTGGCCACATCGGATTGATGTGGGTCAAACTGCCATACCCATCACAGTCACAGAATTGACACAAGAACAGCAAGACAAGGAGTTCCTGTGTCACGAGTATCGCCTACCAACGCTGCGACCGCCAAGACCACCCCACGACGCGTGTCAAGCGGCGACACGCTGACGGCGCGTTCCGTTCGGGGCGTGGCCCGCCAGAGCGCCAAAGTGCAACGCGAGTCCGCGCAGGGCGCGCAGGGCGCGGCGGTCACGAGCATCCTGGCGCACACCCGTGACAAAGCCGCTGCGCTCAAGGCGCTGCTGGCGGGCAGCTCGCCCGATGACGTGGCGGAAATTCGCAAGATGCTGCTGGCCGGCAGCAAGGCGGCCAAGGACGATCTCAAGCCGGACGAAGAGTTGGCTCCCGACTGGCGCACCGGGGCCTACCCCTACAAGAACCTTCTGTCGCGTCGCCGCTACGAGACCCAAAAGTATCAACTGCAGGTTGAGCTGTTGAAGCTGCAGAACTGGGCCAAGGAGAGCGGTCAACGGGTGGTGATTCTGTTCGAGGGCCGCGACGCGGCCGGCAAGGGTGGCACCATCAAGCGCTTCATGGAGCACCTCAATCCGCGCGGTGCCCGCGTGGTGGCGCTGGAGAAACCCAGCGATGCCGAGCGCGGGCAGTGGTACTTTCAACGCTACGTGCAGCATTTGCCGACGGCGGGCGAGATCGTGATGATGGACCGCTCCTGGTACAACCGCGCCGGGGTCGAGCGGGTGATGGGCTTTTGCACCGACGACGAGTACCAGGAATTCATGCGCCAGGCGCCGGGCTTCGAGCGGCAACTGGTGCGCAGTGGCATCCACCTGATCAAGTTCTGGTTCTCGGTGAGTCGCAAGGAGCAGCGTCGCCGCTTCAAGGAGCGCGAATTGCATCCGCTCAAGCAGTGGAAGCTCAGTCCGATTGACCTAGCGTCCCTGGACAAGTGGGACGACTACACCAAAGCCAAAGAGGCGATGTTCTTCGAGACCGACACGGCGGACGCCCCCTGGACCGTGATCAAGTCAGATTGCAAAAAACGCGCGCGCCTGAACGCCATGCGCTACGTCTTGCACAAGCTGCCCTACACCAACAAGGACCCGCAAAACATCGGCGTGTTGGACCAACTCCTGGTCGGCCGAGCCCATGTGGTGTACGAGCGCGGCGAGCATCCGGGCAGTGCCATTTTGTGAGCGATTGACCGAAGCGATGCCTTGTACGCCCGGCCGGGGGTGGGCAGAGTGCGTGGCTGCTGTCCGGTAACGGTTGGTAACGCTGTTTGACAGCGCCGCGCTGGCCCGGTTCAATGGGGCGCTGTGCACAGCTCTGTTCACGTCATCCTGGAGATCCCACGCATGAAAGCACTTGGCAAACTCGTTTCGACCGTTGCGCTGGCAGCGGCTTGCGCGTCGGCACACGCGGCCCTGGCCACCTTTGACGACCTGGGCACACCACCCGCGCTTGATTCCGCCACCGGCTTGTACTTCGCCAATGGCGCGAGCAGCAGCTATGCTGGGGTGACCTGGGACAGCCGGTTTACCGTGGTGGGTGATGCCTACCGCGTCGACACGGGCACGCCTGGACCTCTGTTTGGGCTGCCACATTCGGGGCACTATTTTGCGACCAACCAGGCCGGCGGTTCCGGCAACGATGGCCTGTTGATCAACACCAACCAGGTGTTGACCGGCGCCTGGTTCGGCCGCAATGAGTACTACGGTTTTGGCGCGGGTGCGGACCAGATCAGCATCCATGCCCTGAGCGGCAGCACCGTGCTGGCCTCGGTGGTGTTTGACTTGCCGGAACTGCTGACGGGTCTGCCCGAAGTGTTGAGCTTCGTCGACACCAGCAGCTTCATGGCGCTGTCGGGCATCACGGGATACCGGATCGACCGTCGGGAGCTGGGCACCCTGTCGGGCAACTGGGTCGCCGATGACTTCACCTTTGTCGCCGCCCGTGATCTGCCCGAACCGGCCAGCGGCTTGCTGGCCGGGGCAGGCTTGCTGCTGTTGGGGTGGATGGCCGCTCGGGGCCGGTCGCTCAAGCCACTCGCTGCCAAAACCACAGCGTAGCCAGCGCCGTCAGCCCCAGCGAGCCACCGCGCACCACCACGCGCGGGTACCACGATTGCCGCTGAAACAACTGCGACAGCAACACCCAGCCGCTGACGGCCAGCAACTGGCCTGCCTCCACCCCCAGGTTAAAGCCCGCCAGTGCCCAGGGCAGCAGCCCGCTGGGCGCAGCGGCCTCTTGCAGCAAGCCGGCGAAACCGAAACCATGCACCATGCCAAAACCCAGGGCCAGCACTTCGGCGCGTAAGGCCCGTACCGGGTAGAGGTTGAGTAGGGCGGTGATACCGATGGAGGCAGCGATCACCGGCTCCACCCACGTCGGCGAGACTTCGGTGTAGCCGAAGGTGGCCAGCATCAGTGTGATGGAGTGGCCGACTGTGAACGCCGTGACCGTGCGAATCAGCGCCGGCCAAGCACCCTCCGAGCGCGAGGGTGTGGCTTCTGTTGCGCGGTGGCGGGTGGTGGCGCGGCGTCCCAGCGCCAGGTGCAGTGGCAGCACCAGGGCCAACAGAAACGCCATATGGTCGTAGCCTTCCAGCAGGTGGTGCAGGCCGAGCGACGAATAGGCCAGTACGGTCTGCCAGCGGCCTCGGTCGGCCGAGGTGTCGGTGGCGACAGGCGTCAGCGAAACCGCGCCGGCCGCAGGCTCTGAGCGGCTTGTCAGCGCGATGACCTGCTCTTGTTGTGGTGAGGCCGTGCTGAGCACATCGCGCCCATCGACGCGGCCGGTGACGATCAGACGGTGATTGGTGTCGGCGTTGTTGAACAAGGTGTAGCGCAAGCCCAAGGCCGATTCGGTGTGGCAGCGCACTTGCGCGACCAGCTTGAGGTAGGCGCCATCGCTGCGCCGCTCCAGCGCGTCAAAGCGCCAGGGCAGAGCGCAGTCCGGCCGGTCGAGCTTCGCCGCGCTGTCCAGCAGTGTCAGCACCGCAGGTGTGACCGCTTGAACTTCGCTCCAGGTGATGCGGGCGTCCCCATTGGCGTCGACCGGCACCAGCAGGTCGAGGTCCTTGAGGGCGACCGACAGACTCACGTGCAGCGGCGCAGAGGCGGTGTCGGCGACCTCGCGGGTCAGCGTCAGGTAGGCGTCGCTGCCTTTGTGCGCATGCGCGGTGCCACCTAACAGGAGCGTGACCAGCCATAACAGGCGCCACAGGGGTTTGAGGGCGGTGCTCACTGCAGTACCTTCGCCCTGGCGGGCTGCGGTGCGCGCTTGCTTGGGGCGGACCGGCGCGGTGCTCATAGTCTGGCCTGCGTCGTGGGGTGGGGTCTATCGATCTTGCTGCGCTCGGGCGCGCCGTGGGTCAGCCTGTTCAGGCGGGCATCGCGCAGCCCGGTCAACGCGACCTCGCGTTGCAGCTCGGCCAGGGCCTGGGTGTCGCCCGCTTGGTAGGCGCTGTGCAAGGCCAGCCACCAGTCGATCGGTTCGCGTTGTAGCTTCAGGTTGTCGCGGGCCAGTACCAAGGCCTGGCGCGGGTCGTGGTCCAGCCACAGGGCCGCCAGGGCGCGCTCACGACCGTGTACGTTGAGGTCATCGCCGCGTTGTTGCAGGGCCTGCTCGCGTTCACGCAAGGTCGCGCGCAGACCGGCCCAGGCCGGCTGATTCAAGCGCTGCATAGCCCGCGCGCGGCGCAGCAGCACCGCGTCGGTCTCGGGAAGCTGGCGCAGTGTCTGCAGGGCACGAGCTGTCTGGCCGGTGCGCAATTGCAGATCGCTGTGTGCCAGGCTGGTATAGAGGTCCGGCGCCAGGCTCAGACTGGCGACATAGGCACGGTTGGCGGCGCCATCGTGCCCCGCGCGTTCTTCGTTCTCCGCGGCCAAGGACAACAGCCAAGCGCGTTGCCCGCGGTCGTGGGTCTGCGCAAGCAAGTGTTGCAGGCCGGTGGCTGCGTCCTGGTGACGGCCCTGTAGGGACTGAGTCTCCAGCGCACATGCCTGGGCGTAAAGGGCTTGGCCGGCGCGCGCCACTGCGGCACAGGCGTGCAGTGCTTGCGGGTATTGGCCCGACAGCCGCTCTAGCGCGGCCAGGTTAAGCCAGGCCTGGGCGTTGCCAGGTTCGCGGGCCACGCTGTTGATCAACACCCGGCGGGCGGCGGCGAATTCGTGGCGGCCCTGTTGTACCGTGGCTTGCAAGACCGCTGCGGCTGTGGGCGCATCCGCGGCGTCCCACCATGGCGCGAGGGCCGCTTGGGCGCGTCCCCAGTAGCGCGCCTCGCCACTCTCGCGCGCATCTTGCACGGCCGCACGCGCCACTTGCAGGGCGCTGCCGAGGTCAGGCTTGGCGGAGGGCGTGGTGCGCGCCGACAGGCGCACTCGGGTGACCGACGGCAGCACCTCGATGACCTCTTCGCCGTGGGTGGGGTGCAGAGGCGTTGCCGCCTCCGCACTGCCACCGCCCAGCGCGACGCAGGCCCAGAGGCCGCAGAGCATGGACCTGCGCAGCGCCATGGCTAGACCTCGCCCGGCTCGGCGCTGTCGTCGCTGGCCAACTGGGTGGTGTCACCCAGCACCAGCGGGTCGGTGGTCTCGCTGCTGGCGGACTGCTGTTGCTTGGTGAACACCATCAGATCAGCCACTTGCTGCGTGGCACTGATCGGCACATCGGTGCCAGCAACGTTGGTCGGCGCCGGCGGTGGCGGGGGTGCCACGACGACGGAGTCGTCGCTGCCGCCGCCGCAGGCGCTGATCAGCCCGATGGCCGCGAGCGTCAGGGCGATGAGTTTCAGACGGTTGGGTCGCATGATGGTTCCTATGCTGTCTTAGTAGGCGGCTGAACCGGAGTTCGGCGTGTTGAGGTAGGGGAAACGCGACAGGAAGGGCACTGTGGCCTGGTCCACGGCGTCGTGGATGTTGGCCGAGTTGCCGCCCAGTGGCACGCTCGATGGTTTGCAGGCCGACGTGAGGCTAGGTACACCCGGCACGCCATTGAGCGCCAGGGCGTTGTTGTCACCGTTGATGACACACAAACCACCCAGCACCGCCACCAGGGCGATGTCGACCACGTCGTCCTTGGGGCGGCGACCATTCGGGAAACCGGCCAGATCTTTGGCCATCCCCAGATTGGCAACACCGCCGACACGCAACACTTCGCCGGCGACACCCAGTCGGTTCTGGTCAGCAAACTGGACCGGTGCAATCGCCGTGTTCAGGCGCAGCACTTCAGACGGCGTCGCCGTGGCGGGTTTGTTGACACCGGTAATGCCGGTCAAAAACACCGTGGCCAGATCGGTACGCGGCAGGTTGGTCGGCGCGACAGCGGCTGCGTTGCCGTTGCCCAATACGAGGCCCAGCAAGGCCGGCAGGGTGGGGTTGGTCACGTAGCTCAGGAACTGGCCGTCGTCCTGCGGCTTGGAGGCGTTGAACTTGTCTTTGTCGGGCAAGCCAATCACCAACTCGTTCACGAGTGGGTTGCCCAGACGTGATACCTGCACCCAGGCGCCGCCGGCCTTCTCGCTGGCTTGCAGGCCGGATGCCGGTTTGCCGTTGAGCAGTCGTGCCTGGCGCATGCTGGCCGTGCTCCATCCGCCAATGACCGGGTCGGTACCCGCCGTCAGGCAGTCCTTGTGAACCTCCAGGGCAATGCTGGTGACATTGGTCTTCTGGATATAGTGCTTGCCGCCTTGACCGAAGGCGTCCTTGTTGGCCGGGTCGAGCAACACCTCCAAGGGCGCGTTGACCAGGTCAAACACCGGGCCGAGGTTGACCGCAAAGCCTTCTTGGCGTTGGCCCACGAACACCTTGCCGCTGTCCTTGCCTGCCGGGCAACCGGGAACCTTGATGGTGTGCACATGGCTCTGCGCATAGGTCTCGTAGGCGCTGGTGTCTCCCAGCGTCTTGGAGCCGATGTAGTCGACTGGCTTTTCAAATGACTTGGTGGTGCCATCGGCCTTGGTGACCGCTGCTACGGTGCCTTTGCGACGGTCGCCGCGCACCACATTGACGGTGTAGCTCTCGTTGACGTTCAGATTCGGATCGGTCAGTTTGCTGACCGCGCCAGCCTGAATCAGGGGAATGGCGACGCTGGCGCTGCCAATGGGCAGGGCAATGCTGTTGAGTTTGTTGTTGAAGCGGAACTGAAAGGTCAGGTCCTCCTTGGCGTCGCCGTTGTTGTCGAGGTGAATCTCGTACAGCGCGTTGGGGTCCATCGAGAAGTAGTTGGGACCGCCATAGGGGCCTTGCAGTGGCTGGTAATTGGCAATCAGAGTGACGTAGTCGCCGCGCCCGCCGGTACCGGTGGCACTGACGCCCTCGTAGCTGCGGAACATATAGAAGTCAGTCCCGTCGACTTTCGGGCTGGTGGTGATGAACGGGGCCTCGCGGTGGCTCGATGCCAGGGCTGAACCCGCCACAACCATCAACAGGCAGGCTTGGGTAATGTGTTGTAACTTGAATCGCATTGAATACTCCATGAAGGTGAACCGGTAAGACCCGGAGTAGTGAATACGCTCGCTTTGAGCAGATGGATTCAATTTATTTTTGCGCCGCGTTGACAGGCAGGTCGCGAACCTGTGTTTGGCGGTTTGAATCCAATTGGCGTTGTCGCGCGTACAGTAGGTATGAGCTCCCACGCCTGCACGCTATTTCGAAGAGAATCCGCCAATGACCACTGAAACGTCTGACACCGTGTTGATCGAGCTGATTGACGGCGTGGCACGCCAGGATCAAGCCGCGCTGAGGGCGCTGTACGACCAGACCTCGGCGCGCCTGTACGGTCTGGCGCTCAAAGTGGTCCGGCGCCCGGAGTGGGCCGAGGATGTCTTGCAGGAGGCCTACCTCTATATCTGGCGCGTGGCAGCCGACTACCGGGCCTCGTTGAGCCCGCCACTCGCCTGGATGGGCCTGATCGTGCGCAGCCGGGGACTCGACTTGCTGCGCAGCCGAACTGCCGACCGCAGCGGCGTGACGCAAGAGCTGGACGAGACCCTGGCGGACACCATCGAGGGTGACGGCGCCAACCCGATGGACATGGCGCAGGCCAGCCAGCAGGCGGTGGCGTTGCACCAATGCCTGAGCCGACTGGAGAACCGCCAGCGCGAGGTGGTGAGTCTGGCCTATATCCGCGATCTGAGTCACGGCGAGTTGGCCGAACGCCTCAAACTGCCGCTGGGCACGGTGAAGACCTGGATCCGGCGTGGCCTGGACCAGTTGCGCGCCTGCATGGCACGTTACGCATGAGGGCCGCCACATGAACCTGATCGCCCACCCTGAATTGCTGGACCGCCTGGCCGCCGGCCACGCCTTGGGCACCCTGCGCGGCGGCGCTCGGCGTCGTTTTGAGACCTTGGCGCGCGAGCAAGCGCCGGTGCGCGCCGCAGCCCTGGTGTGGCAATCGCGGTTGGCGGGTTTGACCGAGTTGCAAAACCCTGTCACGCCCAGCCCGGCGGTCTGGATTCGAATCGAAAACCTGTTGCGCGCCGAACAGGAGCAGCGTGCCATGCAGGCGGCCCGCTCAACGCCTGGCGCCGACGCGCCAGCGCGCCCCCCGTGGTGGCATGGCCTGGCGCTGTGGCGTGGGCTCAGTGCGGTGGGTGCGCTGGCCACCGTGATGGCGGTGGTGGTGGCCGTCAACGTCAAGGACCAGTGGGGCGCTGAGGTGCGCTCCCTGCAGGCGCGGCTGCAGGCCGTGCCCGAGGTCAAGTACGTGGCGGTGTTGGCCGACGACCAGGCGAATGCGTCGATGCTGGTGACCTTTGACCCCAAGAGCAACAAGCTGACCCTGCAGCGCGTCGGCTCGTACCAGGAAGCGTCGGACCGCTCGCTGCAACTGTGGGCGTTGCCACCCAAGGGTGGACCCCGTTCCTTGGGCGTGTTGGGGGGTGACAAGGTGTTGCGCCTGACCGCCGCTGAAAACGACGTGCGCGAAGTGCCAATGCTGGCCATCAGCCTGGAGCCCAAGGGCGGTGTCCCCAGTGAGGGTGGTCCCACTGGGCCGGTGGTGTTCAAGGGTGTGTTGATTCAGAAGTCGCTGTAGGCTCGCCCGTGGCGCCGACGTTGACCCTGACGAGATGACCGCGCGCACATCGATCCCGGGTTTGACTGCCACCGTGCTGAGGCTGGCCATGCTGGCGCTGGCGCTCTACGGCGCCGTCTTGGGCTGGCTCTGGTTCAACCAGGAGAAGCTGCTGTTCGTCCCGACGGTGTTGCCGGTGGATCGACCGCTGGCCCAGGCGCCAGACATTCACGAACTCAACATCGATGTGCCGGGGGCACGCCTGTCGGCGCTGCACCTGCAACTGCCCAACCCCAAAGGCGTGGTGTTCTTTCTCCATGGCAACGGCGGCAGCCTGGAGAGCTGGTTTGTCAACGCGGACTTTTATCGTCGCGCCAATTTCGACTTGTTCATGATCGACTACCGAGGTTATGGCAAGAGTACCGGTCAGATTGAGAGCGAGGCGCAACTGCGCCAGGATGTGCGCAGCGCCTGGGCCATGGTGGCACCACAGTACGCCGGCAAGAAGGTGGTGTTCTGTGGGCGCTCGCTCGGTTCTGGCCTGGCCGCAGGCCTGTCGGTCGAACTGGCCAAGCGCGGAGCGCCGAACCTGACCGTGCTGGTCTCACCCTACAGCAGCATGGCAGCGTTGTCGCGCGACCACTACCCTTGGGTCCCTTCGCTGGTACTGCGCTACCCGATGCGGACCGATCAGTTGGTGGGGAGCATCGACAACCCCTTGTTGTTGATTCACGGCAGCGAAGACAGCTTGATCGCACCGCGCCACAGCGATGCCCTCAAGGCCGTAGCACCCCGCGCCGGCCTGTTACGCATTGCGGGAGCGGGGCACAACGACTTGCAGGACTTCGATGCGTACCGCAGTGGTTTTGCCGACGCATTGTCCAGACTGTAGCGTGACGAACGCGCCTCACTTGGACATCCTGTGTGACGCTAACCCGCGTGACGCTTGATTAGAGAAGCCTGCGTTCGTTCTGAGTTTGTCTAGGCATTGGTGCAGAGCTGCTGTGCTGGACTCGCAGCAGGGTGGGCGCACACGCCGGCGTTCGTGATAAGGGTAGAGCATCCAGGCAGCCTGCTCCCCGCGCCCGCCAACTGCCGCATGCTGGGCCCAGTCGATCCAGCCCTAGACATCGATCAACCAGCAAACTGGGATCTTTCGGGCAAACAGGGAAAGCACTGGCCATTCGCGCCAACCCCAAGTCGGGCTTTCGCTCAATCGGCTGCGCCAATCAATGCGGCAAAGACGCGGGCAGCGGCGCTCGGACTTATGGGTTTTCCTTGTCTTTGAAGTGCGAACGAGTACGGTGCAGTTGAGCTCATCCACATTTCTTAACCAACTCGGGGTGGGCCGGTTTATGCCGGTGGAAATACCGCCTGCGCCAATTGGGCGGGGGAATAGACAGTGACGCCGTCAAAGGCTTTGCCATAGCCTGGGCCAAAATGCGTGCGGTCGCCCGTGGCCAATGCATCACATTTCAAGGCTATGGCCGCCACCAACACAGGGCGGTCTTTTTCAGGCAGCCAATGCGTTGCGGCCTGCGCCCCGGGGGGGTATTGCACCGCACTGACTTCTATTTGTCCGAGCAGCGCCTGCAAATAGTCCGTCGCCTGGCTGCCAGCCTTGGCTGCCACGTTACGTCGGGCCTCGGTGGCCACGTACTCATCTGCCACCAGCGTGTGCCCCGCAGCATGCAGTGCATGCACCAACTGCCGAATAGCGCCAGCGGATCGGGCAGCGGAGAACAGGACGTTGGCGTCCAAAAAAATGCGCATGGGCACGGGCTGGTCAGTGGCGCTAACCGGGATTTGGGGTGGGGTATCAGGGCTGGGTTTTGAGCCGGGGTAGCATGGCTGCCAGCTCGGCCTCGGCCGCGTCAAACTCTTGCAAGCGTTCGGGCGTGTACAGCTCCAGTGGCAGGGTGACTGCCGGGCGCAGCAAAAGCCCCTGGGGCGTGGTTTCAGCGATCAGCTGATCGTCCGCCTTCAGCCCCATGGCCTGGCGCAGCTTGGCCGGCAAAGTGATGACGCCGCGGCTGTTGAGAGTGAGTGTGGCTTGCATGGATGCAGTTTAGCGGAATTGCTGCAATTCGGCAATTTGCACACGAAAACGAAATTCGTGACAGCCAGCGAAGACTTGAGGTGATGCTCCAAATGACACACGCCGCGTCCTGCGGCGTTTTGCGGAGGGCGATCTGGGCCGACTGCCACGCCTGGGAGCATCCGGACGGCTCCAAAGTGTCTGGCGCGCAAGTCGCGGTAGTCCCAGCGGGTGCTGGCGCCATCGCCCTGCAACTGGTCAAGGCCAATCCGGCCAGCGGCGAAGGGGCCCTGCAAGGCGTCAGCTACATCCAGCGTGTGGCCACCCAAGGCGGCGTGCCGCCAAACACCCCCTGCACCTCGACCCTGCAGGGCCAAAGGCAAGTGGTGCGCTACCAGGCGGACTACATCTTCTGGCGCGCCGGTTGACTCGGGTCCACCACGCGGCCCGAGTTCAGTCGATCGGTTCCACCAGATGCGCCCGGTTGGCCGGCGGCGCGTAGGGCTCCGGCCAGAACTCCAGCATCTGCGTCACCTTGCCCTGAACCACGGTGAAGAACGACAGCGCTCGGGCGCTCTGAACACCGTCGCTGACCGTGACATCCGACACTGCCTCGGACCCCGCACCAAACAGGCGATGGATGGTGAAGGTCCAGGGGCCGTGTGCCGGATAGGTCTGGTTCATCTCGGCAAAGCGTTGTGCGCCGCGGATACGCTCATTGCTCTGTGGCCAGTCCACGACGAAGTCCGGCGCCAGAACCGCCGAGACGGACGAGAAGTCATTGCTGGCCATCAGGCGCCAAAACTCGCGAGCGGTGTCGCCGGCGGTGGGTGGGGGCGTGGACATGAGCAAACTCCTTAGGAAAGCAGTCTCGCCAGGGACGACACCAACATCGTCAGCCCGGCCAATGTGAGCAAGGATAAGACGATGCGTCGAAAAGCCAGCTCGCTCAAACCGATGTAGAGCCGAGCGCCGATCAGTGACGAGATCAGCACGGTTGGCGCCAACACGGCAAACAGGGGAATCATGTCGCGCGTCACCGCCCCGGACATCAGGTAGGCCACCATCGTGACCGACAAGGCCGCCAAGTTGAAGTTCTGCACCACCGTGCGCTGCAACGCTTTGTCGAAGCCGCGCAAGGTGCACCACAGGCTTGGCACCACGCCGGTAAAGCCGCCAAGGCCGCCCATGAAGCCGCCGGCCGCTCCAGCCAGGCCATTGGCGAATCGGCCACCCCATTGAACGCGTGGCAGGCGCTGCGCGAAAAGCATCGTCGGGCACCACGTTACCAGCAGCGTGCCCAAGATCAGTTTGAACCAGACCGTGTCGAGGTGGGGCAAGACCGCCACGCCGATCGGGACGCCGACCAATCCACCCACCAGGAAGGGCAACAAGACGGCCAGCCGCAAGCCACGCTGAATCGAGAAGGCTGCCACCACCTGGCCCGTTAGCGCGCCGAAGACGGTCAGCACCGACGCCACGCGTGGGTCGATGCCCCATACCCAAAACGACATGGCGACCATCCCGAACGCGAAACCGCTAAGCCCCTGCACGAGTCCGGCAACCGCGGCGCCCACCAGCAGCAGGGTGAGGTCGGGGCTCATCTACGGGCGCGTCGGTGAGTGGGCACTCGGCAGGCCGTTCGACCGGTCGCCGGTCAAACCGGCTCCAAGGCTACGTGCGCGTGGTTCGGCAGGGTGACGTCGATCGGGTCTCCCGCCACCACTCGGCCCCCGGTCAGCACCACCGCCATCACGCCGGCCTTGCGGATGAGCTGGCCTTGCGGTGAGCGATCCAGCACCGCCGCCATCAGCCCACTTTGAAAGTTGTCGATCTGACCGCAGGGGTTGCGCAGGCCGGTGAGGCGAACCACCACGCTGGCGCCGATGCGCAGTTCGGTATCGGCGGGCAGGGCGAGCAAGTCCACGCCCAGGGTGGTAATGTTTTCACCGAGTTGGCCAGGCCGGACGTCAAAGCCCTTGCGCCGCAACTCGTCAAACAATTCGCTGTGTATCAGGTGGACTTGGCGCAAGTTGGGTTGAGACGGGTCGCGCGCGACACGTGAGCGATGCTGCACCGTCGCGCCGAAGTGGGCATCGCCCTCAACGCCGAGCCCGCTGTGCAGTGTGATCGAATCGGTGCTGCCCTTCGAGAAGGTATGCGCCGGGTTGACGTGGACTGCCACGACGCGGGCGCTTGGAGCCTGCCAAGGTTGAGTTGAAGTCATGCCAGCATTGTCCGGCAGACCGTCGTGCATCGCCCGCGGGTGGGCCATGTCGCTGTCGATTCGACGCCTAGAATCCCAGGGATGGGCGACCACACGAGGAGCACGCATGCCAGCGCAAGACGATTCTGACGATGGCGGCCGGGTTCGCTTGTTCCACGCCAGCCTGGTCTGGCCGCTGCAATTGGAGTCGACCGCCATGGATGACGCCCAAAGTCGGCATTGGGAGGCCTTCGAGAGCAGCGGGGATGCCAATCCCTGGAAGCGTCTTGATGACGAGTTCACCGCCGACTCAGCCGAGTTCAAGGAGCGCCATTACCGCGAGTTTGTTTCCTTTTTGCCCTACGTGCAGCGGTTTCTGTACGGCGAAGGTCGCTCGGCTCGGGAGTCACCCGAGAATCCGCCGGGGCGCTCGCCGATGCATGTTTTTCGACGCAAGGACATCGCGCGGCTGCGTTTGACTTTGCGCGAAGGGCAGGCGCCGATCGAATTGCAGATTGTTCACATCGACCTGTACTTCTTTCATGATCTCGATCTCGTTCAGCTCAACGTGGAGGTGCGGGCCAGTGACTTGGCGCTGAGTACCACGCGCGACATCCTCTACCGGTTCGGCCGCGCCTACCCGTCAGGGTGGGAGGAGGGTGGCGGTGGTTTGCACAACGTGCATCTGGCCGAATGGCTCGATACCAGCGGCCAGGTGCTGGCCCAATCGGATGCGGCCCGGCGTGACAAGTACCTGCGTTTTGTCTGTGAGCATCGCGCGCCGTGCATCTCGGAGCATTGGGCCTGCCTGCTGCGGCCATTGGTGTTGGCGCATTCAGACGAGCCGGGAGACTTGCGGTTTCGCCTGATTGAATACCACCGTATGCCCGTCATGGCCTACCTGAGCCTGGACCAACCGCGTCGCCTGAGCCGCGAGCAATGGGTTCGGATCGGGCTGGCCACGGTGTTGCATCCGGATGAGGCGCTGCCGGTCAACGAGCCCGCAGTGCTGGAGTTCGAACGACGGTACTGCCAGGATCGTTTTTGGACCGATACGCAGGCCGGACCGAACACGCGCTTCATGTGCAATGGCAACGCGCTGACGGTGGTGGGGGACTCGGCATCTGAGTTCTTTTGTTGCCCAGAGCGGGGTGTGCTGGCGCAGTTTCGCCATCAGTACTTTTTGGTGTTTTTGATTGCGCACTTGCATCGAGCCTCCTTGCTGGTGTTCTCCGACGTGCTGGTCGATGCGGTCAATGATCTTGACATCCGCAATGACGGCTCGGTGCGTCGCTTCAAGCGGCGCATTCGGGCCAATTTCGAGACCTTTCTTCGTTTCACGCACCGGTATTGGTTCCACGAATTGTCTGAGCGCTCGCATGTGCAGGCGGTCTTTCACCTGTGTTCAAACCACTTGCGCAATGGCGCGCTGTACAACGAGGTGCGCGACGAGATCCGCGAGATGAGCCTCTATCTCGACAGTGATTCGCAGCGCCGCCAGACCAACACCGTGGTGCGCCTGACGGTGATCACCATCCTGGGGCTGATGGCCACCATCACCACCGGCTACTTCGGGATGAACATCATCGCCTTTGGCGAGGGGTCGGTCTCGAAGCGTCTGCTGCACGGTGTATTGGCAACCAGCGCCTTCGTGGCCGTGGTGCTGTTCGCCATTTCGCGATCCAAGCGCCTGTCGGATTTTCTGGAGGCCTTGGCGGACGAAAAGCTCAGCTTTACTGGCAAGTGCAAGGCCTTCTGGGTGGCCATGTTCGGCGCCAGTCGCTGAGCGCCGGGCGCTGCGCAGGGTGGGGCAGTCGGTTCAGGGTGAGCGATGCAAGCGCGAGCCGAGCAGGGCGTCGATCTGGTCCGCTATCGCCACGTCCACGGCCGGCTGTGGCCTGAGTCTGGCGGCCGCCAGCGTGGTCTGCAGCAGTTTGAGGTCCTTGACGCTGGGCGCCACTTTGATCTGGGCCAGCGCGGCGTCGAGGTTGCCACTGCGAATCAGCGGCAGCACCTTGGCCGCCCAATCCGGGCGTGAGGGGTCGTGGTGGCGGGTCATGCGTTGTGTTCCTTCGGCTAAGCGCGCAGGGTGCTCAAAACGTGCTTCAATCCTGTGGCAGCAGCCAACACTTTAGCGCGTGCCACACCATGTCAGAACGATCCATCCAAACCGACCATTACACGCTGTTCCCGTCGCCCAAGAACGTGCACCGCGAGATCTTCGAGCATCAGGTCTTCGTACCCTATCCCTACGCGCTGATTGACCTGCCGTGTTTTTACCTCAAGGGCAAGTACAGTCTGTTCGCGGCACACCGCTTGGCCGATGGCAAGATGGGGCAATTGGTCACCTTCGAGCTGGCCGCTGACGCCACCAAGTTCGAGGCCGAATTCAAACCCGACTGAGCCAATGAAGTCCAGCAACTACAGCGGTGGCTTGGTCTATTCCACCGATTCAGGCCGTATGTGCCCCGGCTGCCGCCAGCCCGTCGGGCAGTGCCAGTGCGGCGCGAAACCGGCAGTTCCTGCGGGCGACGGCGTGGTGCGGGTGTCGCGCGAGAGCAAGGGCCGTGGCGGCAAGGCGGTCACCGTGGTCAAGGGCGTGGCGCTCGATGCCATCGCGCTGCAGCAACTTGGCAAGGACCTCAAAACTGCCTGTGGCTCTGGCGGCACGGTCAAGGACGGCGTGATTGAGGTGCAGGGAGACCATTGTGAGCGGGTGATCGAGCTGCTCAAGGCACGCGGCTGGAACGTCAAACGGGCGGGCGGCTGACCGCCGTGAAAATTGGGCCCATCCTGTCACGACATGGATGACAATTCGGGCAGCTATGTCGATCTCAAGCCTTGCCCCTGACGATTTGCGCGTCACCATCCACCCGCCATCGCTGGGTTTTGCCGATACCTCCGAGCTGGTGCATCTGCCCCTGCCCTGGATCGGCCAGGAGCGGGCTCAGACGGCCGCACGCTTTGGGTTGGGCATGGAGCAGAGTGACTACAACCTGTTTGTGCTGGGCGAGGTTGGCAGTGGTCGTGCTTCACTCATGCGCCAGGAGATGTTGTCGGTGGCCGCCACCAAGGCGGCGCCACCGGACCTGTGCTACCTGCACAACTTCGATGCGCCGGAAAAACCGCGAGCGCTGCGCATGCCGCCGGGGCAGGGCCGCGAGTTGCGCCAACTGATGGCGCAGATGTGCAAGACGCTGCAAAAGGACATCCCCGAGCGACTGAACGGCCAGGAGTTCAAGACCGAGAGTGAGCGCATCGAGAAGGCCTACAAAGTCGAGGAAGCCAAGGCCTACGCAGAGCTCGATGCGTTTGCCGAAGCGCGCAGCTTTACCCTCTACCGTGAGGACGGCCACCTGGTGTTTACCTTGCTCGGCGAGAAGGGAAACGCCCTGACCGAGGCCGAAGCACGTTCGCTGCCCAAGGACCGGCGGGTTCAGATCGACCAGGCCGAGCAGGAGCTGCGTGACGAGATTACGCGCTTTCTGGACAAGACCCGGCCCATGGAGCGGGTCATGAACGAAGCTTTGGTTGCGCTGCGCAGGCAGGTGGTCAAGCCGGTGCTGGAGCGCGAAATCCAGGCCATCCGCATGGGCTTGAAGAAGCAGATCAAGGACTCGGTCAAGCTCGGCGCCTACTTGGAGCAGGTGTCGCGCGACGTGCTGGACAACCTGGAATGGTTCAGCGTCTCCGCTGTCGACGAGGAGGCCCGCCAGGCGGCCTTGTTGACTATCCTTTCGCGCTACCGGGTGAACCTGCTGGTTGACAACGGGGCGCTGCAGGGTGCGCCGGTGATCATTGAGAACAACCCCTCGTTTCGCACACTGTTTGGCAGCATCGAGTACCAGCCCGAAGAGGATGCGCTGGTAACCGATTTCTCGCGCATCCGTGCCGGCAGTCTGCTCAACGCGCATGGCGGTTTCCTGATGCTGCACCTGCGCGACTTGCTGACCGACGAGGTGGTGTGGGAGAAGCTGCGCCGCTTCCTGCGCAATGGGCGCCTGCAGATTGAAGAACCCGGTCCGGTGATTGCGCCGATTGCCACAGTGTCCCTGGAGCCCGAAGCGGTTGACCTGGACGTGAAGATCGTGCTGGTTGGCTCCACCGAGCAGTACTACGAACTGCAGGAGGCGGACCCGGAATTTGGGCGGCGTTTTCGCGTCAAGGTGGACTTTGCCGAGAGCTTCACCGCCACCGAGCAGACCTACGCTGCCTCCGGCGTGTTTGTGGCGCATGTCTGCAAGCGCCTCGGTCTGGCGCACTTTTCGGCCGACGCGGTGGCGGGTTTGCTGGAGGCCTCGCACCGCGAGGTGGACGACCAGACGCGCCAAAGCGCGATCTTTGCCGGCACCGAGGCGCTGGTGATGGAAAGCGCCGCCTTGTGCCGCGCGCGCGCCGGTACGCTGGTGCAGGCGCGCGATGTGCAGGCGGCGCTGCGGGCGCGCAAGCTGCGCCACGATTATCCGGACCAGCGCCTGCAGGAAACCATCACCGATGGCGACCGGCTGATGACCCTGCGCGGCGAGAAGACCGGCCAGATCAATGGCCTGACCCAGATCGACCTGGGCGACTACCGCTTTGGCTTCCCGGTGCGCATTACCGCGCGCACCTTTGCCGGCATTGAGGGCTTGCTCAACATCGAGCGCGAGGTCGAGATGTCCGGCCCGATCCACGACAAGGGCGTGCTGATCCTGCACGGCTACCTGTCGGCCTTATTCGCGCACATCGCACCGCTGGCGCTCAACGCCTCGATCGTGTTCGAGCAGGAGTACATGGGCGTCGAGGGAGATTCGGCCTCTTGCGCGGAGCTGTTTGTGCTGTTGTCCTCGCTGGCGGGTTTGCCGCTCAAGCAGGGCATTGCCGTCACCGGTGCCGTGAACCTGCACGGCGAGGTGCTGCCGGTCGGTGGTGTCAACGAGAAGATTGAAGGCTACTTTCGCATTTGTCGCACGGCCGGCCTAGACGGCAGCCAGGGTGTGCTGATTCCGGATCGCAACCGGCGCCACCTGATGCTCGATCGGGATGTGGTCGAAGCGGTGCGCGACGGCTTGTTTCACATTTACACCGCCGAGCAGGCCAGCGATGGCATCGAATTGCTGACCGGTCTGCCCAGCGGCATGGGTGCCGTGGCGGGCGACTACCCCGCCGACAGCATCCTGGGCCGCGTGCAGAAGACCCTGCAGGCCTATCGGCGCGCCTGTCAGGCGGCCGATAGCCCGAAGACGCCGCGCCGCAACGCGCGCTGAGGCGGCGCCACAGGGCATAGCGCCAGCCAGGCCGGCGCTTCGTTGTTGCCCCAAGCCTCAATCACCAGGGGTTGTCCGGCGCTGATCCGAAGACCTTGCCCGGCGCTCAGGAAGTGATCGCCCAGGTCGTTGGCGGGTCCGTGGTGGGGGCCGTCAAAAGTGGCCCAGACCCTGCCTTCGGTGACGCGCAGCTCGCTGGCCTGGCTGGGCTGCAAGCGGATGGCCTGGCCGGCCCTCAGCTTCCATCGCTCGGGCACAGCATTACCGGGCCGGGCGGCATTCAGTTCGGGAAAACGTGAACCTGACATGGAAAACTCCTTGGCTGCGATTAAGACCTGAATGATCCTGGGTTAACCCTTAAGCGTCCAATGAAAACGAGCGTTAGGATTCATTCTGTTTACGCATTAATCCAGGCTTTACTGACCAGCCACCCGCCATGCAGCATTCCGTGAACCATTTGCGCACCCGACCCATCGCCGTGGGCAACCTGCGCGCGTTCGAGGCGGTGGCGCGGCATCTGAACTTTCGGGCGGCATCCGAGGAGCTGTCGCTGACGCAGAGCGCCGTCAGCCGCCAGATTCAGGCCCTGGAGCAGGAGATTGGCGTCAGCCTGTTCCTGCGCCACACCCGCGCGGTGGAGCTGACCAGCGCCGGTGCCCAGTTGCTGCGTGCCGTGTTGCCCTCGATGGAGCGCATGGACAGCGCGGTGCGCCTGATCCGGCGCAGTGCCGGGCGCAAGAGCGTGGCCATCAGCACCTGGGCGTCGTTCGCTTCGATGTGGCTGATTCCACGCCTGGAAGCGTTTCAGAGCGCGCACCCCGACATCGACATCCGCATCGACGCCACCGACGTGCCGGTGGACTTGGAGACGACCGACATCGACCTGGCGTTGCGCTACACCCGCCCCGACAACGTGCCGCTGGATGCGGTGCGCCTGTTTGGCGAGCAGCTCACTCCGGTGGCCAGTCCCTGGTTGCTCAAGAGCGGGCATGCCTTGAAGCGAGGGGAGGACCTGGCGCACTTTGCCCTGATCGAAGCCAGCGACGCGCACCGCACCCACAACCTGCAGTGGCTGACCTGGCGGCGCTGGCTGGACCACCATGGTTTCAAGACCTTGGAGCCCAAGCGCTGGCTCTATTTCAACTACGCGCATCAGATCGCCCAGGCCGCCCTCACCGGGCAGGGGGTGGCCCTGACCCGTATGCCGCTGGTGGCCGACAGCCTGGCCACCGGTGATCTGGTCGAGATACTGCCCGGCATGCGGCTCGATTCACCCATGGCCTACTGGCTGATCGTCGCGCAGCGCAGCGCCGACCGGCCGGAGATCCGCGCCTTTTGCGACTGGCTGCGGGCACAGGCGGCACTGACGCGGCAGGCCACGGGAGAGGTGACTTCGCACCGACGCGCTATGTGCGCATCAGGCGGCGATCCATTTCGCGATGAAACGGTTTAGCCGAGCCGGCGCCAGGCTGGTCCAGCGCAGCAGCCAAGTCGCCTTGGCGGGCACGGGCCAGTGAACCTTGCCAAAGTCGACCCGGCAGCTTGCCGCGGCCCAGATCACCCGGGCTACATCATCTGGCGTAAGCTGGGCGCCCAGTCGGTCCATGCTGCGCGCGTTGATGCCCGTCAGCATGCCCGTTTGCACGAATAGCGGCATGATGTCCATCACCCAGATGCCATGGCGTTGCCATTCGATGTTCAAAGCCTCGGTCAATCCACGGATGGCGGATTTGGTGCTGGCGTACGTCGCCAAAGATGGCTGACCATAGATTGCCGCGGTGGACGACAGGTTGATGACGCGCGCCCCCGGCGTCGATACCAGATACGGTTTGGCGAGGTAGCAGCCATTGAGCACGCCCTTCAGATTGATGTCGACCACGGCGTGGTGGCGCTCTAGCGGATTGGCCTCGAAGGGGCCAGAGATCAGAATGCCCGCATTGTTCACCAGAACATCAAGGCGGCTGGTCCGATCGTGAAAGGTGGATAGCGCCGCGCGCCACGCGTCCGGCTTGGTCACGTCCAGATGAATCGCCAGCGCGTTGCCCGTGCCCAGTTCTGCGCCCAGTGCCGTCACGCCGGCATCGTCGACGTCCGCGAGGCCAACAAACCATCCTCGCTGCGTGAACAGGCGGGCCGTTGCGCGACCAATCCTGCTGGCGGCGCCGGTGACGAATACACAGGGTCGTGGCTCCATCGTTGTCTCAGAGGCAGAACTGCGCCCGCATTGAGGCGCAGCTGCAAGGCATGACTGTAGAACACGATGGTCGGTTTGGCGTTCTGGAGCCCCAAGGCATGCAATCGCTTCGCCATGGGATGCATGCTGTCGTTGGATACCGTGACCCGAAGTGATCCGGGCAAGCAAGTCCGAGCCCCGCCACGGGTGTTCACCAAGGTGCGCAGCATTTTCCCGTTGTGGCGCGAGTACAAGACGAGGTCCAGCAGCGGGCCTGGTAGGCCGATCCCTGCCTTGCCAGACAAGCGAACCAGGTCTTTGTTGGTCGCGGGATCCGTGACTACCCCGTCAAAGTGATTGCCCTTCAAGGAGAACCCGATCGGTGCCACGAACTTGGGGTATCCCCAGATCTCGCGCCCGGCCGCGCAAGCCACAGGCGTCGTGACCGGCAGGTCTACCACGCAATGGCCGATGGGCGCTTTGTCCAGTGTACTCAGCAGCGACAGCAAGGGAAACCGGGGAACCTTGGTGCCGGTGGGTACCGCAGCAATCGCGACGCCCGCTTCGTTGTAGTCGGCGATGGACGTTTCCCGGTATTGATAAAAGGCCATGCCCACCAGCGCTTTGCCGCCTAAGACGCGCACAGCCTGCAATCCCTGATCGGCAAGCAGTGCCTGTGCCTTGTCGTAGTCCGCGCGGAACAAGGCCATCAGGACGGAGTCGTCGTAGTACATGATGGGCATCTCGACGTCGCCCTGTGAGGTCTGTAGGGTATTGCGCGGATACTGAAAAAACAGATCGTGTTGCCATTGGTTTTGTCTCATGTTCATACTCCCACGCCGTGGTTAAATTCCAGTAGTTGCGCTTGCCAATCCTCGATCAGGGACAAGCGGTTGATTTGATTGGTGCCTTCAAAGATCAGGGTCAGCCGGACATCGCGAAAGATCTTGTCGAGCTGATCTTCGTGCTTGCCGCCATGGTCGGCAAGCAGGTCCATCGCCATCTCACAGACTCGCTGTGCGCGGTCGGTCACATGAAATTTGCACAGGGACGCATGCAGTTGCCTGGGTTGCCAGGCGGCTTTGGCCTCTTGCCAGACCAGGCTGCGCATGGCGCGGGTTTCGGCCACCATCGTGGCCAGATGTAGCTGAACGTCCTGATAGTGGATCAACGCCTTGCCACCTACTTTGTAGCGCCGGGAAACCCACTGCGGTCTCGGTCGCGGCCTGGGCAAGCCGACGCCCTGCGCAGCGACAGGAATACGCGATGCATTGAGCGTGGCGCGGTTCATCGCCCAGCCATTGCGCAGCCCACCAATGACGCGATCGCTTGGCACAAACACATTGGTGAGTTCAATCTCAGCCGCACCTGACGCGCGCATGCCCATCTTGAGTTCTGTGCGGGCAACCTTGTACCCCGGGGCCCCACAGTCCACATAGAAGCAAGTCCACGAGTCCATTCCTTCGCCTTGCAGGGCAGCGAATACGGTTGCGGTCTTGGCCAGGTCGCCACCGCTGATGAAGCACTTGCGGCCGTTGAGCAGGTAGCCGCCATCCGTCGGCGTTGCAACGACCCCGGGACGATAGACCTCGGCCCCGTGTCCATCTTCTACGTCAGATCCGGCGGCCGGCTCGGTGATCGCGAAAGCGATCAAATGGGGCTCACCGCGCTCACAGCTTCTATAGACCGGAGCCAAGTGACGCAGTATGTTGCCCGCGCGCCCGGACAGAATCAAGGGCATGGCACCGAGGTGATGCGCGGACAGCAGCAACATCAAGCCACCACAGGCGCGGCTGAATTCTCCACGACCAGACTGCACCGCCAGATCATTGCGCAACCACCGTACTCCACGGCATGCTACCCAGTGGTGCCGGCATGATGTAGCTCAGCCAGCCTTGTTTGCCGGCCTCGCAAAGAATGCGTTTCGCCGTGGGATGACACTGCCCTGCGGGCAGGTGAGCGGATAAATCCAGTTCGTTTGCGGCAGGCGAGAGATGCTGCTCGGCGAAGTTGCGCGCTCGTCGGCGCTGCTTGGCCAGCGCACGTGGCAGCCGGGCGAAGTCGGTTTCCCACAAGTCCGTCACCGGGTAGTCCGCCAACAAGCGTCCTATCAAGGGCATGCTGCTGTAATGCCTGTGTGGTGACAGGTGATGGTCCGCGGGCAAATGCCCTTCCAGGTGGCTTGCTTGGGTCACAGGTTGGCTCCGGTCCAGCCTGCCAGGAAGGTGTGAATCTCGCGTGTTCCACCGGACATCAGCTTGAGCATATTTTGGTCGCGCAGCAGCTTCTCTGGCCCGGCATCGCGCATGTACCCGATGCCGCCGTGCACCTGCATCACCTGATTGGCGGCATGGCACAGGGCAGGACTGGTGCTTGCCCGTAGCGGCGCCGACGACGCCGACATCCAGTTCCGCCACCGGTCGGGCCAATGCGCTCAGCGCCATGTCAACCTGGTGGCGAGTGATCTCCACGTCACTGAGCATGTGCTGACCGCAGGGTGCTCTCCAATCACCTTGCCGCCTTGCTTGCGAATGCCCGCGTAATCCCGCGCCAAGGCCTGACCTCGATCCAGCGCACCCGCTGCGATGGACAGCAAGCCCAGCATATCGAGCTTGAGCATGCTTGCGTAGGCAGCGAGCCGCATGCTCGTCTTGCTTGCTTGTCTTGCCCGCGGTCGATGGTTGGCTGACCGTGAAGCCTGTCAGTTCATCCAAGCCATGCTGCGCAGGGTCTGACCTGACCTGCAGCGCCTTGCGCTCGACCTGTTGCCAAGCGATTTGCTGGTCCGACCACACTGGCCAGACCAGACTCTCGCCAGTCCTTGGGGGGGCGTAGATCGTGGTGTATGGGCGCCTCGATCGAGCCAGTCCGACAGCATGTCCGTGTCGTGCGCTGACAGTGCACCAGCCTTTGAGCCACTTTTGCCAGCTGTTGCGGCAAGGCCATAGTGCCCCGTGGGCACCAGCAGCATGCCCTGCAGACCACTTGCCCCAAACGCAGGGCCCAGCCGTGCGCTGATCCATCGGGCCAATGCCATACGGTGCCAGGCAAACGCAACACCGGGACTGGCATGGGCAATGAGTCTCAGCGCGCCGATGTTGAAGCGCATGGCCTGGGCTGCATCGGTGTGCTCCCAGATGCCGAAACCCTCGTCTGGCGTGGTGCGCGGCAGGATGCCCAGCTCCAAGGCCTCCTGCGTCAACAGCGCCAACTGATCCGCATCGATCGGACACTGCGGCCGCGCTGCCAGGGGGACGATGCGCTCGCGCGCAAAACGTGCGACCCCTCCAAGCAGTTGCAGTGCGTCCTCGGTGTCTATGTGCATCAATCGTGTCCGTTCAACCTAAAGGACAGCCGCCTGCGTTTGCGGGGGGCGTATCTGCGTGTCATGGCTTGCGCGATGTGTAGCGCTGCATGTTACGGGTGGACCGCTGTCGGTGCTACATTCGCGGAAGTCAAAAAATCGATATTTGAGGACAAGCCAAAACGGAGAAAGTTCGCTCAATGAAGGAATGGGATTTCGCGCGAAGTGTCAACAGCATGCGACTGATGACCGACTTGGGTGTCGACTGCGGTCTGTCCGTGAACACCTGCCTGGCCGGCACAGGCGTGAACGAGCAAGACCTCAATGACCCATCCGTCATTGTGTCGGCCGAACAGGAGGTGCGGCTGATCCGCAACTTGATCAGGCACCGGGGCAACATCCCCGCGCTGGGCATTGAGGCTGGCAAGCGTTATCACTTCACGGCATTCGGTGCCTTGGGCTTTGCCTGGGTCAGTAGCCCGACCGCGCGCAGCGCGATGGACGTCACCCTGCGCTACTTTCAACTGACCTTTGCCTTTACGCGGTTCCAGGTTCAGGACCAGGGGGATGAGACACAGGTCACTCTCGACGATTCGAATCTGCCCGCAGACGTTAGAGCCTTCATTGTCGAGCGCGACCCCGGCCGCGATGGTGACGGTGCAGCGCGACCTGCTTTCGTCTCGCCCGGCGCTTCTGGCGGTCTATTTCACATGCCCTGAGCCCGAAGACACGCAGGTGTACGAGACCTTCTACGGCGTCAAACCGGTGTTGGGTGCCGTGTCCAACAAGGCCATCTTGAACAGGGCGGCCGTGATGGCACCCCTTTCACAGGGCAATGCCCTGGCGCTCAAGGCGGCAGAGGAGCAGTGCGCGGCTTTGCTTGACCGCCACCAATCAAGAGCGGGCCTCGCTGCCAAGGTCAGAGATCACTTGGTCAGAAGTGGGCCCCCCATGCCCGGCATGGATGCAGTAGCCAGCGCGCTATGCATGACGCCGCGCACCACGAGACGCCGCTTCCTCGAAGACGGAACAAGCTTCCTCAAGATGCGCGACGAAACTCGTCTGGCACCTGGCCCAAAAGCGCCGCTGTCCGGCCTTGCATTGTCGGTGGAGCAAATCGAGAGCCGGGTGGGGGCCCCCTGAGCCAACCCGGCTGTTACAAACGCGGGCAAACGCCGGACTGGGCCGGGCCTGCGCAAGACAGCCGGATTCCATACACGCTCGGCTAGCAGCCCATAGGGGGTCGATTGCGCAAAGACTATTCGGCGCGCGCCGGTCGGGGGACATCAATTGAGCGTCAGGAACAGCGACTTGGTGCCGTCACCGCCGTCGCCGTTGTGGCGTTCCTCAAACCCCTGCTGTTTGCCTAGTTTTAGCATGCGGTCGTTTTCCGCCAGCACGGTTGCCACCAGGCGCTTGGTACCGTGGCCACGCAAGTAATTGATCAGTTTATCCATCAGCAGACTGCCCAGCCCCTGGCCCTTGAGTTCGGAGCGGACGATAACGCCAAACTCGGCCTCGATGTTGTCTGGATCGACCATGGCGCGCGCGACGCCCAAGGTCTGAGGCTGGCCATCGGGTCCGGGGGCCAGTGCCACGAAGGCCATCTCGCGCGCGTAGTCGATCTGCACCAGACGCGCCAGTTCGGTGCGCTCCATGGTGCGCCGGCTGTAAAACACCCGCATGCGGATGTCTTCCGGGTCCAGGTGCTGCAAAAACTCGATATGTCGCGCCTCGTCCTCGGGCCGGATTGGTCGCAGGCAAATGGTGCGCCCCTGCCACGACACGCTCTCTTCGAACTCGGCCGGGTAGGGCCGGATGGCAAAGTTGCCGGCACCAGCCGGGTTGGCGGCGCTGAGCCGGATGCGGGCGTCCAGCGCCACCGCACCCTCGAAATTGGCGATCAGTGGATTGATGTCCAGCTCGGCAATCTGCGGCACCTCGGCCAGCAGCTGCGACACCGCCACCAGTGCCTGGTACACGGCCGCCTGGTCCACCGCTGGTGTGTCGCGCCAACCAGCCAGCAGGCGTGACACGCGCGTGCGTGCCACCAAGGCCGTGGCCAGTTGGGTGTTCAGCGGGGGCAGTGCGATTGCGCGGTCGGCCATCACCTCGACTGCTGTACCGCCTTGACCAAAGAGAATCACCGGGCCGAACACCGGATCGGTGGCGCTGCCGACGATCAGCTCTTGCGCATGCGCGCGTTGCAGCATGGTCTGCACTGTGAAGCCATGGATTACCGCGGCCGGTTGTTGCCGCTTGACGCGCGCTAGCATGGTGCGAGCGGCGGCGCGCACGTCGTCCTCGTCGCGCAGGTTAAGGGCCACGCCGCCCACGTCTGATTTGTGCGTGATGTCGTCCGACAGGATCTTCAGCACCACCGGGAAGCCGATCGCCACGGCCGCCTTGACGGCCGCCGCCGGGCTGGCGCGCACCCGGCGTGTTGGCACCACGCTGATGTGGCAGGCGTCCAGCACGGCCTTGGCCTCCGGTTCGGTCAGCATCTCGCGCCCGGCGGCCAGCGCCTTGTCGACGATTGCCTTGATGGCTGCGGTGTCCGGGCGCAAATCGGCCTGCAAGGCCGATGGCGCCTCGCTCAGCTCGGCCTGGTTGCGCCGGTAGTTGACCAGCATGGCAAAGGCCCGCACTGCCTGCTCGGGCGTGTCGTAGTTGGCAATGTTGGCGCCTTGGAAGATGCCACGCGCCTCGGCCACCGCTGAGTCGCCCAGCCAGCAGCTCATCAGGCGCGGCGGTACATAGCTCTCATGCTGCGCCAGCGGTACCAGCGCGCGCGCAATGTCGGCACTGGGCACGATGGCCGTAGGCGCGTGGATAAACAGCAGTGCTCCGCTTGCGGGGTCGTCGGTCAGGATCTTCAGCGCCTGCTCATAACGCGCCACCGGGGCATCGCCAATGATGTCCACCGGATTGCCGTGCGACCAGTTGGCGGGCAGCACCGCATCGAGCTGCTGGCGCGTCGCCTCGCCGAGCTGGGCCAGCGTGACGCCGGCCCAGGCGGCGGCGTCGGCGGCCATCACGCCGGCGCCCCCACCGTTGGTCAGGATCGTCATCACATCGCTGGAATTGGTGCGAAAGCGCGATAGGGTTTGCGCCGCCAGGAACAACTCTTGCAGCGTGTTGACGCGCAGCATGCCGGCACGGTCGATCGCCGCGTCGTAGACCAGGTCCGAACCCGCCAACGCCCCAGTATGCGAGGCTGCCGCCAGTTGGCCCTGTGGCGAGCGCCCGGCCTTGACCACGATCACCGGCTTGTTGCGCGCCGCGGCGCGCGGCCGACATGAATTTGCGCGGTGACTCGATCGACTCTATGTACAACAGAATGGCGCGTGTCTTGGGGTCGCTGGCCAGGTAGTCCAGCATGTCGCCAAAGTCCACGTCAGCGTGTTCGCCCATCGACACAAAGTGTGAGAAGCCAATGCCACGCCCCTTGGCCCAGTCCAGCATGGCGGTCACCAGTGCGCCCGATTGCGACACAAAGGCCAGCTCGCCGGGCAAGGCATCGGTGTGCGCAAAGCTGGCGTTGAGCCCCTTGTGCGGCGCCAGCAGGCCCAGACAGTTTGGCCCCAGGATGCGCAGCAGGTGCGGGCGGGCCGCCGCCAGCATGGCCTGCTTCTGGGCGGCGTCCATGCCGGCGGTCATCACCACGGCGGCCCGTGTCCCCAGCTCAGCCAGTTCCTTGATCAGGCCCGGCACCGTGGCTGGCGGGGTGCAGACCACGGCCAGCGCCGGTACCTCGGGCAGATCCTTCGCGTGGGCGACTACCCTGTGGCCGTCGATGTCGCGGTGCTTCAGATTGACCGCAAACAGGCGCCCTGCGTAGTTGCCACGGGTCAGGTTGTGCCACACCATGGCGCCCAGGCTGCCCACGCGTTGCGAGGCGCCGATGACGGCGATGGAGGCGGGGTCAAACAGCGAGTCGAGGTTGCGGATGCTCATGATCAGGTCGGGACTTGGATGGACTTGAACACTATAGCCATATGGTCTGTCGATTCGATGACGGGTGCAGTCAATGGGGCCCGGCGTGACGCGATCAGAGCGGGCTCGTACACTTCAGGTCCGCGTGTGGCGGTGGACTCGATGGCAGGTGTATGAAATACAAGATGGCTAAAAATTCATTGTTCGCGATTCTGCTGCGCTCCCCGTGGTGGGTCAGCATCGCGATCGTGGCTGCCTTCGCCCTCGGCGCAAAGGCATTGCTGCCCGCGCAATACGTGCCGTTTGGTGTGATCGGTGGCCTGCCGTTCCTGGTGATCGGCGTGATCCGGGCCTGGCGGCAGTGGCACGCGCCCAACCCCGAGCGGCTGGACGCGGCGCTGGCGCGCGCTGGCGAGATGTCGTGGCGAGATTTCTCAAACGAGTTGGAGCAGTCCTTTGTTCGGGATGGTTACCAGGTGACCCGGCTCAACAGCGCGGCGGCGGACTTCCAACTGGTCAAGGGCGGGGCGACCACCCTGGTGAGTTGCAAGCGCTGGAAAGCCGCCAACCACGGCGTGGAGGCGCTGCGGGACTTGGCCTTTGAGCAGCGCGCCCAGGGCGCGCAGCAGGCCACCTACGTGTGCCTGGCTCCGGTGAGCGACAAGGCGCAGCGCTTCGCCAAGGAGGAGGGCATAAGTCTGATGCCGGCGGCGGCACTGGCGCAATTGCTCTTGGGCAAGCCATGATGACACGCCAGCCGATCAAGAGCGAGACGATCCGGCTGATCGTGCTCGGGTTGATTGTGGCCATGCTCGCCGCGGCCGTAGCCATGGTGTTGGCGCCCTTTGTGGTGTCGATGCTGTGGGCCGGCATTCTGGCGTTTGCGTCCTGGCCGCTGTTTGAGCGGCTGTTGCGCCTGGCGGGTAATCGGGCCTGGCTGAGCGCGCTGGGCATGACGCTGCTGATGGCCGCGTTGGTGGTGTTGCCCACCGTTTGGCTGTTGCTGCTGGTGCAGGCCGACGCCAGCGTGCTCGCCGATCATCTGAGCGCCCAGATGGCTGCCGGGCGGCTGCGCCCACCGGGCTTTGTCGCGACGATTCCACTTGTAGGCCAGGACCTGGCCCTTTGGTTGAACGCCATGCTCGCCGATCCAATGCGCTGGCAGACCGAGATCAAGAACCTGATCGGCAAGCTCGACACCGAAACCTGGGCGCTGGTGGGCGGAGTCGGCAAGAACCTGGCCAAGCTGGGCTTTGCGCTGTTCACCTTGTTTTTTGTGTACCTGCACGGTCTCACTCTGCTGGAGCAGGCGCGTACCGTGTTGCGGGGACTGTTGGGAGATCGTACCGAAGGCTACGTCAATGCCGTGGGCAACACCACGCGCGCCGTGGTCTATGGCATCGTGCTCACGGCCATCGTGCAAGGGCTGGTGGCCGGCCTGGGCTACTGGGTGGCGGGGCTACCGGCGCCGGCCACGCTGGCCGCCGTCACGGTGCTGATTGCGCTGATTCCCTTTGGCACGCCGGTCGTCTGGGGCTCGGCCGGGTTGTGGCTGCTGTTCACCGGCCAGACCACGGCTGGCATTGGCCTGCTGCTGTGGGGTGTGCTGGTGGTGTCCTGGGTGGACAACATCGTGCGTCCAATGTTGTTGTCCAGAGCCAGCAACATCCCCTTCATCCTGGCACTGTTCGGCGTGCTGGGCGGGCTGGCCGCATTTGGCTTGGTGGGCCTGTTCCTGGGGCCAGTGATTCTGGCGGTGGCGCTGGCGGTGTGGCGGGAGTGGTTGTAGGGAGAGCGGCCCACAACGCATAGGGCGCGATCGCGCACAGGTGCGCCGCCGGACCTGGCCCGGCCATCGCCAGCCCTTATCGGGTTGCCCCTGAGCGAATCGGGACCGGTCTTGCCCCAAAATGGGGAAAGACACCTTTGGCCCCGAAATCCGTTCGGCATTCTTCTTGCGTGTCCTCGTTCGGAACCCGTATCCCTAACCAGCTCAGGAGCATCCATGACAAGACGCATCTTTCTCCAAGCGACGGCAGCCCTTGCCGCCGTTTGTGTTTTTGCCGGCGCTCAGGCGCAGACCACCGCGCTCAAGTTCCAGCTCGACTGGCGCTTTGAAGGGCCGGCGGCGCTGTTCCTGGTGCCGGCTGCCAAAGGCTACTTCAAGGACGCCAATCTCAACGTCAGCATTGACGCGGGCAACGGCTCGGGTGGCACCGTCACGCGGGTGGCTTCGGGCAGCTACGACATCGGTTTTGCGGACCTGGCCGCGCTCATGGAATTCCACGCCAACAACCCCGACGCTGCCAACAAGCCGGTGGCCGTGATGATGGTCTACAACAACACGCCCGCTTCGGTGATGGCGCTGAAAAAATCCGGCATCAAGACCCCCGCTGATCTGAATGGCAAGAAGCTGGGTGCCCCGGTGTTTGACGCCGGCCGGCGCGCCTTCCCGATCTTCCAGAAGGCCAATGGCATAACCGGCGTGCAATGGACGGCCATGGACCCCCCGCTGCGCGAAACCATGCTGGCGCGTGGCGAGGTGGATGCCATCACTGGCTTCACCTTCACTTCGCTTTTAAACCTGGAGGCGCGCGGCGTGAAGGGCGACGACGTGGTGGTGCTGCCATACGCGGACAACGGGGTCAAGCTGTATGGCAATGTGATCATCGTTTCGCCCAAGCTGATCAAGGAGAACCCTGCAGCCATCAAGGCCTTTTTGCAGGCTTTCGCCAAGGGCGTGAAGGACGTGATCGCCAACCCCGACGCGGCGATCGAATCCGTCAAGGCCCGCGACGGCATCATCAATGTCGCGCTGGAACAGCGCCGCCTGAAGCTGGCCATCGACACCGTCGTCAACAGCGCCGATGCGCGTGCCGAAGGCTTTGGGCAGGTAAAGGGGCCACGCCTGTCGCTGATGGCGTCTCAGGTGTCCGACGCCTTCAATACCAAGACCCGCGTGAATCCGGATGCGGTGTGGAATGGCAGCTTTTTGCCCAGCGCGGCCGAGCTGAACGTCCTTCCAAACAAGAAGTGAGATGAACCCCCAGCCCGATAAGGAATTCGTCGCGTTTCGCGATGTCTGGCTTGCCTACAACGATGAGCTGCTGGCCGCCAATCACTACGCGGTGGAAGCGATTGACCTGAGCGTGCGTCAAGGCGAGTTCATCGCCATCGTGGGTCCGTCGGGCTGCGGCAAGTCCACTTTCATGAAGCTCACCACCGGGCTGAAGATGCCCTCGCGCGGCCAGATCCTGATCGACGGCCAGCCCGTCACCGGGCCGTTGAAGATATCGGGCATGGCGTTTCAGGCGCCTTCGTTGCTGCCCTGGCGCACGACCCTGCACAACGTGCTGTTGCCGCTGGAAATCGTGGAGCCGCACCGCAGCCAGTTCAAGGCGCGGCGCAGGCAGTACGAAGAGCGCGCCCGCATGCTGCTGCAAAAGGTCGGCCTGGCCGGCTACGAGGACAAATTCCCGTGGCAACTCTCGGGCGGCATGCAGCAGCGTGCCAGCATCTGCCGCGCCCTCATCCATGAGCCCAAGATGCTGCTGCTGGACGAGCCCTTTGGCGCGCTGGACGCCTTCACGCGGGAGGAGCTGTGGTGCATCCTGCGCGACCTGTGGGTGGAGCAGAAGTTCAACGTGATCCTGGTCACGCACGACTTGCGCGAGTCCGTCTTTCTGGCCGACACCGTGTACGTGATGAGCAAGAGTCCCGGGCGTTTTGTGGTGAAGCGCCACATCGATTTGCCGCATCCGCGTGATCTGGAACTGACCTACACGCGCGAGTTCACCGACATCGTGCACGAGTTGCGGGGCCACATCGGCGCCGCGCGCCAGGCCGCTGCGCCCGCGCCTGCACCAAGCATGGGCACGGCGCGATGAAAAGAAAACAATTTGAACGCTGGGCCCCGGTGGTGCTGGGCTTGGTGCTGCTGGTGTTGTGGCAAGCGGTGTGCTGGATGTTTCGGATCGACGACTACATCTTTCCCAGCCCCTACACCATCGCACAGGCCATGGCGGAGTTTTCGGGGCCGCTGGCCGAGGCCGCGTGGAAGACCTTTTGGGTCACCATGGTGGGGTTTGGCGTGTCCATCGTGGTGGGCGTGCTGCTGGGGTTTTTGGTGGGTTCCTCCCGCATGGCCTATGCGGCGGTGTATCCGCTGCTGGTGGCCTTCAATGCCGTGCCCAAGGCGGCCATTGTGCCGATACTGATTGTGTGGTTTGGTATCGGCATCGGGCCGGGCGTGCTGACGGCTTTTTTGATTTCCTTCTTTCCGATCACCGTCAACATCGCCACCGGCCTGGCCACGCTGGAGCCTGAGCTTGAAGACGTGCTGCGGGTGCTGGGCGCCAAGCGCTGGGACGTGCTGGTCAAGGTTGGGCTGCCGCGCTCGCTGCCCTATTTTTACGGCTCGCTCAAGGTGGCCATCACGCTGGCTTTTGTGGGCACTGTGCTGGCCGAGATGACGGCGGGCGACTCGGGCATCGGCTACCTGATGCAATCCGCCGGGTCCTCGCAACGCATGCCGCTGGCCTTTGCCGGCCTGGTGGTGATTGGCGCCATGGCCATGGCCATGTACGAGTTGTTCAGCGCCATCGAGCACCGCACCACGGCTTGGGCGCACCGGGGGTCCAACGCGACCTGACGTTGGGCACCAGCGCCCGTGGTGGCCATTGGCCCGGGCGCAGGGTGGGACTACTGCTTCGCAGCTTTCACGTCGCCCTCTGCACCGAGGCCCAGCACGTAGCCCAGTGACACATGGTGAAAGCGGTACACCGTCTTGTCGGTGTGAATGGCAATACCAAAGGGGACGGACTTGCCCTCGCCCAGCGCAAGATCACCTGCACCACCGGTCAAACTGCGGGTAAAGGTGACGGTATAGGTGCCGCCCTTGTTCTCCCCCTCCGCCTTCACCAGTGCCTTGCCGTCTTTGTTGACCCGGGCTTCTGCCACGTGGCCATCGAGGTGCAACGACCCCTTGCCGCCGGCGCCGCTTTTCCACTGGAAATAGTCCGCGTATACATCGCCGCCCAGGTTGGCGCCGGTGATGTACTTCTTCTTGTCAGCCGCAGCCCCGGGCATGGAACGCACGTCGATATGGCAGGTGGCCCAGCATCCAATTTGGGCGGCCTGGGGCACTTTGCTGGCCATCAACATCACGGCGGCCTTTACTTCGTGCTTGGGATCTTTGTCCTCCCGCGGCGCGCCAGCGTGGGCATCAGCGGGTGGTTTGAACGTCAAGCGCAGGTAGAGGTTTTCTTTGTCGTACGCGGCCTGCACGGTGACCGGGAACATCATGGTCTTGGGTGCCCCAACGGGCTCCAGTTCTTTGTCCGCCAGACGCTTGAAGTTGAAGTTCAATGTGCCTTTTCTTCATGGCAACCGACACAGGTCTCGCCTTTCTTCAGTCCGGCGGTTCCACTGTGATCGGACTTCTTTTGAATCCATTCAAGAGGCGTCACGCCGGCATGAAAGACGTTAATGTCGCGTTTGGGCGCCTTGTTCCAGTCGGGCGCAGCTTGTACAAGCGGAGCGCCTATAACCAGCAGTGTGCCAAGGACCACTCGGGAGATAACGGTTGGTTTCATTGAAGGCCTGGTAGGTTGAATTTGAAGGATAGCGGTATTGCGCACAGTCGACCCAACCGCTGCAAGAAAGGTATCGCATAGCGGCCGTGCCGTCAACCGCCGTGGCCAGTTTCGCGGGTGCTGGCGGGGGGTTACCGAAGCGCATTTTGAAACCTACAACACGTAACGCGCAATCGCAAAGAAGTGCGCCGCGCTGCCGGCGATCACAAACAGGTGCCACACGCCGTGGGCGTGGCGCAGGCGCGTGTCCAGCACGTAAAACACAATGCCCACCGTATAGAAAATTCCGCCCGCCGCAACCCAGGCAAAGCCGACGCCACCCAGCGCCTTGAGCATCGGCACCAGCGCCACCAGCGCCACCCAGCCCATCACGATGTAGATTGCCAGCGAGAGCTTGCGCGTGCCACGGCTGGGCCGCAACTCCTGCGCAATGCCCAGCAGCGCCAGTGTCCAGACCACGCCAAACAAGGACCAACCCCAAGGGCCGCGCAGCGTGATCAGGCAAAACGGCGTGTAGCTGCCGGCGATCAAGAGGTAGATGCTGTGGTGGTCGAGTCTTTGCAGCACGCTCTTGGCCTTGCCGCGCAGGCTGTGGTAGAGCGTGGAGAAGCTATACAGCAGCACCAGCGTCACGCCGTAGAGGGTGACGCTGACCACCTTCCAGGCATCCCCGCTCAGGGCGGCCAGCGTTACCAGCACGGTGCTGCCGACCAAGGCCAACACCGCGCCAACCAGGTGCGTGATGGCATTGAGCTTTTCGCCGTGGTACATGTGCGCCGAGTCGGTTGAGTGGTGGATTTCGCAGCTCGGCGCCTGGACCATCGGAGCCGAGGTGCGCGCGCCGCACCCGCGGTTTAGTGATACACCCCCACAAAGCGGTCCAGGATCGCCGCGTGATCTTCGAACAACTGGTCCTCCATCTTGGGCAGATCCGCCAAGGGCACCCACTTTGCTTCCAGGGCGTCGTCGGCGCCCTTGATCTCGGGCAGGCGGATGTGGCCCAGGTCGAAGTGGAAGGCATGGGTGATGAGGCGTCCACGCGCGCTGCGCAGCGGGTGGTCGAAGACATGGCTGGACTTGAGTGCCTGCCGCATGGTGGAGTCCAGCGCCTTGAAGCCGGTCTCTTCATGCAGTTCACGCAGCGCCGCCGTGTAGAAGCGCTCGCCCTTGTCCACAAAACCGCCAGGCAGCGCCCATTGGCCATGGCCCACGTCGCCACCACGGCGGATCAGCAGCACGTGCTCGCTGGCCACCAGTACCGCGTCGGCGGTCAGGTACACATCGGCAGACCACTTCTTGCGGTATTGCAGCACCGTTTGGTGCTCCACGACGCGCTGCGCGTAAGCGGGCAGGCGGGCCCAGGATTGCAAATAGGCCAGCACCTTGGGGTGCACATGGGGCGCGAGTACGGCCAGCCTGGCGTCGGGGTCGGTGCCCTCGAAGAAGACATTGCGCAAGGCGGTGGCGTCGATGTCGTGCTCCTGTGCGACCGCGTGCGATGCCCATGTCGGGAAGTGGTCCAGGTAGTAACTGGTGTGGTCCTTTTTGTAGCCCACCAGCTTGATGTCGCCTTGCTCGCCCGTCAATTGCCCGACGCCCGCGCGCACGGCGGCGTTCCAGCGCTGGTCGTCAAAGTAGTCGCGCACCGGCAAGAACTTGACGCGTGCCAAGTCGTGCTGTGAGAGGGTGGCGGCGATCATGGCCTGGCGCTCTTCGGTGTTGAACGGGTTGCGCACGTTGCGCGAGCGAAAGGATGAACCAATCACCACGACGACCTGTTCGGCGCACGCCAGCGCGGCCTGGAGCAGCGTCTCGTGGCCCTTGTGGAACAGTTGCCAGCGACCGACGATGACTGCCGTGCGTGCGGGCGTTGCGGAGTGGGGGTTGGGCATGATGGTGTGGTCCCTTGCGTGTGCTGGTGTCAGGCGTAATGAACGGCGGCAATGGGCACCTGGCGGCCACTGCCAAAGGCCCGGCCGCGCAAGCGCAGTACCGGCGGCGCCTGGCGGCGTTTGTATTCGTTGCGCGCAATCATGGTCTGGATTTTGCCAATGAGTGCGTGGCCTTCGGCGCTGCCGCGCAGTTGCGCCAGTTGCGCGTCGGCCTGTTCACGCTCCCATGGCGGCAGGCGGTCGCCTTCGATCAGGTGCTTGAGAATGCCGTCGAGCAGTTCATACGGCGGCAGGCTGTCCGAGTCCTTTTGCCCAGGGGCCAGTTCGGCCGAGGGCGCCTTGTTGATGATGCCAAACGGAATCAACTCGCGCCCGGCGCTGGCGTTGAGGTGGCGGCACAGCTCGAAGATTTCGGTCTTGTAAAGGTCGCCAATGAGGCCAAGGCCGCCGTTGGTGTCGCCGTACAGGGTGCAATAGCCCACCGACACTTCGCTCTTGTTGCCGGTGGTCAGCAGCAAGTGGCCAAAGCTGTTGGAGTATTCCATCAGCGTGGTGCCGCGCACCCGGGCTTGCAGGTTTTCCAGCGCAATGCCTTTCAGGGGCTGGCCGAAGGCCGCGCCAAAACCAGTCTCAAAGGCCGCCACGATGCTGGCAATCGGGTGTTCGACCAAGGTCACGCCAAGATTGCGGCATAGCGCTACCGAATCCGAGACACTGCCCGCGCTGGAGAACTTGGAGGGCATGGTGATGCCCACCACGTTGTTCGCGCCCAGGGCTTCGGCGGCCAGCACCAGTGTCAGCGCCGAATCAATGCCGCCGGATGAGCCCACCACCGCCTTGGCAAAACCACAGCGGCGCGCATAGTCCCTGAGCCCGAGCACGATCTGGCGCCGGTAGAACTCCATCGTGGGCAGCCCCTCGCGTGGCACGCTGGGCAAGGCGACGCCGTCGCGCGCGGTGAAGCTCTGGGTCTTGGGGTCGAACACCAGGGTGGTCACGTCTTCCTCAAAGCGCTTGGCTTCGAACACCACGCTGCCTTGGGCATCGAGTGCAAACGATGCGCCGTCGTAGACCAGTTGGTCATGGCCGCCGATCTGGTTGACATAGAGCAGGGGCAATTTGTGGCGCGCGCAGGCCTGGCCGAAAACGCTGTGGCGCTGCTCGCGTTTGCCCACGTTGCTGGGGCTGGCGTTGATCGAAATCACCAGGTCTGGCGCGGCGTCGGCCAGACGCTGAAACGGGTTCACAGCGTAGTCCTGGGCGCCATCGTTCCAGCCGTCTTCGCAGATCATCAGACCAATTTGCACATCGCCCACGCGCAGCACGCGTGCCAGATCGGGGCCGGGCTCGAAGTGACGGCGCTCGTCGAAGATGTTGTAGGTGGGCAGCAATTGCTTGGCGTACTGCAGCACCAACTCACCGTTCTTAAGCACCAGCAAGGCGTTGTAAAACGGCTTGCCAACGCCGCTGCGGCGCACCGGTGCGCCGACCACCCAAAACAGGTGCGGCGTTTCGCGGGTGGCCAGCTTGAGCTGCTCCAGGCCGGTTTGCACGCGCACTTGAAAGTCGGTGTCGTCGAGCAGGTCGCCAGGGTAGTAGGCGGTCAGGCTCATTTCCGGAAACACCACCAGATCGGCCTGTTCATCACGCGCGTGGCGTGCGGCGGCGAGCATCTGGGAAATGTTGCCCGCAATGTCGCCAATGGTCGGGTTGATTTGGGCACTGGTGATCCGCAACATGGGAAGTCCTCCTTGGCGAGATTCCAGCTTAGTCGGTTTTGGCGAACACCTGGCGCAGGTAGGCCAGAAAGGTGTCGTCGTCGCACAGGGTCTTGCCGGGCGAGTCTGACAGCTTGGTGGTGGGCTGGCCGTTGCAGGTGACCAGCTTCATGACGATGTTAAGGGGTGCAATTCCGGTGTCGTTGGTGAGGTTGGTGCCAATGCCAAAGCCAGTCTGCACCCGGTCGGCAAAGTGGCGGTGCAGCGCCAGCGCGGTGGGCACATCCAGCCCGTCGGAGAACACCAGGCGCTTGGTGTGGGCGTCGATCTTCAGTTTGGCGTAGTGCGCCAGCGCTTTTTCGCCCCAGGCTATCGGGTCGCCGCTGTCGTGGCGCAAACCATCAAACAGCTTGGCAAAGTAGAGGTCAAAGTCGGCCAGGAACGCGTCCATGCCCACCACGTCGGTCAGCGCAATGCCAAGGTCGCCACGGTACTCCTGCACCCACGATTCGAGCGCCGCCCTCTGAAAACCCTTGAGCTGCACGCCCATGCCCTGAAAGGTTTGCAGGTACTCATGGGCCATGGTGCCAATGGGCGTGAGCCCGAGCTTCTTGGCCAGATGCACGTTGGAAGTGCCTTTGAAGTACTGGGGCACCTCGCGCGCCAGCGTGGTGGTGACCTCTTCGTGCCAGGCGCCCGAGAAGCGCCGACGCACGCCAAAGTCAAAAAACTCGAACGGGTGTTGGCGCGGCGGGCTGGAAAGCTCATAGTCCCGCAGCAGGGCAATCTTGGCCTGTAGGCGCCTGCGCGCTTGGTCCAGCACTGCCGCTTCGCCCTGGCGCTGCGCCATGCGGCGAAAGAACAACTCGTTGACGATGGCCAGCACGTAGATCTCAAACCCCATCACATGCACTTGCGGCCCCTTGGCCACCACGTGCAAGGTGTCGCCTTCGGCACTGGCGCTGATGAAGCGGCGCTGGAACTGAAACAGGCGCAAAAAGTCAATGTAGTCCGAGCTGAGGTAACGCAGTGCGCCCAGGTAGGCCAGCTCGTCTTCGGTGAAGCGCAGCGCGCACAAGGCGTCCAGTTGCGCGTTAACCTCAGGCAGCAGTTGCGCCAGGGGAAAAGCGGGCGTGTTGCGGCAGACAAAGTGGTACTCGGCCTGGTTGGTTGGCATCGAGTGCAGCATGGGTTGCTGCATGGTGAACTTGTACAGGTCTACTTCCAGCAGGCTGCGTATCACCGGAAATGAGAACTCAGGCGTGGCGGACATGGTGGGGCTCCTGTTATCGGCGCGAAGGTGGGGCACGGTGGCGTGCTTGATGTTGTGGGTGTGACGGGTTTTGTTAAGGGGTATTGTAGCCCAGTTAATTGCTAAATGCAATTAACTAATGGCATTGCTTGATGCGCGAGCGACGCCAGCGTGACGATTGACCGCTGGGTGCGGGTTACGCTGCCAGCGCCGCGAGCAGGCTCGCCTGATCCACGTCAGACAGGCCGGCACGCCTGACGGCCGGCGCGGGCCTGCGGGACAGTTCCCAATGCAAGGTGTCGCGCAGCGTTGCTTCCAGTGATCGTCTGGACAGTCCGGCCTTGACCGCGGCACTGCTGTCCCGAGCGCCAAACCCTGCGTGGTCTTCCATAGGCAGCCACAAGGGCAGAGACCTGTGCCCCATCCACGGCGCCACGCCTTGCTCAAGCAACCACGCTGAGCTGGCGCGGACTACTGCACCGTCGTGTGCGCCAACGACTCTGGCCGTCTCAATGAGTTCTTCAAGACTCTTCGTCTCGCCCGTGGCGTTGAAAATTCCCATCTCTGCTGCGCAGGCGCGGTTGATGATCCAGCCAGCCAGGTCTCTCACGTCGATCACCTGAGTGGAGAGTTCAGGCGCATCCGGGATCAGGACAGGGCGGCCAGACTCGGCCGCTTTGGCGAAGCGAAGTGGCCAATACCCGGTCCGATCGGACTCGTCTCCCGGCCCGCCGATCAGTCCCGCGCGGACGATGAATGTTCGGTTCGCACCAAAGGTAGCGAGGACATGCTGCTCGCAGGCCACCTTCGCGTGGCCGTACTGATCCATGCTTTCCATGACTTGTGCCCGAAGTGGCGGCAGCACTGCTGCGCGCTCGTCCTGGTCAAGCCTCTCATGATCCGCATACACGCTTGCCGATGAGACGAACACAAATGTGTTGCAAAACTCTGACAGCGCCAAGGAGGCCCCCTGTACGTGCCCAGGCTGGCGCGACACGTCAATGACGGCATCAAAGTGCTGGCCGATGACCTCGTCATAAGCATTGGGTAGATTTCGATCGGCTCTTACCAGCTTGGCCCCAGGCCGAGCATCGCTTGTGGTTCCGCGGGCGAGGCAGGTGACCTCGTGTCCGCTCGTCAGTGCGGCCTCGACCAGGTGGCTACCGAGCCAAGCTGTTCCACCAAGAATAAGAAGGCGCATGAAACGGCTCCAGGTTGGCAACGAGAGGTTGGTGCGCTTGTGGGGAGGGCTTGATTGCCGTGGCGACTCTTGGGTTGAACAAGCTTAGACGGTCCCTGTCAGGGGGTAGCGGCGTTTGATCTCGGCCACAGACTCGGCGACCAGTGTTTCCAAGACACTTCGGTCAAGGTCTGCCAGGCGCTTGAAGTACAGACACGCCTTGCCCATTTTGTGCTTGCCGAGTTTGACCAGTAGAGCCTGTTGGTCTGGGCTCTCAGCCATGAGGTACACCACCAGTTCTCTGCCGCGTACGGCAAACCCCGCGAGACACGCCTCACCAGCGTGCCCACTCTCGTACCGGTAGCCGTAGTGGCCATAGCCCACGATGCTGGGACCCCACATCATTGGGGATTGATGCGTAATCTTCTTGAGCAAGGCCATCAGGGCCTTGCAGTCCGTCAGTTGTTCTGGACTGGCTTTTGACGCCAGGTACTCGTCGACGCTGGCCGATGTGGGTTTGGTCTTGGCTTGGACCATAAGCAGAACCTCCGGGTATCTGTGAACAACGATGGCGGTGACGGTGATTCCCGTCGAACGGGTGCCTGCGCCTTCATTCCGCCGTACCCGCACTTGCCGGTCGTGTGCCCGACAGCGCTCGCAAGGCCTCCAGCACTGCCGCCCAGGCGGGCGCAAAGGGGTCGATCAGCGCGAAATGCCCGACGGCGGGCAACGCCACCAGCCGGGTCGCGGGGAAGGCTTTGCAGTAGGACTGAGCCACCGCCAGGGGCACCACCTGGTCGTCCTCGCCCTGGATGATGGTGACTGGCACCGTGGGTGCTTTCAGGTTCATCGGGTCGAGGTTGGGCTGATCGTCAGGGTGGGTGCCCAGAAAGCTCTGCACAGCGCCGCTGCCGAGCTGCAAGCCGTGCGCCAGGCGCAGATCGGCCGCGGGTGCCAGGGCCACCACGCCACGCAGTGCCGGCATGGCCAGCGCGGCCGCCGCCCACAATACCAAGTGCCCGCCGGCCGAATGGCCAATCAGCAGCACGTCGCCGTTATGCGGTGTCGCTTGCGCCACCAATGTGCTCAATGCGGCGGCAATGTCTTGCACCGTGTCCTGCGGCTGCCCAGGCGTGCGCCGGTACTCCAGCGTCAACATCGACCAGCCATCGGCAGCCAAGGTCGCGCTCATCGCCTGCGCGTGGCTGCGGTCATAGGCCGGCTTCCAGAAGCCCCCATGAATCACCACCACCAGTGGCAACTGGGTGCCGCGCGCACCGTGGCGCAGGTCGGCAACCTGGTCGGGATGCGGGCCATAGCGCAAGGTTTCGTCTGGGGGCGTAGCCGTGCGGGTGAGGATGGAGAGGTCTTCGGCCATGGTTGTCTCGGGTCAGCGTTCGGGGAACAAGCGGCTCGCGCACATTGTCGCCGTGTTGACCGTTTTCGTGTTGCTGGCGGCGCCAGCAAGGGTTGGAAAGTTGTTCTAGAATATTCTTCTAGTGACAGGCTCAAGTACGCCGCATGCCGGCCGCCTGAGCGTGGCCAGTCAATATCGACAAGGAGCAAGCCTTGCGCACCACCAGCATCGTGCCGCCACCGCCGCGCAAGTCTGCCATCCTGACGGCAGCCTTGGCGGTTTTTGCCGAGAAGGGCATTGAATCAACCTCGATCGAGGACATCTGTCGCGAAAGCCAGGCCTCGGTGGGCAGCATCTATCACCACTTTGGCAACAAAGAGGGTATTGCGGCGGCGCTGTTCATGCAACACTTGGATGAGTACTGGACCGAGCTCATCACCAGTGCCAAGAGTCAATCCAACGCGCAGCGCATGATCCACGCCATGCTGAGCGCACACATCGGCTGGATCACCAGCCAGCCCGATGCGGCGCGTTACCTGTTTTCGCGGCGCCAAGTGGTGAGCGCAGCGCACGAGCAAGCCATCCGCGAGTACACGCTGAGCCGGTTTCGGGAGTTGTTTGACGTACTCAAACCGTGGTTCAAGGCGGGTGTGCTGCGCCGTTTGCCGGCCGAGCTGTACGGCCCCTTGCTGATGGGGCCGGCGCAGGAGTACGCGCGTGAGTGGCTGCGTGGCTGCGTCAAGCTCGAACCACGCAAGGTGATTGACGAACTGGCCCTGGCCGCCTGGCGCAGCCTGGCAACCGATCCGAACCAGAGCGGCAATCGCGGGTCTTGACGGCTCGCCGCGGTGATCGACGTGCCCACGCAACCGGAGAACTTACATGTCAGCAACCCGATTGAGTTTGCCAAGCCACAATGGCCAATCCCTGGCCGTCTATTGCCACGAAAACGCCGGCGCCACGCGTGCGGGTTTGGTGATTGCTCCGGCGATGGCGGTGCCGCAGGTGTTCTACGCCGACTTTGCCGCATTCATGGCGCGCCAGGGCGTGCGCGTTTGGACCTTTGACTACAGCGGCATGGGCGAGTCCTGGAGTGGCTCGATGCGCCGCTGCCGGTCCGACATCTCGGACTGGATTACGCAGGACTTCGACGCCGTGGTGCAGCATGCCGCCACCAGCCTGAATGGCTTGCCCCTGTTTGTGCTGGGTCATAGCCTGGGCGGGCAAACCACACCCCTGCTGCCGTCGGTGGCGCGTATCAGCGGGCTCATCAACGTGGCGGTGGGCAGCGGCTCGGTCCGGCACAACCAGCCACGGGTGCAACGCAGCGCGCCGCTGCTGTGGTACGTGCTGGCGCCGCTGTTGTGCCCCTTGTTTGGCTACTTCCCTGGCGCGCGGCTGGGGGTGATTGGCGACATCCCGCGCCGGGCCCTGTTTCAGTGGCGGCGTTGGTGCTTGACGCCCGAGTACCTGCTGTCGGGCGAACCCGGTGCGCGCGAGGCTTATGCCCGCGCCCGTTACCCGGTGTTGGGCCTGACCTTTGCCGACGATGAGCTGCTGCGCGAAGCCGGCTCGCGCATGCTGCACGATGCCTACAGCGGCACCGACGTGGATTACCGCGTGCTTGCGCCGCAGCAGTTTGGCTTGAGCCGAATTGGCCACTTCGGCTTTTTTCGCAGTGCGCAGGAGTCTTCGTTGTGGCCCATGGTCAACGACTGGGTGCAGCAGCGTTGTGTCCCCACCTAGGCCGCCAACGCCTTGCGCCAACTGCCGACCAGCGCGGGCCGGGCGTCATCAGACAGGCATACGGCGAAGTCGAGTCCGTCGCCGGCATCGCGGGTTTGCTGTCGCAAGATGACCTCGCGATCGTAAAAGACCGGCCCTTTGATCCAAAGATCGAGCTGCTGTGCCGGTGAGTCCAAGGCGGGTAGGTGGGCCAGGCATTGGGCCACGATTCTCTGCGAGTGGGCAAACGCGGCGGGAAAGCCCAAACGCCGAGCGTATGGGTCCCACTGGTGGATGCCGTTGTAGTCGCCGGTGATGGCGCCAAAGTGCCAACGCCGGCTGCCATCAACGCGCCATTGCGCCGTGTTCGCGCTGCCACCGTCCACGACCGGTGAGTTCATCGGTGCGCCTTGCGCGACACCGTGCTGAGCTGGCGCTCCGAACCGGCCGCGATAGTAGATTGTCACCACGCTCTCCCAGGCGCAGGCATCGTCCTGGCGCAGTTGGGTGTGCAGGTCCACTTCAATGCCCTTGTCGAGCACGCGCCAAGCGGCCACCCGGGTCACCAGGTCGAATGCATCGCCGGCCTGGAACGGGTGGTGCAGCACCAAACGGTTGCGCACCTGCAGCGACCCCCACACTGGCAATGGCCAAGTGGTATGCGACAGCGCCACCATCAACAGGCGAAATCCGCTCACGTGGGGAACCAGTACACGCAGGCTGTCTTCGGATGCTCCCTTGGTGTTGCTTGCGACTGCCTGCAAGGAACGGATGAGGTCCGCCTCGATACGAAAGCCGCGCCAAGTCAGACACAGGTCGGGAAAGGCCTGCTTGCGCTGCCAGCCCGGACTGCGCTTGAGCGCCTGCAACATGAAGCGCAGCGCGGACGGTGGCGTCGTATAGGTTTCACTGGCCGTGGTCTTGTTTGCCTCGCTGTCCATTGAGTTCCTCCTTCGTGTCTGCATTGCCCAGCGCGCGCCAGGCCGACTCGCCGAGCGTTTGCATCGCGACTTTGAGCGGGGCCGATGCCCGCCCCGCTAAGCGACCGCGCACGTACTCGTGGGTGGGGCCAAGCAGTTGTGCCATGAACAAGTCAGCGGGCAGGGCGCGCAGTTGGGCGCTGGCGATGTGTGGTCGTGCCCAGCCTGCAATCGATTCGAAGAACGCCCGGTTGAGCGCACGGATGTCCTCGGCATGGGCAGCAACGCTGCCTGTGTGGCGCGCCGCCTGCAGGTAGCTCGCGCGCGCCTTGTTCTTGTCGGCCCATTGGATGTGGGCTGCCACGAAGGCCAGCACGCCGTCCTTGGCACCCAGGGTCGGCTTGAGTGGTCTGCACACGTAGGCCTGAAACGCCGCCAGCGAGTCAAGGTAGAGCGCCGCCGCGACCCCCGCCTTATTGCCAAACAGGTGGTAGACGCTGCTGACGCTGGCGCCAGCGCCACTGCAAATGTCTTCAATGGCGCTGGCCTCGACGCCCTTGTCGGTGAAGCAGGCCAGCGCGGCGTCCAATATCTCGCGCCGGCGCAATACAGATCGTGTTTGCAGGTCTTCAAGCGGGCGGGTGGTCATGGGCGCTCGGTTGTGAATTGAAATATTGTTCCAATATTATAAGTGGAATATTATTACAACTAAACATTGCTGCGCATGCTGAGTCTTGCGACGTGGGTCTATCCGTCCAGCCAACGGCCAGCGCGCTTGGACCGGATGTCAGAGCACGTCGTCGGTGGAGCGAGCGGTCTTCATGCCCCGCGCTTGCATTTCGGTAACAAAATCGCTGCCCAGTTGCTCGAAGCCGCCTACGCTGTTGCAGCAGTCGGTCAGCAGCACCAGCTTCTTGATGTTGTCCTCGCCAATGTTGCTGGCAATGTCGCGCACGGTGTTGGCCACGCAGTGCGACAGCGCCTCGCCGGCGACGATGACCAGGTCCGAATCGGACAGGGTGTGGATCAGTCGGCTATTGAGCAGCGTGCCGGGGTCCGCTGGGTCGGGCACCTCGGCCTGCACAGCGGAGTAGTGCTCGGTAAAGGGGTTGGAGCCCTTGGTGACGTAATCCACCACGGCGAGATTTTTGCGCGCCCAGGCGTCCAGTGACTGCGCCACGGCGGCGTGCACGTTGTGGCCCCAGTGGCCAATCAGGCAGTGCTCGGGCCACACCACCAGGGCGTAGCGTTGGGCCGCTTCCAACTGTTCCACGTACTGGCGGCTGCGCTGTTGCAGCAGCGGATTGCGAGAACGCCACGCACCGGTGGCAAGGTCTTGCGCCGTGATGACAGTAAAGGGCGCGGGCGCCTGTCCCAAGGCATTGGTCCACCAGGTGGGGTGGGCGATGTCGATCGGGTTGTGCGAATCCAGCGTGACGTGGATGTCCGACAACTTGTCTCCGGCGCGCTCGATGAAAGCGGCCAGGCGCTTCATGTCCTGGTCAGCGCCGGAGACCGGCAGGGCGGGTGCGAGCTTGCGCGTGGCGTCGAGCGGGTCTGCTGGCTGCTCGGCCGGTTGGATGTCGCAAAAGTCGTTTTGCGGATCGATGATGAGCAGGTGGACTTTGGTGGCGGTCTTCATGGCGATGGCTCCTGGCGGGTTGTGATGGTGTCAGTATAGTCTAGTTAAGTGCAAAATGCCAATAACATTTCTGAAAGAACACCTGACAGATCTGCGCAACACCGATGCCTAAAAATAGCTGTGTGCACCCGTCATGCTGTGATCGACGCAGTAGGAGTTTCATCTGTTAATGGCTAGAATGCACAAACTATGCAGAAGATGAAGTCAACCCCGGAGACCGATCAAAGCATCATCGTCACGGTGGACGCGGTGTTGTTCGCGTTGCGCGAGAAGAAGTTGCATGTGCTGCTGACACGTCGCCCCAACGAGCCCTATGCCGGGCAGTGGGCGCTGCCTGGCGGCTACGTACACAAGCAAGAAGACGCCGACAGTCTGGCTGCGGCGCTGCGGGTGCTGCGCAGCAAGACCGGCATTGCGCCGCCGTACCTGGAGCAGCTCTACAGCTTTGCTGACGGTGCGCGTGATCCGCGCGGTTGGTCGGTCAGCCTGAGCTACTTTGCACTGGTTGATGAGGCGGTGCTGGCCAAGGCGCGGTTGGCGGCCTCGGCGCCGCCGTTTGAGCTGGTGGACGTCAATGCCGTGCCGCGCCTGTCTTTCGACCACAACCGCATTGTGGAGGCGGCACTCAAGCGCCTGCGTGACAAAAGCGCCTACTCCACCTTGCCGTGCTATCTGCTGCCCGAGCAGTTCACCTTTGCTCAGGTGCACGAAACCTATGAGCACGTGATGGCTGTGGCGCTGGACAAGAGTGCGTTTCGGCGCAAGCTCACGGAGATGGACGTGCTGCAAGAGTGCCCGGGCCAGCGTGTTGGCGGCGCGCATCGGCCCGCGCAGCTCTTCCGCGTCAAGGTCGACCTGGTGCACCGGTTGCGGCTGTTGGAGCGGCCCTTGGCGGCGAACCTGTCGACTTGATCGACGCCGCGCAAGCGGGTACTTCGGCTACTGCTTGGCGCCCAGGGCCAGCGCCGCCGCGCGCGAGGCGGCCAGCGCGGCGGCGTCCGGCGCCGCCTGCGTGGGCCAGCCGGCCAGGTGCTGCACGGTGAGATCACACAAGGCGGTGATCCAGGCATCGTCATCGTTCAGGCAGGGGATGTAGTTGAAGGCCTTGCCGCCCGCGGTCAGGAAGGCCTGGCGGCCCTCCATGGCGATTTCTTCCAGGGTTTCCAGGCAGTCGCTGGTGAAGCCGGGGCACACCACATCCACGCGGCCCACGCCGGCCTTGGCCAGCGCGATCAGGGTCGGCTCGGTATAGGGCTCCAGCCACTTGGCGCGGCCCAGGCGCGATTGAAACGTCACCTTGTAATGGCTGGGCGCCAGATTCAGCTCCTTGGCCAGCAGGCGCGCGGTCTTCTGGCATTCGCAATGGTAGGGGTCACCCAGGTGCAGGGTGCGCTCGGGCACGCCGTGGAAACTCATCACCAGTTGGTCCGGGCGCGGACTGCTCAGCCAGTAGTGCCGGATGCGCGCCGCCAGCGCCGCGATGTAACCCGGCGCGTCGTGGTAGCGGTTGACAAAACGCAGCTCGGGGATGGCGCGCTGCGTGCCGGCCCAGGCGTAGACCGCATCAAACAGGCTGGCGGTGGTGGTGGCCGAATACTGCGGGTAGGCCGGCACGATCAGCACACGCGTTACGCCCTCGGCCTTGAAGGCGTCGAGCTGCGACGCGATGGAGGTCTGGCCGTAGCGCATGGCGTAACGCACCTTGACATGGTGGCCGCGCTGGCCCAGCCAGCCCTGCAGCAGCTTGGCCTGTTTCTCGGTCCACACCTTCAGCGGCGAGCCCTCGGGCGTCCAGATGCTGGCGTACTTGGCCGCCGACTTGGCCGGGCGCACGCGCAGGATCACGCCATGCAGGATCGCCAGCCACAGCAGGCGGGGGATCTCCACCACGCGCGGGTCGCTCAGAAACTCGGCCAGGTAGCGGCGCACCGCGCCGGGCGTGGGTGCATCGGGCGTGCCCAGGTTGCAGAACAGCACCGCCGTGCGCGCGGGCTGGCCGTGGGTGAAAGGGGGTTCGGGGGCGAAGGGCATGGGGTATTTTCGCGTATGGGCGGGGGTGGCTGGGGATCTTCAAAGTGGGGCCTGTTGTCCTTATTCAATAAGTGTCCCTATAATGGGGATAAATAGCCACAATTCAGGGATTTAATGAGTTCCGTTGACTTTCTCTTTACGCCCACGGTTCAGCGCGTTCTGGGTGCGGTGCTGACGCAGCCAGATCAGTCTTTCACGCTCCAAGCGCTGCTCCGCCAGGCTGATGCCGGGCGCGGCAGCGCTCAGAAGCAAATCGACCGCCTGGTGGGCGCCGGTGTGCTTGTGGAAGAGCCGCGTAGGGGGCGCCAGAGGAGCATTCGGGCCAACACCGCGTTCTTCCTGTACCCCGAACTCAAGAGCATCGCCTTGAAGACCTTCGGCCTCATCGAGCCGGTCCGCGATGCCCTGCAAGCCTACGCCGACCGCATTCAAGAGGCCTTCATTTTCGGATCAGTGGTGAAAGGCACCGATACCGAAGAGAGCGACGTTGACATCATGATCGTCGGGACAGTACCCCAGCTTGAACTGCTCGAGGTAGCAATCCAATTGCGGCAGAAACTCGGGCGCTTGGTGCAATTCAATGTCTATGAGCCGGCGGAGTGGCGCGAGCTGGTTGAAAACGATCCGGTGATTTCCCAAATCGTCAATGGACCCAAACTACAGGTGATGCCTCATCGGGCATTGGCCTCGTCGCGGTCAAAGCTAAAGCCTGTCGGGAAGGGTGCGCGGTAACGGCGCATGGCGTGCAAGCGACCCAATTTGCTGGGAGCAAAAGCTTGACCGCGAAAGTCATCGGCGCTCGCCTTTCTTGCCGAGAGGTACCAGCTCGATCTCGTCGCCCTCTGCGATGCCCAGTTCCCGCACCAGTGACTCAGGCAGGGCGCACCGCCAAACTGTTTGCCCATTTACCGATCTGCATTCT
>JADKDJ010000017.1 GCA_016718405.1 Candidatus Rhodoferax odensensis
GTGTGGCGTTGTCAGGCGTGAGCTCGCTGGCATAACTGCCCAGCACCTTGCCGTTGCGGTCTAGCAAGTACTTGTGGAAGTTCCACTTGGGAGCCTGACCGGTAGCCTTGAAGAGCGCAGCGTAAAACGGGTTGCGCGCATCGCCCGCCACCACCGTCTTGGCAAACATAGGGAACTTGACGCCGTAGGTGTTGAAGCAGAAATCGGCAATCTCCTTTGACGAGCCCGGTTCCTGCTTGCCAAAGTCATTGGACGGAAAACCCAGCACCACCAGGCCGCGACGCTGGTACTTGGCGTACAGCGCTTCAAGCCCTTCGTACTGACCGGTGAAGCCACAAAAGCTGGCGGTGTTGACCACCAGCACCACCTTGCCGGCGAACTGACACAGATCCTGCGGCGTTTCGTCCTGTAGGCGCAAGAACCGGTGCTGCAGGATCGTCGGGCAGGACCGCGTCGCCGCAGAGGGCGCGGCCACCGGCGTTGGCGCCTGCGCTGCGAGCGCAAAGCTGCCAGCCGCCACCCAGCCCAGAAAAACTGACGCAGCAAAGGCGCGTGACTTCATGACGCCGACTCCAGAAAAGGTGATATGCGGCACTCTACGTCGAAGCGTTAAAGTACGTCGGTCGACAAGGTCTTTGCGTCGACGACGCTTCCCCGCTGGCCGCCAGGCATCCATTGGGGTAACGCGCACCCGGCCCTCGATCACTTCACTCCGTCAGCGGGACCGGGCCAATCAGGTAGGCGCTGAACTTGTCACGCAACTCACCGGTGATGGGCACCGAGCGGTGCGTCTTCATGCACGCTAGCACCACGGTCAGCTTGGCTTCCACGCGCAATTGGCCGCCGGCCTGAGCTTGCACGGCGAACTTCATCGAACTGGTGCCTAGGCGCTCGACGCGCAAGCTCAGCCGCAACATTTCTCCGACCTTGCTCGGCGAGACAAAGCGGCACTCCACGCTGCCCATGGGCACACCCAAATGCTGGTTGACATGAAAGTCGGCAAAGTCAATGCCCAGCGCCTGGTTGAACCAGTCTTCCACCAGCTCATTGAACAGCACGAAGTACTGCGGGTAGAACACGATGCCAGCCGGGTCGCAATGGTGGAACCGGATCAGCTTGTCGCATTCAAAGGTGCGGCCGTCTTGAGCTGGCATGGGGTAAAACTCCTGAGAACTGGGTGAGCGAAAAGCCGGCAACACGAAGACTGCTATCGACTGCGTTGGAGTATCGCATTCCCCGCCCACCGTCGGACTGGCCGGTCCATCCGGGAAGGCCTCGGCCGCAACCGCACCGTGGCGGCGCCTTCGAAGCGCCATCGTCAGGGCGCAATCTTGCGTTTGAGCGCCCGTGCAATGGGCTGCGGCAGATTGGCCAACGATTGCAGCAAGTGCGGCAACACACGCAACTTCAGCCCGGTCAGGCTGGGCGGCACGATGGCCTCAATCAGATGCGGGCCTGGCGTGCGCAACGCGTGCTCGAAGGCGCTCAGGAATTCTTCGGTGGTGGTGGCACGCCTGGATGCCACGCCCATGCTTTCACCCAGGCGCACAAAATCAATCGGTGGCGTACGCAGGTCGAGCTGGGCTTTCGCCTTGTCGCTGGCGCCCTCTGCCCCCACCCGCCGCAGTTCGACATTGAGGATGGCGTAGGAGCGGTTGTTGAAGATGATGTTGATGACGTCGAGCTTCTCGCGAGCTTGCGTCCACAGAGCCTGAATGGTGTACATGGCCGAGCCGTCGCCAACCAGGGCAATCACCTTGCGCTTTGGGCAGGCAATGGCCGCGCCAGCCGCGTTGGGCAAGCCCTGGCCAATGGCACCACCGGTGAGCGTGATCACATCGTGGCGCGGCGCGCCGGCGGTGTACATGGCCAGCATGATGCCCGAGGTCTGTGCTTCGTCCACCAGGATGGCGTTGTCCGGCATCAGTTGCCCAATAGCCTTGCAGACCTTGTCGGCGGTGAACTTGCCGCGCGGCAGGCCAGGACGCCTGGAAGCCTGCAGCACCGGCGGGGTTTGCCCGGCGCCAACCGCAGCTGACAGCTTGTCCAGGCTGCCGGTTACGTCCTGGGTGTAGGACGCCAAGGTGTGCAACTGACAGCCCTCGGGCACCAGGTAGCTCTTTTTGCCGGGATAAGCAAAGAACGACACCGGCGCCTTGGCGTCGACCAGGATCAGGTGGTCCAGACCCGTCAGCTGTACCGAGGCCAGCTCGGCCAGGTAGGCAATACGCTCGACATGCGGCAAGCCCGCGCCACGCTCGATTCGGGTCGGAAAGACTTCGGCAAACAACTTGGCGCCCGTCTTGGCCGCTATGCGCGCCACGGCCATCAACGCCGGTGCGCGCAGCGCGCGGCCGCCCAGCAAAATGGCCTTCTTGCCTTCACCCTGCAGCGCCTGGGCGACAGCCGCCACGGTGGCGTCGTCCGCGGCTTCGGGGGTGGCGATGGCGAGTGGCGCGGCGGGTACACCGCCCTCGCTCCAGGACACGTCGGCAGGAAGGATCAGCGTGGCAACCTGCCCCGGCGGGCCTTGGCAGACAGCAATGGCTTGCGCGGCGTCCTTGCACAGGTCCTGCGTGCTTGTGGAGGTACGCACCCACGGCGACACGTTGCGCGCCACGGTCTCGATGTCGGACTGCAACTGGGCGTCGTACTGCGTGTGGTAGGTGGCGTGGTCGCCCACGATGTTGAGCATCGGCACCCGGCCTTTGCGCGCGTTGTGCAGGTTGGCCAGACCGTTGCCCAGGCCGCAACCCAGGTGCAACAGCGTGGCAGCCGGCTTGTCGGCCATGCGGGCGTAGCCGTCCGCCGCGCCGGTGGCCACACCTTCAAACAGGGCCAGCACCGCGCGCATTTGGGGCACGGTGTCGAGCGCGGCCACGAAGTGCATCTCCGACGTGCCGGGGTTGGTGAAGCAGGTGGTGATGCCAGCATCAACCAGGGTACGAATCAGGGCATTGGCGCCGTTGGACATGGAGTCTCCTCAGAGTTCAATGGGTAGGACAGGAGCGCGGGGCTCAGAGGCCACGGCCCGCGACGATGGAACGTGCCGCGGCCCTTGCCGTCAGGATGCAGCCCGGCAAAAAGGTGCCCTCCAAGGAGCGCTTGCCACTGGCGCCACCACCACCGAAGCCAGCCGCCTCGCCGACGCAATACAGGCCTTCGATGGGCTGATCGGCAGCGTCAAGCACGCGGCTTTGCAGATCGGTCTTCAAACCGCCCAGGCTCTTGCGGGTGATCAATTGCATTTGAATGGCGATGAAGGGGCCGGCGCCCTTGGCCTGCAGCGGTGCCGGCTTGCAAGTGCGCAAGCGGTCTGGCCCCCAGTGCCGCGCCTGCTCAATGCGGCGAATCTGGTCGTCGTTGACAAGCGAGTCACCGCGCTGAAAGTTGGCATCGAAGCCATCCGCCGTTTGCTGCAACACGTCGGGTTGCACATCGTTGGTGCCAGTCAGCGCGTTCATCTTGGCCGCCAGTTCGGCCAGCGTGTCGGCCACCAAAAAATGCTGGCTCTCGGCCGCCATCTGCTTGATCAGACGATGGTTGCCCAGCAGCGTTTCCTTCAGAAACATCGGCAGTTGCCGGTCTCGGATGCGCTGGTTGTGCTCGGCGCCGGAGATGGCGAACTCCTTGATGGCGATGCGCCAGTTCAGCAGATGCCAGGTGTAGGGCATTTCCTGCGCGGCCACGCGCTGGCACAGCAGGTGGGTGTCAAATCCCGTGACCAGCGGCTCCGGCCCGATGCGCCGGCCCGTGTGGTCCAGCCAGAGCGCCGATTTGCAGGGAATGGCGGACAGGCCGTGTCCGGGGAAGTGCGGTTGCGGGTGGGGCAAGCCGGCAGCGTAGTTCCACATCTCCCCGGCATGCGTGATATGGCCGCCCAGCCCAGCCACGAGATGGTGCAGCTTGCCGTTGGCAAACGGGTGGGCGCCGTTGAGCATGGTGGCGGGCAGCGGGCGCGTCGGTGGCCAGTTGGCACGGGCCTGCTCGTGGCTGCCGTTCATGCCGCCCATGGCCAGCACCACCGCCTGCGCCGCAAACAGCACCGACTGGCCAGTGTCGTGGTTGATGCCGTTGGCACCGGTCACCACGCCGTCATGGGACTCAATGCCAACTATCTCGTGATTGCTGAGCAGTCTCAGCCGATTGCCGGTGTTGGCCTGGTGCAAGGTCTCGATCATGCGCTGGGTGAGCCACTGCGAGGTGCCCCACACGATGTGGTAACGCGGCAGCGAGTTGCCGTTGCCCTGCAAACCACGCTCCACCCAGTTGACGGCCGGCATGAACTTGAGGCCGTGGCCGACCACCCAGTCGTACACCCGCTCGCGCGAGTGCTGCACATAGTGGTGCGCCCACTGGCGGGGCCAGTGCTCTTGCTCGCCCAGTTCGCCAAAACGCACCCAATCCTCAAACGCGCGCTCGGGTGAGTCCTTCAGCTTCATGCGCCGCTGCAAGGGGGTGTCCACCAGCGCCATGCCACCAAAGGCCCACAACGCCAGCCCGCCCAGCCGCTGCGGCGTATCGCGATCCACCAGCGTCACCGACTTGCCGGCGCGCAGGCACTCGATGGCGGTGACCAGGCCGGCCAGACCGCCGCCCACCACCAGAACATCGGATTGAACGCTTGTTGTTGTCATCACGCATCTCCTGCTTGCACACACGGCACTAAGTCAACCTTAACGGCTTATGATGCGCGACACCTTGACCCTGGAAGCCGAACGCCTTGACCTCAGACGCCACTGTTTCGATGAGTTGGGTCAACACGCTGCTGCTGGCCGCTGAACGTCTGGGCCTGCCACGCGCCAACCTGCTGCAGCGAGCCGGCGTGCGCACCGAGCTGCGTGCCGATGCGCGACTGCCGGTTGACGACATCACGCGCCTGTGGCGCACCGCGGCCGAACTCACTGGCGACCCCGGCTTTGGCCTCAAGGCCGGGCGGTTGGTCGGACCGGGGAGCTTCAACGTGGTCAGCTTCATTCTGCTGGCCAGCGCCACGCTACGCGACGCGGTCACCGAGGGTGCAGAAGTTTCAGCGCCTGATCAGTGACGGCGGCCGTTTTCAATTGGTAGCCGGGGAAACCCACAGCTGGCTGATCTATCACCCACAACAGGGCGACCTGGCTTTCAGCCCGCACCAGATCGAAGCCGTGCTGGCTGCAGTGGTCAGCGTGTTTCGCTGGATCACCGCACGCGCCGTGCAACCCGTGGCGGTGCAGTTCAACCATGCACGTCTGGCACCCTTGGCCGACTACCAGTCGGTGTTTGGACCGCAAGTCGATTTTGCGCAGGCCTTCAACGGCGTACAACTGGACAACGCCACGCTGGACCAACCGCTGCAAAGCGCCGACTTGCAGCTTGCCACGCTGCACCGCGAGTACGCCATGGCACAACTGGCGGCACTGTCGCAGTCCAGCGACCTGGGCGAACAGCTGCGCAGTTGGCTGCTGACGCGGCTTAGCGCGGGTCTGCCCGACGCCGCTGCAGCGGCGCGCCACCTGGGTTTGAGCGAACGCGTGCTAGCGCGGCGTCTGCAGACCAAGGGCACCAGCTACAAAGCCTTGGTTGACGCGTTGCGCCGCGAACGCGCCTGTGAACAAGTGGCCAACACCAGCGCCAGCTTTGCCAGCATCGCGCGCGAGCTGGGCTTCTCGGAAGCGAGTGCCTTCAACCGCGCTTTTCGGCGTTGGACCGCGCAGAGCCCAGGGCAGTGGCGCGCTGCGGCATCGCCCAAAGTATCAAGCGGCGATACCCCAAGGTTGACCAACAACCACTGAAGCAAGCCGACGCACCGGCGCCGGACCGAGCTTCCGATACTGCGCCTCGGGCCCAAAGTCACGCAAATATTACCAATGCCCGGCGCGGCTGTCAGGGCAGAATCCACCGCAAACAACTCAAGAGAGCGAGGCAGACTGCATGAGCGACAACACCCCCCACGGCGAACACCCCAACCAGTTCGCGCTAATGGGCCAACGGCGCTTTGCGCCCTTCTTCTGGACGCAGTTCGCAGGCGCGGCCAACGACAACCTTTTCAAGTTCGCCTTCACTGTGATGGTGACCTACCAGCTCAGCGTGAGTTGGCTCGAACCCAGCATGGCCGGGCTGGTGATTGGCGCCCTGTTCATCCTGCCCTTTCTGCTGTTCTCGGCGACGGCCGGCCAGCTCACCGACAAGTACGACAAGACGGTGATGATTCGCTTCGTCAAGAACCTGGAAATCGGCATCATGCTGCTGGCCGCCTACGGCTTCTATCTGGACCAGGTGGTGGTACTGCTGGCCTGCACCTTCTTGATGGGCCTGCATTCCACGCTGTTTGGGCCGGTCAAGTTTGCGCTGCTGCCGCAAGTGTTGTCCGAGCGCGAGCTCACCGGCGGCAACGGCATGGTGGAGATGGGCACCTTCGTCGCCATCCTGTCGGGCAACATCGTCGGCGGCCTGCTGGTAGCGATTCCCGAGATCGGGCACCAGACGGTGGCCATCGCCTGCGTGGCCATGGCCATTGTGGGCCGTGTCGTTGCCGGCTACATCCCGAAGGCACCCGCCACCGACCCGGCCCTGAAAGTCAACTGGAACCCGATCAGTGAAACCTGGCGCAACCTGACGCTGGCGCATGGCAACCTGGTGGTGTTTCGCTCGCTGCTGGGCATCAGTTGGATGTGGTTTTTTGGCGCGGTGTTCCTGAGCCAATTCCCCAGCCTGGCCAAGGAAGTGCTGCATGGTGATGCCAACGTGGCCTCGCTGCTGCTGGTGGTGTTTTCCATCGGCATCGGCACCGGCTCGCTCTTGTGCGAGATGCTGAGCCGCCGCCATGTCGAGATTGGCCTGGTGCCGGTGGGCGCCATTGGCATGAGCGTGTTTGCCATTGACGTGTACTTTGCCAGCACCGGTCTGCCCGCCTCGCCGGCCATGGGCCTTTCGGCCTTTGTGAGCCAAGCCGCGCATTGGCGCGTGATGGCCGACCTGGCGCTGCTGAGCCTGTTTGCCGGGCTGTACAGCGTGCCGATGTACGCGCTGATCCAGTTGCGCAGTCAGCCGACGCACCGCGCGCGCATCATCGCGGCCAACAACATTCTCAACGCCCTGTTCATGATCGCCAGCTCGGTGATTGCCGGCGCGCTACTCAAGAGCGGCTTCACCATTCCACAGATCTTCCTGTTCACCGGCCTGGCCAACGCGGTGGTAGCGTTCTACATCTTCATGCTGGTGCCCGAGTACCTGCTGCGTTTTGTGGCCTGGGTGGCCTCGCGTTTCGTCTACCGCTTCAAGGTGCAGGGCGATGAGAACATTCCGGTGCAAGGCGCAGCCGTTCTGGTATGCAACCACGTGAGCTTTGTCGACGCGGTGCTACTGATGGCCGCCAGCCCGCGCCCGATACGCTTTGTGATGGACCACCGCATCTTCAAGGTACCGGTGCTGGGCTGGTTGTTCAAGCTGGCCAAGGCGATCCCGATTGCGCCGCAAAGGGACGACCCACACACCTACCAGGCCGCCTTCGACGCCGCCGCGCAAGTTCTGCGCGAGGGCGACCTGCTGGCGATCTTCCCCGAAGGCGGCATCACCGCCGACGGCAAACTGCAGCCATTCAAGGGCGGCATCATGAAGATCATGGAACGCGCCCAGGCCGACGGCCTGAACGTGACGGTGATTCCGATGGCGCTGACCAATCTGTGGGGCTCGTACTTCAGCCGCGTGGAGCGCGGCAACGCCATGGTGCGCCCATTCCGGCGTGGCCTGCTCAGTCGCGTCGGCCTGAACGTGGGCGCCGCAGTCAGCCCGGCCCAAGTGCAGCCCGAGCTACTGCGTCAGCACGTGAGCGAGCTGCTGGCGGCTTGACCACGGTCGAAACGCAAGAACGCACCGGGTAGCGCCAGGCGGTACCCAGAGTGGACAACGGTTCAACTTGCATCAGCCATCGAGACTTCCCGGCGCACCCCTGACACAGTGCACCTACAAGCATGTGCTTGGGCAACCTGGAATCGTATGAAGGTTCTTTCCTCTTCCCGTTTGATACGCGTCTTGACGCTGGCTGGTGTGATGTCTGCAGCCGCCAGCTTGACTGGCTGCTACGTGGTGCCAGTGCACCCGCATCAGCCGCCTGCCGCCGTGGTGCACCTCCCCGCGCCCGTGCTGCAGGCGCCGGCGCAGCCGCTGACCTTTGCGGCCCGGCTGTACCCGGCCAATGACATCGCGTCGGGCTACGGCATGATCAGCGCCGTGGTCACCAATGACCTGCATGGCCGAGGCACCTTCAGCACCGCCATCAACGGGGAAAACTTCAGCGGCGAAGCCACCCGCACTGGGGCGTACTCCAAGGAAGGCGTGGCCAACGGCGCCGGCAATCGGGGCAGCTACATCAGCTGCCGCTACCAGATGAACTCGCAGACTCTGGGCACCGGTTCCTGCCGCCTGTCCAACGGAGCGCAGTTCACCATGCACGTCGGCAATTGAGGCGAAGGGGCCCCGCCGTAACGGGCCTCAGACCGCTCGCGGACGAAGGTCAGACAGCGCAGCGCGGACTTGTTGCAGCCGCGCACTGACCGATTCGTCCGCTTCCAGGCGAAGCACCGGACACCTGCGCTGCGACAGCCAGGCCGTGTGCTTGGCCAGGCTGCGCCCTTCAGGTGGACCTTGGTCATAAAGTGCCGCCCACTCCAAAAACGCCTGATCTACCCGAGCGTACTTATCGAGTTCACGTCTTCTCAGCCGCTCGACCCGGATCGGGGCAGGCAGATACAGGAAGACGATGAGGTCAAACAGGTCTTCGATCTCAACACCCCAGCCAACGATAGAGCCGCTCAGCACGACGCCTCGCGACGACGCAATATCATTAGACAACAAGTTTAAGCGCTGTGTTGCGTTGCGTTTGACCTGAAACGGCGGTGCGCTTGGGGTCCAATAGTAGGAGTCGGCGTCCAGGTGCAGTAAATCGAGATCGTCGGCCAACGCGGCGGCGAGGGTCGTGCAGCCGCTTCCGCTGGCGCCTGTGATGTGGATGTGCATTGGTGCGCGATTCTATCGAGGCCGTTCAGAACTCCAATCCTGGGCCACGCATGCGGTGACGCACCGGTGACGCGCTGTCAAACGTCCTGTCGGTGCGGCACTGGCGACAATCTTCGCGAAGGCCGTTGATCAGAAGACCACGGTTTTCCATGTCTTCCCAAAATCCACGCTTTCGACTCGAACCGCTTTGCCGTGCCGCAATGCCTTCGAGCTGACCACAAACGATATCTGACCGTTCGGACTCACGCGAACGTCTTCGAAGCGAGGCTCCCGCTCACCCAGGAAATCGTAGTGACGGCAGTCCGCATTTCCCCGGGGTTTGCAGTGGTCTGGCTTGTCGGTGGGAACAATCACGTCCTGGGGAAGAGAAGTCGGGTACCACCCTCGAAAGGTGCCGCAGGCATCGAAGCTCACGTTGACGCCGTTTCCGATCCAGACCACGATACGGTCATCAATGACGCTGTAATTGCGGCGTTCTCGTTCGGCCAATTCGGCGGCACTCTTGGAACCGATCGCGCCGCCGTTCCCAAGCGAAGACCATCCCGCATCTTGTGTCTTGTGTGCCGGGAAGTTCCCGGTTTGCGCGGATGAGCATTGGACACGGAACACCTCGCCGGTGTAGTGCAGAGGCAGGTTCTCGAAATACCGAACGAGCTTGAGTCGAAGGTATGCACCCTCATAGATCATGGCCTCATCGAGTTTGCGCGTGCTCGGGCTACACGCGAAAAGCAGCACGATCACCAGCAGCCCACCGGTCAACCTCAGCGCCCCTCGCCTTGATACCGGGCAATCCAAATCTGCTACCTCATCTGGGCCGAAGGTAGGCGCTGTGCGGCAGGCAACACTGGCGGCGACACGGCCTTGCCCTTTGCGTGTCCGTGACGAGTGACAGGATGGACTCCCCCGATGGTGTTCGCGATATTGGCGCTCTGGTCTTCATGGGCGAAGGAATCGGGTCCTCAAGACGAAACAAGTTCGACGTGAATGCTACTACCGTCGGCCTTTCAATGCCAGTCCTCCAATTGACCGTGGCCGACGAGCACTGGCTCATGGTGGTGACCCGGCGTCTCGCACGCACCCAACTCGAGCGCTGGATTTTGCACCGAGAGGCAAACGTGTTGCTTGCTCAACGCTCGATGCTCACGCCGCGATGTCGGGGTCAACCGTGGTTGGGGTTTTTGCACAGCCTCAACGTCTGAGGCTACCGGCACGCAATCCATGCCGCAAAGCGTACCAGCGCAAGCCCAGATATCCGCTGCCGTCCTCGGCAGCGCCAATTGACTGACCATGCGCGGAGCGCTTCCCGTTACGGATGTCACAACGCCGCGACGAGCGGAAGGACGCCACCGAGTGAGTGCAAGTATGGAGGGCACTGACGTACCGATGGGCGTACTTGCATTGCTACTCAGAGCACAGGACGAACCAGCGAAGCTCTGCAAGACTGAAGGAGTGGAGGGCATTTGCTTTGCGGCGCCAAGCGAAGGCTGTGTATTCGTACTTACCGTGATGCCCAACGTGAAAATGACTGGCGCACAACAAAACGCGGCGAAGCCGCCTCCTGCTGTTGTGAGTCCGAGTCCATTGACATGTTATCCCTTGATCATCCGGGAACGCCAATAGCCTGGCTTCCTGTCGTCCGGTGCGATTGCCAGCACCAAGATTTCATCACTGCGGTGTAGGTACACGACCGAAAATGGAAAGCGTTTCGGGAAAACTCGGCGTGTGCCGTACTTGTAAGGTGATCCCATATCCGGAAATTCGGTCGCTATCGCGAGCGCCCGCTCAACGACCGTTGCAAATCGCTCACCGAGCTGCGGACTGATCTTTGCGTAGTACTGAACCTCCCACGCTAACTCGGCCATTGCGGCCTCGTGAAATCGGACGCGCATCAATTCAGCAGACGTCGAACTTGTGCAAATACTTCTTCAGCGGGAATGAGCTTCGCCGTACCAGCGTCGATATCGGCGATTCGGATTCGAATCTCCTCTTCCCAAGCCGCCTCGACTTCGTCGTCTGGTTCATGCACCGTCGCAAGAAGTTCCTCGGCCAATCGAACCCGGTCCGCCGCAGGCAGTGTTCGAGCTTGTGAGCTGAGTTCTTCGATGAGGTTTGCCATAGTGATCTCCTGGTGGAGCCCCAAGTCTACCGCTCAAGGGGGCGACCCGCTGTTGGCACCAGACTTGAGGGATAACGTCGGCCGTGAGTGGACCGCAACGGCGCACTCAGCATTGAAGAATGGCGACCACGCTGGCCGCCGTTGTGCGTCCATTCGACGAATACGAAGGGACTTCCCACTTTCGGGTAACGGCATCAAGTGCCAAGATTGGTTTTTCGGAAGTCAATCTGCAACCTTTGAAAGGAGAAGTCCATGAGCGAGATTACACGAGTTGGCGTAGATCTGGCAAAGCAGGTTCTACAAGTTCACGCCGTTGATGCCAACGGGCGACGAGTGGCTGCGCGGTCCTTGTCGCGCGACAACTCATGCCCTGGTGCGCGCAGTTGCCACCGGGTTGTCTGGTGGCCATGGAGGCAGTCCCAGCGCCCATCACTGGGCCAGAAGCTGGTGCCCTGGGGCTGGATGCGCGCATCATCGCCGCCCAGTTGGTAACCCCCCCTATCGACTGCAAGGCAATTCCGGCAAGAACGATGCCAACGATGCCGCAGCCATCTGTGAAGCGGCATCGCGCCCACAGATGCACTTTGTTGCCGATCAAATCGATTGAGCAACAAAGTACATGCGTGCACACCTTGCGCGAGGGCATCAAGGCTGATCGCACCGCCTGCATCAACCGCATCCGCGCCATGCTGTCGGAGTTCGGGCTGGTTTTTGCGCAAAAGACCTGCAACCTGCGCCAAGCCTTGCCCGATGTGTTGGAGGACGCCAGTAACGAACTGAACGGCGTGGCACGCCTGGCGATACAGCGCGCCTGGGACAACTGGCAAGAACTCGATGAGCACATGGCGTGGTGTGATGCGCGTATTGCCGCGCATGGCAAGACCAACGCGCAAGTGCACCAGGCCGAGCAGCTCATGGGTTTGGCGCCTGGATGGGCTTGACGCCCAAGCAGAACTCCAGCGGCGGCAAGACCAGTCTGGGCTCCATCACCAAGCGGGGCAACATCTATTTGCGCACCTTGCTGATTCAGGGTGCCAGGTCTGCGGTGCTGACGGCACACAAGCGTGATGATCCGATCTCCAAGTGGGCGTATCAATTGCGCGAGAAGTCGGGCTGGCAGAAGGCGGTGGTGGCTTTGGCCAACAAGAATGCCCGGATTCTATGGGCGATGTTTGTGCGCGGGGCTCCCTTTGATGCGCGCCATGTCAGCGTCAAGCCTGGCGCGGCGCAGGCCTCCCAGACGCCACCCTTGGCGGCTGTGCCGATGTAGTCGCTTCACACCGTATCGTTAGCGAGTTGTTCGTTTTCTTGCAAGACGTGAGTTCGAAGATGCAGTAAACAGGTCAGACCGGCGGTGAGCAAACCCGACTAACTGGTTGTGGCATTCATGAATGATGACCACGGCGATCGAATGGGGCCTTGCCGAGCGGTTCGTATCTGGGTCCGCATGGCAATGCCCGTGCAACAAGACCGTCTGTAGATGTGCAGTCTGTTCCTCGTTTCATCGCACCTTCACTTCACGCCAGCGCAGGAATACCGTTATCAAGGAAGAAACTCAGAGACGCTACTTGACTGCGTGGGAAGTCCCTGTAAACCCGTTAGGCCGCAGTGTCGGGGATGATGCGTTTGCCAAAGCTGACCACCTCGTCTTGCGCATAGCCAATGCTCTTGTAGAAACCGACTGCACTCTCGTTGGATAGACGAACCTGGAGATTAATCTTGGGGCATCCCAGTTCAAGCAACACAGCCTGGGCGGCCTCCATCAGTTCTTACAATGCGCCTTCGTTGGAAGTCCGGATGTACCGCCGTGTAGTTTATCCACCCTCGGTGTCCGTCGTATCCTGCCATGACAGAGGCGACGATCCGTCCGTCAATCTCACCGACGAGAAATAGCTCTCGCTGCACTTCAGTTTTCGGGCGATGTCCCTCTGTAGGTTGTTCCAGGGTCGGGTCAGTTCATACTTGCCAAGGTTGACTACGGCCTGCTCGTCGGCTTCAAGGTAGGGTCAATTTGCATTGTATTGAGAGTGGTGGGGGGTGAGTTGGTGTTTGTTTCTGCGGCCTAACGCCGTATGAGCCGACCCGTAGGGGTCGGTTCGATAGGGGAGTTAGATTGAAGGAGAAGCAATGTACTGCACCGCCTAAAGCACTGACAGTAAAGTACCACACCACTGCACCTACTGCGGTCAGGCGATTACTGAGCCAGAGTACGGGCGATGGGCCTGCTACGATAAGACGTGCTACACAAAGATGCACCAGTTCCTGAAGACCTGTCAGAGAACGGGGATGGGGAGTATATACCGATACTTCTACACGACAAGCCGGAACTGCAATCTAACGTAATGTCCAGAGCAAACGTTGCTCTAGAAGTTGGGCTTTGCTCGATAAGCTGGACATTGAAATCTCCCGAGAATGGCTTGTAGCTTTGTTAGTTGTCGAATATACTGGATAAACATCCAGTTATAAATTTCCCATGAAACCCCGCACCCCTCCCCTGCAATCCGTCCGCGTGCTGGACCAGTTGCGTGAGCGAATTCGGTACATGCACTATAGCCTCAGTACCGAGCAGGTCTATGTGTACTGGGTGCGGTTTTTCATTCGCTGGTCGGCTCGCAGCGGCCAAATGCGGCATCCGCGCGACATGGGCGCGCCGGAGGTCGAAGCCTTTCTGTCGATGCTGGCAACCCAGCGCAAGGTGTCGGCATCCACCCACAACCAGGCGCTCAGCGCGGTGCTGTTTCTCTACCGCGAGGTGTTGAACATCAATCTGCCGTGGCTCAACGACATCAATCGGCCGACCCACAAGCGGCGCATTCCCAGCGTGCTGACCAAGGATGAGGTCGCCGGCGTACTGGCGCAAATGGATGGGCAGACTGCCTTGCTGGCGCGCCTGCTGTACGGCACCGGCATGCGCTTGATGGAGGGCATTCGTCTTCGCATCAAGGATGTCGACTTCGACCGCAAGGCGATCATCGTGCGCGAGGCCAAGGGCAACAAAGATCGGGTGGTGATGTTGCCGCATTCACTGGCCCCGGCACTGCGTGTGCAAATGCTGGCGGCACGTTCGCAGTGGGAAGCCGACCGCCAGGCGCAGCGCGGCGGGGTGGAAACCCCACATGCGCTGGAGGCCAAGTACCCCAGGGTTGGCCACTCCTGGGCCTGGTTCTGGATGTTTCCTTCGCCCACGCTTTCCGTCGATCCGCGCAGCGGCATCGAGCGGCGGCACCACTTGTATGAGGACCGTCTGCAACGTGCGCTCAAGCGCGCTGTAGTGCAGGCTGGCATTGCCAAACCAGTCTCGGTCCACACGCTACGCCACTCCTTCGCCACCCACTTGCTGCAAGCCGGCACCGACATCCGCACGGTGCAAGAGTTACTGGGTCACAGTGACGTGTCCACCACCATGATCTACACCCACGTGCTCAAGGTCGCGGCAGGCGGCACATCCAGTCCGCTGGACGCCTTGGAGGCGTTTGCACGCGTAGCGCCCACGCCGCCGCACGCATGCCGCGAGCCCGAAGCGCTATACGCCTGATAACAAACTAAGCGCGCAGCGCCTCGTACTTGGCCTGCAGTTCGTCGGGCGACTCCACAAAGTCGGGGTGCTGGATGATGCAGTCGGCCGGGCACACCAGCTTGCATTGCGGTTCGTCCTCGGCGCCCACGCATTCGGTGCAGCGCAGCGGGTCGATCACGTACAGCGGGTCGCCGGTGGAGATCGCTTCGTTGGGGCAGACGGGGCGGCAGGCGTCGCAGGCGGTGCAGTCTTCGGTGATGATCAGGGCCATGTCGTTCTTCCTCTAGGGTTGTCGTGTGTCGGTGCGTGTCAGGCCGCCACCGCGCCTTCCAACTCAGCCAGTTTGCTGTGCCGGAATGCCCCCCACAGCGCCGCGCCAATGGCGCCAGCGTAGATCGAGTCGGGGTGCGAGCGAGCGGTAACCGTTACCTTCTCGGCAATCATATCTTCCTGAATCGCCGCCAGCAAACCCGTGTCCAGCGCCAGGCCGCCGGTCAGCAGTGCAGTGCCGCTTTTTACGCCGGTGATCTTGAGCAGCTTCACGATGCGCGAGGCCATCGACATGTGGATGCCCTTCAGGATGTCGGCAGTGGCAATGCCGCGCGAGACCATGTTGATGACGTCGGTCTCGGCCAGCACGGCGCAGATCGAGCTCACCTTTTCCGGGTCTTTGGAGCTTTGCGACAGCGGGCCGATTTCTTCCACCGCCACGCCCAGGTAGCGCGCGATGTTTTCCAGAAACTGGCCCGAACCGGATGCGCACTGGCTGGTCATCTTATAAGACAGTACCTTGCCACGCTCGTCAATCGAGATGGCCCGGCCATTGAGCGCGCCAATGTCCACCACCGCGCGCGCGCTGGCGTCCAGAAACACGCCGCCGCGGGCGTGGGTGGTCATGGAATAGAAATGCCCGGTGGCAAACTTGACGTTCTCGCCCTCGCCGGTGGTGGCGATGTAGTCGATGTCGTCGCGGCTCAGGCCGGCATCCTTCATGACGCCCTCAAAGCCTTCCTGCGCCAGCGTCATGATGTCGCGGCTGCGGATGCGTTCGCAACGCTTGGCCAGCCATTCCTGGCGCCCGTCGTCATGGGTGCGAAACAGCACGGACTTGACCGCGCCAGATCCAATATCGAGGCCGATGGTGGTGATAGTCATGTTCATTCTCTTTCTATTCAGTTGAGGACCGAGCAAGTGCGCTGCGCGTCACTTGGTCCGTCCCACAAGGTTATTAGTTTGGCCTGTTCTCAGCCACTTTGCCGTCGTCCATCACGGCGCGCCAGGCGAAGGTGGCGCCGCCCAGGGCGCCGGTGTAGATCGAGTCGGGGTCGATGTTGATGGTGAGTTCGCCGTAGTTCTCAAAGATCAGCTCGCGCAGCGACTTCACCGCCGCCTCGTTCTTGGCCACACCACCGGTGAAGGTGAACTGGTTGCGAATGCCGCCCGAGCGCGCCAGGATCGACATGGCGCGCAGGATGATGGCGCGGTGCAGGCCGGCCATGATGTCCTCGCGCTTTTCGCCCAGCGAGAGGCGGTCGCGCAGCTCGGCGCCGGCAAACACGGTGCAGGTGGAGTTGATGCGCACGTTCTTGGTCGACTTCATGGCCAAGGGCCCCAGTTCGTGCAGGCCCATGTTCATCTCATCGGCGATGTAGCCCAGGTAGCGGCCGCAACCCGCAGCGCAGCGGTCGTTCATCTGGAAGCTCTCCACAATGCCGTGTGGGTCCACCTGAATCGCTTTGGTGTCCTGGCCGCCGATGTCGAGCACGGTGGCGGTGTTGGGGTACATCACGTGCGCACCCAGACCGTGGCACAAGATCTCGGAGCGGATGTGTTCCTTGGAAAACGGCAGCCGCGCGCGGCCATAACCGGTGCCCACCACATAGGTCTCCACCATCTCGGTGTCCAGAATGCCCTTGATTGGCGCTTCCACCTGGGTGCGCCGCGCCGCGGTGGCCGGCAATGCGATGAAGGTGCGCTCCAGCGCGGCCAGCAGGTGGCGGCGGATGGAGTCGGCGTAGACCCGGTTTTCCACTTCGATGATGGAGCGATCGAACACGTTGAGCAAGAAGTCGTAGCGCGTGCCCGCCTCTTTGGCCACCGCCTCGCCGATGGACAGGTACTGGCTGCCGGCGATGTCGCGAAAGAAGTCGCTCTTGCGGTTGGCGCCGGCCTTGAACAGCTCGGGCGCTTGCGCCTGCAGGCGGCGGAACACCTCGATCAGCGCCACCTCGACCGCTTTGGTACTGTCGCCAAACTTGGCCGTGGCCAGGTTGCGGTGGCAGGTCTCGGCCAGGTCGCCCAACTGCTCCAGATACTGCTCCAGGCGGAAGTCGCGCTCGAGCTGCCCCAGAAACTCGTCCAGCGCGCCTTCCAGCGCATTGGTGGTGCCCAGCGCCTGACGAAACAGGTAAAAGCGACCGTTGACCAGCGCCTCCTGTTTGGCGATGGTGGCCGCCGTGTCGTAGTTGGAGCGCGAGTTGGTGATGCCGCGCCCGAGGATGTTCTGGTTCTCGTCAATCACCACCGCCTTGGTGGTGGTGGAGCCGAGGTCAATGCCGATAAAGCAACGCATGATAGGTTTCCTTCTTGCCGTTTGTTCTTAGTGGGCGCCAGTGAGCGCCGCGCGCTTGGCCTTGACCATCTGGAAATAGCTCTCCAGACGGTTCTTGACGTTGGCGCCCGAGAAGTAGCGTGGGTCCACCAGATCGGTCTCGATGAAGGCGGCTGGCTTGCCGGTGCGTTTTTCCACTTCGCGCATCATCAGCAACTGACCGGCCGAGAAGCTGTTGCAGCTCTTGATCGAGTTGATCAGCAGCCCGTCGGCCTGGTACTCGTCAATGTACTTGCAGATCAGGTCGATGCGCGAGGGCAGGTTCAGGTTGGTGTAGCAGCCCAGGCAGTAGTCGGCCAGTGATTCAAGTGGGTTCTCCGGGTCATGGCGGAAGCCCAGGTCGTACAGGCCGCCGACCTTGGCGTAGGTGCTGGAGACCACCACCGCGCCTTCGTCGTAGAACATTTTCCAGAAGTCGCGAAAGCTGGTCCAGTTGGGCGGGCCTTCCACCACCAGGCGGTACTTTTCTTCGCCCATTTCGCCTTCGGGTGTGATCGGGCCTTTGCCTTCACGCACCCGCTGTTCGATCTCGGCGCGCAGCATCTGGTAGTACTGGGTGGCTTCGGGCGTACCGCGAAACGCGGTGAAGATCGGGCCGATGTAGTACACCGCGCCAAAGTAGCCGTCAATCGGTGACGGGCGGGCCTTGGCCGACTGCAACACCTTGACCAGGTCTTCCTCGGCCTTGGCCGATTCGCGCATGTACTGGCGCAGGCGGTCGATGTCGAACTTGACGCCCGAGATGCGCTCCAGCGTGGGGATGACGGTTTCCTTAAGCTGCTTGACCACGTAGTCGCGCATGCTCTTGGAGATCTTGCCCTCGGCCTGGTAGGGCACATGCAGCATCACGGTTTCGCAGCCGTACTTGTGGCGAATCAGCTCAAACCACTTCATGAAGGTGAAGCAGCCGGTGTAGGACAGCAGCAAAATATCCGGCTTGGGCAGGGGGTCGCCCGTCGGGCCGACCTCGCCGCCGAGCATCATGCCCATGTCGGCCTTGACGTAGGTGCAGACGTCTTCGGAGTGGCCGTCGCGCTCGGCATCCATGATCATCTTGCCGGACTTCTTGCGCATGCCGTTTTGCAGCGCGTTGGTCTCGGGCAGGCTGCGCGCAAAGTCGAAGCACATCAGCAACTCGTTCAGGTTGCCCGGCACAAACGTGGCGGACACCTTCTTGTTGTTGGCGCGCGCGGTGGCCAACTCCATGTAGTTCTTGGAGATCAGCTCCTTCTGGAGCCACATCGCGTCCTCTTTCTGGACGTCTTGCGGCTTCTTGCTGGATACGGGCATGGCAATGGGGGTGTTCATGGTGGGTTCCTTAATCAGAGGACAGAGCTTGCTTCGCTGCGGTCTGTCCCGCAAAGTCTCATGCTGCGTTCCACAATTTGATCGAATCGGCGAAGGTGCCGGCCTGCTCACGGATGGGCGCCATCTGACCCGTGTTCTCGGCGTACTTGAACGCGGTGTGCGGAATCTTGTGTTTGGTCAACACGTCTTGCAGCATCGGGCGCTCCAGCAGCGCCGGGTCGCAAAACGAGGGTGCCGCGAACACCACACCTTCGGCGCCCATGGTCTTGACCTGCTTGAGCAGGTACTGGCCCTTGTCTTCGCGGCGCGCGTCGTACTTGGCGGCCGTGACCGCCGAGCGGTGCAGGAAGGCTTTGGACAGTTCGCTCAAGGGGTTGCCGTTGGCCGGCACGTCGTCCAGCAGCCAGCGGCTGACCAGCACGAAGTCGTCATCCACCACGTAGCAGCCGGCCATCTCGATCGACTTGAGAAGCGTCAGCGGTGGCTGCTCGCAGAAGGTGCCGTTGATCACCACGCGGGCGTTGTCACGCTTGGGGCGCGGCACCGCGTCGGTGGCGGCGATGTAGTCGCGCACCAGCTTGGTGTGCTCCTCGGGCGGCAGCACCATGCCGGCACGCTGCACCAGATACACCTCCGAGGTGGGCGCCTGCCAGGGTTTTTGCGCGCGGTAGGCATACAGCTCGCGGATGGCGGCGCGGTTCTCGTTGTAGACCGCGATGGAGGCGTTGAGCGCTTCGTCGGTGATGGGTTTGCCCACCAGCTTGCCGAAGTCCTCGCGCAGCACTTCCATCTCTTCCATGTAGAACTTGCCACCCACCTCGTCGTCGTAGTTTTGTGGCACGTCGACATAACGAACGTATTTGTCCTTGAACAGGATTTGCCACATGCCCGACAGGTTGCGGATCACGTCGCAAATGCTGGGGAACAACATGCCGTCCAGGCAGTCCAGGCGCCCGGTCAGGCCCAGCTCGATGGTGGAGCGCGGAATGCGGCAGATGTAGCTCTGGTAATAGGCGTCGCCCTGAATCACTTCGAGCTGGTCGCCGCCGCCCATGATGCCCACCGGCAACATGCCAGCGGCATGAATCAGTTCACGCGGCACATAAACCGGCATGTAGCCGATAGCCTTGCGGCCCGGCACGGCGGCTTTCCACTCTTTGACGGCATTGAAATGCAGGTCTTCAAACAACGCTTCGCAGCGCGCGACAATTTGCTGGACGGGGGTGGTCGGTGACATCAAACATGCTCCCAGGTTGGTGCGCGCCGGGCAAGAAAGGCTGCCAGCCCTTCATTGGCATCGCGGGTTTTCATCAGGCGGTTGAGGTACAGGCCCTCAACCTCGGTCAGACGCGCGCGCAGGACGCGAATCAAGGGGCCCCGCGCGGCGGCCACGGCACACTGCAGTGCGGCGGCGCTCTTGGGCGCGAGGTGGGTATCAAAGTAGGCCAGCGCGGCGGCCTCGGGGTCATCCGCGACCACCTGCACCAGGCCAGCGACACGCGCCTCCTCGCCACTGAGCGAGCGGCCCGAGAACAGCAGGTCTTCGGCGGTGGGCTGGTTGACGCGGTAGGGCAGCAGGCACGAGGCAGCGGGCGCGAACACGCCCAGCATCATCTCGGGCTGGCCCAGCTTGGCATCCGCCGTGGCAAAGATCGGTCCGCCCGCCAGCACCACTTCCAGCCCGCCACCCAGGCATTGGCCACGCACGGCGGTGAGGATGGGCACCGGAAACTCGACCATGGCGATGATCAGCGCATGCAGCGCGGCCAGCATGCCGGCACATCGCTCGGCCACGTGTTCTTCGACGCTGGCACCAAAGCTGAAGTGGCTGCCCTCGGCATCCAGCAGCACGCCGCGCAGGCCATGGGTGTTGCGGTGAGCGTCCAGGGCGGCATGCAGGGCGGCGATCATGGCCGCGTCGACGATGTTGGCCTTGGGTCTGGACAGGCGCAGGCGCAACAGGGCGCCGTCGCGGTCCAGCCAGACTTTGAGGGGGGAGGTGTCAGTCATGAGGGTGCCTTGAGCTGTTGGGGACAAAGCTTGTTCACTGCGTGTAGCGGCGGTCTTTCCCACAAGGTCTCAGGACTTGCGCTTGGCCTTGGGCTGAATCTCATCGTGCAGCGGGCCAACCCAGCTCTGGCCCGCGGCCAGCTTCTGGCGCAGCAGCACGAAGTCGGCCTCGCGGTCTTCCTTGGTGCCTTCGTTGAAGGCGGTAAAGCCCGCGCGCGCCTCGGTCATCATGTTCAGGGCCAGCCAGGCGCGCGAATTCTCTTTGTTCTTGTCCCAGGCTTCGAGCTTGGGCTTGCGCAGCTCTTCGATGGTCTTGGTGGTGCAGTCGGGGAAGGTGAGCAGCATCTTGGCGCACAGCTCTTCGACCCGGGCGTCCAGCATCGACAGGTCCACCGTGCCACTGGCCATCACCGCCTTGCCGGCCTTGGCCGCGTCGCCGGTCTTGGCCTCGCCATAGGTGTTGCGGCCGAACTCGTCGACCATGCGCTGGGTTTCCACCAGCGGGTTGGCGACATACTTGCCGTCCACCTTGAGCGCGGGCACGATGTCGGTCAGGATGCCCATTTGGTAAGCCTTGTGGGCCGAAAAGGGCTCGCACAGCACGCAAGCCGCCATGGCGCGCTCGGCGCCCACGATCACCGGCAGGAAGTCGGTGGCGCCGCCAATCGGGGCCGAGCCATGCTTGGGGCCGGCCTGGCCAAAGCGCGCCAGGTCTTGTGCCACCGAGAAGTCGCAGGCCATGCCAATCTCTTGCCCGCCGCCGATACGCATGCCGTTGACGCGGCAGATCACCGGCTTGTCGCACAGCAAGATGGCGCTCACCATGTCGTTGAACAGGCGCATGTACTGGCGGTATTCCTGCGGGTGACCGGCGTAGTACTCGGCGTATTCCTTGGTGTTGCCGCCGGTGCAGAAGGCCTTGTCGCCCGCGCCGGTGAACACCACGCAGTTGACGTCGCGTGAGTTGGAGGCAGCGCGCATCGCCAGGATCACGCCCTTGACCATGTCGGTGGTGTAGGAGTTGTACTGGCTGGGGTTGTCCAGCGTGATCCAGGCGTTGAACAAGCCCGGCACCACACTGCCGTCGGGCAGCTTGGCCGGGCGCTTTTCGTAGCGCACACCGGGCTTGGAGATGTCGTCCACCAGATCGTGGTTCTTGAAGTCGCGGGGAGAGGCGGTCATGGCGGGGGCTCCTAAGTGTGGCAAGGGGTTGTAGTTAGTACGTCATTGCGAGCGCAGCATGGCAATCTATGCCGGCGTCAACACCACACGCTTTTTGATCTCGCGGTGGTGCACGGCCGGGAACACAGCGTTGATGCTGTCCAGCGGGCGTTGTTCGACAAAGGGCGCCAGCGCCACTTTGCCGTCCAGCACCAGGTCCAGCGCGGCTGGGTAGTACTCGGGCGGGCAGCCCCAGTTGCCCAGGGCGCGGGCGTCAAAGGCCATCAGGTTGGACAGGCGAACTTCCACCTTGTCCATGGTGAAGCCCACCACCGACAACGTGGCGCCATGCACCAGCAAGCCATAGGCCGACAACTGGCCCGCTGCGGTGCCCGAGCACTCGAAGATCTGCCACTCGGTGCCGCGCAGACCTTGCTGCTTGGCAAACGTATTGATGGCGGCCTTCAGGGCCTTGGCGTCAAAGTTACGGGCGTTGAGGGTGAGCGCCGCGCCGTGCTGCGCCACGGCGGCGAGTTTGTCGTCGTCCACGTCGATGGCAACCACCTGGGCGCCGAAGGCGCGCGCAATCTGCACGCAGTAGCCGCCCACGCCGCCCACGCCAATCACGATGGCCAGGCTGCCCGGCGCCACACCGGCGCGGCGCACCGCCTGGTAGGGTGTGGTCAGCGCATCGGCCACGATGGACACTTGCGGCAAGGTCAGGCCGGCCTTGGCCAGACGCGCCAGGTCCACCTCGCACAGGCCACGACCCGGCACCACGATGTGTGAGGCAAAGCCACCCTGGATGTCGTTGCCCGGCATCTTCTGCGCGCGGCAGATCGGCTGCAGGCCACGCTGGCACAGATCGCATTCGCCGCAGGGCAACACCGCCGGCACGATCACCGCCTTGCCAATCCAGCCTTCGGCACCGGCGCCAGCCGCCACCACATGACCGCTGATCTCGTGGCCCAAGGTCAGCGGCAAGGCCGAGTTGGTGCGCACGCCGTCGTAGTAGTAACCCAGGTCTGTGTGGCAGACGCCGCAGCCGGCAATGGCCACCACCACTTCACCCACGCCCGGCGTGGCTTCAAATGCGACGCGATCAAACGGTTCGCCGGGCTTGGTCATTTGCCAGCGGTGGGCTTGGATGCTCATGTTTTGGGTCTCCTTGTCTTGTCTCAAACGTTCGGCGTTTCGCCCGGTTGTGGGCTTGACCGGATCGAGCGCTGGAACTATTATCGTATAACGGTACTGAAATACCAAGATTGTTTGAAGAATTATTTCAGAATGACTTGCGCAGTTACTGATCTGCGTCAAACTCGGCCCGAAAGCTTCGTCATCCATTAGCGGTAAATCGGCTACCGGCATCGACCGCATGACACGACAGGAGAACACTTTGCCAATACCAACGAACCCTCAGCCCACCAGCGTGTCGATCGCGCTGGCCGGCAGTGGCGGCAGCGGCGTAATGACCGCCGGCACCGTCTTGCTGGCCGCAGCGGCCAAGGCCGGCGCCTACGGCCTGATGGTGCGCACCAGCGGCCCGCAGATACGCGGCGGCGAGGCCGCAGCCCTGGTGCGCCTGGGGCCGCAAGCCATGAGCTCGCTCGACGACGGCTTTGATTTGCTGCTGGCCATCGACTGGCAGAACGTCAACCGTTTTGCCGACGAGATTGTGCTGGGCCCGCGCAGCGTACTGATTGGCGACCCCGACGAGGGCGAGGCGCCCGAGGTCTTCAAGGCCACCGGCGCGCGTTTTGCCCCCTTGAGCATGAAGAAGATGGCCAAGGCGATTCCCGGCGCCTGGGTCAACATGATCGCGCTGGGCCTGTCGGGCACATTGGCTGGCCTGCCCTTGCAAGCGCTGCAGGACGCAGTACGCGAGTCCTGGAAGAAGCCCGACACGCTGGAGGCCAACCTGCAGGCGGTGGCCGCAGGCGCGCAGGCCGCCGCCGAGATCGCTACCAGCCTGCTGGAGCGCGGCGGCGCCATGGCACGCTTGCAGGCCACGGCGCTACAGTCCAAGCCGCGCTGGATGATCAGCGGCAACGAGGCGGCGGGTTTTGGCGCCATCCAGGGCGGCGTGCGCTTTTGCGCCGCCTACCCGATCACCCCGGCCACCGAGGTGCTGGAGTGGCTGGCGCCCAAGCTGGTGGAAGTGGGCGGCACGCTGCTGCAGGCCGAAGACGAGCTGGCCTCGATCAACATGATCATTGGCGCCTCCTATGGCGGGGTACCGTCGATCACCGCCACCGCCGGGCCGGGCCTGTCCCTGATGACCGAAGCCATTGGCCTGGCGGTAGCCTCCGAAGTGCCGGTGGTCATCGTAGACGTGATGCGTGGCGGACCCAGCACCGGCATTCCGGCCAAGAGTGAACAAAGCGATTTGTCGTTTGCCGTCAGCGGCCTGCACGGCGACGCGCCACGGCTGGTGGTGGCGCCGAGCTCCATTGGCGACTGCCTGGGTGCCACCCAATGGGCGGTGCATCTGGCTGAGTCGCTGCAAGCGCCGGCGATTGTGCTGTCTGATCAGTTCATGGGCCAATCGCGCGCCATCATCGACAAACCGGTGGACGCCGGCTACCGCGCCCAGCGCCTCACCGCGGCGGCCAACACCCCAGACTACAAGCGCTACCGCAACACAGCCTCGGGCGTGTCGCCGATGGCGATCCCCGGCACCGAGGGCGTGGCCTACACCGCCGACGGGCTGGAGCACTCCGAGGCTGGCATTCCCAGCAGCCAGTCGCGCGACCACGTGCTGCAACTTGACAAGCGCCAGCGCAAGCTCGACCTGTTTGACTACGGTCCGTACTGGGCTGACATCGAGGGCGAAGGCGACGCGGTCGTCATCACCTTTGGCTCCACCACCAGCGCGGTGCGTGAAGCCATGGCACGCGCCAAGGCGCAGGGCATCGACCTGCGGCTGGTGGCCCTGCGCCTGTTGGCGCCAACCCGCCCCGAGCAGATGGCCGCCGCGGTACAGGGCGCCCGGCGCATCCTGGTGATCGAGCAGAACCACGGCGCCCAGTTGTTCCGCTACCTGCGTGCCTGGTACGACTTCCCCGTATCACCGCAAAGCTACCACCGCCCCGGGCCGCTGCCGCTGCGCCCAGGCGAATTGTTAACCGCCTTGCTTGACTGGAGGAACGCCCAATGAATGACACCGTCCACGACGAAGCCCCGTCTGCCTGCGGCGCCGCGCCCGCGCCCTTGACCGCGGCCAACTTCAAGTCCAGCTACAAGCCAATCTGGTGCCCCGGCTGTGGCGACTACACCGTGCTGAGCTCGGTCACCAAGGCGCTGGCCGTGATGGGCGTGGCTCCCAAAGACTGCGCGGTGGTCTCGGGCATTGGCTGCTCCTCGCGTATTCCGGCCTACACCACCTGCTACGGCTTTCACGGCGTGCATGGCCGCTCGCTGGCGGCAGCGACCGGCCTCAAAGTGGCGCGGCCCGATCTACAAGTGTTGGTGGCCGGTGGTGATGGCGACGGCTACTCAATTGGCGGCAACCACTTTCTGCACGCCTGTCGGCGCAACGTGGACATGACCTACCTGGTGATGGACAACCACGTGTACGGCATGACCAAGGGCCAGCCCTCCCCCACCACCGAGCCGGACTGGGACTCCAAGCTCTCACCCGGCGGCACCGGTGTGCGGGTGTTCCACCCGCTTGTGGTGGCGCTGGCCTCGGGCGCCAACTTCGTGGCGCGCGCCTTTGCCGGCGACCTCAACGGCACGGCGGCCATCATCGCCCAGGCCATGAAGCACCCGGGCTTTTCTTTCGTCGAAATCCTGAGCCCGTGCGTCACCTTTCGCCCCGAGCAGCGCGAGTGGCGCAAGCTGGTGCACCCGGCGCCGGTGGAACCCACCGACGACGCCGCACGCGCCGCGCGCCGCTTGATGACCGACGATGGCTTCAACATCGGCGTGTTGTACGCCGGTGACCGTGCGCCCTACCCGAGCAGCGTGCGCCAGCCGCGCAAGACCGTGGCCGATTTGGAAAGCGAGTTCGCACTATGAACAGCCCCGCCGCACCCGGCACACCCTCGGTGCCCACCACCCTGGACGAGTTCATGGCGCAAGCCTTGCATATGGAGCTCGACGCGGTCCAACGCTACAACGAGTTTGCCGACATGATGGAAACCCACAACAGCCCTGAGGTGGGTGAGTGGTTTAGAAAAATGGCCGTGGTCGAGGGCAAACACGCCGCGCAAATCATGACCGAGATGGGCTGGACCCAAGCCCCCGCGCGCACCCTTGCCTCGGTGTTCGAAGGATTCGAGGCGGCAGAAACGCCCGCCATTGACGAAGTCCACTACCTGATGCAGCCCTGGCACGTGCTGCAACTGGCCTTGGCCAACGAGCAGCGCGCTGAGCGTTTCTTCGCCCACCTGGCCAGCGTGACCACGGTCGAGTCGGTGCGCAAGGCAGCACTCGAGTTGCAGCAGGAAGAGCGCGAACACGTGGAGCTGGTCAAAGCCTGGATGCAAAAGGTACCGCAGCCCGACAGTAACTGGGACCATGACCCCGACCCACCACGCTACGACGAGATACATCCAAGCAGGGCGATCCACCCTGCGGCAAACGATGATGGATCGCGCGGCGAATGACGGTGCCACCCTCACGCCTGCGTAGGCGCATAGCCCTTTGACACCAAACACAAACGGAGACTCTCATGCAAACACTACTCCCCGAAGGCTGGGCGCCGCCCATCGGCTACTCCAACGGCATTGCGGTCGACGCCGGGCGCATCATCTTCGTCGCCGGCCAGGTCGGCTGGGACGCGCAGCAACGCTTCCAGTCCGAAGCCATCGCGCCGCAGTTCGACCAGGCACTGGCCAACATCCTGGACATTCTGGCAGTGGCCGGCGCCAAAGGCGAGCACATCTGCCGCATGACCGCCTACTGCTGCGACAAACCCGCCTACATGGCAGCGCGGCGCGAGCTCGGCGCGATCTGGCGCAAGCGCATGGGCAACCACTATCCCGCGATGAGCATGATCTTTGTGTCCGACCTGCTGGACAACCCCGGCAAGATCGAGCTGGAGGCGACGGCGGTGTTGCCGCGAACGCCATAGGTCATCAAGGCCGGGCTTGCCGCGATTCGCCCGCGTGCCGCGGCAAACTTCAAGGTACCAGTCCACGACGGCCGGGCTCTTGAAGGGAACTCAGCAAAAAGCCGACCCTGAGGTCGGCTTTTCGTTGCCGCTTGACCGGCGCCAGGGCTAGAAGCTGTAACCCGCCGAGACAATGAACACGGCCGGGCTGAATTTGATGTCAGCGCGGCGCTCGATACCCAACGTGTTGGTGAGCAACTTGGTCTTGACCTGCGCCGTGGCCAGTGCACCCGTGATCGACCAGGCGCCACCCAACTTGACGGTGACACCGGCTTGCAGCGCCAGACCAACAGAGTCTTCCAGCGTGAGCGTGGTCGGTCCGCCATTGATGGCGTCGCCCACCGCCGTGGAATCAGCCTTGTCGAACACGGTGTAGTTCACGCCAAGACCCACAAAGGGGCGAACCTGGCTCGTCTTGTCGCCGAACTTGTAATTGGCAAACAGTGTGGGCGCAACCTGGCGGACCTTGGCGCCAATGGCGCCGTCCTGCGCTGCCACGCTGGGCGGCACCGACGTCGGCTTGAGCACCACCACGGCCACATCGTGCGTGGGCGGTAGTCCCCCGGACAGTTCGACTTCCCAGTTGTCGTTGATCTCGCGCGAGGCGCTGAAGAACAGGGTGGATTTGCTCTTGACGTCCAGACTGAGTGCGTCGACCGGTGAGAACGGCCCGTTGATGGCCGTCGCTGTCGAGTTGGGTTGGGCATTGAGCAAGCCCAGCTTGATGGTCGTGGCCTGGGCCAAGGCGCTGCTGCTGGCGCCAAGCGCCAGGGCGGCCGCGGCGGTTGCGCAAAGAAGTGTGTGTTTCATGACGATAGCTCCATATCAATGTTGAGAGGACAGTCCGGCGATTCGCGCCGGTCTGTCCGGCAATGTCTCGGGTTAGAACTGCGAGAAGAAGCCACGTGCCGCGGCGTTACAGAAAGGCGGCACCAGACCACCGTGGTAGGCAGCGGTGACGGCTTGTGCAGCGTTGGCACCCGCAGCCGCTGCGGTGGCAGCCTTGGCCTGGGCAAAACCTAGCTTGGCGGCGGCAAAGGGATCGGACGCGCCGGTAGGTGCGGTGTCGACGTCAAGTACCGTCACCAGGCCCGCTGGCAAGCCCGCCCACAGCGAACCCATCAGCTGTGTATTGAGGCTGTAGAACACCGTGGGATCGCCATTGCCGGCGCACAGCAACATGGGGGCGGCGGGGGTCCAGCCACGCAAGTCGTTCTTCTTGGCAGCCTGACGCACGGTGCTCTGTGGGTTGACTGCTGGCGCGCCGGTGGTGAAGGTCGGCACTACGCCGTCCGGATTGGCTGCGGCATCCATCAAGTAGGCCAGGCGTGCGCTGTTCTTGATCAGGTTGCCGGTACCGAAGCCGGCCGCAAACAAGGCGTCAGTGGGCCCCGTGCCGGTTGGCGGCGTGATGGCGGCAAATGCAGGCGCCGGAGGCGTGCTGCTAAACAGCGCCAACTGGGGCAGTTTGCCGCTGGCAAACACCGTGGCGTAGTCATAGGTGCCTGGCAGCAAGGTCTCGATGCCGGTGGCGTAGGCGCTCTCATAGATGTCAGACGGCGTGGTGTAGATGTTGCCGTAGGCTTTTTGGAAGCTGGTGAAGATCAGCGGCGAGAACACCGTGCCACCGGCATTCACGTTGCCATAGAAGGTGGCGTCGGACTGCGCAGCCAGGGCGTAGGGGCCCGACAGCGGCGCCGAAGCCGTAACCGGAATGCCGGCGGCCTGCATCGCGCGATGCGTGGCCATCGCCACGTGGCCGCCCTGCGAGTAGCCCGAGATGAAGAGCTTGGCGCTGGCGGTGGTTGGGTTGAGCAGCGTCGGCAGGGCCTTCTTGGCGGCGCTCAAGGCGTCCATCATGTCCTTGGACTGCTGATCCGCGTTCAGGTAGGGGTGGTAACTTAGTGGTGAACTGTCATAACCCGCATAGTTGGGCGCAACCACGATGTAGCCCTGCGCCGCGTACAGCGCCGCGAGCAACACCGCTTCGCCATAGGCCGGGTTGGTGCTGTCGGAGAAATCGGCCAGGTTGTAGCGCCGGGTGATGTTGGTGCCATGGGCATAAAGCACGATCGGGCGCGCGCCGGTGCAGTTGGCAGCGCTGCCGGTGGGCACCATCAGGGCGCCGGAGGCGTTGGTGGCCTCGCCCACTGCGCCTACGGTGCCGTACTGGATGTACTGCACGTCCACGCCGCAAGTCGGCGTGCCTGCCAATTGCAGCAAGCTGGGCTGCTTGGCCGTGAGAATGGCGGTGAAGTCTGCCGCCGTCATCGAGGTGATGCGTGGTGGTGGGCTTTGCATCAGCGCGCCGCGCGCCGGATTGGCGTCCTGGGTGCCCTTTGGACCCCCGTCCCCACCGCCGCAAGCTGCGACCAGAAGCGTCGCGCCCAGCGCGGCCCATGAAGCCTTGAAATAAGTCATCCGATTCTCCAAAAGTGTTGAGGCTGAAAGCAGCGGCAGGAAGAAAATAGAACGGTCGTGCTATTTTCAGACTCATCATGTTAGTGACAAAGCCTGAGGGCCGTCACGGGGTAACTACTGAGATCACCTCTCGCAATTGGGCGCCAGCCTCTAGACCACGCCGCGCCCGGACAAGCATTGGAGCTTGAGAGAATGCTCAGCGAAAACGCAGCTTCATGAACAGGATGGCCGCCGCCAGCGCCAGCGTGATGGTGTTGGCAATCACGATCGGCCAGGCGCCCAGCAGCCAGCCATAGGCCAGCCAGCAGGCGATGCCCGCGGTGAACGCGCTGTACATCCCCAGCGAGATGCCGCTGACATCACGCGTGGTGAAGGTGTGCCAGGCCTGCGGCAGGAAACTGGCGGTGGTCAGCAGCGCTGCGGCGTAGCCGAGCCAGTCGATCAGTTGCATCAGTTGTCCTTGGTCGCCCAGTCGATCAGCGCGTCCATGGCCGGCCGCGCTGCGTTGGCATGGGAATGATTGACGACGGCCACCAGCACGTAGCGTTTGCCGCTGCGAGCATGGACGTAGCCGGCCAGCGCGGTCACGTCGCGCAGGCTGCCCGACTTGAGGTGCGCGCTGCCAGCGGTCTTGACACGGGCGCGGCGCAATGTGCCATCAACGCCGGTGATGGGCAGCGAGGCCATCAGCTCGGGCATCTGGGGCGAGCGGTAGGCAGTTTGCAGCAAGCGCGCCAAGGCGTTGGCACTGATGCGCTCGTGACGCGACAGGCCCGAGCCATTGTCCAGGATTGGCGCGTCGTCGCCACCGATGCGCGCCTGCCACCAGCGCTGCAGAAATTCGCGCGAAGCTTGCTGTGTGGCCACGCCTGGCACGATCGGTTGGCCTTCGCCGCGCTGCGGCAGGCTCAGGGTCAGAAACAGCTGCTGCGCCATCACGTTGTTGCTGTACTTGTTGATGTCCCGAATCACCTCGGCCAGGCTCGGCGAGGCCAGTTCGAAGGCTGGCCGGGGCAACACGCCACCCGGTGCCGGCACCCGCCCCTCGCGTACCGTGCCGACCAGCTTGCCGCCCATCTCTCGCCACAGGCCTTCGACGGCGCGCACGCCATAGCTCTTGGGGTCAGCGTAGGCGACCGACCAGGTCCGCTCGCCGCAGGCAGCCGGGTAAGCACCACCAAACCCGATCCGCGTGGCATCGCTGAAGTCGGCCTTCAAGGTGGCCCGGTAGTCGTTGCATGCCGCATTGGACAGCGCCACGCTGGACTGCATCTGAACGCCCGCCAGCGGTGGCTCGAAGCTCACCTGCGCGGTATTGGCGGCGAAATCGGGCACAAAAGTCATCACCACCGACTTGAAATTGAGCAACAACGCGTCGGGAGCGGCGTTGTAGGGTCGCAGCGGCTCGCCGTCGAAGTCGGACGGGTCCTGTGGTCCTACTTCGAAGGCGCTGCGGTCGAGCACGATGTCGCCCGCAATGCGGCGCACCCCCAGGCCCTGCACCCGGCGCAACAGCAACCACAGGCGCTCGACCACCAGCTTGGGGTCGCCCTGGCCCAAGATGTACAGATTGCCATACAAGGTGCCGTCGCGCACCGCGCCTTCCACGAACACCGGTGTGTTCCACATGAAAGCAGGGCCCAGCGTGTCGAGCGCGGCATAGGTGGTCACCAACTTCATGACGGAAGCCGGATTCAGCGGCACATTGGCGCGGTGGCTCAGGCGCGGCGGCGCACCACCAGCAGCGTCCACCACCAGCACGGCGACGGACTCACGCGGCAACTTCGCGCGCTGCAAGGCCGCCTCGAACTCGGCCGGCAGCGGCTGCGCCCGCAGCGGCTGCGACACAGCCACCAACAGCCCGATACCGAGCAGCAGGGCCGATCGCCAACAGGGCGCAACCGTACGACAAGACATATGCCAGCGAGTCTACAACCCTGCCCGTGGCTCGCCTGGACGCGGGCCAGGATAATCCGACCATGCGTTTCTTCAAGAGGCTGTCGCCCAAGACCGTGGGCCTTGCATCCGCCCTGATCACCGTGGTCATCTGGACTGCCTTCATTGTGATTGCCCGCGCCTCGGCCGATCCCAGCCGCCAGCCCAGCCTCAACCCATTCGACATCGCCTTGGCGCGCATCCTGGGCGCCAGCCTGATCCTGTTGCCCTGGGGTTGGTGGCTGGTGCGCAAACAGCGCCTCAAGGGCTCGCTGCTGGGCCTGTCGCCCCTGCCCCTGCGCGAGACGGTCACGGTTGGCCTGTTTGGCGGCTTGCTGTATGCGCCGCTGGCCTACAGTGGCTTTGGTTTTGCACCGGCCGCGCACGCCTCGGTGCTGATGCCGGGCAGTCTGCCCTTGTGGACAGCCCTGCTGGCGGTGGTGGTGCTGCACGACAGACTAACGCGAGCGCGGGTGATGGGCCTGGCCCTGATCGTGGCCGGCGACTTGCTGGTGGGTGGTTCCAGCCTGCTGCACGCGCTGGGTGGCGGCGAGGTCTGGAAGGGCGACCTGCTGTTCATGACCGCCGCGTTTTGCTGGTCGATCTACAGCGTGCTGGTGCGTCGCCACGCCCTGGACGCGGTGCGGGCCACCATTGCCATCACCGCCTTTGCTTTTGTTGCCTACGTGCCCAGCTACCTGCTGCTGTTGTTTTTGCACGCCGTGCCGGGCCGATTCCTGACCGCGCCGCTGGGCGACATTGTTTTCCAGATGGTGTTCCAGGGGGTCGGCTCCGTCGTGATCTCGGGCATCACCTTCACCAAGATGATTGGACACTACGGGCCAGTGCGCTCGACCATGATCACCGCGCTGGTGCCGGGCCTGTCGGCGCTGGCGGCAGTCATGTTCCTGGGCGAGCCGCTGCACTGGCACCTGCTGGCAGGGTTGGCCTTGGTAACCGGTGGCATCGTGTTTGGCGTGCGCCGCGCGACGGCGGCGCCCCTACCGGCCGTCATCACCCCTGTGTCGAGCCTCAATACACCCTGAATCGTTTCTGGTCAACGCTCATTAGCTATCGAAACAGTAGCATTTCGGGTGCATACGGCATCAATACCCGGGGTGCACCAAAGCCTACAATGCGAGCCATGCAACTGCTTGCCCTGGACACCAGCACCGAAACCCTGTCGATTGCGGTTCAACGCCTGATCGATGGGCGCCTTCAGGTCTGGCAGCACAACGAGCCGGGTGGCGCGCAGACGTCCACGCGCCTGATTCCGGTGATCCAGTCCCTGCTGGCGCAAGCCGGGCTATCGGTTGGCCAGCTTGATGCCATTGCCTTTGGCTGCGGGCCAGGGTCGTTCACTGGCCTGCGCACCGCGTGCTCAGTGGCACAGGGCCTGGCCTTTGGCGCGGCGGCCCACCGGCTGGGCGCTCGCGCCGTCCCGTTGCTGCCGGTGGACACGCTGCTGGCGGTGGCCGAGGAAGCACGCTACGCGCACGCCCCGCAGGCCCTGACGCTGCAGGTGCTGAGCCTGCTTGATGCCCGCATGGACGAGGTGTATGCAGGCCACTACCGCTATGCCGAGCGCCAGTGGACCCAACTGGAGGACTTCAGCCTGATACGGCCCGAAGACCTGGTGCTACAACCCGGCTGGCTGCTGGCCGGCAACGTGTGGCAGGCCTATGGGTCGCGTTTGCCAGCCGCCGCACGCGCGGGCTTGACCGTGCTGCCCACCGCCAGCGCCATGTTGCGCCTGGCACCGCAGTTGCTGGCGCAGGGCGCAGCTGTCGAGCCGGCCCTGGCGCTGCCGCGCTACATCCGGGACAAGGTCGCCAAGACCACGCATGAGCGAATGCTCGAACGCACACTTGCCGCGACCGGAGCCCTGCTGCCATGAATGCCATCCTCAAGCCCGCCGAGGCCCGCTTCGAGCCGCTTGAAGCACACCGGCTTGATGCCGTGCTCCAGGTCGAGCAGCAGGCTTACGCCCACCCCTGGTCGCGCGTCAATTTTGACGATGCACTCAAATCAGGCTACCAGGCGCAGTTGTTGCTGGCCGAGGAGACCTTGCTGGGCTATTTCGTGGCCATGAAGGGGGTCGATGAAGTGCATCTGCTCAACATCACGGTGACGCCGGCCCACCAGCGCCAGGGCTGGGCGCGGGTCATGCTCGATGCGTTGGGCATCTGGTCGCGCGGGCAAGGCGCCCAGTGGTTGTGGCTGGAGGCGCGCATCGGCAATGCACGCGCACTGCAGGTCTATGAGAGCCACGGCTTTCGGCCCGTCGGTCGGCGCACCGCTTATTACCCCGGCAGCAACAACACGCGCGAAGACGCGATCGTGATGAACCTGCCCCTGTGAATCCCCACCCATGAGCCTGAACCTGGATCCGCGACAACGCGCCATGCTGGCCGAGATGGGGGTGCGTGTCTGGCAGCGTCCGCCGACCGAAGTGATGCCGGCACCAACCACGGTGCGCCACCTGACTGCGCTTGCACCTGCGCCCGCCCCGCGGCGTGTCAGCGCGGTACCCGTGACGCCAGCCGGCGCGTCGGCACCCACAACCGCCTCGAAGCCGAGCGCCACGACCCTTGAGCCGGTGAAAACCGATGGCGCGCCCATGAGCTGGCCGGTGCTGAGGCAGACCATCGCCAGTTGCCAGGCGTGCGGATTGTGCGCCGGTCGCAGCGCGGCGGTGTTGGGTGCCGCGCCAGATCAGGGGCAGGCGCACTGGCTGGTCGTCGGAGAGCCGCCGCAGGAGCTCGAAGAGCGTGAAGGCCAGCCCTTCGTGGGAGCGGGCGGGCAACTGCTGGACAACATGCTCAAAGCGATCAACGCGCGCCGCGGCGCCAGTGGTCTAGGCGGCGCATATCTCACCAGCATCGTCAAGTGCCGACCCGCCACGCCGCGCAATCCGACGGCGCAAGACCTGGCCTCGTGCGCGCTGCACCTGCAACAGGAAATCGCCTTGGTACAACCCCGGCTGATTCTGGCGCTGGGGCGATTCGCCGCCCAGTCCCTGCTGCAAGCCAGCATGCCCGAGGTCGCGAACGTCCCGCTGGGCAAACTGCGCGGCCAGGTGCACCGCTACAACGGCATCCCGGTGGTGGTGAGCTACCACCCCGCCTACCTGCTGCGCAGCCAGGCCGACAAGGCCAAGGCCTGGGCCGACCTGTGTCTGGCGATGGCCGCCCTGGACGCATCCCAAAAAAGCGACGCCTGATCAGTTGGGGACACTGCGCCACTGCGCTGTGGCCTGTCCCGCAAGAACTTAGAATGACCGCCATGACCTTTACCGACATGCTGCGCGACGCCGAGCGTCAACATGACTCGATGCTGTGTGTGGGCCTGGACCCGGACCCGGCCAAGTTTCCCGCTCCCTACCGCGACGACTCCGGCAAAATTGGTGACTTCTGTTGCGCCATCGTGGACGCCACGGCCGATCTGGTGATCGCCTTCAAGCCGCAGATCGCCTACTTCGCGGCGCACCGTGCGGAAGACCAGTTGGAACGGCTGATCGCCCACATCCGGCGCACCGCGCCCAGCGTGCCGGTGATCCTGGACGCCAAGCGCGGCGACATCGGCAGCACCGCCGAACAGTACGCGGTCGAAGCCTTCGAGCGCTACGGCGCCGACGCCGTCACGCTGTCACCCTTCATGGGTTTTGACTCGGTAATGCCCTATCTCAAATACGAAGGCAAGGGTGTCTTCCTGCTGTGCCGCACCTCCAACCCGGGCGGCGACGACCTGCAGTCGCAGCGGCTCTCCAGCGTTGCCGGTGAGCCACTGTTGTACGAGCACATTGCCAGACTCGCGCAAGGACCGTGGAACCTCAACGGCCAACTCGGCCTAGTGGTCGGAGCCACCTACCCCTCAGAGCTGGCCACGGTGCGGGCCATTGCACCCACCCTGCCATTGCTGGTGCCTGGCGTGGGGGCACAGGGCGGCGACGCCATGGCTACGGTCAAGGCCGGCTGGCGCGCCTTCAATGGGCAGACCATCTCGCCCATCATCGTCAACTCCTCGCGCGCCATTCTGTACGCCTCCTCCGGTGATGACTTTGCGGCGCAGGCCCGGCTAGAGGCAATCAGGACACGCGATCTGCTGCGCCAAGCCAGCAAGTCCTGACATCGGCTACTCAGCGGCGCGCCAACCCGGGTCCGTTTAGCGCGTGTGACGCGTACTTGACAGTGCGTAACGGTTTGCAAAGTTGATGGTCACGGCCATAGCACTGGCCTACCATCGGTGCATGCGTCCGGTGCGGCGCTGCGCCAACGAGGAACGAGCATGGCAACTCCCGATGAATTTCAAAACGATGCTGACGTTGTGACCGCAATCGAGCGTCGCGCAACGCCACCCGCCACTCCTCTTGCCACCACACCGATTGGCACGCTAACCACAGTCGGTTTGGCGGCAGTGGCGCTCAGCGCGTGCGGCGGCGGGGATGACAGCGCGCCGCAGGCGTTCTCGAACCTGCAATCGGCCGTGTCCGACTCTTCCTTGCTGCGGGTTGGCTCGGCCCACAGCAGCATGGCTGCGGCCAGGGTGCCCGATTCTGAAGCCTTCATGAATTGGGCGGAAACCAATTTCTCCAGCTTCTTTCCGGGCCACCAGCCGACGCTGTCAGGCGATGGGTATGTGTTTCGGGCCTACCCCAACGGCAACTTCATCGGCGTGGCCGGTCAGGACATCTACCTGCTGGGACCGGTCAGCGACGGTGTATTGACCCGCATTGGCACGCTGGCCGACTTCGCCTCGGCGATCTACCCCGACACGCCCAACGCGTTTCCCGCCAACGATGCCGAGGCCGCGCGCTTTCTGTTGCAGGCACAGTTTTCGGCATCCGACGCCGAGATTGCCGCCGTGCGTGCCAAGGGCTACGCCGCCTGGCTGGACGAACAGTTGAATGCCCCCCGGGGCACCAAGGGCTGGGACTGGCTCACCGCCAATGGCTACGGGACGGTCGACAGTAACAAATACTACGACAGCAGCGCACCCGGCGACTACATGATCTGGAACCAATTGATGACGGCGCCCGATGCGCTGCGCAAGCGGGTGGCGCTGGCCTTGTCCGAGTTCTTTGTGGTCTCGCTCTCCGGCCTGGATTTCAGTTGGCGCAGCCACGCCATGGCGCACTACTGGGACATCCTGGTTGGCAACGCCTTTGGCAACTACCGCACGCTGCTGGAGGAAGTGACCCTCAGCCCGGCCATGGGTTACTACCTCAACACCAAAGGCAACAAGAAAGAGAACTCTTCTGGGCGCCAACCGGACGAAAACTACGCGCGTGAAGTGATGCAGTTGTTCTCGATTGGCCTGTTTGGCATGGACCTGAGTGGCGCCGAGCATCGCGACAACCTGGGCAACAAACTGGAGACCTACACCGCCAGTGATGTCTCCAACCTGGCGCGCGTCTTCACCGGATACGACTTCGACCAGAGTCAAAACGTCGACACCATCGTGGACGGCGGGCGCAAGGTACCCAACACGGCGTTCACGCGCTTGCCGATGTCGTTCAAGCCCAGCGACCATTCGACCCTGGCGGCAAGCTTTCTGGGCACCACCATTGCCGCCGGAACGCCCGGGCCGCAGGCGCTCAAGACCGCGCTGGACACCTTGTTCAACCACCCCAACGTGGCACCCTTCATTGGCAAGCAGATGATTCAACGGCTGGTCACCAGCAACCCCAGCTATGGCTATGTGGCGCGGGTAGCGGCGGTCTTCAACAACAATGGCGCGGGCGTGCGCGGTGACTTGAAGTCCATGTTCAAGGCGATCCTTCTCGACGATGAAGCCCGCAACGCCAAGGGGTTGAGCCAGCCGCTGTTTGGCAAGCTGCGCGAGCCGATGCTGCGCCTGGTGCAATGGGGTCGCACCTTCGGCCTGACTTCCACCGCTGGCACCTGGAAGATTGGCGACCTCAGCAACCCGGCCACGCAGCTCAGCCAGAGCCCGCTGCGCTCGCCCTCGGTGTTCAACTACTTCCGGCCCGGTTATGTGCCGCCCTCCTCGGCGCTGACAGCCATGCAATCAGTGGCACCCGAGTTTCAAATTGTCAGCGAGAGCAGCGTCGGGGGTTACCTCAACTACATCCAGAACGTGATCCAGAACGGCATCAACTCGGACCTCAAGGCCGCCTACACCAGTGAACTGGGGCTGGTCACCGATGCCAGCGCCCTGGTAGCCCGCCTCAACTTGCTCCTGTGCGCCGGGCAATTGTCCAACGCCACTCAGACGCTGATTGTCAACGCCCTCAACGCCAACGCCGTGACCAGCACCAGCTCGACATCGGCCAAGCTCAATCGCGTGGCCGCTGCAGTGCTGCTGGTGATGGCCTGCCCCGAGTACCTTGCCCAGAAGTGAAGGAAACCCATGTACCTGCTGCAACCCCACCTTCACACCCGGCGCGCCTTTCTGCGCCGCGCCGGACAACTGGCCCTGACCGGCACCGCCTTGCCGATGGCGCTGAACCTGGCCGCGCTGGGCGGGGCCGCTGCCTTCAACGTCAACCCCAGCGATCCCAATGACTACAAGGCGCTGGTGTGTGTATTCCTGTACGGTGGTAATGACTACGCCAACACCGTGATCACCTACGACGACCCGAGCTACAACCTGTACAGCGCGGTGCGCGGCGGCGGCTCGGGGCAAAGCGCCGGCGGCATTGCGCTGGCTAAGTCGGAATTGGCCGCCACCCTGCTCAACCCCACTGTCGCGCTGGCCAATGCCCGCCAGTACGCGCTGCACCCGGCCATGACCGGTTTGGCGTCACTGTTCAATACCGGCAAGGCGGCGGTACAACTCAATGTGGGGCCACTGGTGGTGCCCTTGACCCGCACCCAGTACAACAGCGGCAACCGCGTGACCTACCCACTGCCGCCCAAGCTGTTCTCCCACAACGACCAGCAGTCGATCTGGCAGTCGTCCTCGCCCGAGGGCTCCACTATCGGCTGGGGCGGCAACCTGGGCGACCTGGCCCTGTCGAGCAACAGCAACAGCCTGTTCACCTGCATCTCGGTGACTGGCAACGCGGTGTTTTTGTCTGGCGACAGCGCGCTGAGTTACCAGGTCAGCACCAGCGGGGCGGTGGCGATCAAGGGCGTCAAGAGCAGTGTTTACGGCTCCAATGCGGTCAAAGACGCGCTGACCAGCCTGATCCAGGAGCCGCGCGCGCACACACTAGAAAACGAATACAACAAGGTCGTAAAGCGCACGGTGACCTCAGAATCCCAGATTACCTCGGTACTGGCCAGCACCGCCAGCAGTGGCGTGGCACCGTTTCTGGAGCCCATGCCGGCCACCTTCAGTGGCAATTCGCTGGCGTCGCAGCTCAAGATGGTGGCGCGCCTGATCGCCGGTCGCGCCGCACTGGGCAACAAGCGCCAGGTGTTTCTGGTGTCCCTGGGCGGCTTTGATCTGCACGACAACCTGATCTCGCAGCAACCGGTGTTGATGGACCGGGTGAGTGAAGCCATGACCGCGTTCTACGAGGCGACCGTCACGCTGGGGGTGGCCAACAAGGTCACCGCCTTCACCGCTTCCGATTTTGGCCGCACGCTCGCATCGAACGGCGACGGCTCCGACCACGGCTGGGGCGGCCACCACATCATGGTGGGCGGCGCCGTCAAGGGCAAGGCTTTCTATGGCAGCGCGCCCCCAGTCAGCGTGGCCAGCACCAGCGCCCCCGACGACCAATGGCACGTCGGTCAGGGCCGCCTGCTACCCAGCACGTCCGTCGACCAGTACGCCGCCACGCTGGCACGGTGGTTTGGCGTGGCAGACAGCGAGCTGGCCGGGATCCTGCCCAATCTCAAGCACTTTGGAGCAGCGGCGGGGCGACCCGACTACCCGACTGACATGGGCTTCATGACCGGCTAAGTGCGCCCCAGCGTAAGACAGTGATGCGGTAAGCCGCCATTGCGAAGGGTCGTCGCGTGCGCTTCAGATCGGCTGCGCAAACTGGGGTAAATTGCGGCCATGCCTGCACATGCTATCGGTCGCTCGGCGCAAGCGCCCACTTTTTCGCAATCCGAGTTTCGCGCCGCGCTGGGCATGTTTGCCACCGGCGTGACGATCGTCACGGCGCGCACCAGCGATGGCAAGCTGGTCGGGCTGACGGCCAATTCCTTCAACTCCGTGTCGCTGGCACCGCCTCTGGTGTTGTGGAGTTTGTCGCACAGCGCCCGCTCGATGACGGCGTTTCGCAGCGTGTCGCACTACGCCATCAACATTCTGGGCGCCGGTCAGCAAGAACTGGCAAGACGGTTTGCCGCACGCAGCGGCGACCGGTTTGAGCAGGTAGAGTTTGTTGCCTCAGCCAGTGGCGCGCCCTTGCTGGCCGGGGCTGTGGCCACCTTTGAGTGCTTCAACCGCAGTCGCTACGAAGAGGGCGACCATGTGATCTTTGTCGGAGAGGTGGAGCGCTGTAGCCACGCCCACGGCGAGTCGCCGCTGCTCTACCACGGCGGCAAGTTCTACGCTGAGCACCCGCTGTAGGCGATACCTTCATCGATGCGCACCCGCAAGACGCACCTTGACGCGTTGGCGATTGGGCTGCTGCTGGCCTGCTGTCTGTTCTGGGGCTTTCAGCAGGTGCTGGTCAAGGCCACGCTGCCCCTGATGCCTGCGGTGTTCCAGGCGGCGCTGCGTTTTGCCGGTGCCACCGCCTTGTTGTGGTTGTGGTGCCAGTGGCGCGGCGTGGCGCTGTTTGCCCGCGATGGTTCGCTCAAGGCCGGCCTGCTGGTGGGCGCGCTGTTTGCCGCCGAGTTTGCCTGCATCTACATCGGCCTGCAGTTCACCAGTGCCTCGCGCCTGACCATTCTGCTGTACACCTCGCCGTTCTGGGTGGCGGTGTTCCTGCCACTGTTTGTCAGCCACGAGCGGCTGCGTACCGTGCAGTGGTTGGGTCTGGCGCTGGCGTTTGGCGCGGTAGTGTTTGCGATGAGCGAGCGGCTCAGCGGCAGCGCCGACGGAACACACTGGACCGGTGAACTGCTAGGTTTGCTGGCCGGTCTGTTTTGGGGCCTGACCACAGTGGCCATACGCGGCTCCAACCTGACCCGTGTGACACCGGAAAAACTGTTGTTCTACCAGGTGGCGGTGAGCGCCGTCACGCTGCCCTGGTTGTCGCTGGCGCTGGGCGAGACCTGGGTCTGGCAATTCGGCTTCTTTGCCAGCATGTCCCTGCTGCTGCAAACGGTGGTGGGGGCCTTTGCGAGCTACCTGACCTGGATGTGGATGCTGGGCCGCTACCCGACCAACCGGCTGTCGGTGTTTGTATTCCTGACGCCGGTGTTTGCCTTGCTGTTTGGCGCACTGTGGCTGAATGAGGGCGTGTCCCTGCAACTGATCGCCGCCCTCACGTTGGTCGCCGTCGGCATCGTGCTGGTCAACCGCTAATGCAACCGCACCGCGACCACTGGCCATCAGGCGCCGATGACCCCCGCCACAACCTTGACCATCGTTTGCCCCAGCGTCCGATGTTGGGCGGCGTCCAGATGAATCCCGTCCACCGCGCTGGCTGGGGTGACACTGCCCGCGTCAAAGAAGTGGCAACCCAGCTCGGCGGCCACCCGCTGGTAGGCTGCGGCTAAGCCGACGCAGCGTTGTTGGCCACCCTCGAACTTCGGCGCAATGGCGCCCCGTGGTTCGCCCATGGGCGGCGGCGCCAGAATCAGAATCGGCGGCACCGGCATGCCCGGCTCAATTGGCGCCTGGCGAATTGCGCCGACCAGTGTCGCCATACCCTGGGCCGAATGCCAGGCGGTGTGGGCATGCACGGACTGAAAGTCATTGGTGCCCAGCGACACGATTACCAGCGACAGCGGCGAGTGGCTCTCAACGCATTGCGCCAAGCCCTGCAAGCCATTGCGGCCGGGCTTGAAGGGGTCGTCCCACACGGTGCGCCGGCCGTTGAGGCAGTCCTCGATCACGCGGACTGACCGACCCGCCGTGTTCAGACCGGCCTCCATGAAGCCGGGCCAACGCTGCTCGAACGCCAGGCGCTGGCGCGTGCCGGGGACGATGCCCCAGGCCAGGGAGTCGGCGTAGACAAGAATGTGCTGCATCAAGACCTCACGTAGACTCCGTTGTCAGTAAGCGCTCGCGACGGGAGTGCGGCGAATCACCCTGTCGGATCACCATTGATCCTCTCGCGGCGGACTGCCCTATCATTGACCCCGTTGGAAGCTGCGGTGGAACTCGTCCATTTTGACGCACCGCGAGCATTTGACACAAACAAGCCGACGTCAACGCTGACGACTGAAGAAGTATGAAGCGCGTAGTGTGTTTTCTGATGGGCGCCATCGTCCTGGGTCACGCGACGGCCATCCAGAAGGTGGTGATCGAGGCGGACGACGACTACGCACCCTACTCGTACGTCGAGAATGGTGAGCTCAAGGGCATCTACGTCGATTTGCTCAAACTTGCCGGCAAGAAGCTCGCGCCCAACTACTCGATCGAGTTACAGGCGATTCCCTGGAAGCGTGGCCTGAAAAACCTGGAGACCGGCCGATCCATGGCCCTGCTTCCGCCCTACCGCAGCAAGGAGCGGCCCTACATCGACCCCTACTCCACGCCGCTGTACCGCGAAACGGTGGCGCTGTTCTGCAACGAGCCCACACCGAGCCGCGTGCTCAGGCGTTTTCCAGACGACTTCGCGGGACTGACGATCGGCGTCAACCTCGGTTTCGCGCTGGGCGACAAGATGACCGACGCCGTGAAAGCCAAAACCTTCACGGTGACCGAGTCCAAGGGCAACGAGGACAACCTCTGGAAGCTGCAGGCCGGGCAGATCGACTGTTACGCCAATGATCGCCTGGCGGTTCATTACTCTTTTGGCAAGTTACGGGACAAGGCCAAGTTCAGGCAATTCAAGGGTTATCGCCTGACCGAGAGCGCCGAGCTGTCGAGCGAGGAGGCCTTCATCGGTTACAGCGCGGTCAACACACTCGCCTTCAAGGCTGACTTCATCAAACAGATGGATGCCGCCTTGGCGGAACTGAAAAAGACCGGCACGCTCGACAAATTGATCAACGACCAGCTTCGAGGAATTTCTGCGCCGAGTCGGTAGCCAGGCACGCCGGCTAAGGCCCCCACAGCTGGGACATCGCCCGCGCGAAGCGCGGCGCAATCTCGCCGTGATGGACGTGTCGTCCGTCGGCCACCACGTGCCGGCCGGCCACATAGACATCGCGCACGGCGGGGGCATCGGTGGCAAAAACCAGACCGTCCAGCGTGTGTTCCGATGGCAAGCCTGCCAGGCCGGGCGCCTGGTCGTCCAGCACCACTGCATCGGCGCGTGCGCCAGGCACCAGCCCCCACTGGGGCAGCCCGGCTGCGCGACCGGAACCCGCAAGAACTGCCTCAAACAAGCGTGCCGCCGTGGCGTTTTGGCCAGAGGCCGGCTGTGCCGCCACATTGCGTTGGCGCCGGCCCAGGCGCTGCCCATACTCGAGCCAACGCAGTTCCTGCGCCCAGCAGCGCGAGACCTGACTGTCCGAGCCCAGCGTCAATGGCACTGCAGCGGACAACCAGCCCGGCAAATCGCACAGGCCATCGCCCAAGTTGGCCTCGGTACTGGGGCACAGCACCACGCCGGCGCCGCTGGCGCCCACTGCATCGATTTCGGATGTAGTGGCGTGCGTGGCATGCACCAGTTGCCAACGGTCATCGAGCAGGCGCTGGCGCACCAGCCACTCGATCGGGCGCTCGCCCGTGGCCTGCAGGCAGTCGTGCACCTCTTGCGTCTGCTCCGCCACATGAATGTGAATCGGGATGTCCTGGTTGACCACCAGGCTGCGCAGCGCAGCGATGCTGCGGGCCTCGACGGCACGCAGGGAATGCAGCGCCACACCGGCATTGAGCAGCGGACGTCCTGCAGACTGGATCGACTGGTACAGCGCAAACACGCTATCAGCCGTGCTGGCGAAGCGGCGCTGATCGGGTCGCAGTTCGGGCTGCGAAAATCCGGCGCGCTCATACAGCACCGGCAGCACGGTCAGACCCATACCCGCTTGCTGTGCCGCGTCAGCCAGCGCCCAGCTCAGCGTAGCCGCGTCGTCGTAGGGCGTACCGTCACTCTGGTGCTGCAGGTAGTGAAACTCACAGCTCTGGGTATAGCCGCCGCACAGCAGCTCGGCATACAGCTGGGCCGCAACGGCCTGCAACTGGGCAGGTGTGATGCGCAAGGCGACCGCGTACATGCGTTCGCGCCACGACCAGAAGTCATCAGCCTCGCGCTCGCGCCGCTCGGCCAGACCGGCAAACGCGCGCTGAAAAGCGTGGCAATGGGCGTTGACCAGACCCGGCAACACCGGCCCTGCGAGTCGCGTGACAGTGGGCCCAGGCTGGTCGGCGCCTGGTGTGACGCTCACCCAGTGGCCACGCGCATCGACCTCCAGCAGCACCGCAGTCTGCCAACGGCCGTCGACCCAGGCGCGCGGTGCCCACAGGCTGTGCTCAGTCATTGGGCTTCCAACTGAGCAGGGTTCGAACCAGGCCGCGCAGCACTGCCTGCAGCGGCGCCAACCGCGCCCCATCGAGCGTGAAGGGCGGCACTTCGTCCATGTAGCAGCGCCAGCACATCTCCAGCTGCACCGCGTGCACACCTTGCGATGGCTGGCCATAGTGGCGCGTGATGTAGCCCCCCTTGAAGCGGGCATCCGCCACGTGACTGAAGTGGCGCTGCACCCGCAGCACGCCCACCAAGGCCTGGCGCAGGCTGTCGGCGCAACTGCTTGCGGCCACGGTACCCAGGTTGAGATCGGGCAGGCGCCCCTCGAACAGCCAGGGCAGCTCGGACTTGATGCTGTGTCCGTCGAACAACACCGCGTGCCCGTGTGTCGCCTTCAGGCGCGCCAGTTCGCTCGCCAGCGCTGCATGGTAGGGACGCCAATAGCCCTCCCGTCGCTGGGTAATCTGCTCGGGCGTGGGCTCGCAACCGCTGCGGTACAGCGGGTCGCCGGTGAAAAAGCGTGTCGGGCACAGCTCGGTGTTGTTGACGCCGGCATACATCGGCGTGTTTTCGGGTGGGCGATTGAGGTCGATCACGTAGCGCGAGTAGCGCGGCACCAGCATGCTCGCACCCATCGCGCGCGCAAACGCATAGAGCGGCTCCAGGTGCCAGTCGGTGTCTTCCACCGCACCGGCGCGCTCCACCATGTCTGCCTGCAGCGCATCCGGAATGACGGTGCCAACATGCGGCAGGCTGATCAGCAGCGGCGCTGTGCCGCGGTGCAGGGAGTAGCTGTCATGACTCATGAAACTCCCTTCAGTTGGTGATGGGGCTCGGCAACACCGCTTGACCTGCCACGACCACCGTCTGGCATGGGTTACGCCCGAGCCAGTATGACAGTTCGTTGGGATGGTCCAGCGCCCAGACACAGAAATCCGCGCGCTGCCCGGCCGCCAATGTGCCGCGATCTGGCAGACCCAGCGCGCGCGCAGCATGGACCGTGACCGCGCGCAAGGCTTCTTCGGGCGTGAGGCGAAACAGCGTGCAGGCCATGTTGAGCATCAACAACAGGGACAAAACCGGCGAGCTGCCCGGATTGTGGTCGGTGGCCAGCGCCATCGGCACGTCGTGCTGGCGCAGCGCGGCAATGGGCGGCAGCTTGGTTTCACGCAGGAAATAGAAGGCACCCGGCAACAACACCGCCACACTGCCAGCGGCCACCATGGCGCGCACGCCGGCTTCGCCGAGGTATTCCAGGTGGTCACACGACAAGGCGCCAAACTCACACGCCAGCACCGCGCCGCCCTGATCGCTGAGTTGCTCAGCATGCAGTTTGACCGGCAGGCCGATCGTGCGCGCGAGCTCGAACACACGCCGGACCTGCACCGGGCTGAAGGCGATGTGCTCGCAGAAGGCATCCACCGCATCCACCAGGCCCTCGTGTGCGAGCTCAGGCAACCAGGTGCAAATGGCGTCGATGTAATCGTCGGCGCGGCCCTCATACTCGCTTGGCAAGGCATGCGCGCCCAAGAAGGTGGTGCGCACCGTCAGCGGTAAGCGCTGCCCAAGTGCCCGCGCCACCTGCAGGCAGCGGCGCTCGTGGGCCAGGCTCAGGCCGTAGCCGGACTTGATCTCCAGCGTTGTCACGCCCTGCTGCTGCAGGCATTGCGCCCGCGCCATGGCCAAGCGCAACAACTCGTCGGTGCTGGCGGCGCGTGTGGCGGCCACGGTGGAGCGAATGCCACCACCCGCTCGGGCAATGGCTTCGTAACTGGCGCCCTGAAGGCGCTGCTCGAATTCGTCCGCACGCGTGCCACCGTACACCAGGTGGGTATGGCAGTCGATCAGGCCCGGCGTCACCAATGCGCCGCCAAGGTCAATCCGCTGGCAGACACCGCCCGCAAAATCCCCCGGCAAGGCTTGGCGTGCGCCGACCCAAAGCAGGCGCGCGCCATCGACCACTAGGGCGCCGTCGTCGATCAATCCGTAGGGCGAACTGGCACCGGCTTGCAGCGTCGCCACTCGACAGTTGTGCCACAGGGTCGGGCTGGCCGGCGCGATGGTCATGCCAGCTCCCACGGCGCGGCGCTCATACGGCCGCCTCCAGCCACAGCGCATCCATGCTGTCAGCGCGCACCCGCCCCGGCGATGGCAGGCAGCGCCAGGCGAGGGTGCCCGGCGGCAAGGTCAGCGTGGCCTCATCGCCGTACTGGATCTCAGCTGACGCCGAGGCCGCGTACACCGCTACCAGGCCATGTGCGCCCAGGTCACAACTCAGGACCCCGCGCAGACGCCGCATGTGGCCGGCCACACCGCGCAGCATCAAGTTCAGGTCACGTGTGGGGCCTTGCAGCATGACACAAGCGGGCGCCAGGGCGCCGTCAAAACAAAAGGGCTCGTCTGACAAACCGATGAAACGGGATGTATCGGCAAACTGCAATTGCACCCCGCCACCTTGCACCACCGCGAACCAGCGCTGCACGCCCGGAAAAGGCGAGAACGGGCCATCGGCTTCGATATCCGCCAGACTGATGCGCACCGACCAGTCGGCGCCGTGGGGCCAGGCGAGCAATTCGCGCGTCTGCCCACCGCCGTTGCGCCAGGCTTGCAGCATCACGTCGTCTTGCGCCACGCACTGGAAACTCATGGCTTGAACTGTCCGTGAATCTGGTAGCGCGCACCTGGATGGACCAGGCGCGCCAGCGTGATCGGCGTGTCGCGATTCACCGTGCGGCGCACGATGATGAGGCAGGGGTCGGTGGGCGCGATGCCCAGAAGATTGGCCTCCTGGACCGTTGGGCGATCGGCCTCGATGGCGTACTGTGCCTCCCACAATGGTGCCACCTGGAGCAGGTAGTGCGTGGGGGTCACCCGAGTGAAATCCTGCTGCAGGTAATCCGGCGCACAGGCTGGATTGACGTAGCGGTCTTCGCACTGCAAGGCCACACCGTTCTCGTAGTGCACGATCAGCGTATGAAATACCGATGCACCAGTGGCCAAGCCAAGCCGCTGCGCCAGCGCGCTGGTGGCCGGCTCTTGCTGTGCCAGGTGCACCCGCGCCTGATGGCGGTGACCGCGCCCGGTGATTTCCTCGTGCAGGTCGCGCAGCGTCAATGAACTCGACACCGGCCCCAGATGGGCAGCAAAGGTGCCAACCCCCTGCACGCGCTCAACCAGGCCATCGGCGCGCAGCTCGTTGAGGGCGCGTGTGATCGTCATCCGGCTGACGCCAAATTGCGTTACCAGTTCGGCCTCGGACGGCATCACCGTGCCTGGCGGCCAGACGCCCTGCTGCAGGCCGTCTTTCAGGAACTGCTTGACGCGGGCGTAAGGCGCTGCCGCGCTGGCGGAGCTTGGCCGTGCTGACGAAGCAATTCGGTTCTTGGGCATCGGCAAATCTTAGTTGCATAGACTTGTCTAGTCAAGTACAGTTCGAATTCTGAAACCTTGCGCCCGATCGAATATTGCCCCTTTCTAACTGCATGACATCAGAGCCCGTCATTGCGAGCACAGCGCGGCAATCCATGTCAGCGGCAGGCCACGGTGGATTGCCGCGCTGCGCTCGCAATGACGACGCGTTATCATGATTTCCGAACGTTTCCATAGGAGAAGCCCGTGACCCAACAGACCACCCTGCGCACCCCCGCCCAGCCCCGCCCTGTGCGCGCCCCGCGCGGCATGCAACTCACCTGCAAGAACTGGATGATCGAAGCCGCCTGGCGCATGCTGCAGAACAACCTGGACCCCGAGGTGGCTGAGAACCCCGACGCGCTGGTGGTCTACGGCGGCATCGGCAAGGCCGCGCGCAATTGGGACTGCTTCGACGCGATCGACCAAGCCTTGCGCAATTTGTGCGAAGACGAAACCCTGCTGGTGCAAAGCGGCAAGCCGGTAGGCGTGTTTCGCACCCACGCCGACGCACCACGGGTGCTGATTGCCAACTCCAACCTGGTGCCCAAGTGGGCGACCTGGGAGCACTTTCATGAGCTCGACCGCAAGGGTCTGATGATGTACGGCCAGATGACCGCGGGTTCGTGGATCTACATTGGCAGCCAGGGCATCGTGCAGGGCACGTTCGAGACCTTTGTCGAGGCCGGTCGTCAGCACTACGGTGGCAGTCTGGCCGGGCGCTGGATTTTGTCGGCCGGGCTGGGTGGCATGGGCGGTGCCCAGCCGCTGGCAGCCAGCTTCGCCGGTGCTTCGTCGCTGATGATCGAGTGCCAGCCCTCGCGCATCGAGTTTCGCCTGAAGACCCGCTACCTGGACGAACAGGCGCGCGATCTGGACGACGCACTGGAACGCATGGCGCGCTACACCCGCGAAGGCCGCTCGGTATCAGTCGGCCTGCTGGGCAACGCGGCCGAGGTCCTGCCCGAGTTGGTGCGCCGCTGCCAAGCCGGCGGCTTGCGCCCTGACCTGGTGACCGACCAGACCTCGGCGCACGACCTCATCAACGGCTACCTGCCCGCTGGCTGGTCGCTGGAGCGCTGGCGCTTGGCGCAGGCCGACCCGGCTGAACACGCTGATTTGCGTGGCGAAGCGGCTCGCAGTTGCGCCCTGCACGTGCGGGCGATGCTGGAGTTTCAGGCGATGGGCGTTCCCACCGTGGACTACGGCAACAACATCCGCCAGGTAGCCTTTGACGAGGGCGTGAAGAACGCCTTCGCTTTCCCCGGCTTTGTGCCGGCCTACGTGCGGCCGCTGTTTTGCCGGGGCAAAGGGCCATTTCGTTGGGTGGCGCTCAGCGGCGACCCGGATGACATCCGCAAGACCGACGCCAAGATGAAAGAGCTGTTCCCGGCTGACGCCCACCTGCACCGCTGGTTGGACATGGCCGCCGAGCGCATTGCGTTTCAGGGCCTGCCCGCACGCATTTGCTGGATCGGCCTGGGCGAGCGGCATCGCGCCGGCCTGGCCTTCAACGAGATGGTCAGGAGTGGCGAGCTCAAGGCACCCATCGTGATTGGCCGCGACCATCTCGACAGCGGCTCGGTGGCCTCGCCTAACCGCGAGACCGAGGCCATGCGCGACGGCTCGGACGCGGTGTCCGACTGGCCGCTGCTCAACGCCTTGCTCAACACCGCCGGTGGCGCCACCTGGGTGTCGCTGCACCACGGCGGTGGCGTCGGCATGGGTTACTCGCAACACGCCGGCGTGGTGATTGTGTGTGACGGCACCGATGCCGCCGCCAGACGCATTGAGCGCGTGTTGTGGAATGACCCGGCCACGGGCGTCATGCGCCACGCCGATGCCGGTTACGCCGACGCCGTGGCCTGCGCTAAGGAGCAAGGCCTTCAGCTGCCGATGATCCCCGCCGATTGACCTATCCGAGTTGCATGACAGCCCGCCGTCATTGCGAGCGCAGCGCGGCAATCCACCAGGGCATGCCACAGACATGGATTGCCGCGCTGCGCTCGCAATAACGGGTTTGAATTTCCGATATCTTCACAACCAGTTGAGAACTTCCCCATGTTGATTGAACCCGGCCTGCTGAGCCTTGAACAGATTCAAACCATTCACGCCGGCGGCGTGAGCCTACAACTGGCCAACTCCTGCCGGGCCGCCGTGGCCGCCAGCGCTGCCGTGGTGCAAGCCGCTGCGACTGGCGACGCGCCGGTGTATGGCGTCAACACTGGTTTTGGCAAGCTGGCCAACCAACGCATCAGCCAGTCGCAGCTCGACACCTTGCAGCTCAACCTGATCCGTTCGCACAGCGTTGGGGTGGGCGCACCTTTGCAGCCCGCCGTGGTGCGCCTGATGCTGGCCCTCAAAGCCGCGAGCCTGGCACGCGGTTACTCGGGCGTGCGCCAGGTGGTGATCGACACCTTGATCGCGGTGCACAACGCCGGTCTGGTGCCCTACGTGCCTTCGCAAGGTTCGGTCGGTGCATCCGGTGACCTTGCGCCACTGTCGCACATGACGCTGGCACTGCTGGGCGAAGGCGAGATGCTGGTCGATGGCAAAGCCCAGCCCGCCCTGGCGCAGCTGCAAGCGGCAGGCATTGAACCCCTGAAACTGGCCGCCAAGGAGGGCTTGGCGTTGATCAATGGCACGCAGACTTCGACGGCGCTGGCGCTGCACGCGTTGCTCACCTTTGAGCCGGTGTTGGAAGCCGCCCTCGTCATCGGCGCCCTGACGGTAGACGCCGCGCGCGGCAGCGACGGCCCGTTCGACCCGCGCATCCATGCGCTGCGGGGCCAGCCGGGGCAGATCGACGTGGCGCAGTATTACCGCGCCTTGCTGTCGGGTAGCCAAATCCGTCAATCCCATCAGGAAGGCGACGACCGCGTGCAAGACCCCTATTGCATGCGCTGCCAACCCCAAGTGGTGGGCGCCTGCCTGGACTCGCTGCGCCACGCGGCGCTGGTACTGGTGCGTGAAGCCAACGCGGTGACCGACAACCCACTGGTGTTTGCCGATAACGGGGCCATGGCCGCACCGGGCCGCCACCAGCAAAGCGCAGCCCCCGCGGGGGACATGATCTCTGGCGGCAACTTCCACGCCGAGCCAGTGGCGCTGGCGGCTGATGCCTGCGCGCTGGCAATTGCCGAAGTGGGCGCCATCGCCGAGCGGCGCATCGCCATGCTGATCGACAGCAACGTGTCGCGCCTGCCGCCCTTCCTCACCGCAGATGCGGGCCTGAACAGCGGCTTCATGATTGCGCACGTCACCGCGGCCTCGCTGGCGTCGGAGAACAAATCGCTGGCGCACCCGGCCAGCGTCGACAGTCTGCCGACCAGCGCCAACCAGGAAGACCATGTGTCGATGGCCACCTTTGCGGCGCGTCGGCTGCAGCCGATGATTGCCAATACCGCGCACATCCTGGGCATCGAGCTGCTGGCCGCCGCGCAGGGTATCGAGTTCTTGCGCCCGCTCAAGAGCTCGCCCGCGCTGGAGCAGGTGCACGCCCTGCTGCGCCAGGACATCAGCGCGATGGCGCAGGACCGCTACCTGGCCCCCGACATGGCGCACGCCACCGAGCTGGTCACCAGCGGCGCACTGTCAAGCATCTTTCGTACGCTACCGGGTTTGCCCAAGCTCTGGACACCGAGCTGACCGGACCTTATAAAGACTAAAATCGGTCTCCCCTCTCCTTTGGAGGCACCAGCCATGAAACTCTCCACTCAAATCAAGCCCATCAGCTATCTGAAAAGCCATGCGGCACAAATCGTCAAGGAATTGGGCGAAAGCCGTCAACCCCTGGTGATCACCCAAAACGGCGAGGCGACCATGGTTGTGATAGACGTCAAAAGCTACGAGGAGCGCGAAAACACGCTGGCGCTGCTCAAGCTATTGGCCATTGGCAACAGCCAAATCGAGCAAGGCAAGTTCCGTGATGCGGAAGACGTTTTTGCCGACCTGGACAAGATCGACTTGCAATGAGAGTGGTCATTCTTGAGTCGGCCCAGTCCGATCTGATGGCTTTACGCGGCTACATCGTCAAGAACTCCTCCACGACCACATGGCAGGCCACCTACACGAAGCTCAAGACCACCATTCGCAATCTTGCAATGTTTCCGCATCTTGGTGGCATACCCGACGAACTTGCATCACTCAACCTGACGCAGTACCGCCAAGTCCTGTCCGGCATGAACAGGATCGTTTACGAAGTCAGGCACGAAGTAGTGTATGTCCATCTGATTGTGGACACACGGCGAGACTTGAAGGACGTGTTGATGCAGCGCTTGCTGCGCTGATCCCTCAGCCCCGGTTGCGCGGCTTGAAATAGGTGTAGTGGGTGTGCGGGTCGGCGGCCTGGTAGATCGCCCCGGACCGTGGTGCAATGTCGAGCTGGACGCTGGCGGCTTGCACCTTGGTGTCGGGCGCGGCCCCCAAGGCGTTGCCGGCAAGGCGATCGCCCAGCACCGTCACTTCGCCGTACTGCAGCGCCGGGTTGGTCTGGCGAATGCTGATCAGGCGCTTGACCCAATCGCGCTGGGCGTGGTTCCACTGCGCCAGGTCCCAGCGCATGGTGCGCCGGCAATCCGGGTCGGCGCCGCCTTCCATACCAATCTCTTCGCCGTAGTAGATCAAGGGCACGCCGGGCAGGGTGAACTGCATCAATAGGGCCAGGCGCGCCTTCTCGGCATCACCCAGACTGGTGATCAGTCGCGGGGTGTCGTGGCTGGATAACATGTTCCAGGAACACAACAGCCCCTTCAGGCCATAACCCATGCGGGCATCCCGCACCGCGTGGTTCATTTGCACTGCCTCGATCTCGCCGGTTAGCCAGGCCAGCGTAGCGGTGCGGAACCAATAGTTCATCATGCCGTGGAAGCCGCCACCAGCCTCGAACCAACTGCCCGAGAAGCCATTGAGCTCGTCCAGCAGGCCGGCCTGGGGCTGCCGCGCCGGTGGCGGGCCGCGTCCCTGGCTGACCTGCATCAAACTCGAATCGGCTTGCGAATCGGACAATTGGCCGCGCGGTGATCGTGGGGCCGTGCCCGATTCATGTCCCAACCGCGTTTACCGTATTCCCGGATGCAACCCGACCCAAACCTCTCCGTCCCCAGCCAACGGACAGCCATTGCGGGCAGCGCCTGGCCAACCGATGCACCGCACGCCTTTCACCTGCTGGCCAAGCCCAGCGGGTCGACTTGCAATATCGACTGCAGCTACTGCTTCTTCCTGTCCAAGGAGGCGCTGTACCCGGACCAGCGCCAGCACATGTCGGACGGCACCCTGGAGACCTACATCCGCCAATTGCTGGAGTCCCACCAGGCACCGAAAGTACAGGTCGCATGGCAGGGGGGTGAGCCGACGCTGATGCAACTTGCGTTCTTCCAGCGCGCGGTCGAACTGGTTGAAAGACACCGTCGGCCGGGCCAGATCATTGAGCACAGCATCCAGACCAACGGCACCCTGCTCGACGACGACTGGTGCCGCTTCTTCAAGCAGCATCGGTTCCTGGTCGGACTCAGCGTGGACGGGCCACGCGAGCTGCATGACCGCTACCGGGTCGACCGGCTTGGCCACGGCACATTCTCACGCGTGTTGCAGGGTTGGCGGCACCTGCGCCGGCATGGCGTCGAATTCAACATCCTGTGCACGATTCACGCCGCCAACCAGCAACATGGTCGCGCCATCTACCGTTTTCTGCGCGATGAACTCGATGCGCGCTGGATTCAGTTCATTCCGATTGTCGAGCGCATCGGTGCGCAGGTGATGTCAACCAACGAGCAGAACCCACGTCGGCCACAGCAGAATAAGCGCCTGCTGTATACCCAAAGCGGCCACCAGGTCACGCAGCGTTCGGTTGACCCGACCCAGTACGGACAATTTCTGGTCGATGTGTTCGAAGAATGGGTCCGCCACGACGTGGGCCGCGTGTTCGTGCAGCAATTCGACGTGGCACTGGAGGCCTGCTTCGGCAGGCATCTGCTGTGTGTCCACGCTCCCGACTGCGGCTATGGGCCCGCGCTCGAGTACAACGGCGACCTATACTGCTGCGACCACTATGTCGAGCCGAACTACCTGCTGGGCAACATCCACCAGACCCACATGCTGGCACTGGTGGCAGGCGACCGGCAGCGCGCGTTCGTGCAACACAAGCGGAAGTCCCTGTCCGCGAAATGCCGGCAATGCGCGGTGCTCCAGTGGTGCCATGGGGGTTGCCCGAAGGACCGGTTTGTCCCCTCGCCCGAGGGTGATGCGGATCAAAATTATCTCTGTCCGGGTTATGCACACTTCTTCTCCCATGCACGGCCAGCAATGCAGTGCATGGTCGACCTGCTGCAACGCGGGCGTCCGGCGCTTGGCGTGATGGCCTGGATGACGCAGCGCGACGCGGCTGGCGGCCCGTACCAGGCCTGCTCCTGCGGCAGTGGCCGCAAATTGCGCTTCTGCCATGGTGAACGTGCGCCGACCTCGCCATTCGAGGGCGTGGCCGCCTGCCCGAGCGGGCTCGATCAGCCGAGCGCCAGCACGGTTGATGGCGGTCCGGCAGGCGTCTGATGGCGCTGAACGCGACGGCGACAATTGGCTCGCACATAATGTCAAGCTTGCCAGTGCGGCTCACTGCGATGGTCGGCGTTGCGAAACCGGTCGCAAGGCGGCTCTGCCGCAATAGGGGTGTGCGATGACTATTTTCCAAAAGACCCGGGCCTGCATGGCGGCGCTTGCCGCATTCGGCCTTCTCGTCAGCGCCCCGGCCCAGGGGCCAGCCACGGTGGCACCCAGCGCCCAGGCGTCCGCGAAAGTCGCCAAGCAGCCCAATATTGTCCTGATCCTGGCCGATGACTTGGGCTACGCAGACGTCGGCGCGTACAAGGCCGACCGCTATCAGACCCCCAACATCGACAAGCTTGCCAAGCAGGGCGTGCGCTTCACCGCCGCCTATGCTGCAGCACCTGTCTGCGCCCCTTCGCGGGCCGGGTTGCTCACCGGGCGCTATCCACAACGGTTCGGATTCGAGTTCAACCAGGGACCCGGCAACCGGGAATTCAAGGAGGGCTATGGGCTGGACGCCAAGGAGCTGACGATAGGAAACGTCCTGCAGACCGCCGGTTATAAGACGGGGCTCGTCGGCAAGTGGCACATGGGAATCGCCGACCAGTTCTACCCGACAAACCGCGGATTCGACGAGTTCGTCGGACTGCTGACCGCCGAGACATCCTATGGGGATCCGGCGCAGCCCGGCGTACGGGTTTGGCCGAAGGATCGTGCCGCTGCGGCCGCCGCCACCAAGGATGGCGTGTTCCATCGCTGGCCCCACGCCAAAATCCTGGATGGACCGAGCCGCACGCCGGTCACCGACGGAAAAGAGTACCTCACCGACTATCTGACGAACCGCAGCGTGGAATTCATCGAGCGCAACGCCAAGTCGGACAATCCCTATTTCCTTTATGCGGCCTACACGGCGCCCCACAGTCCGCACATGGTCGTACAGAAATACTACGACCGCTTCCCCGAGATCAAGGATGAATTGCAGCGCATCAATGCGGCCATGATCGCATCCCTTGACGACGGGGTTGGCCGAATCATGGCGGCGGTGGAGGCGTCGGGCGAAGCCGACAATACCATCGTCGTGTTCACGTCCGACAACGGCTGCGGGGATTACTTAAGCGGCCTGTGCTCCTGCGACCCGATGCGCGGCGGGAAGCTGACCCACTATGAGGGCGGAGCCCGGGTGCCCATGATCATGCGCTGGCCCGGCAAGCTCACGGCGGGCGCCCTCTACAGCGGCACCACCTCGTTGATGGACCTGCTGCCGACCGTCGTGGCCGCCGCTGGCGGAAATCTGCCCACGGATCGCGTCTACGATGGCGTCAATTTCCTGCCCTTTGTCGCGGGCAAGGCGCCCGGTCAGCCCCATGATGCCCTGATCTGGCGGCGCGCGCCCCTGGTCTCCATCCGCGCCGGCGACTGGAAACTCTGGGAGGTTTCTGACAAGACCCGCATGGCCGGTCAGTCGCCATATGGCGACTACACCCTGCTCTTCAATCTCAAGGACGACGAAAACGAAACCACCAATGTCGCCAAGCAGAACGCCGCCAAGGTCAACGAACTGCGCGCCCTGATCAAGGATTGGGAGAAGGACAAGAAGCCGGCCGCGTGGCCGACCGCCCGCGACGTCACGTGGAACGTCTGTGGCGTGGTTTTCACCGTGCCTATCTGAGGGCCAGGAGTAGGTTGCGGCGCGTCAGCCGCTGAATGGCCAGACCGAGCATGAAAAAGCTCCGCTGCGCTGGAGCAAGTGCATGCGCCGTTGCACACACCGATCTGGCCGTGACGATACAGTTGATGCGCCGGGCAGCGTCACCGCTCACCCCCGGTTGCGCGGTTTGAAATAGGTGTAATGGGTATGCGGCTCGGTGGCTTGGTAGACCGCCCCGCTGCGCGGCGCGATGTCGAGCTTGACGCTGGCCGCTTGCACCTTGGTGTCGGGCGCGGCCCCCAAGGCATCGCGCAGCGGCACACCGTCGTACCAATGGGAATAGGGCAGCATCAGCCGCACCTGCAGTGGCTCGTCGGCATTGTTGACAATCACCAACGCCTCCTCGCCCGGAACCACGGTGTGACGCAGAAACACCAAGGCGTTGCCGGCCAGGCGATCGCCCAGCACCGTCACTTCGCCGTACTGCAGCGCCGGGTTGGTCTGGCGAATGCTGATCAGGCGCTTGACCCAATCGCGCTGGGCGTGGTTCCACTGCGCCGGGTCCCAGCGCATGGTGCGCCGGCAATCCGGATCGGCACCGCCCTCCATGCCAATCTCTTCGCCGTAGTAGACCAATGGCACGCCGGGCAGGGTGAACTGCATCAGCAAGGCCAGGCGCGCCTTCTCGGCATCACCCAGGCTGGTGATGAGGCGCGGCGTGTCGTGGCTCGACAACATGTTCCAGGAACACAACAGCCCCTTCAGGCCGTAACCCATGCGGGCATCCCGCACCGCGTGGTTCATCTGCACCGCGTCGATCTCGCCACCCAGCCAGGCCAGCGTGGCGGTGCGGTACCAGTAGTTCATCATGCCCTGGAAGCCGCCACCGGCTTCGAACCAACTGCCCGAGAAGCCATTGAGTTCACCCAGCAGGCCAGCCTGTGGAAATCGCGCGCCCACGATCGAACTCAGCTCCTGCGCCACCGGGATGCCCACATCCTGCGCGACATCAAAACGCCAGTTGTCAACGCCCCGGGCCAGCCAATGCTGCACCAGGCTGTCGGGCTGGCGGTACAGCACATCGCGCACCGCTGGGTTGGACAGGTTGAGCTCCGGCATCGGCCCATAGTCTTGCCAGCACAGGTAGCTGCCGTCCTCGCGGAAGGTGAACCAGTCGCGCTTGGCAGGGTCGCCCGCCTTGGCCGCCAGAAACCATGGATGCTGGTCGGAGACGTGGTTAAGCACGGCGTCCAGCGTCAGGCCCATGCCGCGCGCATGCAGGGCCTGGATCAACCGCTGCAGCGCAGCCTCGCCGCCAAACATGGCATCGACACTGAAGAAGTCGGTGGCATCGTACTTGTGGTTGCTGGGCGCTGGAAAGATCGGCGTCAGGTACACGCCGGTGACACCCAGCTCAGCCAGGTAGTCCAGTTTGGCCGTGATGCCATCGAGGTCGCCACCAAAGAACTGCTGCCCCCAGGACTGGTTGAGCGTGGTGTCGTCCCAGTCGCGCTTGACCGCGCCGGGCAAGTCGTAGGCCGGATCGGCCAGCTTGTCGCGGCTGCTCAAGCCCCCGCCAATGGCAAAGCGCTCAGGAAAAATCTGGTAGACCACCTGGCTGGCCAAGCGGCGGGTCAAGGCATCAATCGCCGGAGTTTTCATGACGAAGGCAGAAGTCGCTGCGGGCAGGACGGGTTGGTTCTGGACAGGCAGAACCATAGCAGCTAATTGCCTCGACGCGGTGGCTCTGGGTTACAAGGGAGCAACAAGAGCTTGCGCCGGGTCAAGCGCTTGATCGAACCAAATCGTCAATAATTACCGGCAGTCAGCCCCTCGCCACGCGGCGGCGGACGCCCCTCCCTTTCCAGATCAGTTTTCCATGCACACCATTCAGCAATTCATGGCCGGCGACCATCGCCGGTGCGACGATATCTTTGTCCAGGTCGAACAGGCCATAGCGGCCGAGCAGTGGGAACGCGCCCGCGCCGTGTTTGCCGGTTTTCAGCGCGCCGTGCTGCAGCACTTCGAAGCGGAGGAGACGCTGTTGTTTCCGGCCTTTGAAGAGCGGACCGGCATGACGCAAGGCCCCACGGCCGTGATGCGCAGCGAGCACGAACAGATGCGCGAGTTGCTGGACGCCGCCCGCGACGCGCTGGCCGCGCAAGATGCCGACACCTACTCGGGCGAGGCCGAGACGCTACTGATCATGATGCAGCAGCACAACATGAAGGAAGAGAACATGCTCTACCCCATGTGCGACCAGCGTCTGGCCGACCAGACCGAGGCGCTGCTGGCTGGCATGCTGGCCAAGATCAACGCCTAGGCCAGTTCCGGGCCCGATTCGCCGGCCATCCCTCGCCATGCCAACGCCCCGCATCAGCCGCACCATCGATGGCCGCGCGCTGGAGCCGCCCGAGCCCTTGGTGCTGACCCTGGATGCACTGGAAACGCTGGGCGCGCACGAGCAGTTGCTGCTGCTGCTGGATCGCGAGCCTTTGCCGCTGTACCACGCGTTGGCATCCGGCGGCCACGCCTGGCAGACCCGGCGCGGTGCGGACGGCTCGTTTGAAGTACTGATCTGGCGCAAGAGCGACTGATGCAGGCGCTGCTTTCCTTCGAGCAGTCGCCGCCGCTGCGCGCGCCCTTGCGCTTCTTCATGACCGCGCCACTGTTTGGCATGCTGGCCGGGGCGCTGATGCTTTGGGGCGGGCCCGATCTACTGGCCTCGCGCTGGACACCCGGCGTGTTGGCGCTGACGCACCTGATCACGGTGGGCTTCATGCTGCAGGTGATGCTGGGCGCCCTGCAGCAATTGCTGCCGGTGGTGGCGGGCGCCAACATGGCCCGCCCGCTGCGGGTGGCACTCGTGGTACACGCTTGCCTGACCGTGGGCACGCTGGTGCTGGTGGCGGCGTTCCTGAGCTACCGGCCCTGGTTGTTCGGGGTCGCCACCTTGCTGTTAGGCCTGGGTGTGCTGACCTTCATCGTCAGCGCAACCCGCGCGCTGATCGGCGTGGCATCCGACCACGCCACCGTGGGCGGCATCAAGCTGGCGCTGCTGGGCCTGGGTGTCACGCTGATGCTGGGGCTGGTGCTGACCATTGCGCTAGCCGGCTCCTACAACCTGCCACTGCTGTCGCTGACCACCCTGCACCTGGGCTGGGGCCTGCTCGGCTGGGGCGGCGTACTGGTGGCCGCCGTGGGCTATGTCGTGGTGCCGATGTTCCAGCTCACGCCGCCCTATCCGGAGTGGTTCACGCGTCACTTTGCGCGGGTGGCCATTGGCATCATGGCGCTGTGGATGGCCACCGAGCTGGGCAAGCTGGAGGCCCTGTCCACACTGTTGGCAGCGGCCGCGACGATGGCGGGTGCCACCTTGGCCGGCACCACCCTGACCGTTGCCCGGCGCAGCAAACGCGCCAGGCTCGACCCCACCCAGCAGTGCTGGCGACTGGCCATGGCTTGCACCCTGCTGGCCAGCGCCTTGTGGGTGGCAACCCGCTTCATCGCGCCACTGGAAGCCTGGCCGCAGTGGCCGCTGTTGTGGGGCGTGCTGGTGCTGTTTGGCGGCTTTGTGTCGGTGATGGTGGGCATGCTCTACAAGATCGTGCCGTTTCTGGTCTGGCTGCACCTGCGCAACCTGGGGCGCGGCAAGGTCAGCGCGCCCAACATGAAGATGGTGCTGGCCGAGTCCGACATGCGCCAGCACCTCTGGCTGCATGGGGTGGCGCTACTGGCGCTGGTGCTGGCCGTGATCTGGCCCGATCCCCTGGTCTACCCCGCAGCGGTGGCACTGATTGCCGCCAACACCTGGCTGCTACGCAATCTGCTGCGCGCGCTGGGCGTTTACCACCGGCATCTGTTGGTGATTGCGAACAGTCCACCAAAGGTCCACCACGCCTAGGCACACCGGCCTTCAGTCGGGCGGAGCAGCGTTCGGTGTCGCGGCCAGAGCGGCTGCTACCGATTGCGCGCCCAAGCTGCCATGTCGCCGGCTGGCATGGGCCGGGCGAACAGGTAGCCTTGCCCGAAGTCGCATCCCGCCGCAGCCAACAGGTCTCGCTGGACCTCAGTCTCGACGCCTTCGGCGATGACCTGCATGCCAAGCTCGTGCGCCATCACAATGATGGCCTTGCATAAGGCCAGGTCCGTGGAGTCCGGGATCAGATGGCGCACAAAACTCTGGTCTATTTTCAGGAAATCAATGTCAAAGCGCTGCAGATAGGACAGCGATGAATAGCCGGTACCAAAATCGTCCAGCGCCACCTGGATGCCGGCGTCGTGAAAGTCCAGCAGTTGCGTCGTGACGCGCTCATCAGTCTCCAGCAGCAAGCCCTCGGTGATCTCGATCACGATGCTTTGTCCCGGCAAGCCGAGTTCGGACAGGTGCGCCATCCACGCGGTGTGCACCTGCGCTGGCTGCTGAAACTGGACTGGCGACTTGTTGACGCTGATCTGGAAGTCTGGATGGAGCTCGGCACGCCAGCACTGAACCTGTGCGGCCGCCTGGCGAAACACCCACTCACCAATCTCCAGGATCGAGCCGCTGCCCTCGGCAATCGGAATAAAGGTGGCAGGGCTAACCATGCCACGCACCGGATGGCGCCAGCGCAGCAAGGCCTCGGCCTTATGCACGGCGCCCGTGCGCAGCGCCACGATCGGCTGGTAGTGCAATTCGAACTGTCCAGCCTGCAGCCCCACGCGCAAATCAGTGGCCAGGCGGGCTCGCACCTGAGCCGCCTCCTGCATGGCTGGTTTGAAATAACTGCAGCGGTTGCGGCCCGCCCCCTTGGCCGCGTACAGGGCCTGGTCGGCGTTCTTGAACAGTTGCTCGACCTGCATGCTGTCATCCGGACACAAGGAGATGCCGATGCTGGCCGACACAAAGACCTGCTCACTGCCCAACTGGAAAGCAGTCGACAAAGCCGCCAACAACTTGTTGGCCACGTATTCGAGACCGGCGCCGTCGGTGAGATCGGGCAGCAAAACCGTGAATTCGTCACCCCCCATGCGCGCAACGGTGTCCGTCTCGCGCAGGTTGGATCGCAGCCGCGTGGCTGCTTCCACCAGCAGTTGGTCACCGCTGTCATGACCGAGCGAATCGTTGACTTCCTTGAAATGATCCAGGTCCACGAACAGAACCGCCAGCTTCGTGCCATCGCGCTTGCACTTGAGTATTTCCTGCTCCAGGCGGTCGCGCAGCATGCGCCGGTTCGGCAGGCCCGTGAGCGTGTCGAAGTTGGCCTGCTGCCAGATCACGGCTTCGGACTGTTTGCGCGCGGTGATATCGGTGTGGGTGCCGATCATGCGCAGCGGCTTGCCCTGGGCGTCGCGGCTGACCACCATGCCGCGCGTGAGCACCCATTTCCAGGAGCCGTCCTTGCAACGAATGCGATGCTCATTGACGTAGGTCGGCGTCAGCCCGTCAAAGTGGGCCTGGCGGTCGCGCGCCATCCGCGCCACATCGTCGGGGTGGGTCATCGCGTCAAACGCTTCGGCCCGGTCAAGCACGTCAAGGTCGGCGTCGGTGTAGCCATACATCGCCTTGCACCCCTTGGAGAAGTACTCCACACCGGTCTGCACGTACCAGTCCCAGACGCCGTCGCCCACGCCTTCCAGGGCGAGCTTCCAGCGCTCCTCGGTCTCGCGCAAACGCTCTTCGGCCAACTTGCGATCAGTAATATCAAACAGCACCCCACAGCGCAGGCTGCCGTGCTCGTCCCGGCCAACCAGGCTGGAAGTTACCTCCACCCACTTGGTCACACCATCGCGCGCGCAGATTCTGAACTGGTCGACAACTGACGCCGCCTCGTTCGCAGCCTCCCGCAGGCGCTGCTCCACCATGACATCGTCGTCGGGGTGACGAAGGGACCGCAACAGCTTGCTGTCGGCCAGCACCTCCTGCGGCGAGACGCCAAACACGCCCCGCACGCCTTCACTCACAAACGTGTATTGGCGCGTCCCATCGGGCTTGAGCAGGAAGAGAAACACCATGCCGGGAACCTGTTCCGTCAAGGTACGAAGCTGTGCCTCGCTAGCCCGCACGGCAGACTCTGCCGCGCGGGTGGCGGTGATGTCTTCGACGGTTCCCTCGTAGTACTGCAACGCTCCGCTTGCGTCGTAAACGGCATGTGAGTTGTCACGAACCCAGATGCGCTCTTGCGTCTTGTGGCGATACAGCTCGGAGACGAAGTTGACGACCTTGCCGTCACGCGCCATGAGCGCCTTGTACTGGTCGCGCCGCGTCGAATCGACGTACAACTCGTTGGCGACGTCGGTCAAGGCAGCAAGCAGTTCGACCTCGCTGTCAAAGCCGAACATGCGCACCAACGCCGCATTGGCGCGCAAAAGCTGTCCCGCTTCAGTCGAGCGGTAAGCGCCGATGGGCAATAGCTCAAAAAAGAGAGTGGAGTTGTCTGGCGTATCCATGGCGACCAACAAACTGTGCGCAGTCTAGCAGTCAGATCAGTTCAGAAATAGGGAGGAGTACCCGCACTGGCCACGGCATTGATCGTAACGAGACCAGCGACTACAGCACGCCGCTGTGCCTCAGCATCTGAATACGCGCCGGGTCCACTCCGAGCTCGGCAAACACTTCATCGGTGTGCTGGCCCAGCGCGGGTGGCGCGTGGCGCAAGGTGGGTGGCGTATCACGCAGCCGCAGCGGGCTGGCCACGCCCGCTATTGTGCCGATACCGTCCCGTGCCGCCTGCTGCGCCGCGCGCGGCTGGTTGATGGCCAGGCCGCGGGCCTTGACCTGCTCATCCGAAAAAGCCTGCGCCAGGTCATTGATCGGGCCGCAGGGCACCGCTTTGTCCTGCAGCAGCGCGATCCATTGCGCGGTGGTGCGCGTGCGCGTGGCGCCGCTCATGGCCTGCACCAACGCTTGGCGGTGGCGCACGCGGCTGGCGTTGCTGGCAAAGCGTTCATCGATCGCCCACTCGGCGTGGCCTGCCGCCTCGCAGAAGCGCGCAAACTGAGCGTCGTTGCCAATGGCCAGGAGCATGGCGCCGTCGGCGGTGGGGAAGTCCTGATACGGCGCCAAGCTAGGGTGGCTGTTGCCCTGACGTTGCGGTACCACGCCCGTGTTGAGGTAACCGCTGGCCTGGTTGGCCAGCGTCGCCATGCCCACATCCAGCAAGGCCATGTCGATGTGTTGGCCCAGACCGCTGCGGTGTCGCACCTCGATGGCGGCCAGGATGGCCGTGGCCGCGTAGACGCCGGTGAACAGGTCGGTCAGCGCCACGCCCACACGCTGCGGCCCGCCACCAGGCACGCTGTCGGCGCGGCCGGTGATGCTCATCATGCCGCTCATGGCCTGGATCATCAGGTCATAGCCAGCACGTTCGGCGTAGGGCCCATCCTGCCCGAAGCCGGTGATGGAGCAGTAGATCAAGCGGGGGTTGAGCGCATGCAGACTGGCATAGTCCAGCCCGTAGGCCTGCAAGCCGCCGACCTTGAAGTTCTCCACCAGCACGTCGCTTTGCAGCACCATCTGGCGCACCAGCGCCTGGCCATCCGGATGCGCCAGATCGAGCGTGATGGAGCGCTTGTTGCGATTGGTGCAGGTGAAGTAACTGGCCTGGTCAGTGTCGTGGCCCTGCGCGTCTTTCAGGAAGGGCGGCCCCCAATGGCGCGTGTCGTCGCCCGCACCAGGGCGCTCGACCTTGATCACGTCGGCGCCGAGATCGGCGAGGATTTGGGTGCACCAGGGGCCGGCCAATACCCGTGAGAGATCCAGGACTTTGAGATGCGAGAGGGCTGAGGGTTGGTGGGTATTCATTGAGCTTTCTTCGTTTGTGGGCGTGTGAGACATCTATGTCTAGGCGTCTGTGCCGATTGCAGGCGGCACGGTTCGCAGCCGTTTCTTGTTTCACAATGCATTGGTCGCCTGCCATGAGTATCCGTCCGGGGTCCTCATGGTGCCAAACGCGCACAAATCGGCCCCCGGACAGATACTCACGGCGAGTTCGAGCGTGCTTGATACGCCAAGAAAAATACCGGCCACCACGAGCCGCTCCCAATTGACTTTGACTTAGTCACCGCAGCACGCACCCCCCCTTCGCAGCGGAATGGGGTTTGGGGTGGGGACCGACCGATTTGTGCGCGTTTGGCACCATGAGGGCCCCGCCCCAAGCCCCATGCAGCCGCCTGCCAAAGCAACGAGACTCCGCCCACCAAAGCAACGCGACGCCGACAAGGATTGCCACGCTCCGCTCGCGATGACAACGCTCAAGCGATACCCGGTACCGCGATCAGTTGGAGAAAGCGGCAATCCCGGTCTGCGCCCGTCCCAGAATCAGGGCGTGGATGTCGTGCGTGCCTTCGTAGGTGTTCACCACTTCCAGGTTCACCAAATGGCGCGCCACGCCGAACTCGTCGGAGATGCCGTTGCCGCCCATCATGTCGCGCGCCATGCGGGCGATGTCGAGTGACTTGCCGCAGGAGTTGCGCTTTAGGATGGAGGTGATCTCCACCGACGCGGTGCCCTCGTCCTTCATGCGTCCCAGGCGAAGGCAACCCTGTAGGCCCAAAGCGATCTCGGTTTGCATATCGGCCAGCTTCTTCTGGATCAGCTGGTTGGCGGCCAAGGGACGACCAAACTGCTTGCGGTCCAGCACGTACTGGCGCGCGCGGTGCCAGCAGTCTTCCGCCGCGCCCAGCGCACCCCAGGCGATGCCGTACCGTGCGCTGTTCAGGCACGTGAAAGGACCCTTCAAACCTTGCACTTCGGGGAAGGCGTTTTCTTCGGGGCAGAACACACCATCCATCACGATCTCACCGGTGATGGAGGCACGCAGGCCCACCTTGCCGTGAATCGCCGGGGCCGACAGGCCCTTGGCACCCTTCTCCAACACAAAGCCACGAATCGGGCCGACCTGACCGCCTTCCGAGACCTCCTTGGCCCAGACCACGAACACGTCGGCGATGGGGCTGTTGGAAATCCACATCTTGGAGCCGGTGAGCTTATAACCACCCGCGACCTTGTAGGCGCGGGTGGCCATGGAGGCCGGGTCCGAGCCGTGGTCGGGCTCGGTCAGGCCAAAGCAACCAATCCACTCGCCAGTGGCAAGCTTGGGCAAGTATTTCTGGCGCGTGGCTTCGTTGCCAAATTCAAAGATCGGCAGCATCACCAACGAGGACTGCACGCTCATCATGGAGCGGTAGCCGGAGTCCACGCGTTCCACCTCGCGAGCGATCAGGCCGTAAGCCACGTAGTTCAGCGCCGGGCCGCCATAAGCCTCGGGGATGGTGGGCCCGAGCAGGCCGAGCTCGCCCATTTCGCGAAAGATGGCGGGATCAGTCTGTTCCTTGCGAAAGGCTTCAATCACGCGCGGCTGCAGCTTGTCCTGGCAGTAGGCGGCAGCGGCCTCACGGACCATGCGTTCGTCGTCAGTGAGCTGGCTGTCCAGCAAAAACGGGTCTTGCCAATTGAATGCGGCGTGGGCCATGGTGGGGTCTCCTGGAATGATTGGACCCGATGGTAGCCTGCCCAAACAGGCCTGCCAACTGAGAATTTGGCACCCAGATATTCGATAAGTACATATATAAGTTGTTGCGACGTTACGCGATAACCGTAGCAATAGTCCAATTGACTAATCAATATATAACTCGATAGCTACTTATTTGATAGCATTTATCTTGACCTGTACGAGTGAATATGTGTAAAGTGTGCACAACATGCGCTCCAAGATTCCATCCTTGCAGGCCCTGGCCTGCTTCGCCGCGGCGGCGCGCCACGAAAGCTACACCCGTGCCGCGCAAGAACTGGCCCTGACGCAAAGCGCCGTGTCGCGCCAGGTAGCGGCGTTGGAAGAGTTTTTGGGCGTTGCGCTGTTTCAGCGCACGCGCCACGGCATGGCGCTCACGGCGCGCGGGGCTGACTATGCACGCCAGATCGCGCCGCGCCTGCAGGCGCTGGAGCAGGACACCTTGGACGCGATGAGCGGCCAAGGTAGCGGCGGCGCCGTGCACCTGGCGGCGGTGCCGACCTTTGCCACACGTTGGCTGATCCCACGCCTGCCGGACTTCGCGGCGCGACACCCCGAAATCGTGGTGCACATCGAAACGCGCACCCGACCCTTCCTGTTTGCCGACAGTGAGTTTGATTGCGCGCTGTATTCGGGCACAGCCGAACAGGTCACCAACTGGGCCGGTACGCGCACGCTCAAGTTGATGAGTGAGGACGTGCTACCCGTTTGCAGCCCATCGCTATTGGGTGGCCGGGCTCATATGGAGGCCACCGACATCGCGCAACTGCCGCTGCTGCAACAAAGCACCCGCCCCTACGGCTGGCGCCAGTGGTTCGACGCCATGGGCGCGCCTGCGCCCAACGCCTTGTCCGGCCCGCGCTACGAGCTATTCTCCATGACCGCCACCGCTGCGGCCTGCGGCCTTGGCGTAGCCCTGGTGCCACGCCTGCTGGTGGAAGACGAACTGGCGCGCGGCACCCTGGTGGTGGCCTGCAACCGCGCGTTGCAAGGTGAGCGCGCCTACTGCCTGGTGCTACCCGAGCGCGGCGAGGAGCGCCCGGCGGTTGGCGCCTTCAAGACCTGGCTGCTGCGGTCGGCGCAGGGTTGAGCCGAATTGCGTGGTGGCGCTTGCCATTCAAGCGCATTTGCATAAAAATGCAAATATGCGTACCAGTTTGGATATTCCCGACCCGCTGTTTCGGCACCTCAAGGCACGTGCCGCGATGGAAGGCATCACGCTACGCGCGTTGATGCTGTCGCTCGTGACGCGCGGCATGAACACGACCGCTGACTCCGTGCCGTCCACCACCAGGGTCGAGTTACCCAGCGTCCAACTGGGCGCGCCTATGGCCTTGCGTGGCGATTCGCTGAGTAACGCCTCGCTCAGCGCTTTGCTGGATGAGTAGCCCCGAACACACACCATATGCCGGCCCCGCCGCAACACGACCAGTAAGGGCGCGTGAGGCGCCGGGCCTGCCGTGGCCACTGCAGCCCCTGGCACCGACCGGCGATCTTCCGGACATCAATGTCTGGCTGGCTCTGGCCGTACAGGAGCACCCCCATCACACCGCCGCCCGGCGCTATTGGGATGATGCACAAGCGCGGCCGAGCCTCGCCGATGGCACGCCATACCTGTGGTTTTGCCGAATCACCATGCTGGGCCTGATTCGGCTCCTGTGTCAGCCCAAGGCGGTTGGCCCAGGCGCGCTGCAACTGGATGCCGCGTGGACGCTGTACCAACAGTACCGATCCCTACCCCAGATTGGTCTGGTCAGCGAGCCACTGGATTGCGACACCCAGTTGGGTGCACTGCTGGCCAATCAAACCTTGCCCGCACGCCTGTGGACCGACGCCTATCTGGCGGCCCTGGCACGCTCGTCCGGTCTGCGCCTGGTGACATTTGATCGGGACTTCGAGCGGTTTGGCCTTGATCGAATTCTGATCCTGCCTCGCCCCTAGCCACGCGCCAATCGACCCCCCTTCGGGCAAACCCTATTCACACCGCACGGCCTGCGTGGCTATCATCTGCCAAGAACCTGACTGAATGGTCAGTTTTTTGGAAATCGCCACTTCAGGAGTTGCCAGCGTGACTGCCGCCCACACCACCGTGCCTCAGATCTCCGGCGTTGACGTTCGCCCTGGCCGCCTCAGCGCCGACGAGTACGCGCGGCGCTTTTCTGACGCCAACCCGGCGTTGACGCCCGCGCAGGCGGTGTTGGAAGCCGAACGCTGCCTGTACTGCTTTGATGCACCCTGCGCCAGCGCCTGCCCGACGCACATCGACGTACCCTCCTTCATCCGCCGCATTGCCGACGGCAACCTGCGCGGCTCGGCGCGCGCCATTCTGGAAGCCAACCCGCTGGGTGGCATGTGCGCGCGGGTCTGCCCGACCGAAGTGTTGTGCGAACAGGTCTGCGTGCGCAACACGCAGGAAGGCAAGCCGGTGCAAATCGGCCGCTTGCAACGCCACGCGGTGGATGCGGTGATGTTCGACCCGGCCGCCGCGCCACTGTTCACCCGCGCCGCACCCAGCGGCAAGACGATAGCGGTGCTTGGTGCCGGGCCAGCCGGCCTGGCCTGCGCCCACACGCTGGCGCGCCTGGGACATGCGGTAACGATGCTCGACGCACGACCCAAGGCCGGCGGTCTCAACGAATATGGACTGGCGGCCTACAAGACGCCCGAAGGCTTCGCCCAGCGCGAGCTAGCCTGGTTGCTGTCCATCGGCGGTATCGAGGTGCGCCACAACTGGAAGCTCGAGACCAGCGCCCAACTGGCCGAGCTGCGCGCTCAGTTCGACGCCGTGTTCCTCGGCCTGGGCCTGGGCGGCACGCACCGGCTCAAGGTGCCGGGCGAAGAACTTGAGGGCGTGCAAGATGCGGTGGACTTTGTTGCCACGCTGCGTCAGACCACCGACCTGTCCACACTACCGATTGGCCGACGTATCGTGGTGATTGGTGGAGGCATGACCGCGGTGGATGCCGCTGTCCAATCCAAATTGCTGGGCGCCCAGAACGTCAGCATGGTTTATCGGCGCGGCCCAGACGACATGTCGGCATCCAAAGCCGAGCAGGAATGGGCGCAGACCCACGGCGTCGTACTGCACCACTGGCTGGCACCGATCGGTATTGCGGGGCAGGATGGCCACGTCAAAGCGGTGCGTTTTGCCGATCAGGCGATGGTCAACGGCCAACTGCAACCCACCGGGCGTGAATTGACGTTTGAAGCGGACATGGTGTTCAAGGCCATCGGCCAACAACTGCAGAGCACGGTGCTGGCGCAGGCCGGCATGGCGCTGACCGGCGGACGCATCGCCACCGACGAAGCCGGCCTGACCAGCCTGCCAGGCGTATGGGCTGGCGGTGATTGCCGCGCAGGCGGACTTGACCTGACCGTGGAAGCGGTCGAGCACGGCAAGCGCGCGGCCCATGCCATCCATACGCAACTTGCAAACACCGCCTCAGCATGAAAAACACGGCACCCCGTCATCGCGGGTCCGCAGGCTCGTCACTGCGAGCGCAGCGTGGCAGTCCATGCAGCCAAAATCACTGCGTTCGCAATGACGGCGCTCGGTCACGTTAAAGGTCTGTCCCACACAGTCGCAGGAACACCATGGCCAATTTACACACCACCTTCGCCGGCATCCACAGCCCCAACCCGTTCTGGCTGGCCAGCGCGCCACCGACCGACAAGGCCTACAACGTCAACCGCGCCTTCGAAGCCGGCTGGGGCGGCGTGGTGTGGAAGACGCTGGGCGAGGCCGGGCCGCCTGTCGTCAACGTCAACGGCCCGCGCTACGGCGCGCTACTCAGCCCCGACCGGCGTCTGCTGGGCTTCAACAACATCGAACTGATCACCGACCGCGACCTCGAACTCAACCTCAAAGAGATCACCCAGGTCAAGCGCGACTGGCCCGAGCGCGCCATGGTGGTGTCGCTGATGGTGCCCTGCGAGGAAGCATCCTGGAAAGCCATTCTGGCGCAGGTGCAAGACACCGGCGCCGACGGCGTGGAACTCAACTTTGGCTGCCCGCATGGCATGAGCGAGCGCGGCATGGGCGCGGCCGTGGGCCAGGTGCCGGAATACATCGAGATGGTCACCGCCTGGTGCAAGCAGTACAGCAAGCTGCCGGTGATCGTCAAACTCACGCCCAACATCACCGACGTGCGCCTGCCCGCGCGTGCCGCCAAGAAGGGCGGGGCCGATGCGGTGTCGCTGATCAACACCATCAACTCCATCATGGGTGTGGACCCCTACACGCTGAAGATGAGCCCCAATACCGGTGGCATGGGCAGCCATGGTGGTTACTGCGGCCCGGCCGTCAAACCGATTGCGCTGAACATGGTGGCCGAGATCGCACGCGACCCGCAGACCGCGGGCCTGCCCATCAGCGGCATTGGCGGCATTGGCAACTGGCGCGACGCGCTGGACTTCATCGCGCTGGGCAGTGGCACGGTGCAGGTCTGCACCGCCGCCATGGTCTACGGCTTCAAGATCGTGCAGGAGATGACGGATGGTTTGTCCAACTACATGGACGAGATGGGCTTTGCCAGCGTGTCAGAAATAGTCGGCAAGGCGCTGCCCACGGTCACCAACTGGCAATACCTTAACCTCAACCACATCAGCAAAGCCGTCATCAACCAGAGCAGTTGCATCCAGTGCGGGCGCTGCCACATCGCCTGCGAGGACACCTCGCACCAGGCCATTACCGCCACGCGCGACGGCAAGCGCCACTTTGAAGTGAGGGAGGACGAGTGCGTGGGCTGCAACCTGTGTGCGGTAGTGTGCCCGGTACCGCAGTGCATTACGCTGCGCGACCTCGCACCGGGTGAGACCGACCGGCGCACCGACAAGGTGGTCAGCGCCACGTACGCCGACTGGACCAGCCACCCGAACAACCCGATGCGCGCCACGGCGAAGGCGTACGAATGAACGCCAGCCCCCCCAGTTGTCAGCGAGGCACACGCAATCATCTAACTTTGCACGCGCTCCAATGCGGCAACTGACCCGCACTTTTCTAAGGAGACACCATGTCCAACTTGTTGATCCGTGGCGGCACCGTCGTCAACGCTGACCGCTCCTTTCGTGCTGATGTGCTGACGCAAAACGGCAAGATCGCCGCCGTGGGCGAGAGCCTGCAAGCCCCAGCAGGCGCCACCGTGGTGGACGCCGGCGGCCAGTACGTGATGCCCGGTGGCATCGACCCGCACACGCACATGCAGTTGCCCTTCATGGGCACGGTCACCATGGACGACTTCTTCACCGGCACGGCGGCCGGCTTGGCAGGTGGCAACACCACCATCATCGACTTCGTGATTCCCAACCCCAAGCAGCCGCTGATGGAGGCCTACCAGACCTGGCGTGGTTGGGCCGAAAAGGCCGCCGGGGATTACAGCTTTCACGTGGCGGTGACCTGGTGGGATGAGTCAGTGCACCGGGACATGGGCACGCTGGTGCACAGCGAAGGCGTCAACAGCTTCAAGCACTTCATGGCCTACAAGAACGCCATCATGTGCGACGACGAAACCCTGGTGAACAGCTTCAAGCGCTGCTTGGAACTGGGCGCCATGCCCACCGTGCACGCGGAAAACGGCGAGTTGGTGTTCCTGCTGCAACGCGAAGTGGCGGCCATGGGCATCAAGGGGCCCGAAGGCCACCCGCTGTCGCGCCCGCCGATGGTGGAAGGCGAAGCCGCCAACCGCGCCATCGCCATCGCCGATGTGCTCAATGTGCCGATCTACGTGGTGCATGTGAGCTGCGTCGAAGCCGCCGAATCAATAGCCCGCGCCCGCGCGCGCGGACAGCGCGTCTATGGCGAAGTGCTGGCCGGCCACCTGGTCATAGACGACAGCGTCTACCGCCACCCGGACTTTGCCACGGCCGCCGCCCACGTGATGAGCCCGCCGTTTCGCCCCAAGGGCAACCAGGAGTTCCTCTGGCGCGGCCTGCAAGCGGGCAATCTGCACACCACCGCCACCGACCACTGCACCTTCTGCGCCGCGCAAAAGGCCGCCGGCAAGGACGACTTTGCCAAGATTCCCAACGGCTGCGGCGGGGTCGAAGAACGCCTGGCCGTGATCTGGGACGAGGGTGTCAACACCGGGCGCCTGACGCCGAGCGAGTTCGTCGCCATCACCTCCGCCAACACCGCCAAGCTGTTCAACATCTATCCGCAAAAAGGCAGCGTCTCCGTGGGCGCCGACGCCGATTTGGTGGTGTGGGACCCGGCGGGCACCAAGACGCTGTCGGCCAAGACACAACACAGCAAGGGCGACTTCAACATCTTCGAAGGCCGCACCGTGCGCGGGATCCCCAGTCACACCGTGAGCCAAGGCGAGCCGGTGTTTGTGCAGGGTGATTTGCGGGCGGTGCAGGGCAAGGGGCGCTACCTCAAACGGCCGGCGTTTGGGCCCAACTTTGCTGCAGCCAAGTTGCGCGCGGAAACCTTGGCGCCTACTGCGGTCAAGCGCTAAGGCCTGCCCCTCACTGTGTGCGCAGCATCTTTGCGAACGGCGTGGCGCGCGGGCACGGTGTTCCCGGTGAGTCCCAGACACGATCTCGGCCGGCAGGGGGTAAGCGGGGCCGTTTGTTCCAAGAGGCCCCAGCACACTGGCGCGACCAACGCGGAACCAGGAGTTCACCATGACAACCGCCGTAGAAGCAACAAGCGCCATCAACATTGGAGACATCCGCATCAACGGCGAACGCCTGTGGGCTTCGCTGATGGAGTTGGCCAAGATCGGCGCCACCCCAAAAGGCGGTGTGTGTCGATTGACCTTGACTGACCTGGACAAACAAGGCCGCGATCTGGTGCTGCGCTGGGCCCGTGAAGCGGGCATGACGGTGACCATCGACAAGATCGGCAACGGCTTCATGCGCCGCGCCGGGCGCAACAACAGCTTGGCCCCCATCGTCACCGGCAGCCACATCGACACTCAGCCTACCGGCGGCAAGTTTGATGGCAACTACGGCGTACTCGCTGGGCTGGAAGTGGTGCGTACCCTCAACGACTTGGGGCTGGAGACCGAGGCGCCGATCGAAGTGGCCTTTTGGACCAACGAAGAAGGCTCGCGCTTCGTGCCAGTGATGATGGGCTCAGGCGTGTTCGCCAAAGCCTTCACGCTGGAGCACGCCTACGCCGCCAAGGACACCGAAGGCAAGAGCGTGGGTGAAGAACTCAAGCGTATTGGCTACATCGGTGACCAGGAGCCCGGCGACCATCCCATTGGTGCCTACTTTGAAACGCACATCGAACAAGGCCCGGTGCTGGAGGATGCCGACGTGACCATCGGCGTGGTGCAGGGCGTGCTGGGCATCCGCTGGTTTGACTGCACCGTCACCGGCATGGAAGCCCACGCCGGCCCCACCCCCATGGCGCTGCGCAAAGACGCCATGCAGGTCGCCACCCGCATCATGCAAGAGGTGGTGGCCACGGCCATGCGCCACCAACCGCACGGGCGCGGCACGGTGGGCATGGTGCACGTCCACCCCAACAGCCGCAACGTGATTCCGGGCCGCGTCAAGTTCAGCATCGACCTGCGCAACGCCACCGACGCGCTGGTGGACCAGATGGCCGACGAGGTGAAGGTCTTTGCCGCCAAGGTGGCCCAGGACAGCGGCCTGGACGTAAAGATCGAGATGGTGTCAAGCTACCCGGCACAGGCCTTTCACGAGGACTGCAAGGGCGCGGTGGCCCGCGCCGCGGCCAAGCTGGGTTACTCCAACATGCCCGCCGTCTCCGGCGCCGGCCACGACGCCGTCTACATGGCGCGCCTGGCCCCCAGCGGCATGATCTTCATCCCCTGCAAGGACGGCATCAGCCACAACGAGATCGAGGACGCCAAGCCCGAGCACATCACCGCCGGGTGCAATGTGCTGCTGCACGCGATGCTGGAAGAGCAGATTGAATACGGCTTCATCGGCAAGCTGCAGGGGCTGAAATACGAATACCGGGCCGACATCCGCGACCGCGCCGCGCTGGAGCGCAACTTTCGCGAAAAGTTCGAGGCGCTCAACCGCGTCAAGCTCACCAACGCAGAATTCAGCGCCTGCTGGAAGAGATCCACCACGCCCGACGTTTTCACCGCCGCGCAAACCCTGCGCACGCGTAACAGCTTCATCCGTGAAGACGGCACCCCGCTGAACTACACGCTGGTCAATATCGACGACTGGTGCAAGAACAGCTTCGAGGTCGTCAACCAGCTGCGCATCAACACCGACTACAGCCACCACCGCTTTGATGTTGTCCTGCTCATCAACGGAGTGCCCGTGGTGCAGATCGAGCTCAAGACGCTGGGCATCAACCCACGCCGCGCCATCGAGCAGATCGTTGAATACAAGAACGACCCCGGCAACGGCTTCACGCGCACACTGCTGTGCTTCATGCAGGTGTTCGTCGTCAGCAACCGCGACTCCACCTACTACTTCGCCAATAACAACGCCCGGCATTTCAGCTTCAACGCCGACGAGCGCTTCCTGCCCATCTACCAGTTCGCCAAGCCCGACAACACCAAGGTTTCTGGGTTGGATGAGTTTGCGGATGAGTTCCTGCCCAAATGCACGCTCGGCCAGATGATCAGCCGCTACATGGTGTTGGTCGCCAGCGAGCAAAAGCTCCTGATGATGCGGCCCTACCAAATCTATGCCGTCAAAAACATCGTCAAGTGCATCGAAGAAAACAGCGGCAACGGCTACATCTGGCACACCACCGGCAGCGGCAAAACGCTCACCAGCTTCAAGGCCTCCACGCTGCTCAAGGCCAATCCGAACATCGAGAAATGCCTCTTCGTGGTGGACCGCAAAGACCTCGACCGCCAGACCCGCGAGGAATTCAACCGCTTCCAGGAAGGCTGCGTCGAGAGCAACACCAACACCGGCGAGCTGGTTCGCCGCCTGCTGTCTGACGATGCGGCAGACAAGGTCATCGTCTGCACCATCCAAAAGCTTGGCCTGGCGCTGAACGAAAACAGCAAACGCAACAAGAGCCGCGATAAGCGCGGACTCGCCACCTATGCCGACCAGCTCGAAGCGCTGCGCGACAAGCGCATCGTCTTCATCTTCGACGAATGCCACCGCTCCCAGTTTGGCGACAACCACCAGACCATCAAAGAGTTTTTCCCCAAGGCCCAGCTCTTCGGCTTTACCGGCACGCCGATCTTTCCGGAAAACTCGACCGTCAAACAGATCACGGGCGAAGAGCAAACGCTCAAGACCACGGAAGACCTCTTCCAGCAGTCCCTGCACGAATACACCATCACCCACGCGATTGAAGACCGCAACGTCCTGAAGTTTCACGTCGATTACTTCAAACCCGATGGCAAGAACCCGCCCAAGCAGGGCGAGAAGATCGCCAAACGCGCTATCGTCGAAGCCATCCTCGCCAAGCACGACGCCGCCACCGGCGGGCGCAAGTTCAACGCCATCTTTGCCACGGCATCGATCAACGACGCTATCGAATACCACCGGCTGTTTGAAGAGATGCAGGCCGAAGAGCTGCAGGCCGATGCCAGCTTTGTGCCGCTCAATATCGCCGCCGTGTTCTCACCGCCCAGCGACGTGAGCGCCGACGTGCGCCAGCTGCAAGAAGACCTGCCCAACGAACTGGCAGACAACCAGCAGGAGCCGGACGCCAAGAAGGCCGCGCTCGCCGAAATCATCGCCAGCTACAACGCCCGCTTCGGCACCAACCACCGCATCGAGGAGTTCGACCTCTACTACCAGGACGTGCAGCAGCGCATCAAAGACCAGCAATGGCCCGATGCCGACCTGCGCAAAGCCTACCCCGGCGCCGCACACCACAAGATCGACATCACCATCGTCGTCGACATGCTGCTCACCGGCTTCGACAGCAAATACCTCAACACGCTCTACGTCGACAAAAACCTCAAGCACCACGGCCTTATCCAGGCCTTCAGCCGTACCAACCGCGTGCTCAACGACACCAAGCCCTACGGCCACATCGCCCGCTTCCGGGGGCCAGCAAGACGCCGGTCGATGCAGCCATCGCACTCTTCTCTGGCAAAAAGACGAATCGCGCGCACGCCAAATCTGGCTGGTGTGGACAAAGCCCCGTGGTCATCGACAAGCTGCAAGAAGCCAAGCTCGCCCTGCAAAGCTTCATGCAGGCGCACGGGCTAACAGACAAGCCCGAAGACGTGGCCAAGCTCATGGGCGACGATGCCCGCGCTGGCTTTGTGGAAGCTTTCAAGAAAGTGCAGAAGCTGCAAACCCAGCTCGACCAATACACCGACCTCACCCCCGAGCAGGCAGACACCATCCAGACCATATTGCCCCGCGACGAGCTCAACGCCTTCCGCGGCCAATATCTGGAGACCGCCAAGCGCCTGCGCGACGAACGCGCGCTCGGCAACCGCGGGCGAAGCGCATAACGAAGAAGATGGCGCAGCTCGATTTTCGAATTCATGCTCTTCGCATCAGCACGATTGATTACGACTACATCATGAAACTCATTGCCGACTTCTCCACCAAGAAGCCCGGCAAGTCCACCATGAGCCGCGAACAACTCGTCAGCCTGATCGCAGGCGATGCCAAGTTCATCGACGAGCGCGATCTCATCACCGAATACGTGCGAGCCTCACCGCTGGTGAAGGTCTTCTTGAACCGCCATCGCACCGGCCTCAAGCAGTTCAAGGCCGTGCAAGCCGCGCGCGAAGCTAAACGATATCGCCACCCGCCACGGCTTGGCCGCCACAGCGCTGCAAAGCTTTGTGGATGCCGTGCTGGAGCGCCGCATCTTCGACGGCGAGCAACTTACCGAACTGCTCGCTCCGCTGGAGCTGGGCTGGAAGGCCCGCACACAGAAAGAGCTGGCCTTGATGGG
>JADKDJ010000018.1 GCA_016718405.1 Candidatus Rhodoferax odensensis
GAACAAAGTCACGGCGCTGATTGAGTCCCCGGCGGCTGCGGCAGGTCCACCACCTGCCGCTGCTTCAACCACCTGTACGATCTTTACCCCGGTCATCGCTACGACGGCGAGATCGGGTTACCCGGATGGCGGTGGACATCCTGAACCACACCAGTGAATAATCGAGGTGCCGCATGCGCATCTCGATGCCGTTCCAAATTAAACCCGTTCCCGAAGTCAGTCCCCGTGAACGTGGCCTGCAGTTTCCGTATTAGCATGACGAAAGTCGCGGTCCTTCCCCCGCGGAAGACGAGGTGGAATTGGCGCTTCAAGTCCGCCGCGATCTGGAACGAGGTCGAGACCGCATGCGGAGTCGGCCTTCCGCAATCTTTCCAGTGGACAACAGCGGCGGCGTCATCGCCAGATCGCCAACGACCGACCCGAGATCATCCTGTTTGACGAGCCGACCTCTACGCTCGATCCGATTGCGACCCGGTAGTATCGAAAGAGGGCTGATTGTGAAACTCAAGCACAAGGTCTGATCCTAGTCGTGACCCACAACATGCAACAGAACACCCTGTGTCGGACTTTGTGTCCTACATGTATCTTGGCGAGATCTGGTTGATTACGGCGCCACCAGCGATATCTTCGCCAAGCCCCAAGCATGAGGAGACGAAACTACATTACAGAAAGGAACGGTTGAACATGAATGACTAACATCTGTTGTCCCGAAACCAGTTTGACGGCGAGTTGAGCGCGGTAATCCTCACGCGTCGTAAGAGAAATGGAGTGGCCTAGTGGAGTCCCAAGATTCGAAGAACCACGCTGTCTACGCCTTGGCGCAGTTCAGCAAAGAATCGGCTGATCAGGTGTTTGAGCTGGAACCCGTCAACGCCGCCAGGTTGACATCGATCGCGAAGTTGTCCTCCATCATCGCCCGCGCCAACCCCCTGCACGCGATCTGCGTTTGCTGATTGCCATCTCCAAGACTGCCGCCAACCTGCCGAGACGCGCCGGCGACCGAAGCCGACAAGATTACGCGCATGGTCGAGTGCATCATCAGCGGTTCGGCCCGGGCGCTTATGACCTCCGAGCTCCGCGTGGCATGTGACCAGGCTTTTCCGGCACGCTGCCGCAAGGCGCTCGACGCCTTTGCCCGGTGGACGTGAATATGGCGGTGTCCGTCCTCAAGACAAACGCCATCGACGCTGGTTCGATGGCTTTGTTACCGCAAACTGATCACCTACATGATGGAGGATCCGCGAAGCATCTCCACAAATCCTGGACCTGCCGCAACGGCCAAGGCGATCAAGCGTATTGGTGATCACCCGAAGAATATCGCTGAATTCATCATCTACATCGTCGAGGGCGCCGATGTGCGGCATACGTCGATCGACGCCATTGAGTCAGTCGTCCGATAGTCAAAGACAAGGTTCCACGATGAAGCGTTTGCCTTTCGGGTTCTGGTGGTAGAAGATGAAGCCGAAAATAATTGCGGAGCTGGTGAAGACGGTCAACCTGCGCCACAACAGCTTTGCACCTGTGTGGGCAGCTGATAGCGGCTGCTACAGCGATTTTGGATGCCGCATGCTGTGAGACGGCGATTTCTGATGGACTGGATGCCTGCTTAAGCCGAGTGGCGTGGCGGCGCGCAAATGGCGCGCGCAAAGCCGAACCAAGAGCGGTGCCGATCCTGATGCTCACCCCGCGCAGCGACGGCCGGACAAGATTGCTTAAGCCTCGACACGGGTGCAAACGACGACATCTTCAAGCCCTTTTCACACTGGGGATTATTGGCGCGCATCCGGGCCGTGTTGCGCCGTCGCTCTCCCGAACAAGTGCGTCGAAGCGTGACCATCGCTGACGCTGTGCTTTGGACGCCGAACCCATCAGGTCTCCTACCAGGAGCAGGAAAGCTTTCAAAGCTCGGTCCGACCGAGAATTCAAGCTGCTGTACTACCTGATGACGCACGCCGAGCGTGTGCACAGTCGCGCACAGTTGCTGGACAAAGTCTGGGGCGATCATGTGTTCATCGAGGCGTACCCACGGTGGACGTACACGTCAAGCGCCCGCCGCGAGGCGCTGGGTTAAGCAGATCCTCTGGGTGAAACCGATGCGCGGCGCGAGCTGCCGCAGGACTGCCCAACCAAACATTGCACTCAAATCGCCGCCAAGGCGTGACGCAGCAGATCTGGCAAAAATATTCCGGTTCCTTTTGTTTCAACTGTGTGGTGGTTTGATGGGCTACTGGTTGCTGGCCCTGCCCAATCCCGCTTGCATGCGTCTGATCTACATCGGCCTGGTGGCGACCAAAAAGCGCCTTGTAGGTTACGATCACAATCTTCGTCACGTGGTACAACTGCTCGGGTGGCTCAAAGACGCAGATCAGACCAAATACCCGACTGCATGGTCTGTGGGCCAAAAGGGTAACGACTACGGGCATCCGCGTCTATTACGCCAGCAGAGACCAGGGCCCTTGACAGTGAACAGCGGCTGCAAGGTTCATATCAGCCATTCAGGCCTCGCAGTAAATTTTTTAGTGTTACTGGACGCAGTGGGACGTATTGAATGGTGCAACAGAGACAACGGCCGGATCACTTCGGGTTCGATCCGAAACACGGCCTCCAACAACACGGTAAGCAATCACCGGTGCGCAGTAAACGCCCTTTCTGGGTTACCGAGCCCGCGGTGACTTCCCGCATGACGTGCTGATGCCCGGACCCCGCAGCACCGCGACCCGGCCGGTGCAGCTGGCAGTGCGCTTACACGAAGTACAGGAAGCGCCGCCCTTTGTTGTCGCGCGACGTTACGGTGCTGGAGTAAGCCGAGGCAATGCGGCGTGACTTTAATCGCCAACGTGTCACGCATGAGATCCGAACGCCCTTGCCTGTGGTGGCGGCGGGAAGCTTCATTGAGACGCCACGAAAAACCTGCCCTTGAGCGCTGCCGAGCGCGAGCGCTACCTGGCGCTGATGTCACAACAGGCCGCAGCACGCATGCAGACGCTGGTGAGTGACTTCGCTGACGCTGTCAAGAGTGGAAGACTGGCCCTTTGCGTGCGGACGAATGGATCTCGATGCAGCGGCTGGTGTCGCAAAGCGAGCAAGAAGGCCATAGCGGTTATCCGCCACCATTGCCGCACCAGGACATGCCGCGGCGGGTGGTCAATACCGGTCCGACCGGGTTTAAGCAAGTACCTATTCAGGTGCTCAGCGCTGCTGACAGCCTGGTCCCGGCTTAATGCGGTGCGATACACCCCGCGTCGGGAATAGTTGATTGGCGTCGGCAAAGCACTGTAGATGGCCGGGCGGGTTCATCAGTGAAGGACCTCCAGCTCAGGAAATTTCCCAGAGCACCTGCCGCGTTTGACCGAGCGTTTTTATCTGGTAGACCGGGCCGTTCACGCACGACACTGGAGGCACCGGGCTGGGCTGGCCATCTCGTCCAGCACGTGGCACAACGTCACGGTGCAGGTTGCGCATCGACAGTGTGCCGGGCGGGGATCACCTTTGCAATCGTGTTTCCGGCCGGTCGAATTCGGGCACGACCTGAAACCTGAGGGCACGTGCTGGCTCGGCTTGCTGGGCCCTGAACCGGGTTTTGGTGCCAGGGTTGGGGATGGGTCAGGTACTCTTGGCTCGCGCACGCAGGGGCACGACGGTAGATCTGGATGTGCTCCGCTTTACCCAGAGGAGTCGGTGGGACGCCACCTAATGCTCCACGGCTGCCCTGTGTGACGTCAATTGTGTGCTCTTCATAGCCAGGGGCTCGCCATTGGCCAGCAGCACCGGGCACTGCACGGCGTCGCCAGCCGCATTTAAGTTCAGCGGTACCAATGGAGCTGCGCGCAACGATCTGGCTGCGGCTCAGACCCAGCACCTCCACACCCCACACTCAGAGGAGAACGAGCGAGTGATTGCCGGATCATGGGCGCCGTAGCTGCGGGCATGATCCAGCAACAGCTTCGCTTCCTGCGGTAACAGCAGCACCCAGCTTACAACGCAGCGCCACACCAGCAGGCGAAGGTACCAGACTTTCCAGATGGACGCCGGGTGGCGCCCCCCGCGCTCGTGACCAGCCAAGCCCCAGGCAACCGTAGCCAACACGGCCAGGGCCAAAGGCAAGGTTGAAGAACTCGTGCTCAAAACCAGGGGCGACCCAAGTGCCACATTGGTGGCTGGCTGGCAGGGAATCCCGGTCTGCATGGCAATCCAGATGACCCAGACGATGATGCCGCAGCCCAAAGAACGCAGCAATGTGAACCAGTCAATCACGGCGCCCCGACGCCGCGCTTGGGCGTCTTCCGGAAGCGCGAATGCGTAGAAGAAAACGACCAGCAGGCGGGAAAGGCCAACAACAAGGAGCAGTCTGCGCTGCGCGTTGTCAAAGTGCGAAAATAAGGTGACCAGCAGATACAATTGGGGCAATAGCAGGTGACGGCAGATTTGAACGCCAGGGACTTGGTGGCGCCAACGCCAGACCGTCCACGCAAGAGCCAGCTGATGAACCGAGCTGTGGGTGAACCCCGGTAACCAAGCGGCCGAGACTGCGCCACTCGATTAAGACTAAGAGCCCCGGCAGCTCGACGCGTTAGCGCCAAAGATCCATCGCCGTGGCGCCCGGCAACAACCAGTAACCACCACGCCGCCCGAGCTAGAAGCGCGGTCAGCCACGGAATTAACGCGGCGTCTTCCAGCGACGATTCAGGGTCAATACAGCCAGGGGATGCCCAATTCCAAACAACATCGCCGATAACGCAGACGGTGTTAATTGCCGGGCGGCTGGCTGGTTCACGATCGTTTTTGTGAAGGCGCTAAGTCAAGTCGAGTGCTGTAAGGCGAGTGTAAAACTAAGTGAAACTGCCCAAAAAGCCCGTTTCAGTGAAAAGCTGAGTGGCTGGACCAGGCATGCCGGCCGCTCGGCCGCGACCGCCGATAAACATGGCTTCAAGCATAATCACCAGCGGGAAGCTGCTTCGCCAAAGACGCGAACGCGGCGGGTTGTGCTCCCGGTTTGCGCGCCAGTTGGGCGTTGCTACGCAGGCGGCGACCAAAGTCACCGTAACAGCAGTGCGAAGGCAGCCCGGGCAGCGAGGTCCAGCGGCACGAAGCTGGGAACGACCTGCGATCGCCCGGGCGCCAAGTTAATAGAGATTAGCAGCGCCTCGACCTCAGGCGCCAAACCAAACAAGCGCGGGTTCATCCAGTCGGCACCGTCACGCCAGCAATGCCGTCATGTAGCCCCAGCGCCGTGATGTCGGCGTTCTTCCGGGAGTTTGCGTCCAATGAAACCCGTTATCATGGAGGCCGCCCCTTACAGCAGCGACAGCACTACGGCGCAGCGGCAGAAGCGTCAGGCTGGCAACGCTCTGGGCAACGATGGCGGGGATAGGATGGTTCACGGCTCCGTGCCGCCCGACTGGCAGGGTGGAAAATCTTAATCGGTGAAACACGCGTCTTCACGACGCAGACGGGCAGAAGGGACGGACCGCAACGTGCACAGCCAGATCAACGGGCAGCCCTTTGCAGCGTTCGGATGGCTTTCCCTGGGCGAAAAAGGCCGCGCGGTCGCCCGGGCTGTACACACTGTCCCAAGGGATCCTGACCGGACTTTTTGCCGGCGATCGCGCCGAACCAGTTCGGGAAACGCTCGACGCAGCCGCCCGTATTGTCGACCGACTTTTTGCGTGCCCGGTGTAGAAAGGGGTGTGATTCGCTGGGTGGTGTCGAGCTTTGAAGAGGGGTAACTCGCGCCCATCTTCCATCTTGATCATTTCTTTGGCGTTGGCGCAAGAACGCGTCACGAACTTGAATCCGTTGGACATGTCCTGAAGCAAACTTCCTTGTTTGTAGTTGGGGTGAATGCCTTCTTTCATGATTCTTCCATGATTCGGTTGCGGCAGCCGAAACCGGACCAAATCGAGCGTACTTAATAGCAACCTTGAATTATAGCGCTTCCTAAGTGCAGTTTTTGACGGGCCGCTAGAGGTGTGGCCCCTCCGAGGCAACGACCCACACGCAGTGGGGAGTGGCCAGGGAAGCAGTCTGGCGAACCGCCCTAGGGAATTAGCCTAAAGAACAACAACCCGCAGTGGGGTGTTGAATGGTCCCTGACAAGACGCCCCTGAAATTAGCCCCTCGAGAACCCGCGACCACACGCAGTGGGGAGTGTGGGGCAATTCCCCGAGCAGGCCGCCCTAGAGTGTAGCCCCCTCAAGAGGCAACGACCCACACGCAGTGGGGAGTGTAGGGGGCAATATCTCTATCCACCTCTTCGCATCATGTCAAGAACTCATTTATTTGGTCTTAGTGGCCTTCATTTTGCTTGAGCACCATCTCCGCTGGCCTCGACCTCGTCCATGTTGTAGAGAAAACCCCGGCGCGGGATGCAGGTCTTCTGCAGAATTTCCAGCTGGCAGCAACTCTTCGCGACGCGTGCCGCTGCCGGTTGCAGCAGAAACTGAATGGAGAACACTTTTCGTACAGGCGGCGGTCGGTGAATTTCGCTGTTGCCGGTGCCCTTGAACTCTTCAAAGATCACCTCGTCCATGCGGCTGCCGGTATCGACCAGGGCGGTCGCGCAGATGGTCAGGGGCCCGCCTTCTTCGACGTTGCGCGCCGCACCGCAGCGCGCGGGCCGCTCCAGCTGCGAATGGAGTCCACGCCACCGGTCAGCACCTTGCCGCTGGGCACCACGTTGTTGTGGCGCGCGCCAGGCGCGTGATGGAGTCCAACAGAATCACCACGTCCTTCTTCAGTTCGACTAGGCGTTTAGCGCGCTCGGCCTGCAGTCTCGACCGCATGCACGTGGCGCGGCGGGGTTCGTCGAAGGTGGAGGCGATCACCTCGCCTTTGACGGTGCGCTGCATCTCGGTCACTTCTTCGGGGCGTTCGTCAATCAGCAGCACCATCAGGTAGCTCTCGGGGTGATGGCCGAGATGGCGTGGGCGATATGCTGCATCATCACGGTCTTCCCGCTCTTGGGCTGGGCCACGATCCAGGGCGCGCGGCCCCTTTGCCGATGGGGCGATGATGTCGATCACCCGTCCGGTGATGTTCTCGTCGCTCTTGATGTCTTGTTCCAGCTTCATCTGGACCCAGGGAACAACGGCGTGAGGTTTTCGAACATCACCTTGTGCTTGATTGCCTTCTGGTGGGCCGTTATTGACCTTGTCCAACTTGTACAGGGCAAGTAGCGTTCACCATCCCCGGGCGTCCGCACCTCGCCTTCGATCATGTCGCCGGTGTGCAGGTTGAACCGTCGCACCTGGCTGGGGCTGATGTAGATGTCGTCGGTGCTGGCGGTGTAGCTGGTGTCGGGACTACGCAGAAAGCCAAACCCATCGGGCAGATTTCCAGCACGCCATCGGCAATGGTTGTTCGTAAAGCGCCGGGCGCGCTTCTTGATGATGGCGAACATCAGCTCCTGCTTGCGCATGCGGCCAGGTGTTTTCGATCTCAAGCTCTTCAGCCTGCTTGAGGACTTCCGACACAATGCAGTGCCTTGAGTTCCGTTTAAGGGTGGAATTGCCCCGAAGAGTTGACCGAAATACAAGGGATGGGCGAGTGGAGGCATGACGGTTGCCCCTGCCTCGATAAATTGACCCGGGAATTCGAACCCGCTCTGGATAGGTGCGGGCGATTGGTCGGATTATGACAGGAAATCCGGGACCAAAAAAAAGCGCCAGGCGTGGCCCGGCGCGGACCGGCAATCAGGCCAGTTGCTGATCGATGAAAGCCGGTGACTTCGCCTTGCTCATCGCACCCACCTTCGTGGCGGCGAGTTGGCCGTCCCGGAACACCATCAGTGTGGGGATGCCGCGAATACCGAACTTGGCGGGGATTTCGCGGTTCTCGTCCACATTCATCTTTGCCACTTGCAGCTTGCCCTGGTAGGTGGTGGAGACCTCGTCAGGATGGGGGCGATCATCTTGCAGGGACCGCACCACTCGGCCAGTAGTCCACCAGCACGGGTTGCGCGGACTTCAAAACGTCGGCTTCGAACGAGCTGTCGGTGACTTGTTTGATCAGGGCGTTGGCCATGGTGGAATCATTTTTGTGAAGCGGTACGGTTAAAGTGGGGGAAGTGTGACTGAAACCAAGTCCCCAAGCCCCGGCGCGCCCGCTATGACTGAAATAGCCAAAAATCATCAGGCGCCCAGCGGTGGTGGCAGGGGCTGGCGGATGCAGCCCGTGGTCGTTGGCTGGAGCCGCATCGCGGCTTGATCGCCTTCATTGCGGGGCAGATGCAGCGGTGTCAGGCGCACCGGCCCGAACCGTGGTGTTGTTGCCATTTGCCCAACTGATGCCGGTGGCGGACCGCATGTGGGCGAGTGCCTACCCTGACGGTTTGCGCCGCGTTTCGAGACCACCCGCAACTGGAGCCAGGCGCTGGGCGGCTGCAGCCATGGCTCTGCCGACCTGAGCTTTGACATGGCGTTGGACACTGACCGCGCGCGCCTTGCTCGCTGCCGGTCTGGCTGCCCAGCGCGAACGCCCAGGCGCCTCGCTACTGGAAATGGCCTATCAACTGGCGGCCTTGGCGGCGGCGGTGGCGCCGGACCACCGGGCAGCCCTGGGCGCAGGGATTGCGTCCTGTTCTCCAGGCAGGGCTGGATGGCCCGCTACTGGCCCAGGAAGCGGCGCTCACCAGCGTGGCGCTGGCCTGGGTTGCCAGTTCAACCCATCACCGATGCCTTGTTCACCTGCGGCGACACAGGGCGTCGACTGTCTGGTGCTGTTGCAGGGGTTTGAGGCGGAGCCGATCGAGCGGACGCTGGCGACACTTTTGGCGAACGCTTTGCGGCCACGCCCATTCATGCCGAGACCGCCCAGGGTCAGGTTGCGCTGCGTGCTGCGAGCGACATGGAGGACGAAGCGCAGCCAGGCCTCAGGCTGTGTCATGCAACACCAGCAGGCCGGGCGCGCCGGTGGCGCTGGTGGCGCTGGACCGGGCGTTGACGCGGCGCGTGCGCGCCATGCTGGAGGGCGGCAACTTGCGCCTGCGCGACGAAAACGGCTGGAAGCTGTCCACCACCCGCGCGGTGCCGCGCTGATGGCCTTGCTGCGTGCCTGCGCCTGGAACGCCGGATACCGACGCCGTGCTGGACTGGCTCAAGAACGGCGTAGCGGCGGCGGATGACCAGGCCCTGCGCAGCCTGGAGCACAGTTTGCGCCAGCGTGCGGTGCGCGACTGGAGCGCCTGGCGCGGCGATGAGGATATGGCAGATGTTGTGACCCTGACCGAGCAAGTCAACGCCTGGCGCCTGAGTTTGCAGCGCTCGCGACCGCTGGGGCTGTGGCTGTCGGGATTGCAGGAACTGCTGCAGGCCACGGGCCAGTGGGCGGCGTTGCAGGCCGATCGCCTGTCAGCTCCGACGTGTTGGCCGCGCTGCACCTGCACCGTGGCACGGAATTGCTGGGCGATCAGCCGGCCGCGCAATTTCTGTGGACGGCACGACGCTTGAGTCTGGCCGAGTTCACCACCTGGGTGCGCCAGGTGCTGGAAGCTGCCAGTTGTTCGCCCTGTACCCAATCGATGAGCAGGTCGTGATCGTGCCGATGAACCAGTTGCTGGAGCCGTCAATTCGCGGCCCTGGTGGTGCCAGGATGCGATGAGCACACATGAACCCGGCCAGCGAGCCGCCTGGGCGCTGGACTGCGGCGCAAAAGGCTTGCACTCGGGCTGCCGTCGCGACAGACCTTGCAGGCCAGTGCCCGTGCCGCCTGGCAGCACGCCCTGCAAACACCGGTGTGCGACGTGTTGTGGCGTCAAAGCGATGAGGCGGGCGAAACCCTGTTGCCCAGCACCTTGGTGCAGGCATTGCAACCAGAAACTGCCGCCGCCTGGGCCGTGCACGACCCGCGCCGCCTGCGCAGCGTTGCCTGCCTGCAACGCGCGCCCCTGCCACAGGGCAATCGTTTGCCGGTCTCGACGCTGTCGGCCAGCGCCTACGACGACTTGCGTAGCTGCCCTACAAGTTCTTTGCCTTGCGCCAGTTGGGACTGCGTGAGGTGGATGAACTCGACACGGAAGTGGACAAGCGCGACTTTGGCAACTGGCTGCATGAGGTGCTTCGGCGGTTCAGAAGCCTTGCGAGTCCAGCCGGACCTGGCACTGAACGCGCGCGCCGCCTTGCTCGATGCCACGGCGCAAGGCGTCAGTGACGCGATTGGTCTGCCCCAGAGGAGTTCTTGCCCTTCGCCGCCGCCTGATAAGCGGTGCGTGATGGCTACCTGCTGTGGCTGCGGCGCACGAGTAGGACGGTGCGCAATTCGAGCAGGCCGAAGCCTGGCGCGAGCGGACGATCGGAGCAGTCAGAAGCTGGTCGGCGAGATCGACCGGATCGACCGCCAGGCCAATGGGCTTAACTTGGTGCTTGACTACAAGAGCGAGGACCAAAGCAAGACCAAACAGCGTGTGGCCAACCCTTTGAGGACGCGCAACTGGCCTTTTATGCGGCCCCCTGCTGCCGGACGACGAACTGGTAAGCGCCTATGTCACGGTGGGCGAGAAGCAGGGTACGACCAAGGTGTCCGAGGGGATCAAATCGTGGACGTGCGTGACGCGCTGATCGGGGGCATCCTGCTGCACCGCCCAGATCGCGCGGGGCGCGACCCCCGCCAGCGTTGGGTCAGCCGCCGTCGTGCGACTACTGTGCCGCGCGGGGCCTGTGCCGAGAGACTCGTGGACGGAGGTGGCCAATGTCGACTCCCGCCCGCATACGAGATCAACAGCCAGAGCGTCGCGCGAGCGCACGCCATCGCCTGCGACCCCACCGCAGCGTGGCGGTGGAAGCCTGCGCGAAGAATGTAAGCAAGACCTGGATGCTGGTGTCGCGTATCAGTGCGTGCCCTGCTGGAAGGCAGCGCGCCGCAGGACATTCTGGCCATCACCTTCACCAAGAAGGCCGCTGGCGAAATGCGCCAGCGCGCCTGCGAAGTGGCTGGTGGTGTTTGCCAGTGCCACGCCGGCACAACTCGATGCCGAGTTGATTGCCAGAGGAATCGGCCCGCAGACCACGCCAGCACGGCGTCGGGCGCTACAAAAACTGTATCAGAACGGGCTTGCGACGGGCCGCCCGGTGCAGATCCGTACTTTTCATGGCTGGTTCGCCGCCTTGTTGCGCACAGCGCCGCTGTCGGTGCTGCAGGAGCTGGGCCTGCCCGGTCCGTATGAACTGCTGGAAGACGACACGGCGGCGGTGGCGCAGGTCTGGCGTCGCTTCAACCAGGCGGTGCTGGCCGACCCGCAGGCCTTGCAGGACTATCGGGATCTGGTGCACAAAAGCGCACGGCCGCTTTCAGATTGCGCGGGCGCTGCACGCTGCACTGGCCAAGCGGGTGGAGTTCGAACTGGCCGACGCCAACCAAGTGGTCGACGCCTCGGTGCGGCGCTTCGATGCGCAGTTTCCCGCCTGTGCCGGTCTGCCAGAGCCGCTGGCCCTGTTGTGGCGCGCGCCTGAGCGGCGAGTGCTGCAGGACGCGGCGCGCGCTGGGCAGTGCCAGCCAGCCTCGTTCAGCACCAGGGGTCGAGCTGGAACGCGCTGAGCGACGGCCATGGCGCTGGTGTGTTGGCGGCTTTGCTGACGCAGGAGGGCACGGCGCGCAAGTTCAGCGACAAGCTGGCGGGCATCGCCACCGTGCGACAAGCCCGGGAACTGGCCTTGCTGGCGCAGGCGGCGCAGGCCCAGCACCAAGCCTGGCTGCACCAGCAGCGCATGGCCCGGCTGACGCGCCGACTGATCGCCGAGTTTGCCGCGCTCAAGCGCGAGCGCGGCTGGATCGATATGAACGACGTGGAACGTGCCGCGCGCTGTCTGCTGTCGGACAGCGTGTTGTCGGGCTGGGTGCAGGAGCGGCTCGATGCCCGCGTGGCGCACCTGCTGATTGACGAGTTTCAGGACACCAGCCCCTTACGGTGGCAGGCCCTGAGCGCCTGGCTCGGTGGCTACGCGGGTGCTGGCCGGGCGCCCAGCGTATTCATGGTGGGCGACCCCAAACAAAGCATCTACCGCTTTCGCCGGGCCGAGCCGCAGGTGTTTCGGGCCGCGCAGCGCACCTCGTGGTGCAAGGGGGCTGGGGTGATTTGCTCAGTTGCGACCACACCCGGCGCAATGCCACGGCGGTGGTGGCCCTGGTCAACCGCGTGATGGATCAGGCCCAACAGGCTGGCCAGTACGGCGGCTTTCGCCCGCACACGACCGAGATCGGACGGGGACTGGCGCGGTGCTGGCCTGCCCAAAGATAGACCGCAGCGCCAACCAACCGGACAACAGCGGTGGCGCGCCACCAGGCGCCTGGCGCGACAGCCTGACGCAGCCGCGGGTGCTGCCGAGGAGACGCTCAAGACGCTGGAGTGCCGCCAGGCCGCGTTGTGGATTGCGCAGCGGTTGGCGCCGGGCGGCGTCGACGCGGCGCCGGGGTCGCTGCAGCCGCAACACATCATGGTGCTGTCGCGCAAGGCTCGAGCGCTGGGTCTGATACAGGAAGCCCTGCGCGCCTTGCATCCCGACGCAACAGCCCGAGAAGACCGACCTGGCGCAGGCCCCGAGGTGCAGGACATCGTTGCCTTGCTCGACGCCTTGCTGTCGCCGAACCACAACCTGTCGCTGGCGCGCGCGCTCAAGTCGCCGCTGTTTGGCATCGGTGACGAGGGCTGGTGCAGCTCGCGCTGCTGGTGCGCCAACGGCGCGACGCCGCTCAGGATGCACCGCCTGGCTGGATCTGTTGCGATCGGCTGCGGACCTGCGGCGTCCTGCACGCGGCCGGTGTCACGTTGATGCTGGCAAGGCTGGGTTGCCGCCCTGCCGCCACACGACGCTGCACGCGATCTATGACGACGGTGACGTGCTGGCGCGCCTTGGCGCCGCTGCCCCGCAGGCGCTGCGCGATGGCGTACTGGCCAACTTGCGTGCCTTGTTGTCGGCGGCGCTGCAGATCGACGGGGGCCGCTTTGTCACGCCCTACGCCTTTGTTCGCGCGCTCAGGGCCGGTGGCGTGAGGGCCGCGGCCCGGGCCCGACGCCAACGCCGTGCGGCTCTTGACCATTCACGGCGCCAAAGGGCTGGAAGCGCCCGTGGTGTTGCTGCCTCGACGCCGACAGCGAGGCGCCCCACCAGTGAGACCATGGGCGTGCAGGTGGACTGGCCGGGCGAGGCGCCAGCACCCCGGCGTTTTGTGTTTCTGGCGAGCCAGAGCCAGCCGCAAGCCTGCATGGTGCAGGCCCTCGCCAGCGAAAGGAGGCGCAGCAGCGCGAAGGCTCAACGCCCTGTGCGTGGCGATGACGCGCGCGCAAAGCCAGCTGGTGGTGTCGGCGCTGCAGCCGCATCGCTCGCAAGCCAGCAGCTGGTGGGCACGACTGCGGGGTGACGGCTTGCTGCTGGCCGAGCCGGTGGCCGCACAGCGCCGCGTCGCCCGCTTGGCGGGTCGGCGGTCACGCCTGCGTCGCCCATCACTAGTTTGTGTTGCCAATACTGCCGATGGACGTCGTCCGTATTGACGATGTCGCTGCAAAAACAATAGCAAGCGCGGAGCCACTGGCGGACTCCCTGTCTTCACGCCTCGGTCAGGCCATGCACCGCTTGCTGGAGCGTCATGGCGCTGCGTTGTCCGCGATTCAGACCGCCCAGCTTCAGGACGTGGTGCGCGGTTTGCGCTGGAGACGGCGCAGGCCGAACAGGCCTTGAGCATGGCGCTGCATTGTGCGGGGAGGGCGCCTGGGCCTGGGACGGGCGGCGCTGAGCTGGCAGGGGGGTGGAGGTGGCGGTGACGGACCGCGGTGAACTGCTGCGCATCGATCGATTGGTGCAGGTCAAGGTCAGTGGCGACTGGTGGGTGCTGGATTACAAGTCCGCTGCCAGGCCGAGGCCGACCCCGCTCTGATGGCGCAACTGCGCCTTCTACCGTGCTGTGGTGCAGGCGTGCCCAAGTAAGCCAAGGTGGTGCGTGCCGCTTTCTCAGCGCTGATGGCAAGTTGATCAGACGCTACCGGACGGCGCCTCGGTCGATAATGCGCATGCATGTTGCACCCCTAACCGACACGTCAGGTGAACCCTGATGACTGCCAAGACTGCCATCACTGAAGAAACCTTCATTTCGCCTGCGCAGTTGTGCGTTGGTTGCACGTGCATCTGGACTTGCCGTGGACGAGCACCCGTTTACTTTTCCAGTTTCAAGATCAAGAGCTTGGAGCAAATCGTCGCCTGCAATCGTTGGGCCTGATGAGGATTCGATACAACAGGAGCAAGAGCGACGGCGAGCCTCTGGCGGTCCCGAAAGGTGTGTAAGCAGGAGCCCGCAACGCCTGTCTCGCATGAGGACGATCCGCTGTACCAGGCCAAGGCGCGCGTGTCGAGGCGACTGCTTGGCGCAGCAGTCGCGTGTTGCCAAATGTGACCGCGAGTTCTGAGCTCGGCACGGGCGGTCAAGTCGATCAACCAGAACCTGTTTGCCAAGCCTGACGGGGCGCGCCAGGGAGGCCAGTGGCTGGTGCGATCGATCGCCAGTTCCATGCTCACCGGAGTCCGACATTGCCATCAATCTCATGAAGGACAAGCCGGGCGGCGAAGATGTCTACTTTCATTCGCTCGGCATTTGACGCTTCTGTCGATGATGCGCAGGCCAAGGAAACTGAAGGCGCCACCGGGAAGTAGCAATCCGGTTGATCAGTAGGGGCGATGTTTCGCCGATGTTGGCAAGCTCGACATTCCGGACCGTATCGTGCCCAAGACCGGACCTTGACCAAACCCGAGTTGTCACTGTTGCAACAACATTGCGCCTATGGGGTAGAGACTGGGCGCAAGCTGGGCCTGCCCAGTGAAGCGCTGACCGTGATCGCCCAGCACCACGAGTATTCCGACGGTACCGGGTATCCCAAAGGCCTCAAGGGCTCTGATATTTTCTTGCTGGCCGGGTGGTTGCCATCGTCAGCTGCTACGACCAACCTGTGCAACCCGGTCAAGCAGTCGGCTGTGACGCCCCGCACCGGCGCTGTCCCTGATGTATGCCCAGCGAGCCAGGTTCGACACCGCGGCATTGACGACTTTTGTGCGCTGCATGGGAATTTACCCGCCAGGTACGGTGGTGGTGTTGTCCAATGAGTCCATCGGCATGGTGGTGTCGGTCAACAGCACGGTGCCACTCAAACCCACCGTGTTGATCTACGACCCAGCAGTTCCACGCGAGCGCGCAATTCTGGTCGAACTCGAAAGCAGAGCCCGAGGTCTCGATCAGCCGCGCTCAAACCCGAGCAGTTGCCCAAGCCGGTGTACGACTACCTCGCACCGAGACGACGTCTGACCTACTATTTCGACTCCGAGTCCAGCGCCGCAGCCTGACCAGACCACCTGCACGAGCCTTGCCGACACCGCGGCAGGTCCGGTCGAACTTGCCACAGGAAATTCATGCCAGCCGCTACGCAAACTTCGACCGTCGTCATCGTCGGTGCCGGTCCCTCTGGCCTCATGGTCGCCGGGGCTCAGTGCCGCGGGTCTTGCCGTAGACCTGTTCGATGCGATGCCCGGCGTTGGGCGCAAGTTCCTGCTCGTAAGCGGGGGCGGGCTCAATCTGAAGCCATGCCGAGCCTTCCGCCCGATCGGTTTGTTACCCGCTACAGGGCGCGCCAGGCAACGCTGAACGGCCCGGTGCGCGAGTTCGGCCCTCAACGGAGGTGCCGGGAGTGGGCCAAATCGTTGGGGTGGAGACGCTTTGTCGGCAGCTCCGGGCATGTATTTCCACCGACATGAAGGCCCGCGCCACTGTTTGCGCGCCTGGCTGATGCGCCTGCGCCATCCCGAGCGCGGCGTGGCGGTGCGCTTCCACATGCGTCATCGTTGGAATGGATCGCTGGAGCGTGGTGACGATGGCGTTTTCAGTCTGGGCTTTGAGTCGCCAGGCGGCACGCTGCAGGCAAGCCGCGCGCGGTCGTGCTCGCGCTGGGGGTGGCAGTTGGGCTCGACTCGGCTCCGGACGGGGCCTGGGTGCCTGGCCCAATCGCGTGGCATTGCCGTCGCACCGCTGCTGGCGGCAGGTGTGGCTTCGACGCGGCCTCGCCGCGCGTGCTGGCTGCGGCTGGCCCGGTTATTGGCGGGCCGACCTCACGGTCGCCCGTCGGCTGGAGCAGAGCGCTTCGCCAGTCGCCACGCGGGCGAGCAGTTCAAGTCGGTGGCGATTTCGGTTCAGACTCGAACGGACCACCTTGGCAGCGCAAGGGTGAATTCGTGGCCACGGCCACGGGCGTGGAAGGCAGTTTGATCTACGCCCGCGTCCAGTCTGCTGCGCGACCAGATCTGGCCCGTGGCCGCACCGGGGTGTTCGAAGCTTGATCTGCTCCCGGACATCAGCGCGCAGCGGGGGTCGGCCGAGGTCCGCCATCCACGCGGCACCCGTTCGCTGAGCAGCCACCTCAAGAGCCGCCTGCATTTGCACGGAATCAAGGCCGCCATCCTGTTTGAGGTTTTGACAAGACGAACTCGCGCAGCCCAGCGCGCACCAGCCGCCACAATCAAGGCCTTGCCAATTCGATTGGCGAGCACGCGACCGCTCGACGAGGCGATCAGCAACGCCGGTGGCGTCTGCTTCAGAGTGTCTCAACCGTGAAGTTGATGGTGACGGCTCAGCCCGGACTATTCTGTCAGCGAAACGGCTGCTCGACTGGGAGGCTCCCACCGGTGGCTCCTTTTGACCGCCTGCCTGGCCACCGGCACGCGCGTGCCGCTGGGGTGTGCAGCAGTACTTGTCCCGAGGACGATTCGGTTCAGAGTTTCGCGACCACCGCCTGGGCCAGTTTGATCTGATCTGTCTTGGCTTTGGGCAAGGTCACCTGGATCGAGGCGTTGGCCTTGCGCACGGTGAGTGTTCCGTTGATGTCGGTCCATACCGCCTCGTCGCCCAAATAGTACTCAACGATGTCGCTACCGTAAGCCGCCGCGGCAACTTGTTCTTCCACGGCGCCGTGTCGCCAATCATTAGCACGACTGTCGCGGAAGATTGCCCCATCTGCTCGATCACCCTGGAATGCTGGCCTCAAGCTCGATTCCGAGGCCACTCCAGCTACAACACGACCTGCGGCGTAAAACAAACGGGGTCTTACCGACGGCTCGATGTGCCGATCAACTGACGATGACTACATCCAGAAACGGTGCTGAGTCTTTGGTGGTAAAGCCCGAAGCTTCAGCCGACGCTTTGGTACCAATGTCCTTCGATCAACGGCCCCCGAAGCGTTCGTGCATGAGCCCAATCAGCAGATCAGACGCTACTTCAACAACTACTCAAGGAGCCTCCTGTTCCGGCTTGCTGCACCGGATAGCACCGTGTTTACCACTCTCCAAAGACGGAGTCAAATCCTCGGTGACCGATCCAACTCAGCGCCCGCCGGAGCAGGCCCGCGACCTACAGGGATAACGCACTGCCATTGAGCAGGTTGCTCACGGGTGTAGAGCGCACCCCAGCGGTAGTGGCTCAAGCCAGCGCGACGGCGGTGGTGGCTGGCGCGACGATATGCGGGGTGATCTTGTCCCCGCTCGGGCAGCGCCGAGCCATACAGCTAAGCCCGCCAAAGCCAATCATCAAGGTAATGCATGTGAATCAGGTAGACCAATACGAACTCTCGCCGGGTAGCTCAAGCCCAGTGGGGTCGGCTGACATAGCGCGAAGCAGACCAATCTCAGGCGCAAAGCTCCACCGTCGGGGCAGGCGTTGTAGGCCAGCGCAAACGGCAGACGTAAGATTTGGAATCGTCACGCCATGATCGCGTTTGAGACTTACCAACGTGAGCGCGGCGGCAAACACGGCAGCCCGCTTTGGCAGCGTCCAGGCCAACCAGCGCCGCTGGTAAGCGCCCGGCAGTCGTTCGCGCTTGCCCACTACAGGGGCCAGCTCGAACGGGTAGAACAGACCGTTGTGCGACCGCTCGGCCGGGGTTAGATTTACGCCAACGCTGGCAGTGACAATGCCATCCCTGTAGCTGGCGCAGCACCGCCAGCGACAGCGCCAACGGGGCTACGCGCCCCGGGCGCTGCCAACCGAGCCCGATCAAACGCAGACCGACCAATGCGCGCAGCGCGACGGCGCCACTGCGCCAGCGGGGTCAGCGCGCGGTGAACACGCAAGACCACATCAGCATCACAGAAACCCACGGGGTGCCGGGGTGTCCCGCTTCGGCGCGTCGTGGCGCAGGAGATCAGGCTCGGGTCCGGGCCCCGGGCGCCGCGCACCATGCGGTGGACAACATCAGGCCCAATACCCCGCAGGCCGCGTAGAGCACCGGCCGGCAGCGCAAACAGCAGGCCCAGGCGCATGAGTCGAGTTCTTCAGCATGCCATTCACGCCGCGGCGCTGCACCAGCATGGTAACGAAGAAGCCCGCCAGAATGAAGAACACCGGCATGCGGAAACTGTGAATCAGCACCACCAACAAGTCGACCAGCTCACTGCTCTGGTTGTCGTGCCAGGGCAAGGGGGCGAGGGCGCCACCATGTAAATGACTGCCACGTGCGGCACCACGCCCAGCCACATCATCACGCCGCGCAGGTTGTCCAGTGCAGCGAGGCGGTCGAAAGAGGAGGGGTGTTGCGTCATGGCCCTGGTGCCGGTTGTGATCAGGCCAGACTGTAACGCCTCGCGCTCCGTCATCGCGAGCGCGGCGCGGCGATCCACCGTCGCACACCAGGCCGCCTGGATCGCCGCGCTTTACGTCCGAGTTCGAACGCTGGTTCGCAGACTGGCGAGCATGGTGAGCGCCAGAATCCCCACCACCACACCGAGCGATACTGACACGGGACCTTAGTAGATATCGACCAAACACATCTTGGTGCCGATGAAGACCAGGATCACCGCCAGGCCGTAGTTGAGCAGATGGAACTTTGCTGCCACGGCAGCCAGCAGGAAATACATTGCGCGCAGTCCCAGTATGGCAAACACCTTGCTGGTCAGCACAATGAAGGGGTCAGTGGTGATGGCGAAGATGGCCGGGATCAGGTCCACCGCGAAGATCACGTCGGTGAGGGCCACCAGGCAGATCACCATCAATAGCGGCGTGGCGATGCGCCGCCCGTCCTCAATGGTCCAGAACTTCTCGCCCGTCAAGTGGCGGCGGCTGACCGGCAGCGCACGCGGCGCAGCGACTTCAGCGCAGGGTTGTCGTCCAGGCTGGGCTCCTTGCCAGCGGCCACCACATTTGACGCCGGTGAGGATCAGGAAGGCGCCAAGCAATTACAAGATCAATGGAACTGTGCCAGCAGCCAGCCGCCCACCAGGATCATGACGGTGCGCAGCACGATGGCACCCACGATGCCGATCATCAGCACGCGTTTCTGGTACGCACTGGGCACCGCAAAGTAGGTGAACACCAGCAGGAACACGAAAATATTGTCCACCGCCAGCGATTTCTCGATCAGGTAACCCGTCAGAACTCCAGCGACTTCTGATTGCCCAGCGCGGTCGAACCGGTGCTGTCGTGCACCGCCCACAGAACAGGCCGTTGAAAGGAAACTCAGCGCAACCCAGACCAGCGACCAGTTCAGCGCTTCCTTCACGCCGATGTCGTGCGCGCCCTGCTTGCGCGGCTGACAAAATCAATGAACAGGGACGTGAGAACGATGACCACGAACGTGGCCCATAGCCACAGGGTGCAATGGTTTTGCCTGACAAGACCTCAAAAAGTTTGGAAAACGCGCCTGCGTACTCCAAAAGGTCTTGCGTAAGCGGGGCCCGTTGGCCCCTCTTTTCCGTGCTCCGGCTGCCACTGTGCAGTGACAAGCGTACTGACGAACACACACGCTTGGTGGCTGGCACCAGGTCGCTACTCCCCTTTCAGGTGGGCCGATTATCACCGCTGGCGCATAACCCCCAGCTGTCGGGGATTGTGCCGGGAACAGGGCTGCAATAGCCACCGCTCGTCATCGCGAGCGCAGCGTGGCGAGCCATGGTGGTGTGTCCGCTTAGGTGGGTTGCCGCGTCGGCTGCGCCTTCTCGCAATGACGGGGGCAGTCGCCGCTCAGCGCCAGAAGCGGCGCCTGCGGGGAAATGGCCATGCCAACCGACTCCTATTCCGACCGCAGCGCCTCCACCGGGTCCAACTGCGCCGCGCGCCGCGCCGGCAGCACACCGGCCAGCAGTCCAATGGCGATGGCCAGGCCTTCAGCCAGCAGCACAAACATCAATGGGGTGTGCACCGGCAGGGCCGGCACCGCCAGGTGGATCAGCTGCGCCAGACCCACGCCCAGCAGCAGACCGATCACGCCACCCAGCGCCGACAGCGCCACCGCCTCACCCAGGAACAGGCCCAGGATGGTGCGCCGGGGCGCGCCCAGCGCCACCAAGAGGCCGATTTCGCCGGTGCGTTCGCTCACCGCGATGGTCATGATGGTCACGATGCCCACGCCGCCGACTAACAGCGAGATGCTGCCCAGCGCGCCGACCGCCATGGTCAGGACGTCAAGGATGTTGGACAGAGTGCGCAGCATGTCTTCCTGCGTGATGACGGTGAAGTCTTCGCGTCCGTGCCGGTTCTGCAGGGCGCGGGTGATGCTCTGCACCACCTGCGCGGCCGGGATGCCCTCGGCGTAGGCTACGTCCACCTTCATCAGGCCGTCGCGGTTGAACAGCTCCAGCGCGCGAGCGGGCCGGTATGTAGGCGGCATCGTCGGGGTCGACGCCCAGGAACTGTCCTTGCTCTGCAGCACGCCGATCACGCGGAAATTGCAGGGCGCCGATGCGCACGCGCGCGCCAGAGGGTTGGCAGCGCCAAACAGCTCGGTCTTGAGCGTGGAGCCCAGCACCACAAAAGGGCGGGCGTTTTCCGGGTCTTCGGCAGGCAGGAACTGGCCGGTCTGCATGCCCATTTTGTAGACCTGCAGCATGTCGGCGCCGACCCCATTGGTGGTGGTGCGCCGCAGCCGACCGTTGGCGCTGATTTCGGGTTGCCCCAGACCATGCCCGAGACGCCCGTGACATGCGGCAGATTCGCCAGCAGCTTTGCGTCCTCCAGCGTGATCGGGCGCACCGAACTGGGAATGCCGGTGGGCGCCGGGCCCGGATGTCTTGACCTTGCCGGGCGAGATGCTGGCAATGTTGGTGCCAAACTGCGTGAACTCGGCCAGCACAAAGCGGTGAATGCCCCTCGCCGATCGAGGTCAGCAGGATCACCGCCGCAATGCCCACGGCAATGCCCAGCAGCGTGAGAAAACTGCGCAGCCGCTGCGCCGTGATGGCGCGCAGGGCCAGGCTGACAGAGTCGATCAGTAGCATGGCAAGTCGTCGCAGGGCCGTCCCAAGACGACTTCGGCCCCCTCGGGGGGCAGCGCAGTACGTGAAGCGACAAGCGTGGGGGTCATTTCAAGCGTTTGGCCAGTGCCTGCACCGGGTCCAGTTGGGCCGCGCGCCGCGCCGGCAGCACGCCAAACAAGATGCCGGTGACCAGCGCGGTGCCCAATCCGGCCAACACCGCCCAGTCCGGCGGGAAAGCCGGGAAGGCTGGGTACAGCTGGCGTATCAGGGCCGCGCCCAGATGCCCCAGAGCGAAGCCAACCAGGGCGCCCGTCAGTGACAGCATGGTGGCCTCGGTCAGGAACAATAGGCCGGATCACGCCGCCGGTGGCGCCCAGCGCCTTGAGCAGGCCGATTTCGCCAGTGCGCTGGGTGACGGACACCAGCATCACGTTCATCACCAGAATGCCGGCGTCGGCGAGTCTGATGGCGGCGATGCAGCCACGCCCAGGGTGAGCGCACCCAGCAGCCGGTCGAAGGTGGCCAGCACGGCATCCTGCGTGATGACGGTCACGTCCTGCTCGCCCTCGTGGCGCAGCCGGATGATCTCGGTGGCCTGCGTCTTGGCGGCGGCGATCGCCTCTCGCCCATTGGCCTCGATCAGGATGCGGAACAGCGTGTTGCTGTTGAACATGGCCTGCGCCAGCGAGACCGGAACGATCACCAGCTCGTCGGTGTTCATGCCCAGACCCTGGCCGCTGGCGGCCAGCACGCCCACGATGCGAAAGCGCCGGTCGCCAATACGCACCAGCTGGCCCAGGGCGGGCTCGACGCCAAAGACTTCTTCGCGCACCTTGGCGCCAATCACCGCCTCGGCGGCACCTGTGCGCCAATCGCCATCGGCCAGAAAGCGACCTTGCCCCATGGTCATGTTGCGGACCTGGATGTACTGTGCCGTGGTCCCGGCTATCAGCACCTCGCGCAGCTTGCCACTAAAGCTGATCTCGGACGTGCCCACGGTCAGCGGCGCGACGCGCACGATGGCACTGGCACGCTGCAGCGCTTGGGCGTCGTCGATGGTCAGGTCGCGCGTGGTGTTGGTGATGGCGTTACCCGCGCTGAAGCCACCCGTCTGGGAGCGCCCCGGCAACACGATCACCAGATTGCTGCCCAGGGATGAGAACTCGCTCACCACATAGCGCCGCGCGCCGTCTCCAGCGCCGTGAGCACCACGACGGCGGCACGCCGATGGCCATAGCCAGCACCAGCAGCGAGGCGCGCAGCGGGTTGCCTGTGGCCGCCATGCGCGCGAAGCGGATCAGGTCGACGCCGCGCATGGTTGCCGAGCATTGGCTGTGACCAGTTTGGCGGCTTGAAGTAGCGCAGTGGCCGCGATGAGGGCGTCGGGCAACTTCAGCCCGGTCTCACGTCGAATCCGCGCGGCCTCGTCGGCGACTGCCGCGTTTACGCTCACCAATTGGCAAACGTCCAGTAGCGCGCGCGCCGCGTCGAGCGAGTCTGCTGTGTGTTGTGGCCATGCGAGTACTTCCGCTCGAACGATGGCGGAAATGTGGGCAAGCCCGCTGTGCACATGGTCATTGAGTAATTCGATGGTTTGCGCTGGCAGTGCGTCATTCAGAAACAGGATCAGGACGCTGCTGTCAAATACCAATGGCCTAACTGGCACAGACGCCGGCGCCACCATTCAGCGCTCCCATTCTTGACGGGATTTTGCAAGCTCGGCCAGTATCGCTTCACGTTTGCCGTGCCCCAGCGCACCGCGCGCGCGGCGCAGAATGTCAGTAAGCGTTGGTGAAGCCGCGTCGGCCGGTTGTTCGTCCAGCACCACCAGAACTCGGCGGGGGTTCGATTGCGGTGGCGGTGCGGTTCCGAGCCAGATCACCTGGTTGCCCTGTAATTGAGCCTCATAGCTGTGCAACATGGGTCTGGCCTTTCATCCTGAGCTATCGATTTTAGTGAGTTCATGATTTCCGCAAGTACCTTGCTTCGGCAGCGCTTTGTCGATTTCATGCGCGCCAGCGGACTTCGCCATCCGAGACCACCGGCTGCGCGCGGCCCAGGGCTTCGAGGGTGTCGAGAATGCGGGGCAGGCTTTTCTTCCATGCGCCACGGCTGGTGAAGTGCGCGGCCAAGTCGGGCAGTGTCAGGGCGGCATTGGCACTGGTCAGCACCTGCGCCACGGCGCGAACCTGCTCGGGCAACGTGGCGGGCCAGGGCAGGGCGGTGGTGGCTGCAGTCGGGCCTGCTGCCTCGGATGCAAGTTCGACGGGCGTTTCAAGTGCCAAATCGGCCTGCAACGCTTTCTGTGATTGATCAGCTAGCTCCTGATTAGATAGCGCTTGGCGGCTGGTCGGGTGTTGGAACTCCGGCCGCAACCAGCGCACGCGCCCGGCCTTTTCCTCTGCCGCGCGTTGGGCGTTGAGCGCCACCAGGCGCGACAGCAGTTCGTCGGTGGCGGGTTGGTCGCTCCAGCCGTAGGCCGCCAGCACGGCCGCGTCCAGCTCGTCGTGCAAGTCCTTGAGCACGCCGACCAGGCCGTGGGTGTGGATGGCTTTCTCCTTGGCGGTCAGCGCTCGGCCTTCGCGCAGGGCTTCGAGGACGTTGTAAAGGCCGGTGAGGGTGAGGGGCTTGTTCTTGCCTTCCTGGCTGCTGTGTTTGTCTGCCTTGTCGCTGTGATTGCCTTCCTGGTCGCTGTGATTGCCTGCTGGCGGCGCGTCAGCCGGGCGCTGCGGGGGCCTCATGGTGCCAAATGCGCACAAATCGGCCCCCACAGCGCCCAACTGCCGCACCACCAGCGAGTCGGGCGTGGTTGGCGTGGCGGCCAGAGAAGACGGATGACCCAGCACGCGTTTGCGGTGGGCGTCGATTTGTTCGGCCAGCGAGGCGATGTGGCTGCGCAGTTCGGGCGTGAGTCCGGTGTCTTCGTCGGGGAAGGGGAAGGTTTCGAAGCAGCGGGATTTGTTGTAGCGTGGGTCGTTGCCTACACCCAACCGACCACCCACTGCCAGTGCCCACGCCTCATGCACGCGGCTGGACAGCACGCCGAGGTGAAACGCGTCGTTGATCGCAATGGCAATCAGCATGTTGTCGGGCAGGATGCTGGCGTCCAGAAACTGGAAGGTACGGTGTTTGGCGGTTTCGACGGTGGCAATAAAGCGCGGCAGGCCGGCGAGTTGCTTGCGCATCTCCTGGCGGGGTTTGCCGAAGAGCCACCACAGTTTGGCGTAACCCGCGCCGTCTTTGCTCGTTCCTTTGACGTCCCGCTCCGGCTTCACGCGCTCAGTAGTCGTTGGTACACGGTTGCGTACTGGCTTCGCAGTTGCTCGGCGCTCAGGCCGAAGGCGTCAATCACCATCACGCCGCGCGGCGTGTCGGTCAAGTCGCGGCCATTGCGGTAGCTACGGATATGACGCGCCAGCTCCGGCACCGTGCCCAGTCCTAGTGCGGCGGCTTCCTCGGGCGTGATGATGAACCCGGCGCCGTGCAGCTTCACGCCGGGCGAGGAGATGTTGGCGTTGGCTTGCAGTACCACTGCGCCGGCCACGTTCGCCCCCACGCTCAGATCAGCATGAATCAACCCAGTTCGCTCGGTCAGCGCGACCGTCACTTCGCCAAACTCGCCGGTGTGCTCGTCGGTGACCGTGAGCAGGCGGCCGGGGGTGTCGCTGCGGGCCGCTGGTGATTGGGGGTCAGAGCCCGATTTCGTTCGAGATTTCGCGTTTCGACCCGGCGACTGTCCTGAATCGGGATCTGACCCCCATTCACCAGCTCTCTCGCCTACGGTCATGGCGATCCGAACGGCGGCGCCATTCGCACTGTCCCCAAGGATGGTCTGGAATGGCGAACACCAAACCAAGCCTGCCAGCAGTGGGGGTTCGGTTGCCGGTGACCGATTTCTGGGCCTTTGACAGCATGAGGGCACCGGCAGACCGCGCCCCGCGGCCCACCGACCCGTCGGCGCGAGACTTGCCAGAAAGAGACACGGCGGCCATCTCAGGGAAAACGCATTGCCCATCCAGCGCGGCTGACACCACCCGCCGGTTGAAAGTCTGGCGCAGGCTGTTGGTGGTGATCAGGCCAAAGCGGCGAAGCCGCCCAAAGGCCGCCAGCGACGAGGCCCGACTCCACCAGTACATCACGAAGTCGGCACTCTCCAGGCACCTCGGGCCAGGCACTGCGCAGGGCCTCCACGTAGCCATCCGGGCAGGCGCGCATGGTGCTGGCACCGATGAAAGGCGGGTTGCCCACGATGAAGTCGGCCTGCGGCCACCCTGCTTGCCGGGGCCGGACGTATTTCCACTGTGGCACTTGTGCCGCCTCGTCGGGCACCAGCGCGCCGGTCACCGGGTGGGGCTTGAAGGTGGCGCCGTCCCATCGGGTCAGCAACTGGCCGTGCGGGTCGTAGGCCAGCTCGGACTCGTCACTTTCCAGCACCGCGTCGCGGTGTTCGATGTTGCCAAAATCGTGCACCACGGGCTCGGCCACCGCCTTGTTGCCACGGGTGCGGATGTGCCACTGCAGGTAGCCAATCCACAACACCAGCTCGGCCAGCGCGGCGGCGCGCTCGTTCAGCTCAATGCCCAGCAACTGCTGCGGCGTGACGGTTTCGCCTTCCAGTTCGAGCAGGCTTTGCGTCTGGCCCAGGGCTTCGAGCTGATTCAGCACTTCGCCTTCGAGGCGCTTCAAATGCTCCAGCGTCACGTACAGAAAGTTGCCACTGCCGCAGGCCGGATCGAGCACGCGGGTGCTGCACAACTGATGGTGAAACTGGCGCACCTGGGCGCGGGCCTCGGCCATCTTTTGCGCATGCGCCTTGCCCGACAGCTCGGCCGCCTCGTGCGCCAGCACCAGCGCGGCGGCCTGGGCGTTGGCCCAGTCGGCGCGCAGTGGCTCCACCACGGTCGGCAACACCAGCCGCTCCACATAGGCACGCGGCGTGTAGTGGGCGCCTAGCGCGTGGCGCTCGGTGGGGTCGAGCGCGCGCTCCAGCAGGGTGCCAAAGATGGCCGGCTCCACCTCGCGCCAGTTGGCATTGGCTGCGTCGATCAGGCGGCCAATTTGCTCCTGATTCAGTAGCAAGCTGTAGCCGTCGGACGCGGGCGACTTGAACAATTTGCCATTGAACCTGAGCACCTGCGTGGCCAACGCGGCGCTGAAGCCGCCACGGTCCATGTCGGCCCACAGGATGCGCAGCATCTGCTGCAGCGTGGCGGCATGTTCGCGGTGGGACTGCAGCAACCCCAGGAACGAGCCTTTGGGCAGCAACTCCACGTCTTCGGCAAACATCGAGAACAGGCAGCGCGTCAGAAAGGCCGCAACGTGGTCCGGCTTGTGGCCGGATTGCTCCAGCGAGCGCGCCAGTTCGGCCAGTTTGCTGGCTACCTCGCGCGTGACGCGGGCGCTGGCGGTGGCCGGGTTCAGGCTCTCGGGGTCGCTCCAGATGGCGCGCAGCGTGGCCTGCACCTCGGGCCGAGCCAGGTCAGCCAGTTGCAGGCGGTGGCTGCGCGGATCGGGGAAGGGCGTGTAGGTGGCGCCGCTGCGCGTGAACTCGGCATAGACCTCGATCACGTTGCCCACGTCCACCACCAGCAGGAAGGGCGGGCGCCCCTCGGCGGCGGGCAGGGCGCGGGCGTAGCCTTCGGCTTGGGTTCGCGCGCGCAGCAGTGCGTCGTCAAAGCCCTTGGTCGCGCCAGCGTTCTTGAGCTTCTTGGCTTCCAGCACGAAGTGGCCACGGCGGTAACAGTCGATGCGCCCGGCGCTGCTGGAGCCGTCGCCATGGCGGAACGTGATGGGGCGCTCGAACATGTAGTCCTGCTCGGGCGTGGGGTGGGGTGCCGCCACTTCCAGCAGCTCGCACAACTGTGTGACAAAACTTTGAGCGGTGGACAGCTCGGACGCGGTGACGCCAAGCCAGCGCTTCACAAAATCCTCGGCGTTGTTGGCCGACATGCCCCCTGTTGGTTTGTTCATGCGCCGGATGATACCGGCGTGCTGGCAGTGTCACGCTTGATGGCGCCGTCTTCCATCAGCAACTGACGCCGTGCGCGTGCGCCCAGGCTGGCGTCGTGGGTGACCACGATCAGCGTGACGCCTTGGGCGTTGAGGGTTTCGAGCAGGCGCACCACTTCATCGCCGGTGGTGCGGTCCAGGTTGCCGGTGGGCTCATCGGCCAGAATCACCGCTGGCTGCATGATGGTGGCGCGCGCAATGGCCACGCGCTGGCGCTGCCCGCCGGACAGTTCATCGGGCCTGTGGTCGGCGCGGTTTTCCAGCCCGTAGTCCTTGAGCGCCTGTGCCACCCGAGCGTTGCGCTGTGCCGGTGCCAGCCCGGCCAGCATCATGGGCAGGGCGATGTTCTCCGCCGCAGTCAGGCGTGGCACCAGGTGAAAACTCTGGAACACAAACCCGATGCGCTGGCTGCGCACCCGCGCTTGCTCATCGGGCGTCAGGGTTGTGACGTCACGGCCTTCCAGCAAATAGGTGCCGGTATTGGGGCGATCGAGCAGACCCAGCAGGTTGAGTAAGGTCGACTTGCCCGAGCCCGACGGCCCCATCACTGCGACGTATTCACCGGCGCCAATCGTCAACTGGAGGTTGCGCAGTGCATGCACTTCGGAGTCGCCGAGCAGAAACACACGCTCGATCCCCGACAACTCGATCTGCGCGCTGCTCATTGGGTGGCTTTGTCATCGATCACGTAGCTGGCGCCGACTTTGACGCCTTCGCGTTCCAGCGAGGTCACCACCCGGTCACCCCTGGCCAGGCCGTCCAGCACTTCGGTGAATTCCCAGTTGGCCAGGCCGGCCTTGACTTTGCGCTCTTCGAGCTTTCCGTCGGCACCGGCCACCAGCACTTTGCCACCTTCTTGCAGCGCCGAGGTGGGCACGCGCAACACGTTCTCGCGCACCGACAGAATTACCTCCACGTCCGCGCTGTAGCCTACCAGCAGGCGAGGCGGCTTGTCTTGCGGCGCCAGCGTGGCCTCGATATCGACGGTGCGTGCCTGCTTCTCCACCGCCGATACATAGGGTGCGACCCGTTTGACCGTGCCCGCAAAGGTTTGTTTGGGCAAGGCGTCGAAGCTGATCCGTACCGCCTGGCCGGCCTGGACCTTGGGCGCATCGACCTCATCCATCGGTGCCCGCACGTACAGGCAACTGTCGTCAATCAAATCAATTGCGGGGGGCGTCGGCACGCCTGGCGGGGACGGGGTGGAGTACTCACCAACCTCGCCCACAATCTTGGCTACCGTGCCGGCAAACGGGGCGTACAAGACAGTGCGGCTTTGCTCGACCCGCGTGGCGTTGAGCCGGGCCTGCGTTTGCGCTACATCGGCCTGGGCAGCGTCGCAGCCGGCGCGCTTGGCCTGTGCTTCGGCACGAGCCTGCTCTTCGCGCGAGCCCGACACAAAGCCCTGGCTGCGTAGCGAGGCCTGGCGCTTGGCCTCACTCTCGGCGTTGGCGGCCAGGCTGCACACCTCGGCTACACGCTTGCGCGCGGTTTCAACCTGCGCCATGGCCAGTGCACTCTGAGCTTGCTGGTCGTCGTTCCACAGCTTCATCAGCAACTGGCCCTTTTTGACCTTGTCGCCTTCCTTCACCGCCAGGACCTCGATGCGCCCACCCATGGTGGCTGACAGCTTGGTACGCTGGCAGGCTTCGACCGTACCGGCGCGGGTGTTGGCAATACTCGCCTCGACGCGGCCGCTGTCGATGGCCCTGACCCGTATCGCAATGGGCTTGGGCTGCTTGACCCACCATAGGCCGGTAATCACGATGGCCACGATCAGCAGCGCAAACAACAGACGACGAATCAAGGTTGACGACATGGGGGTTTCCTCACCGCAAGGGTTTTCATTCTAGGCGGCGACGGATCTGGGAAGACGCCCCAGGAGTCGGCCAGACGCCAGGGCGCAAGTCTGACAGACGTGGATGCGGGCCGCGCGGTATTGTGGACATCCACAATGGATGTCCGAGATTTTCTGCCTATAGTGGATGGCAAGGGCATCTATTGGCTGCCCTTTCGTATTTACCTTACCTCCAGGAGACACTTCATGAAGCTTTCCAAACTCTTGCTTGGCCTGATGGTCAGCTGCGCTGCATTCGCCGCCAGCGCCCAGACCGTCATCAAATTCAGTCACGTGGTTGCGGTTGACACGCCCAAAGGCAAGGCGTCCGAGTTCTTCGCCAAGAAGGCGGCCGAGTTGACCAAAGGCAAGGTCAAGGTTGAGGTGTATGCCAACAGCGCCCTCTACAAGGACAAGGAAGAGATGGAGGCGCTGCAAATTGGCTCGGTGCAGATGCTGGCGCCGTCTTTGGCCAAGTTTGGCCCGCTGGGTGTCAAGGAATTCGAGGCGTTTGACTTCCCATTCATTTTTGACGACACGACCGACCTGCACAAGATCACCCAAGGCCCCATCGGCGCGGGCCTGATGGCCAAGCTGGAGCCCAAGGGCATCAAGGGCCTGGCGTTTTGGGACAACGGCTTCAAGTCTTTCTCGGCCAACACGCCGATCAAGTCCGCCGCTGACATGAAAGGCAAGAAGTTCCGTATTCAGTCTTCCAAGGTGCTGGAAGAGCAGATTCGCAGCGTCGGCGGCATTCCGCAGGTGATGGCGTTCTCCGAGGTGTACCAGGCATTGCAGACCGGCGTGGTCGATGGCACCGAGAACCCGATCTCCAACTTCTACACCCAGAAGATGCACGAGGTGCAAAAGCACCTGACGCTGACCAACCACGGTTACCTGGGCTACGCGGTGATCGTCAACAAGAAGTTCTGGGACGCACTGCCCGCTGACGTGCGCGGTCAGCTCGAACAAGCCATGAAAGAGGCTACCGTCTACGCCAACAAGATCGCGCAGGAAGAAAACGACGCGTCCCTTGAGGGTGTCAAGAAGAGCGGCAAGACCGCTGTCTACGTGCCAACCAAGGAAGAGCGCCTTGCTTTGAAGAAAGCCATGGCGCCGGTGCACAGCAAGATGGCCGAACGTGTTGGCAAGGAGACGCTGCAACAGATCTACCAGGCCACCGGTTTCGACCCGAACGCGTTGTAAGGATCGGCTTCTTCGCGATTGCAAAGACATGGGACGCGGCAATCCACGTCTGCGTGTCTTTGCCGTGAGTCGCGGCAATGCGCCCGCTGCCACGGTTACCCCTCTCCTGATCGATAGCCCACCACCGGACTTGACACCATGAAAATACTTGATCACCTGGAAGAATGGCTCGTCACCTTCCTCATGGGGGCGGCCACGCTCATCATCTTTGTGGCGGTGGTGCACCGCTATGCCGCCGGGCTGGCCATTCCCGGCGTGCAGGACTGGTTGCTGTCGATCTCCCTGAGCTGGGCGCAGGAGCTCACCATCATCATGTTCGTGTGGATGGCCAAGTTCGGCGCCGCCTACGGCGTGCGCACCGGTATTCACGTGGGGGTGGATGTGCTGATCAACCGCCTGGATGACAAGATGCGGGCCAAGTTCATCGTCTTTGGTCTCGCGGCGGGGGCTCTGTTCACCGGCGTGGTGGCCACCTTGGGGACGGGTTTTGTGTGGGAGAACGGGGCCCACTACTACTTCTTCAAGTTGTTTGGCCTGTCGGTGGAGGGCATTCCGGAGGGGCCCACCACACCCGACCTGGAGTGGTCTACCTGGATTGTCTACAGCGCCATTCCACTGGGCACAAGCCTGATGTGTTTTCGCTTTCTGCAAGTGATGGTGAGTTTTCTGAAGACCGGCGAGTTGCCGCACCATGATCACGGCCATGTTGATGGGCTGGATGAGGAAGTCCCCCCGGTGGACACCAACCCCTACGCTATGAACGACAACTTGCATCCGGTTGACAAACGCGCCCATGACGGCCAAGGGGATTCCAAATGAACGCGGCCATCATTTTTATTTTGCTGCTGGTGCTGATGCTCACCGGCATGCCGATCTCGATTTCGCTCGGCCTGACGGTTCTGACTTTTTTGTTCGGCTTCACCAACGTGCCGCTGGAGTCGGTCGCGCTCAAGTTGTTCACCGGCATCGAGAAGTTCGAGATCATGGCGATCCCGTTCTTCATCCTGGCCGGCAACTTTCTGACGCACGGCGGGGTGGCCCGGCGCATGATCAACTTTGCCTCCAGCATGGTGGGCCATTGGTACGGTGGCCTCGGTCTGGCCGGCGTGGTGGCGTGCGCGCTGTTTGCAGCGGTGTCGGGCTCGTCACCGGCGACGGTGGTGGCCATCGGCTCCATTTTGTTGCCAGCCATGGTCAAGGCGGGTTTTCCGCGCAGCTTTGGCGCGGGCGTTATCACCACCTCGGGTGCGCTGGGGATCCTGATTCCGCCCAGCATCGTGATGGTGATGTACTCGGTGGCCACCAACACCTCGGTGGGCGCCCTGTTCATGGCCGGCGTGGTGCCGGGTCTGGCCCTGGCCTGCGTGCTCGGTGGCGTGACCTGGTACCGCGCGCGCAAGTTCAACTATCCGCGCCTGCCGCAAGCCAGTTGGGCCGAGCGCCTCAAGACCTTCAAGGCCTCGGCCTGGGGCTTGTTGCTGATCGTGATCGTGATGGGTGGCATTTACACCGGCATGTTTACGCCCACTGAGGCGGCGGCCATGAGCGCGGTCTATGCGTTCGTTGTGGCGGTGTTCGTCTACAAAGACATGAGTCTGAAGGACGTGCCGCGTGTGCTGCTCAACTCGGCCAACATGTCCGCCATGCTGCTGTACATCATCACCAACGCGGTGCTGTTCTCCTTCATCATGACCAACGAGAACATTCCGCAGGCGCTGGCCGACTGGATGCTGGGCCACGGCCTGGGCATGATCACCTTCTTGCTGGCGGTCAACGTGATCCTGCTGCTGGCGGGCAACTTCATGGAGCCCTCCAGCATCGTGCTGATCTTCGCGCCCATCCTGTTCCCGGTGGCAATGAAGCTGGGTATCGATCCGGTGCACTTCGGCATCATCATGGTGGTCAACATGGAGGTGGGCATGTGCCACCCACCGGTGGGCCTGAACCTGTACGTGGCCTCCGGCATCACCAAGATGGGCATTACCGAACTCACCGTGGCGGTCTGGCCGTGGTTGCTGTCGATGCTGGGCTTCCTGATGGTGGTGACCTATTGGCCGGGCCTGTCGCTTTGGTTCCCGCGTATTCTGGGGATGATGTAGCTGAGCGTCAAACCGGGGCTGCAACGCGAACGCAGTTGCGGCCCTCGTTCTTGGCCTGGTACAAGGCTTGATCAGCGCGGCGGAGCAGCTCCTGTGATGTAAAGAAATGGCCCGCGGTGCTGCTGGCGACGCCGAAGCTCGCGGTAAACCGGATCTGCTGTGTTTCAAAGTTCGTTTGCAGCGCCTCGATGTCGGCGCGAAACGCCTCGGCCAGATCCGCCGCCGCGCTTGCCGGGGTGTTGATCAGCAGCACCACGAATTCCTCGCCACCGTAGCGGGCCAGTACGTCACCTTCGCGGTGAATCCGGGGTCGGATGAGCTCGGCCAGGGCGCGCAAACAGGCATCTCCAGCCTGGTGACCCAGGGTGTCGTTGATCCCCTTGAAGTGGTCGATGTCAAAAATGATCAGCGAGAGTGCCGTCTTGAGTCGCAGCGCGCGGCGCGTTTCGGCCAGCAGGGCCTGATCGAAGAAGGCCCGGTTGCGGGTCTGGGTCAGGCCATCGGTGGTGGAGAGCCGTTGCAGACGCTCGTTGGCCAGCTGCAACTGCTCCAGCGTCTGGTTCAGGTCACGCGTGCGGTCGTGCACCCGTTGCTCCAGCTGCCTGTTGGCCTGATCCTTGGCGTCAATCAGCGCTTGTTGGGACGCGCGAGCCTGCTGCTCGTGCACCAAAGCACGCGCCTGTGCCCCCATTCTGAGCTTGCGCTCGTGGTTGATTCGGTCCGCCAGCGTGAACGACAACAGCACCACCAGCAGCACCACGCCGATCTGGTGGGCGTTGCCGGTCCAGAAATTGGTGCCGATCAGTCCGAATTTGCTGGCGTTGAGGACGCCCAGGCCAGCCAGCGCGGCGGTCCAGGCCAGGCAGTAGAAACGCGCAAACGCGGCGCCGCGCCACCAGCGCCAATAACCCAGAACCAGCGCCGCCAGGGCGGCGGGAAACGTCAGCGCCGCGCCCAGGCGCACCGTCACACTGTAGGGTGCAACCAGACTCAGGACCACCAGCACGCCGCCGCCTATGCTGAACCACCGCATCATCACCGACGCGCCGCGAGAGAACTCCTTGAGCCGCAGGAAGTGGCTGGCGAACAGGCTGGAGAACAGAATCGAGCCGGCCATGCACGTCGAGATGGCGACGCTGTTCCATCGAACCGCCTGCGGCCAGATGTAGGCAAAGGTATAGCCTGTTAGCGTGAAGTGAAACAGCATGTAGCTGGCCACGAAACCGATGTAGTACAGGTAGCTTCGATCCCGTGTGGCAAAGAAGACAAACAGGTTGTACACGATCATGACCAGCAGCACGCCTGCCACCACGCCCTGAACCAGCTTCTCGTGATCGTTGGCTTCCTGAAACTGCACCGGGTCCCACACCCGCAACGGCGCCTCGATCGTGCCGGACGAGGCCAGTCGCATCGTCACCAGGTTGCGACCCGGCGCCAGCATCAGCGGCATGATGAAGTTCTGATTCTGAAAGGCGCGCTCTGCAAAGGGCTTTTCGTCGCCCAGCGCGTAGCTCTGGCGCAAGTGGCCCTCGACATAGTGGTAGAGCCGAACATCGTCAATAAACGGAATGGGTAGCTCGACGTGGCGTGCCAGCGGCGTCGCGTCGAGGTTGTGCAGTTCAAATCGAAACCAGTGCGCGTCGCGTGTGAAGCCAAAATTGGGCGATGGTTGCGTGATCGCTCGCCATGGCTGGTCGCCTGCGGCCACCTGCTCGGCCGTGAGCCGCCCGGCACTGTCAACCAGCACGCCCATGCCCGAGCCCAGCTCGATGCGTCGGGAGTCCTGTGCTGACACGGTGTACTGCGGCAACGCCGAACGCGTCGCGCTGGTATGGGCACCGTTGTTGGCGCCAGCGGCGCACAGCGTGCACCACAGACACAAGAACCACGCAAGTGCCCGCGCCGTCATCGCGACGAACCGGATGAGTGCTGCTTTGGCGCGTCCGCACGCCGCATGGTCAGGGAGTCATTGTCCCGGTACAGTGGCCGTAGGCGGGAGGCTGTACCCGTTACTTTTTGTGTGCCTGCGCGACGCACTGCTCGCGCAGGGGGGCGACCTGGTCGTAAGCCTGTTGCAGCTCTTTGGTCATCTTGCCGTACTGGTTTTCTGACTTTGACTTGGTCAGGATGACCTGGTATTCGGCAAACGTCAGCGGCGCGGGCAGACCCTTGTGCACGCAATCGCAAAAGGACTGGTTGCCAAACACTTTGACGCAGTTCAACTTGCTGGGCACCGCCATGCGTTCGGCCAAGGTCTTGGCTGCAGCCTTCTGGCTGGCTTCGACCTGTTCGATCTGGGCTAGGGTTTGTTGGGCCTGTGCGGGTGAACCCAGCACGGCCAAAAAAGCCGCCAGGGCCAGAGTGGCCGAGGCCGACTTCTTGAAAGGGGACAAAGGAAGTTTCATGGCCCCGATTGTGCCACCGGGCGCCGCTTAGCCTGAAACCTCGGCGGCGGCATCAATGAGGTTGACGAGCCTTGACCCCGGCACTGGCTCCACAGTTAGGGCTGCTTGGTTCCCCACCTGACCCGGTTGGCCGCTTTACCATGCGGGAAGGCCCGTCAGCGCCTATTGTAGTGGGGTCGGGCTGTCGCGACTTCGTTCGCTCGATCGCGGCTGGTTCGACTACGCCTGACGAGCCAGTCAAGCGCCGCGATTGTGCGCAAGCTTGAACACACTGACCAGCTCTGCCAGCTTCGCGGCCTGCGCCTTCATCGATTCGGCAGCCGATGCCGCTTGTTCGACCAAGGCGGCGTTTTGCTGGGTGACGCTGTCCATGGCGGTGATGGCTTCGTTGATCTGGTCGATGCCGCTGGACTGCTCGGCGCTGGCCAGCGCTATTTCGCCAATGATCTCGGTCACGCGCTTGACACTGCTGACCACCTCGGTCATGGTGCTGCCAGCCTGGTCCACCAGGCGGGTGCTGTGCTCCACGTTGTCGACCGACTCGTCGATCAGCGTCTTGATTTCCTTGGCCGCGCCCGCGGAGCGCTGGGCCAGGCTGCGCACCTCGGCGGCCACCACGGCAAAGCCGCGGCCCTGCTCGCCCGCGCGCGCCGCTTCCACCGCCGCATTGAGCGCCAGAATGTTGGTCTGGAAGGCGATGCCGTCGATCACACCAATGATGTCCACGATCTTGCGTGAGGAGGCGTTGACGGTGCCCATGGTCTGCACCACCTGCTCCACGACGGCACCGCCTTTGACTGCAACTGCCGAGGCCGACGCCGCGAGCTGGTTGGCGTGACGTGCATTGTCGGCGTTTTGCTTGACGGTGCTGGTGAGTTGCTCCATCGAGGAGGCAGTTTGTTCCAGGGAACTGGCCTGTTGCTCGGTACGGGCCGACAGGTCGTTGTTGCCGGCCGCGATTTCATTGGACGCCATGGCAATCGACTCGGTACCATGGCGCACCTCGTCGACGATGTTGGCGATGCTGTCACGCATGGTCTGAATCGCGTGCAACAGGCTGCTGCGGTCGCCGGGCTTGAGCGAGATGTCGGACGACAGGTCACCTTTGGCCATGTGGTCGGTGATGTCCATCGCGTAATCCGGCTCGCCGCCTAGCTGACGCAGCAAGCCGCGTGAAATCACGACGCCGATGCCTAGCAGCAGCGCAGCCAATGCCACCGCGCCTAGTCCGAAGCTGACGATGCGATCGCGAATGCTGGCTTGCACGGTGTCCACGTACACCCCGGAGCCCATCACTCAGCCCCATGGGGCGAAACCGGCCACGTAGGAGACCTTGGGCTGCGGATCGGTGCTGCCGGGCTTTGGCCACATGTAGTCGACGAACCCTGCGCCCTTGGCCTTGACGGTTTCGACGAACTCGATGAACAAGCGCTTGCCGTTCGGGTCCTTGGTGTCGGTTTGCTCCTTGCCCACCATGTCGGCGCGGATCGGATGCATGATGATCTTGGTCTGCATGTCATTGATCCAGAAGTACTCGGTCTTGTTGTAGCGCAACGCACGCACGCTATCGATGGCCAGCTTTTTGCCTTCTTCCTCGGGCAGGGTGCCTTTGCTGACCAGGCTGTGATAGTGCGTGATCAGGCTGTGCGCGGTCTCAACGTTCTGGCGCACATTGTCCTTGCGCTCGTCCATGATCAATCTGTATTCGGACATCAGCGTGATGATCGCCATCAACGCCACGCCAACTACCGCACTGGCGCTCAGTACCGCCAGGCGCTTGGCAATGCTTATGGTGTGAAGAGTGCCGAGGCTCATGGTGCAGATCTCCTTCTTCGAAACGTGAAGTCGGTGGGCGCGCGTTCATGCTACACCCAAACGGCTCGCGCTGTCTTGGTGCAAAAGTGGCGTGACATTGGGCGCGGCGGCGGGCGTCCACCCCGTAGAATCAGCGTCCATGTCCTACCTCGTCCTGGCCCGCAAGCACCGGCCCCGCAATTTCTCCGAAATGGTCGGACAGGAGCATGTGGTGCGGGCGCTCTGCAACGCGCTGCAATCGCAGCGCCTGCACCATGCCTACCTGTTCACCGGCACGCGTGGCGTGGGCAAGACCACGGTGTCGCGCATTCTGGCCAAATCGCTCAACTGTCAGGGTCCGGACGGGCAGGGCGACATCACCGCCACGCCGTGCGGCGTGTGCCAGGCCTGCCGCGACATCGATTCCGGCCGCTTTGTGGACTACACCGAGCTCGATGCCGCCTCCAACCGGGGTGTTGAAGAGGTTCAGTCGCTGCTGGAGCAGGCGGTCTACAAACCGGTGCAGGGCCGCTTCAAGGTGTTCATGATTGACGAGGTCCACATGCTCACCAACACGGCATTCAATGCCATGTTGAAGACGCTGGAGGAACCGCCCGAGTACCTCAAGTTCGTGCTGGCCACTACCGACCCGCAAAAAGTGCCGGTGACCGTGCTGTCGCGTTGCCTGCAGTTCAACCTGCGTCCGATGGCGCCTGAGACCATTCTGGAACACCTGCAGCGCGTGCTCGATGCCGAGCAGGTGGCCTGTGATACACCGTCACTGCGCCTGCTGGCGCGTGCTGCGCGTGGCTCCATGCGCGACGCCTTGTCGCTGACTGATCAGGCGATCGCTTTTGGCGCAGGCGCGCTGCAAGAAGCCACGGTGCGCCAGATGCTGGGCAGTGTGGACCGTTCGTATGTGTTCAGGTTGATCGAAGCGCTGGCACGGGGTGACGGCAAGACCGTGGTGGAGACCTCCGAGGCGTTGCGGCTCAATGGACTGAGTGCCGCCTCCACGCTCGACGAGATGAGCTCGGTGCTGCAACGCATGGCGGTAGTGCAAGCGGTGCCTGATGCGCCCCAGGACGGTGACCCTGATGCCGCGGACACGGCGCGCCTGGCGCAACGGATGCCGGCCGACGAGACGCAGTTGCTCTACAGCATGTGCCTGCATGGACGCGCCGAGCTGGGGCTCGCGCCCGACGAGTATGCGGCGCTGACGATGGTGCTGCTGCGCTTGCTGGCCTTCAAGCCGATTGCCGGTGCGCCAGCAGACAACAACCCAAGGGCTGAAAAAAAAACTCTGAATGATGCCGACCGGGTGGCCGGTGCTACGGTTTCGGCCGCCGAAACACAGCACATGCCGGTCGCGGCCTCACCTACCCTTGGCGCAGCGGCTGCGCAGTCGGCTCCGCCAGCCGCGGTTTTACCGCCCGGACAGGTGTTGCATGTGCTCGATCAGGAGACACCGCCTGCGTCGTCCGAGACGCATGCGGACTCCGGGGCAGGCACGATCCCGACCCGGGCTGTCGCGGCGCAGCCTGGGGCTGTGCAGGTGCTGGCGATGCCGGTGCTGGTACAGGCGGACTCGCGGGCTGAAGCGCTGGCGGGTCAGTTGGCCGATTCGCGTCTGTCACCGACCGAAGATGGCGCGTTCTGGCACACCACGGTGCAGCAGTTGATCCGGGATGAGGCGATTGCCGCGCTGGTGCGAGAATTGGCCCTGCAGTCGCAGCTGGTGGCGCGCGACACCGATCAGTGGTTGCTAAGGGTCGAGCGCGAATCGCTCAATCAGGCTGGCAATCGCGACCGCCTTGGCGCTGCCTTGTCGGCGGCGGGCTACAGTGTGCGCCTGGCGGTCGAAGTCGGTCGGGTCACGGACAGTCCGGCGCGACGCAACGCCCAGGCGGCGGCGCAGCGGCAACTGGAGGCGGAGCGAACCATCTTCGAAGCACCGTTCGTCCAGTCCATCATGCGTGACTTCGGGGCGACAGTGGTGCCCGGCACGATCAAGGCTTTGTAATCTTAATAACCCAAAGGAAAGCACATGTTCAACAAAGGACAACTCGCGGGACTGATGAAGCAGGCGCAGGCCATGCAGGACAACATGAAGAAGGCCCAGGACGAGCTAGGCAACATCGAGGTGACGGGTGAGTCCGGTGCCGGTCTGGTCAAGGTCACCATGACCTGCAAGCACGACGTGCGTCGCGTCACCATCGACCCCAGTCTGCTGGCCGACGACAAGGACATGCTCGAAGACTTGGTCGCCGCTGCCTTCAATGCCGCGGTACGCAAGGCCGAGGACACCTCGCAGGAAAAAATGGGCAAGCTCACCGCTGGCATGCCCGGCCTTCCCGGTGGCATGAAGTTCCCGTTCTGAGCCACCGTGGCCGACTCGAATTCGGTCGAGGCACTGATCCACGCCCTGCGGCGTTTGCCTGGGGTCGGGGTCAAGTCGGCCTCGCGCATGGCGTTTCACCTGCTGCAGCATGATCGCGCTGGCGCGCTGACGCTGTCGCGGGCCTTGCAGCATGCGACCGAGTCGGTGCGCCACTGTGTGCGCTGCCACACGTTTACCGAGTCCGAGTTGTGCGCCACCTGTCAGGACCCGCGCCGCGATGCCAGCAAGCTGTGTGTGCTGGAAACCCCGGCCGATCAGTCCGCTTTGGAGCGCACCTTGGCGTACAAGGGCCTGTATTTCGTGCTCATGGGCAAAATCAGCCCGCTGGATGGCATCGGGCCCAAAGATATTGGGTTGAAGAAGCTCTTTGACCGCGTCAATGACGGCGTGGTGACCGAGTTGATCCTGGCTACCAACTTCACCGCCGAAGGCGAAGCCACCGCGCACGTTATCACGCAGGGACTCAAAGGCAGCGGCGTGCAGATCACGCGCTTGGCGCGGGGTGTGCCGATTGGCAGCGAGCTCGAATACGTCGACCTGGGCACGATTGCCCATGCGCTGCAGGACCGGCGCTGAGACGCCAGACTCGTAACCCCAAAGAGTGGCTGGTTGCAGCGTCAGGTCGTCCCCCGGTGGGCCGCGTTACCTCGGGGCGCTGGTAGTAACCCGCAGGGGATGATCCCGATGCGCGGGGACGCTCGCTTCGGTAGGCTCAAGTGATGCACGCAGGCCGAATTTCCCCCAATGTCTGACAGCGACGTCCATCGCCGTGGTTTCTTGTCACTGGCCGCGTTGGCCGCAGCCGCCAGTGTGGCGCCGTCGCTGTCGGCGCAGTCCCGGCTTGAAACGACCGGCGTCACGATTGCGGTCGGCGGCAAGGCATCCTTTTACTTCCTACCATTGACGATTGCGCAGCAGTTGGGTTACTTCAAGGGTGAAGGTCTGGATGTGGAAATTAGCGACTTCGCCGGCGGTTCGCTCGCCTTGCAGGCGGTGCAGAGTGGGGTGGCCGACGTGGTCTCGGGTGCCTACGAGCACACCATCGCCCTGCAGGCCAAAGGGCAGCGGTTCCAGGCTTTCGTGCTGCAGGGGCGCGCACCCCAGATATCGCTGGGCGTCTCGTCCCGGACCATGCCGCAGTACCAGGGCCTGGCCGATCTCAAGGGCAAGCGGATCGGCGTCTCGGCGCCGGGGTCGTCCACCAACATGGTGGCCAAGCGCATTCTGTCGCGGGCCGGTTTGGCGGCGGGGGATGTCACCTTTTTAGGCGTGGGCAGTGCCGGCGGCGCGCTGGCGGCGGTTCGGTCTGGCCTGATCGACGCCTTGAGCAACGCTGAGCCAGTCATGACCATGCTGGAGCAAAAGGGCGAGCTACGTATCGTGGCCGATACACGCACGCTCAAGGGCACGCTGGAGGTCTTTGGTGGTCCCATGCCGGCGGCCTGCCTGTACGCGCCACGCGAATTCGTGCTGAAGTATCCCAATACGGTGCAGGCCCTGACCAATGCGATCGTGCGCAGTCTGAAGTGGCTGCAGACCGCCGGGCCGCGTGACATCATCAAGACCGTGCCGGAGGCCTATTTGCTGGGCGACCGGGCTCTGTATCTGGCCGCCTTTTACAAGGTGCGCGAGGCGATCTCGCCAGACGGCATGTTTCCCGAGGATGGTGCCAAGACCGCACTGAAGGCGTTGGCCAGCTTTGATGTCAGCATTCAAGCAGACAGAATTGATCTGGCGCTTACCTTTACCAACGCATTCGCCAGGCGTGCCAAGCAGCAGTTCAAGGCCTGATTGGCCGGTAGACCGACCAGCGAGCGTGTTACTGCTTGGCCACACGCACCGTCTTGTTCTTGCCGTTCTTGCTGGTCTTTGCGCCCCGGCCAGCCTTGGCCACGCGCGTGCCTGGGCGGTTTTTCGCTACGCTTTTGGCCTTGGTGGGCAGGAACACCACCACGGGTTGGCCGGTTTTGAAACTGGCGGTAGTTGCCACCTTGTTCCACTCGGCCACGTCGCTGGCTGCCAGGTGGTAACGCTTGGCGACACTGGCAACCGAATCGTTCTTGGCGGCCTTGATGACGGCGCGTCTCGGCGAGGCATCGGCGACCAAGGACAGTTGACCGTTCTCCGCCACGTGTTCGGTCACGTCGTGCTGCATGCGCTCGCCCCTGGGCACCATCAGGGAGGAGCCAGCGCGTATGGCGACCCGCGCCGGGATCTTGTTGACGCTGCGCAAGTCTGCCTCGCTCATGCCCACGCGTTTGGCGGCTTCGGCGCTGCGCATGGTGGTGGGGGCAATCCACACCGTCCAACTGGCCAGACGACCACCGCCGTAGCTGTTCAGGTTGTTCTGGAACACGGTCGCGTTGTCCCAGGGCAGCAGGATCTGCGGCGTGCCGGCGGCCAGAATCACCGGGCGATTGGCCGACGGATTGAGTGCCCTGAAGTCCTCCAGCGAAACCTCGGCCAGCTTGGCGGCCAGCACCACGTCGATGTCGCGCTTGATGTCGACAGTTTGGAAGTAGGGATGGTTGCCAATGGCGGGTAGGGTCGAGGCGAACTTGTCGGGTGCCGCGACGATGTTCTTGATCGCTTGCAGCTTGGGCACGTAGAAACGCGTCTCCATCGGCATGGTCAAGTCGGTGTAGGTGGTGCCCAGACCCTTGCGCTGGTTCTTGGCGATGGCGCGGCCCACACTGCCTTCACCCCAGTTGTAGGCGGCCAGCGCCAGGTGCCAGTCGCCAAACATGCCGTGCAGTTTTTGCAGGTAGTCCAGCGCGGCGCGGGTCGAGGCGAGCACGTCGCGCCGGTCGTCGCGAAACGCGTTCTGCTTGAGCTCGAACGACTTGCCGGTGGCGGGCATGAATTGCCACATACCGGCGGCCTTGGCGCTGGAGACGGCTTGCGGGTTGAAGGCGCTCTCGACAAATGGCAACAGTGCCAACTCGGTGGGCATGTTGCGCATCTCAAGCTCTTCGACGATGTGAAACAGGTACTTGCGCGAGCGCTCCGTCATGCGAAAGATATAGTCCGGCCGGCTGCTGTACCAGCTCTCGCGGTCGTGCACCAGGGCGGTATCGAGGTCTGGCATGGCAAAGCCGCGCCGGATGCGTTCCCACAGGTCGGACGGGGTGGCCAACTGAGCCACCGCCAGCGATGCGGCCTGGGTGGCGGTGATCGGCTGCAACGGTTCATCGGGCAGGATAAATACCCGCGCCGGTGGCGGGATCGGTGTTGCCGGGACAGGGGCGGGCACTGCTGGGACGTCGGCCACCACTGGCGCTGGCGCCACCGATGTCGTTGGCGTGGGCAAGGTGCTGGCGCAGCCAGCCAGCAGCAGACCGCAAAGCCAGATGGCATGGGGAGTAAATCGGCTCAAAATTGGTTCTTCCATTGGCGAAGGGCGGCGAAGACGCTGACTTCGTCGGTTGCATGGGCGTCAAACGTCTGCGCGGCCTTGATCAAGGCGGGCAGGCGGCTACGCAAGAAGGGGTTGATTTGCCGCTCCAGCGTCAAGGTTGACGGCAGCGTCGGTCGCTGTTGATTGCGCAGCGCCAGGCAGTCCGTGTAATGCTTGATCAGCGGCACGTTGTCAGGTTCGACCGCCAGAGCGAAACGCAGATTGGACAGGGTGTACTCATGTGTGCAGCATACCCGTGTCGCACCGGGCAGCGCGGCCAGGCTGTCCAGCGACGCCAGCATCTGCGCTGGCGTGCCCTCGAACAGGCGGCCGCAGCCACCGCTGAACAGGGTGTCGCCGCAAAACAGCAGCGGCGTACCGTCAACCGCCGGGCAGTAAAAGGCAATATGTCCGGCGGTATGGCCGGGCACATCGATGACTTCAAAATCAAGTCCCAGCGCACGCAAACGGTCGCCACCATTGAGGCGTGTGACTGGCTCTGGCATGCGTTCGCGTGCCGGTCCCCACACGGGGGCGCCGGTGGCTTGGCGCAGGGCCTCAACACCCCCGGTGTGATCAGCGTGATGGTGCGTGACTAGAATGGCTTGCAAGCGCAGGCCGTCGCGCTGCAGGGCAGTTTGAACCGGCTCGGCATCGCCCGGGTCGACCACCAGGGCATCAACACCGTCGTGCAGCAGCCAAATGTAGTTGTCGGTAAAGGCTGGCAGCGCAATTAAGTTCATGAGCGATCAAATTATAGGTTTGCAGGATTGGTTCCAGACCCCACCCGGGCAGTACCTGTTGGCGTGGGAGCGCACGCAGCTGGATCGGGCGGTGGCCGACATCTTTGGCTTTCACGCGCTGCAGCTGGGGTTGCCGGGGATCGACTGCCTGGCGGCCAATCGCATGCCGCACCGCTGGCTGGCCGACTGCATGCCGACAGCAGGGCAGAGTTTGCAGCGCGATGCGTCGCGGCCCACCTGCTTGGTCACCGATTTCGCGGCCCTGCCGTTTCCGCCGGCCAGTCTGGATCTGGTGGTGCTGCCGCACACGCTGGAACTCAATGCCGACCCCCACGCCACCCTGCGCGAGGTGGAGCGTGTGCTGGTGCCCGAGGGGCGGGTGGTGATCTGCGGCCTCAATCCCCTCAGCCTTTGGGGTTTTCGTCAGCGTCGTGCGCGCTGGCTGCACAAGGCGGGGTGGGGTGAACTGTTTCTGCCCGAGGCGGGCGACTTTATCGGCCACTGGCGCATGCGAGATTGGTTGCGTTTGCTAAGCTTTGAGCTTGAATCGAGTCACTTTGGATGCTATCGACCGGCGCTTTCCAAAGCGCAATGGCTGCGCTACTTTGAGTGGATGGACTGGACCGGTCGGCGCTGGTGGCCAATCCTGGGCGCTGCGTATTTCCTGGTGGCGGTCAAGCGGGTGCGCGGCATGACCCTGCTGGGGCCGGCCTGGAAGCCTGCGCGCGCGCTGGCCAGTGCGCCAGTGTCGGTGGCCAATAGTCACACTGCTGGCCGTGCTGGCACTTTGCAGAACTGGACAATGAAGGAGGACGAATGAACGCGGTGCAGATCTACAGTGACGGAGCCTGCAAGGGCAACCCCGGACCGGGCGGCTGGGGCGCATGGCTCAAGTCGGCTGACTCGCAGAAGGAGCTGTTTGGCGGTGAACTCGGTACGACCAACAACCGCATGGAGCTTACGGCCGTGATCGAGGGCCTGTCGGCGCTCAAGCGCCCATGCAAGGTGACCCTGTACGTGGACAGCCAGTACGTGCTCAAGGGCATGACTGAGTGGATTGCGGGATGGAAGTCAAAAGGCTGGAAGACCGCGTCCAAACAGCCGGTGAAGAATGTGGACCTGTGGCAGCGTCTGGATGCGCTGGTGTCGGGCGCGGGCCATGAGATTGAGTGGGTCTGGGTCCGGGGTCATAACGGTGACCCGGGCAACGAGCGTGCCGATATGTTGGCCAATCGTGGTGTGGAGCAGGCGCTGCGCGCAGGTTAACAGCAGGGTCAATCGGGTGCTGTTACATTGTTCGGTCGTCGTCATGGTCGGCGTTTGATGCCAAGGCCAACGCCTGCCCCTCTCTTGCTTCCTACTGTTCATGTCTGCCAAAAAAATCCTGTTTCCGGTTCTGGTGGTGTTGGGTGTCGTGGCTGCCTTGGCGCTGGCCTGGTGGGCTCAGAAACCAGGCACTTCGTTAGCGGGTGCTGCGCCCTCAGGGGCACCGGCAGCGGCCGGGCCGGGCGTCGCAGCTCGCGCCCCGCTGGTGGAGGCGGCCAGGGTGGAAGTCATGCCGCTGAGCGATGAGACACAGGCCGTAGGAACGCTGCGCTCGCGCCAGGGTGTGATGCTGCGCCCGGAGGTGAGCGGGCGTGTTGCGCAACTCAATTTCCGGGACGGGGAACGGGTGCGCAAGGGCCAGTTGTTGCTGCAGCTCGATGACCAACTGCCGCAGGCCCAGATCAAACAAAGCCAGGCCGAACTGTCGATCGCCGTGGCCAACCATCAGCGCAACCAGGAACTGGTGGCGCAGAAGTTCGTCAGCCAGCGATCGGTCGAAGAAAGCGCGGCGGCGCTGGAGGTGGCTCAGGCCAAGCTGGCTTTGGCGCAGGTGACGGCAGCACGCCTGAAGCTGCTGGCACCGTTTGACGGCGTTGCGGGGATTCGCAACGTCAGCGTGGGGGACTATTTGAAAGACGGCGCCGACGTGGTCAACATCGAGGACATGGAGCTGATGTTTGTCGACTTTCGGCTGCCCGAGCGATTCCAGGGCAAGGTGAAGAAGGGCCAGGTTGCCATGCTCGATCTGGATGCCGTGCCGGGCCGACGCTTCAGCGCGGTGGTGCAGGCGATTGACCCCCAGATTGACGCCAACGGGCGCTCGGTGTTGGTGCGCGCCTGCCTGGACAACCGTCACTTGCAACTGCGACCGGGCATGTTCGCGCGGGTCAACGCGGTGTTTGGCGAGCGCGAGCAGGCGCGGGTGATCCCTGAGGAAGCGCTGGTGCCACAGGGCAACCGGCAGTTCGTGATCCGGCTCAAGCCGGGTGTTGACAAAGAAACCATGGTGGCGCAGCGTGTCGATGTCAAACTGGGCATCCGCAAGCCTGGCCGCGTGGAAATCCTGGAAGGGCTGGAAGCGGGCGACCTGGTGGTGATTGCCGGCCAGCAGCGCGTGCAAAAGGACGGCATGGCGGTGCGCCTGGCCGAGTTTGGCGCTGCGCCTGCGGGTGCGGCTCCGGTTCCGGCAATGGTGCCGACGCGTCCTGCCAGTGCGGCGCGCGCGAGCACACCACCTACGGCCGCCGCTGCCGGGCCCAATCCCTGTCTGCAGGCACGCTGAGTCATGCGCCTGGCGGAAATCTCCGTGCGTCGGCCAGTGCTGGCCACGGTCCTGTCGCTGCTGATCCTGCTGATTGGCCTGGTCAGCTTCAACCGGCTGGCGGTGCGTGAGTACCCCAAGATCGACGAACCGGTGGTGACGGTGAGCGTGCGTTACGCCGGCGCCTCAGCCGAGGTGGTGGAGTCGCAGGTGGCCAAGACCCTGGAAGACTCGATTGCCGGAATCGATGCGGTGGATGTCATCACGTCCATCAGTCGCGCCGAGCAGGCGCAGATCAGTGTGCGTTTTCGCCTGGAAAAAGATGCCGATGCCGCTGCCGCCGAGGTACGTGACCGCACCTCGCGCGTGCGCAACCGCCTGCCGCAGGCGATTGACGAGCCGGTGATTGCCAAGGTCGAGTCCGATGCCTTTCCGGTGATCTGGCTGGCGTTTTCCAGCGACACGATGAGCCCGCTGCAGATCAACGAAGTACTCAACCGCGTGGCCAAGCCACAGTTGCAGACGGTGACTGGCGCGGCCGATGTGCGCATTTTTGGCGAGCGCAAATATGCGATGCGCGTCTGGCTGGACCCGGATCGCCTGGCCGCCTACAAACTCACCACGCAGGACGCCGAGGACGCGATCCGGCGAAGCAACATCGAGGTGCCGGCCGGGCGTATTGAGTCGACCACGCGTGAGTTCAGCGTCACCTCGCAGACCGAATTGGTGCGCCCCGAGCAGTTTGCCAACATTGTGATCAAAACGGTCAACGGCTCACCGGTACGCCTGCGCGATGTGGCGCGGATTCAGGAAGGACCGGCTGAGGAGCGCAGCAGTGTGCGTCTGAACGGCCGCAGCGCGATCTCCATCGGCGTGATCCGGCAAGCCACCGCCAACCCGCTGGTGTTGTCCAAGGGCGTGCGGGACATGTTGCCCAAGCTCAAGGCCGATCTGCCCCCTGGGCTGACGGTGGACATTGCCAACGACAACTCGGTCTTCATCGAACGCTCGGTGCAGAACGTCTACAAAACCATTCTTGAGGCGGTCTCGCTGGTGGCTTTGGTGATCTTTGTGTTCCTGCGCACGTTGCGCGCCTCCATCATTCCCATCATCACGATTCCGATCAGCCTGATCGGCACCTTTGCCATGATGGCGCTGGCGGGCTTCACCATCAACACGCTGACGCTCCTGGCGCTGGTGCTCGCGATCGGCCTGGTGGTGGACGACGCGATTGTGGTGCTGGAGAACATCTTTCGGCACATCGAAGAAGGCATGGAGCCGTTTTCGGCCGCAATCAAGGGTACCCGCGAGGTTGGTTTTGCGGTGGTCAGCATGACGCTGACCCTGGTGGCGGTGTACGCGCCGCTGGCCTTCACGCCGGGGCGCACCGGGCGCCTGTTCGTGGAGTTTGCGCTGGCGCTGGCCGGAGCGGTGCTGGTCTCAGGCGTGGTGGCGCTCACGCTGTCGCCCATGCTGTCTTCCAGTTGCTGCGGCACAACCCCAATCCCGGCTGGTTCGACCGGTTCATGGAACGCATGCTCAGTGCCATGACCAGGGGTTACTCGCGCGCCTTGCGCTGGATCATCACTCCGGCGCCGGTTGCCTCGGAGGCTGGCCTCGGGGCCACGCTGCGGCGCTTGGTCTGGAATCGACGCCTGATCATCGTCGGCGTCATGGTGTTGTGCGCCGGCGCGATCGCACTGATCCTGCCCGGCATGAAAAGCGAGCTGGCGCCGCTGGAAGACCGGGGCGTGATTCTGGCGGTGGTGAACGCGCCCGACGGCGCGACGCTGGACTACACCTCGCGCTATGTCAGCGAGATGGAGCGTCTGGGTACGCGGTACAAGGAGTTTGACCGCATCTTCGTGACGGCAGGCAACCCGACCGTATCGCAAGCCACGGTGTTCTACCGCACCAAGGACTGGAACGAGCGCAAGCGCACCACGCTGGAGCTGGCGCGCGAAATGCAGCCTGGCTTTGCCCGTCTCGCCGGGGTTACCGCTTTTCCCATCACGCCGCCGTCCCTGGGGCAGGGCTTTCGTGAGCGACCGGTCAACTTCGTGATCATCACTTCGGAGAGTTACCAATCGCTCAATGCGATGGCGCGACAGTTCATGGACGAGATTGCCAAGAATCCCGGCATTCTGACGCCCGATATGGACTTGCGCTTGAACAAACCAGAGATCAAGATCGACGTGGACCGCGAGAAGGCGGCTGACCTGGGTGTTGGCGTGGATGTGGTGGCGCGCGCGGTGGAGACCATGCTGGGCGGGCGCCAGGTTACACGCTACAAGCGCGACGCCGAGCAGTTTGACGTGATCGTGCAGGTTCAGCACTCGGGGCGCAATACACCCGAGGACATCGAACGTATCTTCGTGCGGGGCCGCAACGACACCATGATTCCGCTGGCCTCGCTGGTCAGGGTGCGCGAGGCGGTGGCGCCGCGCGAACTCAATCACTTCGGGCAACGCCGCTCCGTCACCATCACCGCCAACCTGGCCCCGGACTACTCGCTGGGCCAGGCCCTAAGCTACCTGGACGCTACCGCGGCCCGGGTGCTCAAACCCGGTTACACCACCGACTTGAATGGCAGCTCGCGCGAGTTCAAGAACTCGCAAGGCTCGCTGGCGATCGTGTTTGTACTGGCGCTGGTGTTCATCTTTCTGGTGTTGGCGGCGCAGTTCGAGAGCTTTGTCGACCCATTGGTGATCATGTTGTCTGTGCCACTGTCCATGATTGGCGCCTTGCTGGCGCTCAAGTGGAGCGGTGGTTCGCTCAACGTTTATTCGCAGATTGGCCTGATCACCCTGGTGGGCCTGATCACCAAGCACGGCATTCTGATCGTGGAATTCAGCAACCAGTTGCGCGAGCAGGGGCAGGACATGGTGGACGCGGTGGTGCAGGCCGCCACGCAACGCCTGCGCCCGATCCTGATGACCACCGGCGCCATGGTCCTGGGCGCCGTGCCGCTGGCCTTGTCCAGCGGCGCTGGCGCCGAGAGCCGTATCCAGATCGGCTGGGTGATCGTGGGCGGTATGTCGCTGGGCACGCTGCTGACTATCTTTGTGGTGCCGACCATGTACACCCTGTTTGCCCGCAAGGCGGTTCCGGGGGCCATCACCGCACCGGAGCGCGAGGCCTTGCCTGCTTCGCCTGAGGCGGTGCACCCGGCGGGTGAGGTGCTGGTGAAGTAGGGCTGGGCTTCGTTTTCGGTTCGTTGTTTGAGGCTCGCAGGTTTCGCCTCCCCAGCCCCTCTCCGCCCGGGGCGGGAGAGGGCTGGGGGAGTGAGTGGGGGAAACAAACCGTCTTCGAACAAGGACCAAAAAGAGGATAGAAGGCAATGGGGTCGCGTGCTGCCGCGCCAACCGCACAACTCACATCACGCCATCAAACATCATCACATCCACCTCATCACCCACCGCTACATTGCCCTGCGCATGGTGCAGCACGATGAGGCCGTTGGCCTGGACCATGGAGCTGAGCACACCCGAGCCCTGATTGCCGGTGGTGGCGACCTGCAGCGTGCCCTCGGGCGTGCTGCGCACGATGCCGCGCTGGTACTCGGTGCGGCCGGGCTTCTTGCGCAGGGCGTCCAGGCTGCGCGCCTTGAGCAGTGGCGTGGCCTTGGGGCTGCAGCCCATCATCTGCAGCAGGGCCGGGCGCACGAAGGCCAGAAAGGTGACCATCACCGCCACCGGGTTGCCAGGCAGGCCAAACAGGATGGTGGAGCGTTGATCGCCGGCCGGGATTCGCCCCACTGCCATCGGGCGGCCTGGGCGCATCGCGATCTTCCAGAACGCCACGTCGCCGAGCTGTTTCATCATGGCCTTGGTGTAGTCGGCCTCACCCACACTTACGCCGCCGCTGGTGATGATGGCGTCGGCCTGCGCGGCCGCGCTGCGAAAGGCCGCCTCCAGCAACACTGGCTCGTCGCGCACCACGCCCAGGTCGATCACCTGCACGCCCAGGCGCGTGAGCAGGCCAAACACGGTGTAGCGGTTGCTGTCGAACACGGCGCCTTCGCGCGGGGCTTCGCCCAGGCTCAGGATCTCATCGCCGGTGGAGAAATAGGCCACCCGCAGGCGGCGCAGCACTGGCACCGATGCAATGCCCAGACTGGCCAGCAGACCAAGCGCAGCGGGCGCCAGTAGCTCGCCTTTTTGTAGCGCACTACGTCCGACCAGCAAGTCTTCGCCGAGTTTTCGCCGGTTGTCGCCGGGTTGCAGCAAGCCGGGTGCGAGGGTGATTTGCGTGCCGCTCACCTGGGCCAGCTCTTGCGGCACCACCGTGTCCAGGCCTTTGGGCATGATGGCACCGGTCATGATCTTGACGCACTGGCCATGTGCCACCGACCCCTGCCATGCCTTGCCCGCCAGCGCCGTGCCAATGATCTGCAGCGTTAGCGGCCGGTCAGGGCGCAGCTGCGCACTATCGAAGGCAAAGCCGTCCATGGCCGAGTTGTCGTGCGCAGGCACACTGATCGGCGAGATCACGTCCTGTGCCAGCACACGCCCGAGCGCGTCGAACACGCCCACATGATCGACCTCTTGCACCGGTTCGACCAGCTTGGACAGGAATTCGAGCACCGCCTCGGCGCGTAGCGACTGTGGGTCGTAGCCCTGCAGTTCGGCGGCGATTTGTTCGGTTGTCTTCATCGCGGGATGGGCACGACTAGCGGGCCGCTGGGGTCATTTCAGGGATTCCAGATGTTGCAGTTCGGCCAAAGTGTTGGCATTGAAGAAGGCGTGTGGATCGTCGCCGGCTTGGTCAAAAGGCACGATCACCGTTTGGTGCTGGGCGGTCCAGGCGTCAATTTTGCGGCCGCCGTGCTGAATGAAGTCGTTCAGGCTTTCCAGCAGGTCCGCACGCAGCAGGCAAAACACCGGCTGGGTGCGGGTGGCGGCCACGCCATTGCGACCCGGTTCGGGGCCTGCGGCCATGGCAATCTGCGCGTCTTCGCGCGCCAGTGCCTGGGCCAGTCGCGGTATCAGGTCCAGCGGCAGTAGCGGGGTGTCACATGGGGCGGTGACCAGGTACGGTGTTTCGCAGCGTTCCAGCCCGGTCAGAAAGCCTGCCAGCGGACCGGCGTAGTCGGGCACCGAATCGGGCCAGACCGTGGCGCCCAGTGATTCGTAGGCCGCCAGATTGCGGTTGGCGTTGACGATCAGCGGGCCGGTGTGGCCGCCCATTTGCAGGCGCGCCAGCGTGTGTAGCGCCAAAGGCAAGCCATTGAAGCTTTGCAGACCCTTGTCGATGCCGCCCATGCGCGAGCCCCGCCCACCGGCCAGGATCAGCGCGGTGATGTCTTCGGGAGGGATGGATGGCGCCGCCGGGACCGACGTTGATGTGTTTGTGATTGTCATGTGAACCTGCGCTCAGCCTCCGATGTAACTCATTTCAACCCGGCGTCCGGCATCGCTGGTGTCCGGTCCGAGCGCGCTACGTAGCTCCGAGTAGCGGTCGGTGCGGCCCTGCCAGATGTGCCCCAGCGCGCTGGCCAGGTCGGCATCCGACGCGCCAGCGCGCAGCAGCGCGCGCAGGTCATAGCCATTGGATGCGAATAGGCACAGGTAGAGCTTGCCTTCGGTCGAGAGGCGCGCGCGGTTGCAGTCGCCGCAAAAGGCCTGGGTCACGCTGCTGATGACACCGATCTCACCCGCGTTGGTGTCATGTTGGCCCTGGGCATCGGCATAACCCCAGCGCTCGGCGGTCTCGCCCGGTGCGCTGGGCTCAAGCTGGACCAGTGGCAGGTGCGACTGAATCAGATTGACCACCTCGGCCGAGGGCATTACTTCATCCATGCGCCAGCCGTTGGTGGCGCCCACGTCCATGTACTCGATGAAGCGCAGCACGATGCCGGTGCCGCGAAAATGCCTCGCCATTGGCAGGATTTCGTGCTCATTGGTGCCACGCTTGACCACCATATTGATCTTCAGCCCCCCCGTGCCACGCCCTGCGCTGGGTCCGAAGCCAGCCTGACGTGCCGCATCGATGCCTTCGAGCACGTCGCTGACGGGAAAGTCCACGTCATTCATGCGCCGAAACACCGCATCGTCGAGCCCGTCCAGGCTGACCGTGATGCGTTGCAGCCCGGCCGCACGCAGGCTGGCGGCCTTGCGCGCCAGCAGCGAGCCATTGGTGGTGAGAGTCAGGTCCAGCGCATGACCATCAGGCGTGCGCAACTCGGCAAGTTGCCCGATCAATTGCTCGATGTTTTTGCGCAACAGGGGTTCGCCCCCGGTTAGGCGAATTTTCTGCACGCCATGCGCCACGAACAGGCGCGCCAGACGCGTGATTTCTTCAAACGACAGCAGCGAGGCGTGCGGCAGGTAGGCGTAGTCCTTGTCGAACACCTCTTTGGGCATGCAGTAGTTGCAGCGGAAGTTGCAGCGGTCAGTCACGCTGATGCGCAGGTCACGCAGCCCACGTCCCAACTGGTCGCGCAGCGAACCCACTGGCAGCATTCGGCCAGTGGCCTCAAGGGCTGCCCGGGGCAGCGGCAATGGGCCGCGGCGCTGGTCCACCAGAGGCACGACGCGGGGAGTATTTGGCTCGGACATGGTGCTATTGTCCACTGCTTGAGGCACACTGTTCCCATTGGGCGGGCAGGGGCTTTGCAAGGGAGTGGACGGTGATGGGCATGGGCAAACGCGGGCGGGTTGGAGCGGCACTGGTGGCCGTGGTGGCGGTGCTTGCGCAGGCGCAGCCTGCGCTGGTGGTGTCGGAGCAGGACTACCTGGCGGAAGTACCGATGGTGCTGTCGGTGGCGCGCCTGCCGCAGCGTCTGGATGAGACGCCGGGGGCGGTCACGATTCTGGATCGCCACTGGATTCGTCAGTCCGGTGCCCGCGACCTGGCTGACCTGTTGCGATTGGTGCCCGGGTTTCAGAGCAGCACTTCGTTTGCGGGTGACATGCAGCAAGCCACCTACCATGGCGGGGCGAGTGAATTCGCCAACCGACTGCAGGTGATGGTCGATGGTCGCTCGGTCTATTCGGTATACCTGCTGGGCAGTTCCGGGCTCGGGCTGCAAACACTGACGCTGGAAGATATTGAGCGGGTCGAGGTACTGCGTGGCTCCAACTCGGCAGCGTACGGCGCGCGCGCCTTTCTGGGTGTGGTGAACATCATTAGCCGTGACACCAAGGATACGCAGGGTCTCGCGCTGAGCGTCACTGGCGGGCAAAACGAGCTGCGCGATGTGTCGCTGAGATGGGGCCACGTGGACAACGGCCTGGGCCTGCGAGTGGCGGCTGATCAGCGCGGTGACGGCGGTTTGGTTGGCGCTGGCGGGCCGACACGGGTCAGGCGTCTCAACACCCAGGCGCAGCTGCGCCTGAATCACCGCGATGAGCTGGAGTTACGCGCCGGCACCGTCGACGTGTTGGCCACCCGCGGTTTTGCCGGGCGCGAAGGCAATCCGGTGCGCCAGCGAAGCGACAGTGCCCAGCACTGGCAGATGGATTGGCGCCGCACGATTGACGCGGACGAGGAAATCACCGCGCGTGCGTCACTGTCGCGGGAACGCTATGTCGATCATTTTCCGTATGCGCCGGTGCCAGGCTTTGAGATCGATTTTGGTGGGCGCTCCGCCGACCAATCCCTGCTGGTGCAGCATACCGCGCGCTACAACGCCGCCCTGCGCACGGTCTGGGGTGCAGAATATCGCCGCGAGCAGGTTCGCTCGATGCCGATCTATAACCGGCCCGACGCCATTCGCACCGAGTTCTTTCGCTTGTTTGGCAACGCTGAGTGGCAGCCAGCGCCGAACTGGATGCTCAACGCTGGTGGATTGGCAGAGCACAGCAGCCTCAGTGGGGACACGGTTGCGCCGCGGTTGGCGTTGAACTGGCGCGTCGCGGCGGGTCACACGCTCCGGTTTGGTGTGTCCAAGGCATTTCGGCCGCCAAGCATGTACGAGAAGCATGCCGACACACGTTATTTTCATCCGGTTACCCATGCCTTGCTTGACGTCACGGCGTTGGCAACTGGCCATGTCGGGCCTGAAAGCGTGCTCGCGCGCGAACTGGGTTATCTGGTCGACTGGCCCGGCGCCGCCATCAAGGCGGACCTTCGGGTCTTCCATGAAAGAGTGTCCGATGTGATCGATGCCTTTCGCGTGCCGCCGGCGGACGCCCGTCGGCCGTACGACTACGTCAACCAGGATAGCTTTCAGATCCGCGGTTTGGAGTATCAGTTGTCTTGGCGGCCCTGGCCCGGCGGTGACTTGATGCTCAACCAGACCTTCACGCGGATTTCAGGATCCATCGAGAACGATACCCTGCGGGGTGCCCCCGAGAACGCCCGCTCCTTGGTGCTGATGCACACGCTTACCGGTGGTTCGCAGGCCAGTATGAGCTACAACAAGAGCAGCACGGCGGTGCTTCAGGGGTCCTATAAGCTGGCCACCAAAGAACGGCTCGACCTGCGCCTGGCCTGGCCGTTTAGGCTGGGTCCCAGCAAGGCGGAGCTGGCCTTGGTGGTGCAAAACCTCGGACCCGCCTATCTGGATTACGATCCGCTGTTTTCATTCCACCGCCAGGCGTTTGTGACGCTGCGTGTTCTGCCCTGAGCGCCAGGCATTGGGAGTGACTGTGCGCAGATTCGTGTTGCGTCTGGCCCTGTGCCTGCTTGCGGCCGGTGGACCCGCCTTCGCGGCGGAGCCAGCCGTGGTGCTGGTCAGCAGTGAAACGGGCCCCGCTTATGCGCAATTGGTCGAGGCGACGACGGCAGAGCTGGAGCGCGTCGGGGTGGCCCGTGATGGGGTGCGGCACATGACGCTGGCTGATTTCCAGGAAGGCGAGCGACCGACACCCAAGCTGTTCGTGGCGCTCGGGGTGCGCGCGGCTACGGCGCTGGCGCAAACGGACGAGCGCATCCCGCTGCTGTGCACCTTGCTGCCACGCACCAGCTTTGAGCGCATCGTGCAGGAGTCCGGTCGCAGGCCCTCCAGCCAGTTCTCGGCGATCTACCTGGATCAGCCGTTGTCGCGCCAGCTCGAACTGGTGCGCCAACTGCTGCCCCAGGCCAGGCGAGTCGGCGTGTTGTGGGGCGAGGCTTCCATCACACAGCAGGGGCCACTGGAGGCGGCCGCCGCCAGCCGCGGCCTGCGCGTGGTGTCGGCGCGGGTTGAGCCGGGCCAAGCGCTGTTTCCGGCCCTGCAAAAGGTGTTGGAAGGGGCCGACGTGCTGCTGGCGCTGGCCGATCCGCAGATCTACCACGGCGGCAGCATCCAGAATATCTTGTTGGGTTCGGTCAGGGTCAGGGTGCCGGTGGTGGCGTTTTCGCACGCTTATGTGAAAGCCGGTGCCTTGGCGGCGGTCTATTCGACGCCTGCGCAGATAGGGCTGCAGGCTGCAGCGATGACGCGCGCCGTGCTGCAAGGGCGTGGTCTGCCCAGCGCGCCGCAGTATGCAAGGGAGTTCGAAGTCAGCGTCAACCTGCCGGTGGCCCATGCGTTGGCTCTGCCGGTGGATGCATCGACGCTACTGGCGCGCCTGCGCTCGCTGGAGCGTGCACCATGAAAGTGGTCTTCGACATCCGCAGCCGCATGTTGGTGGCGGCGCTGTTACCGGTGACGCTGGTCGCATTGGTGATGGCTGTTGTACTGTTGCGCGGTCGCGCGGTGGACATTGCCGAAGCACACGATCAACGTGCCCGTGCCCTGATTCGGCAAATGGCCGCCGCCAGTGAGTTCGGCCTGTTCAGCGCCAACAGTGCCAGCCTGCAGGCGATTGTCGGGGGGGCCATACGCCAGCCCGATGTGCGCGCGGTGCAGATTGTGGATGCGCGCGGCCAAGTGCTGGCCAGCAGTGGCGGCTTCGATTTTGGCACGATGCCAAACTTAGGCGCCGACGAGGCCTTGCTCAGCGAGATGAAGCCCAACAGCGACGTGCTGGTGCAGCCGGTGCGGGCGACCCAGGTCAACATTGACGACTTGTTTGAGCGCTCGCCCACGGAGCCCCAGCGCGAGGCGGCGCCCTTGGGTCACGTGGTGATGGTGTTTTCTCGCGACAGCGTTTCCCAGCGTGCGCGCGACATGCTCTGGCTTGGTCTGCTCGTGACGATGGGCGGCGTCGTGCTCGGCGGCTGGCTCGCCCTGCGCCTGGCGCGCAGCGTGAACCAGCCTGTGCTGCGCATGGCGACCATGATCGAGCGAATCGGACAGGGTGAGCTGTTCGTTCGCGGTCCCGTGCTGGCAAGCGACCCCATGAGTCAGGTACAGCGCGGGCTCAACGAGATGGCCGCCCGCCTCGAATCGAGTCGCAGGGAACTGAGCCAGCGCATTGCGGCGGCAACCTTCGAACTGCGTGAGAAAAAGGAGGAGGCCGAAGCGGCCACGCAAGCCAAGTCGCGCTTCCTCGCCGCGGCCAGCCACGACCTGCGCCAGCCCCTGCACGCGCTGGGCATGTTTGTAGCAAGGCTGTCGCAGTTGCCCATGGACGAACAGACCCGCCAACTGGTGGGCAGTCTCGAAGCGTCGGTGCTGGCGATGCAAAACCTGCTCGATGCGTTACTGGATGTGTCGCGCCTGGAGGCCGAGTCGGTCAAGATCCGCGTGCGACCGATGGCGGTCAGTGAGTTGTTTGACCAGCTGCGTGAAACCTTGTCGGCGACTGCCACAGCAAAGGGTTTGCGATTGCGGGTTCGGCCCAGCGCGACGTGGATCCTGAGCGACCCATCGCTGCTGCATCGGGTTCTGCTCAACCTGGTGGGCAACGCCATCCGCTATACCGATGTCGGCACCGTGCTGTTGGCCTGTCGTCCGTGGGGCGATGGGCGCCTGGCGCGCATTGAGGTGTGGGACAGCGGCATCGGCATTGCGCCCGAGCATCAGGCCGAGGTGTTCAAGGAGTTTTTTCAGGTCGGCAATCCACAGCGCAACCGAGAGCAGGGGCTGGGCCTGGGGCTCAACATCGTGCAACGCACCACCCGCTTGCTGGGGCACCGCCTGCATCTGCGATCCGAACTGGGCTGCGGCACGCGGTTCACGATCGAGGTGCCGGTCGTGGCGCCATCCGATCATCGGCTTGCGCCGCCGGTCCCGGCGCCTGCGATGGTGGGTGAGCAGTTTGACGGTCTGAAGGTGCTGGTGGTGGAGGACGACGCGCTGGCCAGCGAAGGTTTGGGCAGCTTGTTGCAGTCCTGGGGTTGCCAGACGCGGCAGGTCGACGGCTTGGCAGCGGCACTGGAGCTGGTGGCCAGCGGGTGGCAACCCGCCGTCATCGTGAGCGACTTTCGCTTGCGTGACGCCGAGCACGGGGTTGAGACCGTGCGGCGCCTGCGACTGGCCATCGGTAGCCCGGTGCCGGCCTGCCTGATGAGCGGCGACACCAGTCCCGAGTTGATTCACCTGTCACACCAGGCCGGTCTGACGCTGCTGTTCAAGCCCGTGCGCCCCGCCAAGCTGCGCAGCCTGTTGCGCAAGCTGGTGGCGCCTGGGCCAAGGGATGCTTCGCCGGGGGAGGGTAGGGTTTAGGGGCTGTTCTTTTCAACACGCCCCCTGCGGCCGATCAGCTTGTGGCCGATCGACTGCCCGCCACATAGCCATGCCGCTCTGCGGCCAGCACCGCTTGGGTACGGGTTTGCACGTCGAAGCGGCGCAGGATGGCGGTGACGTGGTTCTTGACGGTTTCTTCGGACAGATGAAGCTTGGCGCTGATCTGGCGGTTGGTGCGCCCATCCAGCAGTTCAAGCAGCACCAGTTCCTGGCGACGGGTTAGCAGCGCGGGCGCCTGACCACCTGTGCCGCTGGCACCCAGCGGTGCCGGCCCACTCTCACTGACGCCGTCGGCGGGCCTGTAAACACCTCCGGCCAGCACCAGCCTGACTACCGACAACAACTCGCTGCTCAGGCCCGACTTGGTCACGAAACCGGCCGCGCCACGATCCATCACCCGTCGCATCGTCTGTGGGCTGGCCGAGCCGGACAGAATGATGATCGGCAGCTCCGGGTGGCGCTGGGCAAAGATGTCCAATGCGGCCAGGCCATTCATGTCGGGCAGATGGTAGTCCAGCAGCACCAGATCAAGGTCGGGGTGCAGCGCGGCTTGGTCGAAGGCGCGTGTGCAATCGGGGGCATCGAGCACCTCGGGCGCTTCTTGCAGACCGGCCAGCACCTGGCGCAGCCCTTCGCGCACCAGCGCGTGATCGTCCACTACCAGGATCTTCATGGCGCGGGCCTCGATGTCTCGGCGTGGAAGGTGGGCATCCGGCGCATCGTCTCAGACACAGCGCGCTCCATCGACCTCGATGCACACGCCACTGATGAAGCTGGCCTCATCGCTGGCCAGATAGAGCACCGCGTTGGCCACATCCAGCGCGCTGGAGAAGCGGCCCAAGGGAATGCTGGAGAGGAACTTGGCGCGCCGGGTATCGTCAAGCGGCCCACCGGCGAACTCGACCGACAAGCCGGTGTCCGGGTTGAACACCGGGTTGACACAGTTGACGCGGATGTTGTCGGTTCCCAGCTCGGCGGCCAACGATTTGGAGGTGACGATCACCGCGCCTTTGGAGCCGTTGTACCAGGTCAGACCCGGGCGTGGTCGGATGCCGGCCGTGGACGCAATGTTGATGAAGCAGCCACCGCCCTGGCGCCGGAACACCGGCGTGGCGTGAATCGTGGCGAGGTAGATGCTCTTGACGTTGACGCTGTAACAGCGGTCGAACTCTTCCTCGCTGACTTCGAGCGCAGGGCGGTTGCGGTGCGTCCATCCGGCGTTATTGACCATCACGTCCAGCACGCCATGGCGCTGCACCGCAGTGGCGACCAGCGCCTGGACCTGGTCAGTCTGCGTGACATCTGCCTGGAAGAATGAAGCCCGCCCGCCTGCGGCGACGATCTGTGCCGCGACTTTCTGCCCAGACCGGGAATCTAGGTCGTTGACGATGACCTGGGCGCCTTCACTGGCCAGGCGCTTGGCAATGCCTGCGCCGATGCCGCCACCGGCACCGGTCACGATGATGGACTTGCCGTTTACACGCATGGACGTTCTTCTTCGAGTGGGCGACCCGATCGCTGCGCAAGCAAGGGTGCTGCGCAGGCCAACGGTTCATTGTCCCGCAAAAGCCCGCTGTTTCAAACAGGCACAAGGGCTGCATCTTGGTGAATATTTACCTTGCCTGGGCCAACTGCGATGCCTTAAGCAGGGCCGCGATTTGGGCATCCTTCTCCTGCCACAGCTGCTGCACCCATTGCGCAAAGGCCTCGCGCACGGCTGGGTCGCCCGCATAGTCGCCCTGTGCCAGTTGCTGCGGCACCGGCAGGCTACGCACCCGCACCACGATGCGACGCACCTTGCCCTGCAGGAAGTGCCAGAAGGTAGGCCGGCCATCGGGGTAGACGATGGTGACATCCAGAATCGCCTGGAACTTGTCTCCCATGGCATTGAGTGCCAGCGCGATGCCGCCAGCCTTGGGCCCGAGCAGGTGCCGATAGGGGATTGCTGGCGTTTGTGCTTCTCGACGGTGAAGCGCGTGCCTTCCAGAAAGTTCATCACGCTGGTGGGGATCAAGGCGTACTTTTCGCAGGCCTTGCGGGTGGTTTCCTGGTCCTTGCCGCGCATCTCGGGGTGTTGCTTGAGGTAAGCCTCGCTGTGTCGGCGCATGAAAGGGAACTCCAGCGCCCACCAGGCCAGGCCCATCACCGGCACCCAGATCAGCTCATGCTTGAGGAAGAACTTCAACAACGGGATGCGCCGGTTGAGCAGATGCTGCAACACCAGAATGTCAACCCACGATTGGTGATTGCAGTTGACCAGGTACCAACTGCGGTACTTCAGATCCTCTAAGCCTTGCACATCCCAGGTGGTGCGCTGCGTCAGCGCCATCCAGCCACTGTTGCAACTGATCCAGGCCTCGGCGATGGCCAGCAGCACCGGGTCGATGTGCAGCCGCACCGCCTTGATCGGGATCAGCAGCTTGACGACTGCCACCAACAGCAGGATGGGTACCCAGAACAGGGCGTTGATCACCATCAGCAGGGTGGCGAGCGTGGCGATCAGAGGTGTTGGCAGGAAACTGAGCATGGGCAAGGGGCTGGGTGGCGCGATGTGTCGAATTGTCGGTGCATTCCTCGGCACGCTCGCTGGCTTTTGGAATCAGGGTGGCGACAGGTGGGCCAGAAAGCGCCGCTCGGTGAGCTTGAACAGCCAGACCAGCGTGAAGGTCCCCAGCAGGTAAAGTGATGCGGCGGCCAGGTAGGCTTCGAATGGCAGATAGAACTCCGAATAGATGCGGCCAGCCGCCTGTGATGTCCAGCATGGCCGGCACTGCGCTGGCAAGGCTGGTGCTGTGCAGCATCATCACCACCTCGTTGCTGTAGGCGGGTAGGGTGCGGCGCAGCGCACCGGGCAGCACGATGTGCAGCATCACCTGCGGGCGGCTCATGCCAAAGGCCTGCGCGGCTTCGAGCTCGCCAGCGGCGGTCTCGCGGATCGCGCCGGCCAGCATCTCGGCCGTGTAGGCTGCGGTGTTGAGGCTAAAGGCCAGCAAGGCGCAGAAAAAGGGCTCCTTGAAGTGCGTCCACGGCCAGACGCTGTCCCAACGCGCCTGAATCCACTCCAACTGGCCCAGCCCGTAGTAGATCAGGTAGACCTGAATCAGCAACGGCGTGCCACGAATCACGAAGGTGTAGCTGCCCACGACTTGTCGTAGCAGCCGGCTCGGGCCCGTCAGTGCCAGCGCGAACAGCAGCGCCAGTACACCTCCCACCGCCAGCGAGGCGGCCAGCAGACCGAGCGTGGTGAGCACGCCCTGGCCAAACAGCGCCAGGCTCTCGGGGCGAAAGATCACCTCCCAGTTCATTCAGTGTCGACCTCGTTGGACGCCCAGGCTGTAGCGCTGGTTGAGATGGCGCAGCAGCAGCAGCGAGAGCCAGGTGTAGACCAAAAACAGCGCGGCCGTGAACAGAAAGAACGCAAACGGCGAGCGAGTGGCGGCACTGGCCTGCTTGGCCAGATAGGTCATCTCCTGCAGGCCAATCAGGCTGACCACGGCGGTGGCCTTGATCAGCACCAGCCAGTTGTTGGTGAAGCCCGGCAGGGCATGGCGCAGCATCTGCGGCAAGGTGATGCGCAGCAAGACCTGCCCAGGACTCATGCCGAAAGCGGCCGCCGCCTCGAACTGGCCCTTTGGAATAGCCAGGATGGCACCTCGAAAAGTCTCGGTCATGTAGGCGCCGTAGATGAAGCCCAAGGTTGCCACACCTGCCGTGAAAGGCTCGATGTCGATCGTCAGCTCGCTGCCCAGCGCCTCGATCACGGCGTTCAAACCGATGCTACCGCCGTAAAACACCAGCAACATCAGCACCAGATCGGGGATGCCGCGGATCACCGTGGTGTAGAGCGTGGCTGGCACCCTCAGGGCGCGCCGGCCGGACAACCTGGCCGCCGCGCCGAGCAGCCCCAGCAGCACCGCCACCGCCAAGGCCGCCAGCGACACCGCCACGGTCAGCAGCGCGCCGTGCAGGATAGAGCCGTAGTAGGCGCTCAAGGCAGCTCAGCTCGCCGTGTCAAACGCCCTGGCGCTGGGTTCAGTTGCCGTAGACGTCAAACTTGAAGTACTTGTCGTTGATCTTCTTGTAAGTGCCGTTGGCGCGAATGGTCTTGATCGCCGCGTTGAGCTCGGCCTTCAGCGCAGCTTCGCCTTTGCGCAGGGCAATGCCGGCGCCAATGCCGAAGTATTTGGGCATGTTGAGCTCGGGCCCGACGAGGCCGTAGTTCTTGCCCTCTGGCTTGCCCAGAAAGCCGCCTGTCACCTCCACCACATCGGCTACCGTGCCGTCGAGTCGACCTGACTTGATGTCCAGGTACACCTGGTCCTGCGCCTCGTAGGCCGTCACCACCACCCCGGCGGGCTTGAGCTCGCCCATCGCGTATTTCTCCTGGGTGCTGGCCTTGAGCACGCCAATTTTCTTGCCCTTGAGCGAGGCCAGGTCGGTGAACTTGATGTCATTCCTGACCACGATCTTGCTCGGCGTGTTGTAGTACTTGTCGGTGAAGTCGACCGCCTTGAGCCTGTCCTCGGTGATCGACATGGAACTGATGATGACTTCGTACTTCTTGGCCTGCAGCCCAGGGATCATGCTGTCCCACGCCTGCTCAACGAAGACACACTTGCGCTTGATCTGTTCGCACAGCGCCAGGGCGATGTCGACGTCAAAGCCGGTCGGTTTGCCGTCAGCGGTCTTGAACGTGAAGGGCTCGTAGGTGGCGTCGATGGCGACTTTGAGGTCTTTGGGCTGGGCGCCGGCCACCAGGGCCAGGGCACTCAAGCTCAGGCAGAGGGCGAGTTTCTTCATGAACAGTCCTTTGTTGGTGCAGCAGGCCGGCGGCGGCCTGTGGTGCGGTGAGACGGACGATTCTAGGGGCCGGTAGCCCACTTTGGGGTGGCCGGGCGCGTTGGCGTTTACCCTTGGCCGTCAGGGCGCACGACCGGGCCAGCGTGTCTACTCGGCTTCGAACTGCAAGGCGTTCTTGCCCGTGAATCCAGCGTAGAAGGCCTTGATGGCGCTCATGTCGGCCTCGATGTCGCCGGTCGGGTGAAACAGGGGGCCCAGGCCGCTGATTTTGCGCTTGTAGTCCATGTAGGCCAGCACAATCGGCACCTTGGCGCTTAGCGCGATGTAGTAGAAGCCAGTCTTCCAGTAGCGTGTCTTCTGGCGCGTGCCTTCGGGTGGCACCACCAGTTGCAGCGGCGCGTCGGCGTCCATGATGGCCTGGGCCGAGGCGGCCACCATATTGCTGGCGCGTTCGCGGTTGACCGGAATGCCGCCCATCCACATCATGAGGTGGCGAAACGGCGGCTTGAAGATCGATGCCTTGCCCATCCAGTAGATGTTCAGGCGCAGCGCAAAGGCCACCATCAAGGTGTTGGGCAAGTCCCAGTTGCTGGTGTGCGGCGCGGCGATCATCACGCACTTGGGTGTGTTGGCGGGCAGGGCGCCCTCGACCTTCCAGCCGGTGACTTTGAGAATGACCAATGACAGGCCGCGAAGGAGGGTGTTGACCACAGGCGTGTCAAAAATCGTTCGGTGCATGGTTTAACTGTAACAGCCCGGTTACGTCCCTCAGTCGCTGCTTGGCCAAGTGATTGCCCTTGGCGATCGACTCACCGGCAATCGGCAAGTCCAGGGCGCCGCACAAAGGTCATGGGCGGCCCACGTCGGGGCCGCTCGGTATGATGAGGGCAGTAACTGCTTCCTGTGTTGGCAATGAAGCTCTTCATAAGTAACGACGATTTGGCGGTGCTGGAGGCCCAGCTGGCTGCGCTTCATGGCGCGGCCCAGCTGTCTGCGCGGGTCGAACTGGCCTGGCATCTGCGCCAGCGCGACAGCACGCGGGCGCTGACCCTGGTCGAGCAGTGCCAAACCGAGCTCGAGTCGGCCGACATGTCCGAGGTCGAGCAGCGGCGGCTGAGCGCCCGCTTGGACTTGATCCGCAGCGAAGTGGCCTTGTTGCTGGCCAATGCACCACAGGCGCTGCAGCACTTGCAGCGCGCAACCGAGCGGTTCGATCCGCTGTGCGATCTGGTGGGTCAGGGAGATGCCTACTGGCTGCGAGCCTCGATCGCGCTGGACCGCGGTCCGCCGGAGTTGGTGGACGCCAGCCTGCAGGCCGCACTGGACCACTATCGCGGCGCTGACGACTCAGCGCGGGTTGAGCTGTGTCAGGCGCGTCGACTCATCTACGCTTCGTTTCGCGACCCGGTGGCGGCGCTGTCGGTGTTGCAGCGTCAGTTTCCCGAAACGCGCACGAGTCCAGCCGCTCTCACCGACTTTGCTGGCCGCCGCGCGAGGAAACGCGGCATTGTTGACCAACGACCCGGCTGCGTCGGTCGGTTACTACCTGGCTTCCTATCACGCTGGCCTTGACAGTGGTCAGCTGCGTCAAGGCTTGGTATCGGTGACCAACGCGGTCGAGTCGCTGGCGGGGCTGGGCGATCTGGATACCGCCATGGCTCTAAGCGAGACGGCCCTGTCGCAAGCGCGTGCCACCGGCTGGCCCAGCGTGATTGGCTTGTCGCTGTACCAGCTCGGCGACGTGATGCGCTTATTGGCGCGTTATGACGAAGCGCGGGGTTATCTGCTCGAGTCGCTGGAGATGATGCGCGCCGTGGCCGGCACCCGTAACTACGAGCAGGTGGTGGGCTGCCTGGGCCAACTGGCGCTGGACCAGGGCGACGCCACGCAGGCGCTGGATTGGTTCAGCGAATTCGAGCAACATGTCAGCAGGCACGGCGAGCCCGATTCCCTGATCAAGGCGCTGCGCGGGCAGGCCAGTGCGCTGATGTCCTTGGGTCGTAGTGTGCAGGCCTGCGCCAAGGCGCAGGCGGCGCTGGTTCTGGCGCGCCAAAGCGGCCAGGTTGACGGTCAGATTCAAGCCCTGCGCGTGTTGGCCAAGTTGACACGGCTCTGGCCGAGGCCGGGCAGTCCGAGGCGGCGGGCACGGCCTTGGAGTACTTGCGGCACGCCCTGAAGCTGGCCGCAGGCGGAGCGGCTACGCCCCGTCGCCCGATTTTCTTAACGAGGTGGCCGCCGCGAACGCTTTGTGCGGGGATTTCAAGCGGCTTACGCGCAGCGTCTGGCGGCCGAGGCGGCGGTCAACAAAATGCGCAGTCAGGATGCGCAAAAGCGCGCCTGGTCGCTGCAGATTCGCCAACAGCTGGACCACGCCAAGGCTGAGACCGAGCACCACCGCCAGCTCGCTGAGTCCTTGGCCCAGACCACCGCCACCCTGGAAACGCTGGGCACGATTGGGCGCGAAATCACCGCCAGTCTGGACGCCCAAGCCGTATTTGGCGCACTGCGCCGCCATGTGCACGAACTGCTCGACGCCAGTTTCTTTGCCGTCTACCTGCTGGATGCGCAAGGCGATGCGCTGACGCTGGCGATCGGTGTCGAATTGGGTGTGGAACTGGCGACCCGCAGCGTGGCGCTGAACCATCCGACCTCGAAAATCGCGCTGTGCGCGCGCACGCGTCAGGAGCAGGTGTTTGACCTGCCGCCCGGCGTGGACGATCCGAATCGTATTCCCGGCACGCTGGCCACGCTGAGTTTGCTGTATGCCCCATTGATGCTGGCTGATCGGTTGTTGGGGGTAATGACGATTCAATCCCCCACTGCGCGCGCCTACGGCGCCCGCGAGCGCTCTATTTTTCGTACCTTGTGTGCCTACGGCGCGATCGCACTGGACAACGCGGCCGCTTACGCCGCTGCGGGCGCCGCGCAACAACGCGCCGACGCCGCTCTGCAGGAGTTGCGTCAGGCGCAGACGCTGTTGATCGGGCAGAACCAGCAGCTCGAACGCCTGGCGGTGACCGATCAGCTCACCGGTTTGTTCAACCGCCTGCGGTTGGACCAGACCCTGGAGCAAGAGCGCGTACGCAGCGAGCGTTATGGCACCCATTTTTGTGTGCTGCTGCTCGATGTCGACCACTTCAAGTCGGTCAACGATCGTTATGGGCATCAGATGGGCGACCAGGTGCTGACCGGCATTGCCCGGCTGCTGAGCGAGCACACCCGCGAGGTCGACGTCGTCGGACGGTGGGGCGGCGAGGAATTCCTGATCATCTGCACCGAGACGCTTGAGCCCGCCATGCAGTTGGCCGAAAAGCTGCGCCGCGCGGTGCAGTCGCACGTGTTGCGCTGGTGGGGCAGAAGTCGGCCAGCATCGGTGTGGCCATGTTTCGCGCCGGTGAAACGGTAACGGACACGCTCGCCCGCGCCGATGCCGCCCCTGTACCGCGCCAAGGAGTCCGGCCGCAATCGGGTGTGGTGGCCGAGTTGGCGCTGTGATTACGCGCGCCCTGCGCCGATCGGCTTTGCGCGTGTGCGATGTGGCAAGAACCTGAAACCGAGACCATACTGTCCCGGCACACCATACCCTGACGGAGCACAAGGGGAGTTGTTGATTGACAACGAGTTGGACAGAGGCGATCAAGGAAGTGCTCAACAATTTGATTCAATACTGTCAGACCCACTTGCGATGAGGAGGCAATCATGGCGCGCTGAAGGCTATGTGGTCCCGGAGAGTCACCGAGAAGCTGGTGGAGGAGACGCGTTGAAAAAATACCATGCTCGAACACGACCTGGAACAGTTCCCAAACACTGGCTGGTCGATCACATCGCAGCCGCTCGGACTCTGGTGCCAAAGACGCGCGGCCGTCGGTTTGAGCTTTCACTGGGCGACCCCTGCATGCACACTGATTGCGACCCTGTTTCTTGGCCTGGTACAAGGCTTGATCGGCTGCCGCGACCAGGCGATCCGCTGACGAGACCCGAGGTGGATTCATGGACGCCACGCCGATGCTTACCGTGACATAGGCCGCGGTGTCGGAGCCGGCGTGCGGAATCTTCAACTTGGACACCGCGGCGCAAATGTCCTGGGCCACCTGGTAGCTTCCCTCGACGTGGGTGTCAGGCAGCACCACCACCAGCTCTTCCCCGCCGTAGCGCGCCAGCAAGTCGGTCGAGCGCGCCAACACGTTTGACGTCGCTTTGGCAACAGATCGAAGACATGCGTCGCCAGCTTGGTGGCCGTAAGTGTCGTTGTAACGCTTGAAGTGGTCCACGTCGATCATGAGCAGGCCGACGGGTTGTTGGGAACGGATGGCGCGCAACCACTCTTCCTCCAACCGCTGGTCGAAGTACTTGCGGTTGGCGATGTTGAGCAGGCCGTCCGTGTGTGAGTACACCTCCAGCTTGTGGTTGGCCTGCACCAGTGCGTGGTTGGTCTGCTCCAGCTCGAAAGTGCGCTGCAGCACGCGCTGCTCGAGTTCACGGTTTACGGTGCTGAGTTCGAGGTTCAGTTTGGACAGCACTTTGTAGATGGCGCCCATGGCCTTGATCATGGCGTCGGTGCTCTTGTCGATCGGGCGTGTCTCGGCTTCGTAGGCCTGTTCGGCCGATTCGCCGGCCTCAATGCGGCGCATTTGGCGGGCCATCAGTTGGTCGATACCGAGAATGTGCAGACCCAGCCATGATGTCAGGAAGGTTAAAAACACTTCTGCCGGGTGGCTCAGGGTTTCCTTGGCGCCCCACATGGCGTTGAGCTGTTCAAGGAAGGTGTGATGTAAGTCCTGCTGCTGCGTGACGTGTCGGTCGTCCACGCCGATGCGCCTCATCAGGGCCTCTTCCTCGCTGAAGTGGTGCTCGGCATAGGCCACCAGTTTCTGAAACACCAGGTAGGCCTGGGCTTCGTCGATTTCGTGTCCGCTGGCCAGGGTGTCACTGAGTTCGTTAAACAGGTCCACCAGACCGTGGTGTTGGTGGTCCACACTGTCAATGCCGGTGGTGAAATCGGGTCCCCAGACGAATGTTTCCATGTTGCTCCAGTCAGTTGAGGACAGAGCGTCGCGGCGCGCCGGTCAGTCCCGCAAAGTTTCGCTGTGGGCGGCCTCGCTTCAGTGCGCGCGTAGGCCAGGTGAAAAGCTCTTGACGCCCTTGAACTTGGCTATCTCGGTTGCCAGGTCCGACACCAGCACCATCTGGTGGCGGTTGCGTGCCACGGCAATGAAGCGCCACTCCTGTTCGCCCTGGTCCAGCGCGATCGTGATGGTGCCCCCGGCGATGTCAAAACCACGCTCGCTGGCCATGGCGCGCAGGGCCGGCTCCTGCGGTTGGTAGCCGGCATCAAAACGCAGCGTCATCGCCACCGCCTGGCGCGAGGGTAGCCAGGCCTCCAGCTTGGACATCCAGACCATCGAGATGGTGCTCAGCACTGCCAGCGACATCGCCGCGCCAGCAAAGCCTACGCCGACCAGAATGCCGATGGCTGAGGTAGCCCATAGCGAGGCGGCGGTGGTCAGCCCGCTGATGCTGAAGCCCTCTTTCATGATGACGCCGGCGCACAAGAAGCCGATGCCGGTGACGATGCCCTGTATCACGCGCGTCAGGTCGCCAATGGTGGCCATGTGCGCGCTGGCGCCAAACCAGTAGTGCGAGTAGCCGCTGATGACGGTCAGCGCAGCCGAGGCCATACACACCAGCCCGTAAGTGCGCATGCCTGCCGCGCGGCCATGGTAGGAGCGCTCGTAGCCCACCATCAGCCCCAGCGCCAGGGCGCCCACCAGGTTGAAGAACACAATGATGTTGGTCTGAATCACAGGGACCGACCAAAACGAGGCGAGAACATCGAAGGAGAGCATGTCTGCACAATAGCCCAGCGTTGATAGGCCTGGGCTTGGGACTATCCCTCATGCCAGCCGTCGTGTGCCGGGCGTCCTGGCGGGCCCAGCGCAGAGCCCTTGCGGTGCGTGCTGATACAGGCCAAACCGTACACTACTCACCCAATCCCCGCCTTTGCCCGCGTTTCTTGTCGTTTTGCCTGTCTTTGGCACGGCCAAGTTCCTGCCCACCAGCCGCGCCGAGATGGATGCCCTGGGCTGGGATAGCTGCGACATCATCATCGTCACGGGCGACGCCTATGTGGACCACCCCAGCTTTGGTGCATGGCGGTGATCGGGCGCCTGCTCGAAGCGCAGGGCTTTCGGGTCGGCATGATCGCCCAGCCCGATTGGCACAGCGCCGAGCCGTTCAGGTGCTGGGTAAGCCGAATCTGTTCTTTGGCGTGACGGCGGGCAACATGGATTCCATGATCAACCGGTACACGGCCGACCGCAAGATCCGCTGTGACGACGCCTACACCCCTGGCGGCGAGGCCGGCAAGCGGCCCGACCGCAGCGCTGGTCTATTCGCAGCGCTGCCGCGAGGCCTACAAAGGACGTGCCCATCGTGCTGGGTGGCATCGAGGGGTCTCTCAGGCGCATCGCCCACTACGATTACTGGTCCGACAAGGTGCGCCGCTCGGTGCTGGTGGACGCCAAATGCGACCTGCTGCTGTACGGCAACGCCGACCGCGCCATTGTGGAGATTGCGCACCGGCTGGCGGCGCGCGAGCCGGTGGAACGTATCACCGATGTGCGTGGCACCGCCTTCATGCGCCGCCGGGCGACCCCAGTGCCGAGGGCTGGTTCGAAATCGACTCCACCAGCGTGGACACGCCGGGCCGGGTCGAGGCCATCGTCAACCCTTACCAGACCACTTCGGAGCAGGCGCAATCCCAGGGGTCGAGCTGCGCCAAGGAGGAGGGCAGTGGCGCTGTGGTGGCGCCTGGCGTCAAGCCACTGACCTTCGTGCCCAATCCGGCTTTGACCCAACGTATCAGCGTGCCACCACGCGAGCGCTCGGTGATTCGTATTCCGTCCTACGAGCAGGTCAAGAGTGACCCGGTGCTGTATGCCCACGCCAACCGCGTGATGCACCTGAAACCAACCCCGGCAATGCGCGCGCCATGGTGCAGGCGCATGGCGAGCGCGACGTGTGGCTCAATCCGCCACCGATTCCGCTGACCACGGCCGAGATGGACTACGTGTTCGACTTGCCGTTTGCGCGCTCGCCGCACCCCGCCTATGCCGACGAGAACGGCAGCCATGACAAGGCCACCAAGATTCCGGCTTGGGAGATGATTCGTTCCTCGATCAACATCATGCGCGGCTGTTATGGGGATGCACCTTCTGTTCGATCACCGAGCACGAAGGACGCATCATCCAGAGCCGCTCGGAAGACTCGGTGATCCGCGAGATCGAGGAAATGCGCGACAAGGTGAAGGGGGCTTCACCGGCACCATCTCCGACCTGGGCGGCCCCACCGCCAACATGTACCGCACGGGTTGTCGCACCCGTGAGATCGAGGCCGCCTGCCGCAAGCCCAGTTGCGTCTACCCGGGCATCTGCCAGAACCTGATCACCGACCACGGCCCGCTGATCAAGATTTACCGGCGTGCCCGTGCGCTCAAGGGCGTCAAGAAAATTCTCATCAGTTCCGGTGTGCGCTACGACCTGGCGATCCAGTCGCCCGAGTACGTCAGGAACTGGTCACCACGTCGGCGGCTACCTCAAGATCGCCCCGAGCATACCGAGCAGGGTCCACTGACCAAGATGATGGAAGCCGGGCATCGGCTCCTACGACAGCTTCAAGCAGATGTTCGAGAAGTACAGCCTGGAGGCGGGCAAGAAGCAGTTTCTGGTGCCGTACTTCATCGCCGCCCATCCGGGCACCAGCGACGAAGACATGATGAACTTGGCCGTCTGGCTCAAGAAGAACGGCTTCCGTGCCGACCAGGTGCAGACCTTTACCCGTCGCCCATGGCCTCGGCCACGGCGATGTACCACAGCAACAAGAACCCGCTGCGCAAGGTCACGCGCGACAGCGAAACGGTGGATATCGTGCGCGGCGACAAGCGCCGCCGCCTGCACAAAGCCTTTTTGCGCTACCACGACCCCAACAACTGGCCGCTGCTGCGCGAGGCGCTCAAGGCCATGGGCCGTGCCGACCTGATTGGCAACGGCAAGCACCACCTGATTCCGACCTACCAGCCGCTAGACCGATGGCAGCTACAGCAGCGCGCAAGAAGAACTCCACCATCATCACCATTCCCACCAT
>JADKDJ010000019.1 GCA_016718405.1 Candidatus Rhodoferax odensensis
CGATGCGTTACTGGAAGTGTCGCGCCTGGAGGCCGGGGTCGGTCAAGATCCGCGTGCGACCGATGGCGGTCAGTGAGTTGTTTGACCAGCTGCGTGAAACCTTGTCGGCGACTGCCACAGCAAAGGGTTTGCGATTGCGGGTTCGGCCCAGCGACGTGGATCCTGAGCGACCCATCGCTGCTGCATCAGGAGTTCTGCTCAACCTGGTAGGCAACGCCATCCGCTATACCGATATCGGCACCGTGCTGTTGGCCTGTCGTCCGTGGGGCGATGGGCGCCTGGCCGCTACATTGAGGTGTGGGACAGCGGCATCGGCGATGCGCCCGAGCATCGGGCCGGGAGTGTTCAAAGGGAGTTTTTCAGGTCGGCAATCCACAGCGCAACCGAGAGCGCAGGGAGGCTGGGCCTGGGGGCTCAACATCGTACAACGCACCACCCGCTTGCTGGGGGCACCGCCTGCATCTGCGATCCGACCTGGGCTGCGGTACGCAGTTCACGATCAAGTGCCGGTGGGTAGCGCCATCCGATCGTCCGCGCGCCGCCGGTCGGCGCTACCGATGGGTGAGCAGTTTGACGGTCTGAAGGTGCTGGTGGTGGAGGACGACGCTGGCCAGCGAAGGTTTGGGCAGCTTGTTGCGATCCTGGGGTTGCCAGACGCGGCAGGTCGACGGCTTGGCAGCGGCACTGGAGCTGGTGGCCGGCGGGTGGCAACCCGCCGTCATCGTGAAGGCGACTTTCGCTTGCGTGACGCCGAGCACAGGGGTTGAGACCGTGCAGCGCCTGCGACTAGCCATCGGTAGCCCAGTGCCAGCCTGCCTGATGAGCGGCGACACCAGTCGAGGTTGATTCACCTGTCACCAGGCCGGTCTGACGCTGCTGTTCAAGCCCCATGCGCCCCGCCAAGCTGCGCGGCCTGTTGCGCAAGCTGGTAGCGCCTGGGCCAAGGGATGCTTCGCCGGGAGGGTAGGGTTTAGGGGCTGTTCTTTTCAGAACGCCCCTGCGGCCGATCCAGCTTGCGGCCGATCGACTGCCCGCCACATAGCCATGCCGCTCTGCGGCCAGCACCACGCAGGTACGGGTTTGCACGTCGAAGCGGCGCAGGATGGCGGTGACGTGGTTCTTGACGGTTTCTTCGGACGAGATGAAGCTTGGCGCTGATCTGGCGGTTGGTGCGCCCATCCAGCAGTTCAAGCAGCACCAGTTCCCTGGCGACGGGTTAGCAGCGCGGGCGCCTGACCACCTGTGCCGCTGGCGCCCGGCGGTGCCGACCCACTCACTGACGCCGTCGGCAGGCCTGTAAACACCTCCGGCCAGCACCAGCCTGACTACCGACAACAACTCGCTGCTCAGGCCCGACTTGGTCACGAAACCGGCCGCGCCATCCATCACCCGTCGCATCGTCTGTGGGCTGGCCAGGGCGGACAGAATGATGATCGGCAGCTCCGGGTGGCGCCCTGGGCAAAGATGTCCAATGCAGCCAGGAGCCATTCATGTCGGGCAGATGGTAGTCAACAGCACCAGATCAAGGTCGGGGTGGAGCGCGGCTTAGTCGAAGGCGCGTGTGCAATCAGGGGCATCGAGCACCTCAGGCGCTTCTTGCAGACCGGCCAGCACCTGGCGCAGCCCTTCGCGCACCAGCGCGTGATCGTCCACTACCAGGATCTTCATGGCGCGGCCCTCGACTGTCTCGGCGTGGAAGGTGGGCATCCGGCGCATCGTCTCAGACACAGCGCGCTCCATCGACCTCGATGCACACGCCACTGATGAAGCTGGCCTCATCGCTGGCCAGATAGAGGCACCGCGTTGGCCACATCAGCGCGCGCTGGAGAAGCGACCCAAGGGAATGCTGGAGAGAACTTGGCGCGCCGGGTATCGTCAAACGGCCCACCGGCGAACTCGACCGACAAGCCGGTGTCCGGGTTGAACACCAGGTTGACACGAAGTTGACGCGGATGTTGTCGGTTCCCAGCTCGGCGGCCAACGATTTGGAGGTGACGATCACCGCGCCTTTGGAGCCGTTGTACCAGGTCAGACCCGGGCGTGGTCGGATGCCGGCCGTGGACGCAATGTTGATGAAGCAGCCCACCGCCCTGGCGCCGGAACACCGGCGTGGCGTGAATCGTGGCGGGTAGATGCTCTTGACGTTGACGCTGTAACGGCGGTCGAACTCTTCCTCGCTGACTTCGAGCGCAGGGCGGTTGCGGTGCGTCCATCCGGCGTTATTGACCATCGTCAGCACGCCATGGCGCTGCACCGCAGTGGCGACCAGCGCCTGGACCTGGTCAGTCTGCGTGACATCTACCTGGAAGAATGAAGCCCGCCCGCCTGCGGCGACGATCTGTGCCGCGACTTTCTGCCCAGACCGGGAATCTAAGGTCGTTGACGATGACCTGGGCGCCTTCACTGGCGGGCGCTTGGCAGTGCCTGCGCCGATGCCGCCACCGGCACCAGTCACGATGATGGACTTGCCATTTACGCATGGACGTTCTTCTTCAGGTGGGCGACCCGATCGCTGCGCAAGCAGGTGCTGCGCAGGCCAACGGTTCATTGTCCCGCAAAGCCCGCTGTTTCAAACGGGCACAAGGGCTGCATCTTGGTGAATATTTACCTTGCCTGGGCCAACTGCGATGCCTTAAGCGGGGCCGCGATTTGGGCATCCTTCTCCTGCCACAGCTGCACTGCGCAAGGCCTCGCGCACGGCTGGGTCGCCCGCATGGTCGCCCTGTGCCAGTTGCTGCGGCACCGGCAGGCTACGCACCCGCACCACGATGCGACGCACCTTGCCCTGCAGGAAGTGCCAGGAAGGTAGGCCGGCCATCGGGGTAGACGATGGTGACATCCAGAATCGCCTGGAACTTGTCTCCCATGGCATTGAGTGCCAGCGCGATGCCGCCAGCCTTGGGCTTGAGCAGGTGCCGATAGGGGGATTGCTGGCGTTTGTGCTTCTCGACGGTGAAGCGCGTGCCTTCCAGAAAGTTCATCACGCTGGTGGGGATCAAGGCGTACTTTTCGCAGGCCTTGCGGGTGGTTTCCTGGTCCTTGCCGCGCATCTCGGGGTGTTTGCGCAGGTAGTCGGCGCTGTGTCGGCGCATGAAAGGAAACTCCAGCGCCCACCAGGCCAGGCCCATCACCGGCACCCAGATCAGCTGCTGCTTGAGGAAGAACTTCAACAGCGGGATGCGCCGGTTGAGCAGGTGCTGCAGCACCAGGATGTCGACCCAGGATTGGTGGTTGCGGTTGACCAGGTACCAACTGCGGTACTTCAGATCCTCTAAGCCCTGCACATCCCAGGTGGTGCGCTGCGTCAGCGCCATCCAACCACTGTTGCAACTGATCAGGCCTCGGCGATGGCCAGCAGCACCGGGTCGATGTGCAGCCGTACCGCCTTGGTCGGGATCAAGCAGCTTGACACTGCCACCAACAGCAGGATGGGTACCCAGAACAGGGCGTTGATCACCATCAGCAGGGTGGCGAGCGTGGCGATCAGAGGTGTTGGCAGGAAACTGAGCATGGGCAAGGGGCTGGGTGGCGCGATGTGTCGAATTGTCGGTGCATTCCTCGGCACGCTCGCGGGCGTTTGGAATCAGGGTGGCGACAAGTGCGCCAGAAAGCGGTGCTCTGTGAGCTTGAACAGCCAGACCAGCGTGAAGGTCCCCACCAGGTACAGCGATGCGGCTGCCAGGTAGGCTTCAAATGGCAGATAGAACTCCGAATAGATGCGGCCAGCCGCCGCTGTGATGTCCAGCATGGCCGGCACTGCGCTGGCAAGGCTGGTGCTGTGCAGCATCATCACCACCTCGTTGCTGTAGGCGGGTAGGGTGCGGCGCAGCGCACCGGGCAGCACGATGTGCAGCATCACCTGCGGGCGGCTCATGCCAAAGGCCTGCGCGGCTTCGCGCTCGCCAGCGGCGGTCTCGCGGATCGCGCCGGCCAGCATCTCGGCCGTGTAGGCTGCGGTGTTGAGGCTAAAGGCCAGCAAGGCGCAGAAAAAGGGCTCCTTGAAGTGCGTCCACGGCCAGACGCTGTCCCAACGCGCCTGAATCCACTCCAACTGGCCCAGCCCGTAGTAGATCAGGTAGACCTGAATCAGCAACGGCGTGCCACGAATCACGAAGGTGTAGCTGCCCACGACTTGTCGTAGCAGCCGGCTCGGGCCCGTCAGTGCCAGCGCGAACAGCAGCGCCAGTACACCTCCCACCGCCAGCGAGGCGGCCAGCAGACCGAGCGTGGTGAGCACGCCCTGGCCAAACAGCGCCAGGCTCTCGGGGCGAAAGATCACCTCCCAGTTCATTCAGTGTCGACCTCGTTGGACGCCTGGGCTGTAGCGCTGGTTGAGATGGCGCAGCAGCAGCAGCGAGAGCCAGGTGTAGAGCAGGAACAGCGCGGCGGTGAACAGAAAGAATGCAAACGGCGAGCGCGTGGCGGCACTGGCCTGCTTGGCCAGATAGGTCATCTCCTGCAGGCCAATCAGGCTGACCACGGCGGTGGCCTTGATCAGCACCAGCCAGTTGTTGGTGAAGCCCGGCAGGGCATGGCGCAGCATCTGCGGCAAGGTGATGCGCAGCAAGACCTGCCCAGGACTCATGCCGAAAGCGGCCGCCGCCTCGGAACTGGCCCTTTGGAATAGCCAGGATGGCACCTCGAAAAGTCTCGGTCATGTAGGCGCCGTAGATGAAGCCCAAGGTTGCCAGAGCTGCCGTGAAAGGCTCGATGTCGATCGTCAGCTCGCTGCCCAGCGCCTCGATCACGTCGTTCAAACCGGTGCTGCCGCCGTAGAACACCAGCAACATGAGCACCAGATCGGGATGCCGCGGATCACCGTGGTGTAGAGCGTGGCCGGCACCCTCAGGGCGCGCCGGCCGGACAACCTGGCCGTCGCGCCGAGCAGCCCCAGCAGCACCGCCACCGCCAAAGCCGCCAGCGACACCGCCACGGTCAGCAGCGCGCCGTGCAGGATGGAGCCATAGTAGGCGCTCAATGCAGCTCAGCTCGCCGTGTCAAACGCCCTGGCGCTGGGTTCAGTTGCCGTAGACGTCAAACTTGAAGTACTTGTCGTTGATCTTCTTGTAAGTGCCGTTGGCGCGAATGGTCTTGATCGCCGCGTTGAGCTCGGCCTTCAGCGCAGCTTCGCCTTTGCGCAGGGCAATGCCAGCGCCAATGCCGGAAGTATTTGGGCATGTTGAGCTCGGGCCCGACGAGGCCGTAGTTCTTGCCCTCTGGCTTGCCCAGAAAGCCGCCTGTCACTTCCACCACGTCGGCTACCGTGCCGTCGAGTCGACCTGACTTGATGTCCAGGTACACCTGGTCCTGCGCCTCGTAGGCCGTCACCACCACCCCGGCGGGCTTCAACTCACCCAAGGCGTATTTCTCCTGGGTGCTGGCCTTGAGCACGCCAATTTTCTTGCCCTTGAGCGAGGCCAGGTCGGTGAACTTGATGTCATTCCTGACCACGATCTTGCTCGGCGTGTTGTAGTACTTGTCGGTGAAGTCGACCGCCTTGAGAGTGAAGGGCTCGTAGGTGGCGTCGATGGCGACTTTGAGGTCTTTGGGCTGGGCGCCGGCCACCAAGGCCAGGGCACTCAAGCTCAGGCAGAGGGCGAGTTTTTTCATGATCAGTCCTTTGTTGGTGCAGCAGGCCCGCGGCGGCCTGTGGTGCGGTGAGACGGACGATTCTAGGGGCCGGTAGCCCACTTTGGGGTGGGCGGGCGCGTTGGCGTTTACCCTTGGCGGTGGATGGCCCCTTTAGCACGAATGGCGCTTACTTAAAACTTCGTTTGCTCTGAGCCTGTCGAGGCTTTTGTGCAGAGCTATGGTGCTGGACTCGCAGCAGGGTGGGAGCACACGCCGCCGTTCGTGTCCCCCGCCCTTCGGGCTCCTCCTTGACCTCACTTTGGCGTGTGCCCCCACCCTGCCGCTGCGAAAGGCTTCTTTGCTGAAACCTTGCGGGTCAGTCCACTTTGCGCAGCAAACGTGCTCTGACCCCAACTGAACAGAACGGCCAACAACCCGCGCCGCCTATTGGCGCATGCTCTCACTTGCAGTCGATCCAGTCCTATGCATCGATCTACCATTTAACTGTGATTTCTTGAGTAAACAGGTTGAGTATGTGTCATTCCCTTTAGCACCTGCATTGCTTGGCACGTTTAGTACGATGCCACGGTGCGCAAGCGCAACATCAGCGTCAGCGGATGCGTCGGCGAAACCTGAAAGCCGTAATGCTGGTAAAACTCTTTGGCGCGATCATGCATCGCGTGCACCAGCAGCGCCCTGACGCCGGCATTGTGTGACACAACGAGGGCTCGGTTGACAGCGTCCTGCAGCAGCGCTGCTCCCAGCTGGATGCCTTGGGCGCGACGATCGACGGCTAGTCTAGCCAGCACCATGACCGGGACCGGATCTGGCATATTGCGTCGAACCGAACTGGTTGCCATCTGATGGGCTACAGCGCCTGCTGCCATGGCGTAGTAGCCGCAGACGCTCTGATCCTGATCAACCACAACAAAGGTGCGGCTGGCTCCGGTGAGCTGATTCGCACCCGCTCGCCGCTTGAGCCACTCGTCCAGTTGAATCTCGCCGCATTCGAATTCGTTGACACGATGCACCGGCAACAAGGGCTGGGGAGGGGTTGAGCTGCCGGCTCATGCCTTGGCGGTCCAGGGCGGTTTGACCGCCATCAGTCGCTCAAGGCCGGGGTTATGAGCTGGAGGTGCATCCAGCATCTTGGTGAAATCTCGAAATTTCTTCGAATCAAGACCAAAAAACACTTGGTCGAGCAGTACCGATTGGGCTCTGTCGCAGGCGGCTTCGAGCATGAAATCGGACCGGTTCTTGCCCAGCAGCGTCGCAGCATGATCAATCAGTTCACGCTGCTCGGGCAGGGCACGTAAGTTGATGGCGGCATCACGCATGAGCATTCCTTCGCTGTATATCCAATAGATAGGCTTATGGTAGAGTGATGTGTAGCTGTTGTCAATACGAACCTTGTCCCGCGAGCCGTATCTCAGCTTCGTTCATCGCCGCATGGGCCTGGAACTGGTGCCCAGCCGTTCACTCCGCCTCGAACTGCATCGCATTCTTGCCCGTGAATGCGGCATAGAAGGCCTTGATTCTCACCATGTCGGCCTCGATGTCGCCGGTCGGGTGAAACAGGGGGCCCAGGCCGCTGATTTTGCGCTTGTAGTCCATGTAAGCCAGCACGATCGGCACCTTGGCGCTTAGCGCGATGTAGTAAAGCCAGTCTTCCAGTAGCGTGTCTTCTGGCGCGTGCCTTCGGGTGGCACCACCAGTTGCAGCGGCGCGTCGGCGTCCATGATGGCCTGGGCCGAGGCGGCCACCATATTGCTGGCGCGTTCGCGGTTGACCGGAATGCCGCCCATCCACATCATGAGGTGGCGAAACGGCGGCTTGAAGATCGATGCCTTGCCCATCCAGTAGATGTTCAGGCGCAGCGCAAAGGCCACCATCAAGGTGTTGGGCAAGTCCCAGTTGCTGGTGTGCGGCGCGGCGATCATCACGCACTTGGGTGTGTTGGCGGGCAGGGCGCCCTCGACCTTCCAGCCGGTGACTTTGAGAATGACCAATGACAGGCCGCGAAGGAGGGTGTTGACCACAGGCGTGTCAAAAATCGTTCGGTGCATGGTTTGACTGTAACAGCCCGGTTACGTCCCTCAGTCGCTCCTTGGCCAAGTGATTGCCCTTGGCGATCGACTCACCCGCAATCGGCAATCGGCAATCGGCAAGTCCAGGGCGTCGCACAAAGGTCAGGGGCGGTTTACGTCGGGGCCGCTCGGTATGATCAGGGCAGTAACTGCTTCCTGTGTTGGCAATGAAGCTCTTTGTAAGTAACGACGATTTGGCGGTGCTGGAGGCCCAGCTGGCTGCGCTTCATGGCGCGGCCCAGCTGTCTGCGCGGGTCGAACTGGCCTGGCATTTGCGCCAGCGCGACGGCACACGCGCGCTGACCCTGGTCGAGCAGTGCCAAACCGAGCTCGAGTCGGCCGACATGTCCGAGGCCGAGCAGCGGCGGCTGAGCGCCCGCTTGGACTTGATCCGCAGTGAAGTGGCCTTGTTGCTGGCCAATGCACCACAGGCGCTGCAGCATTTGCAGCGCGCAACCGATCGGTTCGATCCGCTGTGCGATCTGGTGGGTCAGGGTGATGCCTACTGGCTGCGAGCCTCGATTGCGCTGGACCGCGGTCCGCCGGAGTTGCTGGACGCCAGCCTGCAGGCCGCGCTGGACCACTATCGCGGCGCCGACGACTCAGCGCGGGTTGAGCTGTGTCAGGCGCGTCGACTCATCTACGCGTCGTTTCGCGATCCGGTGGCGGCGCTGTCGGTGTTGCAGCGTCAGTTTCCCGAAACGCGCACGTATTCAACGGCTCTCACGACCTTGCTCGCTGCTGCGCGAGGAAACGCGGCATTGCTGACCAACGACCCGGCTGCGTCGGTCGGGTACTACCTGGCTTCCTACCATGCTGGCCTTGGCAGTGGTCAACTGCGTCAAGGTTTGGTATCGGTGACCAACGCGGTCGAGTCGCTGGCGGCGCTGGGCGATCTGGATACCGCCATGGCGCTGAGCGAGACGGCCTTGTCGCAAGCACGGGCCACGGGCTGGCCCAGTGTGATTGGCTTGTCGCTATACCAGCTCGGCGACGTGATGCGCTTGCTGGCGCGCTACGACGAAGCGCGGGGTTATCTGCTCGAGTCGCTGGAGATGATGCGCGCCGTGGCCGGCACCCGTAACTACGAGCAGGTTGTGGGCTGCCTGGGCCAACTGGCTCTGGACCAGGGCGACGCCACGCAGGCGCTGGATTGGTTCAGCGAGTTCGAGCAACACGTCAGCGGGCACGGCGAGCCCGATTCACTGATCAAGGCGCTGCGCGGGCAGGCCAGTGCGCTGATGTCCCTGGGTCGCAGTGTGCAAGCCTGCGCCAAGGCGCAGGCGGCGCTGGTTCTGGCGCGCCAAAGCGGCCAAGTTGACGGTCAGATTCAAGCCCTGCGCGTGCTGGCCCAAGTTGACACGGCCCTGGCCGAGGCCGGGCAGTCCGAGGCTGCGTCCACCGCCCTGGAGCACTTGCGCCACGCCCTGAAGCTGGCCGCAGGCGTGAGTGGCTACGCCCCGTCGCCCGACTTTCTGAACGAGGTGGCAGCCGCAAACGCTTTGTGCGGGGATTTCCAAGCGGCTTACGCGCAGCGTCTGGCGGCCGAGGCGGCCGTCACCAAGATGCGCAGTCAGGATGCGCAAAAGCGCGCCTGGTCGCTGCAGATTCGCCAGCAGCTGGACCACGCCAAGGCCGAGACCGAGCACCACCGTCAGCTCGCTGAATCCTTGGCCCAGACCACCGCCACCCTGGAAACACTGGGCACGATTGGGCGCGAAATCACCGCCAGTCTGGACGCCCAAGCCGTGTTTGATGCACTGCGCCGCCATGTGCACGAATTGCTCGACGCCAGTTTCTTTGCCGTCTATCTGATGGATGCGCAAGGCGATACGCTGACGCTGGCGATTGGCGTGGAGTTGGGCGTGGAGTTGGGCCCCCGCAGCGTGGCGCTGAACCACCCCTCCTCGAAAATCGCGCTGTGTGCGCGCACTCGCCAGGAGCAGGTGTTTGACTTGCAGCCCGGTGTGGACGACCCGAATCGCATTCCCGGTACTCTGGCGACGCTCAGCCTGTTGTACGCCCCTTTGCTGCTGGCCGACCGATTGTTGGGGGTGATGACGATTCAATCCCCCACTGCGCGGGCCTACGGCGCCCGCGAACGCTCCATTTTTCGTACCTTGTGTGCCTACGGCGCGATCGCACTGGACAACGCGGCCGCTTACGCCGCTGCGGGCGCCGCGCAACAACGCGCCGACGCCGCTCTGCAGGAGTTGCGCCAGGCGCAGACGCTGTTGATTGGGCAGAACCAGCAGCTCGAACGCCTGGCGGTGACCGATCAGCTCACCGGCTTGTTCAACCGCCTGCGGTTGGACCAGACCCTGGAGCAGGAGCGTGTGCGCAGCGAGCGTTATGGAACACATTTCTGTGTGTTGCTGTTTGATGTCGACCACTTCAAGTCGGTCAACGATCGTTATGGGCATCAGATGGGCGACCAGGTGCTGACTGGCATTGCCCGACTGCTGAGCGAGCACACCCGTGAGGTGGACGTGGTCGGGCGTTGGGGCGGTGAAGAATTCCTGATCATCTGCACCGAGACGCTTGAGCCCGCCATGCAGTTGGCCGAGAAGCTGCGACGCGCGGTGCAGTCGCATGTGTTTGCGCTGGTGGGGCAGAAGTCGGCCAGCATCGGTGTGGCCATGTTCCGCGCCGGTGAAACGGTGACAGACACGCTCGCCCGCGCCGATGCGCCCTGTACCGCGCCAAGGAGTCTGGCCGCAATCGGGTGGTGGCCGAGTTGGCATCATGAGCGGGTGTCAACGATGTTTGACGCGGGTCAATCTGGCGTGGCCAGCGCCGCCGTACGCTTGCGCGTGTTCGGATGTGGCACAAACCCAAGGAAACCGAGTATGACCATACTGTCCTGGCACGACCAGTACCTGATCGGCAACAGCGTGATCGATGACGAGCACAAGGAGTTGTTTCGATTGATCAACGAGTTCCACAGCAAGTGGACCGAGAGCCGCGATAGGCAGGCGATCAAGGAAGTGCTCAACAATCTGATTCAATACTGTCAGACCCACTTCAGCGATGAGGAGTCAATCATGGCGCGCGAAGGCTATGTGGTCCTCGAGAGTCATCGCAAGTATCACGAGAAGTTGGTGGAGGACATCTTCAAGCTGAACCAGGAGCTGGTTGAAAAACATACCATGCTCGAACACGATCTCAACAAGTTCCTCAAACACTGGCTGGTCGATCACATCGTGCACTGCGACTACGACTTTCGTGACTTCCTGGTGCGAAAGAAACGCGCGTCGCCGCCGGATTGAGCTTCTCTCATTGGGCGATGCTGCGGTTTGTCAGTCTCTGCACACTTGATTGCGCCCCTGTTTCTTGGCTTGGTACAAGGCTTGATCGGCTGCCGCAACCAGACGATCCGCCGACGATACCCGCGGCGGATTCATCGATGCCACGCCCAGGCTCACGGTGACGTAGGGCGCGGTGTCCGAACCAGCATGCGGAATTTTCAGTTTTGCCACGGCAGCGCAAATGTCCTGGGCCACTTGATAGGTTCCTTCGACATGGGTGTCAGGCAGCACGACCACCAGCTCTTCGCCTCCGTAGCGCGCCAGCAAGTCGGTCGAGCGAGCCAGGGCGCCCGCTGCCGCTTTGGCCACGGCGCGCAGGCACGCGTCGCCCGCCTGATGGCCGTAGGTGTCGTTGTAACGCTTGAAGTGGTCCACGTCGATCATCAACAGACCCACCGGTTGCTTTGAGCGGATCGCGCGTAGCCACTCTTCTTGCAGGCGTTGGTCGAAGTACTTGCGGTTGGCGATGTTAAGCAGCCCGTCGGTGTGCGAGTACACCTCCAACTTGTGGTTGGCCTGCACCAGCGCCTGGTTGGTCTGCTCCAGCTCGAAGGTACGCTCTCGTACGCGTTGCTCCAGTTGCAGGTTGGCGGAGCTGAGTTCGAGGTTGAGCTTGGACAGCACTTTGTATATCGCGCCCATGGCCTTGATCATCGCCTCGGTGCGGTGGTCTTTTGGATGCGTTTCGGCCACGTAGGCCAGTGCCGCGTCTTCACCACTGCGAATGCGTGCCATCTGCCGGGCCATCGACTGGTCAACGCCAAGGATATGCAGGCCCAGCCACGAGGTCAGAAACGACAGGAAGACTTCTGCCGGGTGGCTCATGGTGTCTTTTGTGCTCCACAAGCCACGCAACTGGTCCACAAACGCGTGATGGAGCTCCTTGTGGCTGTCGATGTGTCGCGGATCAAGCCCGCCTGTACGCATCAGTTGCTCTTCTTCTCTGAAGTGGTGTTCGGCGTAGTTGAGCAGCCGCTGAAAAACCAGGTAGGCCTGGCCAGCGTCCAGATCGTGACCGGTGATCAATGCGTCGCTGAGGTCATTGAACAAAGCGACCAGCCCGTGGTGTTGCTCATCAACCGGGGTGACACCGGTCATGAAATCGTCCCCCCAGACGAAGGTCTCAGTGTGGGTCATGCGTGTGCTCCGATGTCAATTGCGCGCGTAGGCCAGGTGAAAGCTCTTGACGCCCTTGAATTTGGCCATCTCGGCTGCCAGGTCTGACACCAGCACCATCTGGTGGCGGTTGCGCGCCACCGCAATGAAGCGCCACTCTTGTTCGCCCTGGTCCAGCGCGATCGTGATGGTGCCCCCGGCGATGTCAAAACCACGCTCGCTGGCCATGGCGCGCAGGGCAGGCTCCTGCGGTTGGTAACCGGCATCAAAACGCAGCGTCATGGCCACCGCCTGGCGCGAGGGCAGCCAGGCCTCCAACTTGGACATCCAGACCATCGAGATGGTGCACAGCAGCGCCAGCGACATGGCCGCGCCGTAGAAGCCCACGCCCACCAAGATGCCAATGGCCGAGGTAGCCCACAGCGAGGCGGCGGTGGTCAGCCCGCTGATGCTGAAGCCTTCTTTCATGATGACGCCCGCGCACAGGAAGCCAATACCGGTCACGATGCCCTGGATCACCCGTGTCAGGTCGCCAATGGTGGCCATGTGCGCGCTGGCGCCAAACCAGTAGTGCGAGTAGCCGCTGATGACGGTCAGCGCAGCCGAGGCCATACACACCAGCCCGTAGGTGCGCATGCCTGCCGCGCGGCCATGGTAGGAGCGCTCGTAGCCCACCATCAGCCCCAGCGCCAGGGCTCCCACCAGGTTGAAGAACACAATGATGTTGGTCTGAATCACCGGGACCGACCAAAACGAGGCGAGAACATCAAACGAGAGCATGTCTGCACAATAGCCCAGCGTTGATAGGCCTGGGCTTGGGACTATCCCTCATGCCAGCCGCCGTGTGCCGGGCGTCTTGGCGGGTCGCGCGCAGAGCCCTTGCGGTGCGTGCTGATACAGGCCAAACCGTACACTACTCACCCAATCCCCGCCTTTGCCCGCGTTTCTTGTCGTTTTGCCTGTTCCCAACGTGACCACCCCCGCCCCTGCGCGCTCACGCCCTTCGCCTGCTTCTGTAGCCGGGCAGGGCCTGGCTAAGCCTTTGACCAGCTACCGGCCCTTCTGGGCCAAGCGTTTTGGCACGGCCAGGTTCCTGCCAATGAGTCGCGCCGAGATGGATGCGCTGGGCTGGGACAGTTGCGACATCATCATCGTCACCGGCGACGCCTATGTGGACCACCCCAGCTTTGGCATGGCGGTGATCGGGCGTCTGCTCGAAGCGCAGGGCTTTCGGGTCGGCATGATCGCCCAGCCCGATTGGCACAGCGCCGAGCCGTTCAAGGTGCTGGGTAAACCGAATCTGTTCTTTGGCGTGACGGCGGGCAACATGGATTCCATGATCAACCGGTACACGGCCGACCGCAAGATCCGCTGTGACGACGCCTACACCCCTGGCGGCGAGGCCGGCAAGCGGCCAGACCGCAGTGCCTTGGTCTATTCGCAGCGCTGCCGCGAGGCCTACAAGGACGTGCCCATCGTGCTGGGTGGCATCGAGGGGTCTCTCAGGCGCATCGCCCACTACGATTACTGGTCCGACAAGGTGCGCCGCTCGGTGCTGGTGGACGCCAAATGCGACCTGCTGCTGTACGGCAACGCCGACCGCGCCATTGTGGAGATTGCGCACCGGCTGGCGGCGCGCGAGCCGGTGGAACGTATCACCGATGTGCGTGGCACCGCCTTCATGCGCCGCTCGGGCGACCCCAGTGCCGAGGGCTGGTTCGAAATCGACTCCACCAGCGTGGACACGCCGGGCCGGGTCGAGGCCATCGTCAACCCTTACCAGACCACTTCGGAGCAGGCGCAATCCCAGGGGTCGAGCTGCGCCAAGGAGGAGGGCAGCGCTGCGGTGATCGAATCGGGCGTCAAACCGCTGACCTTTGTGCCCAACCCGGCTTTGACCCATCGTATCAGCGTGCCACCACGCGAGCGCTCGGTGATTCGTATTCCGTCCTACGAGCAGGTCAAGAGCGATCCGGTGCTGTATGCCCACGCCAACCGCGTGATGCATCTGGAAACCAACCCCGGCAATGCGCGCGCCATGGTGCAGGCGCATGGCGAGCGCGACGTGTGGCTCAATCCGCCACCGATTCCGCTGACCACGGCCGAGATGGACTACGTGTTCGACTTGCCGTTTGCGCGCTCGCCGCACCCCGCCTATGCCGACGAGAACGGCAGCCATGACAAGGCCACCAAGATTCCGGCTTGGGAGATGATTCGTTTCTCGATCAACATCATGCGCGGCTGTTATGGGGGATGCACCTTCTGCTCGATCACTGAGCACGAGGGGCGCATCATCCAGAGCCGTTCGGAGGAATCGGTGATCCGCGAGATCGAGGACATCCGCGACAAGGTCAAGGGCTTCACCGGCACCATCTCCGACCTGGGTGGCCCCACCGCCAACATGTACCGCACGGGTTGTCGCACGCGCGAGATCGAGGCCGCCTGCCGCAAACCGAGTTGCGTCTACCCCGGCATCTGCCAGAACCTGATCACCGACCACGGCCCACTGATCAAGATTTACCGCCGTGCCCGTGCGCTCAAGGGCGTCAAGAAAATTCTCATCAGTTCCGGTGTGCGCTACGACCTGGCGATCCAGTCGCCCGAGTACGTCAAGGAACTGGTCACGCATCACGTCGGCGGCTACCTCAAGATCGCCCCCGAGCATACCGAGCAGGGTCCACTGACCAAGATGATGAAGCCGGGCATCGGCTCCTACGACAGCTTCAAGCAGATGTTCGAGAAGTTCACGCTGGAGGCGGGCAAGAAGCAGTTCTTGATTCCCTACTTCATCGCCGCGCATCCGGGCACCAGCGACGAAGACATGATGAACCTGGCGGTGTGGCTCAAGAAGAACGGCTTTCGCGCCGATCAGGTGCAGACCTTTTACCCGTCACCCATGGCCTCGGCCACGGCGATGTACCACAGCAACAAGAACCCGCTGCGCAAGGTCACGCGTGCCAGCGAAACCGTGGACATCGTGCGCGGTGAAAAGCGCCGGCGCCTGCACAAGGCATTTCTGCGCTACCACGACCCGAACAACTGGCCGCTGTTGCGTGAAGCCTTGAAGGCGATGGGCCGCGCCGACTTGATTGGCAACGGCAAGCACCACCTGATTCCCACCTACCAGCCGCTGACCGATGGCAGCTACAGCAGCGCGCGCAAGAAGAACTCGACCATCATCACCATTCCCACCATGCGTGCCGACCCCCCTGAACCGGGCACGGTCTTGACCCAGCATACGGGCTTGCCGCCAAGGCAGAACGGCGCAGCGGCCAACAAGGCGAAGCACAAACGGGCGTGAGCCGCAGGTCCGCTAACGCGGCACTCAGAACGTCTCCCAATCATCGTCGGCGCCGGCGCGCGGCGCGGGGGCAACCTTGGGGGCGGACAACTGCTGCATCGGTGCAGTCGCTTTTGGCAGTGGTTTACGCACGGGCGCGGCCACGGCTGGGCGTGGTGGCGCGGCAGTGGGGGCGCGCCGAGGTGTCTGTCGTGGCGCTTGCACAGCGGTGGCTGGCCGCACCATGCCCTCGGGCAGCTTGTACTCATTGACCAGGGTGTGCAGCCGGGTCGCCTGGGTCTTGAGGCTCTCCGCGGCAGCAGTTTCCTCTTCCACCAGGGCCGCGTTTTGCTGCATCGCCCCGTCCAGATGCTGCAGCGTGCCCGCCATGTCTTGCAGGCCCTGGCTTTGTTGGCGCGACATCGCGCTGGCCTCGCCAATGAGGTTGGATACCTCTTCAATGCTCTTGACGACTTCGCCCATGCGCGCGCCCGCTGCGTTGACCAGCTCGGCGCCTTTTTCCACCTGTTCCACCGATGCCGTGATCAGACTCTTGATTTCCTTGGCTGCTTGCGCCGAGCGACCGGCCAGCGAGCGCACCTCTGCGGCCACGACGGCAAAGCCGCGGCCCTGCTCGCCTGCGCGTGCAGCTTCCACAGCGGCGTTGAGTGCCAGGATGTTGGTTTGAAAGGCGATGCCGTCGATCACCGAAATGATGTCAGCGATCTTTCGCGAGGAGGTGCTGACCTCGCCCATCGCGGAAACCGCCTGATTGACGACGTTGCCACTGGCGTGCACCAGGGCGCTGGTGTTCTGGCTCAGGTTGGTGGCCCTTTGCATGGCGTCGGAGCTTTTCGCGGCGGCGTCGGTCATGTGCTTCATGGCCTGGGACGCCGACTGCAACTGCGCGCTTCCCTGCTCGGTGCGTCGACTCAGGTCCAGGTTTCCCGAGGCGATTTCCGCGGACGCATGGCTAACCTGCGAAGCCCCGTCATTGAGCGCGCCCAGCATGGTGCGGATGCGCTGTTGTAGCGCCTGCATGGTTCCCAGGCCCTCGCGCAAGGTCGGGTTGCCGAACTGGCTCGATACATCGCGTGTCAGGTCACCTTGCCCCATTCGTTGCGCGCCCGAGATCAGTTCGGTGACAAACCGGGCGCTGGCCGTGGCACTGTCGAGGTACAGCCACAGCATCAGGGCACCGATGCCCAGGCTGCACACAATGAGTGTCGTGCGGTCCCACCCCATCAAGAGGCCGATCACGATGACCAGCTGCAGCCCGATGTTGAGGATCAGTTGGATGATGACGCGTTGCTTGAGCGTGAGGCTATTGAACATGGGTGATTCCTTCGGGGCAAGGGTTGACCATCAATGGGCTGTCTGCCGTAACGAGCATACCAGTCCTACTCGGGTTTTTCTCAAGGTGACGAGCGACACTCGACCTGTCAGCCACGCATCGAAGTTGGCCGGCAAGAACGCGGCATTGCCTGCGTTGTCGCCCTGTACAGGTGCAGGTTGTTCCACTCCAGCGGGTCCGGGCTGTGAGTGGAGGCGGCTGATGTGGCCACGCGTGATCAATCCTTCAGCGTGTACAGCGGAATGTCGTGCTCTGCTGCCAGCCTATCCAGTTCCTTGCAAGTCAACCCCTGCGCCCACTTGGCCACCGCTTGGTGTGTGGTCGGGGCAAACATGGTCATGATGTTGGGTTTGACCACGCCCGCCTGCGCGCCCAGGGCGGCAGCGAAGTGGGGCTCCAGCGCGGCGATGGCCACGCGGCCGTCTTTGCAGGGGTAAACCTTGTAGCCAGCATGGCCGCCACCGACGGCGGCGCCGGGTTTGGTCAGGCCCCAGGCGCGGGGCAGCGCCAGGTAGGCGGCGGCATCCGACAGCGCCACTTCGACCAGGTTGCCTTTGCCGCTGTGCTGGCGGGCCAGCAGGGCTTGTAGCACCGCCTCGGATGCCATCAGCGAGCCGCCCATGTCGGCGTACAGGGTGGGGGGCAGGTCCAGGCCGGTGACGAGGCCGTGCTCGGCCAGGTAGGTCAGGTCGTGGCCGGGCTCTTCGGCGCGCGTGCTGGGCGAGCCAACGATGGCTACCTGGTTCAGCATGGGGTACTGCTTGTGCAGCGCCTTCCACGTCAGGCCGAGCTTGACCAGCGCCGAGGGGCGAAACGAGGTCAGCAGCACATCGGTCTTGGCCAGTTCCCGGTGCAGCGCCTTCTGGCCGGCGTCGGTCTTGAGGTCGGCGCGCAGCAGGCGTACACCTTGGGTCAGTTCGTTGTACGCATCGCGGTTGTACAGGCCCATCGGGTCACCGGACGTGCCGGGGGCGGCGCCGGCCGGTGCCGGTGGTTCGAGCTTGACGCAGGTGGCGCCCATCTGGCGACAACGCATCAGCGCGGCCGGGCCGGGCAGGTTGAGGCACAGGCTCAAGATGCGCACGCCTTTGAGCGGGCGCAGGGGTTTGGACGAAGAAGTGGTCATGGTGAGGTGTGGCGCTTGTTGCTTGGTTAGTATGCTATACAAATAATAGCGTACGAGGCAATGCTGATATAGCCTACAGCCCCTTTTATACCCCCAAGTGCTGCGTCAACAGTTCGGGTTTGCTGCGTAACTCGTCGGACGAGCCGACAAACACCACCTGGCCCTTGACCAGGATGACGTTGCGGTGGGTGATCTGGGTGACGTGTTTCCAGTTCTTGTCGACGATGATGCTGCTGATGCCCGAAGCGCGCACCAGCTCGCAGATGCGCCAGATGTCCTTGGCAATCTGCGGCGCCAGGCCCTCGGTGGCTTCGTCCAGGATCAGTACGTCGGGATTGGTCATCAACGCGCGGCCAATGGTCAGCATTTGCTGCTCGCCGCCGCTGAGCTGTTGGCCGCCGTGGCCCAGGCGTTCCTTGAGGCGCGGAAAGGTGTCGAGCACGCGCTCATAGGTCCAGTCGCGCTGACCCTGCGTGCCGGCGCGGGCGGCCATTTTGAGGTTCTCCACCACGCTCAAGTTGCCGAAGATGCCGCGCCCCTCGGGCACGTAGGCAATGCCGAGCTGGGCGATCTCAAACGGCGGTCGGCGCGTCATGTCGCGGCCCTTGATGCTGACCGTGCCGCCGCGTGGCCGCACCAGGCCCATGATGCTTTTGAGCAGGGTGCTTTTGCCCATGCCGTTGCGCCCCATCAGGCCGATGGTCTCGCCACGGGCCACATCGAAGTCCACGTCGCGCAGGATGTGGCTGGCGCCGTAGAAGGTGTTGAGCTGGCGAGCGCTGATCAGCGACTCGGCGGCTCGGGCGCCGTCAGGCGCCTCGCGGACTGCATCCATGGCTTGGTCCTGCGCACTCACGCGTGTTCCTCGCCCAGATACGCCGCCTGCACCCCGGCATCGGCGCGCACCTCGGCCGGGGTGCCGCTGGCGATCACTTGTCCGTTGACCATCACGGTCAGGTGGTCGGCCAGGGTGAAGATGGCGTCCATGTCGTGCTCCACCAGCAGCATCGCGTGGTCGGGTTTGATGCGCAGCAGCAGTGCCACCATGCGCTCGGCCTCCGCCACACCCATGCCGGCCAGCGGTTCATCGAGCAGCAGCACCTGCGGCTCGGTGGCCAGGGTCATGGCAATCTCAAGTTGGCGTTGTTCACCATGGCTGATGGTGCTGGCCATGGCCGTTCGGCGGTTCTGCAGGCCGGCCAGTTCGATGGCCTTGGCGGCACGTTGCTGGGCCGCCGCGTATTTGCGGGCCGAGCGCAGCCAGGCGATCGGGTTCCAGGGTTGCTGCGGTTCGCGTGATTGAGCCGCCAGCAGCACGTTGTCCCACACCGTAAAGGGTAGGAAGATGTTGGTTTTCTGATAGCTGCGGCCCAGCCCCTGGCGCGCAATGCGCTCAGGTGCCCAGCCTGTGATGTCCTGCGCACCCAGTGCCACCGTGCCCGAGGTCGGCGCGATGTCGCCCGACAGCAGGTTGGTGAGCGTCGATTTGCCTGCGCCGTTGGGGCCGATCACGGCATGAATGCGGTTGCGCCACAGGTCGACCGAAACGTCATGGACGGCCGCCAGGCCACCAAAACGCTTGGTCAGCTTGCGGGCGCTGAGCAGCAGCTCGGTCATTTGCGCCCCCACGCTCGGCACTGCGTGTCCTCGCTGCCCCCCGAGGGGGTGCGAGCTTGCTTCGGGAAGCGGCCAGGCGCGGCGCTCATAAGGCCTTGCTCCGGCCCAGTCGCAGGGCGGCTTGCGCGATCAAGCCGAGCAGACCGCGCGGCGCCCACAGCACCACCAGCACGATGAACAGGCCCATCCACAGTTGCCAGTGTTTGCCCAGTTCCACCTGACCGATGCGCGGCAAGTCCTTGAATGCATGCAGCACCAGTTCGAACGAGAACGCGCCGACGATGGCGCCGGCAAAGTTGCCCATGCCTCCCAGAATCACCATCATGATGGCGTGTGCGCTCATGTGAAAACCCATCAGTTCGGGATTGATGTAGCCGGTCTGCACACCCCACAGGTAGCCCGCCAGCCCGGCCAATGCGCCCGCGAGGGTGAAGGCGCTGAGCTTGTAGCCAAAGGTGCTGTAGCCCAAGGCCTTCATCCGGTGCTCATTGACGCGGATGCCCGACAGGGCGCGACCGAACGGGCTCCACAGCAGGCGGCGCAGAAAGGCGTAGACCAGCAGCATGGTGGCCAAGGTCAGGTAATACAGGCTGGTCTTCTTGTCCAGGTCCAGTAGCACCCACGAGCCCAGCTCCAGGGTTGGTTTGAAGTTGATGTACAGGCCATCCGAGCCGCCCAGCGCTTTGTTATCGAAGAACAGGTAGAACACCATCTGCGCAAACGCCATGGTGACCATGATGAAGTAGATGCCGTGCGTGCGCACCACGAAGAAGCCGATCACCAGCGCGCCAACGGCCGAACCCAGCACCGCCAGCGGCAGCGTCCACCACAGGCTGACTGGCTCGCCGGGTGGCGTGAGGAATGCCAGCGCGTAGCCCGCCAGCCCGAAGTAGGCCGCGTGTCCCAGCGACACCAGGCCGGTGACGCCCTGCAACAGGTCCAGACTCATGGCAAAGATCGCCAGGATCATCATGCGCGTGACCATCTGCGTGTAGAAGTCGGCACCGCTCAGCGGAAACAGCAGCAGCGCGCCCAGCGCCAGCGCCAGCGTGAACTGCACGCTGCGTGGCAAGTGTTCCAGGTGTGCGCTGGCCAGGCTCATGATTTGAATAGGCCCTCGGGCTTCCACAGCAATACGGCGGCCATCAGCATGTAGACCAGCATGCCGGCCACCGAGGGCAGCAGGATCTTGCCGAAGGTGTCGACCAGGCCTACCAGCAGCGCCGAAATCAGCGCGCCGCGCACCGAGCCGATGCCACCAATCACCACTACGACAAAACACATGATCAGCACCTGTGAGCCCATGTTGGGGTACACGCTGGAGATCGGTGCGGCAATCATGCCGGCCACCGCCGCCAACGCCACACCCATGGCAAACACCACCGCGTGAATCAGCTTGATGTTGACGCCCAGCGCTTCGGTCATGTCGCGATTGAAGGCGCCGGCGCGAATCTTCATGCCCAGGCGGGTCTTGGAGATCAGCAGGTACAGCCCGAGAGCGAGGACCACACACACGCCCGACATGAACAAACGGTAGACCGGGTAAGACAGGTTGTCGGTCAGCGGAATCGAGGCGCCCAGAAACGCGGGGATTGCCACCCCGTGCACGTCGTCGCCCCACAGCAGGGAGCGCAGCTCCTCAAAAATGTAGATCAGCCCGAAGGTCAGTAACACCTGGTCGAGGTGGTCACGGTGGTAGAAGTGCCGAAACAGCAGCCACTCCAGCGCCAGGCCGAACAGGGCCGCCAATACCGCGCCGCCCAGGATTGCCAGCGTCAGGCTGCCAAAGTAGCCGCTCAACGCATAGGCCAGATAGGCCCCCAGCATGTAGAAGCTGCCGTGCGCCAGGTTGACCACGCCCATGATGCCGAAGATCAGCGTCAGCCCGGCGGCCAGCATGAACAACAGCAGCCCGTACTGCAGGCTGTTGAGCAACTGGATCAGGAAGGTGGCAAGGTCCACGGAACAGTCGGCGCCAGGCGCTGGGCGTTGAACAAAAAAACGGGAGGATGCCCCTCCCTCGCTGACCTGTCGGCAAGCAGGTGGTTCAGCCCATTTTGCAGCCCGCGCCGCTGTCGGCCAGGGCCTTGGCCGCGACGCCCAGGACCTTGTTCTCTTTGCCTTCGACCACCCGCAGATAAATGTCTTGAACCGGGTTGTGCGCCTTGCTCATGGTCCATTTGCCACGTGGGCTGTCAATCGTGGCAGACTCCAGTGCCTTGTACAGGGCCACTTTGCTCGACAGGTCGCCCTTGACGGCGGCCGCTCCCTGTACCAACAGCAAGCCGGTGTCGTAGCCCTGCATGGCGTACACATCGGGCTGCATGCGGTAGGTCTTGGCGTAGGCCAGCCGAAACGCCTTGTTGCGCGGCGTGTCGAGCGAATCGCTGTAGTGCATGGTGGTGATGATGCCTTCGGCGGCAGGGCCGGCGGCGTCAAGCACACCTTCGGTCAGGAACCCCGAGCCATACAACGGGATCTTGCCCTTGAGGCCCGCCGCCGCATAGTCGCGAATGAATTTGGCCGCGCCGCCACCGGCAAAGAAGCAGGCCACCGCGTCGGGCTTGAGCGAGGCGATCTCGGTCAGCAGCGCCTGGAACTCGACTTGCGGGAAGGGTAGACCAAGCTCCTTGATGATGGTGCCGCCCGCGGCCGTGTAGCTTTCCTTGAAGCCTTCGTAGGCCTCGTCGCCGGCCGCGTACTTCCAGGTGATCCAGACCGCCTTCTTGTGGCCCTTGTCCATCATCGCCTTGCCCAGCGCCAGCGTGGGCTGGCTGTTGGTGAAGCTGGTGCGAAACACGTTCGGTGCACATAGGCTGCGCGTGGCGGCGTGCGCGCCGGCATTGGGGATCAGGCTGAGCACGCCGGTGTCGCGCGCCACTTTCTGGATGCCCATCTGCACACCGGAGTGCACCGTACCCACCAGCACGTCAACCTTGTCGCGCTGTACCAGCTTGTTGGCGTTCTCGACGCCCTTGGACGGGTCGGACTCGTCGTCCACCTTGTAGTACTCGATCTCGCGGCCACCGAGCTTGCCGCCATTTTCTTCAATGGCCAACCGAAAGCCGTTCTCGATCGCCACGCCCAGTTGCGCGAAGGTGCCGGTGTAGGGCAGCATCAACCCGACCCGCACCTTGCCAGGCTGAGCTTGTGCCAGCTCGGGCAACAGCAGACCGGACGAGGCCGCGCCCAGCAGCGCGCCGCCACGAGAAAGAACCAATCGACGTGAGGTCATGAATCACTCCTGTTTTAAAAATGGGGGGCCATCTGCAAGCTGCCAGCAGCACAAATGGTAGTCCGACCGCGCCTCATTCAGACTAGAGGTAAACCCGTAAATCGGTATCGGCATGCATAAATAGATTGCTGGCCACCCGCTGTGGCGTCCACGAGCGACCGGACGGTCTGGTCGGGTAAATAAGCATCGCCATGCAAGAATTCAGAAATGGGTCTATTATTTGGCCCACATCAGCTCAAACCCCTTGAGTTGCCGCCCGCAGGAGAGCGCACCCATGTCCGAACCCACAACCGTCCACTACCAGACCCACCCCGCGCAATATCGCCACTGGAAGCTCAGCGTGCAGGACGAAGTTGCGACGCTGGCAATGGATGTGGCGGAAGACGCTGGCCTGCGTGAGGGCTACAAGCTCAAGCTCAACTCCTATGACTTGGGCGTAGACATTGAACTGCACGATGCGGTGCAGCGGCTGCGCTTTGAACACCCTCAGGTCAAGGTCGTGGTGCTCACCAGCGGCAAGGACCGGGTGTTCTGTTCGGGCGCCAATATCTTCATGCTGGGTCTATCGAGCCACGCATGGAAGGTGAACTTCTGCAAGTTCACCAACGAAACCCGCAACGGTCTGGAAGACTCCAGCCAGCATGACGGGCTGAAATTCATCGCCGCGGTCAATGGCTCCTGCGCTGGCGGAGGCTACGAGTTGGCTTTGGCATGCGACGAAATCCTGCTGGTGGACGACCGCTCGTCATCCGTTTCGCTGCCCGAGGTGCCCTTGCTGGGCGTATTGCCCGGCACCGGTGGACTGACACGCATGACCGACAAGCGCCATGTTCGCCACGATCTGGCGGACATCTTTTGCAACACCTCCGAAGGGGTACGTGGCCAAAAGGCCAAGGACTGGCGATTGGTCGATGATGTGGCCAAACCAGCGGCGTTTGCCCAAGCCCTGCAGCAGCGTGTGGCGGCGCTGGCGTCACAGAGTCGCCGGCCGAGCCAGGCGCAACCGGTGTTGCTAGGCCCCTTGCAGCGCCGTGATGATGCGCACGGGGTGTGTTACTCGCACGTCGAGGTAGCGATTGACCGGGTGCGCCGCCACGCCACGCTCACCGTTCGCGCCCCGCATAGTGAACAGCCCGTCGAACTGGCTGGTATCGAAGCGCTGGGTGCGGCGTGGTGGCCGCTGGCGATGGCACGTGAGCTTGACGACGCCATTCTGCACCTGCGCACCAACGAGCCTGACATCGGCACCTGGCTGCTCAAGACCGAGGGCGACGCCGCACGTGTGCTGGCGGTGGACGAGAGCCTGCGGGCGCTGACCGACCACTGGCTGGTACGCGAGACAGTGGGCCTGTTGCGCCGCACGCTGGCGCGTCTGGACGTGTCCTCGCGCTCGCTGTTTGCGTTGATCGAGCCGGGTTCGTGTTTTGCCGGCCTCTTGGCCGAGCTGGCGTTTTGTGCGGACCGCAGCTACATGGCGCTTTTGGCCTCTGATGCGGCGCGCGAGCCGAAATTGACCCTCACGCCAAGCAATCTCGGCCTGTTCCCCATGGTCACGGCGCAATCGCGCCTGGCGCGGCGTTTCTATGACGAGGCGCCACCGCTGTCGGCCTGTGCCGCCGCCTGCGGCCAAGCGCTGACCGCGCAGCAGGCGCTCGACTTGGGCCTGGTCACCGCCGCGCCCGACGATCTGGATTGGGCCGACGAGATTCGCCTCGCGCTCGAAGAGCGCGCCGCCATGTCGCCCGACGCGCTGACCGGGCTGGAAGCCAACCTGCGCTTTTGCAGCAAGGAAACCATGGCCACGCGCATCTTTGGGCGGCTGTCGGCTTGGCAAAACTGGATCTTCGTGCGCCCCAACGCCAGCGGCCCCAAGGGTGCACTCAAGGTCTACGGCAAAGGCGAGAAGGCCGCGTTCGATTTCAACCGTGTGTAGGCCTGCGCTATTCCACCCTCACCGCAACCCCCATCCAACAAGCACTTCGAGCCAGAGCTGACGAACTGTTTCACAAATTTTCAGGAGTCCCACCATGTCCACCATCAACTACGCCGAGAAGATCCCCAATAACGTTGACCTGTCCGGCGACAAGACCTTGCAGCGCGCGCTGGAGCATTGGCAGCCCGGCTTTCTGAACTGGTGGCAGGACATGGGGCCTGAAGGCTCGCCCAACTACGACGTGTACCTGCGCACAGCTGTCAGCGTCGACCCGTCCGGTTGGGCGCACTTCGACTACGTGAAGATGCCCGACTACCGCTGGGGCATTTTCCTGAACCAGGCTGAAGCGGGCCGTCAAGTCAATTTTGGCGAGCACAAGGGCGAGGCCGCCTGGCAGGACGTGCCCGGCGAACACCGCGCCAACCTGCGCCGCATCATCGTCACGCAGGGCGACACCGAGCCGGCCTCGGTCGAGCAGCAACGCCATTTGGGGCTGACGGCACCGTCCCTGTACGACATGCGCAACCTGTTCCAGGTGAACGTGGAGGAGGGCCGCCACCTGTGGGCCATGGTTTACCTGTTGCACCGCTACTTTGGCCGCGATGGCCGCGAGGAGGGTGACGCGCTGCTGCAGCGCCGCTCTGGCGACGCCGACAACCCACGCATCCTGCAAGCCTTCAATGAGAAGACGCCGGACTGGCTGTCCTTCTTCATGTTCACCTATTTCACCGACCGCGACGGCAAGTTCCAGTTATGTGCGCTGGCCGAGTCCGGGTTCGACCCGTTGGCGCGCACCTGTCGCTTCATGCTGACCGAGGAGGCGCACCACATGTTTGTCGGCGAGTCCGGCGTGTCGCGCGTGATCCAGCGCACCTGCGAGGTGATGAACCAGCTCAAAACCGATGACCCGGCGCAACTGCGTGCCGCCGGCGTGATCGACTTGCCCACTGTTCAGCGTTACCTCAACTTTCACTTCTCGGTGACCATCGACCTGTTTGGCGCGGACGAGTCGTCCAACGCGGCGATCTTCTACAACAGCGGTTTGAAGGGTCGCTTTGAGGAAACCAAACGAACGGATGACCACCGTCTGCAGGGTGACGCCTACCGACTGCTGGCGGTGCAGGATGGCGCGCTGGTGGAACGCGAAGTGCCCATGCTCAACGCCCTGAACGAAGTATTGCGTGACGACTACATCACCGATTCGCGCGGTGGCGTGGCGCGCTGGAACCGCGTGCTTGAAAAAGCGGGGGTGGACTTTCGCCTGACCACGCCGCACAAGGCCTTCAACCGCAAGATCGGCACGCTGGCCAAAGTGCGGGTGTCGCCCGACGGCAAGCTGCTGTCCGAGCAGGAGTGGAATGCCGGCATGGACCAGTGGCTGCCCAGTGCGTCGGACCGCGCCTACGTGGCCTCCCTGATGGGCAGGGTGGTGGCGCCAGGCAAGTACGCCAACTGGATTGCGCCGCCGTCGGTCGGCATCAATCGCCAGCCGGTGGACTTTGAGTATGTTCGCTTCAACTGAGGGCTGTGCGCAATGCACTCGCACCCACTGCACACCGGCGCGCTGCGCCGAGCGCGGGGTGTCCGCAGTGGCATGGCACCCGCGCCTTGCGCCCTCGGCGGCTTTCGGTGAAGATGGCTCGAACGCTGAAGGCCTGCACACGATGAATGCCCCTGCCGAGCCGGGCTTGCTCAAGCAGCACCTGATCGACCCCGAGATCTGCATCCGCTGCAACACCTGCGAGGACACCTGCCCCATCAAGGCTATCTCGCACGACAGCCGCAACTACGTGGTGGACGCCAGCATTTGCAAAGCATGCCTGGCCTGCGTGTCGCCGTGCCCCACCGGGGCGATTGACAACTGGCGCCTGGTGCCCGTGGCGCGCGCCTACAACCTTGCCGAACAACTGAGTTGGGACGAGTTGCCCGCGCCGCTGGCAAGCCATGGCACGGCTGGCGACGCGCTTGACCTTGATGCGATGCGCGCCGATGCGCATCAGGCTGGGGCCGGCCAAGTCGCTGGCGCGGCCGAACAAACCTTGGTCTTCGCCGTGGCGGCGTCGCCGCCCAGGCTGCCGACGCAAACTGTGCTCAGCGCCAACGTGCCACCCTGGTCGGCAGCGCACCCCTACCTCAACCTGTACGGTCCCAAGGCGCCGGTGCGCGCCACCGTGGTTGGCAATTTCAAGGTGACGCAAGGGCCGCCCGAGAGCGACACCCATCACCTGATGCTGGACTTCGGCGCCATGCCGTTTCCGGTGCTCGAAGGCCAGTCGCTGGGCGTGTTGCCGCCCGGCGTGGACGCCGCGGGCCGGCCCCACCACGCGCGCCAGTACTCGGTGGCCAGCCCGCGCAATGGCGAGCGGCCGGGGTACAACAACCTCTCGCTCACGGTCAAGCGCGTCACCCAGGACCACCAGGGCCAAGCCGTGCGCGGCGTATGCTCCAACTACCTGTGCGACGCCAAGGTGGGCGATGTGGTGCTGGTGATTGGCCCGTTTGGCAGCACCTTCCTGATGCCCAACCATCCCGGCTCCAACCTGCTCATGATCTGTACCGGCACCGGCTCGGCCCCCATGCGCGCCATGACCGAATACCGCCGCCGCCTGCAGCGCAAGGTGTCTCCTGGGCGGCTGATGCTGTTCTTTGGCGCGCGCACCCAGCAAGAGCTGCCGTACTTTGGGCCCTTGATGAAGCTACCCAAAGACTTCATCGACATCAACCTGGCCTTCTCACGCACGCCCGGCGCGCCCAAGCGCTACGTGCAAGACCTGCTGCGCGAACGCGCCGCCGACGTGGCCGCGCTGCTGGCCGACGCCAACACCAGCGTCTTTGTCTGCGGCCTGAAGTCCATGGAAGAAGGCGTCGCCGCCGCCCTGCGCGACTGCGCCAGCACGCACGGCCTGCAATGGGACGACTGCCTGAGCCGCATGCAGCGCGAAGGGCGCATCCACTTCGAGACGTATTGAGGGTGGTGTCGAGTTGACGATGTCACAAGGCTTACGTAGCGCCGCGGCGACTGCTGTGCCTTACTGCGACGGCTCGGCCAAAGTGCAATCCACTGGCTGCGAGTCCGCGTGGACATGCACACGCCTCGTATGACCGTACTCAAAGGCGTTCTTGGGGCCGTTGCCCGTGGCCCTGGAGAACAGGCCGATCACCTTGCCGCTGCGGTTGAAGACCGCCGAGCCGCTGTTGCCCATCGACCCGTCAAGATCAGTGGTGAAGTAGTCGGGCGCCTGCACGTCTGTGACGACGCCATGAGAGACACGCAAGGTGTGCCATCAGCGTCAGACCCAACCAGCTTGACCGAGGAAGTTTTGGAGCCAGGCGCTGAAGCGGGTATAACCATCCAGACTGGCTCGCCAACGGTCGCGCCTGGCAAAGCTCAGTGTGTGCTCGCCAGTGCTGGCTCGATGCGAAGCACGGCAGTATCTTCGCGCAATTAGCCTCGACCGTGTTCGTCTTCCCAAATCGCGCGTGCCGTCGGCGGGTTCGACACCAACCACACGCGTGAGGCTGGAGTCCCAGCACCAATTGCCCGCGTGGTCGAGTCGGGCCACCTCGGCGCTGAGTCCTTGCACAGCACTTCGGTATTGAGCGCGCCTGCTTCGCGCTGGTAGTTGGCGACTTCTCCGGTCACCAAGTGATAGTTGGTCGGCACCAAGCCTTGTTTGTCCAAGCAGGACCCGGTGCCGCCGCCGTCAGGCCAGTCGGTGGCGGGAAATGTAGTGCCTTATGCGCAGACGGAGAACTCGTGGCGAACCATGCCCATTGAAACTCGGGTTCTGCACCCGCGCCAGGTCGTCGTGGGTGAAGAAGCGGTACCAGCACTCGCTGCCGTCCGGCATGGACTCGTTGCGCGCCATTTCCATCGCTTCCTGTGACGTTGCAACCAAATCCAAAACCAGTCTCGTCTTGGGAAGAATCCTGACCATGGCCCCACTCAAGCGAGCGGCGTCGAGGTTGGGAATGGCTAGTGCATTGGGGTGAAAGAAGCCTTCGGCCATGGTCTGGTGATCGTGTTAATGG
>JADKDJ010000020.1 GCA_016718405.1 Candidatus Rhodoferax odensensis
TGGAGGCGGCATCGAGCTCAGTGCCGTCCACAAAGCGGCCGGAATCAATGTCGCGGCAGGCCTGGCGCACGCCGCACGGCGTGGCGGTGATGTCGCCCTGCCCGTCCGGACCCTGACGGTTGAGCGATTTGGCCAGAATGCGCGACACCGTGGTCTTGCCCACGCCACGCGTGCCGGTGAACCAAGGTAAGGCATGGTCCACCGAGCGCTGCGATTGCAGCGCGTTGCAGAGCGCTTCCCGCACCACATGCTCCTGTCCGACCGACTTTCGGAGAAATTGCGGAGCCGGTGTTTACGGGCCAGGACGAGGTGGGACATGGACGCTGATTCTGCGGGAGTGGACGCCCGCCGCCGCGCCCAATGTCCACGCCACTTTTGCCGCAAGACAGCGCGAGCCGTTTTGGGTGTAGCATGAACGCGCGCCCACCGACTTCGTTTCGAAGAAGGAGATCTGCACCATGAGCCTCGGCACTCTTACCACACCATAAGCGTTGCCAAGCGCCTGTGGCGGTACTGAGCGCCAGTGCGGTAGTTGGCGTGGCGTTGATGGCGATCATCACGCTGATGTCCGAATACAGATTGATCATGGACACGAGCGCAAGGACAATGTGCGCCAGAACGTTGAGACCCCGCACAACCTGATCCGCGCACTATCACAGCCTGGTCAGCAAAGGCACCCTGCCCGAGGAGGAAGGCAAAAAGCTGGCCATCGATGGCGTGCGTGCGTTTGCCAAGCAAGACCGAGTGCTTCTTTGGATCAATGACATGCCAGACCAAGATCATCATGCATCCGATCCGCGCCAAACATGGTGGGCAAGGAGCAAACCGACACCAAAGGACCCGAACGGCGAGCGCTTGTTCATCGAGTTCGTCGAAACCGTCAAGGCCGAGGGCGCAGGGTTCGTCGACTACATGTGGCCAAAGCCCAGCAGCACCGATCCCCAGCCCAAGGTCTCCTACTTGGCCGGTTTCGCCCCACGGGGCTGAGTGGTGGGCTCCGGGGTGTACGTGGACACCGTGCAAGCCAGCATTCGCGAGCGTATCGTCAGCTTCGGACTAGGCGCGGTGGCATTGGCTGCGCTGCTGCTGACATCGGCGTCGTGATTTCACGCGGCTTGCTGCCGTCAGCTGGGCGGCGAGCCGGATTACGCGATGGACATCACCGACCACATGGCCAAAGGTGACCCTGTCGTCCGACATCTCGCGCAAACCCGGCGACCCCGGCAGCCTGTTGCACGCGGGTTCAGTCCATGCCGTGAGCATCGCCAGCATCGTCGACGAGGTGCGCCATGGTACCGGAGTCGAGTACGCCATGGCGTCCAATGAAATCGCGGCCAGCAACAACCGACCTGTCGGCCCGTACCGAGCAACAGGCCAGTTCCTGGAACAAACTGCCTCCTCAATGGAGCAACTCACCAGCACCGTCAAGCAAAACCCGAAAACTGCGCGTCACGCCAACCAGCTCGCGGCGTCGGCCGCCGGGCAGTTGCAGTCAAAGGCGGTGCCGTCGTGGAACAGGTGGTGCAGACCATGGGCATAAATCAACGCCTCCTCACGCAAGATCGTGGTCATCATTGGGTGTGATCGACGGCATCGCCTTCCAGACCAACATTCTGGCGCTCAATGCGGCGGTGGAAGCGGCGCGCGCGGGCAAGCAGGGCCGCGGCTTTGCCGTGGTGGCCGCCGAGGTGCGCAACCTGGCCCGGCGCTCCGCAGGCGCGGCAAAGGAAATCAAGACGCTTGATCGACGGGTCGGTCGACAACGTGGAGCTCGGCACCCGCCTGGTGGACCAGGCTGGCAGCACCATGACCGAGGTGGTCCAGCAGTGTCAAGCGCGTGACCGAGATCGTTGGCGAAATAGCGCTGGCCAGCGCCGGACGGTCCAGCGGCATCGACCAGATCAACGAAGCCATCACCGCCGCGGACGGCATGTCGCGGCAAAACGCCGCCTTGGTCAGAGAAAGCGGCATCGGCTGCCAAATCGATGAAGACGCAGGCCGCGAAGCTGGCAGAGCTGGTCAGGTGTTCAAGCTTGCGCACAATCGCGGCGCTTGACTGGCTCATCAGGCGTAGTCGAACCAGCCGCGATCGAGCGAACAAAGTCGCGACAGCCCGACCCCACTACAATGGGCGCTGACGGGCCTTCCCGCATAGTAAAGCGGCCAACCGGGTCCGAGTGGGGAACCAAGCAGCCCTAACTTCGGCGGCCAGCCAGTGCCGGGGTCCGAGGCTCGTCAACCTCATTGAGGTCGCCGCCGAGGTTTCCAGGCTAAGCGGCGCCGGGCGTTGGCACCCAATCGGGGCCATGAAACTTCCCTTTGTCCCCTTTCAAGAAGTCGGCCTCGGCGCTCTGGCCCTACGGCGGCTTTTTGGCCGTGCTGGGCTCACCCGCACAGGCCCAACAAACCCTAGCCCAGATCGAACAGGGTCCCGAAGCCAGCCAGAAGGCTGCAGGCAAGACTGAGCCCGAACGCATGGCGGTGCCTTATAAGTTGAACTGCGTCAAAGTGTTTGGCAACCAGTCCTTTTGCGATTGCGTGCACGAGGTCTGCCCGCGCCGCTGACGTTTGCCGAATACCAGGTCATCCTGACCAAGTCAAAGTCAGAGAACCAGTACGGCAAGATGACCAAAAGGCTGCAACAGGCTTACGACCAGGTCGCCCCCTGCGCGAGCAGTGCGTCCCTTGCAGGCACACAAAAGTAACGGGTACAGCCTCCCGCCTACGGCCCCTGTACCGGGACAAGCCTCCTGACCATACGGCGTGCGGACGCGCCGAAGCAACACTCATCCGGTTCGTCGCGATGACGGCGCGGGCACTTGCGTGGTTCTTGTGTCTGTGGCGTTGCCCGCTGTGCGCCGCTGGCGCCAACAACGGCGCCCATACCGAAGTGCGACGCGTTCGGCGTTGCCGCAGTACACCGTCTCGGCACAGGACTCGCGCCGCATCGAGGCTGGAAGCTCGGGCATGGGCGTGCTGAGGTTGACGGTGCCGGGCGGCTCACAACCGACCAAGTGGCCATGCCGGCGACCAGCCATGGCGGAAAATCACGCAGCCATCGCCCAATTGCAGCCACGCGACGCGCACTGGTTTCGATTTGAACTGCACAACCTCGACGCGACGCCGCTGGCGCGCCACCACGTCGAAACTACCCGTTCCGTTTATTGACGATGTTCGGCTCTACCACTATGTCGAGGCCACTTGCGCCAGGCTACGCGCTGGGCGACGAAAAGCCCTTTGCAGAGCGCGCCTTTCAGAATCAGAACTTCATCATGCCGCTGATGCTGGCGCCGGGTCGCAACCTGGTGACGATGCGACCTGGCCTCGTCCGGCACGATCGAGGCGCCGTTGCGGGTGTGGGACCCGGTGCAGTTTCGGGAAGCCAGCGATCACGAGAAGCTGGTTCAGGGCGTGGTGGCGGAGGCGTGCTGCTGGTCATGATCGTGGCACAGCCTGTTTGTCTTCTTTGCCACACAGGATCGAAGCTACCTGTACTACATCGGTTTCGTGGCCAGCTACATGCTGTTTCACTTCACGCTAACAGGCTATACCTTTGCCTACATCTGGCCGCAGGCGGTTCGATGGAACAGCGTCGCCATCTCGACGTGCATGGTAAGCTCCACGATTCTGTTCCAGCCTGTTTGCCAGTCACTTCCTGCGGCTCAAGGAGTTCTCGCGGCGCTTCGGTGATGATGCGGTGGTTCAGCATCGGCGGCGGCATGCTGGTGGTCCTGAGTCTGGTTGCACCCTACAGTGTGACGGTGCGCCTCGGTGCGGCGTTGACGGTTCCCGCCGCCATGGCGGCGCTGGTTCTGGGTTATTGGCGCTGGTGGCGCGGCGCCGCGTTTGCGCGTTTCTACTGCATGGCCTGGACCGCCGCGCTGGCTGGCCTGGGCGTCCTGAACGCCAGCCAAATTCGGACTGATCGGCACCAATTTCTGGACCGGCAGCGCCCGCAGATCGGCGTGGTGCTGCTGGTGGTGCTGTTGTCCTTCACGCTGGCGGACCGAATCAACCACGAGCGCAAGCTCAGAATGGGGGCACAGGCGCGTGCTTTGGTGCACGAGCAGCAGGCGCGCGCTTCCCAACAAGCGCTGATTGATGCCAAGGATCAGGCCAACAAGCAACTGGAGCAACGGGTGCACGACCGCACGCGTGACCTGAACCAGACGGCGCTGGAGCAGTTGCAGCTGGCCAACGAGCGTCTGCAACGGCTCTCCACCACCGATAGGCCTGACCCAGACCCGCAACCGGGCCTTCTTCGATCAGGCCCTGCTGGCGTCCGAAACGCCCGCGCTGCGACTCAAGACGGCACTCTCGCTGATCATTTTGACATCGACCACTTCAAGGGGGATCAACGACACCCTGGGTCACCAGGCTGGAGATGCCTGTTTGCGCGCCCTGGCCGACGACATCCGACCCCGGATTCACCGCGAAGGTGACGTACTGGCCCGCTACGGTGGCGAGGGAATTCGTGGGCTGCTGATCAACACCCCGGCAAGCGCGGCGGCGGATCTAGTCGGGCGTTTCGCGCATGGGCTTTGTCGAAGGCGCTGCAAACGAACTTTGAAACACAGCAGATCCGGTTTACCGCGAGCTTCGGCGTCGCCAGCAGCACCGCGGGCCATTTCTTTACATCACAGGAGCTGCTCCGCCGCGCTGATCAAGCCTTGTACCAGGCCAAGAGCGAGGGCCGCAACTGCGTTCGCGTTGCAGCCCCGGTTTGACGCTCAGCCCCATCATCCCCAGAATACGCGGGAACCAAAGCGACAGGCCCGGCCAGCGGAGGTCACCACCATCCAGGAAGCCCAGCATCGACAGCAACCACGGCCAGACCGCCACGGTGAGTTCGTGATACCCATCTTGGTGATGCCGGAGGCGACGTACAGATTCAGCCCCACCGGTGGGTGGCACATGCCAACCTCCATGGCTGACCACCATGATGATGCCAAAGTGCACTGGATCGATACCCAATTTCATCGCCACCGGGAACAGGATGGGCGCGAAGATCAGCACGATGCTGGAGGGCTCCATGAAGTTACCCGCCAGCAGCAGGATCACGTTGACCGCCAGCAAGAAGGTGGTCATAGGCAGGCCGTGGCCCAGCATCCGCGGCCAGCGCCTGCGGAATGTTCTCGTTGGTCATGATGAAGGGAGAACAGCACCGCGTTGGTGATGATGTACAACAGCATGGCCATTTTATGTTGGCCGAGTTGAGCAGCACACGCGGCGTCAGCTTCAGACTCATGTCTTTGTAGACGAACACCCGCACAACGAACACTGTAGACCGCGCTCATGGCCGCCGCCTCGGTGGGCGTGAACATGCCGCTGTAAATGCCGCCCATCACGATCACGATCAACAACAAACCCCAGGCCGAGGCCTTGAAGGTCTTGAGGCGCTCGACAACTCGCTTTCGGCAGGCGCGGGTGATTGAACTTGCGCGCGCGGTACCAGGCCACGCCACCGAGCACGCAGGCCAGGGCCGGGCCCGGCACAGCAGCAAAGCCATGAACAGCGCGCCCACCGAGGTGTTGGTGGCCACCGGGTACATCACCATCACGATGCTGGGCGGGAATCAGGATGCCCAGCGCACCCGAGGTGGTGATAACGCCGCCCGCCAAAGCTGCGCGGAGAAAACCGCCCTTGACCAGCGAAAGCTGGCAAAGCAAAATGGAGCCGATGGCCACCACCGTCGCCGGTGACGAGCCCGACACCGCTGCAAACGGCGCGCACGCCACCGTAAACCAGACCGAGGCCACCGTACCAATGGCCACCATGCTGGAGGCAAAGTTGATCATGCGCCGGAGCCACCCCGCCGTGCGTCAGAAAGTTGTAGGCAGGGATGAAGACAGGATCGCCGCGAGTCTCGAACTTCTCGATGCCGGTGAACAACTTGAGCGCGACCGACTCCAGCGGCACGTTGGTGGCGAACAAAAAGGTCGAACCGTCAGGCGCCCAACGAGATCGAGATCGGCATGCCGGTGAGCATCAGCACCAGCAGCAGGATAAAGATGATGGCCGCGTTCATTTGGAATCCCTTGGCCGTCATGGGCGCGTTTGTCAACCGGATGCAAGTTGTCGTTCTTAGCGTAGGGGTTGGTGTCCACCGGGGACTTCCTCATCCAGCCCATCAACATGGCCGTGATCATGGTGCGGCAACTCGCCGGTCTTCAAGAAAACTCACCATCACTTGCAGAAAGCGAAAACACATCAGGCTTGTGCCCAGTGGAATGGCGCTGTAGAACCAATCCGGGTAGACCACTCCAGGTCGGGTGTGGTGGGCCCCTCCCGGAATGCCCTCCACAGGAAGCAGGCCAAACAACTTGAAGTAGTAGTGGGCCCGTTCCCACACAAACCCGTCCCCAAAGGTGGCCACCACGCCGGTGAACAGAGCCCCGCAGCGGGCCAAACACGATGAACTTGGCCCGCATCTTGTCATCCAGGCGGTTGATCAGCACATCCACCCCACGTGAATGCCGGTGCGCCCGTAGGCCGCGCCGAACAGCCATCCACACGAACATGGTGATGGTGAGCTCCTGCGCCCAGCTCAGGGAGATCGACAGCAACCAGTCCTGCACGCCGGGAATGGCCAGCCCGGCGGCATAGCGGTGCACCACCGCCACAAAGATGATGAGCGTGGCCGCCGGGGAAGGTGACGAGCCATTCTTCCAGGTGATCAAGTATTTTCATGGTGTCAAGTCCGGTGGTGGGCTATCGATCAGGAGAATTAACCGTGGCAGCGGGCGCATTGCCGCGACTCACGGCAAAGACACGCAGACGTGGATTACCGCGTCCCATGTCTTGCAATCACTTGAAAAAGCCGATCCTTACAACGTTCGGGTCGAAACCGGTGGCCTGGTAGATCTGTTGCAGCGTCTCCTTGCCAACGCGATCGGCCATCTTGCTGTGCACCGGCGCCATGGCCTTCTTCAAAGCAAGGCGCTCTTCCTTGGATTTGGCACATAAGACAGCGGTCTTGCCGCTCTTCTTGACACCCTCAAGGGACGCGTCGTTTTTCTTCCTGCGCGATCTTGTTGGCGTGAACCGGTAGCCTCTTTCATGGCTTGTTCGAGCTGACCGCGCACGTCCAGCCCAGGCAGTGCGTCCCAGAACTTCTTGTTGACGATCACCGCATAGCCCAGGTAACCGTGGTTGGTCAGCGACAGGTGCTTTTGCACCTCAATGCATCTTCTGGGTGTAGAAGTTGGAGATCGGGTTCTCGGTGCCATCGACCACGCCGGTCTACAATGCCTGGTACACCTCGGAGAACGCCATCACCTGCGGAATGCCGCCGGAAACGCGCTGCGAATCTGCTCTTCCAGCACCTTGGAAGACTGAATGCGGAACTTCTTGCCTTTCATGTCATTTGCGGACTTGATCGGCGTGTTAGCCGAGAAAGACTTGAAGCCGTTGTCCCCAAAGAAACGCCGGGCCCTTGATGCCCTTGGGCTCCGGCAGCCCATCGGGCCCGCGCCGATGGGGCCTTGGGTGATCTTGTGAAGATCGGTCGTATCGTCAAAGATGAATGGGAAGTCAAACGCCTCGAATTCCTTGACACCCAGCGGGCCAAACTTGGCCAGCGACGGCGCCAGCATCTGCACTTGACCCAATTTGCAGCGACCCCATCTCTTCCTTGTCCTTGTAGAGGCGCTGTTGGCATACCTCAACCTTGACCTTGCCTTTGGTCAGCTCGGCCGCCTTCTTGGCGAAGAGACTCGGACGCCTTGCCTTTAGGTAATCAGCCGCAACCACGTGACTGAATTTGATGACGGTCTGGGCGCTGGCGGCGAATGCAGCGCAGCTGACCATCAGGCCAAACAAGAGTTTGAAAGCTTCTCATGAAGTGTCTCCTGGGTAAAGGTAAATACAGAAAGGGCAGCCAATAGATGCCCACCCATCCACTTTTAGGCAGAAAATCTCGGACATCCGTTGGATGTCCACAATGACCACCACGCGGCCCGCATCCACGTCTGTCAGACTTGCGCCTGGCGTCTGGCCGACACGGGGCATCTTCCCAGATCCGTCGCCGCCTAGAATGAAAACTCCCTTGCGGTGAGAACCCCCATGTCGTCAACCTTGATTCGTCGTCTGAAGCTGTTTGCGCTGCTGATCGTAGCCATCGTGATCACCGGCCTGTGGTGGAATCAACTGGCCCAAACCCCGTGCGATACGGGTCAAGACCATCGACAACGGCCGCGTCGAGGCGAGTATTGCCAACACGCCCTTAAACGGTCAAACCTGCCAACACACCGAAGCTGTCAGCCACCATCGGTGGGCGCATCGAGGTCCTGGCGGTGAAGGAAAGGCGACAAGGTCAAAAAGGAGCCAGTTGCTGATGAAGCTGTGTGGAACGCGACGACCAGCAAGCTCAGGTGCACTGGCCGCCCGGCGCAGGTTGATACGCGCGCAAGCGAGTAGCCGAGGTGTGTGCACCCTGGCCGCCAACGCCGAGAGTGAGGCCAAGCGCCGAGGCCTCGCTACGCAGCCGGGGCTTTGTGTCGGGCTCGCGCGAAAGGCAGGCTCGCGCCGAAGCACAAAGCCAAGCGCGTAAGCTGCGACGCTGCGCAGGCCGATGTAGCGCAAACGCAGGCCCGGCTCAACGCCCGGTTGAGCAAAGCCGCACCGTCTTGTACGCCCCGTTTTGCGAAGCACGGTAGCCAAGATTGTGAGCGAGGTTGGTGAGTGCTCCAACCCGTCCCGCCAGGCGTGCCGACGCCCCCCAATTGATTTGATTGACGACAGTTGCCCTGGTACGTGCGGGCACCGATGGATGGGTCGATGCGCCCAAGGTCCAGGCCTACCAGGCGGTACGGATCAGCTTCGACGCCTTGCCCAAACAAACCTTCGCGGGCACGGTCAAACGGGTCGCGCCCTACGTATCGGCGGTGGAGAAGCAGGCACGCACCGTCGATATCAGGCCACGCTGGCGCCGCAAGACAAGCCGCCTCGCCTGCTGGTAGGCTACAGCGCGGACGATGGAGGTAATTCTGTCGGTGCGCGAGAACGTGTTGCGCGTGCCCACCTCGGCGCTGCCAAGAAGGTGGCAAGTGCTGGTAGCCGGTGCCGGACGGAGCTCGAAGAGCGCAAGAGTGAAGGGGCCTGGCCAACTGGGAATCTTACACCGAAGTGCTGGACGGCCTGGCCAGGGGTGACCGGGTGGTGACCTCCTGGAACGCCGAAGGCGTCAAAGTCGGCGCCAGCTATGTGATCGATGACAAAGCCACCCAATGAGCAGCGCGCAGATCGAGTTGTCGGGGATCAGCGTGTGTTTCTGCTCGGCGACCCCGAAGTGCATGCACTGCGCAACCTCCAGTTGACGATTGGCGCCGGTGTCGTCGCGGTGATGGGGCCGTCGGGCTCGGGCAAGTCGACCTTACTCAACCTGCTGGGTCTGCTCGATCGCCCCAATACCGGAACCTATTTGCTGGAAGGCCGTGACGTCGCAACCCCCGACGCCCGATGAGCAAGCGGGGGTGCGCAGCCAGCGCATCGGGTTTGGTTCCAGAGTTTTCACCTGGTGCCACGCCTGACTGCGGCGGAGAGCATCGCCCTGCCCTGATGCTGGCCGTTGGCACCGGCCAGCGCAACGCCCGGGTAGCACAGGCGCTCAAGGACTACGGGCTGGAAAACCGCGCCGACCACAGGCCCGATGAACTGTCCGGCGGGCAGCGCCAGCGCGTGGGCATTCCGCGCGCCACCATCATGCAGCCAGCGGTGATTCTGGCCGATGAGCCCACCGGCAACCTGGACCGCACCACCGGCGATGAAGTGGTGCGCCTGCTCGGAAACCCCTCAACGCCAAAGGCGTCACGCTGATCGTGGTCACGCACGACGCCAGCCTGGGCGTCGCGCACGGCGTCAGTTGCTGATGGAAGACGGCGCCATCAAGCGTGACACTCCAGCACGCCGGTATCATCCGCGCGCAGAACAAACCAACAGGGGGCAGTTCGGCCAACAACGCCGAGGATTTTGTAGGCGCTGGTTGGCGTCACCGCGTCCGAGCTGTCCGCCGCTCAAAGTTTTGTCACTATTTGTGCGAGCTGCTGGAAGTGGCGGCACCCACCCCACGCCCGCGCAGGACTACATGTTCGAGCGTCCGGTCAGCTTTCGCCACGGCGACGGCGGCAGCAGCGCCGGGCGCATCGACTGTTACCGCCGTGGCCACTTTGTGCTGGAAGCCAAGAAGCTCAAGCGCTGGCGCGACCAAGGGCTTTGATGACGGACTGCTGCGCGCCCGCAGCCAGGCCGAAGGCTACGCCCGCGCCCTGCCCGCCGCCGAGGGGCGCCCGCCGCTCGTGCTGGTGGTGGACGTGGGCAACGTGATTGAGGTGTATGCCGAATTCAGCCAAAGCGGCGCCACCTACACGCCCTTCCCCGACCCGCGCAGCCACCGCCTGCAACTGGCTGACCTGGCTCGGCCCGAGGTGCAGGCCACGCTGCGCGCCATCTGGAGCGACCCCGAGAGCCTGAACCCGGCCACCGCCAGCGCCCGCGTGACGCGCGAGGTAGCCAGCAAACTGGCCGAGCTGGCGCGCTCGCTGGAGCAATCCGGCCACAAGCCGGACCACGTTGCGAGCCTTTCTGACCCGCTGCCTGTTCTCGATGTTTGCCGAAGACGGGAGTTGCTGCCCAAAGGCTCGTTCCTGGGGTTGCTGCAGTCCCACCGCGAACATGCCGCCACGCTGCAGCAGATGCTGCGCATCCTGTGGGCCGACATGGACCGTGGCGGCTTCAGCGCGGCGTTGGCCACGCAGGTGCTCAGGTTCAACGGTAAATTGTTCAAGTCGCCCGCGTCGGATGGCTACAGCCTGCTACTGAATCAGGAGCAAATCGACCTGCTGATTGACGCGGCCAATGCCAACTGGCGCGAGGTGGAGCCGGCCATCTTTGGCACCCTGCTGGAGCGCGCGCTCGACCCCACCGAGCGCCACGCGCTGGGCGCGCACTACACGCCGCGTGCCTATGTGGAGCGACTGGTGCTGCCGACCGTGGTGGAGCCACTGCGCGCCGACTGGGCCAACGCCCAGGCCGCCGCGCTGGTGCTGGCAGGCGCAGGAGCAGCCCAGCTGTCGGGGGCAAGGCGCATGCGCAAAAAATGGCCGAGGGCCCGCGCCCAGGTGCGCCAGTTTCACCATCCGGTTGTGCAGCACGCGCGTGCTCGATCCCGCCTGCGGCAGTGGTAACTTCTTGTACGTAACGCTGGAGCATTTGAAGCGCCTCGAAGGCGAAGTGCTCAATCAACTCGAAGCCCTGGGCCAGACGCAAAGCCTGCTCGAACTGGAAGGCGAAACCGTCACGCCGCAGCAGTTGCTGGGCATCGAACTGAATGAGCGCGCCGCCGCGCTGGCCGAACTGGTGCTGTGGATTGGCTACCTGCAGTGGCACATCCGTACCCGTGGCAACAAGGCGGTGGCCGAGCCCGTGGTGCACGATTTTGGCAACATCGAACACCGCGACGCGGTGCTGGAAAGTGACGAGTCCGAGCTGGCCTACGACCCGCACGGCCAGTTGCTGACCCGATGGGACGGCGCCACCTTCAAGCCCCACCCGGTGACCGGCGCGCTGGTGCCCGACGAGGCGGCACAAGTGCCACAGTGGAAATACGTCCGGCCCCGGCAAGCAGGGTGGCCGCAGGCCGACTTCATCGTGGGCAACCCGCCTTTCATCGGCGCCAGTACCATGCGCGCCGCCTTGGGCGATGGCTACGTGCAGGCCCTGCGCAGTGCCTGGCCGGAGGTGCCCGAGAGCGCCGACTTCGTGATGTACTGGTGGAGCCGGGCCTCGTCGCTGGCGGCCATTGGGCAGCTTCGCCGCTTTGGCCTGATCACCACCAACAGCTTGCGCCAGACCTTCAACCGGCGGGTGGTGTCAGGCGCTGGATGGGGCAATGCGTTTTCCCTGAGATGGGCGCCGTGTCTCTTTCTGGCAAGTCTCGCGCCGACGGGTCGGTGGGCCGCGGGCGCGGTCTGCCGGTGCCCTCATGCTGTCAAAGGCCCAGAAATCGGTCACCGGCAAACCGCGCCCCGCTGCCGGCAGGCTTGGTTTGGCATTTGCCATTCCAGACCATCCTTGGGTGGACAGTGCGAATGGCGCCGCCGTTCGGATCGCCATGACCGTAGGCGAGAGAGCCGGGGAATGGGGGTCAGATCCCGATTCAGGACAGTCGCCGGGCCGAAGCGCGTTACCCCGAACGAAATCGGGCTCTGACCCCCAATCACCAGCGGCCCGCAGCGACACCCCAGGCCGCCTACTCACCGTGACTTCGGAGCAGACCGGCGAGTTTGGCGAAGTGACGGTCGCGCTGACCGAGCGAACTGGGTTGATTCATGCTGATCTGAGCGTGGGGGCGGGCGTGATAGGCGCGGTGGTACTGCAAGCCAACGCCAACATCTCCTCGCCCGGCGTGAAGCTGCACCGGCGCCGGGTTCATCGTCGCGCCCGAGGAAGCCGCCGCACTGGGACTGGGCACGGTGCCGGAGCTAGCGCGTCATATCCACAGCTACCGCAATGGCCGGACTTGACCGACACGCCGCGCGGCGTGATGGTGATTGACGCCTTCGAGCTGAGCGCCGAGCAACTGCGAAGCCAATACCCAACCGTGTACCAACGACTACTGGAGCGCGTGAAGCCGGAGCGGGACGTCAAAGGAACGAGCAAAGACGGCGCGGGTTACGCCAAACTGTGGTGGCTCTTCGGCAACCCCGCCAGGAGATGCGCAAGCAACTCTCGGCCTGCCGCGCTTTATTGCCACCGTCGAAACCGCCAAACACCGTACCTTCCAGTTTCTGGACGCCAGCATCCTGCCCGACAACATGCTGATTGCCATTGCGATCAACGACGCGTTTCACCTCGGCGTGCTGTCCAGCCGCGTGCATGAGGCGTGGGCACTGGCAGTGGGTGGTCGGTTGGGTGTAGGCAACGACCCACGCTACATCAAATCCCGCTGCTTCGAAACCTTCCCCTTCCCCGACGAAGACACCGGCCTCACCCGAACTGCGCAGCCACATCGCCTCGCTGGCCGAACAAATCGACGCCCACCGCAAACGCGTGCTGGGACATCCGTCTTCTCTGGCCGCCACGCCAACCACGCCCGACTCGCTGGTGGTGCGGCGGTTGGCGCTCGGGGGGCCGATTTGTGCGCATTTGGCACCATGGGGCCCCGCAAGCGCCCGGCTGCCGCACCGCCAGCAGGCAATCACAGCGACCAGGAAGGCAATCACAGCCACAAGGCAGACAAACACAGCAGCCAGGAAGGCAAGAACAAGCCCCTCACCCTCACCGGCCTTTACAACGTCCTCGAAGCCCTGCGCGAAGGCCGAGCGCTGACCGCCAAGGAGAAAGCCATCCACACCCGGGCCTGGTCGGCGTGCTCGGGACTTGCACGACGAGCTGGACGCCGCCGTGCTGGCGGCCTACGGCTGGAGCGACCAACCCGCCACCGACGAACTGCTGTCGCGCCTGGTGGCGCTCAACGCCCACGCGCGGCAGAGGAAAAGGCCGGGCGCACGTGCGCTGGTTGCGACCGGAGTTCAACACCCGACCAGCCGCCAAGCGCTATCTAATCAGGAGCTAGCTGATCAATCACAGAAAGCGTTGCAGGCCGATTTGGCACTTGAAACGCCCGCCGAACTCTCATCCGAGGCAGCAGGCCCGACTGCAGCCACCACCGCCCTGCCCTGGCCCGCCACGTTGCCCGAGCAGGTTCGCGCCGTGGCGCGGGTGCTGACCAGTGCCAATGCCGCCCTGACACTGCCCGGCTTGGCCGCGCACTTCACCAGCCGTGGCGCATGGAAGAAAAGCCTGCCCCGCATTCTCGACACCCTGGAAGCCTTGGGCCGCGCGCAGCCGGTGGTCTCGGATGGCGAAGTCCGCTGGCGCGCATGAAATCGACAAAGCGCTGCCGAAGCAAGGTACTTGCGGAAATCATGAACTCACTAAAATCGATAGCTCAAGGATGAAAGGCCAGACCCATGTTGCACAGCTATGAGGCTCAATTACAGGGCAACCAGGTGATCTGGCTCGGAACCGCACCGCCACCGCAATCGAACCCCCGCCGAGTTCTGGTGGTGCTGGACGAACAACCGGCCGACGCGGCTTCACCAACGCTTACTGACATTCTGCGCCGCGCGCGCGGTGCGCTGGGGCACGGCAAACGTGAAGTGATACTGGCCGAGCTTGCAAATCCCGTCAGAATGGGGCGCTGAATGGTGGCGCCGGCGTCTGTGCCAGTTAGGCCGTTGGTATTTGACAGCAGCGTCCTGATCCTGTTTCTGAATGACGCACTGCCAGCGCAAACCATCGAATTACTCAATGACCATGTGCACAGCGGGCTTGCCCACATTTCCGCCATCGTTCGAGCGGAAGTACTCGCATGGCCACGACACACAGCAGACTCGCTCGACGCGGCGCGCGCTACTGGACGTTTGCCAATTGGTGAGCGTAAACGCGGCAGTCGCCGACGAGGCCGCGCGGATTCGACGTGAGACCGGGCTGAAGTTGCCCGACGCCCTCATCGCGGCCACTGCGCTACTTCAAGCCGCCAAACTGGTCACAGCCAATGCTCGGGATTTTGGCCGGGTGCCCGGCCTTGAGTTGATTGAATCGTGATCGCGGCGAAGCCATGACAACCATGCGCGGCGCCGACCTGATCCGCTTCGCGCGCATGGCGGCCACAGGCAACCCGCTGCGCGCCTCGCTGCTGGTGCTGGCCATGGCCATCGGCGTGGCCGCCGTGGTGGTGCTCACGGCGCTGGGCGACGGCGCGCGGCGCTATGTGGTGAGCGAATTCTCATCCCTGGGCAGCAATCTGGTGATCGTTTTGCCAGGGCGTTCGCAAACCGGCGGCTTCAGCGCGGGTAACGCCATCACCAACACCACGCGCGACCTGACCATCGACGACGCCCAAGCGCTGCAGCGTGCCAGTGCCATCGTGCGCGTCGCACCGCTGACCGTGGGCATCCGAGATCAGCTTTGGTGGCAAGCTGCGCGAGGTGCTGATAGCCGGGACCACGGCACGGTACATCAGGTCCGCAACATGACCATGGGGCAAGGTCGCTTTCTGGCCGATGGCGATTGGCGCACAGGCGCTGCCGAGGCAGTGATTAGCGCCAAGGTGCGCGAAGAAGTCTTTGGCGTCGAGCCCGCCCTGGGCCAGCTGGTGCGTATTGGCGACCGGCGCTTTCGCATCGTGGGCGTGCTTGCCGCCAGCGGCCAGGGGCTGGGCATGAACACCGACGAGCTGGTGATCGTTCCGGTCTCGCTGGCGCAGGCCATGTTCAACAGCAACACGCTGTTCCGCATCCTGATCGAGGCCAATGGGCGAGAGGCGATCGCCGCCGCCAAGACGCAGGCCACCGAGATCATCCGGCTGCGCCACGAGGGCGAGCAGGACGTGACCGTGATCACGCAGGACGCGGTGCTGGCCACCTTCGACCGGCTGCTGGGTGCGCTCACCCTGGGCGTGGCCGGCATCGCCGCCATCAGCCTGGCCGTGGCAGGCATTCTGGTGATGAACGTGATGCTGGTGTCCGTCACCCAGCGCACTGGCGAAATCGGCCTGCTCAAGGCGCTGGGCGCCACCGGCGGCGTGATCCGCCTGCTGTTCCTGACCGAGGCCACCATGCTGTCACTGGCCGGCGCCCTGGTTGGCTTCGCGCTGGGGCACCTGGGCGCGGCCCTGATACGCCAGCTGTACCCGGCCTTCCCGGCTTTCCCGCCGGACTGGGCGGTGTTGGCCGGATTGGGCACGGCGCTGGTTACCGGCATTTTGTTCGGCGTGCTGCCAGCGCGGCGCGCGGCCCAACTGGACCCGGTGCAGGCACTGGCCAAACGCTAGAAATGACCCCCACGCTTGTCGCTTCACGTACTGCGCTGCCCCCGAGGGGCCAAGAGTCGTCTTGGGACGGCCCTGCGACGACTTGCCATGCTACTGATCGACTCTGTCAGTCTGGCCCTGCGCGCCATCACGGCGCAGCGCCTGCGCAGCTTTCTGACCCTGCTGGGCATTGCCGTGGGCATTGCGGCGGTGATCCTGCTGACCTCGATTGGCGAGGGCATTCACCGCTTTGTGCTGGCCGAGTTCACGCAGTTTGGCACCAACATTGCCAGCATCTCGCCCGGCAAGGTCAAGACATCCGGCCCGGCGCCTACCGGCATTCCCAGTTCGGTGCGCCCGATCACGCTGGAGGACGCAAAGCTGCTGGCGAATCTGCCGCATGTCACGGGCGTCTCGGGCATGGTCTGGGGCAACTCCGAAATCAGCGCCAACGGTCGGCTGCGGCGCACCACCACCAATGGGGTCGGCGCCGACATGCTGCAGGTCTACAAAATGGGCATGCAGACCGGCCAGTTCCTGCCTGCCGAAGACCTGGAAAACGCCCGCCCTTTTGTGGTGCTGGGCTCCACGCTCAAGACCGAGCTGTTTGGCGCCGCCAACCCTCTGGGCGCGCGCGTGCGCATCGGCGCCCTGCAATTCCGCGTGATCGGCGTGCTGCAGAGCAAGGGGCAGTTCCTGGGCGTCGACCTTGACGATGCCGCCTACATACCGGCCGCTCGCGCGCTGGAGCTGTTCAACCGCGACGGCCTGATGAAGGTGGACGTAGCCTACGCCGAGGGCATCCCGGCCGCGCAGGTGGTGCAGAGCATCACCCGCGCCCTGCAGAACCGGCACGGACGCGAAGACTTCACCGTCATCACGCAGGAAGACATGCTGCGCACCCTGTCCAACATCCTTGACGTCCTGACCATGGCGGTCGGCGCGCTGGGCAGCATTTCTTTGCTGGTCGGAGGTGTGGGCATTGTCACTATCATGACCATTGCCGTGCGCGAACGCACCGGCGAGATTGGCCTGCTGGTGGCGCTGGGCGCGCCCCGGCGCACGGTCTTGGGACTGTTCCTGGGTGAGGCGGTGGCCTTGTCGGCGCTGGGTGGCGTGATCGGTCTGCTGCTGGGCATGGGTCTGGCGCAGCTGATCCACCTGGCGGTACCGGCCCTGCCGGTGCACACGCCACTGATGTTTGTGCTGCTGGCGGAAGGCCTGGCCATCGCCATTGGCCTGCTGGCCGGTGTGCTGCCGGCGCGGCGCGCGGCGCAGTTGGACCCGGTGGAGGCGCTGCGGTCGGAATAGGAGTCGGCTGGCATGGCCATTTCCCCGCAGGCGCCGCTTCTGGCGCTGAGCGGCGGCTGCCCCCGTCATTGCGAGAAGGCGCAGCCGACGCGGCAATCCACCTTGGCGGACACACCACCATGGATAGCCAAGCTGCGCTCGCGATGACGAGCGGTGGCTATTGCAGCCCTGTTCCCGGCACAATCCCCCCGGACAGCTGGGGGTTATGCGCCATGCGGTGATAATCGGCCCACCTGAAAGGGGAGTAGCGACCTTGGTGCCAGCCACCAAGCGTGTGTGTTTCGTCAATACGTTGTCACTGCACAGTGGCAGCCGGAGCACGCAAAAAGGGGCCAACGGGCCCCGCTTACGCAAGACCTTTTGGAGTACGCAAGCGCGTTTTCCAAACTTTATGAGGTCTTGTCATGCAAACCATTGCACCCCTGTGGCTGTGGGCCACGTTCGTGGTCATCGTTCTCACGTCCCTGTTCATTGATTTTGTCGTGCTGCGCAAGCAGGGCGCGCACGACATCGGCGTGAAGGAAGCTCTGAACTGGTCGCTGGTCTGGGTTGCGCTGAGTTTCCTGTTCAACGGCCTGTTCTGGTGGGCAGTGCACGACAGCACCGGCTCCACCGCGCTGGCCAATCAGAAGTCGCTGGAATTCCTGACGGGTTACCTGATCGAGAAATCGCTGGCGGTGGACAATATTTTTGTGTTCCTGCTGGTGTTCACCTACTTTGCGGTGCCCAGTGCGTACCAGAAACGCGTGCTGATGATCGGCATCGTGGGTGCCATCGTGCTGCGCACCGTCATGATCCTGGTGGGCGGCTGGCTGCTGGCGCATTTCCACTGGATCTTGTACCTGTTTGGCGCCTTCCTGATCCTCACCGGCGTCAAAATGTGGTGGGCCGCTGGCAAGGAGCCCAGCCTGGACGACAACCCCGCGCTGAAGTTGCTGCGCCGCGTGCTGCCGGTCAGCAAGCGCTTTGACGGCGAGAAGTTCTGGACCATTGAGGACGGGCGGCGCATCGCCACGCCGCTATTGATGGTGATCTGCCTGGTGGCCCTCACCGACGTGATCTTTGCGGTGGACTCGATCCCGGCCATCTTCGCCATCACCACCGACCCCTTCATTGTGCTGACCAGCAATGTGTTTGCCATACTGGGACTGCGCGCAATGTACTTCCTGCTGGCTGCCGTGGCAGCAAAGTTCCATCTGCTCAACTACGGCCTGGCGGTGATCCTGGTCTTCATCGGCACCAAGATGTGTTTGGTCGATATCTACAAGGTCCCGGTGTCAGTATCGCTCGGTGTGGTGGTGGGGATTCTGGCGCTCACCATGCTCGCCAGTCTGCGAACCAGCGTTCGAACTCGGACGTAAAGCGCGGCGATCCAGGCGGCCTGGTGTGCGACACCGGATCGCCGCGCCGCGCTCGCGATGACGGGGCGCGAGGCGTTACAGTCTGGCCTGATCACCACAAGCACCAAGGCCATGACGCAACACCCCTCCTCTTTCGACCGCCTCTGCGCACTGGACAACCTGCGCGGCGTGATGATGTGGCTGGGCGTGGTGCTGCACGTGGCAGTCATTTACATGGTGGCGCCCTCGCCCTTGCCCTGGCACGACAACCAGAGCAGTGAGCTGGCCGACTTGCTGGTGGTGCTGATTCACAGTTTCCGCATGCCGGTGTTCTTCATTCTGGCGGGCTTCTTCGTCACCATGCTGGTGCAGCGCCGCGGCGTGAATGGCATGCTGAAGAACCGACTCATGCGCCTGGGCCTGCCGTTTGCGCTGCTGTGGCCGGTGCTCTACGCGGCCTGCGGGGTATTGGCCCTGCTGTTTGTCCACCGCATGGTGCGCGGCGCCTGGGGCCTGGACCCGAGCCTGATTCCCCCGCGCGACGACGCGCCGAAGTGGAACACCCTGCACCTGTGGTTCTTGTGGATGCTGATGTGGTTCAGCGTGTTCACCGCAGCGCTGACCCCGCTGGCGCAAGTGGCGCCGTCAGCGCTGCGCGCATGGCTCTCGGCTGCGTTTGATCGCCTGGCGGGCAGCGCCTGGGGCGTAGCCCTGATGGCGCTGCCGCTGGCGGTGCTGGGTGCCAGCTACAAGGATGGCATTGTCACCGCCAGCGGTGCGTTCATACCTCCCCTGGCCGAGTGGCTGCACAACGGTCTGTTCTACCTGTTCGGGCTGGCCCTGTATGGGCAGCGCGAACGACTGCTGGCGCTTTACCAGCGGCGCTGGTCGGCCTACGCTTGCGCGGGGCTGCTGTGCTTTGTTGCCGCGCTCACGTTGGTAAGCCTCAAACGCGATCATGGCGTGACGATTCCAAACTTTACGTTCTGGTTTGCGCTGGCGTACAACGCCTGCACCTGGCTGTGGAGCTTTGCGCTGATCGGGCTGTTTCTGCGCTATGTCAGCCGACCCCACTGGGTCTTGAGCTACCTGGCACAGAGTTCGTATTGGGTTTACCTGATTCACATGCCGGCCACGATTGGCTTTGGCGCGCTGCTGTATGGCTCGGCGCTGCCAGCGGTGGCCAAGATCACCCTGAACATCATCGCCACCACCGCCGTCGCGCTGCTGAGCTACCACCTGCTGGTGCGCTCCACACCTGTGAGCAACCTGCTCAATGGCAGGCGTTATCCTTTTGCAGGGCTGGGCGGCCCGCCCAGAGCTGTCCCACGGTGAAGTGTGTTGGCCCGCGTCTAAGCATCCCGGGTATGGCGCGCAGTGGCCCTTGCCCACTCGTCCGTGCCGATGAACCCATGCGCGAGTTTCAACATCACCAAAGCTTGCGGCGAGATCCTCTGATCACCCTGTTCGGTTGCCGCTGGGATAATTGGCGCCATGTCCATCCCCGACCACCAGCTTGAACTGCTCGCCCCCGCACGAGACGCCGACATTGGCATCGCGGCCATTCAGCATGGCGCTGATGCGGTCTACATCGGGGGGCCGTCCTTTGGCGCGCGCGCCCATGCCGACAACTCTGAGGCCGACATTGCCCGGCTGGTGCGGCGCGCGCACCGTTTCAACGCACGCATCTTCGTCACCCTCAACACCATCCTGCGCGATGACGAACTGGAAGGCGCGCGCAAACTGGCTTGGCAGATGTTTGACGCCGGAGTGGACGCGCTGATCATTCAAGACATGGGCCTGCTGGAAATCGATCTGCCGCTGATCCAACTGCACGCCAGCACCCAGTGCGACATCCGCTCGCCCGAGAAGGCGCGTTTTCTGCAAGACGTGGGCCTGTCCCAAATCGTACTGGCGCGCGAGCTTAACCTGGACCAGATCGCCGCCATCCGGGCGCAGACCCACTGCACGTTGGAGTACTTTGTGCACGGCGCCTTGTGCGTGGCCTACAGCGGCCAGTGCTACATCAGCCACGCCCACACCGGGCGCAGCGCCAATCGGGGCGACTGCAGCCAAGCCTGTCGGCTGCCCTACCAAGTGGTCGATTCCGTTGGCCGCTTCGTGGCACATGACAAACACGTGTTGTCGATGAAGGACAACAACCAGAGCGCCAACCTGGGCGCGCTCGTGGACGCGGGCATGCGCAGCTTCAAGATCGAAGGCCGTTACAAGGACATGGCGTATGTGAAGAACATCACCGCCCACTACCGCAAGCTGCTGGACGAATTGATCGAGGCGCGTGAGGGCAATTTCACCGCTGGGCCGCCCCAAGGTGAAATGCGTCCCCTTGGGGGGCAGCGCAGCACACGAAGTGGCAAGCGTGGGGGCCAGGGCATTCAACCCTTGGGACGCAGTTCCAGCGGCGGCACCACATTCACCTTCACGCCCGACCCGAACCAGAATTTCAACCGCGAGTTCACCGACTACTTCGTCCACCAGCGACACATCGACGTGGCCGCGTTGGACACGCCCAAGAACCCCGGCGTGCCCCTGGGGTATGTCACTCAGGTCGCAGCGGACTGGGTTGAACTGCAGACCGACGACTCGCAGGCCGTGCTGCACAACGGTGACGGCCTGTGCTACTTCGACCTGCAGCAAGAGCTGGTCGGCATGGCGCTTAACACCGCCAAGGTAGTTGGCAAGGCCGGGGCGGGCAAGTGGCGCGTGGTGCCCAAAGACCCGGTCGCCGAACTCAAGGACTTGCGCGTGGGCACCGCCCTCAACCGCAACCGCGACATGAGCTGGGTGCGTGGCCTGGAGCGGCATTCCAGCGACCGGCGCATGGGCGTGTGGGTGGCGCTGGATGAAACGCCAGATGGCCTGGCACTGACGCTGACCGATGAAGAAGGCCACCAGGGCCACGCCACGGTGGTGCTCGACAAGATGCCGGCCAAGGACCCTGCACAGGCTCAGGCCGCGCTACGTGAGCACCTGTCCAAGTTTGGCAATAGCGACTTCTGTCTGGGTGCGTCGTCTGAGCCCGTCACGCTGAGGCTGTCCCAGCCCTGGTTTGTGCCCGCCTCGCTGCTCAACCCGCTGCGCCGTGAAGCCTTGGCCCAGTTGGAAGCGGCGCGCGCCGGCGCCTATGTGCGACCGCCACGCGCGGCACCGGTCGAGCCACCGGTACCCTACCCCGAGGACACCCTGAGCTACCTGGCCAACGTGCACAACACGGCGGCACGCGACTTCTATGCCCGCCATGGTGTCAAGGTCATTGCCGCTGCCTACGAGAGCCACGAAGAGCCGGGCGAAGTCAGCCTGATGGTCACCAAACACTGCGTGCGCTTCTCACTCAGCCTGTGCCCCAAGCAGGCCAAAGGCGTCACGGGCGTACAAGGCACGGTCAAGGCCGAGCCGCTGACCCTGGTCAACGGGAAGGAGAGGCTGACCTTGCGCTTCGACTGCAAACCCTGTGAGATGCATGTGGTTGGCCGTATGCGCAAGTCGATTCTGCAAACCGCTCAGGTCAGTGAGACGGGCATTCCGCTGCGCTTCTACCGAACGCGCCCGGCACGCACCTGAAAGCGGTATGGCCGACCCATCCACCGGCGCTGACCGCCCGGCCGATATCCCTCCCGATTGGCACCTGCGCGAGGCGCATGAGTTGGCCCGAGAACATGGGGTCGACCCGGCGCACGGCTTGCCCCACCAAGAGGCACAAGCCCGCGGCTTGCGTCATGGCCCCAACGAACTGCGGGCGACCGCGCGCCGTGGCCCCTTGGCCCTGCTGGTAGAGCAGTTCCGCGATTTCATGGTGGTGGTGCTGCTGGTCGCGGCAGTGGTCTCGGGCCTGATTGGCGACCTGACCGACACCATTGTGATACTGGTCATCGTGGTACTCAACGCTGCCATCGGCTTCGTGCAGACTTGGCGTGCGGACCAGGCCATGCAGGCGCTGCGCCAACTCGCCGCAGCTCAGGCCACCGTCATGCGCGGTGGCCAGATTCATGTGGTGCCAGCGGCCACGGTCGTGCCGGGTGACATTGTGTTGCTCGAAGCCGGTAACCAGATTCCCGCTGACCTGCGACTGATCGACATCGCCCAGTTTCAGGTGGACGAATCGGCGCTGACCGGTGAATCCGTCACCACCGCCAAACACGCCGCCGCCTTGACCGCGGGCAGCGTCGATGCGCTGGGCGACCGGCTCAACATGGCGTTCAAGGGAACCACCGCCACCCATGGCCGCGCGCGCGGGCTGGTGGTGGCCACCGGCATGTCCACCGAATTGGGCAAGGTGGCACTGCTGCTGGACACCGAGGACCGCAGCACACCGCTGCAGTTGCGCTTGGCGGCATTCGGCAAGCGTCTGGCGTTGGCGGTACTGGCCATCTGCGCGGCGGTGTTCGTTGTGGGGTTATGCGGGGAGTCACCCCTGCTGATGGCGCTCACCGCCATCAGCCTGGCGGTGGCGGCCATACCCGAGGCGCTGCCAGCGGTGGTCACCGTGTTGCTGGCCTTGGGGGCGCGGCGCATGGTCAGCGTCAATGCGCTGATCCGGCGCCTGCCCTCGGTGGAGACCTTGGGCTCGATCACCGTCATCTGTTCCGACAAAACCGGCACGCTAACCCAGAACCGCATGCACGCGGAGCTGGTGTTGGCCCGCGACCAGCGCTGGGTACCGGGTGATTCGGTGAGCGACCCGGTCACCCTGGAGACGCTGCGCGCCGCCGCCCTGTGCAACGACGCCAGCCCGACCGAAGCGGGCCTGTGGCGCGGCGACCCGACCGAGACTGCCTTGGTGTTCGCCGCCTTGAGTGCAGGCCTGGACAAAACTTTGCTCGATGCCGCCCTGCCCCGCGTGCAAGAACAACCGTTTGATGCCGTGCGCAAGCGCATGACCACCTTCCACCATGACCCGCTCCTTAACAACACAACGTGTGTGGCCTTCACCAAGGGGGCGCCCGAGTCCGTGCTGCCACGCTGCGTCAGACAATGGACACCGACGGGACCTGAGCCGCTCGACACCGCGGCCCAACTTCTCCTGGCGCAGGCGCTTGCGGCCAAGGGCCTGCGTGTGCTGGCGATGGCGCGGCGCAGCTTTGAGCGATTGCCCGATACCAACGCGCTGGAGGCGGTGGAGAGCCAGCTTGAACTGCTGGGCCTGGTGGCC
>JADKDJ010000021.1 GCA_016718405.1 Candidatus Rhodoferax odensensis
GGTCAAACCAGCCGGTGGCGGCCAGGCGCGGTCCCAGCACGGCGTCGCGCACCCGCTGCTTCAAGGGGCCGCGGAACCAGCGCGCCAGCGGCACCGAAAAGCCCATCTTGGGCCGGTACAACACGTCGTGTGGCAGGTGCGGCTCCATCGCCTTCTTGAAGATATATTTGCCTTCCTGCCCATGGATCTTGTGGCTTGACGGCAGTGAGGCCAGCCACTCGACCAGTTCATGGTCCATCAGCGGTTCGCGCACTTCCAGCGAGTGCGCCATGCTGGCCCGATCAACCTTGGTGTTGATGTCACCCACCAGGTAGGTCTTGAGGTCCAGGTACTGGATCAAGGCCAGCGGGTCGCTGGTACCCGCCTGGGCGGCGTGGCGATTGAACACATCCTGGGCGTTGTAGCCGGCCAGCTCGGTCTTGAAGCTGGCGCTGAACAAGGCCTCGCGCATTGGGTCGCGCAGAATCGAGACGGTGTGAAAGTAGGCCTGCACCGAAGTGCGGGCAAGGCCCTCAAAGGTGGTCTTGGCGCGAAACACGCGCGGCGCCCAGTCGGCCTTGGGATAGAGCCGCCCCAGCGTGCCAAACAAGGGCCGGCGCACGCTGTGCGGCAAGGCCGCGCGCATGCGCTCTTCCATCAGGTGCATGCGGTAGCGCCGGTAGCCACCAAAGGACTCATCCCCACCGTCACCCGACAGGGCTACGGTCACATGCTTGCGCGCCAGTTGGCAGACGCGGTAGGTGGGGATGGCCGAACTGTCGGCATAGGGTTCGTCGTATAGGCGGGCCAGGGTGTCGATCAGGTCGAAGTCGTCGCTCTGCACCACTTCCAGCCGATGATTGGTGTGGTAACGGTCCGCCACCTTTTGGGCAAACTCTGATTCATTGAAAGCCGGGTCGTCAAAGCCGATCGAGCAGGTGTTGACCGGGGTGTCGGACAAGCCTGCCATCATCGCCACGACGGCGCTGCTGTCGACGCCGCCCGACAGAAAGGCACCCAACGGGTCAGGCTGTGGGCTGGCGACAGTTTGCGGGCCTGCTTGAAGATGGTGCGCGGCTCGGCCACATAACCCAGCGCAAAGTATTCCTCCACCGCCAGGGGGTCGATGTCGCGGCGCAAACCGCCGTGAGCCAAGACCGACTTCAGCTCGGAGCCGAACAGCAAGGTGCCGTCGTCGAGCAGCGCGTAGTACATCGGCTTGACGCCCAGCCGGTCGCGCGCCATGAAGAAGGTCTGCTGATTGCGGTCCCACAGGGCAAAGGCAAACATGCCGCGAAAGCGCTTGACGCAGTCTTCGCCCCAGGACTCCCAGGCGTGCACGATGACTTCGGTGTCGCTCTTGGTGTGGAACACATGGCCCAGCGCCTGCAGTTCGGGGATGAGTTGCTGGTAGTTGTAGATCTCGCCATTGAAGATCACCACCACCGAGCCGTCCTCGTTGAACAGCGGTTGCTGGCCGGTGGCGATGTCGATGATCGACAGGCGCCGATGCCCCAGGCCGACACCGGGCTCGACATGCAGGCTGCCCTCGTCGGGGCCGCGGTGCAGTTGCGAGTCATTCATGCGCTGCAGCACGGCCCGAGGGATGTCGCTGGTGCCTCGGGTATCAAAAATTCCGGTAATGCCGCACATGGGGTTGTTATTGCTTAGGGAAGCGTACTAAATCTTGATGATGGTGTCGCTATAGAGGGCTACCAAGGGGTCGTGGGTCATCAATCGCATAGGTTCCACGAGTGCCTGCGCTACCAATATTCGATCGAATGGGTCTTGATGGTGCGCTGGCAGCTCTTCCACGGCCATGGCATGCTCTGGTTCTATGTTCAGAAATCGGTATCCAGACTGTCGAAAAAAACGCACTGCGTCCTGGCTAGAAACCGGCATGTCACCACGCCCCAGCGCGCGCTTGATTGCGATCTCCCATATATTTGCCGCACTCACCCAAACCGTTGTCGTGGGGGCCTGAATCAGCTCACGCGCTTTGGGCGGCAATTTGGGACTGTCGGTGATGGCCCACAACGCGACATGCGTATCAAGCAGCAGGTTCAAGTAGGCACCCCGCCGAGAAAAAGGGTGGCTACTTCAACGTTATTGGCATCGATACTGTCTGGGACGGTAAACAGACCTTTGGCCACACCAATCCGGCTCGCAGGTGGAGAAGGTTCCATTGGCACCAGTCGGGCTGCAGGGCGGCCGTTTCTCGCGATCACGATCTCGCGCTCTTGACCTTGCTCAATGACGTCCACCAAACGCGATAGTGACGATTTGGCTTGCAACATATTGACGGTCTGCATCGATTTCTCCCAAGTGGCGGCTTAGTCTGGTCTGGCTAACGAAATATATCAAGAAAGCGATGCGCGCAACTGACTGTCGTACACATTTTGGTAGGTCGAAACCATGGCGTTCATACTGAATCGATCCAGAACTCGCTGCCTGCCTGCGTGTCCCATTTTGAGGCAGCGCTCCTGGTCATTTGCCAGTCTGACCAGTTCGCGTGCCATAGCCTCCACGTTGGCTGCGGGAACGACAACACCAGTGTCTGGTTGGTGCACCAGGTCCGCATTGCCCCCAACGGCGGTGGCGATAACCGGTAACCCACTGGCCATGGCTTCGAGAATGGTGTTGGATATGCCTTCTGCCAGCGATGGCAACGCAAAGGCATGCAGGCCGCGCATGACGTCTGCCACATCACTGCGTTCGCCGGGCAACCACGCCAGGTCCGCCACACCCGCAGCCTCCAGAATGCCCTGTGCCTTGGCGCGCAAGGGCCCCTCGCCCACCATGACCAGGCGTAAACGCTGCTTCAGCGAGGGATCGGTTTGGAGGGCCTGCACAAAGGCCCGCGCCAGCAGCGTCTGGTCTTTGACGGTCTGCATGCGTCCGACGGTACCCACCAGCCAATGCTGTGCGGGATCAAAAGGACAACCCGCAATGGTTAGTGGACCATCGGGTGCCGGACAGAATCGGTCGGTATCGACGCCGTTGTAGGCTTGGGTAATCTTGCCTTGTGGCACGTGTACCTTTTGGACCAGGTAGTCGTCCAGGTCGCGCGACAAGGCGATGTAGCGGTGCACAAAGGGCTTGTAGACGCGACGCATACGCTGGTACGTGACGTTGCTGCCATCCAGATCGCCGACATCACGGCCATGTTCGCCGTGGATGCGCACTGGCACACCCGCGGCCCAGGCCGGCACCTGTACTTCAAGGGCGGCCAGGTTGCGGCTGTGCACGATATGGGGACGCAAACGACGGAAGAGCCTGAACAATTTGGGGTACTGCCAGATGCCATGGCCGGGCGGTTTGTGCAGGGCAATGAACTCGACGTCCTTGCGCTGGACGCGCTGGCTGAAGTCAGTAACCTCGGTCAGCGCCAGGACAGCGTGGCGGTAGGCATCGGCGGGCATGTGGTTGATCAGGTTGACCACGCCGTTTTCCAGACCACCGGTGTCGAAACGGTACATCACATGCAGTACCAACGGACGCGTGTCACCGAGCATGTTGCGTAGACTGGTCAAGAAGGGCGCTCGTCATGGCGAGGCCGCAGGCTGTGGCAATCCATGGGTTCAGGAGTCCTGGATTGCTTCACTTCGTTCGCAATGACGGGAGTTACAGGCGCCAGAGCCTGTAACCGGCCGCCCGAATAGTCTTGGCATCAAAGGCGGCCTTTACGTCGATGAAGGCACCACCCTTGACCAGCTTCTTGCCAAAGTCTTCCATCGACAGGCTGGCGAATTCCTGGTGCGCGACCGCCGCCACGATTGCATCCGCGCGGCAACTCGTCCCACGGCAACAAAGGCACACCATACTCGTGCACGGCTTCATCCGACTCCGCCTGCGGGTCGGTCACAAACACTTCCACGCCATAGGACTTGAGCTCGTTGATGATGTCGATCACCTTGGAGTTGCGCAGTCGCCACAGTTCTCCTTGAAGGTCAGACCCAGCACGTTGACCTTGGCACCCTTGATGTAGCTGCCCGCGGCGATCATGTTCTTGATGGTTTGCTCCGCAATGAACTTGCCCATGCCGTCGTTGATGCGTCGACCGGCCAGAATCACCTGTGGGTTGTAACCCAGCATTTCGGCCTTGTGGGTCAGGTAATAGGGATCGACGCCAATACAGTGGCCGCCGACCAGGCCCGGCTTGAAGCGCAGGAAGTTCCATTTGGTGCCGGCGGCTTCCAGCACCTCGGTGGTGTCGATGCCCAGTTTGTCGAAGATGATCGACAGCTCGTTCATCAAGGCGATGTTAAGGTCGCGCTGGGTGTTTTCGATCACCTTGGCCGCCTCGGCGGCCTTGATGCTTGACGCCCGGTGCACGCCGGGCAGGATGATGGTCTCATACAGCTTGGCCACCTTCTCCAAGGTCTCGGGACTGTCGCCCGAGACGATCTTGAGAATCTTGGTCAGCGTGTGTTCCTTGTCGCCCGGATTGATGCGCTCGGGGGAATAGCCGACGAAGAAGTCCTGCTTCCATTTCAACCCGGATTCGCGTTCCAGCACCGGAATGCAAACCTCCTCGGTGGCACCAGGATAAACGGTGGATTCGTACACCACCACGGCGCCCTTCTTCATATTGCGTCCGACGCTGGTGCTCGAACCAATCAGCGGGCGGAAATCGGGGATGGGCGTCGTCCACCGGCGTAGGAACCGCCACCACGATCATGTCGGCCTCGGCCAGCATCGCCTGGGTCCGCAGTGTAGACCGCATGGGGTGAGGCCTGCATCTCATCATCGGATAACTCCCGCGACGGATCGACCCCGCGCTGGCAGGATTCGACCTTGTTCACGGCGATGTCGAAACCTATCGTGCGAAAATGCTTGCCAAACTCCACCACCAGGGGCAGGCCCACATAGCCCAAACCAATGACTGCTACCACGCTCATCTCGATACCTCCAAAATGCTTCTCTTCAAAATCAGTTGGGGACAGCCGGTCACCGGCTTTGTCGGGTTTGCGCCAACAATGCCTCGATCGCTGACAGGTTGTCCGACAGGAACGACTGCAGCAGCGCCTCGGATCCGTCGATTTGGTCTTTTGAGGCGTACACGACGATGACCGCGCTATCGTCACCACGCCCCGTGAATCTGAACCAGGCACTATAAGCTTTAGCCAGGTAATCGCTGGCTGTAAAAGTGCCGTTTATCCAGTAAATCTGCCACACCACCAGCCGCTCAACCGTAGCGCCATTGGCCAGCGATACGGCACGCAGCTCGGCGGTTCGAACCGCCAAGTGCTGCGGCCCGATCTGGGCTACTCGGCTGGCGCTGGCAACTTGGCTCCAATTAGGGTCCTTGGACCGCACCAACACGTTGTCAGAGCTGATTAACTTGTGTTGGTAGTTCTGATTGCGGTAGTAGCCAAGGTACAGACCAACCTTTGCCGCCATTCGACGCGGATAGCTCCCTGCACGGGCTGACGGGTTACTGAAAGCCGGCTCAAAGGCCGCCATTGGCGAACCGCTCAGGCGCCAGTCGCCCGCCAATGCGGTGGGCGTCGTCATCGCACCGACTTGTGGTGACTTGGCGTTGTCCAGCAGCCAGAGCGTGCCGTGCGGGCGCTGCCAAGGCCAGCAAGGCAGCGACCAGTCCCCACGACCAAGCGGCATTGGTTGCGCCGACCACGGTACGCGTTGGCGCGGATTCAAGATGAGTCGAGCCCAGCACTGGGGCTCAGGCTCGCTCCAGCGCGCGCCAATCATGAACATCAGCAAAATCACCACACCAAAGAAAACCCAGCCATAAATCAAATGGTCGGCCCCCACCGCGAGCTGGTTGCCCGAAAGGTGGCCCAGCATGACGATCATGTAAGCGCGAAGCCAATTGGCGACGATCGGCACCAGCAACGACACCAGCACGAAGGCAACCCGCCGCCGGGTCGACTGGTAGTTGAGGTAAGCGAAGAGCGTTCCAACCGTTACCGACGCAATCAGGTACCGAATGCCGCTGCAGGCCTCGACCACCGACCAATTGCCCGACGGGATCACGAACTGCAAGCCTTCGCGGAACACCGGAATGCCTGAAAGACGCAGCGCCAGCACCGTGAAGTCCGCCGTCCACGCCATCATCTGCGGCATCAGGAACTCACCCAACGGCACCGCAAAGAACAGGAACAGCAAGGCAAACAGGATGCAGCGCGTCACCGCCAGGCCCAGCAGCGCCGGCACCGTCAACACTAGCCGAGTGACCAGCGCCAGTTGCGTCAGCGCGTTGACCGCAGCCAGATCACCCAGCAACCAAACAAAGGCGACCGCAGCCATCGGCAGCAATACCCAGCGCATGGGCTGGGGCGTCAACGCCGCCAGTTGCGCACGCTTGCGCCAGATCAGCCAGGCCACGATCGGCGGCACCACAAAGGCGTGCGTGAAAGTCTCGGACCGGTACCAGATGGTGACCATGGCCAGCGCGGTCTCGCGATACAGCAGCAGGATCGCCACAATGGCGATCACGACCTGGGGCAAGGCCTTGCGCCAGGCCGCGGTTCGCGCAAGCGTCGCCATGGCGTTGCTTCAGACGCCACGTTGGTCCCCCGGTTGGGGGGGACCTTTCATGTGTCGCGGACTTGTTGGAAGAACTCGGGGCGGAGGGCGAAAGATAGCGGTCGATGCGCGACAAGTGCGCCGCCCAACTGTAACTGGCCAACACCCGTTGGCGCCCGGCAGCGCCAATGGCGTCGGCCTCCGACGTATTCTCTAGTAAGCGCGCGACGGCAGTCACATAGTCGGCCACCGAATCGGCGCCAAGCAGTTCTTGCCCCGCCTGCGCATCAATAGCCGCGACGCAGGATTGCGCCGCCACCACGGGCCGGGCCATCGCCATCGCCTCCAGGATCTTGTTCTGGATGCCGCGTGCCACCCGCAGCGGGGCCACCACTACTGCCGCATGCTGCAGATAGGGACGAACATCCGGCACCGTGCCAGTTACCAAGACCGAATCGCCCGCGAGCGATTGAACTGCTGCAGGTGGGCTGCGCCCAACGATGTAAAAGCGCAATTGCGGCCAGCGACGACGCAAAGTGGGCCAGATATCGCTGACAAACCAGACCACGGCGTCGATGTTGGGCCAGTAGTCCATTGCGCCGGTGAACACGATCGGTATCTCGGCCCCGGTCGCGCCAGCATTCGCGTGCGCGGCCAGAAACGGCGAGGGCCTGCCCGCATCCGGCGCAAAGAATTCGGCATCCACACCATTGCTGATCGTGTCGACTTTGGCCGCACACTGAGGAGCCAGTTGTCCAAATAGCGCGCTCTCTTTTTCGGTCACGAAGAATGAGCGCCTGGCCTGCATGGCCACGAGACGCTCATAGGCTAGCAAGGACTGACCTTCGCGGCGATAGAGCCAGGACATCGGCCAGCGGTGCTTGCCGGCGTACTCCGACCATTTGGCCGAGTCAACATCGACAAAGTCCACCAGCATCGGAATCTGGGGCAATCGCTGGGCATACTGCGCCATGGCCGACGAAAAAACCACCACCGCGTCGATCGCGTGGCGCTGCGCCAGGCGGTCAACCCATTGAGCCAAGCCCGCATCTCGGTAGTAGCGCAGCGTCAGCGCTTCGGCGCCGAGCAGCGCCAAGGCGCTACGCAGCTTGGCTTGGCGTGGGTGCAGTCTTGCCACCTGCAACTCGGTACAAAGGGTGCGCACAGTAGGAACATGAACTTCGTCGAGCGGGTCGTCCACGAAGGTTCCCAGAAACACCTGGTGCTGCGCCGCCAAGTGCTTGAGCAAGTGGTAGGACCGCACTTTGTCGCCCTTGTTCGGCGGGTAGGGCAAGCGGTGTACCAGGTAAAGCAGATTGGCCATGTCGGCACTCAACCCAGATTGCGTACGACAAAGGGACCCAGCCAATTGGCCAGCCAGATCGGCATGCGCCGCCAGGTTTCGATCAGTAACTTGTACTTGGCATTGGACGGGTTGTTTTGTGGGATGGCGTCGCGCTTGTACAGGCAGTACTCGTAGTGCAGTGGCCGCGGCTCAAAACCCCAGTTCTTCTTGAATGCGTACGACCCGGTGCCCTGTTTGCTGCGTCCATAGTCAAACACCTTGAGACCACGCGCGCAGGCACGGCGCATCAATTCCCAGTACTTGAAGTCATTGGCGGCGAGCTCGCGGGCCCGTTCATCGTCGCCGGCATAGTAGGGGAGTATCTCGTCCCTGAAGTAAAAACTCATCACACTACTGAGCGGGCGACCATCTGGGGCAGTGACGGTCAGGACTTCGCAGTCGGCGCCGAACTCGGCCATCAGCGCCCGAAAGTAACGCTTGGGCATGGCCGGCGTGCCGTGACGGTGCACATTGTCGGCATACAGCGCAAAGAAGCGTTCGACATCGGGGTCAATCGCACTGAGCAGTCCGTTCTTGACGCCTTTGCGCACCATCGCGCGCTGCTTGCGCGGGATGGCCAGCATGTTGGCCTCCTCATCGGCCAGGATTTCTTTGCGAAAGGTGACGTACAAGTCTTGCGTCGGCCAATCCGGGCGTTGTGCTTCGACGTGGCGCAGCTCCAGGTGCGCCACACCCAGCTTCACAGCCAGTGCCTGGGCCTCTGCGACCAGGGCCGCCGCCACGTCGGGGCTGCTCGCGGCCACACCGCCATAGACGGCAAAAGGCAGGCTGGTCAACGAGTTGCCGAATAACCAGCTGTTGACGTGACCGAGCGGCAACACCCCGCAAATAAGCCCCTGCTCTTGGGCGTACAGATAATAGGCGTCGTGCCGGTACACCTCACGCAAGATGCGTTGCCAGCCGGCGCGGTGAAAGAAGGTGGCCTGCGGGCAGGCCAGGACGAACTCGTCCCAGCGCCCGGCGGTCTCGCGATCGCTCGCTTGAAGCTGGTGCACGCTCAGCACGGCGATTCAGGCCAAGGCCGCCCTGGCTTGCGGCTGGGCGATTTTCCGGCGCAGAAAGACATCGTCCATCCGGCCCCACTTGAAGTCGTCCAACAAGCGCTTGAGTCGACCCTCGACGCGATCGATATTGACGTAATGCCGAAAGCGGGTCTTGGCGCCAACGCCTTTCACTCGGGGCTGATCGACATCAATCTCCCAGGGGTGAAAGTAGAAGATCCCCGCCTCGCCATCACCTTGGTTGACGCGTCTGAGCATCCAGCGCGACAGCGCGTAGGGCAACAATCTGAAGTAGCCGCCGCCACTGGACGGGAAGTTGCGACCCAGCAAACGCAGCGTGGTGACAGGGATTTCGAGCAAGCCCGGGCGCGCCTCGTAGGCAAAGCGCGGCGCATCAGGCATGCCATAGTGGTCATGCGCAATCGGATAGATGCTGGAGCTGTAACGGTAGCCAGCCTTCAACAAGCAGTCGAATGCCCACTGGTTGTCCTTGCCGATGGAGAAGCTGGGCGCCCGATAGCCGCGCACTTCGACCCCGGTCAGGTCCTCCAGCAAGATCTTGGCAAGGTTGACATCGGTAAAGAACGAATCCCAATTCTGGTCGCTGGCACGCTCATGGCCGTAGCCATGGCTGGCCAGTTCATGTCCTTCCTGCACGATACGTCGAATCAATTGCGGATAGCGTTCTGCGATCCAGCCCAAGGTGAAAAACGTCGCCTTGACCTGGGCATGGTCGAGCAACTCCAGGATGCGCGCGACATTGCGTTCAACCCGGCATTCCTTGCTGTCCCACTCGTCGCGCGCGATGTGCGGCGCAAAGGCGGACACCTGAAAGTAGTCCTCGACATCGATCGTCAAAGCGTTGGTGATCGCGTTTGCCGTCATCACAGGTTCCGCCGTTTTAGATGCGAGGCGTCTGGTTGGCGCGCGCCGACAGCCACTGCCACAGATCAGCGGCAATGCGTTGCGCGGCATGACCATCCCACAGTTCGGGCATCCGGCCGCGCTTGCCCCGCCCGGCGATGATGTCATCCACTGCCTGGAGAATGGCGGCGCGGTCGCGCCCGACCAGGATGTTGGTGCCTTGCTCCACAGTGATCGGGCGCTCGGTATTCTCGCGCAGCGTCAGGCACGGCACGCCCAGAGCCGTAGTCTCCTCTTGCAATCCGCCCGAATCGGTCAGTACAACAGTGGCCCCAGCCATGAGGCCTAGCATCTCCAGGTAACCCTGTGGCGGCAACAGCACCATGCGCGTTGGGTCAATCAGTGTCGTGCAGCCAAACTTCTCGATGTTGCCGCGGGTGCGGGGATGCAGGGCAAACACCAGCGGCAGGCGCGAGGCGACCTCCCCCAGTGTTTCGAGCAACGCGCGCAAGGTCTCGGGGTGATCCACGTTGGACGGTCGATGCAGAGTGACCACGCCGTAGCCGCTGGCATGTTTCAGGAGGCCCGACGCCACGCCACAGGCTTGCAATGTTTGCGCTGGGTCGCGGGCATGCGTGCGACCGAAAACCACCGAGTCGATCATCACGTTGCCGGCAAAGCACACGCGATCGGCCGTGATGCCTTCGCGCGCCAGGTTGTCTTGGGCCGAGCGCTCGGTGGTGTACAGCCGATCGGCAACTTGGTCCGTCAGTATTCGATTGATTTCCTCTGGCATGGCGCGGTCATAACTGCGCAGACCGGCCTCCACATGCGCAACCGGCACGCCTTTCTTGACCGCCACCAAGGTGCAGGCCAGGGTGGAGTTGACATCACCCACGACCACGACGCAAGACGGTCGATGGGCGTCGAGCAAAGGTTCGAAGCGGCGCATCACCTCGGCGGTTTGCACCGCATGGCTGGCCGAGCCGACTTCCAGGTTGATGTCGGGTCGGGGCAAACGAAGGTCCTCGAACAGTTTGTCGCTCATGTCCTTGTCGTAGTGCTGCCCGGTGTGCACCAGCAGCATCGCCATGGCGGGACGGTGCGCCGCCAGCGCGCGAAGGATTGGCGCCATCTTCATGAAATTGGGGCGCGCGCCCACCACACACATCACCGGGCCCAGCCGGGCGTCGGGGTCAGTCACACTCATGGGGTACTTTCGTCCGGGGGTTTCTTGGCAGCGTTGACCATCTTTTGCAGCATAGTCAGGATTTCCAGGTTGAAGCGTTCAATGCGCAACAGGCTGCGCTCCAGGCGCAACAAGCGGTCACCGTGGCGCTCCTGACCCAGACTGGCTATCTGATCAGACAGGTCCGCGGCAAGACCGGCGGGCAACTGCAGGCGCGTCGGGTCGATATCCACGCGCAAAGGCATGGGTCGGCTGGCCAGGCTGCCGAAGTCGCTCAGTGGCAAAGGACGACTGGCAGCGCCGCCCGCTTCGTCCTGCATTTCGCGCACGACTTCCTCCACGTCAGCGAGGTCAAAGCTGTCCTTGCTCCCCAAAAAGCCCAACAACAGCAGGCGATCACACAGCGAATTGATGCGCCGCGGAATGCCGCCGCTGGCGCGGTGAATCGCCCCAAACGCGGCATCATCAAAGCTCGGGCGCCCGGCGCTCCCGGCGCACTTGAGTCGGTGCAGGATGTAGCGCTGGGTCTCATCCTCGTCGAGCGGCCCGATGTGGCACGTGGCCGTGACGCGCTGGCGCAATTGCTGCATCGAAGGATGTCGCAAGATGTCCCGGAATTCGGGCTGTCCAACCAGAAAAGTCTGCAGCAAGGCTTGCTTGCCGAACTGGAAGTTGGACAACATGCGCAGCTCTTCGACGGCACGCGAACTCAGGTTCTGCGCCTCGTCCACAATCAACAGACAGCGCCGCCCCTGACTCAACTGGCTGACCAGAAACGCTTCCAGGGACATCAGCAAATCGGCCTTGGCCACGTCCTTGACCCGCACACCAAAGGCAGCCCCCACGATGCGCAAGGTGTCCTCGGCGTCGAGCTGCGTGCTCACCAGGTTGGCCGCGCAAACCTTGTTGGCATCAAGGCTGCCGAGCAACCCACGCACAACGGTGGTCTTGCCGGCGCCAATGTCGCCGGTGATGACGATGAAGCCCTCGTTGCGGGCAACGCCGTACTCCAGGTAGGCCTTGGCTCGGCGGTGCTGCTTGCTGCCGAAATAGAAACTGGGATCGGGATTGAGCTGAAACGGCTTGCAACTTAACCCATAGAACTCTTCATACATGGGTTAAAACTGCACGGTCAGAGAGCCGGTGACAGCCGACTCGTTGTAGGGAACGGTGGGGCTGTCGAACACAGACCGCCGCGCCCCGAAAGTGGCCGTGGACTGGCTGCCGACGCGGGTGGTGACGTTGAGGCTAAGTGTTCGCAAATGGGTGTCCGGTTGTGAGTCAGAGCCTGTGGTGTGTTGCGCCGAGGCGATGGCGTTGAATGCGGTTTGTGGCGTGAGCCGATGCGCGTAGCTGACGCTGAACCCCTGCTGGACGATGACCGGCCGAACTCAGCAAATCATCGGCCGCGCCAGACAAGGTATCGAGCCTTCGGCTGTTGCTGCGGGATGCCAAAAAAGTCAAGGTATCGCGAACACCCAGCAAGGCAAACGATGCATCCCTGGCGCCGCAGCAGCGAGACAGCTGAAGTCAGATACCCGGCAATCACCGGCGCATTGGGGCTGATGCCATTGGTTTGAAGGAAATTATTCACCAACAAGGCGCGCTTGATCGGGTCGGGCTCAATCGAAGCAAATTGACTGAAATACAGGTCGTAGACCGAGCCAATGGTTGTGCTGATGAGTTGGCCAGGGGCTGTGGAGACACCATTGGAGTCGGTAAAGCGCCAGATGGTGCGAGGTGTGCGGTGCTCAAAGTTGATGCTGTGCCCGCGGCCAAATGATTGGTTGCTGGCGTTGACCGACACAGCGGTGGTCGGGGCGGGCGACCAGTTGAAGCCGGCACCGACGACACTGTGACTCTCCTTGCCGGCGTTGGTGTAGTTGTTGCTGTCGCGACCACCCGTCGCCGACACCACGAGTTGGTTGCTGATGGGGTAGCTCAAGGTTCCTGTCAGGCGATCCGACTTGGTTGAGCGCCCGGAAGTGAAGTCGACCGATTGCCGTGAGGCCTCAGTCGACCACCCCAATTGACCCGACGCTGCCCGCCCATTGAGTCTGACCAGCGCGTCGCCCACCCGGGCATCCGAGGCAGCCTCGGTGCCGGTGCGCGTTGTGGTCCAGCTGTAGCGTGCCTCGTAATTCGCCGAACCGCCGAGCTGGCCGCGCAGGTAGGGGGACAGCCGGAACGTGGAGACCTCCGACTGATTGGAATTGGGAATCCCGCCGTCCGTCTGCACCCCGAAAGCCGACACGGCCTGTCGCGAAATAGAGCCACTGAAATCGACGAAGGCCAGGTTGTCGATCGCCTCAATACTGCCAAACGTGTTGAGCGAGTTCTGAAACGTGCTCGCCTTGGCGCCATCGGCATAGGCCTGTCCGGTCAGGCCATAGTTCAGGTAACCCTTGATACGGCTGCCCTCGCCCGTGATGCGCAGCCCGGCGGTCACCGCCAGCATCAAGTCGCCGCGTCGATCAGCGTCGGTGAGCAGCACGTTGTCTGAATAGGTCGCAGACGTGGAGGCATAGGGCGCGATCGACATCGCCCGCTTGGCGCCAACCTCGGCCTGACCGCGTGCAGCGGTCTGCGCAACCAGCAGCAAGGCGGCTGCCAGCGCACCATGACGCTCACGCCTCCTCATGCCCATATCCGTAGCCATAACCATAGCCTAATCCCTTGGCAGTGGTCCGGGCCTGATTCAACACCATGAGTTTGACCGGGCAGGCTTTGATTGTCGCCAGGGCTTGCTCGACGTCAGCTTGCAAAGTCTTCTCAGCTTGTACCACCACCACGATTTGGCCCATGTGCGAGGCCAGGACCCGGGACTCGGTTGTCAAGAGCAGCGGCGGCGAATCAAACACGATGATCCGATCAGCATATCGGCTGGCCATGCTTTCCAGCAGTCTGGTCATGGCATCACTGGCCAGTAGCTCGGTCGCCCGGGCATGCGAGGTACCGCTAGGCAGGATGGTCAATTTGTCGATATTGGTTTTGAGCAACACGCTCCCGACATCGAGCTGTTCGTTCACCAACAGGTCCAGCAAACCCGGCCCAGGCGACAAGCCCAGCATATTGAGCACCGAGGGGCGTGCCACATCAGCATCGACCAGCATGACCGTGTTGTCGAGCTCTGTGGCGATGCTCATGGCCAGGTTGATGGCGGTGAAGGTCTTGCCCTCGCCCGGCAGGGCGCTGGTCACCATGATCAGGTTACCGTTGGCGATCGCCGACGCACCCTTGCCCGTGGCATTACTGATCAAGGGCCGCTTGATCACGCGAAACTGGTCAGCCACTTGTGAGCGTGGCGCATTTGGTGTGACGATGCCCGATGCGGCCACCAACTGCAAGTCGATGGTGATTTGCCGGGGCGGGGAGGAGTTGCCGGCCTCGACCCGCTGCACCGGTGCGGCGGGTTCCGATGCCTTGGGGCGCTGAGGCGGCTCCTGCGGTATCTCGGCCCCTGCACGCCTGAGTTGCTCCAGGCGTTCGTTGGCTTGTTCAATCAGACTCGTCATGATGTGTTACCCAAGGCGGCCAGTAAGTAGTGAGACGGCCACCATGCCAGCGGCGAACAGTCCCAGCAGACCGCCCGAGGCCAAGCCAAATCGTCGCATCTCTCCCTTGCGCTGGCTTATCATCGCTGGCGAGTCCACCATGGTCACCACGCCTAGCAGGGGCAGTCCCACAACGTGACTCAGCGTCCTGGCATCAAAGAACACCGCGCGAATCTGGCTGAATACAAAAGCGGTGGCAGCACCGGCGCCCAGCGCAACCAGCAAGGCCATCGGCAACAACAGAAGTCGATTGGGCGCTACCGGTTTGGGTGAGGCTCTGGGGGGGTCAATCAGGCGAAAGTCGGCCAAGCCTGACGCGCTTTCGAGTTCGCCTGACAGGTTGGCCGACTCGCGTCGCGCCACCAGGTCTTCGTAGTTCTTCTTTGTGGATCCCGTAGTCCCGATTGAGTTGGGCGAACTCCGCTTCGATCTGAGGCGCTGTCTTCATCAGATCCCGGGCCCGGTTGTAGCGCGCGTTGTATTCGCCTACACGAGCACGTAGACCCGCCACCTGCACCTCGGTGGTCGCCAACATCCGACTGAGTTCCTGGTAGGCCAGGCTATTGCTGGGCGCATTGCTCGGGCTGGCCATGGCCGCCTTGCGCAGCTCCGCCACCTCCTTGCGTTTCTGCTCTTCCAACTCCTTGATAAGTCGCCTTGCGCCAGCCACATCGGGATGCTGCTCAGTGAAGCGTTGCAGCAGCGCGTCGAGGTTGCGTTTCTGAGCCTCGATACGGGAATCAATCTCTGGCGTTGCCACTGAGAGGGATGATTCCTGCAGCAGACTCTTGGAAGTGATGCTGGCGCTTTGGCTCTTCTCGCTATCGAGCTGACGCTTGGCGGCATCGCGCGCGTTCTCAGCCTCATGCAATTCGAGCTGCGCCTGACGTAGCTGGGCACTTATCTCGGACAAACGACCCGCCATATCTTTGCCATCGGTCGATTGCATCTCAATGTTCTTCAGTTTGAACTGCTTGAGGCGTCCCTCGGCCTCCTCAAGCTTGGACTCATACGACTTGATCTGCTCATCCAGAAACTTCTTGGCGGTGACAGAGTCCTTGCGGGAGTCACCCAAGCTGGACTCGACGAAGATCGATACCAGCGACTGCACCACCCGTTTCGCCTGGTCGGGACTCGGATCGCGGTAGGACAGCACATACAGGTTGTCACGCCCGGCGCTGCTGATCTTGAGCTCTTTCATCAACCCATCGATACGCGCGTCCTGCGCCTCTTTGGTCTTGATCTTCAAATCGAGGTCGGCCATACGCACCAGTTTTTCGACGTTGGGGCGGCTGATCAGCGTTCGACTCAGCATCGAGACTTGCTGGTCCACGTTGGGTTGCACGGCCAACCCCGACATCAGCGGTTTCAGGATGGACTGCGTATCGACGTAAATACGCGCGCTGGCCTCATAACGATCCGGCACCGCCAAGACCACCGCCACACCGATGATGGTTACCACCCATGCCACAATCAGCCCTGGCCAGCGATGCTTCCACACACCACGGGCAATTGACGTGACCTGACCAATCAGTTCATCCATTCGAGGCAGTCTCTTTGTTCAAGGGGGGCGCTACTGCAACCGGGCCACAAACGACATTGCGAGCGCAGCGCGGCAATCCTTGCTGCCGCCAGTCCATTGACCGCATGGGGCGCTGCGAGCTATGGACTTGTTCAGAACCAGCCCTGCGGAATGATGATCACGTCGCCCGGCTTCATCTCGACGTTGGCCGATATATCGCCACGCTTGATCAGATCCTTGATGCGCACCGAGTAGCGCTTGTCGCCCTCGGACGCCCGCAGGATGGTCGCAGCGTTACCGTCGGCAAAATCGGTCAACCCGCCCACCGCGATCATCACGTCCAGGAGCGTCATCTTTTGTTTATAGGGCAGAAACTGTGGTTTGGCCGCTTCACCCACGACGCGGATCTGCTCGCTGTAGGGGCCAACAAAACTCGTCACGATCACCGTTACAACCGGGTCACGCACCAGTTTTGACAACGCCTTTTCAACGTCACGCGCGATTTCGACGGGGGTCTTGCCCTGTACTACCAATTCGTCCACCAGGGGCGTGGACAGTTTGCCGTCGGGGCGTACCGGCACCGACATCGACAACTCGGGGTTGCGCCAGACGATGATATTAAGCGAGTCCCCTGGGCCGACAATGTAGTTGTAGCCTGGGGTCGCCGCCGACGTGGGCGCCGGGGGGAAACTGGAGGACGTACTGGCACAACCGGCCACAAAAAAACCCGTCGCAAGCGCAGCAATCCAGCGCGCGTGGGATCGACAAGTGGCAAAAAAACTATTCACAGCGTATCCTCCAAACAGTTGAGAACAGAGCTGAAGGTCTGTCCCACAAGGTTTCAGTCAAACAGTCAATCAACTTCCCCTGTTTCGGCCGGAATATAACGCATTTACCCAAACGGCTTGGGGTCGATTGCATTTCGTGATCCAGGATGCTCAGCGATTCCGTGCCCACTTTTGGAGCCCTCGCGGGCAGCCAATCTGCATGGACTCAAGCATCAGCCCTTCCTCGAAGCTTGGGCCGGATGAACTTCAATAGCAGCTGCTGAAACGGGTTGGAGTTGCCAAATGGCCGCCAGGTCATCCTCAGGGTCTGGTGGTAGGCATCAAACTGCATGCCCCACGGCGCTGCCTTCATGGTCCCCCTGCCGAGCAGCACTTTCAACACAGAGGTTCCCATCACCCCGGCGCACAGGTCACAGGCCATGACCGTTGACGGGCCGCGCTTTTGCGTGAAATTCACCGCGTCAGGCGCGACCAGGTAATCGCGTTGCACCATCGCCGGCGACAGGCCCGCAATGAAGCGGGCATATTGCTCCTGAGACTCATGTCCGTCGACCTTGAAGTAGTCTTCGAAGCTCATGCCGGTGGGGCTGAAGTAGAGAAATGCGGTGCCCATGCCAAGCGGCGCGGCAGTTAACGCGGGAATGCCTTTCGCGCGGCATTTCGCAAATACCATTCGGCGCGCTGGCAGGGCAAAGAAATCCAGACCATCGACATAGACATCCACATCACGCAAGAATTCATCGACGTTCTCGGGCGTGACACCCTGCGGGAAGCTGCGCAAATCCATATCTGGATTGATATCACGCGCCAGTTTAGCCACGACCTCTATTTTGGGCTGCCCCATGGACGGCATGAAGGCACCGGCCTGACGGTTCAGGTTGTGCACGTCGAAATCATCAAAATCAGCGATGTTGAAATGACTGATCCCAAGGCGCGCCAGTGTCAGCAAGTGGGCGCCGCCTACGCCGCCCAGCCCGGCAATTGCGACGCGGGACTTCCGCAGTTTGGCCTGTTCACGCTGCGTAACCCAGCCGATGTTGCGCGAGAAGGCGCTGTCGTATGCAAAAGCAATTGGGTCTGTCATGGACACCTCAGGCAGCGGAAAATGGCATTGTGCCCCGGCGTGAAGCGCGTGCCCATCCCGTTGGCACCTGTATGGTAAGGTGAGCCGGACATCTGACTGCGGTTGCGCCTGCGCGTTCACCCGCAGAACCGGCATTCGCTCCCTCGTTCTTTCGTCAGGAGACTCCCGTGAACCGCGACAGCTTGAATCGCATTCTCGACCTGGCCCGTTGGGCTCCAAGTGGCGACAACACCCAACCGTGGCGCTTTGAAGTTGTGGACGACCACCATATCCGAGTCCACGGGTTTGACACACGTGACCACGTTCTCTACGACTATGACGGCCACCCGAGCCACATCGCCCATGGCGCGCTGCTGGAAACCCTGCGCATTGCCGCGTCCGGCGCCGGCCTGAAGACCACGTGGACCGTTGCGTCTCAAGGTGAACATCGAAACCCGATCTATGACGTGAAGCTAGTGAGCGATCCCGCCCTGGTGCCGGACCCGCTGGTTGACTGCATTGAAACCCGTACCGTGCAACGCCGGCCCATGAAGACCACGGCACTCACCCCAGCCCAGCGGCAGGCGCTGATGGCGGCGGCCGGTGACAGTTTCAGCCTTCAAATCTTCGAGACGCCCGGTGAACGCCGACAAGTGGCTGGGCTGTTGTGGGACAGCGCCCGGATCCGGCTGACGTGTCCGGAAGCGTTCCCCGTACACAAGGCAGTCATTGAATGGAAGGCTCGCTTTAGCAAGGACCGCATCCCGGAACAGGCGGTGGGGGTTGACCCGGCTACGGCGCGCCTGATGCAGTGGGTGATGCAAAGCTGGGGGCGAGTGGAGTTTTTCAACCGCTACCTGCTGGGCACCGTCGCCCCCCGAATTCAGCTCGACCTGCTGCCCGGCTTGCGCTGCGCCGCGCACGTATTGGTGCGCCCAAAGCACCCCCCGACCAAGCTGGAAGACTGGATCGACCTCGGCATGGCCGTGCAGCGCATCTGGCTGACGGCGACACACTGTGGTCTGTACCTGCAACCGCAGATGACGCCAGTCATCTTTCGATGGTATGCCCGCGCCGGGCGGCGCTTTTCGACCGCGCCGCAAATGGGCGAGCAGGCACTTGCGGTGACAGCCAATTCGAGCAAATTGCTGATGCCACGCCGAGCGACGATTTTGGATTCTTCGCCCGGGTGGGTGTCTCACCGCTGCCCCACAGCCGCTCACTCAGGCTGGACCTTTCTGAGCTGATGAAGGCTTGAGGTGGAGCAAGGCGGTGCCCCCGACGATCAGCACAATGCCGCCGGCGCGCAGCGTCGTGATGTGCTCCCCAAAGATCGCGATCCCCGCCAACACGGTGATGCCGTTGGCCATGGCAAGTTGCAGCGGCACAATCACCGACGCCCGCCCGCGCTGAAAAGCCGCCTGGAGCAATACCAGTCCGAGCACATTGGCCAGCACCACCGCCAGCAGCAGGGGATTGAGCAAAATCGCCCAGGAGACGACGGATTGTCCCGGCACTGAAGACTCGACTGTCAAGGCCTTGGTCAGCACCGAGCCCGCGCCGAAGCACAGCCCCACGACCAGGGCGAGCAGGACCTCTGGTCGGCGAGACCGTCGGTTGGCCAACAGCATGGCGCACCCGGCCAGGACGGCGCAGGCGAGCAATACCACTAGGCGTGTGCCACCGAAGCTTAAGGTCTTCGAGTCCTCAGCCTCCAGTGCAAGCGCGACAGCACCCAGAACGGTCAACAAAACGCCGGCCCATTCGATCCGGACCAGACGCTCCTTGAGAATGACGACGGCCAGAACCACCAGCAACAGGTCACCGGCGGACATCAGCGGCTGCACCAGGCTGATGTCCCCCAAGGCCGTGGCTTGTACAAACAGCACCCAACCGACGCTGGTGGCGGCAAACCCAAGCATCCAGCGCCAGTCGGTCACCAGGGCATGCATCACCTGCCATGCCGGTTCGCCGCCGATCTTGGGTTGGCCATCGGCGGAGAGTTTCCAAAGGAAATAGCCCAACTGAATCAGCAAGGTTGCGGCCAGAGTGGTCAGGACGACGATCATGCGGCAAGTGTGCGAGGAATTTGCTGAATTGTCGCCGCTTTAGTGTCGAGATTTTTTGCAGTCCGTGGCCCCAAGGCCGAGGGCCTCTGTACATCTACACCGTAAGTTGTTGATTTGTATGAGGTGCACCAAACTTGGCACGGACCATGCTTATGTCTTAGCGCAAGTGCAAGATTGCCATCTCTGGCAGTAAAGCCTTCAACAAAATTCAGGAGTAATGGAAATGAAGAAATTTGTAAAGATGGCGGTTGCAGCAGCAATCGCGGGGCTGAGCTTGGCTGCACAGGCCGATCTGGTGATCGATGATTTTACGACAGACCAAGCGTATTTGACGGACACCGTGCTTGACGCAAGCGGCCTTTCAAGTCAGGCGTGCGGCGCTGGGATTATCGGCGGCTGCCGCGACCTGTTCTCGCGAAGACAGGCAACTCGTCCATAAACAAGAATGCGTCGATTGGTGTCGATTTTGATCGCTATCCTTAGTACATCGAGTAGCACAAACGGATTTGGCGTCGTTCGCTGGGATGGAAGCCACTTTGACGGCTTCGCTACGATTGACGCAACCGGCTTGGGTGGGCTGGATTTCAACTTGTCCGCAGTTGGGTTTCAAGTGATTGTGGTCGCCGCCGATCTTAACTTCCCGTTTACGCTCAATGCCTACACCGACGCTAGCAACTACACTTCGTTGACCCTGTTGTCCGGTGGGCCTGGCGGGTATTTTATTCCCTTCTCGGCCTTTGATTCTATTTTCGCAACCGATACGGGATTGGGCGTTGACTTTTCTAACGTCGGCGCATTGGAAGCCATCATCAACACTGGCGGTACAACGCAAGCCGTTGATCTGGAGATTCAATTGGTTTCAGTGGTGCCCGAGCCTACCAGCCCTTGCGCTGCTTGGACTTGGACTGCTGGGCTTAGGTGTTATTCGTCGTCGTAAGTAAATCTGATCGCCGGGTCAAATTGATCCGATGAGAAGGGCGCCAAGGCGCCCTTTTTCGTTGTGCGACCAGAACTGTCGCGCGGGTCCGGTGTTGGGGGGCCCGATAGCACAACTTCGTCCCACAGGTTGACTACAGTGCGCGTAGTGAGGCGTAACCATCTGAGGTGACCGCGGGGGGTCCCTCGGGTAGTCCATGGTCGAGCCAAGGCGATGACACTGGCGAGCGGTGCGTTGGCTGTATTAGCGCGGCGTTGGGGCCGTCGCCGACAGCGTCGGCAAACCTGACACGCCACCCACACCACAAACGCTCTTTCACGTTTCTGGTCGCACCTGCCAATAGCGCTCCAAGGCGGTCGTCCTGCCTTGTATGGCACTTGCGTAAGCGACCAACATCGCAGCGCAGTCTTGGCGAGACGAAAAGAACTCCGCAAACTGGCTCCGATAATGCGCCATGGCGTCTATCTTGCGTTCAAATTGATCTGCGATGGGCCATAGCCGGGGTTCCAGTCGGCGCTTGAACGACTGACTTGCAAGTTTCGATGGCTGGCCATCAGGCGGTACAGGTAGGCGCTCACCACCGGCACCGCACCGTAGCGCACGACCAGGGCTGGAGGTTTCTCATCAGGGCGGTACTGGAATAGGCTCTGGACGCCTGCCACCACGCCTGCAGCGCGTCGGTTGGCATCAGGCTGCGGTCAGCTGGTTCCTGCGCGGGTAACTGGCAAGCTCATTGAGGCGATAGCGGACGCTGTGTGGAATACCGCAATAGGGCGCATCCTCGTAATAGAGTAGGTGCTCACGCTCGGCCCAGGGTTCAAACACCATGTGCGTGACCACATGGTCCACATGCCAACCCACGCCCAGCGGCACATACAGTTCCTGATAGTCCAGTTTGGCCAGCTCGGCAAAGACTTTGGCTCGCAACGTGGGTAGCCAGTCCAAATCTTGCCGGATCGGCGGGCGAAACAAGTTGCCAAGTTGGCGGTAGTCGTCACGACGGAACGGGGCGTCTAGTTCGCCAAGGTTGCGCGACTCGAAACCCAGAAACCTCGCCGCACTGGCTTCCTCCTCGTAACGCTCATCACCCAATACAGCGCCGTGAATTTTCAGATCTGACAGGTAGCGGGTGAACAGGTTGAGCACCAGCACCGGCCCCTCACCAACCAACTGCGCAATGCGGCCACCGCAAGAAAACACAGCGTCGTCGAGGTGCGGCGAGACGATGACCGCCCTGTAGCGCGATCGACCAGGTGGCAGCGCGTGCGAGGGCTGTGACGGTTTATCCACAGCCGCCGGGTGAAAGCAGATTGCGGTAGGCCGACTCAAGCCCGGCGACCACCAGCTCTGGGCGGTATGCGTTGGCACGCAGGCGACTGGCCTCACCCTGCGCAGTGCGCAAAGCGGGCTCCGCCGCCAAGATGCAAAGCCGCTGGGTCAAGTCGGTCACCGAGTCGGGGTCAACGATATACCCGTTCACACCCTGTTCGACCAACTCCTCAGCCGAGACAATGGCTTTAGTGACAATCACGGTCCGGCCAAACCACATCGCCTCCATCACGACAAGCCCCTGCGTCTCCAACAAGGAGGGCAGCACAAACACATCGCAGGCGGCGTAATACCGCGCCAGCGCAGGATGGTCCAGGAACCCAAGAAATTTGACGCTGCCAGTCAACCCCAATTGCCTGCATAGGCTCTCCAGGCCCGGCCCTTCCGGGCCACGACCGGCAATCCACAAAACCGCATGCGGTTCAGACTTCAGCAGCGCACTAAACGCCTTGAGCAAGTACCCGATGTTCTTCTCCGGACCCAGTCGCCCCGCGTACAGAACCGTGAAGCCAGCCGTGCGATCGGCTGGGACCACACTTGCACTGTCACCAAACACGACCGGGTTGGTAATGTAGCGCACCGGCGTGTGCACGCCCTCACGCGCAATTTGCACGGCCAGGTTCTTTGACGGGGCGATGACCAGATCAAAACGATTGTTGAAGCTCTTCATCAAATGCCGGATCAGGCCGCGAAACGGGCGCATGGGCAAAGGCTGCGTGAGCACCTCCGGACCAAAATGGTAGGTGGAAACCTGCCGCAGCTTGAGCGACTCTGCCACGGTGCAAACCTGGCGCATCATGAAACCAACGTAGTGGTGATGCACCAAGTCAGGCTTCGCAACCCGGAAGATGTCGCGCACCTTGGCCGTGGACGGCAATGCCTGATAAAACCCGTACGCCTTGAGCGTGAACACGCGGTAAATGGTGACACCTTCCCACTGTTCTACCTCCGGCTCCCCACTGCGCCGAGTCGTAATCACGCACACCCGGTGTCCACGGCGGACCAGTTCCGGCCCAACCAGTTTGAGGTGGGTACCCACCCCCGTCATGGCAGGCAGAAAGTCATCCGAAACCATGCAGATCGATAGAGCGGGTGCCATCGTCGTGCCGTGCCGGTTACAGGACTCGCGCCTACGCGTGGTGGTCAGAAGTAATACGTACCCAGCACTTGCACCACGCGGCGATCCGGCAACACGCCAAATTCGCTGGTGATCCTACCGGTGTGCTGCTGAAGCTGAAACGCCAAATCAAAGCTGGGCCAGTGGCGGCGCAATTCAATCCAGGCCATGTGGCTGTGGTCATCTGCGTTGACGCGCAAGAAGGCTGTCAAATCCAGATCCTTCATGCCCAAGCCCTTTTGCGTCAAGTAGATCAGGTAGGCACGACGCGATGCCAGCTCCTGCAGTCGTTGCGCGTGCACCAGATAAGAAACTTGGGTATCGGGCGATGCTGCGCCCAGCGCAGTCCAATTCGATTGGCTCAGCGCGAAGCCGTTGTAGTGGTATTCGCCGGTAATCGACAGTTTGCTCAGTGTCGTGTAGCTCAACCCCGCAGCGAACCGGTTGCGCGCCGAAGCCGGGCCGGGTAAACCCACGGCGCGGCTCAGCATGTCGGACTCACGGCCACGGGACCACTCGACATGGGCGACGGCGGCGTCGGACAGCAGCGCGGTAGCACTGGCGCCAACGGTCGGCGAATTTCCCTGTACCTTGTAGGCCAACACCTGGCTGCTAACACGTTGTGAGAACTGTGTGCCCAAGGCGATCAGGGCACGGTCACGGTTATTGGTGGCACCCAAGTCCGCGCTCCAGCCGCTGGAGCTGGGTCGATCCGCCAGCTTGGGCGAATAGGCAGCAGACAAGGAGCCGTTGTTCCATAGGTGCTGTGCACGCAGCATCACCGTGCCAAGGCGGTTTTCGCGCAGCGCAAAGGGGTTGGCGGTGGTCAAGACACGCAAACTGCCGTCACGGAAGAAGTCGGTGGGGTTGTAGCCATAGCCCGGTCCATAGCGCAGGTTAATGCGACCGAACTCGATCGTCGTGTTGCCCCCTTGCGGCTGCCAGCTCAGGTAGGCCTCGCGCAGGCTGTTCACGACCGCGTCGGCGCCATCGTCGGTGGGGTGAACGGCATCAACGCGGTCGGATATCACCGCGCGCCAGTCCGCAGCCAGTCGCGCTGAGTGCGAAAAATCGAGCGACACGCGCCCAATGTCACGACTTCCGCTCTGGTAGCGCTGGCTCGCGTTGCCGAATGCGCCTTCCAGGAAAATCTTGGGGCCACGGGCGACCGGCGCAGCGGCTTGCGGAGCGCTTTGCAGGTTGAGCGCGTCGAGTTCAGCATCCTGCGCATAAGCAGGCACGACCTGGATCAACGCCAACGCAACGATGGAGCATTGCAGGGAGCGGGTAATACACGGCATAGGGTTACTCGGGTTGGAAATTGGGAAGGAAGTCCCGCTGCATCCAAGCATCTGGGATCGCGCGAGCGGCATAGTCGGAGAAACGCATGATCGTGACCGATTGAGGGTTGAGGCCATCAATGATCACAGTCTCGGTCGGGCGCTCCGCGCCTAGCTGAGACTGGTAGCGGCGGTAAAAGGCAGTCTTGAGCAGACGCGACGACTCGGCGTAGAAACGAGCCTTGATAGGGCGGTTGTTCTCGGCATCCACCCACATCTCGATGCTGGCGTAGGTCACCTCTGGCGCAATTGCGGTAAGGGCCAGCTTATGGGCTTTACGCTTGCGCCGCTCTCCGTCCTGCACCTCCTCCTCGCCCGCGAGTTCGGCGCGGTAGTCCTTGGCCAGATTGACGGTTGCGACGTCACCATTGGAGGCCTGCCCCAATAATCGCTGCTGCGGCGACAGCCGCACGCTGGCCTTGCCGACAGGGTCGTAAAACCACATGTCGTTGCCGTTCTTGAGCATCAACTTGCCCGCATCCCGCGCCGGCAGCACGAAACGAATCAGGCTGGCAAACTGTCCACCCTGTTGCTGGGTGCGCGAGTAGCTGACCAGTGTGCTGGTGTCAATCTGCACACCCGCTTGAAACTCCGTCAGCGTCACCGTGACGCTGAAAGGTCGCCCAGGGTTACGTATCGCATCGCTGGCAGCGAGGATGGTATCGGCACGAGGCGCCGCAGCCGCCAGGCCGGACCCTAGTAACAGCGCAACAAACAGCGAACCCAATAGCCTCATGATTACCAAGCCTCTTTCATCACACGTGGCGCAGGGCATCGACTACATTGAGCTGGGCCGCCCGGTAGGCTGGCCACCAGGCGGACAAAACGGCGATGCAGATGAGGCCAAATGTCGTGCCGAGAATCATGCCGGTTTCGCCCCAGACGCGCAACGTTAACGGCAAGGGCTCGACGCTACCCGGCGCTGACCACGTCAGCCCCATCTGGTTGCCAATCCCCGATAAAACCAGCGCCACCACCACGCCGAGTAGCGCCCCGCACAGACCGAGCAACGCGCCCTCCGTCACAAACAAGCGCCGAATGCCGCCGCGGCGTAAACCAATGGCACGCAGCGTGCCGATTTCGACCGTGCGCTCGACCACGGCCGTATTCATGGTGTTGCTGACCGTAAACAGCACAATGGCGCCGATCAAGGCAAAAATGAATCCGAAAATGGTGTCGAACAACTGGATCGTCTGGACATAGAACGGATTCAAGGTCCGAAAGTCCAACACCGCCAGCGGCTGACTTGACGAAAACTTCGCCAGGATGGGCGCCAGGCGGGCAGTAGCGGCCGGGATCTGCGCGGAGTGCCGCAACTGGAGAATGATCGAGGTGACTTTGGGGGCGGACCGGCCATAGATCAGCTGCTGCGTCCTGGCAAGATGCATCATGACGTAGACCTCATCGAGTTCCTTGAAGCCCTGTTCCTCGGCACGGATGACTTCCAGCGAGGTGACGTTCGGGGCGCCCTTACTGTTGCCAGCGAGCACCTCGATACGCCGGGCGCTGCTGGTGCCCGTGGCGGCTGCGCCAGGCGCCTCTTGCAGGCCGAGCTGCGCAATGTCATCAGGAAGCGCCTTGCCCGTCGGCTTCTGGTCTTTCTCAGGCTTGGGACAACGCGCAATCTTCAGCGCATCACAAAGCTGCAGAACTCTGGCCACGCCGGTGCCAACAATTGCCGCGTCGAGCGCCGCCCCCTCCAGTGCAAACGCCGGGAAGACCGAGGGCAAATTGAAGTCATTCCAGCGCCGCATGCGGTTGATGTCTTGCGCCACCAAGCCGTTGCCAATGATGGTGCGGGAGACGTTGGCTGCGTAGTTGCCGGCAATGCCACCGAACTGCAATGTCGGCGTGGCAACCAACACCATACCGCGCAACACTTCGTCACCCTGAATCGCAGCAATGATCTGGTCGTAGTCGGCAATCCCGTACGCAGTGGGATTGCCGCTGCCGTAAAGGTAGAAGTCGCGGTGCTGGATTTGCAGGTGCCCACCCGTTTGCACGTACTCGGTGTGCATGGTGTAGTTGATGTTGGCGCTGTAGCCACCAAACAAAAGGATCGAGGCTGAACCGATGGCCATCGCCAACAAGGTCGCCAACGAGCGGCGACGATTGCGCAACAGGTTGCGCACGGCCAGGGACAAGGTCATCATGCCGCATCCTCCTGGCCCTTGCGCCGGATACCGCGAATCGTGCCGTCCTTCAAAAAGATGGTGTCGTCCGCGGCCTTGATCACCTCGGGGTCATGTGACGAGAAGAGAAAAGAGATCTGATAGCGCTCGACCATCCTGCGCATCAAATTCAGAATGGCGGCCCCGGTCTGGCTGTCCAGATTGGCGGTAGGCTCGTCGGCGATGACCAGTTTGGGTTGGCGTGCCAGGGCGCGGCCGATCGCCACGCGCTGGCGCTGCCCGCCCGACAGCTGGCCCGGAAGGTTCTTGGCCTTGTCGCCCAGGCCCACCGCATCGAGCAGCTTGGGCACCCGGTCACCACGTTTCTTGGCCGAGGCGCCCGCCAACAGCAGTGGGTACTCGATGTTTTCGTAGGCGCTCAGTACCGGAAGCAGATTGAAGTTCTGAAAAATGAAACCAATGTTCTTGGCCCGGAAATCCGACAAGTCATCGTCGCTCAAGTCGCCGACCTTGCAATCGGCGACGATGATCTCTCCGTTGTCGGGCCGGTCGATACAGCCGATCATGTTCAGCAGCGTGGTCTTGCCGCTGCCCGACGGGCCCAACAGCACTGTAAAGCAGGCATGACGAACGAGAATGTCAACGCCCTTGATCACCGGGACGCTGATCGAATCCATGTGATAGGTCTTTTCAACCTGTGTGAGCACCGCCACCGGCCCCTGGGCTCCCGATTGGCTGGTCGTCTGATCGGTCATGTGTCGTCCCTAAATCGATGTGGCTGATCGATCATCGGGCAAGGTCAAGACATCGACCGTCGACGATACAACCCGGCAAGCAGTGTACTGCGTTGCATGCTGGAAGTCTTCGATGCCAGCACGGGTGTCGCAGCGCGTCACCCGAAGGCGCCCTCCGCGCTGCCAGCCGATACTGAGCCAATAGAATCCGCAGCATGACCAAGATCCTGATGGTGTGCATGGGCAACATCTGCCGCTCCCCGATGGCTCGGGCGGTGGCCGAGCGAGCCGTAGCGCAGACGGGGCGTGAGCGACTTAGCATGACTGGTCGCCTGACGTTTGACTCAGCCGGCACCCACGCGCACCATATTGGCGAGCGAATAGACCCCAGAGCGGCCGCGGCGCTTTTGGCGCGCGGCTACCCTCCGGTGAAGGGGCGCTCGCGACGCATCGATGACGCGGACTTTGAGAAGTTCGACCTCATCCTGGCCATGGATCGCGGCAATCTGGCGAGCCTTCAAAACATCTGTCCCGCTCAGCACGTTAGCAAGCTACGTTTGTTGCTGGACTTTGCAGATGGCATGCGTGGTGCGGACGTGCCCGACCCCTACTATGGCAACGCGCAGGGCTTCGAGCGCGTGCTCGATCTGTGCGAGCTGGGCGCCTCTGGATTGATCAGGGCGCTGCGTTAAGCCAGTAGACGACTTCCCTTTGCGGATTTCTGTCGCTCGCGCTCCTGGTCCATCGTCGCGCGGCTACAGGAAGTCTGTATCCCCGCCAGTTAGCAGCCACTGGTCGCGTGTGGTCTCGGGGCCGGTCCGGGTGTCCAGGTGTTGCAGGGAATCGTGATGCCCAGGTCGGTGGTGGTCGTATTGCCGCCAAACCGATTTGCATAGGCCGCGCTGATCCACAAGTTGATACTCGTCGCCCCAGGGCTGCGGCAATACCTTGCATGGCACGCGCGCAGTTCGGCCAATTCACCGGTGCGGCGATCAGGTCGATCCACTCAATGTCCCCGGCCTTGCGTCGGTAAACCAGTAAAGCCAGCGGTTTGCGGGAAACGCGATGGTAGAGCCAGGTTAGCTCGTAACGCAGCGTGGGATGCTCCAGAAAACGTTGTTGGACCCAATCTGAGTTGCGCAGCGGGACCACGGCGTCGGCCGTTGCCTGTGCCATCTTGGCCCAAAGTTGGTCGACCTTTCGTTGCCACCCGGTCTCGGACGGCAAAAAAGGTCGCGTTGCCCGCCACCACGGCACTGCGCTGCGCTGCGCCGAGCAACGCAAATTGACCACCTTTCCATTGCGCTCGTACAAGCCACGCCCGGCACCTAGTTGCATGTGGCGATCGTTCGAAAACCCATACCCCAGCAAAGCCGCCTGGTCGTAGCCGACGTACCGGGTCAGGAACGCCGATGTCGCCAGAAAGAACGGCCCTTTACGCGACAGCGTGCCGCGCTCGTTTGGTCGCACCATCACGTCGCCCATCTGCATTGCGGTCACCGGCTTGCCAAACATCAACACCTGGCGCGGAAAGCCGGCGTAGTGGGCCACAAGCTCATCCTGCACGTTCCACACACCCATGGCCACACCGCGACCGTTGGCGTATTTCCAGTGCCAAAGCGCATCGCTCATGGGCGTGCCAAATACCACTTGGAAGAGCTCGCGCATGGCGTCTTTGTGATGGGGCAAAACCGGACCCGTACGCCATTGAGGCTCGGGTTCAGTGTTCAGGTCGTTGGAGCTAGTCATGCATCAAATCAGAGAGAGCCATGGCGAAGGGTCGGAGCCACAGCGTGGCATGGTCGCGTAATATACTAGGCGCTCCTCGTTTCAGCGAACTCGGTGGTCGAAACGCACCATGTCATTTCTTCGATTGCCGCAGCTCGACGCCGCGCGCGGACTGGCGGCCTGTGTTGTGTTGACAGTCCACCTTGCGCAAACCTTTGGATGCCCATTGCCGGTCCGGCACACTGGCTAGTACCGATTTTGGGATCGGCCGGCCGTCATGCCGTGCTGGTGTTCTATCTCCTAAGTGGCTTTCTCATTGTCCAAAGCATTGGCCACAACATCCGCACCCATGGTGTGTTTGCCGGGCGCAGTTACTTTTTCTCGCGATTGGCTCGTCTGTACCCACCGCTGCTGCTGGCGATTGTATCGACCACTCTGGTGGCCTGGCTCATCAACGGCTTGGCCCTCAATGGCAGCGTGAGTCAGCCTTTCAAGCGCTGGGACTGGGCTTGGGCGTGACGCCGGCCTATGCCATGAGCCCATGGGAGCCCGTGCAGTCAGCCTTGTTTGTGCGCGGTTTCGCGCTGGTCAACCCGCCGTTCTGGTCGCTGTTTGTGGAAGCCCGTCTTTACCTGGTGGCGGGCTTGCTGGCCTTGGGTGCGACGCGGCCCGGCGCCTTTCGTGTTTTTCTACCGCTTGGCTTCGGGCTACTGGGCCTTTGTCTTTGGGAGGACGCGGCTTTTTGGGTCTATGCAACCGTATGGTCGGCCGGTGGCGTAACGGGCTGGCTGGTGCAAACCCGGTACCGCTTCATCCGTACCGGACTGTCCATGCTGGCCATTGGCTATTTGCTCCATTTGGCGTTTGCCCGTCCGGGGCAGCTTTCCATCTACGAGCCTGACGCCCAGCTAAACCAGTTCATGCAGGTTACCTGGGGGCTGGCTTACGCCGCGTTGTTGTTTGACTTGCGTTGGCCGCTACGTTGGTTGGCTTTGCCGCAACAAGTGGCGGGTTGGTCGTACACACTTTATCTGCTGCATTGGCCCTATTTGGTATTGGTCTTGTCTTTGAGTCAGGTTTGGATCGGTGTCTCACCGTGGCGTGCCACCTGCATGACGGCGCTGGCAGTGCTGGTGGCACTTGGCACAGGCGCTGGGCCGGCTATTGGGCCGAGCGGCCCGCCTACTTCCGAAACCTGCTGGAGCAGGCTTGGCAGCGCCACATTGTTCGAACTCCCGGTCTTGACAGAACTGATCGCCGCGAGCCCACCTGATTGACTGTTGGCGCTGACCCAAAGAATGAATCACGAACCCATCATCTCGCTAGACCAAGTGGCCAAGCGATACCGACTCTATCGTAAACCGCAGGACCACCTCAAGCAGCTTCTGTGGGGTGGGCGCCGCCAATACGGCAAGGAATTTTGGGCACTGCACGAAACATCGCTCACTATCCGCCATGGGGAGGTGGTCGGTATTGTTGGCCGTAATGGCGCCGGCAAGTCGACCTTGCTGCAACTCGTGTGCGGCACCCTGAACCCCAGCCATGGCAGTGTGTCGGTGCGCGGCAATGTGGCCGCTTTGCTGGAGCTTGGTGCGGGCTTTAACCCGGACTTCACCGGGCGCGAAAATGTCTACCTGAACGCGGCGATTTTGGGCTTTGCACGCGAAGAAATTGATCGCCGTTTTGCCAGCATCGTTGAGTTTGCTGACATTGGCGATGTGATCGATCAACCCGTAAAAACTTACTCCAGCGGCATGTATATGCGGCTGGCATTTTCGGTGGCCATCAACGTGGACCCCGACATCCTGGTTATTGACGAAGCCCTATCGGTTGGCGACGGGGTTTTCGCTCGCAAGTCCTTCGACCGCATTATGGCCATGAAGGACGCCGGCAAAACCATTTTGTTCTGCTCGCACTCAACGTACCATGTCGAATCGATCTGCAGCCGCGCGATCTGGCTCAATCACGGCAAAGTCGAGCGCGATGGCCCGGTGGCCCAGGTGCTGAGCGCTTACAACGACTTTCTGGGTCAAGAAGCACACGGAATTGTTCCCCCAGAGCCATCGTCTGAGCCGGAACCTGCGCCGGTGTTCATTCCAGGGCATGGGCGGGTCACCCACATTTTGGCCAGTGCCAACGGCCAGACCGGCAAGCGGCTGACCCTGCACACGGGCCAACATGACCTGGTGCTTGACGTTGGCTTTGTTGTCGACCCGGCGCTGGCCAGTCCGAGCGTCATCATGTCGCTCTTCACCGTGGGGGGCATGCTGGTCTGCAGCGCAGGCTCTCACAACGACGGTGTGGTCTTGGGGCGCGACTCGCACGGCGTCGGGCACACCAAGCTGCACTTTCCTCACTTGCCCTTGCTCAAGGGGGAGTATTTCATCAACGTGTTTCTCGCTTGCGAGCGCGGCGTCTATTATTACGACACGGTGCTGTACGCGGTCGAGCTGGAAGTCTCGCAGGACGGGCTGGAGCAAGGTGTTGTGACCTTGCCGCACCATTGACTGGCCTCTTGATATGACCGACATTGTCTCAACACCCACAGCACTCGACATCACCGCCATGTGGTGTCGCCACCATGCCCACCTGGTGCCGAACGCCGTGCACCTGCCCCTGCCGGCCAGCCAGCATGTTTCGTGCGGTTTGTGTGGCAGCAAGCAGGCGCTTCAGGTGCGCGGTCACTTGCGTTTTGGGGCCGATCGATGGGTCAACGACGGGCTGGTCACGCATTGCGGAGCCTGCGGGCGCTTCAGTTTGCCAGAGACGTATCTTCAAACCTTGAATCTGTTGCCGCACGAGACGCTCACAGCGTTGGATGCGCGCTTGTGGTCCAGCGCGCCGACCTTCCTGAATATTGAGCCGACCACCCGCTGCAACTTCAATTGCTGGTACTGCGTTGGGCGGCACATGAAGCAGGCCGATATCCGGGTCGAGGACTTTGCCGCCGTGCTGGGCAATTTCCCCAGCTTGCAAGCCATCGCGCTGGTGGGCGAGGGCGAGCCTTTGCTGCACAAGGGCTTCTTTGATATGGCCAACATGGCGCGCGAGCGGGGCATCCGGGTAACGATGATCTCCAACGGCTCCGCATTCAGCCAAAGCGTGATTCAGAAGCTGTGTGAAGCCCAGATCGCCTACGTCTCAATTTCCATTGACTCCATTGACCCCGCAACGTTTGCCAGTTCGAGGCTGGACGGGGACCTCAACCGCATCTGGGACGGCATCGAAGCGCTCGCGGTACCGCGATGCGCATGGCTACCGTTATCCCCGCATCGGCTTAAAAGGCACCTTGTTCACGCACACACAGGGCGAAATCCCCGCCATCGTGACCGAAGCAAAGCGACGCGGGGTTGATGTTTTTGAAGGCTTTCAACGGTTGAACTCGATGCGCTCCTACACTCGCATCTACCCCAAAGACCAGCTTGGCCAATTGCCCCACATCGACCGCGTGAACGCAGCCATCCAGCATGACAGCCATTGGGCTATCAGCACGCAACTGCAGAGTGCCGAGGCGTTTTGTGAAGCCGAGGGTATCCAGCTAGGGGTCGGCGGCAAGCCCAATGGTCTGCGGCCCAACTGCGATGAGCGGTGGTTGTATGCACTGTTGTCGGGAGACGTCACCCCTTGTTGTCAGGTCAAGCAGGTGCTTGATCCAGACTGGAACCTGACTCGCAATAACGTGCAACAGATCCTCAGCAATCCGCACTATGAGAACACGCGCTTCAACCTGTGGAACGGCGTTTCCCGAACTATTGCCAGGGCTGCGTCAAAACGCAGGTGTCCTGCGTCCCGACCGCATGAGCGAGCCCAACCCGCCGATGGTCAACAGTCAGGCCTACTGGAGTGGCCGCTTTGAGAACGACTGGGAGCAACTGCAGGGCCCACGCCAGACCTGGTTCTTCAGTCAACTCGCGGTGAAAGCCTGGCCCCCGTGGCTGCGGGCCAGCCTGACTCGGGACCGCCTGACTCTGTGCGACTGGGGCTGCGCCCTCGGCGATGGTGTAGATGTGCTGGGACAGTCCTTTGGCACGCCGGTCTGCGGCGTTGATTTCTCGGCGCCGGCCATCGAGCGCGCGCGACAGCGCTTTGCGCAGTACGAGTTTTTGGTCGAAGATTGGTTAGCCGAAGCAGTCTCATCACAGTTTGATGTGGTGTTCTCCTCCAACACGCTTGAGCATTTTGCGCAGCCGTGGCAGGTGCTGGTCCGCTTGGCAGAACACGCGCGGCATCATGTGGTGTTGCTGCTACCGTACCAGGAGCATCCCCGCTCGGCCGAACACGAATACAGCTTTGATGCCACCAACATTCCAGTGGCGCCGATTGAGGGTTGGTGTTTGGCCCAAAGCACTGTCATCGATTGCGGCCAATCGCCTTACTGGGCCGGACAGCAAATAATGTTGGTCTATTCGCGCCAGACCAGCCTGCAAGCTCAGCAGTTAACGGTCGCGGATCTGCAAGCCCGCGGCCCCGCAGCTGTCCGGAGCAGCCGACACTATCGCCTTGCGCTGCGAGATTGCCGAGTTGCGCGCGCAGGTGGCCCTACTGCAGCGCGCCCCAAGGTTGACGGATCCGACGCTACCCATGACGCGCCCAGCCCGCAAGGCATGGCTGCGCCGCGTGATCGACAAAATCAGCGCAGACTGACCCTGCGCTTCGGCCTGGTGCAGGCTCTGCCCCGATTGGTTCAGACTACGTCCGCGAATCCCTTGCGCACTTGCCTGAAAAACAGCGCGCCCACGACGGCTACCGCGCAGCAAGCCGCGAAGTGCCACGCCAGCGCCGACCAATCGGGCCAACTGCCATCAATGATGACCAGTCGGGTTTGGGTGATTGTCAGCGCCAGCGGGTTGAGCGCCATCCAGGGTTGCACAGCTTTCGGCAAGGCCTCAACCGGGAAGAAGATTGGGCTCAAAAACATCATCAGGCTCAGCAGCATGCCCAGCACCTGCGCGACATCGCGCACGTAGGTTCCCAGCGCCGATAGCAGCCAGCCCAGGCCAACCGACAACGGCAGCAGCGCCAGCCACACCAGGGGCAGCGCCAGCAGGGTGGCATGCACGGCGCCGTGCTCCCAGATACCGAAGCACACCAACAACACCAGCGCAATGCCCAAATGGGCCAAGCTCGATACCGCGTTGACCCAAGGCAAGATCTCCAGGGGAAACACCACCTTTTTGACCAAGTGCGGCTGCTCCAGGATTAAGCGCGGCGCGCGGCTCACGCATTCGGCAAAAAAGTTGAAGACCGCCAGACCCGCGTACAGGCGCAGGGCAAACAGCAGGTCACTCTCGACACTGCTGCCCCAGCGCAACCGAAGAACAAAACGAAATACAAAGGTGTACACGGCCAGCATAAGCAGCGGTGTCAGCACGGCCCAGGCAGTGCCCAGAATCGATTGGCGATAACGCGCGTGCATTTCCCGCTGTGCGAATTGGCGTATTAGGCCGACGTGGCGCCAAGGGAAAAAATAGGTCAGCAAGGGTTGCACGTTGGGTTTAACGGGGTGGACGAATGGGGGTGGCCAAATTGAACCATAGGCAAAGGCGACAGCGCTTCGCTGCGTCTGGGCTCAGCTGCTCAGGCCTTGGGCGGGTCAACGCGGCCTTCGGCAATTTCTTTCAAATAGTCGGCACGAACCAGCTTCAAGGTGTTGCCTTCACGCACCAAAATCTTGTTCAAAAACAGCAAGTGAAAAGCCCGTGTCACGGTTTCGCGACTGGCGTTGATCATGATCGCCAGTTCCTGGTGCGTCGGCACCTGGTCCACAGCGGTGTCCCCACTGGTTGCCGGAGGCGACGACAATTGTAGGAGCAGCACACACAAGCGCTGAAACGGGTTGGGTAAACCCAGCAAAGTGCGCTGCGCCATCACTGTGCGCACGCGGTGGGCCAGCCGTGCCATCACCGCACGCGCCAGCTCCGGGTTCATTGAGATCAGTTCTCGCGCCGCCCTGGCTTCCAGAAAAGCCACGGTTGACCTGGCCGCAGCAACCACAAATTCAGACGCAGCCTTGCCGTCCACGACCGACAACTCGCCAAAATAGTCCCCGGGGTCGACAAAATACAGGCCCACACTGCGCCCATCCACGGTAAAATCGACCCCCTGCAGGCGCCCTTCCACCAAGAAGCCAAGCTCCTGTGTGGGGCTGTCCTTGGACATGACCATGGCCCTACGGGCGAAAGACTTCAGCCCCATCTGCGCTGACAAGGGTTCGAGCGCGTCCCGTGAAAGCGGGTGCAAAAGCGGAAATTGAGTCAATAATTGGAGCGAGACGGGCATTCAACCCGAGTTTATCGGTTTACAACTGCCCCAACTTGTGATTGACGGCACAGAAACCATTCGCCAGACGTGCGACCATCACACCCTACTTCGAGGTGAAGCCATGAAAATCTGCTTTCCAAATCTGGCGCTCAGCCTGAGCTGCGCCCTTATATTCGGCGCCACACAAAGCGCGTTGCCGCCGAAACCCAGTCCATCGTGGGCGAAGCCGCCATGGGTCGTTGGTACGGCCCGCATCACCTCAGCCAGCGGTTTGGTCAGCACTGTCAATCGGGGCAGCCCGATTCACGTTGGGGACCGCATCGAAACCGAATCCGGTGGTCACGTCCATGTCCGGTTTGTCGATGGTGGGCGCCTCAGTGTGCGCCCGTCCAGCCGCCTGCAAGTTGAAAATTACAGCTACTCGGCGCAACAGCCCGCCTTGACGGCCATCAAGTTCAAGCTCGACGAAGGTGTGGTGCGCTCCATCACCGGTAGCTGGGGCGAGGGCGCACGTGACAAGTTTCGCTTGAACACGCCAGTGGCGGCCATCGGCGTCAAGGGTACCGATTTTGTGGTCCGCTCCGATGCCGAGGCCACCGCAGCATCGGTTTACACCGGCGCCATCGTGTTGGCAGCCCTATCGGGCGGCTGCCAAGCCAGTTTGGGGCCCTGCCAAAACGGTGGCGAAAAGCTGCTGTCCCAAGACATGAAGGGCCAAATGCTCGAGCTCGGTCGCGAGCAGGCCAGCCCGCGCCTGGTTCCGCTGGTTGATTTGCTGGCACTCAACACGCGCCGTGTTACCACGGAGCGTAGCGCCAAGGCTGACAAGCAAGTTGGCGTCGAGGTGGGGCGTGCCGAGCCATCGGCAGCCGACAAAACCACCGGCGCTGAAGCGCTGCCCGCTGGCGGGGTGGTGGTGTCGGCGGTGCAACCCTCTGTCAAGCCTGAGTTGACCACCGGTCCGGTGTTGCCGCCAACCCCGCCCCCGATCGTCAACCAATTGGTCTGGGGCCGTTGGGCCTGGGCCGGCGCGGTGGAGGGCGATATTCTGAGCAAGAGTTTTGAGTCCGCCAGCCAGAACGGGCGCCAAATCACGGTGGCCAACAGCGTCTATGGTCTGTTCCGCGAAACTCCGGCTAACGGGGCCATGGAATTGACGACCAGCGAAGCCACCGCCAGTTTCCGCTTGGCCAATTCATCGGCACAGCTCGTCAACAAGTCGGGCGGCAGCGAGCTAGCCACGGTCGACAACGGGTCCTTGAATCTTGACTTTACGCGCCGCACCTTCACAACCCAACTGGCCGTCTCCAATGCTACCTTGGGCACCAGTCAAGTCAACGCGGCGGGCACGGTCCGCAATGACGGCGTCTTTGTTGGCCAATCCGGCAACGCTCACGTGGCGGGTGCCTTGAGTCTGGATGCCAAGGAAGCGGGCTATCTGTTTGAGAAGAACCCTGGCCCTGGCCGCACGACACCCAGGCCCGCCTGATCGATCAAATCGCCGCGGCGGGCGCGCGCCAACAAATCTTTGACATCGTCTTTACCGACCCGCAGCCGCAAAGCCAGGCCTTCATACGGGCGGTGCAGCAGCATCAACCAGTCTTGTCTCAGATATTTGCGCTAGAGCAGGGCGGCAAACCCTCTGTCGGTGCGCTCGCCGGGGCGCTTGATTGGACCACCTGCCCGCAGCCGTTTGCCCAGGGCAACGGCTACCTGGCCAACTTTGCCGCGCTCAAGCCCGCCCACATTGGACACATCACACCGCGTGTGGGCAGTGACGGCTTGGTTCGTCACCAACCCGCTGTAATTTGTTACCAGGACAAGTCGTACCCCGCGCTCGGCATTGCCGCCTTTATGCGTGGCACCTCGGAGCGTAGCCTCACGCTGGAACGCGGCACACACTGGTTTGACCCTGCTTGGGCGCTGCATGCGCCCAATTTTGCGTTGGGCCCGATTCCATTGGACGACCAGGGCGACCTGCGCGTGTCGTGGCGCATGCATCCTGATAGCTTCATCAGCATTTCGGCCAGTGACGTGTTGGCCGGGCGGGTTCCCGGCGAGCTGATGAAAAACGCCTGGGTGTTGGTGGGTGCCACCGCGTTTGGTCTGAACGACTCCATCGCCACCCCTACGGCGGCACCAGCGCCGGCCTACAAGCCCATGCCCAAATCATCGCCGCACTAATTGACGGTCGCACCCCATACACACCCCGGCTCGCGGCGGCACTGCAAGCGCTGGCGGCGCTGCTGGGGTCGCGAGCATGGTCAGCTTGAGCTTGTACCGTCGCCGTTTTCCGGTTTACCTGTTGCCGCTGAGTGCCCTGGCCTGGGGTGCGCTGTTGTGGGGCGCGCACGCCACGCTGCTGCTGCAACACGCGTTGTGGATCGGCTGGGCTGGGCCAACCGTGTTCATTTTTGTCACTGGCTCGGTCATGGGAGTGGTCGAGCATGCCAAGAGCCGGATCGACCGCGACCGCCTCTACACCCACCTATCAAGCTACCTGCCCGCACCGGTGGCGGCCTCGCTGGCTCTACAGTCCCCCTCCAGCGCTATCAAGGCCAGCACCAAGCAGGTGTCGGTCATGTTTGCCGACATCCGCAACTTCTCGGCCTACTGCGAAGCCCGCCCCCCGAAGAAGCCGCCGCCGTGTTGCACGCGTTCTTTTCCACCGCAGCCAAAGTGGTTGAGGCGCATGGTGGCGTGATCGAGGCCTTTCAGGGCGACGCCATCTTTGCGGTCTGGAATGGCGACCCTACCCCCGAGCCGACCCGCACCGACACCAAGCCGGGCGCGGGCACCGCTTTTCACGCCCAGCGCGCCCTGGATGCTGCTGTGGCTCTGCTTGCTGCCATGCGAGGCGTGTTGCCCGACCCGGCGCCGGCGGGGTTGGAGCCCTTGTCGTTGGGCCTGGGGGTCGAAACCGGGCCCGCCATGGCCGGCTCCTTCGGTCTGGCCAGTCGGCGCGCCCACATGGTGATGGGACGCACGGTTACCATTGCTAGCCGTTTGGTCGAAATGACGGCCGAGCTTGCCCACCCGATCCTCGTTGGTGAAGGCCTGGCCGGCCAGGTTGGCGGCATTGGGCTGGAATCCATGGGTTTCTTCATGCTTGATGGCATGCGGGCCCCGCACCACGTTTATGCTTACCCGCTCAGCCCCGACCCTTCCATCCATTGACCGTGTCCTGTATCGGGGGTTGTTTGCTGCCTTAGCGTTGTCGGGGCTCTTCGCTCCCGATGTGGCTGTGGCGGTGCAAGACCAGCCGTGTGCGGCGTATCAGGCGTTTTCACTGGCGCCGAACGCCAGCAACTCACCCGAGTCCTGGTTGGCCGTGCTGGTTGAATGCCAGAACGACGCCGCCTACCTGGCCGCCTTGGGTGACCTGCTCAACCAGCACGGCCGCTACCAAGAGGCTAGCGAGCACCTGGAGCGGGCCCTGATGCTCAACGCCGAGCTCAAAGGCGCCCAGCTCAGCTACGCGATTGCCTTGGCCGGTGTCGGTGACAGCCAGGCCGCGCAAGCCCTGCTCGATGCGCTGCTGGCCGATCCCAGCCTGCCGCCGCACCTGCGCGGTGCCCTGCTGCGTCAGCGCGCCGTGCTGAACACACCGGTGCTGCAAACCCGCTGGACGCTCAATGCCCGGTGGGGTGGCGACAGCAATCTGCTCAGCGCCCCAAATCTGGCCGACTTGACCCTGACTCTGCCGGGCCAGACTCTGGTACTGCCGCTGGATGGCAGCTACCTGGCACGCGCGGGCCAATACTACCGAACCGACGCCCAGTTTGAACTGCGTCGTCTGGAGCCCAACGGGGCCCGTTGGGACCTCACCGCCAGCTTGCGCAACCGGCACAGCCCCGTTGAGGGCCTGGCCGGCGCCACCCAGGCCGACTTGCTGGTGGAGCGCAGCAGACCGCCCGCCGGCCCCAGCAATGGTGTCGGCGTCGCCACCTGGGGTAACTATATAAGTGTGGCAGGGTCAGCCCTGACGGCACGCTCGGGCACCCGTTTTGCGTCTTTGACGGTGGCCGGAGGGGCTGCGCTGGCTTGGCACCAAGGTTGGGCGGCCGCCTGCCGCACCAGGGTGGGCGGCGAAGCACAGGCCCGGCACTATGACAACAACCGAGTGTTGTCTGGGCGCTACATAGGTTTGGCGGGCAGTTTGTCGTGTGAACCGTCGCAGGGCGCCCAGTGGCTGGTGGGGCTCAAGGCCGGCCGCGACATTGCCCAAAGCACCGAGCGCCCTGGCGGCCATCAGGACCAGCTTAGCCTTCGGGGGCTGGATTTGTACCGCTTTCCACACTTGGTGGCCTCAGGAACTCACCCTTTGCCTGGCTAGAGCAGGGCGCGTTGACGGTCGACGTGGAGACCAGTTATTACCGGGACTCCAGCGGTTACAGTCCCATATTAGAGAGTGGGCGCACACGTTCAATGCAACGGTACAGTACCCGATTGGAGTACCAGTACCCCATTGCCAGGGCCAGCCACCTGGTCCTGGGGCTCGAGGGCTCCAGGCAAACGTCCAACATCAGCTTGTTTCAGGTCAAAGCGCCGGACCCTACCTGTCGTGGCGTTCATCCTGGTAAGTTGAACAATCCACAAATCGTGTGATCCGGGTCACTTGTAGACCTTCATGTCTTCATCTACATTTGCTCCTAAGTTGGCGGTGGAGTTGGTAAACCCCGGGTTGCAGCCTATGCACCCTGTGTGATAATCCCCACGGCAAACTTGCACCGAGGGGCTCAGGTTGCTTGAAATCTTGCGAAAGTCTTCAAGCTGTCGAGCCCCGATTTAGAAACCGGTTTCATCGTAATTAACTTTAAAGAGGAAGTTCATGTCTGTGTACACGTCAGCAGTCACTACTATCAATGCCGCCTTGTACGGCAACGCGCCGTCCAACACGGTGTACGTCACCGAAGTCGCAACGGCCTCTTTGGGTGTCAACGCCTATGCCAACGGCAAGATCAGCAGCTCGATGACCGACGGGGACCTGGCATCTGCCATGTTGTCCAACATGGGCGTTACCAGCGCTCTGTCGGCGTCTGACAGCGCCGCCGTGTTGGCCTACGTCACGGGCTACTTCGCCGCCCACTCCACCGCCCGCGGCGAAGCAGTCCTGTTCTGGTCAGCCGCCCTGAGCGGTGCGACCGCTGACGCTACCTTTGGTGGCTTGGCGACCGCCTGGAACAACAACCTGTCGCGCGCTGCGGCTTACTCCAGCGATCCAGCGAACTTGTTGCCGCAAGTCTTCGCGACCGATGGCGGCATCACCTTCAACCTGACCGCAGGCACCGCTGCTGGCGTTGATTTCATGCGCCTCACGGGTGACCAAGACGTCAAGATCGATTTCACCAACCCCGCCAACCAGATCACCGGCCTTGACCTCAATGGCGACGGCATCATCCGCGCGGACGGCAAAGAGAACGCCATCACCGGCAAGGCCTCTGGCTATGAGATCGTCGATGCGCATTCGCGCAACCCGCTCGACCACACCGACAAGGTTCACAACTTCCTGGGCGACATCCTTTTTGATGGCACCGGCTTCAAGGGCGACGGCGTTGCCACCAACGGCAACATCTTCCTGGGTGGCCTGGGCAACGACAAAGCCACTGGCGGCGACGGCAACGACTTCCTGGCCGGTGGCAACATCGCGCAGGGCGCTCTGAGCACCGGCGACCAAATGTTCGGCATGCGTAATGCTGACTTCTTCTTTGCTGAGTTCTCCTTCTCTGGCTCCACCGACGGTGGTGTCACGCTGGCGATCGACGGTGGTACCACCGCTGACGACAGCTCGGCTGCCAACAAGCAAACCGCGATGGACGCCGACTGGTTGCTGTTCGAAGCGTCGGACGACGACGAGCCAGTTCACATGTGGCTGAACGACGAGAATATCGACACCCTGGACAATCGCGACAGCCTTGATGTCGATCCCACCGACAGCCCGTTTGATGGCGACGGCTTGATGGACGGCAAAGGCCGTGTGTTGTCCCGTTCCGGCGAAAGCATGACGATTGATGACGTCGAAAACGTCGACGCATCAGGTAACCTGTACGGTTTCCTCAATGGCATGAATGGCGCTACAGACGGCATCCAACTCGGCGGTCGCGGTGTGGATTCACGTGACGGCGCAGGCGTGGCGAACTATGGCCTGGGTTCTTCCGCCCAATTGTGGATTTCGGGTAGCTTGGCTGGCAACACCATCATTGGTGGCTACGACAACGACTACATCGAAGGCCGTGACGGCAACGACACTTTGCTCGGTGGCAACCTGCAGCAGTTGATGGAAACCGTGACTGGTGGCGTGACCAACCCCAACCTGGCAGGCATCGTCAACGATGGCCTCGACGTCCTGATGGGCGGCGACAACGACGACGCCTTCCTGCTCGAACTCGACGGCGGCACCGCAGCTGGCGAAGCCGGCACCGACACGGTGTTCCTGACCAACTACTCGATTGGTCGCCCTGCCGCTACCGAAGCAGCATCCCTGACCGCCCGCCTGTCTGACGGCATCATCCGTCTCGACCTGGCTATACCACTTACGGCGGCTACCGCGGCGACACACTCGGTAATTCACCGACCACAGCGACGAAGCCAACAGCACCAGCACCAGCGGCTGGCGCACCACCACGGCTGACCAGACCAACTACGCCACGGGCGGCGTGGCCACCACGGTTACCGGCATGGACAGCGTCATTGCCACCGGCATGGGCCAAATCGACTACCTGGCGTCGGGCAGCAACAAGCCTGAACTGGCCTTTACCAACCAGCAAAACTTCTTCTCCACCACGTCCGACCTCGAACTGCGTGGTACCGACACCCCCAACACGCTGTACGCCAGCTCCGGTGAAGACATCCTGGAAGGCCGTGGCGGTAACGACAATCTGTCTGGCGGCTCGGACAACGATGACTTCGTGTTCGACCTCAGTGCCACCGACGCCGTCGACGTGATCCATCGCCAGACTGACGCCAATGGCGACAACATCTGGGACAAGACCGCCGCTGGTGTTGGCCTGTATGGCCGTGACTTTGGCCTGGACCAAAGCTCCACTACCGGTACGTCGGTGTTGCAGATCTCGGTCACCAAGGCAGGTGGCAACGCCCCTGGCGATGAACTGGATGACGTCGTTAACTTCGTGACCGAAATCACCACCGGTGTCAAGGTCAATGGCGCGTTTGTGCCGGTCACGCTCAACACCGCTGCCATCAAGCCGCGACAACCTACCAGGGTTGACCGACGCCATCAACGCAGCCATCGACGCGACGCCCAATGGCGCCGAGTTGCGCAACCTTGCAGGCCGATGGCCACACCATCTTCATCACCGACTCGCTCGGTCGTGAACTGGCCGACACCACGGGTGAAGTGGCCGGTGCCGGTGTGGTGGTGAGCCAGAAGGCCAACACCCAGACCGCCAACGTGTTCGAGTACGGCGCACCAGCCGTGGTCATCTCGCAAGACCGCATCATCTACAAGGGCTACGAAGACCGCACCCGCAATGAAGGTGTGGACGACGACGCCATTTTGGGCAGCACCATCTCGTTGGGCGAAGACAACTACGCTGAAGACTTGGTGATCAATTTCGCCGCCGACGGCACCCGTATTGCCGAAGACCAAGCCTATACCATCACGTTCAAGGATCTGACCACCGAAGACTGGGTCACCATCACCGTCAACGGCGTTGAGTACAAGCTGCAAGTGGGCAAGGACCTCGACAATCAAATCATTGATGGCGAAGACCGCATCCACAATACGCAAGCGACGGTTCAGACCAATTTCCTGGAACGCCTGAAGGACTTCATCAACACCTTCATGGACGATGACACCGCTTCGGGCGAAGTCTCGGCCAGCAGGACCCGGTAGCGTGATTACGCTGACCCAGGCTGCTCGCCAACGGCGAAGAAACCGTGTTCATGACGACCCCGGTCGTGACCTTTGAGCAACCTGTCCGGCGGTGTGGCGCCAACCGCTCCGGTGGTGAATGTCTCGCAGCACGAAGTGCACCTGCTGGACTTCGACGGCCGTGACAACAAGCTGAACAACGACAACGTGCTGTTTGTGGGCGAAGAGTTCACCAATCGCGCCATCCTCGAAACGGCTTTGACCGCCGGTGGCGCGCTCAACGGCTCCGAGGCGATGTTGGTTGACGGTGGTGCTGACACCTTGGCCGGAGTTGCCCAGAACACGCATACCAATGCCGACCTGATCACCGACTTCTCGGTCCATGGTGATGACTTCTTGCTCGGCTCTGCTGGTCTTGACACCATCAAGGGTCTCACTGGCGATGACCGCGTGGTGGGCTCCATGGGCCTTGACGACCTGGACGGCGGCAAGAACTACTATGCCGTCAAGGTGCTGGGCGAAACTCAAGCCCGCGTCGTGGTCTGGAACGTCTGGGAAGCGGCTAACCCCACTTCACCCCAGTCCCTGACTGCAGACCCAACCCTGGCTGGCAAGACCATCTCCACGATCACTTTGATCGACCAGTCCGAAAGCGGCCATGGCACGGTGAGCGGTTTGTTTGACGACACGCTGCTGTACCAGCAAGCTGACTTCAACGCCGGCACCTCGGCGACGCCGACGCGCTTCACTGTCACGCTTGACGATTACGACTTGGACGGTACCGTGGTTCAACTGAACCACGGCGGCGCAGGCCACGTTACGGTTGACCTGACTGGCAACGGCGCAACGGCTGACGACACCACGGCTGCCTTCGCTAACTTCGAAAACGTTCGCACGGTTTCGGGCACAGGCCAGGCTGTGGCGGGTTCGGGCCAAGGTAACGACACCTTGAACGTGGCCCTTTTGTCCAAGGACACCGGCGGCGTGAGCTACGACCTGACCGACCGCGCCACCGCTGGTGAAGTGAATTACAGCGCTGACGCCCACACCAGCACCACCAACCCGGCTGAAGGCGACTACGAGTCTTTGGTGATGCGGGTGGACGGTGTTGAGAACGTCATTGCCGGCCTCGGTGATGACCTCTTGATGATCGACGAGAGCGAAGCCGCCAAGGACAACAGCTTCAGTGCTGACCTGGGTGACGACCGCATCGAGTACCAGAACGACTTCACTGCAGCCGCTCCTTTTGTGGCCGAGCCAACCGTCACCATTTGGGTCAACACCGCAACCAATACGGATGTGGTCGAGATGACCGGTGGCCGTGTCGGCGCAGTCCATGCCAAGGACACCTTGACCAGCGTCGAAATCATCACGCTGCTGGGCGAAACCGCCCAAGGCGTGCGTGAAGACGATGTGCTCAACGTGACTGCCATGACCGCTGGTGCCATCGTCAACTACAACGACGTTGCCGTAACCAACGAGACCGCTGGTACCGTGCCTGGCACCGTGCGCACCCTCGGTGGCGTTCTGGAACTGACCGTCGAGAACCTGTACCAAGTCGAGAACGTGCTCGCCGATGGCGACGACACCGTGATTCTGGCCTCCGCAAGCGTCATGAGCATGAACTCGCACACGGACGTTGATGGCACGGATGAAGAAAACATTCAGATCGACTCGTTCCTGAACTTCGATTTCATCAATGCCGACGACCTGACCGACCGTCTGTCTCTGGTTGAGCTGGCGTCCGGTGAAGACGACGTGGTGATCGGCGACCCAACGCCGCTGCCCCAGTCGCTCAACTTCGGCCAGTTCCATTTCTCGATGAGCGAAGTGGGAACCGATACCGACAGCGACACGATCGATTACAGCCAGGCCGCGGACAGCATTGCCGCCGTAGTCAACTTCGACCAGGCAAACCCAGTACGTGTTGGTTGACGGTGACGGTGACGCCACCTTTGATGACATCGATGGCCAAGACGCTGACCGCGTTGACGAAATCGTGTCTGCCGAGAACATCGTTGCAGCCCAGGGCGAGAGCATTCTGGACCTGACCGGTGCCAACCAGAACCTGCGCATCTCCTTCAGCAACTAACCGACAACGTGGCTGACTGGAACGGCGCGTTCAGCGTGGCAGGTGGTACGGTCGTGAAGTGCACGAGATCAAGGTTGCCAGCGCCACCACCGGTACCTCGGTGATTCGGCATGAACTTCCTGGATTACAAGTTCATCGACACCAGCACGACCATCGTGACCGCCCATCCCCTGGCAACGCCACTGGACGAGCTTGGAAGGCAGCGACTGGAACGAAAACGTCGACTTGAGCGGCTGGGAAGCGGATGCAGTCAACGTCTTGAACCTGCGCGGCGGTGACAACCAGGTCAACTACGAAGGTGACTCGGTGGCGATCACGATCGACATCGTCGAGTACGACGACGCCAACCCTGCCACTACCGGCTTGGTGACCGTTGACGCCCTGCACACCGCACCTGGCGACGACCACAATGCGCTGACGGTGGATCTCGACGTGTCGGCAACCGACGAGATCACGTCCTACTCGGCGCAGAACGAAATCGCTGCTGGCAGCCTGACCATCAAGGGTGCCCGCGGTGATCTGGACTCGATCGCCTTTGCTGGCGGTCTGGACGGCAAGTTCTTCATCCTGGGTGGTGTGACCGATGCAACCAGCTCGATCACCGTCACCATTGGTGACGGCACCGACGCCAACTCCCTGGAGCTGGTGGGCTTTGAGACCCTGCAAGACGCGGACACCGACGACACCTACCGCATGGATGACCTGAGCCAGATTCAGGACGACCTGTCGTTCCTGGACAACGCGGCGGCCGACCGTGACACCATCCAGGTGTTTGACGACGCCATCGACTTTGACGGCGGCCCTGCCGAGCTCGACACCGCCGCTGCTGACACCATCAGCCTGGAAGTGTTGAACGACGTGTTCGGCTTCGACTTCAACGTGCTGGACATCACCAACGTGACCGACAACAACCTGTTGCTGGTCGGCGACGACGATGACCAAGACGGCGACGCAACGTTGAACGCGGCTGATACCGACTACGTGGGTCCTGGCGACGTGGACGGCGATGGCGCGAACGATGTGGCACGTGACCTGGTGGACGACCTGGTGGGGGCGACCTCGACCTGATCGACAGCGCACTGGGCTTTGCCAACATCTGGCTGACCGATGCTTCCATCGACAGCGCCGGCGACGAGTATGTGTTGGACATCACTGGTGGTCATCTGCAAGATGACAGCGCCGACCTGTTCGTAACTGATGCCACCGGCCTGAACTTCAGCCGCGTGACCAGCGCGGTGACGGTCAGTGTGGTGGATGGTGCGCCGGTTGGTGCAACCAGCGTTGGCGGCACCATGGGTGACAACATTACTGGCGGTAACGGTAACGACACCATCGAAGGTGGCGGCGGTAACGACACACTCGACGGTGGTATCGCTCAGGAAGTGCGTCAGATCCAGATCAGCCTGCCAACAGGATGGCGCTGCTG
>JADKDJ010000022.1 GCA_016718405.1 Candidatus Rhodoferax odensensis
GCCTTGATCACCTTGACAAAGTCGTATTGCGCGAACCGATCACGCACCTTGCCATAAAGCTCAGCGCCATGCTCCGGCATCGCATGGTTCAGTTCCTTGCCCGGTGTGCTCAAAAAGCGTCGTAAAGATAGTAGGAGTTGCCCGAACCGATCAGACCGGATTGCTCGAGGATGATGTTGGCGGTGGTGCCCTTGTAGGCGCTAACTTCCACAAAGTCACCGCCGAGTCAGGCGGCGAACTTGAAATAGCACAGGATGTAGGTCCGCCACATGATGGCGCGCTCAACCACAGTATTGGAATTGCGTTGCACACACTCCATAAAGCTCTTGTTTTGCAGAAAACTCAGGTTTCGGTTCCAGGTGATGATGTTGTCGGAACAGAAAAAGTGATCCGGCGTGGACAGGCTCTTTCTTATGCCTTCCATACTGTGGTCAAACAGTTGTGGATGTGCGACATTGAAATTGGCACCTTTGAAATTCATGAAGATTCCTCGTTACGAAAGTGGGAAGGAGAGTTGCCGGCCAGGCGCGGGGGGACAGTAATATCCGAACCCGTTATTGTCGCCCACGTCTCGAACAGCGGACCGGTAAGCACCTCCACTGACCGGGCAAAACCAGGTTCGTCCATGATCCGACTTGCCTGCATCGCTCCGCGCAGGCGAACGCGCAAGGCATTCAGCGCACTCAGGTCAGCCGCCAACTGACACGTGCGTTCGACGTAGTCTGCCTCAGAGTGGGCGATCCACTCGGGGTGCCCGCTGCCACGCAGAATGGCGCTGCCGATGCGCCCAACACTGGGTCGTCCGGCCAGCGTCACGAAGGGCACGCCCATGTAAAGGGTCTCGAACAGGGTGGTGCCAGAGTTGTGGGGAAAGCAGTCCAGCCCAATGTCGATGCCGCCCAGCGTGTCCCAGGGCGGCGTGGCAACCCAGTTGCAGGCGCTCTGGGCCGATGCCGTGTTCAGCGAATTGCTGCCGTAGCAAGGTCTGGGCGTAGTCGTGCCTGAACGACGAGCTATCGATCACTAACTTTGAACCGTTGACCTGTTTCAGAATAGCCCCCCATGCCGCAATCGTGCGGTGGTTGATGCGGATGCGCCGGGTCAGGGTGCCGAAGGTGACGTAACCACGCTCCAAGGCCGGCAGTGGCTTACCTCACCCATGCCTTCGCTGGCTCGGTAGACCCAGCCTACGGGTAAGCGCCAGGGGGTCTCGCTGAACAGGTGTTGCGCGTTGGCGGGCACGCTGTGGGGGTCGCACAGGTAGTAGTCGATGGCGGTCAGGCCGGTGGTGTAGCCATAACCCAGCCAGGACACTGATACCGGCGCAGGCTTGCGGGCAACACCCCAGCCGGTTGCCCGAGGTGTGACCGGCCACGTCCACCAAAACGTCGATGCCATCGGCGCGAATGCGCTCGGTAAGCGCGTCGTCGCTCAGGCCACGGGTGGATACCCAGTGGTCTGCATAGGTCTTGTAGCGCGCGGTGACATCGTCTTCATAGTCGAGCTGGGCATAGGCGAAGACCTCGAAGCTTTTCCGATCATGCTGCGCCAGCAAGGGCTCCAGAAAGTGGCGGCAGGAATGCAACTTGAAGTCTGGCGACACGTAGCCCACCCGTAGACGTCGCACCGTGTTGCGATCGTTGGCGTGTGCGCGCCAAGTGGCGCGCTGAGGTAGGCCAACATGCTGCTCAAACGCCTGGTACGCGGCAAAGATCTCCTCGGCGCTGCGATCCGGGTGGTAGTTCAAGCCAAACAGGCGGTTGCTGTTGGCGGCCACGTCGTCCGGTTTGAGTTCCAGTGCGCGGCAGTAGGCCGCTTCACCCTCGTCCAAGCGCCCCAGCACACACAAGGTGTTGCCCAGATTGGACAACGCGTTGACGTAATCGGGTTTGAGCGCCAACGCATGGTTAAGGGTGGCAAGCGCCTCATCGGGCCGGTCTTGCGCGTACTGCGCCAGGCCCAGGTTGGCTAAGGTGTTGACGGAGCCGGGCTGAAGCGCCAGCGCCTGGCGCAGATTGGCCTCCGCTTCCTTGGCGCGGCCTTGCCCGTGCAGCATGGCGCCCTGGCTGGCCACGGCGTCGAAGTTGTCGGGTTGCAGCGACAGGGCCTGCTGCAGGCTTTGCAAGGCTTCGTCCGGGCGGTCTTGCGCGTGCAGCACCGAGCCCAGGTTGCACAGTGCCAGGGTGTAGTTGGGGCGCAGTTGCAGGGCCTGGCGCTGCAGTGCTTCGGCCTGGGCCAGCTCGCCGCGTCGCAGCAGCGTGTTGCCCAGGTTGCTCAGCGCCTCAACATGGTCGCGCGCCAAAGCCAGTGCCTGGCGGAAACTGGCCTCGGCTGCCTGGCCTTGCCCAAGGTCCGCCAGGGCACAGCCAAGGTTGGTGTGCACCGACGGGTTGTTGGGCTGGATCTCCAGCGCGCGGCGGTAGCTGGCCACGGCCGCGGTGTGGCGGCCCATGGCGCGCAGCGTGTTGCCCAGGTTGTAGTGGGCGTCGGCATAGCGTGGGTTGAGTTCTGTGGCGTGGCGAAAGCAGGCCTCGGCCTGCGCATGACGCCCCAGGTCGCTCAGGGTGCCGCCCAGGTTGTTGTGGTTCTCCGGGTCACCGGGCAGCAGGGCCACGGTTTGTTGCATGGGCTCCAAGGCCTCTGCCGATCGCGCCTGCAGCTTGAGCGCGGCGGCCAGCAGCTTCCAGCCAAGGCCGTAGTGCGGGTGGCGCAGGGTCAGCTCTCGGGCGGGCGATTCAAGCTCGGCGCGGCCTTGGGGTGAACAGGGGTACCAGGGGCTTGCAGGGTTTGCTCAGGCGCTTTCTGTGGGGTCATTGGCGGCGGTGCGAGTCGCTGGGTCAATGCTTGTATCGCCTCAGTCGGCACGGCCGGCGGGATGGGTTGCTCCATCAGTTGTCGCGCCGTGTCGAACTGCTTGGCTCTCGATCAAGGCGCTGGCGTAACTCAACCAGTACTGCGGGTAGTCCGGCCGCACCTGCCACGCCGCCCGAAAGTGCGGCAGTCCCAATGCCGCCTTGCCGTGCTGCAGCGCCATGGCACCGAGATTGTGGTTCGCGTCGGGGTGGTCGGGTTGTGCTTGCAGGATCAGGCCGTACAACCGATGCGCTTCCTGAACTGACCGAGCCGGTGTGCGCTGGTGGCATGCTGCAGGGTCTGATCTGTATTGAGTGCGGTTGGGGGTTGGAGAGGTCGCGTAGAAACCATGGCCGTGAGCAGTTCGACTACGAAGTTTCGCGCGTGGTAAGTTCTTGGGTGGTGGCGAACTATGGCTGCTATGAAAACGCATACCTACGTACAAACAAACATGACCCAAGCTGACGCAGCGCACACAGGCGCCAGTTTAACCACTGTTCAAGCGCTGCAACAGGCGACGACGCTCAACGCTTTAGAGCTTAAGTCATTGCGCGCATTGTTTCGAGGCGGGCCGGTACGCCGAAGCCGTGGGAGTTGGTGAGGCAATGACGCGACGCTTTCCCGAGCGGGGGCATGGTTGGATGACACTGGCTACAGCACGCAAGCGACTCGGGCGCGTTGAGGAGGCTCTGGGTCCGATGCAAAGGCGGTCCGAGTTGGCGCCTGACGACGCCGAAGCGCACAGCAACTTGGGTGCCATGTTCAAAAGCACTTGATCGTTTGCACGAAGCTGAAACCAGCTACCGTCGGGCGTTGCAGATAAGGCCCGACCTCGCAGAGGTCCACTTCAACCTAGGCAACGCGTTGCAGGCGCAGCGCGAGTTACCCGCTTCGGTACTAGCGTACCGCCAAGCACTGCACCTTAAGCCTGATTTTCCAGACGCCCATTACAACCTCGCCAACTCATTGAAGGATCTTGGTCGGATGGATGACGCAGAGGCCAGCTATTACAACGCACTGAGGCTTGATCCCGGTTTTTCCGCGCCATTGCGCAACCTCTTGTTCACACTGAATTACCACCCCGACAAGAGCGCGGAAGAAGTCTTCGCCGCCTACCGCAGCTACGAGCAACAGTTTGCCAGCCCCAGCGGGCAAGCTGGCGTGCCCACGAAAACGACCGCAGCCCTGGCCGCCGGCTGCGCATCGGCTACGTCTCCCCGGCCTTGCGCCAGCACTCCTCGCGCCACTTTCTGGAGCCCTTGCTGGCCCAGCACGACCACGGCGCGGTGGAGGTCTACGCCTACGCCGAACTGGCGCGAGAAGACGCCGTTACAGCCCGCTACAAGGGCCATGTTGACCACTGGGTGTCCACCCGTGGCATGAGTGATGAAGCCCTTGCCCAGCGCATCCGCGACGACGGCATCGACATCCTGGTCGACGTGGCGGGCCACACCGCGGGCAACCGGCTGCAGGTCTTTGCCCGCAAACCGGCCCCGGTATCGCTGCACTGGCTCGACTTTGGCTACACCACCGGTTTGAGCGCCATCGACTACTACCTGACCGACTGGAGCACCGTGCCCCAAGGTAGCGAAGCCCTGTTTAGCGAAACCCCGTGGCGCTTGGACGGCCCGGGCCTGGTCTATCGCCCAGCGGAAGGCATGGGCGAAGTCAGCCCCTTGCCGGCCCAGCAAAAGGGTTACCTCACCTTTGGCAGCCTGACCCGCGCGGTACGCATCAACCACCGCACCGTGCGCGTCTGGGCTGAGCTGCTCAAACGGCTGCCCACGGCACGCCTGGTGATTGACAGCGGCGACTACCGCACTGCGGCGATGCAAAGACGAGCTGGCGCAGCGCTTTGAGGCACAGGGCATCACGCGCGAGCGCCTGGACATCGGCTACCACAGCCCGCCCTGGGACGTGCTGCGCCAGATCGATATCAGCCTGGACTGCTTTCCGCACAACTCCGGCACCACCTTGTTCGAGAGCCTGTACCTGGGGGTACCGTTTGTGACCCTGGCCGGGCGGCCCAGCGTGGGGCGCATGGGCAGCTCGATTCTGCAGGGGCTGGGGCACCCGGGTGGATTGCCCACACCGAAGACTAGTACATCGAAATTGCGGTGGCCTTGGCGAGCGACCTGCCGAAGCTGGCAACCGTGCGAGCCGGCCTGAGGGCTGACATGCAAGCCAGCGCGTTGATGGACGAGGCTGGCTTTGCGCGGCGGGTGGAGGGGGCTTATCGGGGGATGTTTGGGCGCTGGGTTGCCGCACAAAACAGCGGAGTTGCGTTGACTCTCGCTGCAGGCCTACCGACTCCCGCGATAAACACGTGTGCATCGGTGGTTGAAGTCAACCCGTCGGTATCGGACACTCGGGCTTTGGTGGACTTGTTCAGTCAGGGTCGGTATGCTGAAGCGGTCGTCTTGGCCAAGCCGTTGACGCAGCGCTTTCCGCGCCACGAATTTGGTTGGAAGATGCTGGCCGCTGCCTTGCACCAGCTGGGTCATGTCGCCGAGGGCGCTGGCGCCCATGCAAAGAGGCTGCGGCCTTGTCACCCAGTGATGCCGAGGCGCATAACAACCTGGGCGCCACGTTGAAGGCGCTGGGTCGACTAGATGAGGCGTGCTAGCTACCGTCGGGCACTGCAGATCAGGCCCGATTACGCTGAGGCGCACTTCAACCATGGCAATGCTTTACAGACTTTGGGGCGGTTCGGCGAGGCGGAGGCCTGCTATCAGCGAGCGCTGCAAATTCGGCCCGATTACGCCGAGGCGCACAGCGATCTCGGCAACATACTGAGAAGTGCGGTCGACTGGTCCAGGCCGAAGTCAGCTACCGACGAGCGATTGAAATTCTGCCCAAGTATGCCGACGCACATTTCAATCTGGGCAACATCCTGAGGGACCTTGGCAGACTAGACGAGGCTACATTGAGCTACCGACGCGCACTGCAGATCAGGCCCGCATTCGAAGACGCATACAGCAACTTGCTGTTCGTCCTCAACTACCGCCCTGATCAGCGCGGGGAAGAAATTATGGCGGCGTACCGGGCCTATGACGCCCAGTTCGGATGGCCACACATCGGGTCACTGGCAACCTTGCCGCAACAATCCAGATACCGGCGCCGCCTGAAGGTGGGATATGTGTCCGCGGCGCTACGGCGACATTCGAGTCGGCACTTTCTGGAACCCCTGCTGGCGCGGCACGACCACAGCGTGGTCGAGGTCTACGCCTACGCTGAATCCTCGCGTCCAGACGAGGTGACCGATCGCTACAAGCGCTATGTTGACCATTGGGTGCCGACTCAAGATATGAGCGATGACGCTTTGGCTGAGCGAATCCGCATGGATAACATCGACATTTTGGTTGAGTTGGCCGGCCACACGCTGGGCAACCGCCTGCAAGTCTTTGCGCGCAAACCCGCGCCGGTATCGCTGCACTGGCTGGACTTTGGCTACACCACGGGTCTGAGCGCCATCGACTACTACCTGACTGACTGGCCCACCGTGCCGGCAGGCAGCGAAGCCCTGTTTAGTGAGACACCGTGGCGCCTGGACGGCCCGGGCCTGGTCTACCGCCCCGCTGAAGGCGTGGGCGAAGTCAGCCCCTTACCGGCGGAGAAAAAGGGACACCTTACCTTTGGCAGCCTGACCCGCGCGGTGCGCATCAACCACCACACCGTGCGCGTCTGGCTGAGCTGCTTAAACGAGTGCCCAACGCTCGCTTGGTCATCGACAGCGGCGACTACCGCACTGCGGCGATGCAAGACGAACTGGCCAATCGCTTTGCCCAACACGGCATAGAGCGCGCACGCCTGGACATCGGCTATCACAGCCCACCCTGGGACGTGCTGCGCCAGATCGACATCAGCCTGGACTGCTTTCCGCACAACCTTGGCACCACCTTTGATCGAGAGCCTGTACCTGGGTGTGCCCCTTCGTCACGCTGGCGGGTCGGCCAGCGGAGCGCGCTGGGCAGTGCGATTCTCTGCAGGGGCTGGGGCACCCGGAGTGGATTGCCACCACCGAAGACGAGTACATCCAGATAGCAGTGGCCATGGCGGACGATCTGCCCAAGCTGGCAACCACTGCGGGCGGGATTGCGGTCGCAGATGCAACAGCGCCCTGATGGACGAGGCCGGCTTTGCGCGGCGGGTGGAGGCGGCTTATGGGGGATGTTTGAGTGCTGGGTCGCTGTCCAAGATTGTGGGAATACGACATGGCGCTATTGATCGCTGACCAAGTCCAGCGGCCAATACAGATGCTTGTGTCGATCAAGCCAACCCGGCCGCAGCGGACATCAAGCTCTGGTAGCGCTGTTTACCAGTGGGCCGTTACGCCGAAGCTGCAACTCTGGCAAAACCGTTGACCCAGCGCTTCCTTGACTTTGGCTGGAAGTTGCTGGCTGCGGTGCTGAGCCGGATGGGCCGCCATGTTGACGCGCTGGAGCCGATGCAAAGGGCCGCAGCGCGCTGTCGCCGGGTGACGCGGAAGCGCATAACAACCTGGGCGCCACGTTTAAGGCACTGAATCGATTGCCTGAGGCCAAGAGTCAGCTACCAACGCGCCCTTCAGATCAAACCCGACTTTGCGCAGGCCCACTACAACCTTGGCAATACCTTGCAGGCACTGGGCCAATTGGAGCAAGCCGAGGCGAGTTACCGGCGCGTTGAGGATCGAGTGCCCGACTATGCGCCGGCCCACTTCAACCTTGGCAATGCACTGAAGGCACAAGGGCGTTTGGACGAGGCCGAGCGAAGCTATCTCCAGACAGTGAGGATCAAGCCTGACCATGTTCAGGCCTGGTGCAACCGAGGCGCCACACTGCAGGGACTGGGGCGGCTGCATGACGCCGAGGTCAGCTACGGGCGGGCAGTACAGATCAAGCCTGACTACGCCGACGCCTATAGCAACTTGGGCAACACCTTGGGCGACCTTGGACGACTGGATGACGCGCAGGCCAACTATTTGCGCGCGCTGCGAATCAAGACCTGGGCACGCGAGGCCCAGCAACCGGCTGTTCGCCCTGAACTACCACCCGACAAACGTGGTCAAGAAATCTTCGCCGCCCGCAACGGCACGAGCAACGAGTTTGGCCAGCCCCACCGTGCCGCGTGGCCTGCCCACACCAACGCCCGCACCCCGCACCGCCTCAAAGTCGGCTACAAGGCCTGAGCGACGAAGCACTGGCCCAGCGCATCCGCGACGACGGCATTGACATCCTGGTCGATGTGGCCGGCCACACCGCGGGCAACCGCCTGCAGGTCTTTGCCCGCAAACCGGCCCCGGTATCCCTGCACTGGCTCGACTTTGGCTACACCACCGGTTTGAGCGCCATCGACTACTACCTGACTGACTGGCCCACCGTGCCGCAGGGCAGCGAAGCCCTGTTCAGTGAAACCCCCTGGCGCTTGGACGGCCCTGGCCTGGTCTACCGACCAGCCGAAGGCATGGGCGAAGTCAGCCCCTTACCGGCGGAGAAAAAGGGCCACCTCACCTTTGGCAGCCTGACCCGTGCCGTGCGCATCAACCACCACACCGTGCGGGTGTGGGCTGAGCTGCTCAAACAATTCCGGCGCACGCCTGGTCATCAACAGCGGCGACTACCGCACCGCTGCGATGCAAGAATACTTGGCCGAGCGCTTTGCCCAGCATGGCATTGACCGCGCACGCCTGGACATCGGCTACCACAGCCCACCCTGGGACGTGCTGCGCCAGATCGACATCAGCTTGGACTGCTTTCCGCACAACTCGGGCACCACCCTATTTGAGAGCCTGTACCTGGGTGTACCCTTCGTCACCCTGGCCGGGCGGCCCAGCGTGGGCACGCTGGGCAGTGCGACTCTGCAGGGGCTGGGGCACCCTGAGTGGATTGCCCAGACCGAAGACGAGTACATGCGGACTGCACGGCGCTGGCGGCGGACTTGCCCAAGTTGGCAGCTCTGCGGGCCGGCCAGGGCTGACATGCAAACCAGCGCGCTGATGGACGAGGCTGGTTTTGCGCGGCGGGTGGAGGGGGCTTATCGGGGGATGTTTGGGCGCTTGGCTGCATCACCGGTCGAAGCGCGACACGGCGCCTCAGACGTGTGACAGTTCAGCTCGTGCTCGACTGGTTTGACCGTGCCGTTGCTGCCAGTCACGCTGTCCAGTTTACCAATTGCAAAGCGGGCACGCGTTCGAATTCGCGCAGGTTGTTGGTTACCAGGGTCAGGCCTTCGCTGCGCGCGTGGCCTGCGATGTGGATGTCGTTTATGCCAATGGGCTTGCCGATCATCTCCAAGCTGGCACGGATGCTGCCATAGTGCTGCGCCGCCTTCGGTCCATACGTAAGAACCTCTAACCGGCTGCAGAAGTCTTCCACCACGGAGAGGGTTCGCTCCGGGGCCGTGCTCTTTGCTGCGCCGTGCAGCAACTCCGCGAGGGTGATGGAGGAAATGGCCATGTGCCCTGCGTGCGTGTTGAACAGTTGCAGTGCGCCGATGGGTTTGCGTTTGATGACGTAGATGACGATGTTGGTATCCAGCAAATACTTCAACATCACAAACCCTCACGGTCAGGCTGCACTTGGCTGGCGCGCTCCGGCAAGAAGTCTTCGGGCACCGTTGGCGAGTCCAGAAAGAAGCTGTCCCATGTGTTTTCTACCGGTGTGATGATGCGCTCCATGCCCCGTGCCCGCACCGTGACGCGCTTCACAAAGGGCGGCAAACGCATGTCGGCGGGTAGTCGAATGGCCTGGCTTCGGTTGTTGGTGAATACGGTGCTGGAGGACATGGACGTCAATCTTAAGGTGGGATACCGCGTATTGTATATAGCAACGTTGCTTTGTGCCCTCGACCTGAAAGCAGGCCTTGTGACCAGCAATGTCTGCGACTGGTGTCGGGTCAAGGGTTTGGCGGCGGAGAATGGGGTTCCACCAAACTAGCGTAAAGTTCGGCCGCCAGCGTGGTCTGGACCCACCCCTACACCCTGCCGATAACCCCAAGACAAGCACCGTGACCCTGCGCCAGTCGCCCCGGGCGGAAGTCAGTCCCGAAGCCCAGACTATTCAAGCGTTGTCAGCGCTATTGGATCGCGGGCGCTGGGTTGAAGCCATTGGGCTCGCGCAGACCCTGACCCAGCGTTACCCCCATCATCCGTTTGCCTGGACCGCGCTGGGTGCCGCGTACCAACAATTGGGGCGCGACGCGGAGGCTCTGGCGACCATGCAGCAAGCGGCAACCTTGTCGCCAAACGACGCTCACGCGCATCGCAATCTGGCTGTCGTGCTGAAGAAGCTGGGTCGCCTGCAGGCGGCGCAAGCCAGCTACCAGCGCGCTGTGCAGCTCAAACCCGACTTCGTCGAGGCGCACAACAACCTGGGCGTTGTGCTGCACGACCTGGGTCGTCCTGATGAGGCCGAGACGGCTTACCGCCGCGTTTTGGCGCTCCAGCCCAATCACTTGCAGGCCCACGACAACTTGGCTGCCGCCTTGCGGGACCTGGGCCGCTTGTCCGAAGCACAGGACTGGCTGCGTCGTTTGCTGGCACTCAAGCCTGACTCGGCGCAGGCGCATGGCAATTTGGCGCTGCTCCAACTTGAAATGGGCCAACTCGATGAGGCACTGCAGAGTTGCCAACGTGCGCTGACGCTGGCGCCCGAACGGGCCGAATTCCACAACACCTTGGCGCTGACCTTGTTGCAGGATGCTCGTCTGGTCGAGGCCGAAGCCAGTTGCCGCCGCGCCTTGCAGTGTCGCACCGAGTACTGGGAGGCTTGCAACACCTTGGGCATGGTACTGAGTCAACAGGGGCGTCTGTTCGAGTCTGAACAGAGCTTTCGGCGCGCTGTCGAGTTGGCTCCTGCACAGGTGGCCGTTCATACCAACCTGGGTGGCGTGTTGAAGGACCTTGGTCGACTCGACGAAGCGCTGGCCTGCTACCGCCGCGCGCTGCAGATCAACCCCAAGGTCGTCGACACGCACACCAGCTTGTTGTTCGTGCTCAACTACCACCCCGACAAGAGCGCGCAAGAAATCTACGCCGCCTACCAAGGCTTCGAACATCAATTCGGCCAAACTCATCGGGCGTGCTGGCGCGCCCATGACAACGACCACACTAGGGACCGGCGCCTCAAGGTCGGCTACGTGAGCCCGGCGCTGCGCCAGCACTCCTCGCGCCACTTTCTGGAGCCCTTGCTGGCCCAGCACGACCATGGTGTGGTCGAGCTCTACGCCTACGCCGAACTAACGCGAGAAGACGCCGTCACTGCCCGCTACCGGGGCTACGTTGACCATTGGGTGAACACCAAAGGCCTGAGCGACGAAGCCCTGGCCCAGCGCATCCGCGACGACGGCATCGACATCCTGATCGACGTGGCCGGCCACACCGCCGGCAACCGGCTACAAGTCTTTGCGCGCAAACCCGCGCCCGTATCGCTGCATTGGCTCGACTTTGGCTACACCACGGGTCTGAGCGCCATCGACTACTACCTGACCGACTGGCCCACTGTGCCCCATGGCAGCGAAGCCCTGTTTAGCGAAACCCCCTGGCGCCTGGACGGCCCCGGCCTGGTCTACCGCCCCGCTGAAGGCATGGGCGAAGTCAGCCCCTTGCCGGCCCAACAGAAGGGCCAAGTTACCTTTGGCAGCCTGACCCGCGCGGTGCGCATCAACCACCGCACCGTGCGCGTCTGGGCTGAGCTGCTTAAACGAGTGCCCAACGCTCGCTTGGTCATCGACAGCGGCGACTACCGCACTGCGGCGATGCAAGACGAACTGGCCAATCGCTTTGCCCAACACGGCATAGAGCGCGCACGCCTGGACATCGGCTATCACAGCCCACCGTGGGACGTGTTGCGCCAGATCGACATCAGCTTGGACTGCTTTCCGCACAACAGTGGCACCACCTTGTTTGAGAGCCTGTACCTGGGTGTACCCTTCGTCACCCTGGCCGGGCGGCCCAGCGTGGGCACGCTGGGCAGTGCGATTCTGCAGGGGCTGGGGCACCCGGAGTGGGTTGCCCAGACCGAAGACGAGTACATCGGGATAGCAGTGGCCATGGCGAGCGATCTGCCCAAGCTGGCAACCCTGCGAGCGGGGCTGCGGTCTGAGATGCAAGGCAGCGCCCTGATGGACGAGGCCGGCTTTGCGCGGCGGGTGGAGGGGGCTTATCGGGGGATGTTTCAACATTGGTCGAAATCAAAGGCGACGCCCTGACGAGCTCGCCGATCGAGTTGTTGTCAGCCAGAACAACGGCGACGTCTTTTCGGCTCGATTCACGCAAGGTTTGTAGAGGCATTGTCGTGCCTTGGAGCGCTACAACGCAAACTCCAGCCCCGTCGCGGCCAAACCGACCAGATTAACCTGCTGTTGGTTGGCCGCGCTCGTCGCCAAACCAAACAGAAACTGCCCCTGCGCGGCACCGGTTTGCGCGTCCAGCGCGGTGACCGCGGCGGCCAGTGTGGCGGCATCGGGTGCGACGCCATTGACCGTCTTGAGCAGGTAACTGGCAATCTGCGTATTGCTGGCGCCCGGGTTGCCATCGTTGGCCAGCAGGCCCCAGATGTCCAGGCGCATCACGGCGCCGGACAGCACCTCGAAGCTGAAGCCTTCGTCCATTAAAGCGAGAACGGATGTGACCAGGGGCTTTTTGGCGGCCAACGCGGCTTGGCCGAGTACCGCACCGATCAGCAGTGCGGTTTGGCCGGCGGTCTGGTTGGCCGCAACATCCAAGGCCACACCGACATCGCTGAACTTGAGTCGCTCGGTGTCGATGAACGTGTCCGAACCCGTTGAATTGGGCTTTTCAATGGAGTACACGCCAGCGGTCGAACGCTGCAAGGTGAACACACTTCGCGCTTGCGAATAGGTGGCCGCGTCCACACCGTTGCCCCCATTCAGGGTGTCGCCGCCAGCAGTGCTGACTAAGGTGTCGTTGCCATCGCTGCCTTCAAGCACGTTGTCGCCGCTGTTGCCGGTCAGGGTGTCGCCAAAGACGCTGCCGGTCACGTTTTCGATGTTGAGCAGAGAGTCGTTGCCCAGGCCGCCGGTGGCGGAGCCAGTGGTCAGGTTGACGGTGACCGCGCCAGCAGCGCTGTAATAGGCCACGGCGTCCACACCATCCTTTCCGTCAATGGTGTCGTCGCCGCCGTTGCCCTCCAGGTGGTCGCGACCGGCACCCCCGGTGATGGTGTCATTGCCGTCGCCACCCAGAAAACCGACGGGCGAATCGTTGCCGACAAAGGTGTCGTTGAAGCTGGAGCCGAATACCAGCTCGATGCCAGTGATGGTGTCCGACCCGCTGCCGCCCGCAGCGGTGCCGGTGGCCATGTTGATGCTGACGCCGGAGGTGGCTTCACCGAAGTAGAGGTGGTCGTAACCTTCCCCGCCGTCGATGATGTTGTTGCCCGTGCCGCTGTGAATCTGGTCGTCACCCGCCCCACCGCGCAGGGTATCGTTGCCACCACCGGTTCGCAGGGTATCGTTGCCCGCCAATCCGTCGATGGTTTCAGTGTTGGCGGTTCCCGTCAGTGTGTCATCGCCGGCCGTGCCGGTGATGATCACCAGTTCTGTTGTCGGGGGCACGGGCAACGTGCCACTGACCCCGGAGAAGTTTTTCGGCGTCGCGGTCGCTTGCACACCGATGCGGTCAACGCTGAGCGCCCCACCTCCGGCAAGGGCGCCGTAGGTGATGGTGTCGACGTTGCCAAAATTCAGGGAGCCACCGGCGGTGAACAGGAAACCGTCCGGCACAACGAAGTCCGGCGTTACCAGCGCCACGTCGGCGAACCCCTGGGTGGTGATCAATACCGTAGTGTTGGCGGTGTTCGTGTTGGGCAAGTTGCTCGGGAAGACGAAGCTATGCTGCACGCCGTCTCGGGTTGACGTGAGGGTAACCCCACTCCATTGCGACTCTCCACTGAAATTGCCTACTTTCATCTCGATGAATTGGATGCTTCCACTTGCATTGGAGTACAGCTCGTTGATTCGGTATTGGTGAAAGCTCATGGTATTCCTTGTTGGGATTGGGATCGGGATGGAGGTTGGCCTAGGGTTCTTAGCTGATTTAGTTTCTTGATGCCCATTGTTTTACAAAAACCACGAGCCGGGATCTGGTACTTGCGAGATTTGTTTGACATTCCTGTTCTTTGCGCGCCTCATTTGTTCCTTTCACTCATACGGGGACAATTGCCATGAACGCTACGCCGCTTTCTACCACCCTGCCAACCTCCTCGCTGGTGAAAGAGCAGCAGCCGCCCGCCCCGGCCACCACGGTGATTGCCAAGGTGATTACCGGCGACAACCGGATGGACCCCTTGATCGATGACGCCAGCTACCGGTTCAACGATGGCTCGCCGGTCGGCACGGCGGTGACGGTGACCTTCAGCTTCCCAACGGTGATGCCCAGCAGCTACACCGGCGAGGACGCCCTGGACTGGAAGCCCTTCAGCGCAGTGCAACAGGCGGCAACGCGCGAGATACTGGCCATGTTGCAGCAACAGACCAAGATCACATTTCAAGAGGTCACGGAATCGGACACGGTGAGCGGCACCATGCGTTTTGGCAACAATACGCAGACCACTAGCGCCGGGTACGCGCTGCTGCCCAATTCAACCAAGACCGATCGTGACGCCGATACCTGGATGGCCAGCGGGGCGAATACTCCGGTAGTCATTGGCGACTACACATGGCAGACCTTGGTGCACGAGATCGGCCATGCCATTGGCCTGAACCACCCTGGCAACTACAACGCGGGCGAGTCCAAGAACGCCGATGCGGTGGGCAATTTTCTCGGCGCCGACGAGGACGCGTTTTTCAACTCAATCATGAGTTACCGTCAATCGGCGCAGGACATCAACGCCATCTGGTTCATGCCTTATGACATGCTGACCCTGCGCTACCTGTACGGCAAGACCGACTACGGGATGGGTGATACCGCCTATACCTACACCGACACAATTGGCACCTATGTCACCAACATCGTGGACGACGGAGGCATCGACACGCTGAATTTCTTGGCGGTCACCGCCGGCGTGACGCTCAATTTGACGCCGGGCGCCTACAGCTCGGTGGGCAAGACCGCTGCTGGAGCCAATGCGCTGGCGAATCTGACAACTGCCCTGGATGCCACGATCGAGAAGGCCATTGGTACCGCCATGGCCGACACCATGCTGGGCAATGCCGCCGGCAACAGCTTCACCGGGGGAGGTGGAGACGATGCGCTGGATGGTGCCGCTGGCGCGGATACAGCTGTTTACGCGGGCACGCGCGCGAGCTATACGGTAACCCGAGGCACAGGCAGCATCACGGTCACCGGTGGCGCCGGCGCCGAGGGAACCGACACGCTGACGAACATCGAGCGCCTTCAGTTTTCGGATATCAAGGTGGGCCTGGACTCGGCCGCCGGCGAAGTGTCGGGCAACGCCTACCTGTTATGCGGCGCGGTGCTGGGTAGCACTCTGCTGGCGGTGAAGAAGGATGTGATCAGCGCGGTAGTCGATTTGATGGACCAGGGCTTTTCTTCCAGGTCTTGTCCGGCGCGGTGTCCAAGTCAATCTGGTCGGTGTTGCCGCCACCGGTATCGAGTTCGGCCCCTGAGTGACCCTGGTGTGGCCGTTGGCGGATCCACGCGCCGTCAGCCGCAATCTGGCAGCGGCTGCGGATCGTCGGCGCTGAATTTGCAGGCCCTTCGCGGCCCCTCGTAGCGGTAGTTGCGGTCCTCGGCGCGGTTCAGGCTGGTGGTTTTGAAGCTGGACAGGTCCACGCCCGGCACGGCAGAGTCCTGGTAGTACGCGCCCAGCTTGTCTCGGCTCCATGGGTGTTGCAGCTCCGCAAAGGTTGCGGCGTCGCGGCCAGCAAGTCGTTGACCGGCCTTGAAGACCGAGTGGTCATCCACCAGATAGTTGCCAAACTCGGTGGCGCGCACGCTGGCCGGGTTGATGCCGTCCAGCCGTCGACCTTCGGTGTAGACACCATTGCGGTCCCTGAAGGTGTAGCTGTGGACCTGTTCGAACGTGGACGGGTCCGCGCCGGCAATCACCCGATTGTCAAAGTACACCGCCCGCTTGTCCCGCGTGATGCCGACCTCGGGCTTGAACAATTCGAAGCTGCGCGCATCGGCGTGTGCCAGCACCTGACCCTTGAAGTAGACGCGATGTTCGGTTCGGGCGTAGCCCAAGCCGCTGTGCGCCGGTGCGCCCAGCAACTCGAAGCCGCGCCCTTTGATGACCTTGTCCTGGTAGAAGTGATGTCGGCCATCGGTGGCATACCCAGCTGCCAGGGTTTGAAAGTCGTTGGTCCGCGTGGTCAACCGTTTGGCCAGCGAGTAGATGGCTGTCTTGTCTCGCGCGTAGTTTGCGTCGAGGAAGGCGTAGGTCCGCGGGTCCGCACCGCGGATCACTTTCCACTGATGGAACACGTGCTGCTTGTCCCGCCCATACTCGACGCGGCGACCCGAACAGTGACCACTCTCATATCGGGTGGCGTACGACCTGAAACGATTGCGGGTCGGCACCCGCCAGCGTGTGCTCTTGGCGACGTGGCGGTTGAGCGGTGCGGTCTTCCATGAAGTAGCTTACCGGTGGGCCGATCACATAGCCGCTGGTGATCGGCGCGCACGAGCTGGCCCATGCGCCGGTGCTGGCAAGGGATAGAGCCATGAAGCGTGTTCCCGTGTGAAGGCGTTGCAGGAGTGTGCGCATGAGGGCCTCGTTCAGTGTCGGGTCTTGCCACGCACCCGCGCCACGGTCGTCACCACGATCAACACCAGTCCCCCGCGATGATACCGGCGACAGCGTCCAGCAGCGCGGCACCGATCGCCGCCAGCGGGCTGCCCAGACCTTGGGTCAGCGCCTCGATGCCGTGGTGCAGCGGGCCAATGCCGTGGGTCAGAATACCGCCGCCCACCAGAAACATGGCGGCCGTGCCGGCCACGGCCAGAAAACGCATCAGCCAGGGGGCCGCGCGCAGCAACATGGCCCCCAAGCTCCGGGCCAGCGCGCCGGCGCGCCGACTCAGGTACAGGCCCAGGTCGTCGAGTTTGACGATACCGGCCACCAGGCCGTAGACGCCCACCGTCATCAGGATCGCGATGCCCACCAGTACCGCAACCTTGGTGGTGAAGGGGCTGGCTGCCACCGTGCCCAGGGTGATCACGATGATTTCGGCCGACAGAATGAAGTCGGTGCGCACGGCGCCCTTGATCTTGTCACGCTCCAGCGTCACCAGATCGACTTGCGGGTTGATCAGCGCTTGCGTCAGCTCCCGGTGGTGCGCGTCGTCCTCGGCCTTGCTGTGCAGGAACTTGTGGGCGAGTTTCTCGAAACCCTCGAAACATAAGTAGGCGCCGCCCAGCATCAGCAATGGCGTGATGGCCCAGGGCGCGGCGACGCTGATGGCCAGCGCGGCCGGTACCAGGATCGCCTTGTTGACGAAGGAGCCGCGCGCCACCGCCCACACCACTGGCAACTCGCGGTCGGCGTTGACGCCAGCCACCTGCTGCGCGTTGAGCGCCAGGTCGTCGCCCAGGACACCGGCGGTTTTTTTCGCCGCGACTTTGGTCAGGATCGAGATGTCATCGAGCAGCGTGGCGATGTCGTCAAGCAGGGCAAACAGGCTGGAGGCCATGGCGGGTGGGGGCGTAGGGTGAGGATAGAAGGATACGGTCAGGGATAGTGCTGGCGCGAGTGCAGTATCCGCAAGATGTCAATCGCTTCGGTGCCAACCTGGTACACCAGGATGTAATTCGGATGCACAACGTGTTCGCGTGTGCCGGGCGTACGGCCAGGGCGAAACAGATAGGGCATGAGGGGAAGGTTTTCCGCCGATTGCACGATGGCGGCGTAGAGTCTATGCGCCGCCGTGGCGTTGCGTTGCTCTATGTAATCAATGATCTCCACCAAGTCGGTGGTTGCCTCGTCAGACCACTGAACGGCTTGCACGGGCTTTGCGGCGCTCTTCGAGCATGGCTTGGACTTTGGCCATGGCGGCATCGTGAGGCAGGCGGGGTTTTTCGCTGCGCATGGCTTCCTCGACCTTGGCGCGAAACCACTGGTCGTAACTGGCTTCCTGTTCTTCAGTATCGAACTCGGAAACGATGGGAGATAACACGGCACTCATGGATGAAGATTAGCACAAAGCGTGTGCATCACCAATCTCTGAACGGGCCTTGCGGCCAAGGACCAGAATTGCGCTACGCGCTGGCGGCCCGTCGCTGCAGCCAGCGCATCAGCGCGCCGATCAGCGGCAGCTTGGCGTACAGCTCTTCGGCGGCATCCCAGTAGTCGCGGTGCAGTGTGATGCGCCCATCGGCATCGAGTCGCAGGTGACTGCCGCCATGGATGGTGATCGCGGTGCCGCGCTGCTTGAGCCGGAAGTGGAAGTCCCAAGTCAGAAAACACTGATCACCCTGCACGATCACGTCGTGAATCACGAAGCGCGGCTGGTCCAACGCCTGGAACATGTGCGTGAAGATGCCCTGAATGGCCGGCACACCCTGCACGGCGTTGAACGGGTCCTTGAAGCGCGCCTGCTCGGCATAAAAGCCGGGCAACTGGTCCAGCGCGGCGGGGGTCAGGGTCTCGAACCAGTCGATGATCCGTATCACGCGCGTATCCATGCAGCGTGGGGGAGTGCCGGCTGCTGTCGGTGTGCTTGTCGGGGTGGGTGTGGCGGGCTGGTTCATGCGGGTTTGATGCGTTGTGCAAGGGCAAAGTAGAGGCGGTAGGGCATCAAGCGTAATGCTTTGAGCACGCGGGTGAAACGCTTGGGGAAGTGCAGCTCAAACAGACCCTTGGCCCAGCCGTCCAGCATGGCTTGCGCGGCGGCGGGCGGCTGCATCAGGGCCGGCATGGTGAACTGGTTCTGCGCGGTGAGTGGTGTGGCGACAAAACCCGGATGCACCACGGATACCCCCAGGCCCAGCGGCTTCAGGTCCAAATAGAGCGCCTCGCCCAGATGGGTGAGTGCCGCCTTGCTGGGTCCGTAGGCCAGTGACTGGGGCAACGCCCGGAAACCCGCCACGCTGGAGACCAGACTGAGGTGCCCGCCATGCTGGGTCTGGGCCTGCTTGCGCAACTGTGGCAGCAGCGCATCGAGCAAATTGAGCGCGCCGGTGTAGTTGATGTCCATATGGCGCCGCGCATCGGTCAGGTCAAAGTTGCTGGCCCGCATGGCCCGGTAGTGGCCGGCGCAAAACACGGTTAGGTCGATGCAGCCATGCCGGGCGGCCAGGGTCTGCACGGCTGAGTGCAGGGCCGCGCTGTCGCCTACATCAAGTGGCAGCGCCAGCGCGCCGGGGTGGCTGCTGACAAACTGCTCCAGGCTGGCGGCGTTGCGCGCCGACACGCAGACCCGTGCCCCCAACTGATGCAAAGCGTGGGCCAGGGCCTGGCCAATACCGCTGGAGGCGCCCACGATCCACACCACCTGGTTGCGCCAGTCGCGTAGCGGCGGGTTGAGTGGGCCAAAGAAGGACATCGCCGCGCTTTCACGGTTTGGTAAAGGACAGGGTGACCTCACCCAGCGTGACGCCAAACTTGCTCATCACCGCTTTGTTGATCATCACGCGCTCGTCCACCAGGTACATCCAGTCGTCAAACTGCACCTCGATGTCACGCCCGTCCACCGGTAGGCGCATGGTGTAGCGCCAGTTGAGCGCGTTGCCGGCGGCCTGTCCTTGGGCCACGCCGACCACGTCGTCGGCCTCGCCGGTGTAGCGCCCGCCGCCAAGCTCCTGCAGGCGCCAGACGCGGCGCTGGGTGGTGCCATCGCTGTACTTGAAATCTTCTTCCAGCACACCGTTGGCACCTTGCCAGCGCCCGACCAGTTCAACCGTAAAACGCTTGACTACTCGTCCACTGCGGTCGGTAAACATGCCGTGCGCAAGCATCGGGCCATTGAAGTAGTTGCGCAATTGCAGCGTGGGTTTTTCGGCGGCGTAGTCGCTGGGGATCGGCGTCGCGCAGCCCAGCAGCAGGGCCGCGCTCAGGGCGAGTGTGCCCAGGCCGAGGCGTCGGCGCCGCGTGTTGTCGGGGGTCATGGCGCAGGGTTGGGTTGGGGCAATTGTGTGGGGCATGGGAGGGACTCCGGTCGGATCAAAAAGATGTACAGCAGTGCCGCTGCAGCGAGCTTGAGGGCGCAGGGCAACAGGCAATAGGTCAGGCTCAGCGCGCGCAGGCTCGCCGCGTCCGTCTGGCCCGGGGCATAGCCCAGCGCCTGCAACAGCGGCAATGCCAACCCGGCGGCCAGCGCCAGGGTGAGTTTGCTGGCGAAGTTCCACCAACCGAAGTAGGCGCCCTCGGCCAGCTGGGCGTGGCCGGCGCGGGTGATCACCCTGGTGAGCAGCGCGCCCGGGGCCGCCAGGTCGGCACCCAACGCCACGCCGCTGGCCAGACACACCAGCCAAAAGCCGTTGCGGTCGCCCGCATCCAAAGTCAGCGCGAAGGCAAAGGTCAGCACCGCCAGCAGCATGCCCGCCAGCCAGCCACGCTCCAGCCCGATGCGGTCGAGCACGCGCAGCCACAGGGGCAGCGCCAGCGCGGCGGCGCCAAAATAGCTGCCCAGGAACAGCGCCTCCAGTTCAGGCAACTGCAGGCGGTCGCGGATGAAAAACAGCACCAGCGTGGCCGGCACGGCGCTGGCCACGCCGTTGAGCAGAAACACCGCGATCAGGCTTCTGAAACCCGGCGTTGACCATGGCAGCCGCAAGGAGCTCAGGTGGCGGGGCAGGCGGGCGCGCGCCACCGCGCCGAAGATTGCCACGCCAGCCAGCGGCTTGGGGCCGCGTACCAGCAGCAACGCGCCGACCGTCAGCAGCACGGCAAACACTGCTGCCGTGGTGCCCAGCCCGACCAGTGTTGGCAGCACCGAGGCGGTCAGCACGCCCACCAAGGCCAGTCCCTCGCGCCAGGCCACCAGCCGCGTCTGCAAGGCGTCACCGGCACCCAGGCGCGCACCCCAGGCCTGGTGCATCACGCTCATCAGGCTGTAGGCCAGCGTGGTCAGCAGCAGCGTGACCGCGCACCACCAGGCGAGTGCGCGCACGCCTTCGACCTGCGGCTGAAACAATAGCGCAAAGCCGCCCATCAACAGCACGGCGGCCAGTAGCAGGAAGCGCCATGCCGCCAGGGCCGAGCGCGCAAGCAGGCGATCGCACAGCCGGCCGATCAGCGGGTCGCTGAACGCATCGAGCAGGCGCACGCCCAGCAGCACCGCGCCAACCAACGCCAGTGGCAGCCCCAGGCTGGCGTAGAACTGCGGCAGCGTCACGTACAGCGGCAGCGCGACAAAGGCCAGCGGCAGGCCCAGTGCCCCGTAGCTGGCCAGTGCGGACGCCTTCATGCCGACAGATCCAGCAAAGCCTGGCGCAACCGGGGTTGCGAGGTCTGGGGCGACAGCCAGATACCGGTGAACAAGCGGGCAAATTCGCGGTCGGTCGAAGTCTGTCGCACCGCGCCGTTGTGGTACAGGCGCAAGCCTGGCTCCTGCGCCGCGTGCACGGCGCTGAGCCGGTCACCACTTTGCACGTTGGGGAAGGCCTGGCGCATCCAGTCGAGCCACTGCGTTTGTTGGTCGCTGGTCAGAGTGGTCTGGCGCTGCATCTCAACCAGCGACCGCTGCGCAATCGCGGCACCGTCCAGCGCGCGTTCGTACACCAGCTCCAATGCAAACGGGTCTTGCCACCAGGCCTGCGCGTCGACCCGCGCTGGCGCCCACAGACGCGCACGGTAGACCGCAAGGCCAAAGTAGCGCAAGCGCCCCTGGCCCTGCAGGCGCGCCGCGCCCCAGTGGCTTTGCACCTCGGGCGGTGCGCTGGGCGCTTGTGCCCAACTGGCGCCCCCCGCCAGCCCAAAACCGGCTGCAAGGCAAGCGCCGAGCCATTGTCGGCGTTGCAGGCCGGGCGTTGTGGGTGGGGTCGCAGGCAGGTTGCGCATGTCGGGCCGGTCAGGCATGCTGCAGCGTGAACTGCACCACGTCAGTGTTTCCGGTGTCAAAGGCGGCTTCGCAGTAGGCCAGGTAGAAGGCCCACAGGCGCATGAAACGTTGATCGAAGCCCTGCTGCGCAAGCGCGGCCTCCTGCGCCAAAAAGTCGTGGCGCCAGCGGCGCAGCGTCTCGGCGTAGTCGGGGCCGAAACGCAGCTCGCCTACCACCTTCAGGCCAGCCTTTGCGGCCTGCGCGTGAAACTGCGCCACGCTGGGCAACATGCCACCAGGGAAGATGTACTGCTGGATGAAATCGGTGGAGTTGGCGTAGCGCTCGAACAGGTCGTCGCGGATGGTGATGCTCTGGATGCAGGCACGCCCACCGGGCTTGAGCCGATCACGCACGGTCTGGAAAAAGCTGCCCCAGTATTCGCGCCCCACGGCCTCGAACATCTCGATCGACACGATCGCATCGAAGCGTTGCGCCGGGATGTCGCGGTAGTCCTGCAGGCGCAGTTCCACCCGTCCAGACAGGCCGGCGCGCGCCATGCGATCGCGGCCCCAGGCCAGTTGCTCGCTTGAGAGCGTGACGCCCAGCACCCGGGCGCCGAAGTCGCGCGCAGCGCACTCGGCCAGCGCGCCCCAGCCGCAGCCGATCTCCAGCACCGCGTCACCGCGCTGCACGCCGCACTGCTGCAACGCGCGGCTTACCTTGGCGTGTTGGCCCTGCACCATGGGCTGCTCGTGGCGGCCGTCGAACCAGGCGCTGGAGTAGTTCATGGTTGGGTCCAGCCACAGGCGGTAAAAGTCGTTGCCGATGTCGTAGTGGGCGTGGATGTTCTTGCGGCTGCCCTGGCGCGAGTTGCGGTTGAGCAGGTGCTTGGCGCGGTACAGCAGGCCGCCCCACCAACTGCCGTAGATCAGCCCCTGCAGGCTGTCGCGGTTGGCAATGAACAGGCGCACCAGGGCGGCCAGGTCGGGGCTGTGCCAGTCGCCATCCATATAGCTTTCGGCAAAGCCGATATCGCCGCGCGTGAGAGCGGCCGAGCAGACCTTCCAGTTGTGCAGGCTGATGGCGGCGTGCGGCTCGTCAGCGCGGCCGCTGCCCACGCGCAGGTGGCTGCCGTCGGGCAGTTGCAGCTCCAGCGTGCCGTACTTCAAGTGGCGCAGCAGGCGCAGCATGGCCTGGGCTGCGGCGGGCGTGCGGGGCGGTAGTGTGAACGGGGCCAACAGGGTAGAGCTCATGGTAGCGGTGTCCTGGGTGGAAGGGGTTGAAACAGGTCGAGAGGCGGTGGGTCAGCTCAGCGGCTGACGAAGGGGCGCGGCGGTGCCGGTTTGGTGAAGAAGGGCACGTGCTTGAGCCACAGCCGCAGCGCCTGCCAGTGGATGCGGATCACCACGCCCAGCGTCATCCAGGGCATGCTGACAAACAGGCGACGCGCGGCGCTGGCACTGTAGGGCGCCAGCTTGCCCGAAACACTGGTTTGCAACAGCGGGCCATCCAGGTCGTCGTGGTCGACCCGCGCCATCACGCGGGGCACGGCGCCAAAGCTGCGCAGAAAGCGAAAACGGTACTGCCCCCGCACCTCGCAAAAGGGCGACACGTGGAACACCTTGCTGGCGCGCAGTTCGGCGCCAAAGGCCAGCTCGGGCCCGCTCAGCAAGTAGCAATGGCGCTCGCCAAACGTGTTGTTGACCTCGACCACGATGGCGGCCAAAGAGTTGTCGGCGCGGTGGCAATACCAGAAGCTGACCGGTTTGAAAGCAAAGCCCAGCACGCGTGGAAAACACTGCAGCCACACCTCGCCATCAGCGTCTTCAATGCCTTGCGAGCGCAGCAACTCCTCGACCCAGCTCAGGCAATCGGCGCGGCCGTCGCCGTGGTCCTGGTCGGCAAAGCTCATCAGCCCCCAGCGGCCGCGCGGCAGCACGCTGGGTGTTCCGCCGCGCAGGCTGCGCAGTGGCAGCATCACGAAGTAGGTGCGGTAATCAAAAGCATGTTGCACCGGGCGCAGCCGGTTGTGGCGGACCACGCCTTCGCCGAGGAGCACTTGGTTCATGTCGGTTTCATCAATGCTCATGCCGCCTCCCTCTGCATCAGCCGGTCGCGCAGTTTCCAGCGTGCGATCAGGCTCTGAGCCACGTTTTGGCCGGACATCAGGCCATCTTCATGGAAGCCGTAGCGCGTCCAGGCGCCGCAAAACCAGATGTGGGCCTTGCCCTGGATCTGTGGCAGCTCACTTTGCGCGTCGATCGCGCGCTGATCGAACACCGGGTGCGCGTAGTCGAACTCGGCATGCACCTGCTTCGCGTCGGGCTCACGCACCGGGTTGAGCGAGACCAGCACCGGCTGCTGCCACGGTAGGGGCTGCAGCCGGTTGAGCAGGTAGTGCAGGCATACCGCACCCTGTTCCTGTTGGTGGCTGGCGGCGCGCTCGTAGTTCCAGGCCGCCCAGGCGCGCTGGCGGCGCGGCAACAGGGTGGTGTCGGTGTGCAGCACGGCGCGGTTGCGGTGGTAGCCAATGCCCTGCAGCACCCGGCGTTCGGCGGCTGTGGCGTCGTGCAGCAGTGCCAGCGATTGGTCGCTGTGGCAGGCCAGCACCACCTCGTCATAACGTTCGGTGCCCGCGTCGGTGGCTACCAGCACTCCGGCCTGGCCCTGACCCGGCGGCTGGCGGCGCACCTCGCGCACGGGGCTGCGCAGGCGCGCATCGGGCAGGTCTTGCAACATGCGCTGAACGTAGTGCCGCGCACCGCCGCGCACGGTAAACCATTGCGGGCGCTTGGTGACCTGCAGCAGGCCGTGGTTGTGGCAGAAACGGATCAGCGTGGCGATGGGGAAGCGCAGCATCTGATCGGTCGGGCACGACCAAATGCACGCCACCATCGGCAGCAGGTAGTCATCGCGAAAGGCCGCACCAAAGTCGTTCGACTGAAGAAAGGCCGCAATCGGCTGCCTGAGTTGTGCCTCGGTACCGTTGCTGGCCAGCTCGGTGCACAGGCGGTTGAAACGCAGCAGGTCTGCCAGCATGCCCCAAAAGCGTGGGCGCAGCAGGTTGGCGCGCTGGGCAAACACGCTGTTCAGGTTGGAGCCGCTCCACTCCAGGCCGCGCTGTGGCACCTGCACCGAGAACGACATGTCACTGGCCACGGTGGCCACGTCCAACGTCTCAAACAGCTTGATCAGGCGCGGGTAGGTCCGTTCGTTGAAGACCAGAAAGCCGGTGTCCACCCCGTGGGTGACGCCCTCCAGCGTCAGGTCAACCGTGTGGGTGTGGCCACCAAAGTAGTCGCCAGCCTCGAACAACGTGACCGCGGCGCGGTCCTGCGCCTCGGTGGCCAGTGTCCATGCGGCGGACAGACCGGCGATCCCAGAGCCAATGACCGCTACCCGGCGCGGGGTCATGATTGCGCTCCGGTGCACGGTGCGGGGCAAGCCAGACCGGCATGGACAATTCGAGCGTAAATTGAAGTTTGTTTCATATTTGTCTAGGTCAAAAGATGAACTTGGACGGATAATAGACCAAATTTTAAAACCTTGCTTGCATTTGTCCAGGACAAACAATGAACACGAAAAGAGCAAATCAATTGGCCGATTTGGTGCCAGGCGCGCCGCACGTTGTCAAAGTGGCGCAACTGCCCGTGAATGGCGAGCGCATCGGCATCGCCGCCGTGGAGCGCGATACCGGCTTGGGCAAAGACACCTTGCGGGTGTGGGAGCGTCGTTATGGCTTTCCAAAGCCTGAACGCGACGCCCAGGGCGAGCGCGCCTACCCACTGGCGCAGGTGCAGCGCCTGCGCCTTTTGCGCCGCCTGCTGGATCTGGGCCACCGGCCCGGGCGCGTCGTGCCGTTGGCTGAAGTCGAATTGATGGCGGTGCTGGCGCAGTCGGCTGCCCCACAGGCCCGCGCGACCGATGCGGCGCATGACCCGGTGCTGGACGAGGCCATGGCGCTGCTAGGTAGGCACGACGCCGAAGCACTACGTCGTCATCTGGGTCAGGCTCAGCTCAAGACTGGCCTGGCAAGCTTTGTGACGCAGGTGCTGGCGCCGCTCACCACTCAGGTGGGGCAGGCCTGGATGACTGGCGCGTTGCGCGTGTTCGAGGAGCATCTGTACACCGAAGTGGTGCAAAGCCTGCTGCGCCACTCGATCCAGACCCTTCCCAGCGCGCGCACCGGTGACCGGCCACGCGTGGCCCTGACCACACTGCCGGGCGAACCGCATGGCCTGGGGCTGCTGATGGTGGAAGCACTGTTGGCACTGGAGGGTTGCGCCTGCCAATCACTGGGCGTGCAGACGCCGTTGGCCGACATCGTGCTGGCCAGCGCCGCGCACCGCGCCGACATTGTGGCGCTGAGCTTTTCCGGCTACATGACGGCGCAACAGGTCAGTGATGGCCTGCAGCAGTTACGCACCGGTCTGCCCGCCGGCGTGGACCTGTGGGCCGGCGGCGCTGCTTTGGCGCAGCGCAAGCGCGGCTATCCGGGCGTGGAAGTGATCACCCACCTGCCGGACATCGCCACGGCGGTGGCACAGTGGCGACTGCGCGCCAAGCCGGCCACTGCGTTGCCCGGATAGGGAACCAGCGAGCAGCTACCGGCAATGCCTTGGCACAAGTCGCATTGCCGCAAAATGCATGACGACTGCATCAATGGTGCGATACTTGCCCGCGTGTACATGGGGTCGACAACCTGTGGCGGGAGCATGCAGAAGAATCCAATCAGTGTTGATGGCGCAGTGCCGGTCGCGCCAGCGCCGACGCAGGCCCGCGGCGCGGGCACGGTAGGCAGCGCCGACGGCCAAGCGCCGCACGTGCCCGACAGCCTGGTGCGCCAGCGTGACGTGATGAAAACCATCATCGACAACTTCCCTGGCGCGATTTCCCTGTGTGACACCGAGCTGCGCCTGACTGCCCACAACGATCAGTTCATGACCTTGCTGGATTTCCCGCCCGAGCTGTTTGCCAAGGGCTGGGCGCACTTGCAAGACCTCGCTCGCTTCAACGCCCAGCGCGGCGAGTATGGCCCGGGTGACCCGGAGCAGCATGTCCATGCCATCGTCGAGCGGACCACCAATGTGCAGGCTCACTGCATGGAGCGCCAGCGGCCCAACGGGCAGTGGCTGGAGATACGGGGTATGCCGATTCCCAGCGGCGGCTTTGTTACCAGCTACATGGACATCACCGCACGCAAGCAGGCGCAGCAATATGAGCAGTTGCGCAGCGAGGTGCTGGAAATGCTCGCACACGGCGACCCTCTTTCAGCCATATTGGGGGTGATGGTGCGCGGAATCGAGCGCATCCACCCCCGGATGTTGTGCGGCGTGCGCCTGATT
>JADKDJ010000023.1 GCA_016718405.1 Candidatus Rhodoferax odensensis
GTAATCGGCGATGCCGTAGGCGGTGGGGTTGCCGTTCCCGTAGAGGAAGAAGTCTCGGTGCTGGATCTGAAGGTGACCACCCACGCGCACGTGATGGGTGTGCATGATGTAATTAATGTTGGCGCTGAAACCGCCAAACAACAGTATCGCGGTCGAGCCAATCGCCATGGCCAGCAGCGTGGCCAGTGAGCGCCGCCTGTTGCGCAAGAGATTGCGCACGGCCAATGACAGGGTCATCATGTCGCATCCTCCTGGCCTTTGCGCCGAATGCCGCGAATGGTGCCGTCCTTCAGGAAGATGGTGTCGTCTGCGGACTTGATCACTTCGGGGTCATGGGACGAGAAGATAAATGAGATCTGGTAGCGATCGACCATCCTGCGCATCAGGTTCAGGATGGCGGCCCCGGTCTGGCTGTCGAGGTTGGCGGTGGGTTCATCGGCAATGACCAGTTTGGGCTTGCGTGCCAGGGCGCGGGCGATGGCGACCCGCTGGCGCTGGCCGCCCGACAGCTGGCCCGGAAGGTTCTTGGCCTTGTCGCCCAGGCCCACCGCATCGAGCAGCTTGGGCACCCGGTCACCGCGCTTCTTGGCCGAGGCACCCGCCAACAACAGCGGGTACTCAATGTTCTCGTAGGCGCTCAGCACCGGCAGCAGGTTGAAATTCTGAAAAATGAAACCGATGTTCTTGGCCCGGAAATCCGACAAGTCATCGTCGCTCAAGTCGCCGACTTTGCAATCGGCGACGATTTCCCCTTGTCGGGCCGGTCGATGCAGCCGACCATGTTCAGCAGGGTCGTCTTGCCACTGCCTGATGGGCCCAGCAGAACTGTAAAGCAGGCATGACGAACGAGAATGTCAACGCCCTTGATCACCGGGACGCTGATCGAATCCATAGGGTAGGTCTTTTCGACCGCCGTGAGCACAGCCACTGGCCCCTGCTGTTCCGACTCGCTGCTGGTCTGATCGGTCATGTACGTCCCCAAATCCTTTGTAGGTGATCAGTCAACGGTGAAGGTAACAGACCTCGACCGCCGGTGTTGCAACCCGGCAAGCAGTGTACTGCGTTGGATGCTCAAAGTCCTCGGTGCCACGACGTACGCCACGACTTGCTGCGAAGCCAGGCAAAGTCAATAGAATTCGCAGCAATGACCAAGATCCTGATGGTGTGCATGGGCAACATCTGCCGCTCCCCGATGGCTCGGGCGGTGGCCGAGCGAGCCGCAGCGCAGACGGGGCGTGAGCGACTTAGCATGACTGGTCGCCTGACGTTCGACTCAGCCGGCACCCACGCGCACCATATCGGCGAGCGAATAGACCCAGAGCGGCTGCGGTGCTTTTGGCGCGCGGCTACCCTCCGGTGAAGGGGCGCTCGCGACGCATCGATGACGCGGACTTTGAGAAGTTCGACCTCATCCTGGCCATGGATCGCGGCAATCTGGCGACCTTCAAAACATCTGTCCCGCTGCCAGCACGTTAGCAAGCTACGCTGTTGCTGACTTTGACGGCATGCGTGGCGAGGATGTGCCTGACCCTTATTACGGCAACGCGCAGGGTTCGAGCGCGTGCTCGATCTGTGCGAGCTGGTGCCTCAGGATTGATCGGGGCGCTTGGCTATGGCATCCGCTGAAAGTGGACCCAAACCGTCCTCTGCGGGTCGGTCTCGCGCTGGATTAGAGCCACATAGCAAGCTGGCTCCAGCAGGGCCCACTCAGCCTCGCTGAAGTTGGAGGCTCCGGCCCATGCAGGTCTGAACATCGCCGGCCGCATTAGCAGGGAAGGGCTGACGGCCAGCACGGCCGAGCTGCCGGTTTGGCTTGCGAAGTCCGTCGCGCTGCAGACCTGTAGATTGGCTAGCGCAAACCAATCGGTCGGATCAATCGTTCGGGCCAAGGCGCCGACCAGTGTCAGTTTGCGGCTCCAGGCATGAAAGCGTGGAAACCGTTTGCTGAAGTAAGTTTGTTGACTGCGCGCCATCAGCTCAGCCTTGAACGGCTTGTGCCGGTACTCGTGCACCGCCGAGGCGGACGGAACCATCGCCAGGGTGTAGCCGGCCCGTCTCAGTCGAACGGACAGGTCCGAGTCTTCGAAAAACATGAAGTAGTCGGGATCAAACAGGCCGCTTGCCTCCAGCGCTGCCTGACGGCGTAGCAACATGACTGCGCCAGCGAGGAAGTCAACCCCAAAAACTGCGGGTGAGGTCATCGTTTGGCGTTCATGTGCAAGGTAGCGGTTTGCCGCCAAACGCGCGGCCGTGGCAGACCAGGACGCCAATGCCATTGCCAGTTGGGACATTGGCGACTGAGGAAACGCGCTTGGCAGCAGAAAAGAGCGCTCGGCGTTCCAGTAGATGCGAGGCGACACCGCCGCCAGGGGTGGTCGCGAGTCCAGCGCCTGCGCCAGTGTGACGACATCGTTGGCGGAGATCAAGGCGTCTGGATTGAGCAGCAGCACGTACGGTGCGTCGCACCGCGTAAAAGCCAGATTGCAGCCCCGTCCAAACCCAAGGTTCTGCGGTGGCTTGAGCACCGTCATCTCCGGCCTGCCCGCGGCACATTGCAACAAGGCGTGGTGCTCACTGGCATCCTCGCTGTTGTCGACTAGAAAAATGCGGCCATGGCGCCATGGCCCCAACGCCGTCAGACAGCGCCCGACATCATCGGCGCTGTGGTAGTTGACGATGATGATGTCAACGCAAGGCGGCGAGCACATGCAGGCTGTCCGTTTCAAGGCTCTGCCAATCGATTGGACAGTCCGGCCCGTTGAGTGCATCCAATCGCGCGCGCATCGACGTCGGAACGGGCTGACCCTGGCGACGGACCTGCACGACGGCAAAACCCGGCCTCATTCAACAGGGCAAGCAGTGATCGCTCGGTGAAGAAGCGCAAATGGGTGTTGCAGAGGATGCCCACCGGCAGATAGTCAAATCGACCGATCATCAGCTCCCTGACGATGGGCCAGAAGCCCACGTTGGGAACAGACACCAATACGTAACCACCCTGACGCAACACCAACCGGACTTGTCGCAGTGCATCAATCGGGTTTTCAAGATGCTCCAGTACGTCCAGAAACGTCACCGCGTCAAACAGGCCAACTTCTGCCGGATCAAGCGCCTCAACGCGCCGCTCGAAGACCGTAACCCCAGAAGCGCGTGCCCGTTGCGCCGCTATTGCACCGGGCTCCAGCAGGCAAGCCTGGGCGCCGGGACGCGCCGCAAAGGCGCGCGCAAAGCCGCCCTCGCCGCCGCCAATGTCCAGCAGTCGCCGCACCGAGTCGGGCAGCATCGCCAGCATTTCAAGGCGCGAACTCATTTGATAGTCCCCGTATGAATGTACGAATGCCCGTGGCGCCAGTTGGCAGGCCGCGCCAAGCGCGCGCGGTAGGTCGGCCCAAGCGCAGTGTGGGTGCAGCGACACGAAGTTGCGCGCCAACTCGGTATTCAACAAGTAGAGTTTGGGGTCAGTGGATTGATATGGCGCATGCTCCGGCAGCGCCTGCCGCCGATCCACGTAGCGTTCCAGCTCCGAGCGCGTGCAGTAGTCAATCGTCCACTCACCCGTGGCATCGGACCGTCCTGCGCTGACGACGCAGGTGGCGCCACTGCGCATCAGGCTTGCGCCGAGTTGTTGGCGTAAATCCGCCACCGCGACCACTGCGGGGTCCAACACAACAAGTACTTGCGCTGCACTGCTGCCCGCCAGAAAGGCCGCAGGCGAGGGCGCCGAGAGCCGCGTCACTTCGTGAATATTTGGTGACGTTGCGTTCGGGCTCGATAGTTGCGCCTTCAGGGCATCGATTCCGAACGCCAACTCTTCCGTGCCCTGCAATACGCTGTCAACAAAGAAGACCACCTCGCAGGTGGGCAATGGCTGGTTGCCGTTGGTGTGCGGCATTTGCGAGTGTTCTGCCGCAGCGGCGGCTGCCTGTATTTCAACAACGGGCGGCAGATTGACTAACAGGTCAGCCCCCCACCAACGCCCCGGGTTGGATTGAATTCCCAGCACCACCAGCGTCTCGCCACGCTCCAGCAGCCGGTAGAATTGACGCAGTCCCGTCTCCATATCCAAAACTCTGCCACCATTCAGATAGTTTTCCAGCCCCCGGTATTTGCTGGAGAAGTGACGTGTCACCGCTGCGTCTACGCCCGGTTGCTGTGTCACCGCCGAGGACATCAGGTTGACTTTGGCTCCGTTGCGGGCCAGAAACGCGACGCCCAGAAAGAAACTGTCAAAGTGCGGCGTGAGCAGCACCAAGCCACGATTGCGTTGATGTCCCACCAAAGCCGCGCCGCTCGGTTCGAACGCGCAGTTCAGCTTGTTCACGCGAACCGCTGCGACCAGTTGAGCTTCCAACTCTTCGCGCGCCTCGACAACGAATCGCTCCCGCACCAAGCGCTCAGCGTCTCCTCATTGGCCGAACCCGGCAGCAGCCGGTAGCCCGCCAGACTTTGGCTACGAATATGGGGCCGGCCCAAGGCCATTGAACGCCAGTCTCGACCAGTCCTGGCGTTAATAAGACCGCGCCAATAAGCTGCCCGATACGCCAGCGTTAGCGGCAGCCGGGCCAATACAGGCAAAACCCAAGCGAAGTCGACATGGTGCGCCCGCTGCGCGGCCCACCAGAGCAGCCGTCGGGCGAACGCCCTGAACCTGGCCGCAACTGTCATGAGACTGCCACGCCGTCGATCAAACGACGCACGTCGCCGGCCCGTTCTACCGACATCCAGGTCGTTTGCACGGGCAAGCGATGGGCCCACTTGGCTTCGAACACCGAACCACTCGCCGCGATGCGCTCGACGAGTCGTCGTGGCACTGCGCCGTTGGTCGGCGTGTCAGACCAGTGTTCGCAGTAGGCGTCGACCACCGCCGATTGATAGCCGTTGGACTGCGCCTGCAAGACGAGGTCGGTCGCGTAGAAATCCCATGGCAGCGACGGATCGAGCCCGAGCCCGCTGCTGCATCGCACTGCAAACAGCAGTTCGTCGAGGCTGTCGACCCCTGCAGGGCAAGGACCGTAAGCTCACGCAGCAGTTGGCCACGATCAAGTACATGTCCGGCTCGCTGAGAGCTCGTCCCGCACCCGGACACGCCGTACACCCCGGCGACGGCAAGCGTGGGGAACGCTACCTGTGCCTCCATCAGCCTGGTCTTGAACTGTGCATCCCACCCCGCTGGAAGGTAGACGTCCTGGTGAACCCAGACCAGCCACGCATCTGGCCCCGACAAGCCCATGGCGGCCGCGTTGAACGCCTCGGCCGCGCTCTGGGCGTTGAAGCAGGCGGTCAGCGGGTAGCGCGCGTCTCGCAGGCACGGCGAGGCGAGCAAGCGTTTGGACAGTACGTCCAGATCGCTGACGCAAGTTACGAAGTTCAGCGTCATGGAGCCATCTTCGGTCATAGGAAATCGGTGTCCCCGCCCATCAGCCACCAGTTCAATTGATGCACGTCGGCCTCGATCACGTCCGAGCTTGCGGGGATGCCCAAGCATGCCGCAACTGAATTGTGCTGCCAAGCGGAGTCACGTAGCGCGTTGACGACCAGCGGGCTGGCCCAAGCTGCAAGTTCTTGCGCACCAAATTGTGCCGCCTGCGTTAGACAGGCGCGGCAGGCGGCGGTAAGCCAATTGATCGGGCCGATCCAGTCGAGCCACTGGCTTTGCGGGTTTTGCAGCCGCAGTACGGCAATGCCAGCCGTTCGCGACGGCCAAACGCGGCGCAGTCGAAACAGTTGGTACTGTTGGTCGGGCCGATCCAGATAGCGCCACTTCACATACCGGTGGTCGCGTTCACCCATGGTCATGGCAACACCCTCACGGCGCATTGCCAACCAGGCTCGGTCGATCTCATCGAGTGTTGAGGCATCATCGTGTCCCATCGTTTCCCACCGCCAGCTCCAGTGCAGTGCCGCCCGACCGGGGCGGTCCGAGGTCGACCATCGCAGATCATACAGGTGGCCACCGTCGTAAGCCAGTTGGGATTTGACCGCCAGGCGCATGTGCCGCTCGTTGGGAAAACCAAAACCAAGCTGAAACGGCCGTTGCCCGAGCTTTCCAAGGCGCGTCGCATACAGCCGTTGTGACGCATGGAAAAACGGCCCGCGACGGGTCAGGATGCCTCGCCAGCCAGGGTCAACCATTACATCGCCAATCTGCAGGCCTTTGGTCGGCAAACCGGCGCGCCAAAGCCGACGGGGAATCCCAGCGCAATGCGCAATCAAGGCAGCTTCATGCCAGACACCAACTCCCTCGGAATGACCCTGACCAGCGCCGCTACCGTACTTCCACTCAAACCACGCTGGCCCAGCACCGGCGCCGAAGACGCGCTCGTGGAGCGCCAGCACGCTGGAACGATCCGCGGGCTGCACGTCGCGCACCGTCAGTGTGTGTTCGCCCACCCGAACAGTCTGCTCAGATGCGGCTGCAGAAGATTCGATCATGGCTGCCATTGGTGGGGTAAGGCCACCAAGCCTTGCTCAATGCCGTCCTGGCTCACGTTGAGCACCAGCCAGTTGTCCACCTGGTCGTACAGGTGAACCGCGTTCTCGCAGGCCAGGAAGAAGGTCGCACGATACGTGCCCTTCAGCAGGGGAAGCTTTGTGAATGTAATTGTCACGGAGCCGAGTCCCCGCCCGTCTCGCGCCAACACCACGCCGTCGTTGCGCGACGTGGCACTGGCGATGGTCAGACCATTGCCGTCCGCGATGCCCAGCGCCACCGAGGGCTCGGGCAGTCCGGGGTCAATGGCATAGTCAATCGTGATACGCAGATCCGATCTTGAGGCTGGCGCCATAAGCACTGGTGACTTCGGCGGCGCTGCCAATCATGCGCACCGCGCCGGCCTCAATCCACAGTGCCCGCGAACAAAGCGCCTCAACCTGGTACATCGAGTGGGAGCAGAACAGAATTGTCTTGCCTGCGTCTTTGAGGCGCATGATGCGGTCGAACGACTTGCGTGCAAAAGCGCCGTCCCCGACCGACAGGGCCTCGTCAATCACCAGAATGTCGGGCTCGACGCTGGTGGCGACCGAAAACGCCAGCCGCATGAACATGCCGCTGGAGTAGGTCTTGACCGGCTGGTGGATGAAATCACCAATGTCGGCGAAGGACAGAATATCGTCGAGCTTGTCGTCGACCTGCTTGCGTGACAGTCCCAGAATGGCGGCGTTCATGTAAACGTTTTCAAGCCCAGTGAAGTCCGGATTGAAGCCCGCGCCGAGCTCCAGCAGGGCCGCTACGCGCCCTTCGACCGTCAATGTACCGTTCGTTGGCGACAAGGTTCCGCAAACCATTTGCAGCAGGGTCGACTTGCCAGCGCCGTTGCGACCGACAATGCCGACGACCTCACCCCTGCGGATATCGAAGCTCACATCGCGCAGCGCCCAGAAGTCGCGGTCATAACGGTGCCAGCGGCCCCACAGCAACTGCTTCAGGCGATCCCCTGGCCGGTCAAACAAGCTGTAGCACTTGCCCAGCCCGCGGGCTTGCACGGCGTACTCAGACGACATCGGCAAACCCCTTGCGAGCCGCCTTGAAGAAGAGGGCTCCCAGCACAGCGATGGCGCAGCACGCCATTAAGTGCCACGCCAGCGCCGACCAATTGGGCCACTGGCCGTCAATCAGCACGGCGCGGGTTTCGGTAATCGTCAGCGCCAACGGATTCAGCACCATCCAGGGTCGCACCGCCTGTGGCAGAGCTTCAATCGGGAAGAAGATGGGGCTCAGAAACATCATCAGACTGAGCAGCATGCCCAGCACCTGCCCGATATCGCGGACATAGGTCCCCAAGGCAGCGAGCAACCAGCCCATGCCGACACACAGGGGCAGCAAAGCCAGCCAGACCAGGGGCAGGGCAATCAAGGTCAGGCGAATCGTGCCTTGTTCCCAGATGCCAAACAATACCAACAGCACCAGTGCAATACCCAGATGCGCCAGACTCGACAGCACGCTCACCCAGGGCAGAATTTCCAGCGGGAACACGACTTTTTTGACCAAGTGTGGCTGGTCCAGCACCAGGCGCGGTGCGCGGCCAACGCACTCGGCAAAGAAGTTGAACACCGCCAGCCCGGCATACAGACGCAGGGCAAACATCAAGTCGCTCTCCACGCTGGCCCCCCAGCGCAAATTGAAGACGAAACGAAACACGAAGGTGTAGACCGCCAGCATCAGCAGCGGCGTCAGCACGGCCCATGAGGCGCCCAGCACAGACTGCCGATAGCGGACATGCAACTCCCGGCCAGCAAACTGACGAATCAGGCTGGCGTGGCGCCAGGGGAGCAGGTAGGACAGCAAGGATTCCACGAACGGGTTGGCGACTCAGGCTTTGGGTGGATCGACCCGCCCCTCGGCGATTTCTTTCAAGTAGTCCGGACGAACCAGCTTCAGGGTGTTGCCTTCGCGCACCAGGATCTTGTTCAGAAACAACAGATGGAAGGCGCGTGTGACGGTTTCGCGGCTGGCATTGATCATGATGGCCAGTTCCTGGTGAGTGGGCACCTGCTCGACCTCCGCGTCCCGGGCCGCACTGGATTGGGCCGCCAATTGTATGAGCAGCACACACAGCCGCTGGAATGGGTTGGGCAGGCCCAACAAGGTTCGTTGCGCCATGACGGTGCGCACCCGGTGCGCCAGCCGTGCCATCACGGCGCGAGCCAGCTCGGGGTTCATCGAAATCAACTCCCGAGCAGCACGAGCTTCCAGCAACGCCACCGTGGACTTGGCAGCCGCCACCACAAATTCAGAGGCCGCCTTGCCGTCAACGACTGACAGTTCGCCGAAATAGTCGCCTGGGTCCACAAAATACAGGCCAACGCTGCGGCCGTCCACAGTAAAATCAACGCCTTGCAGGCGCCCCTCCACCAGAAACCCCAATTCTTGGGTGGGGCTGTCTTTGGACATGACCATAGCCCTACGGGCGAATGACTTCAGGCTCATTTGGGCCGACAGGGGCTCCAGCGCTTCCCGTGACAGCGGGTGCAACAGTGGAAACTGGGTCAGTAATTGGAGCGAGACGGGCATTCAGCCCGAGTTTAAAGGTTTGCAACTTGTGATTGAGGGCACAGAAACCTGTCGTCGAACGTGAGACGATTCGGCCATACTTCGAGGTGAAGCCATGAAAAACCGTTCTCCAAAATTTTCGCTGGCGCTCAGCTGTGCTTTGATCCTGGGTGCGTCACAGGTCGCCATTGCGGCAGAAACCCAGTCCATCGTGGGCGAAGCAGCCATGGTCATTGGCGTGGCGCGCATCACCTCGGCAAGTGGTCAGGTCAGCGTGGTTAGCCGTGGCAACCCCATCCATGTGGGGGACAAGATCGAGACCGAGTCTGGTGGGCACGTACATGTGCGGTTTGTCGATGGCGGGCGCCTCAGCGTTCGGCCGTCCAGCCGTTTGCAGGTGGAGAACTACAGCTATTCGGCCCAGCAGCCCGCGTTGACAGCCATCAAGTTCAAGCTCGACGAGGGGGTGGTGCGCTCCATCACGGGTACCTGGGGCGAGTCTGCCCGTGACCGTTTTCGCCTGAACACGCCAGTTGCCGCCATCGGCGTCAAGGGTACTGATTTCGTCGTGCGTTCGGATGCCGACGCCACTGCCGCATCGGTCTATACCGGCGCCATCGTTTTCGCGGCGTTGTCTGGCGGTTGCCAGGCAAGCCTTGGCCCGTGCCAGAACGGCGGCGAGAAGCTGTTGTCGCAAGACATGAAGGGGCAAATGCTGGAGCTGGGCCGTGAGCAGAGCAGCCCGCGCTTAGTGCCCCTGGTGGACCTCATGGCACTGAATTCGCGGCGCCCTACCACGGAGCGGATCGCCAAACCCGAAAAGGGGCCCAGTCTGGATGGTGGGCGTGTCGAAGCTGCCAACGAGAAAACGCTCAGCACCGAGTCTTTGCCCTTGGGCGGCGTCGTTGTATCGGCGGTTCAGCCAACTGTAAAACCTGAGTTGAGTACCGGCCCGGTATTGCCGGCTGCGCCCAATCTGCCAGAGGTCAATCAATTGGTGTGGGGGCGTTGGGCATGGGCTAGCGCCGTCGAAGGCGATGCCCTCAGCAAGAGCATTGCGGTGGCCCAACTTAACGGGCGACAAGCAACGGTGGGCAATGGCAGTTTCAGTCTGTACCGAGACGTGCCTGCCAATGGCGCGATGGAGCTGGCCACCAAAGAGGCAACGGCAAGCTTTCGTCTTGCTGGATCATCGGCGCAACTGATTACGACCTCGGGCGCGAGCGAACTGGCCAAAGTCGATAGCGGTTCGCTGAACCTGGATTTCAATCGTCGCACCTTCGCGACCCAGTTGGCGGTGTCCAATCCCAGCATTGGTTCCACCCAAATCGTGGCCGCAGGCGCTGTTGGGACAGACGGGACTTTCTACGCCCAATCAGGTAATGCGCAATTAGCCGGTGCCTTGAGCCTGGACGCCAAAGAAGCGGGGTATCTCTTCGAAAAGGCCACTCTCGCAGGGGCGCTGCGCGGCATCACGCTGTGGGGGCGGTGATTGGCCCAGAGTTGGTCGCGCCTGCTTGGTCGGCACGGCGTCATTGCTTTTAGTCTAGGGCTCGCCGCACTCATCAGTGCGGCGTTGCTGTTTTTTGCGGCCGAGTTCTTTAATCAGCTGGAGCAGCGCAGTGGCGACCTGGTCTGGCGCCTGGGCGCGTCGCGCGTTGACGAGCGCCGCCTGATTGTTGTCGATGTTGACGAACGCAGCTTGCGTGAAGTGGGTCCCTGGCCCTGGCCGCACGACACTCAGGCCCGATTGATCGAGCAGATTGCCGCCGCAGGCGCGCGCCAACAGATCTTTGACGTAGTTTTTACGGACGCGCAAGGCCAGGAGCAGGCTTTCGTCAAGCCGTGCAGCAGTATCAGCCAGTGTTGTCGCAGGTCTTCGCGCTGGAGCAGGGCGGCAAGCCGTCAGTCGGTGTGCTCACGGGCGCGCTGGAATGGGCCACCTGCCCGCAGCCGTTTGCGCCGGGCAATGGATACCTGGCCAACTTTGCTGCGCTCAAGCCGACTCATACGGGACACATCACGCCGCGTGTGGGCAGTGATGGTCTGGTCAGACACCAGCCGGCCATCATCTGCTTCCAGGGCAAATCCTACCCCGCCCTGGGCATTGCCGCCTTCATGCAAGGCACATCCGAGCGAATCCTGACGCTTGAGCGCGGCACCCGCTGGTTTGATCCACCGTGGGCCCTGCACGCGCCCAACTTCGCATTGGGCCCGATTCCCCTGGAGGAGAACGGTGATTTGCGGGTGTCCTGGCGCCTGCATCCCGACAGCTTTGTCAGTATTTCCGCCAGCGACGTGTTGGCTGGGCGCGTGCCGGGCGACCTCATGAAAAACGCCTGGGTGCTGGTGGGCGCAACCGCTTTTGGGCTTAACGACTCCATCGCCACGCCCTACGGTGGCGCCAGCGCCGGGCTTCAGGCGCATGCCCAGATCATCACCGCCTTGATTGATGGCCGCACCCCCTACACGCCACGCGCCACGCCCGCGGTGCAAGCCGCTGCGGCGCTACTGGGTGTCCTTGCTTTGGTGGGCCTGAGCCTGTACCGTCGCCGCTTTCCGGTCTATTTGTTGCCGGTCGGTGCCTTGGCTTGGGCCGTCCTCTTATGGGCTGGTCATGCGTTTCTGTTGCTCCAGCATGCGCTTTGGATTGGTTGGGCGGCGCCAGCCGTCTTGATTTTTGTGGCCGGCTCGGTGATGGGCGTCGTTGAGCACGCCAAGAGCCGCATCGACCGCGACCGCTTGTACACCCACCTTTCAAGTTACCTACCCGCGCCGGTGGCTGCGTCCCTGGCGCTGCAACCACCCACTAGTGCCATCAAGGCCAGCACCAAGCAAGTGTCAGTGATGTTTGCGGACATTCGCAACTTCTCGGCCTACTGCGAAGCACGCCCGCCCGAGGAGGCGGCGGCGGTGTTGCACGCCTTCTTCTCCACCGCCGCTCGTGTTGTGGAGGCGCATGGTGGCGTCATCGAGGCTTTCCAGGGCGACGCCATCATTGCGGTCTGGAACGGCGACCCCACGCCCGACACCAACGCCAATGACGACAAGGGCGGCGGTGTCAGCCCGGCCTACCATGCGCAACGCGCCTTGGACGCCGCAGTTGCCCTGTTGGCGGCCATGCAGGGCGTGCTGCCGGACCCGGCGCCTGCCGGGCTGGAGCCATTGTCCTTGGGCCTGGGGGTCGAGACCGGCCCCGCCATGGCGGGGTCTTTTGGCTTGGCCAGCCGGCGCACCCACATGGTGATGGGGCGCACGGTTACCATTGCCAGCCGTTTGGTCGAAATGACGGCCGAGCTGGCGCATCCCATCCTCGTTGGTGAAGGCCTTGCCGGCCAGGTTGGCGGCGTCGGGCTGGAATCCATGGGTTTCTTCATGCTCGACGGCATGCGGGCCCCGCACCACGTTTATGCCTACCCCCTCAGTCCTGAACACGCCACCCACTGACCGTATCCTGCATCGGGGCTTGTTGCTTGCCTTAGCGCTGTCGGGGCTCATCGTGCCGGTTGTTGCGTTCGCGGTCGAGGATCAACCTTGCGAGGCGTACCGAACGCTGACGCGCTCGCCCATGGTCAATAGCTCGCCGGATGACTGGTTGGCGGTGCTGGGCGCCTGCCACAACGACGCCGCGTTCCTGGCCGGTTTGGGTGACCTGCTCAACCAGCACGGCCGTTACCAGGAGGCCAGCGAGCACCTGGAGCGCGCCTTGATGCTCAGCCCCGGCCTCAAAGGCGCGCAGCTAAGTTATGTCGTGGCTTTGGCGGGGATTGGCGACAACCAAGCCGCCGAGGCCTTGCTGGACTCCTTGTTGGCCGACCCCACGATGCCGGCCAACCTGCGCCGAGCCCTGGAGAAACAAAGGGCCCTGCAGCACACACCGGTACTGCAAACCCGCTGGACGCTCAATGCCCGGTGGGGTTACGACGGCAACCTGTTGAGTGCGCCCAACCTGACCGGCCTAACCCTGACCGGCCTGCCGGGCGGCGACATTCGCTGGGACACCGAAGGCACCCTGCTGCCCCATGCCGGGCAGTACTACCGAACCGACGCTCAGTTTGAGCTCCGCCGGCTAGAGCCCAACGGCGCGCGCTGGGACCTGACCGCCAGCTTGCGCAACCGCCACAGCCCAGTCGAACCCTTGGCAGGTGCCAACCAATTTGACGTGGCACTGGAACGAAGCAAGCCGCCAGCCGGTCCCACCAACGGTTCTGGGCTGGCAAGCTGGGGCCACTATATAAATATGGCCGGTTCGGCGCTAACTGCCCGTTCCGGCACCCAATTTGCCTCGCTGTCGTTGACTGCGGGCGTTACCCTGGCCTGGCACCAGGGCTGGGCGGCGGCTTGCCGCACACGCGTAGGCGTTGACCTGCAGGCCCGTTACTACGACAACAGCCGTCTGTTGTCTGGGCGCTACACTGGTTTGACGGGAAGCTTGTCCTGTGAGCCCCCTCAGGGCGCACAGTGGCTGCTCGGACTGAAGGCTGGACGCGATGTTGCAGATAATCCCGAGCGCTCGGGCGGTGATCAAAATCAATTTAGTCTGCGCGCGGCCGGGTTTTTGCCCTTGTCGGCGCTCACTTCGCTCCAAAACTCGTCGCTTGCACCGCTCGGGAAAGGCGCAATTACGGCGGACTTCGAGGCTAGCTACTATCAGGATTCAACTGGATTCAGTCCATTCCTTGAGAGTGGGCGCACACGTTCAATGGAGCGCTACAGCCTGCGCCTTGAATACCAGTATCCGATTGCCCGACACAGTGCTGTCGTGGCTGGCCTGGAGGCGACCCGGCAGAAGTCAAATATCGATCTTTTCCAGGTCCAAAGCTCTGGCCCTTATATGACTTTTCGCGCCTCTTGGTGACGGGTCAGCAATTGCAAAAGCGTGTGATCCGGGTCACTTGTTGACCTGCACCACTTCATCTACATTTGCTGCTAAGTTGGCGGTGGAGTTGGTAAACCCCGGGTTGCAGCCTATGCACCCTGTGTGATAATCCCCACGGCAAACTTGCACTGGAGTGGGCTCGGTTGCTTGAAATCTTGTAAGAGTCTTCAAGCTGTCGGGTCCCGATTCGAAACTGGTTTCCATCCTAATTAACGTAAAGAGGAAGTTCACATGCCCGCTACTGTCTACACGTCAGCAGTCATCACTCTCAACGCGGCCCTGTACGGGTACGCGCCATCCAACACGGTGTTCAACACTGAAGTCGCCACTGCTGCCATGGGCATCAACGCCTATGCCAACGGCAAGGTTTCCAGCAGCATGAGCGATGCTGACTTGTCGGCTTTGGTTCTGGGCAACATGGGCTTGTTGCCCAATGCCGACCTCAACACTGCGCTGACGCAAGTCTTCGCCCTCAACTCGACTGCCCGCGGTCAGGTCATCCTGAACCTGGCAAGCCTGTTGAGCGGTTTGACCAGCGATGCCACCTATGGCGTAGCCGCCAACACCTGGAACGCCGCTTCCGCACAGGCTTACGCCTACTCCAGCGCCGGCGCCGCCAGCTGGTGCCCGTGCCTTTCTCGGCCTCCGGCGTTACCTTCGTGCAAACCTTGACCAGCGCAGCTGGTGCCGACGTCATGCGTTTGGCGGGTGACCAAGATGTTCGTATCGACTTCACCGATTTGACCAAGCAAATCCGTGGCCTCGACTTGAACGGTGACGGCACCATTGCCAACGACGGCAAGGAAAACAACTACCCCCTGGGCGCCAATTCGGCCCTGACCAACCACCCCACCGATGGCAAGTTTGAAATCGTCGACGCCTATCGCCGCGACGCTTTCAACGACTTCAATAAGGCGGCCAACTTCTTGGGTGACATTGCTTTTGACGGCACTGGTCAAAGCGGTGACGGCGTAGCCACTAACGGCAACATTTTCTTGGGTGGCTTGGGTGCCGACACCGCTTTCGGTGGCATCGGTAACGACTTCTTGGCTGGTGGCGGCATCGCCCAAGGCCATGGCGGCACCGACGTGATGGCTGGCGTGCGTAACGCCGACTTCTTCTTTGCTGAGTTCTCTGGTCTGGACGCTACCGACGGTGGTCCAACCCTGCGTATCGACGGTGGCAACACTTCCGACAGCAACTCCGCTGGCACCACGCAAACCACGCAAGACTCCGACTGGCTGTTGTTCGAAGCATCGGACGACGACGAGCCAGTGATGATCTGGCTGAACAACGACAACACAGACACCACCGACAACCGCGACAGCGCGCTGACTCGCCTGCCCCAGAACTTGGGCGAAGGCGACGGCCTGGTTGACGGCATGGGCCGCGTTTTGTCCCGCTCGGGCGAAAGCATGCTGCTGGACGATGTTGAAAACGTCGACGCTTCGGGCAACCTGTACGGCTTCCTGAAGAACCTCGACGTGCAACTCGGTGGCCGTGGTGGCGACAGCCGTGACCCAGCTTTCGCAGCAGGTTCGGCCAACAACGGTCAAGGCTCCTCGGCTCAACTGCAAATCTCCGGCAGCAACGTTGCCAACAAGATCATCGGTGGCTTCGACAACGACTTCATCGAAGGCCGCGACGGTGGCGACTTGCTGATGGGTGGTAACCTTAAGAGCTACCTGGCCAATGGCACGACCATTGCGCAAGAACTGATCAACCCCAACCTGTTGACTATTGTTAACGATGGCCGCGACGAATTGATCGGTGGCGGTGGTGCTGACAATATCGTTTTCGAAGCTGACGCGGGCATTATTGAAGGCGGTGCGACGATTGACGTGGACGACGCCGAAACCGATACCCTGTGGCTGACCAACATGAGCTTGGGCACCAGCACTGCAGCCTTGATGACAACTGACGGCATCCTGCGCTTTGACCTGGGTGTTGGCAAGGTCGGTGGTCTCGCCAACTTCTCTGGCTACGGTGGCGCGGACGTCAATGCGACTTCCTACACGGCCGACCAAACCAAGTACGCTGGTGCGGGCCGCGTGCAAGTGCAAGACATGGAAAGCGTGATCGCAACCGGCTTGGGCGCAATCGACTTCGCCGCTGCTGGCAGCAACTCGCCTGAACTGGTGTTTGACAACCAGCAAAACTTCCAACGCTTCACGACAAGCCTTGACTTGCGCGGAACAGCCGGTGTCAACACCCTGTACGCCAGCAATGGCACCGACGTGCTGGAAGGCCGTGCTGGCGGTACGCTGACCACCAGCGCAACCGGCGCTGTCACGGCAGATGGTCGCGACAAGTTGTCCGGCGGCGAAGGCGATGACGACTTCGTGTTCGGTACCCTGGACGGCATCACCAACATCGGTGACGGCGTGGACGTGATCCATCGCCAAGCTGATGCCAATGGCGACAACCTGTGGGACGGCTACAACGCTGTCACCGGTTCGGGCGGCACCTTCGTGCAAGACTTCGGTCAAGTGTCGGCTGCCATCACCGCCAACTCCAAGTTGACCTTGACCTTGGTTGACACCGCACACCCGCTGACCTGACTGGCTTCCACGTCAATGGCGTGGCGTTCAAGTTGGACGGCGTGAGCTACACCGTGGCCCTGACCACCGGCGTGCAAGGCACCTATGCCCAGTTCGTGGCTGGTTTGAACTCTGCTTTGGACGCTAACCCCGCGCTGACCGCGCTGGATGCCGTGCTCAATGCCGACAACACCATCACCATCACCGACCCCGCTGGCAAGACCTTCGTGTCGGTCGGCTACACCTGGGTTGGCAACGTCACCCCACCAGCCGGTACCCTGACCTGGAACCAGGCAGTGGGCGGCCCCGCTGTCACGCAGACGCAAGACCGTTTGATCTATCGTTCGTACGAAGACCGCGCTGACGGCGAGTCGACCGACGACAACGCAGTGACCGGTTCCGCCATTTCGCTGGGTACCGACGCTTACGCTGAAGACTTGGTGATCAGCTTCCAGGCTGACGGCACCCGCTTGGCTGAAGACCAAAGCTACGCCGTCACCTTCACCAACCTGACCACGCAAGACATCGTCACGACGACAGTCAACGCAGTCACCTACACCTTGCAAGTGGGTGTGGACCTGGACGGCAACAGTATCGCTGGCGAAGACACCGCTTCCGGTGCGACCCAAGCCGCTATCCAGACCGCGTTCCTGACTCGCTACACCGCGTTCATCAACTCCTTCATGGACAACGACACGGCGGCTGGTCAAGTGGGCGCCGCCTTCGCAGGCAGCACCATCACGCTGACGCAGGTCGACTACAACGGTGAAGACACCGTGTTCATGGTCACGCCGACCGTCGCGCTGCAAAACCTGTCTGGTGGCGAGCCAGCAAGCGTGTCGATTGTCAACAACTCGCAGCACGAAGTGCACCTGTTGAACTACGATGCCCGCAACCTGGACGGCGCCGGCAAAAACTTCGACACCAACAATGTCCTGTTTGTGGGTGACTCCAACGTCAACCAAGCCTTGCTGCAAACTGCCAACAACCTCACCGGTGGCACCATCACAGGTACCATCGCTGATCTGGTTGATGGCGGTGCCAACGACCTGGCTGGCTTTGCTCAGAATACGGCACCCAACTCTCCGCTGATGTTGGTCAACTTCTCCGTGCACGGTGATGACTTCTTGATCGGCGGCGCTGCTGCTGACGTCATCAACGGCGAGACCGGTGATGACCGCGTGCATGGTTCGCGTGGCGTTGACACCATGGATGGCGGCAAGAACTACTACGCCGTGCAAGTGTTGGGCGAGGCTGAGGCTCGTGTCTTGACTTGGAACGTCTGGGAAGCGGCTAACCCCGCATCCGCCCAGTCGCTGCTGGCTGATCCCACCCTGGCTGGCAAGGTTATCTCAAGCATCACGTTGATTGGCCAATCCGAAACCGGCACTGGCCTCGCCAGCGGCCTGTTTGACGACACGCTGCAGTACAACCAAGGTGACTTCAACACCGGCGCAACCCGCTTCACCGTCACGCTCGACAACTACACCGTCTCCGGCGGCGTGGTGAGCTTGAACAACGGTGGTGCTGGTCACGTGACGGTTGACCTGACTGGCGACGGCGCTACCGCCGACGACAGCACCTCGGCCTTCAGCAATTTCGAAAACGTTCGCACCGTCTCCGGCACCGGCAAAGCCGTGGCTGGCGTGGGTGGTGGTCAAGGAAACGACACCTTGAACGTGGCTGCCTTGTCTACCGCTACCGGTGGTATCGAGTATGACTTGACCAACCGCGCTGACGCGGCCAACCCTGTTGGCGCCGGCAAGGTGACCTACAGCGCGGATCCACACACCAGCCTGACCCGCCCTGCCGAAGCCGACTTCGAGTCGCTCGTCATGAAGGTTGACGGTGTTGAGAACGTGATTGCCGGCTTGGGCGATGACCTCTTGGTGATCGACGAAACGGAAGCCGCCAAGGACAACAGCTTCAGCGCTGACCTGGGTGACGACCGCATCGAATACCAGAACATCTTCGACGCAGTTGCTGCAGTCGACAAGGTGGCACAACCCACCGTGACGATCAAGGTCAACACCGCCGCCGATCAGGACAAGGTTGAAATGACCTCTGGCCGCGTCGGCACCGTGGTGGCAACCGACACGCTCAACAGCGTGGAATACATCACCTTGGCTGGCAACACCGCCACCAGCAGCCGTGAAAACGACGTGCTGGACGTGCGCGCTATGACCACGGGTGCTGTGGTGTCCTACGTTGACGGCACGGTGAAAGACCTGGGTGGCGTGACGCAAGTGACGGTTGAGAACCTGTACCAAGTGGAAAAGGTCTTGGCTGACGGTGATGACACGGTGATCGTGGCCAGCTCCGCCATCATGAACCTGAACACCCGCAACGACACCGGTGTGGATGCCACGGCCAACAAGGACCTGACGTTCGCAACCTTCCTGGACTACGACGACCTGACCGCAGCCAACGCTCGCATGGGCTTCACAACCCTGGCCGGCGGCCTGGGTGGCGGCAATGGTTTCATCGAAGACTGGACCAACGCGGCTGAGTTCACGTTCGACCTCGGCACCGTCGGCTCTGACACGGTTGACTACTCCAAGTCTGTGGACGCCATCGCTGCGCGCGTTGAGCTGGACACGGCACAAGCCAACCAATACGTGTTGGTGGACTCCTCTGCCGGTCCATTTGACGCCACCGTCGCCGCCGGTGACCGCGTGGACGTGCTGGTGAGCGCTGAGAAGATCGTGGCCTCGCAAGCCGAGTCCGTGCTCGACATGACTTCCTCGACCAAGGGTCTGGAAATCAAGTTTGGCTCGGCCGCAGCCCAGTCCGCTGGCGACATCGCTGTTGACCGCTACACCTACAACGTGCAGATCTCCGACCTGAGCAGCAGCGTGCCTTTGACCCGCAGCTTCGTTGAATACCGCGATGCCAACCTGAACGCCAGCACGGCCATCCCAGTGCTTGCCACGGCAACCTGGAACCGCATTGAAGGTAGCGACAACGCCGAGAAGGTGATCATGAACAGCGCCCACTCCATGGACACCGACGCATTCAATCTGCGTGGTGGTGCCAATGAGGTGAAGTACAACGAGTTGACCAAGTCCATCACCTTGTCACTGTCTGTGTCTGACTTCGTGGCCGCCACCCCGCTGACGACCGGCAAGGTTACCGGCACCGTGACGTTCCAGGACGGCACTGGCGCTGGCGTGACCGGTCCGCTGATCGCTGGCTCGGGTACCCACACCATCACCAGCTACACCGCCAACAACGGTATTGCTGCTGGTTCGCTGCGTGTCGCTGCGTCGCAAGACGCGGAAGACAACCTGGCGCTGTCCGGTCTGGATGAGAAGGTGTTCCTGGTGTCCGAAATCGGTACCATCGACAACCAGATCACTGTCAAGCTCGGCAGCGGCTCGGCTCAAAACTCCGTGGTGCTGACCGGCTTCGAGCTGGTGTCTGACGCGGCGTCCAACGACGTGTACGACTTCGGTTCGCTGACCAACGCAGCCGCTGGCCTGAACTTCATCGACAACGCTGTGGCTGACCATGACACCGTCAAGGTGGACAACACGGCTGTGGGCTTTGACGGTACCAACGCCTTGGGCGGCGGTGCAGTCTTGGCTGGCGCAACGGAAATCAGCCTCGGCGCGATCCGCGACAACGGCGCCTTGGCTCTGGCTGGCTTTGACTTCGACGTGCTGGACGTGTCCAAGGTGACGGACCTGACGGTCACGACCCTGACTGGCGCGCTGGCAACGGGTGAGTTCACCACCGACGAAGTTGTCTTCGGCAAGATCAACAACGTCACTTCGGCCCTGGGCTTTGAAGCTGTGGTGTTGACTGAAGCCACCATTGGCGAGAACGGCACCACCTACGTGCTCAACGCCACCGGCAACAGCCTGACCGCTGGCGCCAAGAGCGTGACCTTGACGGACTTGGCCAATACGCTGAGCTTCGGTGGCACGGTGTTGGAGCAGTCTGGTGTGACGCTGCGTGCAGCCACTGCGCTGAACGCAACTTCGGCTGTGACTGTCACCACGACGGACACTGGCGCTGATGGCGTGCGCATCACTGGCGGCAACGGTAACGACAGCTTGACTGGTGCCGCTGGCGCCGACACGCTGCGCGGTAACTCTGGCAACGACACGCTGAATGGCAACTTCGTGCCAGAGAAGGTTGAGATTCACACCTTCACACTCAGCAACACGACTGGCGGCGCCGATGCCGATACGATGACGATTGACGGTTTCGCCGTAACCGAAGGCGCTACCGTGCAAGGCATCATCGTTGCCAACGACGATGCTGATGCATTTGGCGCAGCCTTTGTGCGTCAATGGGGTGCAAGTGCGTCCTCGTTCACCAACAGCGCGTCGATTTCGTCGGTGACCTATGACGCATTGACCAATGCGTTGACCTTCACCTTCACGTCGGCTGCTGGTAACGTGGCAGATGCACTGATCGTTGGTGCTGGCTCCGAGGCCGGTACCGTGGGTGCGGAAACTGTGACGCAAGCCTACGCTGCCCGTGCCGAGAGCTTGGACACCTATGTGTTCGAAACCACGGCTGCTTTGAACGGTGTTGACACCATCAACAACTTCAACAGCGTGGCTGCCGTCCTGACCAACGACATCCTGAACGTCAACGCGTTCCTGGGTGCGGCGGCTACGGTGGACACCGCTGCGGTGGCCTTCGCAACAGGCCTGAACCTGACCGGTGAAACTGCTGGTGTGGTGTACAACGTCGGCACTTTGGCCGCAGCGGACATCTCGACCGCAGTGGCTGCCAGCAAGATCACGGTTGCCGACAACGGCAAGGCTGTGGTGATGGTGACGGCTGACGTGGATGGCGTGTCTGACGCTACCGCCAATGCCTACAACGTGTACTTCATCGAAGACACCAACACAACCGGTGGCGCTCAAACCTGGGCGGTGACCTTGGTTGGTACCGTGAACACGGTCATCGCCAACGGCAATGAAGAAGGCGCGATCGCCCTGGCTCTGGAAAACCCATACGCCTAAGTTAAGGCTGGCAAGCCGGGGGCGGTTCGCTGCCTCCAGCAAGCAAGACTGAACCGGCCGAAAGGCAAAAACCCGCTCCCGCAAGGGCGCGGGTTTTTTTTCGCCCTGTCGGGGGCGAACGCAATCTGGTCAGTTGAGTTGGTTTGGGACGAGAAGGGCGCTTTAGCTCCTGCTCCACGCCTGGAACATCCGCCGATAAGCCGCCTCCACCGCCCGCGCAAAGCCCACTCCATCCATGATCGGCGAGCGCTGCAAGCGTGCCCTCGCATCGTGGCGCGCAGCCTCGCTCAACGCCGGCGTGTCCTGCACCAGGGTGTGCGCCTTGGCAATGTAGTCCTCGTGGCTGGTGGCCACCCATTGCGGCAGTTCCAAATTCATCATCAAGCTGGTGCCAATGCGCCCTACTGGTGGCCGGCCAGCCAGCGTCAACACCGGCACGCCCATCCACAAGGCATCAAACAACATCGTGCCGCCACTGTGCGGAAAGCAGTCCAACAAGATGTCGAAGTCTTTCAGCCCTTCAAAGATGTTGGCACTGTTGCGCATGATGACCCGGCTGGCATCCAGGCCTTGGCGCGTCATGAATGCGCGGTAGTGGTCTTGCGTGGCCGGATCGGCAAAACTGCGAAAGTCCAGTATCAGCCTGGCACTCGGGTTCTGACGCAGAATCTCGCCCCAGACACAAAAGGTATGGTGGTTCAGCCGCTCGGAGCGTCCTGAATAACCAAAGGTGACAAAGCCGTTCTTCAAACACGGTGCTGGCGCCACCTCGGGCGTTGGCTCGGGTGGGCGGTAGGCCACAAAGCAGTGTGGCAGGCGCACGATGGTCTCGCGCGTCAAGGTGCCCTCGGGCGCCATGTAGGGTCGATCAAGGCATAGTCCACCGCTTTGAGGCCGGTGGTCCAGGCTGCGCCCACCGGTGGCTTGGATGGGTGCGGGCTTGAGTGTAAACACCCCAGGCGGGCATCGCGCAGTGGTTGCAGCAGTCCACCAAGATGTCGATATGGTCATCTTTGACCCTACGCGCCACGTCCTGATCGGACACGCCCCGGATGTTGCGCCAGTGGGCAAACAGGCCTTTGAAGTCTTGCGTGACATCGTCTTCCACGGCGACGTTTGAATAGGCCACCAGTTCGACCGCCGCCGGGTCACGGTTGGCAAACAGCGGCCAAAAGAAGAAACGCGAGGTATGGCGCCGAAAGTCGGGCGACACATAGCCAATGCGCAGGCGCCGCCCTGGCGTGTGATCGTGCGCACTGAAGTCAAGCACTGGATCGGGGAAACGATCGCCCCAGCGCACGAACTCGGCATAGATCGCCTCGGCCGACAAGTCGGGGTGATAGGAGAGGTTGTACAGGCGCTGTTCCCAGATCGACTCGTCTTCGGGCGCGAGCTCGAGCGCCTCATCACTGACCGCCACGACCTCGGTGAAGTCGGCAAGGTAGGCCAGCGCCACCGCCAGGTTGCTACGGGCCTGGCCAAAGTCGGGCCGCGCCGCCACGGCGTGTCGGGCCGACTGCAATGCCTCGATCAAGCGCCCCTGTTCACGCAAGGCAATGCTCAGGTTGAAGTGCGCGCCAGCATGATCTGGTGCCAGGGCCAGCGCGCGCCTGCTGGCCATTTCCGACTCCCCGCTGCGCCCCAGCGCCTGCAGGATAAGGCTCAGGTTGGTGCAGGCATCAACGAAGTCGGGCCGCAGTCGCAGCGCCTGTTGGCACGCGCGCTCAGCCTCGTCGAGCCGCCCCAGGGCGTGCAGACACAGGCCCAGGTTGCTGTGCGCATCGGCCAGTTCTGGTTTGAGCTGCAAGGCCCGTCGGTAGCTGGCCTCGGCCTCGTCGGTGCGGCCCTGCGCCTGCAATGAGTTCCCCAAATTGCTGTGCACCTCGGCAAAGTTGGGTTGCAGGTGCAAGGCCTGCCGGTAACTGGCCTCGGCCGCCTCGGGTCGCTGCAAGGCCAGCAAGGTATTGCCGTGCTCGGCATGCGCCATGACATCAGCTGGATTGAGGCGCGCAGCGACCTGATAACACGCCTCGGCCTCGGCCAGTCGGCCCGTGGCGTGCAGCGTGTGGCCCAAGTTGTAGTGGGCGTCCGCGTGCTCTGGGGCGAGCTGTACCACCTGTCGAAAACGGGCTTCGGCATGCGCAATGTCTCCCAAGGCTTGCTGCACCACGCCCAGATTAAGCAGTGCCGCCGTGTGATGGGGTTGCGCTTAACGACGGCAGGGTAAAGCGTTTACCGCGCCTGTGACCAGCGCCCAGCTTGCTGGTGCGCCACCGCCTGGCGGTAGGCTTGCGACAAAGGTAAGGCCACGCCCGGGCCGGGCGTGGCGGAATCGGTGGGGGTGGTGTTCATGTGCTCGCCCACCTCCCATACATGTCCCGATAGGCCGCCTCCACACGTCGCGCAAAGCCAATCTCATCCATCAGCACTGGCCTGCAACTCGCCGCGCAAGCTGGCACGCGTGGCGGTCAACCTGGGCCAATCGGCCGCCAGCAACACGGCGATGTTGGCGTACTCGGCTTCGCTGTTCGCCACCCACTCAGGGTGGCCCAGCTCTCGCAGGATCGCGTGGCCCACAGTGCCCACACTAGGACGGCCCGCCAGTGTGACGAAGGGCACACCCAGGTACAGGCTTTCGAACAAAGTGGTGCCGCTGTTGTGCGGAAAGCAGTCCAGGCTGATGTCGATTGAGCGCAGCACGTCCCACGGTGGGCTATGGCAGCCAATGCGCAGTCGTTCGCGGGCAATCCCCATCCGGCAAATTCGCGCGCCAAGGCATCCTGCGCCCAGGGGTGGCGAAACGACGGACTGTCCACCACCAGTTCCGAGCTGCTCACGCGCCGCAGAATGTCGGACCAGACACGAACGGTGCGCGCATTGATGCGAATTGACCGCGTCAAGGTGCCAAACGTGACATGCCCATTGCGCTCGGCGGGCAGCGCCGAGACCGCGCCCATGTTGGGCGCGGGCCGGTAGACCAGTCCAGGGCCGTCCAGGCGCCACGGGGTTTCGCTAAACAGCGCTTCGCTGCCTGGTGGTACCGTGGTCCAGTCGCTGAGGTAATAGTCGATGGCGCGCAGGCCGGTGGTGTAGCCAAAGCCAAGCCACGAGACGCTCACTGGAGCGGGCTTGCAGGCAAACACCCCCAGCCGATTGCCCGCAGTGTGTCCGGCCAGGTCCACCAGAATGTCGATGCCGTCTGCGGCGATCTGCGCAGCCAGCGCCGCGTCGCTCAGGCCAAAGGTGGGCCGCCAGTGCTCGACGTGTTGCCGGTAGCGCTGCGTGACTTTGTCCTCTCGGCGCAGTTGCGCATGGGCAAACAGCTCGAACTGGGATCGGTCGTGGCGCGCCAACAAAGGGCTCAAAAAGTGAACGCAAAGTGCGTGCAAAAGTCGGGTGACACATAGCCCACGCGCAATCGCCGGCCAGTACCGCCCCTCTCGCTGGGCGTAAAGCGGCCCGCCACGGCCTGATTGGGCGCCGCGCCCGCCCAACGCGCGGCCCATTCCTCATAGCCCGCGAAGACGGCCTGCGCGTCCAGCTCGGGGTGGTAATTCAAGGTGAACAACAGATTGCTCCAAGCACCCTCGTAGCCGGGGTCCAGTGTCACGGCGTTGCGGTAGCAGTCCAGCGCCTGCCCAAGCTGGCGTTGCTCGCTCAGCGTGTTGCCCGGAGTTGGTTGTGGGCCTGTGCGTGGCCGGGCAGCAGCCTGATCGCTTGGCGCAGACACTGCTCGGCTTGGTCCAGTCGCCCCAGTTCAAATAGCAGACTGCCCAGTGTGTTGTGCGCGTCGGACCAGTCCGGCGCCGCGTCCGCCGCCAATTGGGCGCTGACCAGGGCTTCTTCACCACGGCCCTGCTCGCGCAGCGTCCACGCCAGGTGGTGGTGCGCCTGCGCATCCCGGTCGTCGAGTTGCAGCGCATGGCGCAACACGGGCTCAGCCCGCGCCAGTTCGCCCCGTTCAAACAAGCGGATGCCCCATTGACGCCAAGGCTCGCCACGATCCGGCAGTAGCGCCGTCAAACGCTCTAGCAAGTGGTCCACGACCTCACCGCGCCAGCCGTGGGCGATGCCTTGCGTGAGGGTCTGAAAAGCCCGCAGCGGCCGGTCTGCGCGGATCAGGGCCTCGACATAGCTGCGCCAATATTGCTCCTGCTGGGGTGCGGCTTCGAGCGCAGCCTTGAAGTACGGCAGGCCCGCCACCGTCTGACATCGCTGGGACAGTAAGGCGCCTAGATTGTGGTTGGCATCAGGGTGCTGAGGGCTCGATTCGAGCAACTCGCGGTACAGGCGCTCGGCCTGTTCGAGCCCGCCGTCCGCGTGGGCCGACAGGGCGCGCGCGAACAGGGACAAGGGCGCTTCGCGGTCGCTCGCGCTGGGGGCGCCACCGGGTGGGGGGTGATCAACCATGAGAGGTCTCAGCCCACCGCGCAAACATCTGCCGATAAACCGCCTCCACCGCCCGCGCAAAGCCCACTCCATCCATGATCGGCGAGCGCCGCAAGCGCTCACGCATCGTGGCGCGCAGCTCGCTCAACGCCGGCGTGTCCTGCACCAGGGTGTGCGCCTTGGCAATGTAGTCCTCGTGGCTGGTGGCCACCCATTGCGGCAGTTCCAAATTCATCATCAAGCTGGTGCCAATGCGCCCTACTGGTGGTCAGCCAGCCAGCGTCAACCACCGCACGCCCATCACAAGGCATCAAACAACATCGTGCCGCCACTGTGCGGAAAGCAGTCCAACAAGATGTCGAAGTCTTTCAGCCCTTCAAAGATGTTGGCACTGTTGCGCATGATGACCCGGCTGGCATCCAGCCTTGGCGCGTCATGAATGCGCGGTAGTGGTCTTGCGTGGCCGGATCGGCAAAACTGCGAAAGTCCAGTATCAGCCTGGCACTCGGGTTCTGACGCAGAATCTCGCCCCAGACACAAAAGGTATGGTGGTTCAGCCGCTCGGAGCGTCCTGAATAACCAAAGGTGACAAAGCCGTTCTTCAAACACGGTGCTGGCGCCACCTCGGGCGTGGGCTCGGGTGGGCGGTAGGCCACAAAACAGTGCGGCAAGCGCACGATGCTCTCGCGCGTCAGGGTGCCCTCGGGCGCCATGTAGGGGTCGATCAAGGCATAGTCCACCGCCTTCAGGCCCGTGGTCCAGGCCGCACCCAGCCAGGTGGCCTGGATCGGCGCGGGCTTGAGCGCAAACACACCCAGGCGCGCATCGCGCATGTGGTTGCAGCAGTCCACCAGGATGTCGATTTGGCCGCGCCGTACCAGACTGGCCACGTCCTGATCGGGCACGCCCCGGATGTTGCGCCAGTGGGCAAACAGACCCTTAAAGTCTTGGGTGACATCGTCTTCCACGGCCACATTCGAGTAGGCCACCAGTTCGACCGCCGCCGGGTCATGGTTGGCAAACAGCGGCCAAAAGAAGAAACGCGAGGTATGGCGCCGAAAGTCGGGCGACACATAGCCAATGCGCAGGCGCCGGCCCGGCGTTTGATCGTGCGCACTGAAGTCCTGCACTGGTTCGGGGAAACGATCGCCCCAGCGCACGAACTCGGCATAGATCGCCTCGGCCGACAAGTCGGGGTGGTAGGAGAGGTTGTACAGGCGCTGTTCCCAGATGGCCTCGTCGTTGGGGGCGAGCGCCAGCGCCTCATCACTGACCGCCACGACCTCGCAGAAGTCAGACATTTGTGCCACGCAGGAAGCCAAATTGCTGTGTACTATCGCGAGGCCCGGATTGGCAATACGTCCCTGTCGATAACATTGCAGTGCCTCAACAAAACAGCTGCGCTCGCGGAAGATGTTGCCCAGGTTGGCGTGGGTCTCGGCCAACATGGGATCAATCCGAAGGGCGTGACGATAGCTCGATTCGGCTTCTACTACACGCCCCTGCAAATGCAAGATGGCACCAAGATTGCTATGCGCCGCCGCAGAGTCGGGCCTGATTTGCAGCGCCAGCCGGTAACTGGCTTGTGCATCGCCCAGCCTTCCGCTATCTCGTTGCGCATTCCCAAAATTGATGTGCGCCTGCACATGCTCGGGCCTGATTCGAAGTGTCTCCCGGTAATGCGCCATCGCTTCCGGCAATTGCCCCATGGCCTGTAAGGTGTTACCCTAGGTTGTAATGCGCCTCGGCATGGTCGGGGGCGATTTGAATGGCACATCGATAGCTGGCCCGGAGCCTCTTGCAACCGGTCGCGCGCCTGCAACAGATTGCCCGGGTTGTAATCGAGCCGGTGTGTAATCCGACGCGACTGCAAGGGCCCGTCGAAAGCAGCGCTCGGCTTGATCCAGATGGCCCAGAGCCTTGAGCGTGACACCCAGGTTACTGTGGGCCTCGGCATCCTGAGGCGATAGGGCTGCAGCTTGCTGCATGGGTTCCAGCGCCTGGGCGTGTTGCCCCATCCTGCTGAGTAGGGTTGCCAGCATCTTCCAGCCGAACTCATGGCGTCGGAAGCGCTGTGTCAGCGGCTTAGCCAACGTGGCCGCTTGGCGTAGCGCCACTGCTGAACAGCGATACCAGGGTGTTGATTTCGGCTGGGGTGGGTCCAGGTTTCATGCGCGTGCCAAGGCTTCCCTGAGACGTGTCGGCTTTAGCGCGCGGCCCAGCGCTGAAACATGGACTGGTAGGCCGCTTCAACCGAGCGGGCGAAGCCTGCTTCGGCCATCAAGGGGCTGCGTTCCATCTCCGCGCGCAAGTTGGCTCGTACTGCCGCCAGCTTAGGCAGGTCCGCCGCCAGCGCGCAAGCGCGTTGAACGTAATCATCCTCGGTCTCGGCAATCCACTGCGGATGCTCTGCGGCGTGCAAGATCGCGCTGCCAATGCGCCCAACACTTGGCCGGCTGGCCAGTGTCACGAAGGGCACGCCCATGTAGAGGGTCTCGAACAGGGTGGTACCCGAGTTGTGTGGAAAGCAATCCAGCCCGATGTCGATGCCACGCAACGTGTCCCAGGGCGGCGTGTGGCAGCCCAGTTGCAGGCGCTCTGGGCCGATGCCATGCGCGGCAAACTGCTGCTGTAGCAAGGTTTGGGCATACTCGTGCCTGAACGACGAGCTGTCGATCACCAGCCTTGAATTGCTGACCCTCTTCAAGATGGCCGCCCACGCCGCAATCGTGCGGTGGTTGATGCGGATGCGCCGGGTCAGGGTGCCGAAGGTCACATAACCTCGCGCCAATGCCGGCAGCGGGCTCACGTCTCCCATGCCTTCGCTGGCCCGGTAGACCCGCCAACGGGCAGGCGCCAAGGGGTTTCGCTGAACAGCGCCTCCGCGCCCGCTGGCACACTGTGGGCATCGCACAGGTAGTAGTCGATCGCCGACAGGCCGGTGGTGTAGCCATAGCCCAGCCACGACACCGACACCGGCGCGGGCTTGCGGGCAAAGACGCCCAACCGGTTGCCCGAGGTGTGCCCGGCCACGTCCACCAGGATGTCGATGCCATCGGCGCGAATACGCTCGGCCAGCGCGTCATCACTCAGGCCACGGGTGGATACCCAGTGGTTCACGTAGGTCTTGTAGCGTGCCGTCAGTTCGTCTTCATAGTCGAGCTGGGCATAGGCAAACACCTCAAAGTCCCGCCGATCATGCTGGGCCAGCAGGGGCTCCAGAAAGTGGCGGCAGGAATGCAGCTTGAAGTCTGGTGACACGTAGCCAACCCGCAGGCGCCGCGCCGCGTTGCGATCATTGGGGTGTGCGCGCCAGGCGGCGCGCTGCGGGCTGCCAACATGCTGCTCAAACGCCCGGTAGGCGGCAAAATGTCCTCGGCGCTGCGATCGGGGTGGTAGTTCAAGCCGAACAGGCGGTTGCTGTTGGCCGCCACGTCGTCCGGTTTGAGTTCCAGGGCCCGGCAGTAGGCCGCTTCACCTTCGTCCAGGCGCCCCAGCACACACAAGGTGTTGCCCAGGTTGGACAGTGCGTTGACATAATCCGGCTTGATTGCCAGCGCCGGTGCAGGGTGCCAGGGCCTCGTCGGGCCGGTCCTGCGCAAACTGCGCCAGGCCCAGGTTGGCCATGGTGTTGACAGAGTCGGGCTGCAGCGCCAGCGCTTTGCGCAAATTGGCCTCGGCTTCGGTGGCTCGGCCTTGCCCGTGCAACATGGCGCCTTGGCTGGCCAAGGCGTCAAAGTTGTCGGGTTGCAGCGACAGGGCCTGCTGCAGGCTTTGCAAGGCTTCGTCCGGGCGTATCCCGCGCGTGAGCACCGGTTGCGTTGCACAGTGCCAGGGTGTAGTTGGGGCGCAGTTGCAGGGCCTGGCGCTGCAGTGCTTCGGCCTGCTCCAGCTCGCCGCGTTGCATCAAGGTGTTGCCCAGGTTGCTCAGTGCTTCCACGTGATCGCGCGCCAAGGCCAGGCACGGCGGCTAACCTCGGCCGCCGGCCCTGCCCAGTGGCCGGGGGCGCAGCCCAGGTTGGTGTGAACCGAGGGGTTGTTGGGTTGGATCTCCAACGCGCGGCGGTAGCTGGCCACCGCCTCTTGGTGGCGGCCCATGGCGCGCAGCGTGTTGCCCAGGTTGTAGTGGGCGTCGGCATAGCGTGGGTTGAGTTCTGTGGCGTGGCGAAAGCAGGCCTCGGCCTGCGCATGACGCCCCAGGTCGCTCAGGGTGCCGCCGGAGTTGTTGTGGTTCTCCGGGTCTGCCGGGCAGCAGGGCCACGGTTTGTTGCATGGGCTCCAGGGCCTCTGCGGATCGCGCCTGCAGCTTGAGCGCGGCTGCCAGCAGCTTCCAGCCCAGGCCGTACTGCGGGTGGCGCTGCGTCAGCGCTCGGGCCGGGGATTCCAACTCCGCGTAGCGGCCTTGGGTGAACAGGGGCACCAGGGCTTGCAGCGTTTGCTCGGGTCCTTGTCCTGCGGCGATGGGTACGGCGGGGGATGCGACGATGCCAGCGCCTCGCACGGCCTCACGCGGCACGGCTGGCGGGATGGGTTGCGACAGCAGTTGGCGCGCGGCGTCGAGCTGACCGGCTTCAATCAAGGCGTTGGCATAGCTCAGCCAGTATTGCGGGTAGTCTGGCCGTACTTGACACGCCGCCCGAAAGTGCGGCAGTCCGACCGCCGCTTTCCCGTGCTGCAGCGCCATGGCGCCCAGGTTGTGGTGCGCATCGGGATGATTGGGTTGTGCCTGCAGGACCAAGCGGTAGAGTCGATGCGCCTCCTGGAACTGCGCTAGCCGGTGCGCGTCGATGGCTTGCTGCAAGGTTTGATCGACGTTGAGTGCTTGCGCGAGTGCGGGGGATTGCGTGGTGACCATGGAATTTGGGTGTACGAATCGAGTTGTCGCGAGTGCCGGACGCCCGGCGGCGGGGTCAGGTGGGACTCAGGTATTCTTGGCCCAAATCCCGTCCCACCACGAATCCCCGTGAATCTATCATGAGCCATGATAACCGCCCGGGCCGACCCGCGTCAGGGCCGCAACCAGAAAACCCGTCCGTCCGGATACTGGTAGATTGACCGCTGTTCATCAGCCAGCAGTACGCGCAAGCGCTGGCGCTGGCGCAGGCGCTCACGACGCGATTTCCCAAGCATGGTCTTGCTTGGAAGATGCTGGGCGTGGTGCTGCGGCGTCTGGGCCGCGAATCCGAGGCCATGGAGCCCTTGCGCAAGGCGGCGTTGCTGGCGCCGGGCGATGCCGAGGCGCACAACAGCACGGGAGTTGCCCTG
>JADKDJ010000024.1 GCA_016718405.1 Candidatus Rhodoferax odensensis
GGATTCAATATCCCCCCGGATCACACACCGCCTTGTTGCCCGCCAGCATCTGCCGAAACAGCCCCGGCACCTCCACCTCATAGCCACTGCGATGGTCGCGTCCCACGGCGTGGTGGTGGGTGATGGTGCCGCCGTGGCCGACCACGGCGGCGTTGGCGGCCAGCTTGATGTCGCGCCAGGCGGCCAGGGCGCTGGCCACGTCGCCGCTGGCCGAGCCCATCACCGCGATGGTGAAGTAGGGCGCCAGGCCGTCCGGGTAGACGTGGGTGATGCGGCAGGACATCATGCATTCCTGCCCGGTCGCGCGCTCGATGGCTGCCTGCACGTCTTGGCGCACGTTGTTGTAGAAGGCCTCGAAGCGGTCCCAGGTGACAGCCGTCTCAAAGGTGTCCATGATCACGCCCAGGCCCACGGCGGGGTCGCGCCAGTAGGGCATGCGCACGAAGGCATCGCGCCAGGCGCCGGCCGCGCCTTGGCGATGCTCGGCGCTGTCCTCGCTGGCCATCGAGCGCGCCACGGCTGCCGCATCAAAACTGCCGCCGTGGTCGCGCACCAGTTCCAGCGCGCGTTCCATCCCGGCTTGCACCCGGTGGTCGGCGGATTCGAAGCCCAGCACCAACACGGCGTGGCTGCCGTCGCCCACGCCGGAGAACACGGTCTCCATCGGGTCGAGCAGGCGGCAGTTGCTGGGGTTCAGGCCGGACTGGGCCAGCGCGCGTAAGCCTCCTGCCGCCGCAAAGTAGTCGGCAAACCTGATGGAGGCCGACGCGCGGGCGGCGGCCAAGGTGCTTGCGGTGCGGCTGGTCGGCCCGCTTGGTGTCATACTGCGCGCCCGGCGAGCCGGGCTGGTGCCAGCCGCCCGCCCCGCCCATCAAACAACACCCACGGATCAGAAGTCCCCCCGGAATGCACGCCACCTTTTTTGCTCGGTAGCATCTGGCAAAAAAGGTACCGGCACCTCCACCTCGTAGCCGCTGCGATGGTCGCGATCCACTGGGCGTTTGGCGCCCGATGGCTGATTGCACCTATCCGCGCCCAAAACCGGGGCCGGCTGGAGCGCTGCGATCCTCAAGCGGATCGGTGAGTATGGCCGTGGCGACCGACAATAGCGGCTACCGCATCCCTCGCACCGCTTTGGAACTCATTGCATGGAAATCAAGGTCAATTTTCTCGACAAGCTTCGTCTTGAAGCCAAGTTCGATGACTTCACGGTGATCGCCGACCAGCCCATCCGATACAAAGGTGATGGCTCGGCCCCAGGGCCATTCGATTATTTTCTGGCGTCATCGGCCCTGTGTGCGGCTTACTTCGTCAAGCTGTACTGCGACACACGCGACATCCCGACCGACAACATCCGTTTGTCGCAGAACAACATTGTTGATCCGGACAATCGCTACCAGCAGATCTTCAAGATCCAGGTCGAGTTGCCGGCGGACATGTCCGACAAGGACCGCCAGGGCATCTTGCGATCCATCGACCGTTGCACGGTGAAAAAGGTGGTCGGGCGCGAGCACCTGCATCGCGGGCAAGGACCTGCCGCTGGAGCAGACCATCGCGAACATGTCGGGCGTCCTGGCCGCCTTGGGCATGAAGATCGAGATTGCATCTTGGCGCAACATCGTTCCCAACGTTTGGTCGCTGCATGTCCGCGACGCGCACTCACCCATGTGCTTCACCAATGGCAAGGGGTCGACCAAAGAGAGTGCCCTGGCGTCGGCTTTGGGGGAGTTCATCGAGCGCCTGAACTGCAACCACTTCTACGGTGGCCAGTTCTGGGGCGAAGACATCGCCAACGCGGCGTTCGTGCATTACCCGAACGAGCGCTGGTTCAAGCCTGGCCCCGGCGATGCACTGCCGGCTGACATGCTCGATGTGCACTGTCTGGACATCTACAACCCCGATGGCGAGCTGCGTGGCTCGCACCTGATCGACACCAACTCAGGCAATGTGGCAGCGCGGCATTTGCTCCTTGCCTTTTGTCCGCCAGTCGGACGGCAAAGTCGTGTATTTCCCGTCCAACCTGGTCGAGAACCTTTATGTCAGCAATGGCATGAGTGCCGGCAATACGCTGGCTGAAGCGCAGGTGCAATGCCTGTCGGAGATTTTCGAACGCGCTGTCAAACGCGAGATCCTGGAGGGAGAAATCGCACTGCCCGATGTGCCGCAAGAGGTGCTGGCCCGATACCCCGGCATCCTGGCCGGCATCCAGGGGTTGGAAGCGCAGGGCTTTCCGGTTCTGGTGAAAGATGCATCGCTGGGCGGCAAGTACCCCTTGATGTGCGTGGCGCTGATGAACCCGAAGACCGGCGGGGTGTTCGCCTCATTCGGCGCGCACCCCAGCTTCGAAGTGGCGCTGGAGCGCAGTCTGACGGAGTTGCTGCAGGGGCGCAGTTTTGAAGGCCTGAACGACTTGCCTCGCCCCACCTTCTCAAGCAACGCCGTGACGGAGCCCAACAACTTCGTCGAACACTTCATCGACTCCAGTGGTGTGGTGTCGTGGCGCTTCTTCAGCGCCAAGGCAGACCATGACTTTGTGCATTGGGACTTTTCTCGCCAGGGGCCAAACGCCAATGCCGAGGAGGCCGCCGCCTTGTTCGGCATTCCTCAAGACATGGGCAAGGAGGTGTACATGGCGGGCACGACCAATTGGGCGCCACTGCTTGCCGGATCCTGGTGCCCGGTTATTCAGAGGTCTATCCGGTAGAGGACCTGATCTGGGACAACACCAACAAGGCCCTCTTGTTCCGCGCCGATATTCTGAACCTGCATCGCCTGGACGATGCCCAACTGCAAGCCCTGCTTGATCGTTTGAAGGACAGTGAGCTGGATGACTACAACGACATCAGCACATTGATCGGCATCGAGTTCGACGAGAACACGGCTTGGGGGCAGTTGACCATCCTGGAACTCAAGCTGCTGATCCACCTCGCATTGCAGCAATTGGAGGACGCGCAGGAACTGGTGTGCGCCTTCTTGCAATACAACGACAACACGGTCGAGCGCGGCTTGTTTTACCAGGCCTTGAACGCGGTGCTGGAAGTGGTGCTGGACGACGACATGGCCCTGGAGGATTACGAAGTCAACTTCCGCCGGATGTTTGGCCAGGCGCGCATGGATGCCGTACTGGGATCGGTGGATGGCAGCGTGCGCTTCCATGGCTTGACGCCAACCAGCATCCAGCTGGAGGGGCTGGACAGGCACCAGCCGCCTCATCGACAGCTACAAAAAGATGCACACCGCGCGGGCCAGTGTGGCGGCTACAGCCAGCTAGGGCGGCGCGTCAATCCCCAATTTGCTGCAACAAATACAGCCGCTGGTAGATGCCTTGGTCGATCTCCATCAGGACCTCATGCGTGCCCTGTTCGGCGATGCGGCCGTGGTTGAGCACCACGATGCAGTCCGCGGCGCGGATGGTGGACAGGCGGTGGGCGATGGCCACCACCGTGACGCGGCCGCGCAACTCGGACAGGGCCACTTGCACGATCTGTTCGGTCTCGGAGTCGATGTGGGCGGTGGCCTCGTCCAGGAACAGGATGCGCGGCTTTCCACCCAGTGCGCGGGCGATGGCGATCAATTGTTTTTGCCCCACCGACAGGCGCGCGCCGCCTTCGCCCAGCAGGGTGTCGTAGCCTTGTTCCAACTGCGTGATGAAGTCGTGGCAGTGCGCGGCGCGGGCGGCGGTTTCGATCTCGGCCTGGCTCAGGCCGCGCCCCATGTCGATGTTGTCGCGCACGCTGGCGGCCAGCAAGAAGGGGTCTTGCGGCACCAGGCCGACGTCGGCGCGGAAGTGCTCGTCACTGAACTTGGCCAACGCCACACCATCGAGCGTGATGTGGCCAGAACTGGGCTGGTAAAAGCGCAGCAGCAGGCTCAGCAGGGTGGACTTGCCGCTACCAGTGTGACCGACCAGGCCGTAGAAGCCGCCGGCCGGTACGTGCAGGCTCAGGTCGTGCAGAACCACCGTTTCGGGTGCGTAGCCAAAGCGCAGGTTCTCGATGCGGATGGCGCCCTCGCTGATGCGCTCCGGGCCGGTTACCGCCGCTGGGCGCTGTTCCTGCAGCAGCGTATCGACCCGGGCAGCGGCCACCACGGCTTGCTGTAACTGGCCAAACTGCAGCGTGATCTGGATCAGCGGGTCCACCACACGGCCGATGTAGCTGACAAAGGCGTACAGAATGCCAATCTCCAGCGCGCCCAGCGTGCGCTGGCCAAAGCTGTAGATCACCACCGCCAGCAGCAGCACGTTGATCAGGTCGAGCATCGGGCGCAGCAGCCAGGCGTTGACGCGCATCTCAGCGATGCGCGCGCCCAGGTGCTGTTGGTTGGTGCGCTCGAACTTGTCCCTGAATCGCTGCTGCGCATTGCTGGCCTGCAGCACCGGCATGCCGGCAATCGACTCCGACATCTGGGCATTGATGTCGCTGCGTTTTTGCCGGGCACGCGCCACGGCCGGCGCGCTCCAGCGCTGGTAGAACCAGACGATCACCACCACCGCCGGAATCAGTGTCAGCACGATCAGCATCAGGCGCCAGTCGAGCCAGGCCATGGCACCCATGGCGCCCAGCACCACGATGCTGCTGTCGAGCATGACAAACAGCACCTGCACATAGAGGTTCTTCACCTGCTCGGTGTCGTTGGTGACACGGCTCACCAGTTGGCCGGTGATGGCTTTGTCAAAGAAAGCCATGGGCAGGCGCAACACGTGGCCATATACCTCCTCGCGCAGACGCTTGACCGAGCGCATGGCCACACCGGCCAGGCGCGTCAACTGGGCGTACCGAATCACGCTGGCCACGCAGCCCGCGAGCAGAATGCCGCCCAGCAGCAGTCCGATGTCGGTGGCGTCGAAGTGGCGCGGCAGCAGGTACTGGTCGATGAAGTATTTGCCCAGCAGTGGGCCCAGCGCTTCAAGCAGTGCGGCGGCCACCAGCCACAACGTGCCCAGCACCACGTGGCGGCGTTCGGGTGCGGCGGCATGCAGCAGCAGTGCCACCGCGCGGCGGGTGTTGCGCGGCGCTTCGGTCGGGTTGCCCGCCGGGTTGGCGTTGGTTTCAGGCTGCATCGAGACTGGCCTCCAGTTGCTGGTAGCGCCATTGGCTGGCGTACCAGCCGTCCAGTGCCAGCAGGCTGGCATGGTCGCCTTGCTCGGCGATCCGCCCGTTCTTGAGCACCACGATGTGGTCGGCATCCATCACCGCGCTCAGTCGGTGGCTGACGATCAGCGCGGTGCGTCCGGCGCGCGCGCTGCGCAGGTGGTGCAGGATGTCGGTCTCGGTCTGGGTGTCGACCGCCGACAAGGCGTCGTCCAGCAGCAGCAAGGGCGCATCGGTCAGCAAGGCGCGTGCAATCGCCACCCGCTGGCGTTGTCCGCCGGAGAGCGAAATGCCCTTTTCGCCCACGGGCGTGTCATAGCCCTGCGGCATGCGAGCGATGTCGTCGTGGATGGACGCCAGCTCACAGGCGTGCTGAATCTCGGCGGGTGTGGCATCGGGCTTGGCCAGAGCGATGTTCTCGGCAATCGAGGCGGAGAACAGGAAGGGCTCTTGTGGCACCCAACTGATGGCGCGGTTGAGCGCGTCGAGCTGGTAGTCGCTCAGCATTTCCCCGTTCCAATGCACGCTGCCCGATTGCACCGCGTACTGACGCAGGATCAGGCGCAGCACGCTGGACTTGCCGCAACCGGTGGGTCCCACCAGGCCCAGTGTCTGACCGCTCGGCAGGCTGAGCTGAAGGCCCGACAAGGCCAAGGCCTGGTGCCCAGGGTAAGAAAACGTCACGTCGTCAAACACAAGCGTGCCGGGTGTCACGTGAGTCAGCGTGCCGTGGTTGTCGATCGACAGCGGGGCGTCCAGAACCGGCTGAAGGCGACCCCAGGCGGCGCGTCCACGCTCGATCAGCGCCAGCACCCAGCCGGCGGCAAACATCGGCCAGATCAATTGGCCCAGGTACATGCTGAAGGCGGTCAGCGCACCGATGGTCAGCTCGCCGTGCCACACCTGGTAGCCGCCCAGGCCCAGCGTCAGCACAGTGGCGCTGACCAGGGTGATGCCCACCGCCGGCTCGAACGCGGCCTCCCAGCGTTGCGCGCGCAGGCTTGCCGCAGCGGCGGCCTCGGCCAGCTCCGACAGTCGCGTGGCACTGCGCGCTTCCAGGCCCAGGGCACGCAAGGTCCGCACACCGCTCAGGGTTTCCTGCACGTGGTCGTTGAGCTTGCCAAAGCAGTCCAGCGAATCCTTGGAGGCCTGGTGAATCTGGTTGGAGATGCGCCAGAACGCCAGCGCCATCAAGGGGAAGGGCAGCAGCGCAGCCAGCGCCAGGCGCCAGTCGATGCCCAGCGTCATCATCGCCACCACCATGATCAGGGTCAGGGTGCCGTCAAAGCCCGCCAGCATGGCCTCGCCCGAGGCCATCTCGACCGAGTCAATGTCGTTGGTGGCCAGCGCCATCAGGTCGCCAGTGCGCTTTTGCTGGAAGAAATGTGGCCCCTGCAGGCACAGCCGCGCGTACAGGCGCGAGCGTAGTTCGGCGCCTAGCCGGTAGCTGGCGGCAAACAGTTGCAGCCGCCAGGCCACACGCAGAAAGTAGATGGCCACGCCAGCCAGCAGCAGCCAGCTCAGTTGCCCGATCAGGACCTCGCCGGTCACACGCCCAGCCACCAGGCCATCGACCACATGGCCTACCTGGCGCGGAATGAAGACCGTGAGCGCACTCACCGATGCCAGCATCAGCGCCGACAGCAGGTAGGGGCGCCAATTCTGGCGCACATAGAGGCCGATCAGGCCGGTCAAGGTCATGCAAAGGGCGCCTTGTGAGCGCGGGTGCGGTTGGGGGGAGGGTTGATTCTAATCAGCGACTCAGGATTGCGCTGACGGTAGCCCGCAACTCAGTGCTGCCGCCGCGCCCCCCGGTGCGCCGAGGGCAGCGCACTGCCTATCAGCGCCGCGCCAGCCCACAGCAGTGGCGCCACGCCCACCGGTCCGACCACCAGGCCGAAGGTGATCGGCACCAGTACCGACGAGCCGTTACCTACCAGCGCGCGCAGGCCCAGCGCCTCGCCGCCGCGCCCCTGCGGGGTGGCGGCATGCAGCAGTGACAGCATGTTGGGCTGGCTCAAGCCGACCGAACAGCCAAACAGGAAACCCAGCACCATGAAGGCCCCCGCCACATTGGCCCAGGGTAGGCCAACGAACACCAGCGCGATGACGACCATCGCCGCGCGCATGATCTGCCACTCTCTGAAGCGGCCCGACAACCAGGGCATGACGGCGCGGCTGACGAAGGTGCCCAGCGCAAACAGCGAGAACACCGAGCCGATGATGGAGGCCGAAAAGCCCAGCCGCGTGCCCAGCACCGGCAGCATGACGATAAACAGATCCCAACTGCAGGCCAGGGCCATGCTGACGTAGTAGATGCGGCGCATCTCGGAGGCTGCCAGCAAGTCATGCCATACCTTCTGCCTGGTCACGCCGGTGATGGGGTCAGCTTCGACGTCGCCGGAGCGGGCCGCGCGGGGCAACTGGCCCAGGCGCTTGAACACCAGCCAACACGCCACACAGGCGAAGCTGGCCATGCAGGCAAACGCCGGGCGAAAACCGACATGGTCGATCAGCAGGCCGCTGACAAAAGGGCCCAGCGCGCTGGAAGCCGAGTGGCCCAGGGCATACCAGCCAAAATTGCGTAGGCGTTGCTCGGGCGACTTACCCGTAGCCAATACCCCCACCGTGTGTTGCCCGGCCACCGACATGGCGTTGAAGCCAAAGCCGATCAACACAGCCATGACAAACAGCGAGGGTACCGTCAGCAGCAGCACCGGCACCCAGGCGCCTATCAGCACCAGGGTTACACCGGCGCGCATGACCGGTAGCGCGCCAAAGCGGTCAATCCAGCGGCCCACCGACATGGCCGCCAGTGCGGGCAGCACCGAGAACATGGCCATAAACACACCCACCACGAGTTCGGGTGACCCGACGCTGAGCGCATACAGCGAGCCGGAGACGCGCCCGCCCGAAAGGGCCATATGACCGGTCAGCGTGACCAGAATGAGGGGAATGAGCAGCGGCGGGAAGTGCTTGGGCAAGCCGCGATTATCGCAAGCGTGGGTTGCCTCTGCACAGTGGGGACGCAAAGCCCCCGCGCGATCGGCGGGCTGGCGTTAGGGCTCGCGCGGTACCAGGCTCAAGCGGCTGCGGGCATTGGCCTTGACGTCCTCGGCCTTGAGGTGTTGCGGCACGTAACCGCCGGTGATGAAGGTCTTGGCCTGGTCCTTGTAATGGGCGTCAAACAACACGCCGCTTTGACCCACCGGGTTGATGCCCAGCGCCTTGCTGGCATCCGCGAAGTCAATCAGACGCCGGGTCGATGGCCCGAAGCTGACCGCCCATGGCCCTGGTCCCACGCTTTGCGCCAGGTTGTTGGGGGTTTCGCGCCCACCCGGTGCCGGGAATGGACCGACGTTGAACAGTTTGTCCAGCGGCTTTTGCGCGGCCAGCGGGTGGCCATGGGTCAGCGTGTGGTTCTTGCCCCAAGCCCACGCGACCGGGTCGCGGCCCAGCGTGCCAGTCAGATGCTTGACAGTAGCCAGCCACGCAGCCTTGACGGTCTCGATGCGCGTTTCAACCGCAGGTGTGGCGCGGTTGTCCCACCACGGCGAACTGGCGTCGGCTGCCAGTCGCGGTAGCGCAAAGTCCAGTGCCCGGGTGCGCAGCAGGTTCTTGAACTGTGCCTCACCCAGCTCATCGGCCATGGCAGCATGCGCCAGTTCGTACAAAAATTGATTGAACAGCGTTGGCGCAATGTCGCCGACGCGGTGATCGCCGTCCCACTTCTCCAGGCTGGCGACGCCTGCGCGCTCGGTCGGGTCGGTCACCACCATGCGCAGTATCGGCAGCAGCGGCGCCAGTACCCGTGGGCCGTAACCGTGGCGGCTGTCAAGCTGCACGGCTTGGCTGTTTTGCAGGTTCCACAACACGCCGGGCACCGTGAGGCGGTCTTCCACCTGCTGCGCGCGGTCCGACAGGTTGTAGTAGCCCGGTACGGGCACGCCGCTGGGTGGCTTGGGCTGGTGATTGGCCGACATGATGTAACCCCGTTTCGGGTTTTCTTCCTGCGGGTTGTCGGCGAAGCGGTAGAAGCCGGTTTTGTCCGCCTCGGGCGTGCTGCCGTCCAGAATGAAGTTGGGGTTGGCGTTGGCCGGACGAATCGGCAACTTGGCCGCCGCCCACCAGCCGATGTCGCCACTGGCGCTGGCCCACACCACGTTCAACCCGGGCGCGTGGATCTTGCTGGACGCCTGCCGCGCCTTGGCCAGGGTGTCGGCGCGGTTGAGTTCATGGAAGGCATCGAGGATCGGGTTTTCGGTCTCCAGGAAGGCCCACCACATGGCCACCGGCGTGGTGCCCAGGCTGTCTTTGAAAACATCGGTGATGATGGGGCCGTGCGGCGAGCGACGCAGCGTCAGCGTAACCGGCGGCGCGCCTTTGACCAGGATGGTCTCCTCGCGGACCTGCAGATTGACCCATTGGCCGCCGATTGACACCTGGTTGGCGTTGGCGGGGTTGACTTTTTCGGCGATCAGGTCGATGTCGTCGTTCTGGAACATGGTCAGGCTCCAGCCGAAGTGCTGGTTGTGGCCCAGCAGCGCCAACGGGTTGAGCGCCTGGTGGTGGCCATAAAGCTCGAAGCCTGGCGCGCTCAGGTGCGCCTCGTACCAGACCGCGGGGGTCGAGTAGCCAATGTGCGGGTCACCCGCCAGCAGTGGTTTGCCGCTGCTGGTCAACTGGCCCGACAGCGCCCAGGCGTTGCTGCCCTCAAATTGGGGCAGGCCCAGGCCTTCCAGCGTCTCTTGGCTCAAGGTGGCCAGCCGCGTCAAGCCTTGCCAGTCATCGGGCTTAAAGCGCGCGGTTGTGCTGGGTCGGCTGGTGACCACGCCCTCGGGGTGCCATTCCAGATCAAACGCCGCCAGATACGTGGGACCGAGCTTGTCTCGCACGTAGGTCAGCACCGGCTCGGTCCGAAATGCAGCGGCAAAGGTGTAGGACAGGTAGCCCGAGACGGCCACCGTGTCGGCGGGGGTGAACGGGCGCTTGGGGATGCCCAGCAGGTCAAACTCCATCGGTGCCGGGTGGCCGGCCTGAAACTGGTTGACGCCGTCCAGGTAGGCCAGCAGCGCCTGGGTCGCCGCTCTGGCCGGATCGAGCTTGGGGGCCATGGCGTCGGCGTGGGCACGAATGCCCAGGGTGCGAAACAGGCGGTCCACCTCGACCAGTTTGGGGCCAAGCACTTCGGCCAGTTCGCCCCGTGCCAGGCGGCGCACCATTTCCATCTGAAACAGCCGGTCCTGCGCATGCACATAGCCCAGGGCGCGGTAGAGATCGCGATCGTTTTGTGCCTGGATGTGCGGCACACCGCGTTCGTCGTAGTCCACCGTCACCGGCGCGGTCAACTGCGCCAGCGCCAGCGTGCCGGAGCGCTGAGGCAACTTGGTGCGCACGTACCACGTGGCGAGACTTGCCGCCGCCAGCAGCAGCACGATCAGCAACAGGGCGAGGATCTTCAGAGCGCGTTTCATGGGACAGGTTCTTCCAGTGGTCAGGCGATACGAAGCGCCATGCTGCACAAGCCAGGCAATCATAAGGGCGCCGGGTCGGTGTAGAGTTATCGGTTTACCTGACTGTCCATTTCAGACGCCTACCCCTATGCAAGTTCCCCACCAACAAGTCCAACACATCCTCAACGAGCTGGGCGTGCCCTCTCGCTCCTATGTGGGCGGTTCCTTGCCGTCGCGCTCGCCGATCGACGGCGCCGCCATGGGCCAGGTGCACGAGACATCTTTGAGCGAGGTCGCCGCTGTGATTGACCGCGCGCATACCGCGCAGCAGGCGTGGCGCGTGCTGCCCGCGCCGCAACGCGGCGAGCTGGTGCGCTTGCTGGGTGAGGAGTTGCGCCAGCACAAGCAGGCCTTGGGCACACTGGTGTCGCTGGAGGCGGGCAAGGTGTTATCAGAGGGCTTGGGCGAGGTGCAGGAGATGATCGACATCTGCGACTTTGCCGTGGGCCTGTCGCGCCAGTTGTACGGCCTGACGATTGCCTCCGAGCGCCCGGGCCACCGCATGATGGAAACCTGGCACCCGCTGGGTGTGGTGGGTGTGATCACCGCCTTCAATTTTCCGGTGGCGGTGTGGGCCTGGAACGCTGCGCTGGCGCTGGTCTGCGGCGATACCGTGGTGTGGAAGCCTTCCGAAAAGACACCGCTGTGCGCCTTGGCGTACAGGCAGTGTTCGAGCACGCCTGCCAGCGCTTTGGCGCCGCGCACACGGCGCATTTGTCGCAGTTGCTGATGGGTCGCGCGGACGTGGGTCAGGCCCTGGTGGACCATCCGCAGGTGGCGCTGCTGTCGGCCACCGGCAGCACCCGCATGGGCCAGGCGGTGGGTCCGCGGGTGGCGGCGCGTTTTGGCCGCAGCTTGCTGGAGCTGGGTGGCAACAACGCCATCATCGTCGCGCCCTCGGCCGACCTGGACATGGCGGTGCGCGCCGTGGCCTTTGCCGCTGCGGGCACTGCCGGCCAACGTTGCACCACCGCGCGCCGCTTGATCGTGCACGAGTCGGTGCACGCCGACATGGTGGCGCGCCTGACACGCGCCTTTGCCAGCTTCAAGATCGGCTCACCGCTGGAAGAGGGTACGCTGGTGGGCCCGCTGATTGACCGCGATGCGTTTGATGCTATGCAGGCGGCGCTGCAGCAGGCCAAGGCGCAGGGCGGCGGGGTGGCCGGTGGCGAGCGTGCGCTGCAAGCGCGTTACCCCGATGCCTTTTACGTGCGCCCGGCGCTGGTGCAGATGCCGGCGCAGACCGAGGTGGTACGGCACGAGACCTTTGTGCCCATCCTTTACGTGCTGAAGTACCGCGAGCTGTCGGAGGCGATTGCGCTGAACAACGACGTGCCGCAAGGCCTGTCGTCCGCCATCTTCACCACCGACCTGCGCGAGGCCGAGCGCTTCATGTCGGCGGCCGGCTCGGACTGCGGCATCGCCAACGTCAACATCGGCACCTCGGGCGCCGAAATTGGAGGCGCTTTTGGTGGCGAAAAACAAACTGGCGGCGGCCGCGAATCGGGCTCCGACGCCTGGAAAGCCTACATGCGCCGCGCCACCAACACCATCAACTACTCCCGCGCGCTGCCGCTGGCGCAGGGGGTGCGGTTTGAGATTGATTGAGAGAACGATTCTGAGGGCGGATGGGTTGGGACATGCGTTTTGCTCCGTGTCCCCCGCCCTGCGGCCTCCTCCTTTACCTGCGCAAAACGCATGCCCCAACCCATCTGCGGGCGTCTATTGCTCTCAGTGCGGACGCACGGGGCTTGCTTTCTGCAATGCCCTGAATCCGCCAACCGGTTAGAGCTTTCCGCCGCGCGCTGCAGGGCTAACGCAAACTGCTCATAATGGCCGCTTCACTTCGGGAGCAGATGATGGGCTTGCTTGATTCGGTAATTGGCGCAGTGTCGGCACAACTGCCGCAGCAGGGGCGGTCTGGCGGGTGTGCTGGGGGGTTTGCTCTCCAACAACGGCCAGGTGGGTGGCCTGGATGGGCTGGTGGCCAAGTTCAACCAGGCTGGCCTGTCCGACGTGATCGGCTCCTGGATCGGGCGGGGTGAGAACCTGCCGATCTCGGCCGACCAGTTGTCCCAGGTGCTGGGCCGAGACACACTGGGCCAGATTGCCGGTCAGCTTGGCGTTGATCCGGCCCAGGCCGGGGGCCAACTGTCGCAGGTGCTGCCGGGCCTGATTGACAAGCTGACCCCACAGGGCCTGGCCCCCGAGGGCGGCTTGGGCAATGCCTCGGACCTGATGGGCATGTTGGGCAGCTTGCTGCAACAGCAATTGAAGGCGGATATCCCCATGGCAAACCTGAACATCAACGGCAAAGACACGGTGGTCGATGCTGATCCGACCACGCCACTGCTGTGGGCCTTGCGCGATACGCTGGGCTTGAGCGGTACCAAGTTTGGTTGCGGCGCCGGCTTGTGCGGCG
>JADKDJ010000025.1 GCA_016718405.1 Candidatus Rhodoferax odensensis
GCCATTGGTGGCCACCTGCTGCGTTTTGTGACCATGGACAGCACCGAACGCGCCTTCCACCAGGAACTGGTCGCCATGAGCACCATGGACCCGCTGACCGGTCTGCCCAACCGCCGCGCCATATTCGGAGACCTCAACAACGTGTTCGACCTCAGCCGCCGCCATGGCCGCTCCATGGCGGTGGTGCTGTGCGATCTGGACCACTTCAAGCACATCAACGATGAACTCGGCCACCCGGCTGGCGACGAAGTGCTCAAGGCCTTTGCGGGGCGCATTCGCAGTGTCCTGAGGGACTCGGACTCCGCCGGGCGAATCGGCGGCGAGGAGTTTTTGCTGGTGCTGCCCGAGACTGATCTGGCGGGTGCGGGGCTTCTGGCGGAACGACTTCGTGGCGCGCTCGCCAACGAACCGGTGCAACTGATATCAGGCCAACGCGTGGTCACGTGCAGCCTGGGTTTTGGATGCCAGCGGCCCAGCGATCAAGATGGCGGGGCACTGGTGGCGCGCGTTGATGAGGCGCTCTACAAGGCCAAGGGTCAGGGGCGCAATAGGGCCTGCCCGGCGTAGACAACAAACACCATCGCAGGCTCAGCGGGTCTGTCGGAATACTAATATCCGGTCAACAGGGCGTGAAAGCAGCACAGTCGAGGCCGCAAGCCGATTCCACGGGAATTTGATTGTCAACTTGTCGAGCAAACTCGTTTTGTTTGAGCACTTCCTGGTGCTCAGAAATTGAGACCTCACGAATTCATGGCAGTTCCATCCGACATCCTCACCCTCATGACGACTGCACAGTGCCCTTCGGCATTCGGTCGAAGACCCCGACAACTATGCGTCGGGCCGAGTGAAACGCGAAGACTACGAGCACTATGCCTGCGGCATGTACCTCGCCGGAACGTTGGCGTTCCTTGAAGGCAGGTACGGCTCAAAGCCCTGGAAGGCTTCTGGTCGTGGCATCTCTCTGGACGAATTCCTTGCCGAGCGAGATGACAAGCGCAAGGAACCTTTGCAGATTGCGGGAGTCTGTGTTGCTGGCCTTGATGCATTGGTGTGCATTCGGAATGCCGTCACTCATAACGATGGCGATCTTTCAAAGAACATTGATTCGCAGTCCTTGTCCAAGGTGAGCGCGGCAGCACTTCCAGGCGTGCAAATCGTAGGTAACTCGGTGCGCCTATCGTCTGGCTACAGTGTCGACTTCATGAAATACGTTCGTGAATCATTCGTCGCGGTTTCGATGCTGCACGGAGGTCTGTAATGTGCGAAAACGCGCCGCCTAGCCAGTCGAGCCGACGCCACGGATCGCGGCTCAGCTTCAACGTTCGGCCTCGCCGGAGAAGCGGAGTTTGTTGGACTCATTGACAACAGCACGTTTGCGTTGTCATAATCTCCAACATGAAGGCTGTCCCGCTAATTCGCCGTCGCGTTGTTCTTGCTCCCGACGCATTCGCAGAGGTGGCCGTGTGGCGGGTCCCTGAACCTGTTCCGCCGTCTGAGCATCAGTTCAAATATCGTCTCGCTTATGTTGTTGGCGGTGAGTGTGTCCTGAGATATGACAATGAGCGAGGTAAAGGTGATTACCGGCACTTCGGAGAACAGGAGCTTGACTATGCCTTCTCAACGCCGGAACAGTTGATGCTCGACTTCAATGCTGATATTACGAGGTGGAATCATGAACACAGTCATTCTTGAGGTTCGTTCCCTGGCGGACACGCTTGCGGATGCAGCCCGCGCCATGAAAACCGGCCGCGCTGAGCGGGACACTCGCATTGGCTTTGCAACGCCCGAGTTGCTCTGGCAGGTGCTAACAGTCAAACGATGGGAGTTGCTCAAAGCTATGTGCGGGGCGGGCGCCATGTCTATCCGCGAGGCGGCCAGGCGCGTCGGGCGTGACGTGAAGGCTGTGCATGGGGACGTAGTGGCCTTGTTGGAAGCTGGCATTCTCAGTCGCGCGGCAGAAGGGGGTGTCGTGTTCCCCTTTGAGGCGGTAAAGGTTGAGTTCATGCTTGAGGCGGCGTAATCGTGCGCGCCCGAGACCTTGTTCGAGCTGACAGGGCCAAAGGCAAGCATCAGTCTGCGGCTCGACTTCGTCGTTGTGGCTGCTCAAGGCATCTTCTTGGAGTTGGCGGTCAAGTCCACTTGACCGATACCCCGTTACCGCGCAAGCAGTTAGCGAGCCACTCAAGGCGTCTGCGGCCAGGCCAGCACCGTCTTTTCCAGCCCAGGCATCACCACCCGTGGCAAGGTCTCGCGATTCATCACCGCCGTGTTCGGCACCAGACTGTTGAGGTGCAACAAATGCGCAGTCACCGCATATACCTCGTCGTCGCTCAAGCTCTTGGGCGCATGGTGCGGCATGGCGCGGCGCACGTAGTCGAACAGGCTGGTGGCATACGGCCAGCGTGCACCCACGGACACCACCAACAGTGGGTACTTGAGGACGCGCAGCGGGCGCAGGGGATCGCTCCAGCCCATAAAGCCGTCCGTGCCAGCCAGGCGCGCGGCCGGGCCTTCAATGCCTTTCGCGCCGTGGCAGGCCGCGCACTGCGCCTGGTACAGCGCCGCGCCCTGGGCCACACTGCCCTGCCCTGGCGGCAGCTTGCGACCGTCGGGAAAAATGGTGATGGCGTAGCGCTCGATCTGGGCGCGCTCCAGGGGCTGACCCAGACCAACCATAGCCTGGGTCACCGGCTGCGCGCGGACGGCGCCCACAGTCAGCGCCAGCAACGTGGACAGCGCCGTTGTCGCCAAGCACAGCGCGCCAACGCGAACGAAGGTCGGCCTACGCATACACGTTTTCCACCCGCCCGTCGCTGCCCACGCGCCAGGCCTGCATCGCGTTGTAGTGGTGGAAAGACTGCATGGCGTACTTGCGCTTCCACTCGGTGCGCGTGGGCTGCGTGCGGCCCAGTTCGTCGGTGGCGCGGCTCATCAAGGTGGCCTTCTTTCCATCCCACTGCCATGGCAACGTGAAGCGCGTGAAGGCGCGGTCCAGCACCTGGCCGTGCAACAGCGCTGGCGCCCAGGTGGTGCCGCCATCGGTCGACACCTCCACCTTGGCAATGCGCCCGTGGCCGGACCAGGCCAGGCCGGCGATCTCGTAAAAGCCCCTCGGCTCGGGCATGGTCTGCCGCCCAGAGGGATGTGTGATGACCGACTTGACGTCCATGTGAAAGGCAAAGCGCTCGATCTGCCCGTTGGCCAGTACCTGCGTGTACAGGCCCGACTCGTCCTTGGTGTAGGCGGGCTGGTCGGTCACCTCCAGGCGGTGCAGCCACTTCACGCTGACGTTGCCCTCAAAGCCCGGCATGAACAGCCGCAACGGGTAGCCTTGCGAGGGACGCAGACGTTCGCCGTTTTGGTACAGCGCCAGCATGCCGTCCTTGAGCAGGGCCGACAGCGGCAGGCTGCGCGCGTGCGAGCCACCGTCCGCTCCCTCGGCCACCACCCACTTGGCACGGTCTTGCAAGCCGGATTCGTTGAACAAGTAGGACAAGGGCACGCCGGTCCATTCCGAGCACGACACCTCGCCCGCCAGATCGCCCAAGGTGTCGTTGCGCGCGGTCGGTGACAAGGCATTGGCAGCCGAGTTACCAGCGCACTCCAGAAAATGGATCCGGTTGACCATGGGGTAACGCATCAGCCGCTCCAGGTCAAAACGCAAGGGCCGCTTGACCAGGCCATGGATCATCAGCTCGTGGCGCTCGGGCGCAATCACAGGCAGGCCGTTGTGGTGCACCGAAAAGTGCAGTCCACTGGGCGTGATGATGCCGCGCTGACTCTGCAAGGGCGAGCGCCAGATGGCGAACCCCGCCGTTTGCGGAGCTGTGGGGTGTGCGACGCGCTGCACCGCCTGCTCCGTGGCGGCGGGCCGGCCGTAGGGCAGATCGGCAGCGCCCAGCGACGTCATCGAACCCGGCATACCCGCGCCGAGCGAAGGCTCGGCCCGCAGCGAACCGGCCACACTGGCCGTACCGATGGCCAAGCCCGCACGCAGGAAAGCACGCCGCTGTGGCGCGCCGCGATTGTCCGGCGCCGGCACGCGGTCTTTACCCATGACCACCTCCAACGATCGCAGCCGTCAGACTGCCAAATCCAGTGCTTGCCAACACGAGCTCACTCCAGTTCTGCGACACCAGTTGCCGCAACCGCAGTGTCGCCTTGCCTGGCTGCCAACGCATTAACCTTTGTTAAGCGCTACGCCCGGCATGATGGTGCCGCCCGCACGGCGCAGCCAGGCGCGTAGGTAAAAGGGGGCGGAACGGCGTCAGGGTCAGGGCGCCGCGTCCGAGTCTACGTAGCCGTGCACCACATAGGCCATGGTCGGACGATGAAAGCCCTTGAGCTGGAGCTCGCCGACTGGCTCTGTGCGCGCGAAGTCGGCCACCAGTCCCTGCACCCGTTGGGAGATCAGGATCTGCCCGCCTTGCGCCTCGGCGCACAGGCGGGCCGCGAGGTTGGTGACGTTTCCAATCACGCCATAGTCGCGCCGACCCTCGAACCCAATCGCGCCGATGGTGGCGTAGCCCAGGGCCACACCGATGCCCATTGACACCGAGTAGCCACGCCGTTGCCATCCCCGCTCCAGCGTGGTGAAACGCTCTTGCATGTCGATCGCCATTCTCACGGCAACACCTGCTGGGTTGTCTACTTCGACTGGGTCGTTGAAGTAGATCATCATGCCGTCGCCGGCAAAGTGCTCCAGTGTTCCGGCATACGCCACCACAAAGGCGCCCATGGCTTCGTGATACTCGTGAATGACGCGGATCACCTCCTCCGGGTCCGATGTTTCGGTAAACGCCGTGAAGCCGCGCAGGTCCACAAAGGCAGCGGCGATTTCACGTCGGTGGGTTCGCAGAGGGTCCTCAGTGGCGCCCGACAGCAGCAAGTCCACCACCGAGGGTGAAAAGAAGCGCTTCAGGCGGCTCACCCGCTCAAGTTGTTGAACGCCTTCGGCAACACGCTGCTCAAGCGTCCGATTGAACTGCGCCAACTCCAGTGCCTGCACTTCAAGCTTGCCCACCATGCGTTCGAGCTCACGCGCCTGTTGCGACACCGCAAGGTGGGTCTTGACGCGCGCCTTGACGATCGCTGGGCTGATCGGTTTGGTGACGTAGTCGACGCCGCCAATCTCAAGCCCTTTGGTTTCATCTTCCACTTCACTCATCGAGGTGACAAAGATGACTGGAATGTGGCGCGTCGCGGGCTCCTGCTTCAGACGCCGGCACACCTCATACCCGTCCAGGCCGGGCAGCATCACGTCCAGAAGAATCAAATCCAGTGGCGCCCCGGAAAAAGCCAACTCCAGAGCCTTTTCTCCGCTGATCGCGACTCGGGTACGGTAATCAGACTTCAGAATGCCCACCAGCAACGACAGGTTGGCTGGCGTATCGTCCACGATCAGAATCGCCGGTTTTTCAGGTGAAATTGACACGTATTTCGTCTCCTGTGCGCCACGCGAATCCCGCGTCAGCGGTCGGCCCAACTGACACCGGCGGGGTTCGTCAACCGCGTGAGCCGCAGTATCACACACCAGATGTGTCCGCAGCAGCCGTATCGCCCCCGCCGCGATAACTTGACGCCAACGCCACCGCGCGCCTACAGTGGCACGACCATGGACCGACTGACCGAAGCCCTGGCTCTACTGCAGCAGCAAGCCCGGCCCGACGAGTTGGCCGGCATGGCACGTTTTGGCATCAACCCGGACCATCGACTGGGCCTGTCCGTGCCGGCCATGCGGCGCGTCGCCAAGACCTTGGGCCGGGATCACGGCCTGGCCCTCGCGCTGTGGAGCACGGGCATACCGGATGCCCGCATCGTGGCCGGCATGGTAGCCGACCCCGCCAAGATGGGATCGAGGCAAATGGACGCCTGGGCCAGGGACTTCAACTCCTGGGATGTCTGTGACCAGGTCTGTGGCAGCGCCTTCGCGGCATCTCCGCTGGCCTGGAAGAAGGTGGTGCTATGGGCCACACAGCCACAAGAGTTTGTGCGGCGCGCTGCTGGCCACGTTGGCGGTGCATGACAAGCAAGCCGAGGACGCGCGCTTCGTGGCCGCTCTGACGCTCATCGAAGCGGCGGCCAACGATCCACGCAACTACGTCATGAAAGCGGCCAACTGGGCCCTGCGCAATATTGGCAAGCGCAACGCCGCGCTCAACGCTGCAGCGATTGACGCGGCACGTCGTATCCAGCAACAGGGCTCGAAACCGGCACGGTGGATTGCGGCCGACGCACTGCGCGAACTCGGCAGCGCCGCGGTGCAGGGGCGACTGGGGTCCCGGGCCTGAAGCCCGCGTCCCTAAGCCATCGGCTAGACATCAACCGTCGAGTGCCACCAAATCCGAAACTCCCGACACAGACCACTGGCATCAAGTTCGATCAGGGCCATGCCATCCAAAACCAGGCGCGGCAACGGCTCGCCCGGCTTGCGGGCAATCTGGTTGGTGCCGGTGGAGGCGGCCCAAATCGCAAACATCTCGTCGGACGTTACCTGATAGGTGGTGTGCCAGTGCGCGATGCCGCTGCTGGCGCTGGCGCTGGCCTGCAAGATTTCAAAGGTGACGGTGATGTCGCGCTGCAGTTTGGTGCGCTGCCAGTACTGCTTGATTTGATTGTGTCCGCGCTGGACCGCAAACGGCGTGTTGTGGTAACAACCATCCGGGGCGAACAAGGAAGCCAGCAAGTGCTCGTCGCTGGTTTCCCAGGCCAGTTTGTAGTTTTGCATGAAGTGCTCGATCGGCATGATGCTCCTTCGGTGATGAACAGGCACCAGTATGTCAAAGACGCGGCACCGGCACCGCACACAACGAAAGAACCAACCGCAAGGAGTCCTCCCCCAGCACCACAAGGGTCACGATCAATTCAGTTGACATGATCGAATTCGGCCCGAACCGTCGAAGGTTCAGCAGCTGCCTCAGGCGGCGAAGCCGCGGCCCCATCGGAATGCTGCGACTCACCATCTCAACACAAGCGCAACCCGCCGATGAAAGTCACTCCGACTCAGCCCCCGCAACCGCAGCGACGTGGCGTATAGTGAAGTACTCGAACAGGACAAACGCGGCGACGCCCACTCGTATTTCGTTCCACCCTGCCCACCTTCAACGGAGGCCCACTATGTACGGATTGGTGAACAGAGCCCTGGAAGAAATGATGCGCAAAACGCACGGCGATGCGACCTGGGAGAAGATCAAGGAGCGGGCCGGCGTCGATATCGAAGTGTTCGTGCGCATGGACGCCTACCCGGACGACATCACCTACAAACTGGTCGGCGCCGCCAGCGAGCTGCTGAACCAACCCGCCGAAGCGTTACTGAAGGCCTTTGGCGAGTACTGGACGCTGTACACCGGCAGCGAAGGTTATGGCGCGTTGCTGGACGCCGCCGGCAGCTCGCTGCAAGAAACGCTGGCCAACCTCGATGACCTGCATGTTCGTGTCGGACTGATGTACGCGGAACTCAAGCCGCCCTCCTTTCGATGTTCGGAGGTCACCGCAGACCGCCTGGTGCTGCACTACTACTCGACACGCGACGGACTGGCGCCCATGGTCGTCGGCCTGATCGAGGGCCTGGGCAAGCGTTTTGGCCAGACCCTTGAAATCGAACGGCTGGCGCGCCGCGAGTCGGGCGATGACCACGACAGCTTCTCGATTCGCATCCTCCCCTAGACACGGTCTGTGGTGACGCCGACTCAATCGTTTAGGGAAGCCGTTTTCCCCTTCTTGTTGGAGGTGGATGACACCCTGACGGTAGTCCATCGCGGCCCGCTCATGCAACGGGTGTGCCCGGAGGTGGCGTGCGGCGCCAACCTGCTGCACTGCTTCGAATTCAGAGGGATCGTGGCCGATGCCACGTCGTTTTCCACCTTGGCCGCGTTGGCCCGGCGCAGCACGGTCATGACGAGCTGTGGCGCGATACCGACCGTGTTCAAGGGAGAGTGGTTTCTCGATCCGGATGACCAGCACCTGTGCTTTCTTGGCTGGCCATGGGTCATGGACGCCAGTGACTTTCCCCGGCTCGGCATTGCCCTGAGCGACATTCCCGCACACAACCCTCTGGGCGACCTGCTGCTGCTGCTGCGCTCGAGCAAGAACACGCTGGCCGACACGCGCGAGCTGGCCGAACGGTTGCATCGGCGTTCCAACGAGCTCAAGCAGGCCAACCACCAGCTCGAACACCTGGCGCACTTCGACCCCCTCACCAACCTGCCCAACCGGGTCCTGCTGGCCGACCGGCTTCAGCAGGCCATGGGCCTGTGCCAGCGCCGTGGGCTGTCTCTGGCTGTGGTGTACCTGGACCTGGACGGTTTCAAACCGATCAACGACCGTCATGGCCACGCCGTGGGCGACCATCTGTTAATCACGCTGGCGCAGCGCCTGAAGGACACGCTGCGCGAGGGCGACACCTTGTCACGCATCGGTGGGGATGAATTTGTGGCGGTGCTGGTCGACTTGGCCACCCCACTGGAGTGCCAACCCATGCTGACCCGGCTGCTCAATGCCACGTCCGCTCCCGTGGTGGTAGGGGACTTGACTCTCAGCGTGTCGGCCAGCATCGGCGTGACCTACTACCCCCAGGACAGCGGCGGTGCCGATCTGCTGCTGCGCCACGCTGATCAGGCCATGTACTTGGCCAAGCAGGGCGGAAAGAACCGTTTTCATGTGTTTGACATCGCGCTAGACGCAGCCGTGACCACCCGCCATGAAAGCCTGGCGCGCATCGGCCAGGCATTGGCGCGCAACGAGTTCGTACTGCACTACCAGCCCAAGGTGCACATGCGCAGCGGGGTCGTCGTCGGCGTCGAAGCCTTGATCCGGTGGCAACACCCCGAGCTGGGCTTGCTGCCACCGGCCAACTTCCTGCCGATCATCGAAGGCCACCCCATCATCGCCAGCGTAGGAGAGTGGGTGATCGACGCGGCACTGACGCAGGTGCAAGCCTGGAACGCCCAAGGGCTGAACCTGCCGGTCAGTGTGAACGTGGACGCCAGCCACCTGCAGCAACACGATTTCGTCGACCGGCTGTCACAACAACTGGCGGTCCACCCGGATGTCAAGCCCGCGCAGCTTGAGCTTGAACTGCTGGAATCCAGTGCCCTGGACGATGTGGAGCGCGTCATCGCCATCATTGGCGCGTGCCGGGCGCTGGGCCTGCGCTTCTCGCTGGACGACTTCGGCACCGGCTACTCATCCCTCACCTACCTCAAGCGATTGCCAGCAGATACCCTCAAGATCGATCGCAGCTTTGTCCACGACATGCTCGATGACCCCGACGATCTGGCCATCGTGCAGGGCATCATTGGCCTGGCTGCAGCATTTCGTCGAACCGTGGTTGCGGAAGGGGTGGAGACGGTGGCCCATGGTGCGCGTTTGCTCGAACTCGGCTGCGTGTTGGCGCAGGGCTTCGGCATCGCCCGTCCCATGCCGGCTGCCGCCGTTGCCGACTGGGTGGTGCACTGGCAGCCGGACCCGGCCTGGCGCGGCCAGGGCGTGACGACGCACTCCGACCCCAATCGTCGCGATCAAACAGGCACCCTCGCCGCAACGGACAGCCCATAAACCCTCAACCTGCGCCCAGCACACTGCTTTTACTGGGGGGCTCCTGAGAACTGTCGCGCAGGGTCCTGACGGATGCCTCCTCTCCGCTGGTAGTTCACTGGCTGGGGCACGGTCCCTCGGTCTGGGCCACCTCGCGCGCCCAAAACGAGGGCCTGCGCAGCTCACGGCGCAGAACGTGAGTTTCATCTACAGCGACACCAAGGGCCGGACACTGGACTGCGGCGGTGCCCTGGGCAGAATCGGCGTGTCCTACGCCAGCCTGAACAGCTTGTTGACGCACAAGCAGGCAATCAGTCCGGCCACGGACCCGTCACTCGCCGGTACGCCGGGGCGGCAGTAGCGTAACAACCGAATTTGTCTTCAATTTGACAGAGAATCGCTATGCCGATCTGCTAACGCCCGGTGCCGCGCCCTCATTGACCTACCCGCTCTACTACTTCCGCCACTATCCGCCCAGCAACGGCTACCTGGCGACCTCGTCCGTCAACGACCACCTGTACTACCTTGGCAACCATTCCGGCAACCAGACCCTCGGTTTGTGGGGTCCCGCAGACCGGTTCGACACACTGTTCCGAACCTTCGATTGACAAAGCGAATTGAGTCGACGCACTGCACGCATCGCAAGAGCAATACAATGACTCCATGAAGACCGCCACGCTCCCCCCCATCCGAGTTGCACCCGAGTTCCGATCCGAGCTTGAGGGCGTGTTGGAACAAGGCGAATCGCTGTCCGAATTTGTGGAGAACGCGGTCCGCGCAACGGTCGAAAAGCGAAAGAATCAAGCAGAGTTTGTGCGGCGTGGCATTGCCGCCATCGAGACCACCAAGCAAGCAGGTGCCGGCATCCCCGCCAATGTCGTCATTGCCCGGCTGGTAGCGAAACTCTCAGCCGCCAGGAAAACCGAGAAGCCGCGCGGCCGATGACCTACGCGGTCGAGTTCAGCATCGCCGCTGTCGAAGACTTGGAACGGCTGTTTGATTTCGCACTGCAGCGCGAACTCGACAGCGAGACTGGCGACCTGGACATCCCCGAGCGAGCCATTCAGGCCGTCAAGGATGGCATGAGCTTGCTGCGCTCCTCGCCGTTTGCGTGCCGCAAGGTCGGCACCAACCCCTTCATTCGCGAGTTGGTCATCCCGTTCGGCAACACCGGCTACGTTGCCCTGTTCGAGATCGTTGATGGCCGCACGGTCATCATCGGCGCCGTGCGACATCAACGTGAAGACGACTACCACTGAGGCGCTGTTGCCGATACCCGCACGCCACGACAAGCCCGCCGCGAAGAGTCCTCCCCCAACAACACAAGGGTCACGATCAATTTGAACCGATGGGCGGGGGCGACTCGACGTGTTGACGGTTCACCCGCAAGCACCAGCCCCTACCCAATCAACCACCGGACTACAAAGTAGAGCGTCACCAACAAGAACGCGCCACCGAATACCCAGTTGATCAATTTCATGTCACGGTCAACCTCCTTCCAAAACCGCTTGCGGCCTTGAGCCATGACCTTGTTTTGAAGTTGAGAATACTCCTTGAAAGCGTCACCTTGAGCAGTCAAGTCACGATCAACTTTGGCCAAGGCGGCGTCGAGATCAACCGAGTTCACGACTCCCCCAGGCTTTGAAAAAGCCGCAGCGGCTCTCGCAAAGGCATTTTCCAACTCTGAGTGATCTCTGGGCTGCGTCGCCTGGGACCACAAGACGGCCAATCGCCGGGCGTCCTCCAGGGACTCGCGGGGGTTCAATTGCACCACGGGATGCGGCGCATAGCGGCTCCCAATTTGACAAATGGCAGTCACGATCGTCGGTACCGGCAAGGACAAGAATGTGCCCCGCAATCGAAACCTGCCACTGTGCCGCAGGATCGAGAATCCGACCACCAAAGGGCCGATCAGGAACGGACGCAGCTTGCTGGACCAGTGGCGTTGAAGTTGATCCGCACTGAATTCGAGATCGAGGAAGTGATGAACAGTTCCCTTGTTGTCGAAGGCAACATGTCCCGCGCGATAAACGCCGCGCCAGGGGATGGTGGGATGGCCGGCCAGAGCGAATCCTTCGGCATCCAGCTTCAGGCAGTACCCAGCCGACAGTTCACGAACAAGCCCAGCCACGGTCATCCATACCGAGTACCCGAACACCAGCGCGGCCACAACCAGCGCCGCATATAGAAGGGGCTTCTCCCCGGCGACGAACCGAAAAGTGACAACACCGTTGAGACAGGCCAAGAACAGGCTCATCCAAAGCGCCGCGAAGCACAGTCGCTTGAACCACCGCGGCCGCAATATCAATTCTGTGCCCGACCATTGCGCCTGTTCCGAGTACTGCTTGACTTGACTCGTCAGTTTGTCTGTAACGCTCTTGGCTTCCAACCGCGAACCAAAGACCATGAACGCGATCAGCGCCGCAGCGCTCAAACCGCCGAACAAGAGCTGGCCCTTGACAACCAGAACGACGCTCCCGTAAAACAAAAGGGCCGCAAACAGAGCAAAAGCAAGACGTTTCAATCTAAGGTCTCCTAAGAACTGACAGGAAACACCCAGTTCATCCGCGCATACATTTCGCGCGGTCGAGTCACTGGGTGACCCGCGAATGAGTTGCTCACGTTGGTGCTTCACGTCGGGTCGGCACAACGCTGATTTCGCAAGTCAGTGCTAGCCGAAGGGCAGCTCCCATGGCGCGCGGCTCGGATTATGGTCGAAATCACTGAATGAACCGAACAAGGAAATGCTCCAGGGGCGTTCATTTTTACCAGGACTCCGACCACTGCCGGTGAGCGAACCTGGACGGCCGCGTCGCTTTGCTTCTCGCAATGACGAAGTGCCGCGTGACACGGCTCTTCACTCAAACATGCAAGGCATGCCCCAGCGCCCGCAGTGCCGCCTCCTGCACCGCCTCACCCAGCGTCGGGTGCGCATGAATGGTGCCGCCCACGTCCTCCAGCGTCGCCCCCATCTCCAGCGAGTGCGAAAACGCCGTGCTCAGCTCTGACACACCAGCGCCCACCGCCTGCCAGCCCACAATCAAGTAGTTGTCCCGCCGGGCCACCACGCGTACGAAACCATCAGTGGACTCGAGCGTCATGGCACGGCCATTGGCGGCAAAGGGGAAGTGGGCCTGGATGCAGTCCAGGCCGGCCTTCTCGGCATCCTTGGGTGACAAACCAGCGGTGACGACTTCGGGATCGGTGAAACACACCGCTGCGATTGCGTTGGGCGCGAAGTGGCGGCGCTTGCCGGCAATGATCTCGGCCACCATTTCACCCTGGGCCATGGCGCGGTGCGCCAGCATCGGCTCACCGGTGAGGTCGCCAATGGCCCACACGTTGCGCATAGAGGTGCGGCATTGGTCGTCCACCTTTAGCGCACGGCCCTGCATGGCCAACATCAGTTGCTCCAGGCCCCAGCCGTGGGTGCGCGGCACTCGGCCGATGGCGACCAGCACCTGATCAGCGGGCAACTCGCTCTCACGCCCCGCGTTGTCCTGTACGCGCACCGCGTCACCGGCAGCATTCAACCCCTGGACCTTGTAGCCCAGGTGCACCTGCACACCCAGGCGGCGCAGCGAGTTGGTACTGGCTTGAACAACACCACAAAACACTTGCGGTGACTACAATCTGACTCAATCTCATCAGATTTCAATATTTGGTGTCACAATGCGTCAAAAATCGACATAAATTCGATCGAAACAAAATGCTTATCCAGTTTACTGTTTCCAACTATCGATCGTTTCGAGAGCCTCAAACGCTTTCAATGGTCGCCTCGAAGGCCCTACGGAGCAAACGCAAAGAGAACACTATCTCGCCCGGCACTTCGGAAAAGGGCCTACCAAGTCTCCTGCGCTGCGCGGCAGTATTCGGACCAAACGCGTCTGGCAAGAGCAACCTAGTTAAAGCCCTCCAATTTACGGAACGAATGGTCATGCATTCTGCTGGCGCTGATGATGAGGAAGCCATCGACGTTCAGCCCTTCCGCCTGAACAGAGAGACCTCACAGGAGGACTCTTCTTTCGAAATTGAATTCATTGAGGAAGACGTTAGATACCAGTTCGGCTTCACGGCCAATGAAGATCGAATCACCAGCGAGTGGTTGATCTGCTACCCGCGGGCGCGACCTCAGCAGCTATATCGGCGACGCTTTGACGAAGAGGCGAAGCGAGATGAATATGACTTCGGTGCTCAACTGGAGGGTGGCCGTCTGCGGAAGGACTGGGCCTCCCAGACCGGGCCAAAGACGCTCTACATATCGCGGGTAGTACAAGCAAGCAGTCAGGAATTTCAGCAACTTCGCATACCCGCGAAGTGGTTCACGCGAAGACTTCGCGTCTCGCCTCTTGGGTCCACGGTTTTCAATGGCTCCCCCACCTCAAAACTCTGCGAGACACCCGAAGGATTGGCAAAGGTAATTGAGTTCCTGAACAGCTTCGACCTCCCAATCGTTGGCATCGAGATTGCGAAAAAACCTTTCGACGTGGAGGGCATCTCGAAGTTGTTCTCAAAAGATGGAATGGAACAAGTCTTTAGGGGCAGACTGCCTGACGAGATCAGGGAGCTTTCTTTTACCATCGATCAGACGACGGTTCCGGAGGTGAAATTTAAGGCTTCTGAAGAATCGAGTGGAACACTGAATCTAGTCGGATTTGCTGCGAAGTGGATCGACGTAGTAGAAAAGGACTGGATACTCGTCGTGGATGAGTTGGATTCGAGCCTCCATCCACTTGTAGTCTGGGAACTTATTCGAAAGCTCACTGAAACCGAGTCAAAAGCCCAGTTGATCTTCACCACTCACGACGCGACAGTTCTTCGTTCCAAGCTACTTCGAAGGGACCAAGTATTCTTCGTCGCCCCAGACAAGAAACGCGCTAGCCACCTCTATTCCTTGTTCGACTTCAAAGGACGCGAAGATGACGCGTTCGAAGATCGGTATCTCCAAGGCCGATACGGTGCCACGCCAAAATTAGTGCGGTAGGGAACAATCCGAAATGAGCACTATTTTTGGGCAAGCCAAAAGACCCAGTCGGCTGCATCGGCGCTCACGCAATATTGCCGAGTTCACCCGGGTGCTCATCGTGTGCGAGGGCGCCAGCACCGAACCGAACTACTTTCGGGAGTTATGCAGAGAGATTGGTCTCGCAGCATCCGTAGTTGAAGTGGTGGGTGAGGAATGCGATTCAGCACCAATTTCCGTCTATAACTATGCTACGAATCAATTGAAGGAAGATGGCTCCTTCGACGAGATATATTGCGTTTTTGATCGGGATACGCATGAGACTTTTGACACGGCGCTTCACTCAATCCGATCCCACCCATCCAAAAAATTGCGCAGCATAGTGTCCTATCCATGTTTCGAGTATTGGGTACTTCTGCACTTCAACTACACAAGAGCATCGTTGCCTTCTGTGGGGAAGAGATCTTGCGGTAAACGCATGCTTGACTTGCTTTTGACAGAATGGCCGGGATATAAGAAGGGCGCGAAGAACGTCTATTTGGAATTGGCGAGACAAGACTTGACGGACATCGCGATCGACCGAGCCGCCCGCGCGAGGGCTGATGCGGACGCAACCGGTGACCCCGATCCATCAACAGAGATTGACAGGCTCGTTTTGAGGCTGCGCCAACTCAGCACTGAATTCCTGGCAATCTCGCGCTGATTGTTCAGAAAACCCCTGTCAAACATGCAAGGCATGCCCCAACGCCCGCAGCGCTGCCTCCTGCACCGCCTCACCCAGCGTCGGGTGCGCATGAATGGTGCCGCCAACATCCTCCAGCGTCGCCCCACCTCCAGCGAGTGCGAAAACGCCGTACTCAGCTCTGACACGCCCGCGCCCACTGCTTGCCAGCCCACAATCAAGTGGTTGTCCGCCGGGCCACCACGCGTACGAAACCATCAGTGGACTCGGGCGTCGCGGCGCGGCCGTTGGCGGCAAAGGGGAAGTGGGCCTGAATGCAGTCCAGGTCGGCCTTCTCGGCATCCCTTGGGTGACAAACCAGCGGTGACAACTTCCGGGGTCGGTGAAGCATACCGCTGCGATTGCGTTGGGCGCGAAGTGGCGGCGTTTGCCGGCAATGATCTCGGCCACCATTTCACCCTGGGCCATGGCGCGGTGCGCCAGCATCGGCTCACCGGTGAGGTCGCCAATCGCCCACACGTTGCGCATGGAGGTGCGGCATTGGTCGTCCACCTTTAGCGCACGGCCCTGCATGGCCAACATCAGTTGCTCCAGGCCCCAGCCGTGGGTGCGCGGCACTCGGCCGATGGCGACCAGCACCTGATCAGCGGGCAACTCGCTCTCACGCCCCGCGTTGTCGTGTACGCGCACCGCGTCACCGGCAGCATTTATACCCTGGACCTTGTAGCCCAGGTGCACCTGCACACCCAGGCGGCGCAGCGACGCCGCCACGGGTTTGACCAGTTCGTCGTCATACAGCGGCAGGATGCTGTTCTGCGCCTCGACCACGGTGACGTCTGCGCCGAGTTTGCGGTAGACGATGCCCAACTCCAGCCCGATGTAACCAGCGCCCACCACCACCAGTTTGGCGGGCACGCTGGCCGGCGACAAAGCCTGGGTGCTTGAGATGACGCGCCCACCAAATGGCATACCGGGCAGGCCCAGTTCGACCGAACCGGTGGCCAACAGCAGGTGCTCGCACTGGATACGGGTCGGCTCCGCTTCGGGTTTGGCCAGCGTCACGTCGACGGTCTTGCCATCGACGATCCGGGCCCAGCCCTTGACCACCTTCACGCCATGCTTCTTGAGCAGCGCACTCACGCCGCCCGTCAGGCGCGCGACGATGCCGTCTTTCCAACGCACGGTCTGCGCCACGTCGATGCTGGCCGACTGCACATGGATGCCCAGTGTGCTGTCGCCTGTAAAGTGGCGCGTCTGGTGGTAGGCGTCGGCGGCGTGGATCAGCGCCTTGGACGGTATGCAGCCAATGTTCAGGCAGGTGCCGCCCAGCGTGTCGCTTTCCACCAGGGTGGTGGCAATGCCAAGCTGCGCGGCGCGGATGGCGGCCACGTAGCCGCCGGGTCCGCCGCCGATGATGAGCAGTGTGGTGTGTTGTGCGTCCATGCCTTACTCCACGAACAGGGTGGCTGGGGTTTCCAGATAGCCACGCATCAATTGAACAAACTCGGCGGCATGCATGCCATCGACCACGCGGTGGTCAAACGATGAGGACAGATTCATCATCTGGCGCGCCACCACCATGCCACCGCGGATCATGGGGCGTTCGACCATGCGGTTGACGCCCACAATCGCCACCTCGGGGTGGTTGATCACCGGGGTGGTAACGATACCGCCCAAGGCCCCCAGGCTGGTGATGGTGATGGTGGAGCCACTTAGCTCCTCACGCAAAGCCTTGCCACTGCGCACCGCTTCGGCCAGGCGCGACACTTCAGCAGCGCAGGACCACAGGTCGCGCGTTTCGGCATGGCGCACTACCGGCACCATCAACCCGGCCTCGCTTTGCGCGGCAATACCCAGATGCACTGCGCCCAGCCGATTGACCACACCGGCGTCATCATCAAAACGCGCGTTGATCTGCGGGAACTGCCGCACCGCCAGCACCAAGGCGCGCATGATGAAGGGCAGCACGGTGAGGCGGCCGCGCTCCTTGCCGTATTTGGCGTTGAGCTTGGTGCGCAAGGCGTCTAGCTCGGTCACGTCGATTTCTTCGACATAGGCAAAGTGCGGAATGCGACGCTTGGCGTCCTGCATCTTCTGTGCGATTTTGCGGCGCAAGCCAATCACCGGCACGACCTGCTCGTCGCTGCGCTGCGCGTAGCGTTGATCGGCCCCACCGGCTGCGCCAGCGCCCTGCGTGGCGCGTGCCGCGTAGGCCTCCAGGTCAGCTTGCACAATGCGCCCGGCCGGACCGCTGCCCGGTACAAACTGCAGCTCAATGCCCATCTCCCAGGCCTGTCGGCGCACGGATGGCGAGGCAATCGGCTTGTCCCCGGGCTGACGAATGTGCGCGACCACTGAACCGTTGGCGCCCTCACTCCGGGCCGGCGCGGAGCTGGCATGCGGCGCCTTGACCGGCACGGCAGCGGGTGCCGCGGCCGGCGCGACGGGCTTGGCCGGCTCGGGCGCAGGCGCTGCCGTCGTAATGGCCGCTGGTGCGGCCGCAGCCGCGCCTGGCTTGAGATTGCCCGCACCTTCAACTTCGATGCGAATCACTTCTGAGCCCACGGCCATCACCTGACCTACCTCGCCACCGAGCGCCAGCACCTTGCCCGCCACCGAGGACGGGATCTCGACCGTGGCCTTGTCGGTCATCACGTCAGCCAGGATCTGGTCCTCGGCCACCATGTCGCCCACTTTCACATGCCAGGCCACCAACTCGACTTCAGCAATGCCTTCGCCGATGTCCGGCATTTTTATAACGTGAATACCCATCATGCCTCCATCACGCGCTTGAACGCTTCTGCGACCCGTTTCGGGCCAGGAAAATACGCCCACTCCTGGGCATGCGGATAGGGGGTATCCCAACCCGCCACGCGCTCAATCGGAGCTTCCAGGTGGTAGAAGCAGTTCTCCTGAATCAGCGACAGCAACTCCGCACCAAAACCACTGGTGCGGGTGGCTTCGTGCACCACCACGCAGCGGCCGGTCTTTTTGACCGAAGCGACGATGGTTTCCAAGTCCAGCGGCCAGATCGAACGCAGGTCGATCACCTCGGCGTCAATACCGCTCTCATTGGCCGCGGCCTCCGACACGTACACCATGGTGCCGTAGGTAATCACGGTCAGCTCCTTGCCGGGCCGAAAAATCGCCGCTTTGTCCAGCGGCACCGTGTAGTAGCCCTCGGGCACATCGCCCATCGGGTGTTTGGACCAGGGCACCACCGGCTTGTCGTGGTGGCCATCAAATGGGCCGTTGTACAAGCGCTTGGGCTCCAGGAAGATGACCGGATCGTCGTTCTCGATCGAGGCTATCAGCAGGCCCTTGGCGTCGTACGGGTTGGACGGCATCACGGTGCGCAAGCCGCAGACCTGGGTGAACATGGCCTCCGGGCTCTGGCTGTGTGTTTGGCCGCCGTAGATGCCGCCGCCGCAGGGCATGCGAATCGTCATGGGGCACGTGAAGTCACCGGCCGAGCGGTAGCGCAGGCGCGCCGCCTCAGACACGATCTGGTCCGTGGCCGGGTAGACGTAATCCGCGAACTGGATCTCGATCACCGGCCTCAATCCATAGGCACCCATACCCACAGCCGTTCCGACAATGCCACCCTCGGAAATGGGGGCGTCGAACACGCGCGAGGTGCCGTACTTTTTCTGCAGTCCTTCGGTGCAGCGAAAAACGCCGCCAAAGTAGCCAACGTCCTGGCCATAAACGACCACGTTGTCGTCGCGTTCCAGCATCACATCCATCGCGCTGCGCAGCGCCTGGATCATCGTCATGGGGGATGTGGCCCCCACGCTTGTCGCTTCGCGTACTGCGCTGCCCCCCGAGGGGGTGTTCACTTGCTTGAGGCGGCTCTGCGCTGCGTTCATGTTTGTTTTCATATTCCCAACTCCTGGCGTTGGCGACGCAGGTGCTCGGGCATGTCCTTGTAGACACCCTCAAACATCTCTGCCGGGCTGCGCATGTGACCGTCCGCCATGGAGCCGTATTTCTCGGCTTCCTTCTGTGCGGCGGCCACGTCGGCTTCCAGCTCTTTCTGCGCCGCTTCGTGTTCGGCGTCCGACCAGACGCCTAGGCCGATCAGGTGCTGCTTGAGCCGGGCGATCGGGTCACCCAGCGGGAAACGCGCCGCATCGTTGGCCGGGCGGTACTTGGTGGGATCGTCGGAGGTCGAGTGCGGGCCAGCCCGGTAGGTCACCCACTCGATCAGGGTCGGCCCCAGGTTGCTGCGCGCCCGCTCCAGCGCCCACTGTGAGGCCGCGTAGACGGCCAAAAAGTCGTTGCCATCCACCCGCAGCGAGGCGATACCACTGCCCACACCGCGTGCGGCAAAGGTAGTGCCTTCACCGCCGGCAATGGCCTGAAAGGTCGAAATCGCCCACTGGTTGTTGACCACATTGAGAATTACCGGTGCCCGGTACACGTGGGCAAAGGTGACGCCGGTATGGAAGTCGGCCTCGGCCGTGGCGCCGTCACCAATCCAGCTCGACGCCACCTTGGTGTCACCCTTGATGGCCGAGGCCATGCCCCAACCCACCGCCTGAATCACCTGGGTGGCCAGGTTGCCCGATATCGAGAAGAAGCCCTGGCGCTTGGAGGAGTACATCACGGGTAGCTGGCGCCCCTTCATCGGGTCGCGCTCATTGCTGTAAAGCTGGCAGATCATCTCCACCATGTCGTTGTCTTCACGCGCCAATAGCAGGCCCTGCTGTCGGTAGGTCGGGAAACACATGTCCCCGTCGCTCAAGGCCAGGGCGTGGGCGCACGCAATCGCCTCTTCCCCCAAACACTGCATATAAAACGACATCTTCTTCTGCCGCTGGGCGATCAGCATGCGGGCATCGAAGGCGCGGGTTCGGAGCATGGCGCGCAAACCACGTATCTTCAGCGCCACGTCCATCTGCGGCACCCATGGCCCGACGGCTTGGCCCTCGGGGTCGAGCACGCGGATCAGCGTGAAGGCCAGGTCACTGGTCTGTGCAGGCTGCGCGTCCACCGGCGGGCGGCGCACGTCACCGGCTTTGGATAAAGGGAGGTAGGAAAAGTCTGTGTCATGACCAGGTCGCCCAGTGGGCTCCGGCACATGCAGACGCAGGGGTTCGCGCTGTGGCATCGGCATTTCTCCTTGCAGGTTTGTGTCCTGCATCAGATTCTCTTGGGGACTCGGCCCAGCGCAAGGCGGATAACCCTGTGCTGGCCGGACAATGCGGCAACACGAGCGGGGTGGCCGCTCGAATTGCTTGCGGGGTGGATTGTACGGAGTCGGCGCGCGGCAATTCTGCGTGGCCCTGAGTCAGCGCGTCACGAGTTGACCAGCTGCCAGGCGATGCGCATGCCCAGCACGGCATTGCCTACCGCAAACACCACCATGACCAGCGCCAGCCATCCGGGCAGCGTATAGGTGTGGGTGATCCAGCCCAGCAACGCAGAGAGTGCATTGAGCACCAACAAGGTCCAGAACAAGGGGTTGCGGGGTTGGCACAGGCGTTTGAGCTGCATGGGGGCGCAGTGTAAACGCCACGCCCCCGCATCGCGCGCGCAGGCTACCACCGCAAGTGAAAGCCCCGCGTTGTCCTCCATGCGATGAAGGCTCCGTTTGGCTTAGCCAGCCTGCGTATGATTGAAACCGTGTTCACCCACCGATGCGGAGAATCACCATGGACGACAATACTGAGACTGCGCCCGAGCTTCAGATTTCTGAGTGGATCAACGCGGATCAGCCCGTCACGTTAAAGGACCTCCGCGGACGCATCGTTGTCCTGCACGCGTTCCAGATGCTTTGCCCAGGCTGCGTTCAGCATGGGATTCCACAGGCGAAGAAGATTCATGGTGCGTTCGACCGGAAAGACCTCGTGGTCCTCGGTTTGCACACGGTGTTCGAACACCACTCGGTTATGGGACCCGATGCCCTGAAGGTCTTCATGCACGAGTACCGCATCCCGTTCCCCGTGGGCGTGGACGCCGCGCACGTGGGCAGCGACATACCCCTGACCATGCAGGCCTATGGTTTGCGGGGTACGCCCAGCCTCATCGTGATCGACCGCAGCGGCTGCATCCGCCTCAACCATTTCGGACAGGTGGATGACCTATTCGTAGGTGCCGTGCTCGGACAACTGATTGCGCAGCCAGTGGGTACGATGACCGGCGTGTGATGCGGGGCGAAGCGTTGCCTCTGATCACCCGTGCCAACTTGCCCACCAGGGCACGCAGGCCTGCGTGACGGTGACGCACATCGACGGCCTGGTGCTGGCGCGCTCAGCGTTCAACCATTCCATGAACTACCGCTCGGCCATGGTCTATGGCCAGTTTGAAAAGGTGGAAGACAAGGCCCCGGCCCTGGACGCCCTCATGCGCCACCTGCTGCCCGGCCGCGAGCAGCACGCCCGCCCCGGCAACCGCAAAGAGCTGGTCGCCACCACAGTGATGCGCATCTGCTTGGCTGAGGCGGCCTGCAAAGTGCGCAGTGGTGGCCCCAAAGACGACGACGAAGACCTGCATCTGCCGGTGTGGGCCAGTGTGCTGCCCCTGCGCAGCCAGCGCCCGGCGCCTGTGCCCGCGCCCTCGTGTAGCACGCCCGCGCCGGACTATGTGCAGCGGTGGGGTTCGGCCCAACCAAACTCAATCCGCCGCGCGGTGTCCCGCCTGCTGTAGCTGTTGCCCTCCGACGGTGGCGATGCCCAGGACAGCTCAAACAGCAAGCGGTTGAGCATCGCACGCGCAATGGGGCTCACGTGCGTCTGTACGCGCTCCTTTTGGCCGACACGGGCCAGATTTCCGGCACACTTCGGCCATGACAGCCCACCCCTGCGACACCATTGCCGATGCGTACAGCCTGCAATCAGCGTGCACAATTCGGCCCGGCCAATCTTGATCGGTCCAGACGCTTCAAACCGTCCCAGAACCCGGCGCACGCCTTTTCTTCCACCCTTCACACCGCGCTCATCATGTCAAAAGCCCTCCCCTCCTTGATCGCCCTTGTCGTGCTGGGGGTCGCAGCGGCCGCTCTCAATCCGTCGGCGGACAAACACCGCACCCGCATCAAGGAGGCGGTGGCCGAGCGCAGCCAGATCGCCAAGGCTCTGGGGGTGGGCCACCTCGCCGCGTTCGTGTCGCAATACCACTCGGTAGGTGTGGCCTCGTACACCACGGTCAATGACAAATTGACCTCGGTCGGCGCGTTCGGGATAGTCGTCACCACCGAGTGAGCCTTGCACCGGCCGCTCGCCTTGCCTGCGGGGTAGACGGTACGGAGTCGGCTCGCCAATGAAGGCGCGCGACGTCTTCTGCGTCAAGCCAGTGCCGTTGCGGGGTGAGTGCCAAGCATCCGGCTCACACCGGGCGGGCCACCAGCGCAAAACCGCATTTGCGCTTAGCATCGGCGCCATTCATCGTCGATCTGAAAGGCCCTCATGAATGCGCCCAACCTTGCGGTGGTGGAGATTAAGCCGTTCGTGCCCGCGCGCGACTTCTCCCACTCGATCGACTTCTATGAAGCGCTAGGCTTCACCTGCGCCTCGGTCTTCGATGGCATTGCTTATCTGCGCTGTGGGGCGTCGAGCTTTCTGCTGCAAGACTTCTATGTTGCCGAGCTCGCCGCCAATTTCCAAATGCACCTGTTGGTCGAGGATGTCGATGCCTGGCATGGCAAGGCGCAGACGGTTGCCGCGCAGTTCAAGGTAGCCATCGGCGAACCGGCAGATCAGCCATGGGCAATGCGCGACTTCACGCTATTTGATCCCAGCGGTGTGCTGTGGCGCGTGGCGCAAAACATCACCCGAGCACCACTCGAGTGAGCGGGTGGCCATAAGCGAATCGCCGCCCGATGCGTCGCCGTCAACTGTTGGTACCGCTATTGGTCGCGCCGCTGCTGGGCGTGGCGGGCTGCGACGGGCTGCAAGAGACTGACCACACCGGTGCCGACGCACCAGTCGCCAGTGCACTGGCGCGAGCCACACCAACGGCCTGGGTGCTGAGCTCGGGTGGGCCACGCGGCTTTGCGCACGTAGGCGTGCTCAAGGCGCTGCACGAAATCGGTTTGCGACCGGACCTGGTGGTGGGCGCCTCCATCGGGTCGATGGTGGGCTGCCTGTTTGCGCTCGGTATGCCGCTGCCCGAGATCGAGCGCTTGGCCATGGAGTTCAGCATGTTGACGGTGGTGCGTCCGCGTTGGTGGCCAGCGGGCAGTGGCGAAAAACTCAGTGGCAAGGGGATCGTCGGCTTTATCAACGAGCAGATGAAGCACCGCAAGCTGGACCAACTGCCCATCCCGATGGCGGTGGTGGCGATGCAGCAAGCCACGCGCCAACTGGTGGCCTTCACGGCGGGCGACGCCGGCGTGGCGGTTCAAGCGTCCTGCGCGATAGAAGGCACCCTGGCGCCGGTGCGCATTCGGGGCCAGCCCTACGTCGACCCCGACCTGGGCGCGCCGATGCCGGTACGCCTGGCACGCGCCCTGGGCGCGCGCCGGGTACTGGCGGTGGATGTCTCGGCGCATGAACACAAGGCACCGCAGGGCTCCGAACACTTTCGCGCCGGCGACCTGCGCAAACGCGCCCTGACCGAACCGGACGCCCGCGCCGCCACCTTCACACTGCACCCCGAGTTCAGCTACTACGTCAGCATGAGCCAGGAGTTCCGGCGCGACTTGATTCGCGCCGGCTATGAGCAGACGCTGGCCCAGGCCACGTCACTGCAAGCGCTGTTTGCCCACCCATAGCACGTGTTTCCGGCCAACATAACCGCGCAGCGCGACTCGCCGGCACAAAAACGATGCCAGTGTAAGAATCAAGCCATCTGTCCGACCAAACAGCAAATCATTTCGCGCAACGCCGCCTACCCATAACAAGCCGAACGGACAAGCCCTTGAATACCAAGAAGATCGTCGTTCTGAGTGCGCTGGTGCTTGCCACCATCGCCTTCTTTGCACTGGACCTTGGCCGCTACTTCAGCCTGGCCTTCATCAAACAAAGCCAAGCCGACTTTACGCACTACTATGCCTTGCACCCGGTCAAGCTGACGCTGGCCTTTTTCGCCGTGTACGTGCTGATCACCGCCCTTTCACTGCCCGGCGCGGCCATCATGACCCTGGCCAGCGGCGCCAGTTTCGGGCTGGTGTGGGGCACCATCGTGGTGTCGTTTGCCTCAACGCTGGGCGCCACACTGGCGATGCTGGCGGCGCGCACAGTGCTGCGTGATGTGATCGAAAAACGCTTTGGCAAGCGCCTGATTGAAGTAAACAAAGGCATCGACAAGGATGGCGCCTTCTACCTCTTTACGCTGCGCCTGATTCCGGCCATCCCCTTCTTTGCGCTCAACCTGTTGATGGGTTTGACCCGCATGAAGACCTTCACCTTCTTCTGGGTCAGCCAGCTTGGCATGTTTGCAGGCACCGTGGCCTATGTGTACGCAGGCACCGAGATTGCCAAGATCGATTCATTGCGTTCGATCCTGTCGCCCGGCCTGCTGGGGGCGTTTGTGCTGTTGGGTATCTTCCCGCTGGTCACCAAGAAAATTGTCGACTTCGTCAAGCAGCAGCAGGTGTATGCGCGTTGGAGGAATGTCCGACCCAAGTCCTTTGACCGCAATCTGATCGTGATTGGCGGCGGCGCCGGTGGCCTGGTCACCGCCTTGATTGGCGCGGCGGTCAAGTCCAAGGTAACCTTGGTTGAATCGCACAAGATGGGCGGCGATTGCCTCAACTTTGGTTGCGTGCCCAGCAAGGCCTTAATCCGCACCGCCAAGTTACGGCACCAAATCGCCCACGGTGCCCGGTATGGCCTGCGGGACGCCACCGCCACCTTCAGCTTCAAGACCGTAATGGCGCGGGTGCACGCAGTGATTGCCGAAATTGCCCCGCACGACAGTGTGGAACGTTTCACCGGGCTGGGTGTGGACGTGTTGCAGGGTCACGCCAAGATCATCAACCCCTGGACGGTCGAGATTGCGCGCAATGACGGCGACAAGCAGACTCTGACCACCCGCAACATCGTGATCGCCGCAGGGGCCCGCCCGTTTGTGCCGCCGCTGCCGGGCATCGACTCGGTCGGCTATGTCACCAGCGACACGCTGTGGGACGAATTTGCCAAACTCGACGCCATCCCCGCACGCATGGTGGTGCTGGGCGGCGGGCCGATTGGCTGCGAGTTGGCACAGGCTTTCGCACGGCTGGGCTCGCAGGTAACGCAGGTCGAAATGGCGCCGCGGATCATGATTCGTGAAGACGAAGAAGTGTCGGCGCTGGCCCGGTCCTCGCTGGAGGCAAATGGCGTGACCGTGCTGACCAGTCACAAGGCGCTGCGCTGCGAGCTGCAAGGCGCCGCCAAGACCATCGTGGTCGAACACCAGGGCCAGGAGATTCGTATCGAGTTTGATTCGCTCCTGTGCGCGGTGGGCCGCGTCGCGCGCTTGTCTGGCTACGGGCTCGAAGAGCTGGGTATCCCGACGCAACGCACGGTCGAAACCAACGAATATCTGCAAACCATTTACCCCAACATTTACGCTGCCGGGGACGTGGCCGGGCCCTACCAGTTCACCCATACCGCCGCGCACCAAGCCTGGTATGCGGCTGTCAACGCCCTGTTTGGCGATTTCAAGAAGTTCAAGGTGGACTATTCAGTGATCCCGTGGACCACCTTCATCGACCCCGAGGTGGCGCGCGTAGGCCTCAATGAGCAGGACGCCAAGGCGCAGGGTATCGCCTACGAGCTTGTGAAGTACGGCATCGACGACCTCGACCGCGCCATTGCCGACAGCGAAGCGCATGGCTTTGTGAAAGTACTCACGGTGCCGGGCAAGGACCGCATTCTGGGCGTGACCATCGTCGGCACCCACGCGGGCGACCTGTTGGCCGAGTACGTGCTCGCCATGAAGCATGGCCTGGGCATGAACAAGATCTTGGGAACCATCCACACCTACCCGACGCTGGCCGAGGCCAACAAATATGCCGCCGGAGAGTGGAAACGCGCCCACCAACCCAAGCGCCTGCTCGAATGGGTGCGCCGCTACCACGACTGGAAACGAGGCTAAGGCATGACCGTAACCGACCCCCACACCAACCCGCTCACCCGGCGCCAGACTCTGGGTTTGCTGGCCGCGCTGGGTCTGCCCATGCTGGGTGGCCCTGCGCTGGCGCAATCGGCCCCGGCACTCGACCACAACTATGCCGCCTGGGACGCGCTGCTCAAAAAGCACGTACGTTGGCTCCCTGACAACAAACAATCGCGGGTGAACTACAAAGGTTTTGGCGTTGATCGTGCCGAGCTCCAGCGGCTGCTGGCAGAGTGGTCCGCCGTAACGCCGGCCAGTTTTGCCGGCTTTTCGCGCGAGCAGCAAATGGCGTTTCTGATCAACGCCTACAACGGTTTCACGCTGGAGCTGATTCTGACCAAGTACCCGGAGCTCAAGTCGATCAAGGACCTGGGCAACTTGCTGCAAAGTCCATGGAAAAAGAAGTTCTTCACCCTGCTGGGGGAGGAACGTCATCTGGACTGGATTGAGCACGAGCAACTGCGCCCCCGTTATGCTGACTGGCGCGTGCACGCCGCCGTCAATTGCGCCTCCATCGGCTGCCCGGCCTTGCGAGCCGAGGCTTTCACGGCCAAGCAGCTGGACGCACAACTCGAAGACGGCATGCAACGCTTCATGGGTGACCGCACACGTAACCGTTACAGCAACGGCAAGGCCGAAATCAGTTCCATCTTCAAATGGTTCAAAGAGGATTTTGAGAAAGGCGACCGAGGCGTGCGCCGGCTCGAAGAACTGTTGGCGCGTTATGCCGATCAGCTGAGCGACGCGCCACCCGAGCGTGAGCGGCTGCGTGCGGCGATGGTTTCCATCACATACCTGGACTACGACTGGTCGCTCAACGATGCCGCCCGTTAAGCCGATCGCCGCCGCATCGACGCTGGTTCTGTTCAATTACGACTGGGACAAGACCGGCTTCGCCCGCTGGGCGGCCGACTTCCCAACCGCTACCGCGGGCTTCGACTTGTTTTCGTTTCCGAGCAATGTCAACCTGGCCTGGTTCAGCATGCCGCGTTTCATCGACCAATTGCATGCAAAGGCCAGGCGCGCTGGATGGCAAGCGGTTGTGTCCAACCATGAGCAGTTTGGTGCCCTGGCCGCCGCCCTGCTGGCCGAGCGCATGGGTTGGCCCGGCACGCCAGTGGCAGCGGTGTTGGCCTGCCAGCACAAGCTACACGCGCGCCAGGTGCTGCAAGAGGTCTGCCCCGAAGCCAACTTGCCGTTTGCGCCGCTGCAAGCCGCCTACGGCGAGCCGGCGCCCGAGGGATTGTCGTACCCACTGTTCGTCAAACCGGTCAAGGCCGCGTTCTCGGTGCTGGCCAAGACCGTAACCAGTCACGCAGCCCTGCACGCGCACACCCGCTTTGGGCGATGGGAGCTGTGGGTTATTCGCCATCTGGTCGAACCGTTCGAGCAGATCGCTCGTCAACGCCTACCCCAAGCCGGTACCGCGCACCGCATGGTGTTGGAGCAACCTATCAAGGGCCACCAGTACAACCTGGACGGTTACGTGTTCGAGGGCAAGGTGCGAAGCCTCGGCATTGTGGACGCCGTGATGTACCCCGGCACCGATGCCTTCATGCGTTTCGACTACCCCTCGCGCCTTGCTCCCGCCGTGCAAGCGCAGGCGCTGGACGTGGCGCGGCGCTTCCTGCTGGCGGTGGGGTTCACGCACGGCATGTTCAACATGGAGTTCTTCTGGGACGAGGCCACTGGCAAACTCACCGTGATCGAGTTCAACCCGCGCATGGCCGCACAGTTCTCCGACCTGTACCTGCGCGTGCATGGCATCGACCTGCACCGCGTGGCGCTCGAGCTGGCCTGGGGCCGCGATCCCGCCATGCTGAGCGCCGCCCCAGCCAGCGCAGGCGCGGCGGCGAGCTTTGTGTACCGCATTCTGAGCCCCGAAACCACCGTAACCATGCCGCAGGCCGATCAGCGCGCGCGCTTTGCGCAAGCCTTTCCCGACGCGATGCTGATGACCTTTCCCAAACCACGCGGCTCGATGCAGCGTGACTTCAAATGGCTCGGGAGTTACCGCTACGGCATCGTGCACCTCGGCGGCGCCGACGTGCACGATCTGCGCCAGCGCTGCGAACGCGCCAGCGCGCTATTGGACTGGCCAGCACCGTACGCGGGCTCGTGTGCGGAACCAAACCATGCCCGCTGCAGTCCTACTGCCACTCACCCGTTTTCAATGGAGACCTCATCATGATCCGATCCCTTTCCCGTTGGTTTGGCCTTGCCCTGCTGTTGGCAGGACTCATTGGCTGCAGCGCCATGACGGCCCAGAACCCTTCAGGCGACTGGCGACCGGTCAACGCGGTGCCAGCCGAACAAGGCGAAGCGTTGATGCTCAAGGGCGCCGACGTGGTGGCCTACTTCACGCAGAACCAGCACCTGCAAGGATCGCCCGCCATCCGCAGCAGCCACCAGGGCGTGACGTTTCACTTCGCCAATGCCGATCACAAAGCCTTGTTCGACAAAGCGCCCACCAAATACCTTCCGCAGTACGGCGGCTTCTGTGCCAACGGCATCGCCTACGGCATTCCATGGGGCGGCGATGCCGATACCTGGAAGTTGATCAACGGCAAGCTCTATATCTTTGGTGGGGCCGCCTCGCGCGACGCCTGGCTGCTCGATGAAGCCACCAATCTGCAACACGCCCAACGCTACTGGACTGAGGAAGTCGCAGGCAACAACAGTTTTTGGCAACGCACCAAGCGGCTGGTGTTTCGGGTACCCCACTACCAAAGCGGCGAGCAATTGGCCAAGGCCGTGGCCGAGGCCAAGGCCAAAAAGCCCTGAGCAATCAGGTGCTGCCCGCCGGCGCGAGTCAGGACGGGCTGGCCACCGCATCGTCGCGATGCGCCGTCTGGGTGCCCATTTCGCGCCAGGGCTGTCGCGCCAGTGCAATCAGCACCAGACCGGCCAACACGGCCACCACCAGCATCACCGACTGGGCAGCCGCTTTGAACGTGTCTGGCGTCATCAGTCCGGCGACTGCGGTACCGATCGCGTCAAGGTAGTAGCGGCCATACATCAACAGCAGGGGTAGCGCCAGCCACGTACCGGCGCGAGCCGCCGCGCCACCGGCGGCACCGAGCAGGGCACGACCGGCCAGCAGGAACAGGGCCGATGCGATAAAGATGAGGGTGAACACCGTGCCCATGATCGGTTTGGCAGCGCCAAACTGCTCCTGCCACACACTGTAAGGCCACCACGCCAGACACAAGGCGCCCAGCACCCCAGCGACACGCCGGGCGCGGCTGGGGCCGTGTTCATCCGCCTGACCCACCTTGCCGGCGTCCAGACGCGTCATGAACGGCAACAGCAAAATGCACAGCAAACCCAAGATGCCGTCCACCAGCATGGTGCGCGGATAGCCCCACGCCTCGATGGCAATACCTTGCCAAGTTGCCGAGTAGGAAATGGCCAAGTTCGCCATGGCCATGTAGGCCGTGAACTGGGTCGCGGCCACCTTGGGGTTGGTCACATCCATCATGATGGCCGAGCGCGTGCCATACATCAACCCCTGCGCCACCGAGTACGCGAGGGTGGCGATCCACAGCGCCGTCACCAGGGCAGCGGGCACCGCAGGGCGATTGGCTGCAGTGGTGCTGATTGGCATGATCCAACCGTGCCGCGTGAGCTCCATCATCAGGTAGAACACCGGCAGGCTCATCAAAGCAAGATAGACCCCCAGTGTGCGTCGGCGTCCGTAGCGGTCCGACACATGACCGCCGACGACGCAAAACAACGCGCCCAGCAACGACGACCACAGGCCGAGCAAGGCAACCTGATCATCGTCCATGCCGAGTTCGACCGCCAGGTTCGATTGCAACGCCAGCCCCAGGCACATGGCACCGGCCGGCAGCAGTGAAAAGAACAGTCCAGAGAAAGCGCCACGCGTGCCCAGAAAGGACCGGAACGACTCGACCGCGAAGTCGTTCATTTCGCGCCCAGCCTGGGCCAGGCGCGAGCCGACTACCGTTGCGCGCGCCGGCCCGGCGGCCTCTTTCATGGGCACCACCACGACGACAGTGACCGCCAGAATGCACGCCGTAACAAAGTAGAACGTGGGCTGGAATCCGGTGACCCCGCTGAGAAAGAGCACGCCGCTGCCACCAATCATCGTGCCAATGGTCGCACCCGAGAACATCATGCCGTTGGCCAGGCCGCGTTCGTCCTCGTGCAGGGTATTACAAGCCAGGGCATCGATCGCCACATCCTGCATCGCGCCAAAAGTGTTGTGCACCAACAGAATCACGGTGAACAAGCCCAACTGCTGCGGCAGCGTCAACAGCACGGTCGACAGCAGCGTCAGCGCCATCATGACCTGCGTGACCAAAATCCAACCCCGACGCCGCCCCAACCGCTCGGACCAGAACACGTCGACGACTGGGCCAAAGGCCCACTTGAAAGCCCAGGGCAGGTAGAAAGACCCGACAAAGGCCCCAATCTCAGCCGGTCCCACATCGAGCCGGCGCAACTGAGTGGCGACCGCCGTGGCGGCAAAGCCCAGCGGAATACCCTCGGTGACGTAGAGCCAAAAGAAAGCCATCAGTCGGCCATTTTTGGTGGCCAGCAAGTTGGGGAATCGCATGGGGTTTCCTAATGAGAGGGAAAGCAAGCGCGCACGGTGCCGGGTTGGCGACCGCTTGGCCCGCATCATCACATGGCTACGCGGCCTGGCGGCTTAGCGTTTGCCCCATGTCCGGCCCAAGCCAAGCCCTCACGTCGTCGAACCCAGGCCGCCCGTTGAATCGCATCGACCCCACGCGCAGCAACATGCTGCCAAGCGAGGCGCGGCCCGATCCCGGACAATGGGCCCATGAAAAGCACGCTCTCGCTCAAGCACTTTTTGCTGGCGCTCGCCGTGGTTGCCGTGTGGGGCACCAATTTCGTGGTGATCAAAGTGGCCTTGGGCCAGATGCCGCCGTTGCTGTTTGCCACGTTGCGGTTCACCGTGGCAATCTTGCCCGCGATCTTCTTCCTGCCGCGTCCAAACGTGCCGTGGCGCAATCTGGCCGCCTATGGCCTATTGATTGGCGTTGGGCAGTTCGGGCTGTTGTTTGTGGCCATGAATGGCCACATTTCACCTGGGCTGGCTTCGCTGGTGATTCAGATTCAGGTGTTCTTCACCATCGGGCTGTCCATGCACCTGTCGGGCGAGCACCTGCAGCGCGTGCAGTGGCTCGCGTTAGCCATGGCCACGGCGGGTATCGGTGTGATCGTGTTGCATACCGATGGCACCACAACACTCCTGGGCCTGGGCCTTATCCTGCTTGCCGCCTTGTCCTGGGCCGGCGGCAACATCGTCGCGCGCAACGCCGGCCGGGTCAATATGGTGGCTTACGTCGTGTGGTCGAGTCTGTTCGCGGTGCCGCCGCTGGCGGCATTGGCCTTGTTGTTTGAAGGCTGGGACGCCGTGGCCGCTGGCCTACGTCACGCCGATGGCGCAACCTGGCTGGCCGTGGCATGGCAGGCCTGGGGCAACTCGTTGTTCGGCTATGCCGCCTGGGGTTGGCTGCTGTCGCGCTACGCCGCCGCCACCATCACGCCCATGGCACTGCTGGTGCCCCTGTTTGGCATGGGCGGCGCCACGCTATGGCTGGGCGAAGGTCTACCCGCATGGAAACTTGGCGCCGCCACACTGGTGATGGGTGGCCTGGCACTGAACTTGTTATGGCCGAAGTTGCGGCTGTGGCTGCGACAGCGCGCCCGGGGGGCAGCTGGGCCTCGGGACGGCCCCGGCCGACGTCTAATGGATCAGTTTCGCCCAGCAAAGGGACCCCTTCCGGCGGGTGCAGTTCCCCTCGGCCCGGCTCAGGCGCAAGCCACTAAGGCATGCGGCCCGGCCCCCGGCGCGGCGCTGTGGGGCGGCAGGGGGGGGGCGTTGAGCCCCCCGGGCCGCGGCTGTTGACACTGTCGTGCACACTTGTGGGCCTGTGTGGATCGGGCGGGCAAGCGCACCACCCGAGGGACATGGATGCATACATGCCGCATGGGCGAAACGTGGCGATACTCACTCATCGCTGCGGCCGACCTTGGCACGCAGGGTCTTGACTTGAGCGCGGGCGCTTTTACCCTTGAGCCGCTCCTGTTTCGAGCCATAGGTCGGCTTGGTGGCGCGCCGGGGCTTGGGTGGCAAGGCCACGCTGTTGACCAGTTCGTGCAATCGGCTGAAGGCATCGAGCCGGTTCATGTCCTGCGTGCGGTGTTGCTGCGCCTTGATCACCAGCACGCCGTCCTGGGTGATGCGGCTGTCGCGCAGCGCCAGCAGGCGCTCCTTCACGTCATCCGGCAATGTTGAGGCGCCAATGTCAAAGCGCAAATGGATCGCGCTGGAGACTTTGTTGACGTTCTGACCGCCCGCGCCCTGGGCGCGGATGGCACTGAGCTCTACCTCGTCCTCGTTGACCACCAACACGCTCGCGGCTGAGGGTCTGGCCAATGCGCTCACGGCGTTGCCTTCGACCTGACAGACGGCGGAACTTGCGTGGGGCAGCCCGGCGCGGCGCTCATCGGCGTGCGTCAGGCTGGCTCGCCGGTCACTGGCAGCCCAAGCGGCGCCCCGCCGGGGACCTGGCCATCCGGCACGGCCACGTAACGCGCCACGAAGGCCCCCACATCGCTGGGCAACAGCGGCAGCCACACCACATGACCGCTGCCGGGCGCAACGGCCATTGGCTGACCATCCAGGTCTTGCATCGCGACGAGCCTTACATCCCGGTTGCCCTGCGGGTGGATGATCTCCAGCCAGTCACCCACGGTAAAGCGGTTGCGCACGCGTACTTCTGCCAGACCACGGGTGGCGTCATACGACAAGACGTCGCCCACGTAGAGGCTTCGCCCGGACTCAGAGTAGCCACGCAGGTAGTTCTGTGTTTCCTGCGGCGTGTGGCGCTGAAAGAACCCCGAGGTGTAGCCCCGATTGGCCAACCCTTCGAGCTGTCCCAGCAAAGCCGGGTCAAGCTCGCGCCCGGCCACCGCGTCGTCAATGGCGCGGCGGTAACTCTGCACCGTGCGCGCCACGTAATAGGGGCTCTTGGTGCGCCCCTCGATCTTGAGCGAATCGACGCCGATCTCGACCAGACGCCGGACGTGCTCGATGGCGCGCAAGTCCTTGGAGTTCATCACGTAGGTGCCGTGTTCGTCTTCCTCGATCGGCATGAAGCTGCCGGGGCGCTGACTCTCCTCGATCAGGTAAACCTGGTCGCGCACCAGTTCGTGCACCCGTTCGGCCGCATCTTTGGGTGCCAGGACATCACCCGAAGCGTCCACCACACCGGCCTGAGTCTTGTAGTCCCAGCGACAAGAGTTGGTACAACTGCCTTGGTTGGCGTCGCGGTGGTTGAAGTAGCCCGACAGCAGGCAGCGGCCCGAATAGGCGATGCACAAGGCGCCGTGCACGAACACTTCCAGCTCGGTATCGGGACAGTCCTGGCGAATCTGCTCCACCTGGTCCAGCGACAACTCACGCGACAAGATCACCCGGCTGATGCCCACACTCTTCCAGAAGCGCACCGCCGCCGCGTTCACCGTGTTGGCCTGCACCGAGAGGTGGATCTCCATCTCGGGCCAAGTCTCGCGCACCATCATGATCAGGCCGGGGTCGGACATGATCATGGCGTCGGGCTTCAATGCGACTACCGGCGCCATGTTCTGCACGTAGTTCTTGATCTTGTTGCCGTGCGGAAAAATGTTGGACACCAAAAAGAACTTGTGGCCCAGGCTGTGCGCGTAATCAATGCCCTGCTGCAACACCGCAATGTCGCCAAAGTCGTTATTGCGCACGCGCAGCGAGTAACGCGGCTGGCCGGCGTAGATGGCAGTGGCGCCAAAGGCAAAGGCCGTTTTCAGCATCGCCAGCGAGCCCGCCGGGGCCAGCAATTCGGGGGTGCGCAAGGTCATGCTCACGCACCCTTGGTTTGCATGGCCGCCAGCGCGGCAATCGCCAGCGCGTAGCCATTGACGCCAAAACCGCACATCACCGCCTTGGCCACTGGCGAGATATAGGAGTGGTGGCGAAACGCCTCGCGCGCAAACACGTTGCTGATGTGCAGCTCAATCAGCGTCACACCAGTGCCCTTGATGGCATCGTGCAGCGCCACGCTGGTGTGGGTGTAGGCGCCGGCGTTGAGGATCACACCCGCCAGGGTGCCGTCCGCGTGCAAGCGCCCAGCCTCGTGAATCCAGTCCACCAATTCACCCTCGTGGTTGCTCTGGCGAAAGTCAAGGTCAAAGCCATTGGCGTCACAAGCGCCGTCACACAGGGCTTGCACATCGGCAAGGTTTTGGGAGCCGTAAACCTGCGGCTCGCGCGTGCCCAGCAAATTGAGGTTCGGGCCATTGAGGACTAAGATGGTTTTCATGGTCGGTGCTTTCAAACGAGCGAGCGATTGAGTTGTTGGCGAAGTGCCCGTTCAGGCTTGCGCAGCAATAGGGGGCAGACTGCACCGAACATCACCGCACTGCGCCCGATTCCGCAACGCATGCTCCATGACCACCAGCGCCAGCATGGCCTCGGCAATCGGCGCGGCGCGCACACCTACGCAAGGGTCGTGTCGACCCTTGGTGATCACCTCGGTAGTGTGGCCATGGATGTCGATCGACTCGCGCGGTGTGCTGATGGAACTGGTGGGCTTGATTGCCAGACTCACTTCCAGATCTTGCCCGCTGCTGATGCC
>JADKDJ010000026.1 GCA_016718405.1 Candidatus Rhodoferax odensensis
ATTGAGCAGGCGTACGCGAATGCTCATGGCCCATTGCTCGATGTTGAACCCAATGAAATCTCGGTCAAACTGGTCGATGGCGGTCAGGCCATCCAACGCGATGTCGTTTGCCGCCAATCCTTGCTCCAACAGGCCCGACCACGCGTGCGCGTGGCTGAGTGCCAGGTTCAAAGTGGCCCGTCGCCCGGCATCGAGCGTGGCCAGGGCTCAAACAAGGCTTCGTGCAGGCTATCAACATAGAATCGGCCGCCAGCCCGCTGGACTGCATCATGCGCCCGCGCGCAAACAGCAGCAATTGAACCAGCCTCGCGTCGCCATGGGCGGCCAAGGTCAGCGCTTCGCCCGTCAGACGCTGTACTTCGTCAAGCGTCAAGCCCTCGCGCCAGTCCAGGTGAACGATACGACCACCGGCCAGGGCACGCAAGCTGTCGGTAGTGGCTGACCGTGGCTGGTCTTGCGACATTCCCACACCTTGCGCCACAACTGACCCGCCTGCGCCGAATCGGTGGTGCCGATCCAGCGCGCCGCGCGCGCCAAGTGCTGCGCCGCAATCGAGAACTCCTGCGCCGCCTCGTAATGGTAGGCGATCAAACCGGCAAACTCGTCGAGCCGCTCACGGTAGTACGTCTGCATCACCTGCGCCACCGCCAGATGCAGCGAGACCCGGCGTACCTTGAGCTGCATGCTGTGGTCACCTCCTGGATGATGGGGTGACGAAACACAAAGCAGCGTTTACCGGCGTCACTTTGCGCCAGAATCAAACCCGCCTGGCACAAACCGGCCAGGCCGCGCTCAACACCAGTCGCAAGTGGCTGGCCACCTGCTCGATCACGGCCATGGGAATCTCTTTGCCGATGATGGCGCACATCTGCAGCAGCGTCTTCTCCGGCTCGCCCAGTCGGTCGACCTTGGCGCCAATAATGGCCTGTACGGTGTCGGGCATGGCGTGTTCAATCTGCTCCAGGCGCCGTGGCGACACACCGGCTGGCCCAATATCGGACAGCAAGGCGCTTTCAATCAGCGTGCGGGCCAGTTCCTCCGCGAAGAACGGGTTGCCCGCACTGCGCACCACGATCCTCTCGCACACTTCTGCCAACTCCGGGCGCCGCCCCAGCAGTTCATCGACCAGCACATGCATGTCGCTGGCGCCAAGGTCGGGCAGATTGATTTGCGTAAAGTGCGCGGCGTTCGCCCAGCTCGCCTGGTACTGGGGCCGGTAGTTCATCAGCACCAGGGTGTGGCTGCCGGCTACTGCTTCCACCAGGGCGGTCACAAAACCCTCACTCGCCTCGTCGAGCCAGTGCAGGTCTTCAAACAAGATGACGCCGGGCTGGCGTCCGGCCTCGCGCACCAGCTGGCGCATCAGATCGAGCACGCGTTCGTGTTTGGCGCGCGGACTCAGCGCGCACTGTGGCGCATCGGGTGCTGCGACACCCAGGAACTCGCACGTCAGTTCAATATCCTGCGCACCGACTTGCAGGGCTTGCAAGCGCTGTGTGATACGGGTGCGCGCAATGTCGGCGCTGTCGGTACCGGCAATGTGAAAGTACTGGCGCCGCAGCAAGGCCAGGATGGGTTGCAGCGGCGTGGCCTGACCATACAGTTGCGCCCGCACCTCACAGACGTTCAGGCCCTGCGCCCGGCACAGCCGAACAAACTCCAGGCTCAAGCGACTCTTGCCACCGCCGGGCTCGGCGCAGATACCCAGCACGCGCGCATCCCCCGCCTGGGCACGCGCCAGCGCGGCCTTGAGGATGTCCAACTCAAGCTGGCGCCCCCGAAACGTCGACACCTGCTGTGCAGCACCGTCCAGACCGGCCGCCGCATCGAAGTGCGGACCCATACGACCATCGGCGCGCGCGCCGACAACCGACTGCAGCTCATAAATCGGCGTAAGTGCGGCAATACCCTTGAGCGCAAAGTCACCCATCCAGCGCGTGCCAGCGCTGTGACCCAGCAGGCCCCTGGTCACTTCGGTGAGGCAAATGCCACCGGGCTGCGCCAGTGCCACCACCCGGCTGGCCAGGTGAATCGTCAGGCCATGAGCGCCGCCGCCCAATCCATATTTGGCGTCTTGTGGGTCTGATGCGACCTGGCCTGAATGCAGGCCAACCCGAATCGGAAGCGCCACGGCCCAGTTGCCACTGGCGAGCACCATCGCCTGCGCCGCATGGCAGGCCAACAAGGCGTGACCCTCAAGTGCCCTGGGCACACCAAACAAGGCCATCACGCCATCACCCAGGGTGCGCACCACGGTCCCGCCAAAACGCTCAACCGCCTCGCACATGCCAAAAATGGCCGGACGCAGTTGCTCCATGGCCTGCTCTGCATCCAGACCTGCGATGTGCCCGGTGGAGCCAACAATGTCGGCAAACAGCACGGTGGCTGTTTTGAGCTCGCCCCAGATCTCTACAGGAACTTTCGGCTCGCTTTGCAGCACCAGAGCGCCATCGTGTCGCTCCAGTGGCGTGCCACATGCCCCACAAAACCGCGCCGTTGCGCCGCAGAGGTGCTGACAACTGGGGCACGGCTGGGGCAGCCCCAGGCCGCAGCACTCGCAGAAGTGGTGCGTGGGCGGATTGTCAGTCAGGCAGGCAGCGCAGCGCATGGCTCGCAATGGTAAGCCAGGATCGCTGTACGTCAATCCAGCGCGGTCTTGGCATAAAAAGTTGCACGCGCGATACCGAGCATCTTGGCCGCTGCCGCCTTGTTGCCCCGGGTGGCGGCCATGGCCGCAGCAATCGCGCGTTGCTCCAACTCGGCAACCTGTTCGGCCAGGGGACGCACCGCGCCATTGGGGTCCAGGGCAGACGCCGCTGTCCGCGGCGTCTGCGCGGGCAGCGCTGGCGCGACTTGCTCCACCCCCAGCTTCACGCAATACGGCTTCAAGCTGCCCAGCCGTGATGTGGTGCGACTCGCCGCGCATGGTGGCTTGCTCCAGCACGTTGCGCAGCTCGCGAATGTTGCCGCGCCAGTGCTGCGCAGCCAGCAGCGCCAGCGCATCGGCGCTCAGCTCGGGCGGCTGGTCGCCGCTGCGCAAGGCCATGTCTTCACCCAAGGCTTCGACCAGCGCCGCAATGTCCTCGCGCCGATCGCGCAGCGCCGGCACACGAATGGGCAGCACGTTGAGCCGATAGAACAAGTCTTCACGAAAACTGCCCTCGCGCACCAGCTTGACCAGGTCGCGCGAAGTGGCCGCAATCACACGGGCGTCAAAGGGAACCAGCTTGTTGGAGCCCAGCGGTTCAATCTCGCCTTCTTGCAGCGCCCTCAGCGATTTCGATTGGAGTGCGACAGGCATGTCGCCAATCTCATCGAGAAACAAGGTGCCACCATCGGCCAGGCGAAACTTGCCGTCGCGCCCCTTGCGCTCCGCCCCGGTGAAGGCCCCCGGCGCGACGCCGAAAAACTCAGCCTCCAGCAGGGTATCGGGCACGGCCGCGATGTTCACGCTGATGAAGGGCCCACGCGCGCGGGCAGACGATGCGTGAATGGCGTGCGCCAGCAGTTCCTTGCCGGTACCGGTCTCACCCAGCAGCAACACCGGGCTGCTTGACAGCGCCGCACGCCGGGCCTGGCGTTTGACCTCCACCGCCGCCGGGCTGGTCCCCACAAAGCTGGCAAAGGTGTATTTGGACTGGCGCTTGCCGGCGCCGTGCTGCAGGCGCTGTGTGGCGAGCTCGCGGCGCGCTTCGTCCAGGTCGCGCTGCAGCATGGAAAACTTCTGAATCAGAGGCGCCAAGGCAGTTTCAGCGTGATCAAAAAGCACAATACCCAATGCCCCAATCACTTCGCCCGCCGCGTCACGCAGCGGCACACGGCTGACCACAAAGGTACCGGCCCGGTTGCTCAGCAAGTCGATCAGGATCGGTTTGCCGCTCTCGAGGACCTGGTGCATTTGCGTGTTTTGCACGACGCTGGCCACTGGATGGCCTACAAAGTCTTCCACCCGATCGAAGCCCAAGGCTGGCAGAAAACGCTTGTACTGCTCATTGATCCACACCACCCTCGCCTGCCGGTCCACCAGCATCATGCCTTCGCTGGCGTTGGCAAACAGGTCAAACATGGAGCGCGCAGCCAGCTCCAGAATGCTCTGAGCGTCGCGTGGCAGGGCGTCGGTATTGGGCATGCCAAGATGTTACCGCGCGGGGACCGCCCCCAAGGGCTGATATGGTGCTAGCTACTCACCACCGCCAGAAGCCAACCGATCGTTGATCAAGCGCGCCAAGTTGGAATCCATTGCGGCAACATGCGCATGTAGCCAAGCGTACAGAAACCGGCACAGCAACTCGGCAGAGTCGTGTCGATCACGCCACTCGTCAACCTGATGCGCGAACTCATCAAGCAGCTTGCGGTGCTCCTCCTTGTGGTCGGGCGCCTGCGCGTAGTTGATGCCCGACATCAACATTTCTTCTTCCTCGAAATGCGCCGCCGTCGCGTTGCCAAGCCGCTCCAGCAGCACGCCGGTCCAGGCCCGGTCCTTCAGCTGACTGGCCTCACGCACCGCGTTGTAGAGTTCAATCAGCTCGCGGTGGGCCTTGTCGATGGTCTCAACGCCGACCTCAAGCTCGGAGGTCCAGACGATGGGGCGCCAGCGTCGTTCTTCATACCGGCCGAAATGATGGACCTTCATCGCGATGTCCCAAGCTACCGTAGTGGCGAAAGTCTAATCGCAAACTTCCGCAAGCGCTGCGCTGGTCCGCGCTGTTCCGGCGGCCTGATCAAGCGACGGCAACTGTTCACCACCGGAAATTCTGTATCGGCGCCGGTCGCCCAAACAGATAGCCCTGGTAGGCCATGCAGCCGTTGGCGGCCAGAAACTCGCGCTGGGCCTGGGTCTCCACACCCTCGGCGATCACAGCCAGGCCCATACTGTGCGCCAGCGCCACGATGGTGCGCGCGATGGCTGCGTCGTTCGGGTCGGTCAGCACGTCCCGCACGAAGGACTGGTCGATCTTGAGTTGATCCAGTGGCAGGCGCTGGAGGTAAGACAGAGAGGAATAGCCCGTACCGAAGTCGTCCAGCGCGAAGCCGATCCCAGCCGCTTGCAGTGCTGTCATCTTGGCAATGGTGTCCTCCACCTGTTCGAGCAACACACTCTCCGTCAATTCCAGCTTCAGCTTCCTAGGGTTGACCCCCGTGCGGCGCACTATGGCCAGAATCTGCTCCACAAAGTCCACATCACGGAACTGCCGGGCACTGACATTAACCGCAAGTGTCAGGTGCGAGGCACGCGGCTGCGTGGCCCAGATCACCAATTGCGCGCACGCCGTCTCCAGCACCCACTGTCCAATGGCGACAATAAGCCCGGTCGCCTCGGCGTGCGCAATGAACTCGGCAGGCGGCACCAGGCCCCGCCGGGGATGCTGCCACCGCAGCAGCGCCTCGGCGCCGGTGTATCGTGCATCGACATCAACCTGCGGCTGGTAATAGAGAACGAACTGCCCCTCGCGAACAGCGTCGCGCAGATCGTTGTCCAGCGCGGCGCGTGCCGTGACGGCGGACTGCATCTCGGGATCGAAAAAACGCAAGGCGTTGCGGCCAGCAGCCTTGGCCTGGTACATAGCGGTATCGGCACGACGCATCAGCTCATCAACCGATACGGCGCTACCCAGAAAAAGGGTGATGCCAATGCTCGACGTGCCGTGGTAGGCGCGGGTATGGTTCTGACCATCAGCAATGGTCAAGTCCAGCACATAGGGCTGGCTCACCGCCTTCAGTATCTTGACCGCAACGCTCTCGGCCTGCACCACCGCAAGCGCGCCTTCGCTAAGGTCTTCCAATATCACCACAAACTCGTCGCCACCATGCCGCGCGACGGTATCACCCTCGCGAACCGACGCTTGCAAGCGACTCGCGACCTCCACCAAGAACTGATCACCAACATCGTGCCCCAGCGTATCGTTGAGTGTCTTGAAGTCGTCCATGTCGAGCAGCATCAAAGCCCCGTGACGAACGTGGCGGGTACTGCTCGAAATCGCTTGCTCCAGCCGATCCAGCAAAAGACGCCGGTTAGGCAGATTGGTGAGCGGGTCATAAAACGCGAGATGCTCGATTCGCTCGTCGGCACGCTTGCGCTCAGTGATATCAATGCCCATCCCCATCAGACAAGGCTTGCCGTCAAACAAACAACGCTTGCCGTTGAACAGAAAAGGAATCTTGGCCCGGTTCTTGGTCAGAAACCATGCCTCCACCTGCGCTTCACCCTGCTCATAGACCCGCTCAATGGCAGCCGCTACCGGTGCTTGCTCATCGGCGTCAAAGAAGTCCAGTGGCGACAGGCGTGAAATCTCGGCGGAGTCGTAGCCCGACACCGTCTCGAAGTTCTGGTTCCATCGCAGGAATTGGCCTTGTTGGTCAATCAGGTAAAACAGGCCGGGCAGGCTGTCCAGCGCGGCGCGACTGAAATCACGCTCACGCAGAATTTCATCCTGCGCCTGCTTGCGCTCGGTGATGTCACTCAATGACGTCACCCGCACCACCCGGTCCTTGTATTGCATTCCCTTGCCACGGATCGTGGCCGGAAACGTTGAGCCGTCCTTGCGCAAGGCAGTCACCTCGTATGGCAACTCATAACCGCTCATCATGTTCTTGATGACCAGCTCACGATCGGCTGGGGCGATCCAATCCGTGCCCGGCCGACCAAGGGCTTCTTGTGCGCTATAGCCGAACATCTGCTCGGCACGTTGATTCTGTTCCAGGCAACGCCCTTTTTCGGAGATGAAGATGGCCTCGAACGCCGCCTCACTCAAGCCACGAAACTTTTCCCGGCTCTCCGTCAGCTCACCCTCCATGCGTTTGCCCTCGCTGATGTCGGTGATGACCCCGAAATATCGAAGCTCGGCGGTGGCGCTGTCGTACTGTTCACCCAAGGAAAGAATCGCATCAATCACCTCCCCATCCTTGCGTCGGTAACGGTTCTCGGTGCAATGCCATCGCTCTTGGCTGCGATCGAAAGCCTGAATCACCTGCTGGCGTCGCCCGGGTTCGACGTACACCGCCTCTGCAATGGAGCTGCGATTAACCACCGTGATCAATTCCTCGGGCGAGTCGTAACCCAAGATTCGCGGCAGGGCCGCATTGACATAAACAAACTTGCCCGCGCGAGTGGAGACAAAGATGCCGACCGGGACATTGTCGAAAAACAGCCGCATACGCGCTTCGCTGTCGCGCAGGGCGTTCTGTGCTGCAAGCCGATCCTGTTCTACCGCCCGGCGCTCGGTAATGTCCTCGGCGCAAGACAGTGTGCCCACCACTTGTCCTGCCTCGTCATGCAGCAGGCTGTTGTTCCAGGCCAGTATCAGCTTCTGTCCGCTGGCATTGACGATGTAGTTTTCGTGATGCTCAAGCAACTGCGTCTGACCCAACATCAATGTGTCGAAAACTCGTCGAACCGAATCGCGCTCATCCGCTGGCAAAAAGTTCTCGAACCAATCGGTGCCAAGCAAAGCGCTCTCGGCGCAGCCGAGCAGCTGTGCCCCTTTCTTGTTGATCATCGCGATCCGTCCGTCGCGATCGAGCGCCATCACCATCACCCCGACGATGGCCAGGTACTGTTGCTCAAGATCACTCGCGTGCCGATCGACGGCTGCGCGTTGGCGTCGCTCCTCAAGGATATGTGTCAGCATCGATACACAGCCGCGCACAGGGTCGGCGTACGGCGCGAAGGCCGTGGCGTCCGTCAGACCAAAGATCAGTTCGCCATGAAACTGCGCGCCGCTGGCCAGGCGGTAGTGGATGCCGTGCCCCTGATCGCCCTGCTCCACGGCAGCGAATTCAATATGCCCAACGCCGGGAACATCCGCCAGCTCACGAATGACAAAGGGGACCAGTTCAGCGTCTGACAGGCCCAAGAGGCAACTTTGCATCCGCAAGAGCTGACCAAGGACCCGACCTTCGACTGCTTTACTCATGAATTTCCTCGCGCTTGGCAATCAGCACGGACCAAAGAGAAGTCATGGAGCCGCAAGCGTGGAGCCGATGTCATCCAACACTTCGGATCACGCCCGCCAACCAGACCTTTGGCGACAGCACGATTGTGGCATCGTTCCCCGCACGCTGACACAAACCGACAGAACAAACTGGCTTCGTGATTGCGCTCCCGCGCGCCTGCGTCGCCAATCAAAGCGACAATGCCAGCCATGCCAAACCCCAAAGGATCAACCATGTTGTGGCCCGTCGTCGCGCTGATTGTGAGCGGTATCGCGGTCGTAGTGTTCTTGCGCTGGTACTACCAGGCCCACAGCCAGCCCGGCAACACGTCCAACCCGAAACTGGTGGCGATGTTCAACGAACGGCTCGACGCGGCTGTGTCCCGCCTCACGCCAGCCCATGCACGAGGCTTGTCGCCAGCAGCGGCCGATAGCGCGCGCACCTTCCTGTTGCAAGTGCGTGAAGTGTCCCAACACTGCCAGTACGCGGCGCACGTCACCGTGCACAACCGCGTGGTGTTTGACCTGACGCTGAACGACGGCAGCGTGACCAAGGGCCTGTACAGCGGCGGCCAGCGCTGCCCCAGCGCCGACGTACCGGGCGTGCCCATCCTGCGTATCCGCCTGAACGAGGGCCACGCCGCTGAAGTCACCAGCAATGGCTCGGAGCGCCAAGCCCCGCCCGCCGAGGTGGTGCCGGCCTTGGACAGCCTCATCAAACACCTGATTGGCCACGACCAGGGCCTGCGACCCGGCGCCTACTTTGCCGCGGCAACGTCCCCAACCGACCTGCAACAAGCCTGGGCCGAACCCACCGCGACCAAAGCCAGCCAGCCATTGAGCCCGGCCAACACCGCCACCAGCCGGACAGCGCCCCACCCGCCCGGACAGTAGGGTCGGCAGCAGGCTTCATCGCGCGGGAATGACTCGTTTGGGGGATGGGCTTGGCAACCGTTGGGTTCTAGAATCAACCGACGTCAGTCTGTTGGGTTTTACGAACTCCCCATGCCTGTTGAAGATTTCGAAGAATCGGTCGGATGGCAGTCTGCAAGCTGTTTTCAGGAGCATTTGATGTCCCGCTTCTCAATCAATGTCCAGTCTGTTGAGCAGGTATTGCTCTGGACACTACGTTGGCGCTAACCAATGACGCCACGCCAGTGCGAAATCGCCGCCGAATCGTACACAGCTTGCCTCCTCGCTCAGGCTGGCTATGACGTACTTGTGCAGTACGGTGCAAACCAACCCGATTTCGACCTCGTTGCAGTCAAAGACAAGCGAATGCTCCCCATTTCTGTAAAGGGAAGCCAAGACGGAGGATGGATGCTCGCAGTTCGATACAAAGAGAATGGTGTCACCTATCACGAAGCCATTGATCGTTGGCTTGCAGCACAACGAGATGACGTCGTTTTCTTTTTTGTCCAATTTGCTGACATTGCGATCGGCGGCGTTCCAAGAACATACGTGGCTCGCCCCCCAGCCATCGCCGCTCAACTCAGTAGTCAGCGAAATGGCGAGGGCTACGGCTCACTGCAAGAAGATCGCCTTCGCTACAGCCCAAAGTCATCGTTTTCCGAACGGCTTCCTGAAAACTGGAATTTTTCGGCTCGGCGAATCGATGAAATTTAGCGCCAGCCCGTCATTCCATTGGACCTGCGCGAAGAGCCGCGCGGGCCGGTAACTTCAAACAAGCTCATCGCACATGTCAAAAGCACTCACTTCCTTTGATAGTTCAATCAAAGACGCCGAGGACCTTCTCGCCCACTTTGATTCCATGCCCAAGCCGCCGCCTGCCAGCGCCGAAGTGCTTAAGCGTGCCGGGCTGGTCATGGCACTCACGGCGTGGGAGACATATGTTGAGGACCGCATCCGTGAAGAAGTCTCTCGTCGGCTGCGAATTGTGAACGGCAGCTACGTTGGCAAGTTCGTCACCGGTCGATTGGAAGATGAACTAAAGCGCTTTCACAACCCGACTTCTGAGAAGACCAAGAAGCTGTTTCATGATTTCCTTGAGACCGACGTTGTGGCTGGCTGGGAATGGGCCAACTACGACAGCGCGAAGGCCAAGAAAACACTCGACGATCTCATCTCAAAGCGAGGTGATGCAGTGCACAGATCTAAGCCTCTCGTCACAGGCGCACCACCAGCCCCGCACCTGATCAAACGCGAAGACCTTGATAAGGCGATCCGTTTTCTCAAGTCGCTCGCCGAGGCGACTGACAAGGCGCTTGTCGAAGAATGAGCCTAACCAATCAAGCTGACGTCAACGTCTCACCTCTAACAAGATAGGTCACCCATGAGCCCTTTGCGCGCACTTGGCCTGGCCTTCTTGTTTGCAACCGGCTTCGCGACTTCCGTCGCGCTGGCTCAGGAGACCAACCCCCAGCCAAAGTATGGCGCGGGACCGAAGAGCGACATGCAGAAGACTGCGGATGCGAAATGCCTCGCAGGCATCGATGACTTCTACAAGGGCGACCGACAGAAGGCGGCCGAGGCTGCCTCAGCTCGCGGCTGGCAGTTCCTGCGTCAGGGCAACAAACCAGACTAACCTCGATTTCGCCGTTGACCACGCCAAGACGCTCGGTATCGCTGGCGCACAAACCAAGGATGAAGCGCGACTCTAGGATGCCTTTGCCCGCTTTGCGCGTCTCCACGAGAAGGCGCCGCAGTACACCTTGAATCTGCAGAACTGGGCCGTCACCCTGTTCTATGTCGGCAACTACCCCGAGGCCCGGAAGAAGATTCAACTTGCTGAGGTCACGCCGCGTCATGTCGAGTTGGATCCGGGCTTTGTCGCGGCTCTGCAAGGCAAGATGCGGCGACCATGATGGCCGCGATTCGCCGCAGCGGGCAGCGCCACGTCGCTGCAAGTCCAGCGCAATAGCTCCGCACATAAGCCTCGACAGGCGCAGCGCAAACCGAAGCTTCCTCAAGTAAATGCCATTCACCCGCACCCTGGATTTCATGACCAAGCGACAGCGTCAGTCTGCAACCCGCTTCCACCGCTTCAGCAACTTCGGCACCGCCAGCACCGCCACCACCACCAGCAGCAAAGTCAGCGCCATCGGTCGCTGCAGGAACACCATCGCGCTGCCCTCTCCGATGGAAATCGCGTTGCGCAACTGCGCCTCGGCCAAGGGGCCCAGAATCATGCCTACCACCACCGGCGCGGTGGGGAAGTTGAAGCGGCGCATGATCAAGCCCAACACACCGATGCCATAGAGCAGGAACAGGTCAAAGGCGCTTTGGCGCATGCCGTAGGCGCCCACCGTGGCGAAGATCAGAATGCCCGCATACAGTTGTGGCTTGGGCACCTTCAACAATTTGACCCACATACCTACCAAAGGCAGGTTGAGCACCAACAGCATCACGTTGCCGATATACAGTGAGGCGATCAGGGCCCACACCAGTGCCGACGAACTGCTAAACAGTTGGGGGCCTGGTTGAATTCCGTAGTTCTGGAAGGCGCCCAGCAGAATCGCAGTGGTATTCGAGGTGGGAATTCCCAGCGTCAACAAGGGAATCAGCGCCGCGGTGACGGTGGCATTGTTGGCGGCCTCGGGACCCGCTACACCTTCAATCGCGCCCTTGTCGCCGAACTCAGCCTGATGGGCCGGTGGGGCCAATTTTTTCTCGGTGGCGTAGCTCAGGAAGGTCGGTATTTCAGTTCCCCCGGCCGGAATACAGCCAAACGGTGCACCAATGGCGGTGCCGCGCAGCCATGCGGGGATAGAGCGGCGCCAGTCGCTGGCCGTCATGCTGACGCGGCTCAGTTTGTTGGACGATTCGACTACCCGACCTTCAAACAACACCGCGTGCAAGGCTTCGGCCACGGCAAACAGGCCGACCGCCACCAGCACAATCTCGATGCCGTCCATCAGCTCCGGCACACCACCGGTGTAACGCGCCTGACCGGTGATCTGATCCAGGCCGACCAGCCCGGCCGCCAGACCCACAAACAGCGCTGTGAGCCCCCGCACCGTACTTTGCCCCAGCACCGCGCTGACGGTGGTAAAGGCCAGCAGCATCAGCATGAAGTACTCAGGCGGGCCAAGCTTGACGGCGAACTCGGCCACCACCGGTGCGAACAAGGTCACCAGGATGGTGGCAATGGTGCCTGCCACGAACGAGCCAATCGCGGCCGTGGCCAACGCCGCCCCGGCGCGGCCACTCTTGGCCATCTTGTTGCCCTCCATGGCCGTGACCATGCTGGCGGTCTCGCCCGGCGTGTTGAGCAGGATGGAGGTGGTGGAGCCGCCGTACATGGCGCCGTAGTAGATGCCGGCAAAGAAGATCATGGACGCCGTGGCATCCACCTTGGCGGTGATCGGCAGCAGCATCGCCACGGCGGTCGCCGGTCCGATGCCCGGCAACACGCCCACGGCGGTACCGAGCGCGCAACCGACAAAGGCCCACAGCAGGTTCACCGGCGTACCCGCGGTGGCAAAACCCTGCAGCAGTTGGTTCCAGATATCCATTCTGAGTCCTTGGGGGACAGACCTTCAGCGCTGTCCTCAACTGATTAGAGCCATCCGCTTGGCGTGAGACCCGGTAGATTGATTGCCAGGAACTTGGTGAACATCCAGTACACCGGCGCGGCGATCAGCAGGCCGGTCAGCGCATCGGTCAGCCAGGGCTTGGCGCCCACCAGCGCCTGACCCTGCGCAGCGCGCATGCCACGAGAGGCCAGCACAAAACACAGGGCGCAGCTGAAGATGAAGCCAATCGTGGTGATCAATGCGGCGTTGAGCAACAGGCCCGCGGACATCCAGACAAAGCCCGGCCAGTAGGGCTGCTCGCTCGGGGGGCCCTCTTCCATGTGCCGAAAACCGCCGGTACGCGCCTGGTACACCATGAACGCGCCGCAGGTCATCAGCGCCAGCGCCACCAGCCACGGCAGAAAGTTGGGCCCTACCCCGGCGTAACCCGCATCGGCCGGGATGCCCAAGGCGCCCACGGCCAGCGCCACGCCGACACCGATCACACCCAGCCCAACCAAGCCTTGCAGTAGTGAGGGCAGTCTCGGATCAGCGCCTGCTGCGGCCCGGTTCATACCATGCCAGCCTTGACCATGATGGCGCGCAAGCTGGCGAATTCGTCATCGACGAAGTTCTCGAACTCAACGCCTGCCATCACCGCCGAAGTCCAGTTATTCTTTTCCAACGCCTCCAGCCATGACTTGGCCTTGGTTGCCTTCAGAACCAGGTCGGTCAGCTCCTTGCGCTGCGCCGGGGTGATGCCCGGCGCGCCATAGACCCCACGCCAGTTGCCAATCGTCACGTTGATGCCCAGCTCCTTGAGGGTGGGGATGTCCACGCCCTTGAGGCGGGTCGGTGAGGTCAGCGACAGCGCGCGCATCTTGCCCGCCTTGATGTACTCCGAGAACTCGCTGTAACCACTGCCGCCAATGGTGACGTTGCCACCGAGGATGGCCGCAGTCGCCTCACCGCCGCCGCGGAATGCCACGTAGTTGATCTTGGCCGGCTCGACACCCACGTCACGCGCGATCATGGCTGCGGCGATGTGCTCGGTCGATCCACGCGAGCCACCACCCCACTTCACGCTGCCGGGGTCCTTCTTCAATTGTTCAATCACGTCCTTCATGGTCTTCAGCGGCGAGGCCGCCGGCACCACAAAGACGTTGTATTCGCTGGTCAGGCGTGCGATCGGCGTCACCTTGGACAGGTCCACCGGCGGCTTGCCGGTGATGATGCCGCCCAGCATCACCGCACCCATCACCATCAAAGCGTTGGGGTCGCCCTTGCTGCCGTTGGAAAACTGCGCCAGGCCGATGGCGCCGGCCGCGCCGCCCTTGTTGTCATAGGTGACCGCGCTGGCCACGCCGGCGTCCTGCAGCGCCTTGCCCAAGGCGCGGCCGGTGGTGTCCCAGCCGCCGCCGGGATTGGCCGGGATCATCATCTTCAGGTTGGTAGCCGCTCGGGCCGAGAGGGGAAATGCCCCGACTGCGGTCAGGGCCAGCAAGGATTTCAGGAACGCATCACGACGCATGGCAAGTCTCCGGTTAGTTGTTTAAAAGACACGAGAAAAACAGTCGAACTACGCCATTCCGGCCAGATAAATAATGGCGCGCAAAGCCGAAAATTCATAGTCCACAAAAGACTGGAACTCACGCCCCGTCAAGAGGGCAGGAGTCCATTTGTTGGTCTGAAGGGCATCGGTCCAGGCTTTGGTGCGGGTGGCAGCGACCACCATCTTGACAAGCTCCGCGCGCTGATCGCCAGAGAGGTCGGCCGGCGCATACACGCCACGCCAGTTGCCTATAACAACCTGGAACCCTTGCTCTTTCAGGGTCGCAACCGGAATGCCCGGCACACGGCGCTGCGAGGTGACCCCAATGGCGCGCATCTTGCCCGCCCCAATGTGCTCGGCAAACTCGCTGTAACCGCTGCCCCCTACGGTGACCTGTCCACCGAGGATCGCCGCAACGGCCTCGCCACCGCCGCGAAACGACACGTAGTTCACCTTCTTGGGGTCTACCCCCACGCTACGCGCCAGAATGCATGCGGCAATGTGCTCAGTTGAACCCCGCGAGCCGCCGCCCCACTTCACGCTGCCAGGGTCTTTCTTCAGTTGTGCCACCACCTCGGCCATGGTCTTGAACGGCGAACTGGCGGGCAACACAAACACATTGTCCTCACTGGTAAGCCGCGCAATCGGCGTCAGTTTGGACAAGTCGACCGGCGATTTGTTGGTGATGATGCCACCTAACATCACCGCCCCCATGACCAGCAAGGCATGCGGATCTCCCGTGGTCGAACTGGCGAACTGCGCGAGTCCGAGTGCACCGGCGGCACCGCCTTTGTTCTCATACACCACCCCTGAGGCGACGCCCGCCTCCTGCAAGGCCTTGCCCAGGGCGCGGCCAGTGGTATCCCAGCCACCTCCGGGGTTGGCCGGGATCATCATTTTCAGGTTGACGCCTGCCTGTGCCGACAAAGGCAAGGCCCCGGCCGCGGTCAGGGCCAGTAGAGATTTCAAGAACGCATCGCGACGCATGGCAGGTCTCCAACAAGAGCTGTTGTGCAGCCCATGATGCGCGCGCTGGCTGTCATTCCGCTGTCCAGGGCTACATCGCCTACCCCAGCCACTGCAACCATGCGCCATGCGGATGCGACCAGGCCAGTGCGCGCTGCCTGACTTCGCCCGCATGGTGGCTGACCTGGCACCACAGCGTGGCGCCTTTTGAATCATGGGGTGGTGTCGCAGGCAACGCCATATCCGTGGGCCGCAGAGAAGGCGTTTCGGCCGACACCCACACCACACCGCGCTGGCGCACGAGGTCGATCATCGCTTGCTCATGCCGCGCGCGCTCCTGTTCGCTGAAGTAGCAAAGCACCCAGCTATTCAAGACCACCGGCTGCACCGCGCTGGGCAAGCCGTCGAGCCAGGCGTGAATGGCCTCAATGCAGGACGGGCCGGTCTGCTTCACTTGCCAGCCGTGCTGGCGCGCCAGCTCCAGCGCCAGCGCCAAGCGTTGTTGGCGCACCAGGTCACACGGCCAGACGCAGGCCTGCAGCCAGCGCGTGGCGTCGGTGTCACGCACGTCCACCGGCATCGGGTCCAGCCCCAGGCGGTGGCTCAAAGCGCCAGCCACCGGCAGGTTCGCGCAACCCATCGAGCGGGCTGCGCTCCCCACGCAACTCGCAACGCAGCAGCGGCAGTCGGTACGGGGCGCGCCGCCAACATGCACGGACGCGCCACCGCAGTGGTAGCACAGGGTGTACGCGTCCACCCCGAGATTCAGGCCGGCACTGCTGCCGACGTCAAGCAAGGCCAGCGCAGCGCCGCCCGACTCCTGCGCGATGTGCGCCAGCACTGGCCACAGCGCCACACAACGACCAATCTCATTGGTCTGCGTATGGCGGTGACGCAAGTGCGCGCTGATTGGACCCTGTTGCTGCGCCACAAAATCGCGCAGGGTTGCGCCCAACTCCGCATCTGGGGCGCGTTGACCGCCAACGCTTGGAAAGTAGTCAGACAGCATGCGACTCGCCCGCCAGCACGCGCTCGTGAATGGCCGCCAACAACAGATTGGGGCGTCGCTGTTCGGGCCGCGTTTGCAGGCACAGGCCCAACAGATCGGACGACTGGGCCACCAAAGAGCAAATCGCCACGTACAGCGTATCCTGCGTGCACTCCACCGCCGAAAACCGACGCCACTCATCGGCCAGGGTCTGCAATACGTCAGCATCAGAATCGTGCGTCATGGTTGAAGCATAAGCGGACAATGCGCGTGCTGTCGGCGCGACGACTTCGCGCGTACGCCACACCTCCCCCGAACCGCCACCCGTTCACACTCAGAGCTGACGTAAATGCCAAGCCTTTGGCCGGGTAAAGGTCTGGATGCCGTAGGTGGACAGGGTCAGGCCGATGCCAGAGTCGCCGTAGCCACTCCAGGGCAGACGCGGGCTGACGCGGTCACAGCAATTCCAGTAGACGCTGCCGGCCCTGATTTGGGCCAACAAGGCTTCGGCACGCGCCCGGTCGGGCGTGAACACACCGGCGGTGAGGCCATAGCGGGTGTCGTTCATGAGGAACACGGCTTCCTCGTCGTTGGCGACCTTCTGGATGCCGATGATGGGGCCGAAGGACTCTTCGCGCATCAATTCCATGGAGTGGTTGACGTCGCGAAACACCGTGGGCTCGTAGCCGTTGCCGGGGCCGGCCAGGCGCTTGCCGCCGCACAGCAGCGTGGCGGCTTTAGCCAAGGCGTCGGCCACCTGGGCGTCGAGTACGTCAAGCTGCGGCACGCGGGTGATGGCGCCGATGTAGGTGTCGTCTGCCATCGGGTCGCCAATTTTGAAGCCCTTGACCGTGGCCACAAAGTGCGCCACGAATTCGTCATAGATGCTGGCATGCACGTAGATACGCTCCACCGAGCAGCAACTCTGGCCGGTGTTGTACATGGCGCCGTCGGCCAGGGACGCGGCGGCATTCTTGACATCAGCGTCGTCACACACGTAGGTGGGGTCCTTGCCGCCGAGTTCGAGCTGCATCTTCACCATGCGCGGCCCCAGGATGCGCGCAATGCGCACGCCGGTGGCGTACGAACCGGTAAAAAACAGGCCATCGATGTCCTGCTCCATCAATGCCGCGCCGACCGAACCAGCGCCCACCAAGGGGATGAACACATCGCTGGGCACACCGGCCTCATGCAGCAGGCGCGCCATCTCCAGACCGCTCTGGGTGGCAAACTCCGAGGGCTTGTACAGCACCACGTTGCCCGTCAGCAGCGCGGGCACAAACACGTTGCCTCCCACGAACCACGGGTAGTTCCAGGCCGAGATGTTGGCCACCAGGCCCAACGGCGTGTGCTCGATGCGCTCGGTCGTGCCACCGTCGTCGAACACGGTCCCGGTCTTGACGCAGGACTCGACCTGCGCCAAAAAGAAGTCAATCCGCCCCAGAAAGCCCTTGAGCTCGTTGCGCGACATCTGAATCGGCTTGCCTGTCTCGCGCGTCATCCCGCGCCAGCGGCTCGATCGGACCTTGACCAAGGCTGCAAAACGCGCGATGCAGGCCCCGCGCTCGGCCATGGACGTGGCTCGCCACGCTGGCAACGCCGCGCGGGCACGCGCGGCCTTGGCCGCCACCGAGGCGTCGTCGTCGGCAGGCAGGGTGGCAATCAATTCGCCAGTGGCGGGGTTGTGAACAAGCAGTGAATTCATGAGATGGACCTTGCGTGAGAGAGTGCGCGAGCGCCGTGCCGGCCTTCAAGATGACCGGCTGGCGCGGGCTGCGGCAAGAAAGTCTGCCAGGATCGGCGTGTCGTCAAGGGTTCCGTACTCCAGCTTGTGAAACTCAGGGTGCCACTGCACGCCAGCCACCCAAGCCGGGCCGTCGTGGCGGATGGCCTCCACCGTGCCATCGTCGGGGCAGCGCGCCTCCACCACGAAATTGGGCGCCAGGTCTTTGACGCACTGGTGATGCACGCTGTTGATCTTGTGGCTGGCGCCGCCCAGCAGGCCCGCGAGTCGCGTGCCCGCCACCAGGTCCAGCGTATGGAAGTTCTGGTCGTACACGTCCGCATCGCGGTGGCGCAGCGCGTCGGGGCGCTGGGTCGGGATATCCTGCACCAGCGTGCCACCAAAGGCCACGTTGATGAGCTGCATGCCCCGGCAAATACCAAACACCGGCTTGCCCGCGGCCACGAAGGCGTTGACCAGCGCAATCTCGTACTTGTCCCGTCCCGCATCACCCTGCCACTTGGCGTCAATGGGTTCTTCCTGGTAGCTGCCTGGCCACAGGTCGGCGCCGCCATGCAACACCAGGCCATCAAGCCATTGCGCGTAGTCCCCCAGGCTCACACCGTCCCCCTCGTTGGTGAAGTGCTTGGCACCGGTGCCACCCCAACCGGGGACGGAATCATCACCGGCAGCGCGCCGCCGGACATGACCCACTGCGGTACCGACTGCTCCACGTACTGCAAGGTCTTCTTGGCGAAGGCAGCACGCGCCGGGTCGGGGTAGAAAAAGCAGGCGCTGATGCCAATCTTGAGGCGCTCGGTCATGCGGGGCTCCGTGGCGGCAAACTACATCGCGGCCTTGAACAGCGCCTCAAAATCGGCTGCTGTGCAAGGGCGCGGATTGGTCTGGTGGCAGATGTCGGCGGTAGCCACTTCCACCAGACGCGCCAGGTGTTCCGGCTTGACGCCGTGCGAAGACAGGGTGCCGGTAATGCCGACGCTGCGCTTGAGTGCCCGCAGCCACGCCGCAAAACCTTGGCCACCGCCGGCCACGGCACAGACATGCGCCAGCTCCTCAAACTTGGCCGGCGCGCTGGACAGATTCCAGGCCATCACGGTGTCGATCATCAAGGCGTTGGCCAAGCCATGGTGCAGGTCGCACACCGCGCCCAGCGCGTGGGCGCAGGAGTGCACCGCGCCCAGGTCCTTCTGAAGGCAATGGCAACCATCATCGAGGCCATCATCATGTCACTGCGCGCCCGCAGGTTGCCCGGTCCTTCACTGCCGTCACCAGCGCTGCCGCCGCGATGCGTGCACCCTCCAGGGCGATGCCGTCACACAGCGGGTGGTAGGCTGGCGACAGGTAACTCTCGATGTTGTGCGTCAGCGCGTCCATGCCGGTGGCGGCGGTGACCTGCGCAGGCAAGCCCAGCGTCAGCTCGGGGTCGGCAAACACGATGCGGGCCAAGATCTTCGGGCTGAATACGACGCGCTTGAGGTGCGTGTCGTTTTCGCTCACCACGCTGGAGCGCCCCACTTCCGAGCCGGTGCCCGAGGTGGTGGGCATGGCCACGAAGTACGGCAAGGCATTGACAATCGGCCGCACCTGTGGGTGATCCCACACGTATTCCAGAATGTCGCCGGGGTGCGTGGCCGCCAGCCCCACCACCTTGGCCACGTCCAGCGCGGCGCCACCGCCGAAACCGATGATGCAGTCGGCACCGTGTGCCTTGTACGCGGCAGCGCCGTCCATCACCTGGCTGCAGGTCGGGTTGCCGAACACGCCAGAGAACACGGCCACCTCCAGGCCCGACAAGTGGCTGATGAACTCCGCCAGCACCGGCAAGGCACCCAGCGCCCGGTCGGTCACGATCAGCGGGCGCTTAAAGCCCTGCTCCAACAAGTGGGCGGCAACCAGCTTGCGCGCGCCAGCGCCAAAGTTGATGGGGGTGGGGAAGGAGAAGCTGGTGATGGTCATGGCGGGTGTCGATAGCAATGTTCGGACGAGGTCTGTGCAGTTCAGATGATCTCGAAGTAACGCTTCATTTCCCAATCGGTCACGCCATCGAGCCACTGACGCCACTCCCGATCACGCGTTGCGGCAAAGTGATCGACGAAGGTGTCGCCCAGCCAGTCGCGGGCTATGGCGGATTTTTGAAAAATCCGCGTGGTCTCGATCAGCGTGCGCGGGGCACGGGCAATGTGCTCCGCCCCCTGGTTGGTGCCGGTGATCGCCGGCGTGGTGAGTTTGAGGCCCTTCTCAACCCCATCGAGCCCGGCGGCAATCACCGCAGCCATGGCCAGGTAGGGATTCACATCAGCACCAGGGCAGCGCGTCTCCAGCCGGGTGGACTTCGGGCTACCAGCAATGACGCGGAAACTCGCGGTGCGGTTGTCCATACCCCAGGTCGGTTTGACCGGCGCCCAGTAGCCGTCCACCAGGCGTTTGTAGCTGTTGATGGTGGGCCAGATCATGGGGCCGAACTCCATCATGCAAGCAATCTGCCCGGCCAGGTAGCTCTCAAACAGCTTGCTCATCTTGCGCGGATTCTTGGCGTCGAAGAACAGGTTGCTCTTGCCGTCAGACAAACTCTGGTGAATGTGCCCGCTGCAGCCCGGCAGGGTCTGGTGCGGCGGCCATGAAGCTGGGCATGATGCCAAAACGCGCGCCGATCTCCTTGGTGCCAGTCTTGAACAGGATGGCGCGGTCGGCCTGTTCCAACGCTTCGCTAAAACCAATGGCCGCCTCGTAAACGCCTGGGCCGGTCTCGGTGTGCAGGCCCTCTATCGGCACGCCAAAGGCCTGCATCTCGGCCATGATGGCGGCGAAGAAGTCGCGGTTCTGGTTGATGCGCAACAGCGAGTAGCCAAACATACCCGGCGTGAGGGGCGTGGGTGCCACGCCCTTCTTGGCAGCCCAGCTTTGCGGGGTTTCCAGAAAGTTGTACCACTCGAACTCAATGCCGGTCATGACCGCAAAGCCCATTTTCTCGGCACGCTGAAGCACGCGCTTGAGCGTCTGGCGTGGGCAGGCCGCGTGCGGGGTGCCGTTCGGGTTGACGAACTCACCCAGGAAGAAGGGCACGCTCTGATCCCATGGCACGTGGCGAAGTGTGTCCAAGTCCAAGCGCGCGTTGGCATCCGGGAAACCGTGTTGCCAGCCGGTGATAGTGGTGTTGTCGTAACAACTGTCCATCATGTCCCAGCCCAGCACCACGTCGCAAAAAGCCAAAGCCGCCCTTGGGTAAAGGTTCAGCCACGCCGAGGAACTTGGTCACATGCAGGTATTTGCCGCGCAACACACCATCGATGTCGCTGACCGCGACCTTGATGCGCTGGGCGTCGGATTGACGGATCGCCGCCACGGCGGCGTGTTCCTGGGCGCTGGCCCTGTGCGTGTGCTCATCGGGGTTTCCTTCGACGTGTGGACGCTGACGCTCAGGCCGATCCTGCGCCACGCAAGTGAACCAAGGCCTGGGCGTGCAGCGCCGGCGTGGCTGCCGCCAGCACACGTCCATCGGAACTGATACCCAGCGGCTGACCATCCCAATCGCTGATGATGCCACCAGCTTGCTGCACCAGGGTGACCATGGCCAAATAGTCGTAGGGCCGCAAACCCGCCTCCACCACTAAATCGATATAGCCACCCGCCAACTGTGCATAGCTGTAGCAGTCGCCACCAAAGCGGCGCAGCACGCAGGCACGGCTCAGGGCGTCAAAAGCGGCCCACTCGAGCGCTTTGAAGGCATCGGGTGAAGTGGTATAGACACGTGCTTGGGTCAGGTTCTCGCAGTCACTGACACGCACCGCCTGCTCGTTGCACTGGGGTGGCTGCGTACGCACCGCCAACCAACGCTCGTCCAGCACAGGCATGTCCAACACGCCCAGCACCGGCTGCCCATGGTGCAGCAATGCGATCAGCGTCCCCACAAGGGTGAACCGGTAATGAAGCTCTTGGTGCCATCAATCGGGTCGAGCACCCATAGCCACTCGGCGTCCATGCGTTCGCGGCCATGCTCTTCACCCAATATGCCATGGTCAGGCACTCGCGCCGCAAGCAACTCGCGCATGCTGGCCTCGGCGCTGCGGTCGGCCACCGTGACCGGGCTGTCATCGAGCTTGGCAATGACTTCCAGTGGCGTGCGAAACAACGGCACGGTGCGTTGGCGCGCAACGTCAGCCAAGGCGCAGGCCAAGGGCAGCAGGCTTTGCAGGTGGTTGAGTTCTGATGAAGTCATCCTGTGTTCCGTCCCGGCAGGTTAAACCAAGTTGCCAAGCATTGCAGTTGTCATTTTGATACAGGCGCGGACTGTGGACCTCGCCCGACAGACATACGCTTGACTCAAGGACACTGGCGCCCGAACCCAGTGCTGACACGCCAGCGCCCTGGGGTCCAAGGCGATACCATCCCACCCCATGAAGCTGCTGCTGATCGAAGACGAACAGGCCATGCAAAAAACGCTGGTGCGGGCGCTGTCGCGCCTGGGCTGGGGTGTGGAGGTGTGCGGCGACGGCGCGCAGGCGCTGCAGCGTTGGACCGACGTGCGACCCGACGTGGTGCTGCTGGACCTGAGCCTGCCCGGCCAGGACGGCCTGCGGGTGTTGGAAGCGGCGCGCAAGGGTGGGCTGACGACACCGGTGCTGATCCTCACGGCGCGTGGCACGGTGGGCGACAAAATCATTGGCCTCAACAGCGGCGCCGACGACTACCTGCCCAAGCCGTTTGACCTGGACGAGTTGGAAGCCAGGGTGCGCGCGCTGCATCGCCGCCACTCGGAATCCAACGTCGAATCAAGCTCTAGCCCAATACCAACGGGATCGTTGCGCTATGAACCTGATAGCGGAGCGATCTACCATGGCAAGCAGGTACTGGACCTCACGCCGCGCGAACTGGCACTGCTGCGCACCCCTGCTGGCACGGCCCGGCCACGCGGTGTCAGGAGCGGCTGTTCGAACTGGTGTTTCCCGGTGAGTCCAACGTGCAGTGCCAGGCTATTGAGGTCGTGGTCTATAGGCTGCAAAGAAACTCATCCCAACCGGCGCGATGCTGGTGACCCTGCGCGGACTGGGTTACCTGCTCAAGGTCGTTACATGAATCAAGCCAAGAACGAGAGGGCAACACAGCATCCGCAACGACCGGCGCAGGCGCGGCATTCTCGCTGCGGCGCTACCTGCTGGTGGGAATTCTGGTGCCGGTGGTACTGTTCATTGCGCTCGATACCTTCAGTCTGTACCGGCAAACGCTCGCGGCTGTAACGACCGCCTACGACCGCACGCTACTGGCCTCGGCCAAGTCGATTGGTGGGCATATCGACGCCCAGGGCCACGACGAACTGGCGAAGTTGTCCGCAGTGGTGCCCTACTCGGCGCTGGAAGCCCTTCGAAGGCGGACAACCGCAGCCGCATGGTCCACCGCATATCGCAAGTCGATGGCCGCGTGGTCGACGGCTTTGCCGACTTGCGGATGTGGCGCGGCACGATTCCCAGCGTGGGCCCTATGCGGCATTGGTGGACTTCATGACGACACTTTCCGCGGCGACCCGGTCCGGTGGCGGTGTTTGCTGCAACCGGTTGCCAGCGAACAGGGTCGCGCCATGGCGGTGGTGCAGGTGGCCGAAACGCTGGAACTGCGCCGAGCACTGGCGCCAGATTCTGGTTGACACGCTGTGGCGTCAGGCCCTGCTGGTGGGGGTGATCACCTTGGTGGTGCTGCTGGTGGTGCAGCGCGCCACCCGCCCGGCGCGACCTCAGCGCCACCTTTAATGCGCGCAGCGATGGGGACCCTGACGCCATTGCCCGCCAACCAGGGCCACGTGAACTACGCTGCCCTTGCTGGAGGCCACCAACAGCATCATGTCGCGCCTGCACGCTACCTGCTGGAGCATCAGAAGCGCTTTGTCCGCGACGCCGCACGCTTCAATTGCGCACACACCTGGCGGTACTAAGGTGAGGTGCAATCGGCGCGCCGGGGAGACGTGAGCCGCAGCAGGCGATGGCGAAATATCTTACCGTCAACCAGGCCACGGTGCTGGCCAACCAGATGCTGTCGCTGGCCAAAGGTGGCGCAGTTGCGCGAGCAGCCGGTACCGATGACGGTGGACTGGGCGCTGGTGCTGCGCGAGGTGGCGCTGGACCTCCGGCCCGCTGGTCGCAGACAAGGACCTAACTTTGACATCGACGCGGCGCCCCGATGCAGACCCACGATGATGCTGCGCGAGCTGTCGCGCAACCTGCTTTGCACAACGCCATCAGCCATATGCCCGCCGGTGGGCGCCACGAGTGTTCGCCTACTATGCGACGCGCGCCTTGCCGCGCTGGTGGTGAGCGACAGTGGCCCGGGCATTTCCGAAGAACGCTGAAACCAACTGTTTCAGCCTTTCAGCACCGGGCAAACCCGCACGGGTAGCGGCCTGGGGCTGGCGATTTTGCCCACGGATCGTGCTGGCGTTGGCGGCGACATCCAACTTTCGACAACCGCATCGAACACGGCCAGGTGCAGGGCCTGGACGCCACCGCACGCCTACCCCCCGGCGACTTGGCGGACAATGACTCCTGATGGACAAACTGCGATGCGGCAAATGGCTGGGCCGCCCGCTTCTACAAGACGCGATCACTGGCCTGCGACGAAATCGTCAAAGGCCGGGTACAGGTCGACAACGAACGACGTCAAACCGGCGCGCGGAGCTGAAAGCCGACGACGTGGTGCAACTGCGCTTCAAGGCGTCACCCGTACCGTGACGGTATTGGCCCTGAGCGACCAACGTGGCCTGGCTCCCGTGGCGCAGACGCCTTATGCCGAGACCGAGGCCAGCATGCGCGCGCAAAGAAGCCGCCGAGCGCGCCGCATGGGCACCGAGCCGACCCACTCCACAGCACTGGCCGCCCCACCAAGCGCGACCGACGCGAGCTGCAACACCAGTGGGACGAGCGCTGAGCGCCTCCATCAAGTAAGTGTCGCGCCAGGCTGACAGCCCGCTGGCGCACCTGCATCAACGGCTCGGTCGGATGCGCGCCCACACCTTGCCCCGCCACTGCGGCCTGCGGCCAGACGCTGCCGCTCAAACTGCCCAAGCATCGCATCGGTGATAAAGCGGCTGCGCCCCGCATAAGGTGACGGTCTTCTAGGGCGTTTGCTGCGTTACAAAAAACGTTGCGGCACCAACAGTGCAGGTGCGACGCTGCGTCGTGGCCACGGGCAACAGGCGCCGCTCCTCGTCGATGTCGGCCGCAGTACCGGTGGCCATGCCAGACGGATACAACCATCCACCACGTTGAGCATGCACCGAGGTCCACTCTGCCCCTTGGCGGAGTGGATGGTTGACAGGATCAGGTCAGTCCCCGTCCGGTGCGGCGCGCCCGCCTGGTCACTGGTATTGCGGCCCGGGTCCAGCGTGAGTTCGGTCAGGAAAACGCTCGCGCGAGACATAACTCGCCGCCAGTTGCAGCAGTTGCTCCACGTCCTTCCGCCGCACCGGGGCGTCGTCAAACAGGCGATCCAGGTGTGGCAGGTCCAGGCCTTGACCAACTCCAGGTCCGAGGGCCAGGCAGTGCGTAGTGCGCAGCGCGGCATACATCGCGACAAAGTTCGCCCACCTCCTGCGCGGCAGCGGCAGGTGGCACGAAGCCCGCACCACCGCGCCGGGTCGGCTGCGTCACTCAGGGCGTCAAGCAGACGGGTGCTGGTGACCGGCCCCACGCCGGGTATCAGTTGCGTCACCCTGAAAGCCAGCCATGCGGCCCGCGGGTTCTGCGCAAAACGCAGCACTGCCAACACGTCCTGATATGCGCCGCTTCCAGGAACTTGAGGCCACCAAACTTCACAAAGGGGATGGCGCGCCGCGGCAACTCCAGCTCCAACGCCGCACTATGGGAACTGGTGCGAAAACAACACCGCCTGGCTCTTGAAAGTGGGCCCGCTTCGCGATGCTCCAGCACCCGGCTATGCACCCAGCTGCCTGCTCGGCCTCATCGGGCACCAGCACGAGCTGGGGGCTTGGCGCCGGTCTTCTTGTCGGTCCACAGGTCTTGCTGTGAGCGCTCGCAGGCCGAATGACCGCGTTCGGGCGTCCAGAATCGCCTGCGTGGAGCGGTAGTTGCGTTCCAGCGCCGCCAGCCGTGCGGCTTGCGAAAACCGCTCCGGAAAGTCGCGAATATTGCGCACCGTAGGCTACCGAACGAATCAGATCGACTGCGCGTCGTCGCCCACCACCGTCACGCCCGCCCATCGGGCTTCAGGTCTATAGCACCGTCCCTGCAGCGGTTGGTGTCCTGGTACTCGTCCACCAGCACGTGGTCGAAACGAGCGCCGACCTCTGCCTAGCGGGGCTCCGGACACCATGTCGGCCCAGAACAACAGCAGGTCGTCTCGTAGTCCAGCACGTTTTGCTCTTGCTTGGCCTGCACGTAGGCAGCAAACAGGCGTTTGAGTTCGGACTTCCCACTGCGCGCACCAGGGAAACACGGTCTTGAGCACTTGCGCCAGCGGCTCGCCGCTGTTGACCGTGCGCGAGAGATCATTGGCAGGTGCCCTTCATCGGAAAGCGGCTCTTGCTGTTGGACAAGCCAATCTCCGGCGCACCAGGCCCAACAAATCTTCGGCGTCACCCCCGGTCATGAATGGCAAGCGGCATCCAGCCCGATGCGCGGCGTACTCGCAACAAGCGCGCGCCGATGCTGTGAAAGGTGCCAGCCCAGGGCAAGGACGGCGCCGGCTGCGTGCCGCCCAGCCCCGCGTCGATGTAGCACCTGCCCCACGCGACGCTCCATCTCGGCCGCCGCCCGGCGCGAAAAAGGTCAACAACAACAGCGCTGCGGATCAGCCCCATGGGCAATCAGATTGCCACGCGGTGCGCCATAGTGTTTGGTCTTGCGGAGCCCCGCGCTCAGCGATCACCAGCAGCGGCCGGGTGTCGGCAGCCTCATCGCCCGTGCCGCCGTACGCCGCCGCACGCTGTTCGGGTTGAGTTCCCTAAGCGGATCGGGGGCCCCACGTCAGCCGGGGACGGGTGCAAATCGTGGTCACGGCGAGCGTGGGCAAAGAGGATACATGGCTGGATTCAAAAATACAGCCATGCTCCAGCCGACCGCCGCTCATTGCCTGTTTCTTAAGCAGCCCGCTGCAAACCCGGAAGTGGACGCCACTCCAACAAGTTATTCGAACACTTATCCACAACTCAGGGCACACAATGGGGGTAACTTTAACTGATGCAGATGCGGGATTTCCCTCTGTACAGACCCAAATCAGAAAGTCGTGCAATCGTTCCAGCAACCCAATGGCCTGCAGGGACTCGGTCAAGTAACCCACAAACGCGCTGACCTTGGTGGGTCAATCGGGCGTCGTGAGCGTAGAAGTACATGAATCGTGCCTGGCGGCGCGCGCAGCTCGGGCAGCACCTGCCCAGGCGCCCCGAGTCCGGATGGCATTGCATGGTGCGCCTGAGTCGTGCCAGGCCCAGGCGACCGGGGCGCAGTCGCAGATCGCCTCCAGGTCGTTCATCACCACCGGCCCGTCACCGGCACGCTGACCACCTCGCCCGCCACGATGTAATTGCCATTCACGCAAGCGCCCGGTGGTGGCCGAGCGCAGCCGGATGCAGTCGTGCTTGTCCAGGTCGGCCAGCGGCACGCCCATGCGCATCAGGTAAGCCGGTGAGGCCACCGTGACCAGCCGCAGCGGTACCAGCTACCGCGCGACCACGGTCGCGTCCGACGCAATGCCCGCGCCGATGGCGGCGTCAAAGCCTTCCTTGACTGGATCGACGTGCCGGTTGTCAAAACTCCAGTCCAGATTGATCGCAGGCTTCGCGTCAGAAAGCCGGCATCGGCGGCAGGATGTACTGGCGCGCGAAGCCCGGCGCAAGCTGATGCGCAGCGTGCCCGCAGGGCTGCGCCTTGTGCTGCACCAGGCCGTCTTCACCTGGCGCAGCGCATGCGTGGGGCCACTGGTCTGGGGCAGCAGTTGCTCGCCGGTCTCGGTCAGCGTCAGGTTGCGGGTGCTGCGTTGGAACACGCGTGTGCCCAGCGCCTTCTCTAATTCGCCAACCTGCTTGCTGACTGCGGCCGGGGTCAGGCCCAGGGCATTGGCCGCGCCGGAGAAGCTCCCGGCTCTGACGGTCTTGTAAGAAAGTACTCCGAGGCTTCGCAACAGGTCCATAGATGGGTTTGTTCCAAACGGTCTGAAATGAATCAACCATTATGGGCTTATCAAGGCCCGAACTTCAATCCCGAGACCAGGCCATCAAGTACTTGAGCCACTCAACTATCAAGCAGGACACCATCATGAAATTCGCAATTCTCGGCACCGGCATCGTCGGTCAAACCATCGGCAGCAAGCTCATCCACTCGGCCCCAGGTCAAAATGGGCGGTCGCGGGCGGTCAACACCAAGGCGCAGGGCCGGTTTCCGGCGTCAAATTACTGGCGTCCTGAACCTTCCAAGACGCAGCCCGCTTTGGCGAGATCGTCATCAACGCCACCGCCGGTGGCGTGTCCCTCGGAGGCGTTGCAGGCGGCCACCGCTACCCAAGCGCTGGCGGGCAGGTGCTGATCGACATCGCCAACCCACTGGACTTCTCCCAAGGCATGCCGCCCACATTCTGTCAGTGGTCAACACCGATTCACGGGGAGCAGATCCAGCGCGCCACCCGCAAACCACAAAGTCGTCAAAACGCCTCAACACTCTGAGCAGCAGACTGATGGTCAACCCCGACGCGGTGGCGGGTGGCGAACACGTCCTGTTCATCAGCGGCATGACGCGATGGCGCCGGGCAGGTGCTTGATATACTGGCGCAGTTTGGCTGGGACAAGTCCCGTGTGATCGACCTGGGCGACATCGGCACGCGCGCGTACCGAGCAACTGCTGCCGATCTGGATTCGCTCTGGGGCGCGAAGGGCAAGAACCTGTTCAACTTCCGAATCGCGCGCGGCGCTTGAGCACAGGCCTCGTGCCCTTTGGTCATTGGTACACACCACGCGGTCATCCACCGCGCGTGGAGTTTGCAGGACGCCGCCGCGCTGGCAGTACCCGAGCGCCTTGCCCATTGCGTAGTCACCACTGGCGTAGCCCCAGGTTCGCGCGCACGCCAACGGCAAAGCGCACGCGGCGGCTTATGCCTGCAGGAAGCGCGCATACCCGTTGGCCTTGCTTTGAGCGCTGAGCGGCACCCGGCCGGTGTCGGCCATTATCGGCATGGTAAGCGTTGGCCGGTGGCGCCTGCACAATGGCATGCTGACTAAAACCCAGCCGCGCCAGGAAGCGCCGTCCACCACCGGCAGCCAGCTCTGCATGTCATTGCTCAGTCCCGGAGTGGCCGTCGTCTCCAACCGGCGCGAACGACGAAAATGCCGCATCACCCTGCCTTCAACCCAAGCCCCATGCCAGGCCAGTGTTCTTCGCCCCAGTACCGATCGTTGCGCCAATAGAGCCAAAGTACCCGCGCCGCAGCGTCCTTTGCCAGCGTACGCCAATGATTGGCCACCATAGCTGCACTGCACGGGCGCTGTGGCGATTTTGACCGGGATCGCCGCCATCACTGCCACCGGAGAAGCGACGTTGCCCAGCAAACCTGGCGGATGCCGCGCCACTGTGGCAATGGCCGCTAAGCCGCCGACGGACACCCCCCATCACCTGGCCATCGCGACGTGTGCATAAGGCAGCGTCTTTGGCAAACGCCACCGTCGCCAAGACCTGATCAGAGGCGGCGCCAGCCATGGGCTCCAATCGCCGGGTGTTGCACGGTCCGGCCTTCTCCGGGTCGAAGTCGCCAAAGGTCTCCCCAACAACCAAATTTCGCATCGGAACCACCACCACGAAACCCTTGGCCACCAGGTACCGGTGCTGGGTCGGTAGCGGCCTTGTTTATGCGTGTTGTCCGTGGTGGCCCGTCCGTGGTTGAACACCACTTTTCAGCGGAACGGGCCTCGCCCGCCGGGCCGATAGGATGGTGGATCGGCATGGCGCGGGTTTCCTGGCGTTGAAACATGTCCTTCAATGTCATTGCCCAGATCCGCACGATCTCCCTCACGCATAACTCTGGCCAGGGGTGGCTTGCCGGTCACTCAACGCAGTCTCGGCCTGCACTCGCGACAGGTTCATTAAACCCGGCGGGATGACCGCCATCGCGATGGTCGTCACCGCACTTGCTGGCAGCAGAGAAGCGGCATCAGGGGCGTCGCGGTGCTCGACGGTGTGGCGGGGCTGATTCCAGTGCCATCGCAAGATAGTCAGAGATTGTGCCGCGCCATCCGTACGGCACGCCAGACCAGGGCGCCGTTTGCCTGCAGCCCTCGCGCGGTGGGCCACCTGAGCCAACACGGCCAGCGCTCGGCTCACAGGAGTAAAGCTCAGAGTTATACTCTAGTCGGGGCGAACCACTCAACCGGAACCAAACTCCTTGATGCGGCCGCGCGGGCGTTTCTTGAGCATGGCTTGATGCCACGTCAATGGATCCTGCTACGCGTGGGCTGCCGGTGTCAGCAACGGCAGCCTGTACTCACCACTTCCCCACCCCGTCGCAGTTGGCTTTGATGCTCTACGCCCACACACACCCTGCGTGAGTTCCACGGCGCCATCTCAGAGCCGATTTCAGGCGGAGTCGGCGCCCGCCGCGCGTCCACGGCCTGATCCGCGCTTCACATCCCGGGGGTGGCCTACCATCCGGATCGCGCCCGCTTGCTGCACCAGTTGCGCCGCGTCAATGCGGTGGCGCAGACCCAAAGTTGACCTCGTGGACTGGATGCGAACCAGCAGTGCGTACACCCAGTTGCGTCAGTGGGTGGACCAACTGGTAGTTGGGGACCCGCGGGGCATGCCCTTTGCCGAATGGATGGCGCTGGCGTTTGTTCGGTACTGTCACTTCACGCCTCCCAATGGGTCGCCCACCGCCTCACGGGCGTACCGGCCCGCACCTGTGCCAACCTGGAGCAAGGTGCCTGGCGTTTGTCGCCGCCCGTGTTGGCGGTGACTCCGCCGGGCTGGATCCCGCAGCCCAACCCCTGACCTGGAACAGCACGCCGTACTCCAGCACCCAGGTGCTCGGCCACCCGGCCAACATGAATTGGCAAGCCCTGCTTCTGGATGATTCGCGCGCTACCGCTCGCAACAACCGCGCGCACGCCGCCGAGGACCTGCGCGGTGACGTGCAGCGCGAGCTCACCTCCTGCCCAGCATCCCCGGACAGTCCGCCACGCACCCGCACAGATCAGCGACTTTCACTGTGTCACCACCTGGAGCTTAAGGCTTCGGTGCATTGGGGCGGCGTGTTGTTTGCCGACTTCTACCGGCAGGTCATCCAGGCCTGCGCTTTCACATTTCACCCAGACACCCGGTTTGTGGTGATGCGCGGGCGGGATGGCTACCGCAGCTTGCTCCCGGGTTACTTGAAGATGATTCGGCCGCAGCCCGATGTGCCGCTGGCCGACCAGCTCAATGGGCCAACCCCTAACGGCGGAACACGGCGCACCGTTGCGGCCGGTTGCTTTGCCGCAGTACTTACTACAAGTGCGTCAAGCACCTGACGCGCATCGAACTACGGGTGGCAGACCCTCGCTTTCGACCAGCCGGTTTCGCCTTCATGGACCATCCGCCAGCGGGAGTGGCGCTGGAAGAGCGTGGCCGCTGGGTGCCAGCCTGGCTGTTGCGCCAACTTCACCGAAAGCCGCTTGCCGTGCCAACCGTCACCCTGTTCGCGGGACTGGCCAACGTACGCCGCCGTCGTCACTCAATCCTTCATGACATTCCCGCGATCCGTGCGCTTTGAACCAGCGCCCCAAGGTCTCGAACCCGCGTTCCATATCCCGGCCCCAGGGCCTGCTTCCGTGTTGATACGCAAACACCCACGAATTTGGCTTGAGCTTGAGAACACTTTTCACCCCCGGCGCAAAGGCGATACTCCCTGTGCCACCGCGCGCTTAAGCAGCGCCAGCGTATCCTACGGGGTCCGGCAAGGCGAGCCACAGCCACCAGCCGCCCGAAGCGCTGACAACCCGTGTTCTGGCCGGGAAGTGGCGTGCCACGCGCTTCAGCGCCAAGGGAAGCGTTCAAGGCCAAACGTTCGCGCAAACGACGCAGGTGCAGC
>JADKDJ010000027.1 GCA_016718405.1 Candidatus Rhodoferax odensensis
CCTGTATTCGACGGCTTTCTGGCGTTGGTGGACATCGACGAGTCGCTCGCGAGTAAGGATTTCCTCTTTCACCGCTTGAGTACTCTTCGAGAGCAATTCGAAAGAGGGGCGACTCACGGTGGCGTGTTTACAAATTTAACAACAACTGGAGTTGATCAGTTGGAGATCGCTTTCCCGAGTCCAGATGAACAACAGCGTATCGCCGACTGTCTAGGTAGCCTCGACGACCGCATCACCGCCGCCACCCAAGAACTTGAAACCCTCAAAACCCACAAGAAGGGCTTGATGCAGCAACTCTTCCCATCGCTGGTGGAGGCCTGACCCATGGTGCCCATGAGCTTCCCCAGCCTGCCCGAACTCGCGCAACAGCTCCGTACGGAGCTGGCGCAGAAGAAGTTCATGCTGCTCTATGCTTATAACGGCACGGGTAAGACGCGGCTGTCGGTGGCATTCAAGGACTTGGGCAAAACGACGACTCAGCGTCCGATGACGGTCAACGACACGGTGAATGACGCGCTGACCATTACCGAGACGGAAGGCGACACGCTCTATTTCAACGCCTTCACCGAGGACCTGTTTCACTGGGATAACGACCTGGAGAACGACCGCGAACGGGTGCTGAAGATCAATCGGGAGTCGCGCTTCTTTGCGGGCCTGGGCGAGTTGGAAATGGACAACCGCATCCGCCCGTTGCTCAACCGCTATGCCGACTTTGATTTCCGCATCGACACCACCGAGTGGGAGGTGAGCTTTGCGCGTGAGATCAGGCGCCAGAAAGACGATGGCAGTTTTGAGACGGTGCGCGAAGAGAACATCAAGGTTTCGCGCGGGGAAGAGAACATCTTCATCTGGTGCTTCTTCCTCGCCATCGTGGAGCTGGCGATGGACCCGGAGATCGAGGCTTATGGCTGGGTGAAGTACATCTATATCGACGACCCGATTTCATCGCTGGACGAAAACAATGCCGTGATGGTGGCGCACCATCTGGCGCAGATGCTTGCGGCTTCGCCACAACAGGTGAAGGCGGTGGTCTCCACGCACCATGTGTTGTTCTTCAACGTGCTGTGTAACGAGTTGAAGAAGTCGCGCAAATACTTCCTGACCCGTGATGCATCCAGTGGCTTTCTGCTGTCCGAGACGGACAGCACGCCGTTTCTCTATCACCTCTCTTCACTGGTTGATCTGCATCAGGCCATGCAGTCCGGCGCGCTCTATACACATCACTTCAACATGCTGCGCCGGGTGATGGAGCAGACTGCCTGCTTCTTCGGCTACGCCAAGTGGGAAGAGTGCATCAAGCCAGATCCGGAAGCGATTGATCCCAACCAGACCGGTTACAAGCGGGTGATCGACCTGATGAGCCACGGCGACTATTCGCTGTATGAGCCCAGGGATATGCTGCCGGAGAACAAGGCGCATCTGAGCCGGGCACTGCGGCAATTCATCAGCACCCACCCCTTTAGCCCGGCTCTCTTTGGAGGCGCATCATGACCGCGCTGAGCGTTTTTCACGCAGACATCAAATTCATCCTGGAACAGGCACGCACCAAGGCCAGGTCGGCGGTGAATGCGGCCATGGTGGAAGCCTATTGGTTGATTGGCCAGCGCATCGTGCAAGAAGAGCAACAGGGGCAGCACAAGGCCCAGTACGGCACGCGCTTGATGCAAGAGCTGTCTACTGCGCTCACGGCGGATTTTGGCAAAGGCTTTTCCTACGCCAACTTGTACAACTTTCGCCAGTTTTACCGGGTGTTTCCGGATCAGCAGATTCTCTACACGCTGTGTAGAGAGTTTTCTTCGCTAACTCGACAAGGCGTTCGCGAGGAATGCTCGGCGATTAGAGATGCTCAACGAGCCCCATCATGACCAACAAAAGCCAGAAGCAAAAGGCCGTTGCCACTAAGGATTCCAGCGGCGGGCCATCCAAAGGTTGGGCTCCCTTGTTGGGAAACCTGCGCCAGCTGATTGCCGACTCGCGCCAACAGGTGCTGCGGGCGGTGGATGTTGTCCAGGTGCAGACCTACTGGCACATTGGGCGGCACATTGTGGAGTTTGAGCAGGGTGGCGCCCAGCGGGCGGCCTATGGGCGGCGCTTGTTGCCGCAATTGGGGCAAGCTTTGTCAGCGGAGTTCGGGAAGGGGTTTGACACCACCAATTTGCGACACATGCGGGCGTTTTACCAGGCATTCCCAATTCGCGACGCAGTGCGTCGCGAATTGAGTTGGACGCACTATCGCCTGCTGCTGCGGGTGGACAGCGCCGAGGCGCGGCAGTGGTACGTGCAAGAGGCTGCTGCCCACAACTGGAGCACGCGGGCACTGGAACGGCAAATTGGCAGCCTGTATTACGACCGCCTGCTGCTAAGCCAAGACAAGGCTGCGGTGACTGCCGAGGCGCAGGCCAATATCGCCACCTTGGAGCAGTCGCCCCGCGCATTTGTGCGCGATCCGGTGATGCTGGAGTTCTGGGCCTGCCGGAAACAGGCCGCCTCTGGAAGCCCAACTGGAAACGGCGTTGATGGACAAGCTGCAGCAGTTTCTGATGGAACTGGGCAAAGGCTTTGCCTTTGTGGCCCGGCAGCAGCGCATCAGCACCGAAACGCATGACTTCTACATTGACCTGGTGTTTTACAACTACTTGCTCAAGTGCTTTGTGCTGATCGACCTGAAAACCGGTTCACTCACGCACCAGGACGTGGGGCAGATGGACATGTATGTGCGCATGTACGACGACCTGCGCCGGGGCGAGGGCGACAACCCCACCGTGGGCATCTTGCTGTGCGGCAGCAAAGACAAATCGGTGGTGCGCTACTCCGTGCTTCATGGCAGTGAGCAACTCTTTGCCAGCAAGTACCGTTTGGTCTTGCCTAGCGAAGAAGAGCTGCGGCTGGAGTTGCAGCGCGACCGTGAAGAAATTGATGCCCACCAAGACCTGCGTGGCGAAGGCAACGACGATAGCGAACCATGACTGAAAACGACCAAAAACAACTGGGCAAAACGCTGTGGTCGATTGCCGACCAACTGCGCGGCGCGATGAACGCGGACGACTTCCGCGACTACATGCTGTCTTTCCTCTTCCTGCGCTACCTCTCGGACAACTACGAGCAGGCGGCGAAGAAGGAGCTGGGGGCGGATTACCCGGTGCGCGAACCCGACGAGGGCAGTGGGGACAACCGGATTCCGGCGCGCCCGCCGCTTGCGCGCTGGTATGAGGAAAACACAGCCGACGTAGAGGAATTTGAAAAGCAGATGCGCCGCAAGGTGCACTACGTGATCGAACCAGATTTTTTGTGGGGCAGCATCGTCCGTCTGGCCAAGAGCCAGAGTGGAAAGTTACTCGATACCTTGCAGAAGGGTTTCAAGTACATCGAGGAGAAGTCTTTTCAGAGTAACTTCCAGGGGCTGTTCTCGGAGATCAACCTCGCGTCTGACAAGCTGGGCCGCAAGTACGAGGAACGTAATGCCAAGCTGTGCTCGATCATCTCAGAGCTGGCACGCGGCATGGCACTGTTCTCGACTGACTCCGATACGCTGGGCGATGCCTACGAGTATCTGATCGGTCAGTTTGCGGCGGGCTCAGGCAAGAAGGCGGGCGAGTTCTACACGCCGCAGAGAATCTCCGACATCCTCTCGGCCATTGTCACGCTGGACAGCCATGAGCCCAAGACCGGGCCGCGCAAGAAGCTGGAGAGCGTGATTGACTTTGCCTGTGGCTCGGGTTCCCTGCTGCTGAACATCCGTCACCGTGTGAAGCTCGCGGGTGGCAGCATTGGCAAGATATTCGGGCAGGAATACAACATCACCACCTACAACTTGGCGCGCATGAACATGCTGCTGCACGGGGTGAAGGACACTGAGTTTGACATCTACCACGGTGACACGCTGGCCAACGCTTGGGACTTTTTGCGCGAGACCAATCCGGCGAAGAGGCCGCAGTTTGACGCGGTGGTGGCGAATCCGCCTTTTAGCTATCGCTGGGAGCCGAGCGATGCGATTAGCGAAGACATGCGCTTCAAGAACCACGGTGTGGCACCCAAAAGCGCAGCTGACTTTGCCTTCTTGCTGCACGGGCTGCACTACCTGAAAGACGATGGCGTGATGGCCATCATCTTGCCGCACGGCGTGCTGTTCCGTGGCGGAGCGGAAGAGCGCATCCGCCGCAAGCTACTGCAAGATGGGCACATCGACACAGTGATCGGGCTGCCAGCGAACCTGTTTTATTCGACCGGCATCCCGGTCTGCATCCTGGTGCTGAAGAAGTGCAAGAAGCCCGACGACGTACTGTTCATCAACGCCGCAGAGTACTTCGAAAAAGGCAAGCGTCAGAACCAGCTGACGCAGGCGCACATCGACAAGATCATCGATACCTACCAGCACCGCCCTGAAGACGTACCGCGATATGCGCGACGGGTGAGCATGGCAGAGATCGAGAAGAACGATTTCAACCTGAATATCTCGCGCTACATCAGCACGGCGGTGGGCGAGGCGGAGATTGATCTGGAAGCAACGCGCGACGAGTTAGTCGCGATCGAGAAACCATTGCGACGGCGAAGCGAAGCACAACGCATTCTTGAAAGAACTGGGCTTGAGCCGGCTTGCCGGGTGGCGCACCAACCCTACTCCGGCCGCTCCAACTTGGTCGACAGCAAAACGGTCGAAAACGTGTCCACCACGCCCTTGACCGCGCGAATCCTGTCCAGCACGGTATCGAGTTCGTGGGTGGATTCGGTCAGCAGCATGGCGCACAGGTCGTAGCGGCCACTGACTGAATAGAGCTTGGTGATTTCGTGCCGCTTGGACAGGGCGCGTACCACGTCGTGCTCGTTCTTGGATTCGATGGAGATCAGCACCATGGCGCGGATGCTGGCGCTCGAGCGGTTGGTCGTAACACCGACGGTGTAGCCGGTAATCACGCCCGCGTCTTCCAGCGCCTTGAGCCGCAGTTGCGCCGTGCTGCGCGCGCAGCCCAGCGCTTTGGCCACGTTGACCATGGGCAACCGGGCGTTGACCTTGAGCAGCTCGATCAACTGTCGGTCCAGCGCATCCAGATTGGCGGCAAGTGGCGTTTTGGGCATAGTGACTCAAACTCGAACAATATGACTGAATTCTGCCACTTGTTTCAGTCACTTTGTCAGTTTGCTTCGGCGCGACAGATTTCTACACTAACGCAATCCGATGCCACGCGCACACGAAAACTGGAGACACACCATGCTGCAAAAAGTCGATTTCGCCACACCCAAAACGCTGTTGACTTACGAAGAGTTGCAAGCGTATGACCCCGAGTCCGAGTCCTGGCAAAAGCAGTTTGCGCGGCGCTACACGCACCACTCGCAGCTCGATGGCGTGCTCAACCACATCGAGAACGTCAATGAGACGGTGTACAGCAAGTTCGCCATCGCCGTCACGCCCTACATGGCCAAGCTGATGGACCGCGACGATCCCAACTGCCCGATCCGCCTGCAGTACCTGCCCACTTTCCACGAAGAAACCAAGCCCGGCTTTGCCACCATGCTGGATCAATTGGGCGAGGAAGGCGACACCGTCCCGGGCACCAGCATCGTGCACCGCTACCCGCGTCGGGTGCTTTTCCTGGTCAGCAACACCTGCGCCACGCTGTGCCGCTTTTGCACCCGCAAGCGCATGGTGTCGCAGCCCAAGGGCTCGGTGCACAAGGACGAGATCGAGCGCTCGATCGACTACATCGCCAACAACAAGAACATCGAAGATGTGCTGCTCTCCGGCGGTGACCCGCTGACCTTCACCGACGAGCGGCTCGACGAAATCCTGGGCGCCATCCGCGAGCGCGCGCCGCACGTGCGCTTCTTGCGCATGGGTTCACGCATGGTGGTGCAGTTGCCGACCCGCGTCACACCCGAGCTGTGCGCCGTGCTGGAAAAACACCGCGTGCAGATGGTCAACATCCACATCAACCACCACAAGGAAATCACGCCGCTGTTGCGCCAGCGCGTGAAGATGCTGCAAAAGGCCGGCATCATGATGGGCCTGCAGACCGTGTGCCTCAAGGGCGTGAACGACAGCGTGGAAGTGATGCGCGAGCTGTTCATGCAGACCATCGAGATGGGCGTGCGCCCCTACTATGTGTATTCGACCGACATGGTCGAAGGCGCGCACCACTTCATCGTGCCGCACCGGCGCATGCTGGAGTTGTACGAAGGCCTGCGTGGCTGGATCAGCGGCCCGGCGGTGCCCACCTTTATCGTGGACGGCCTGGGTGGCCTGGGCAAGCTGCCGATCATTCCGAGCTACGTGCGTGAGGAGGCCCTAGCCGACGGCAGCGGCACCACCGTGAAGTGCCGCAATTACAAAGGCATGACGGTGGAGATGCCGGGCCTGGGCCAGGACTTCAGCCTGCCGACCACCAGCAACTAAGGGCCGCGAAGTCCGGGCCTCGATTCGACTGGAAGACTCAAGTTTGTCATCGCGAGGCCGCAGGCCGTGGCGATCCATGTTGGCGCACCCAGGTGAATTGCCACGTCGCTACGCTCCTCGCAATGACGAAGTGTGAACCCTGACATTCACTCTGCCTCGTGTTTGCCCGCCGCCCGCCACACCGCTCTTGACGCGCCTCCAGATTTGGGAACACTTACACCATGAAACACGGCTCCCCCTACGGCACGCACCGCGTGCTCGAACCCCTTGGCGTGTTGCCCCAGCCAGCCTGGAAGATCGACAACACCATGTCGATCTTTGACAACGAGATCCTGATCGACGTGTCCGCGCTCAACATCGACGCGGCCAGCTTCACCCAGATCAAAGCAACAGGCCCACAACGATGAAGCCAAGGTGGCCGACATCGTGCACAGCATCGTGGCCGAGCGCGGTAAGCACCACAACCCGGTCACTGGTTCGGGCGGCATGCTCATTGGCACGGTGGCCCAGATCGGCCCGGCGCTGGCCGACAAGATTGACTTGAAGGTGGGCGACAAGATCGCCACGCTGGTATCACTGTCGCTCACACCGCTGCGCATCGACGCCATCACCAAGATCCATCTGCACAAGGACCAGGTGGAAATCAAAGGCCAAGCGATCCTTTTTGAGACCGGCCTGTACGCCAAACTGCCCACCGACATGGACGAAAGCCTGGCGTTGGCGATTCTGGATGTGGCGGGCGCGCCAGCGCAGACTGCGCGCTTGGTCAAACCCGGCAACACGGTGGTGGTGATCGGCGGCGGCGGCAAGTCCGGCACCCTGTGCGTCTATGAGGCGAAGAAACGCGCCGGTTCAACCGGCTGCGTGATTGGCGTCTCCCCATTCGAGAAAGATTGCCAGCGCATGACCGAGCTGGGCTGGGTGGACCATGCGCTGCAGGTGGATGCCACCAACGCGCTGGCGCTGATGGAGGCGGTAGCCAAGGCAACCGACGGCAAGCTGGCCGACGTGGTGATCAACTGCGTCAACATCCCCAACACCGAGATGGGCAGCATTCTGGCCACCAAGCAACACGGCAAGATCTACTTCTTCTCCATGGCCACCAGCTTCACCGCCGCTGCCTTGGGCGCCGAGGGCGTGGGCAAGGACGTGGAGATGATCGTCGGCAACGGTTATGCCACCGGCCACGCCGAGCACGCGCTGGCCTTGCTGCGCGAAAGCGCCAAACTGCGCGAGCTATTTGAGCGACTCTACGTCTGACACGGTGCTACTCGGCATGCACACCGCGCACCCCATCCACGGCGTCCACAGCAACTTGTGGCAACGCATCTGCCCGGGCCCAGGCGCGGTGTCAGCCGACACGCGACCACACAGTGCGCCTGCTGAGGCCGTATCGGTATTGGCCGTGATGGGCATGACCAAGAACACCGGCAAGACGGTGGCGCTCAACCACTTGCTGGCGCAGGCCGCGCAGGCCCAGGTGGCGGCGGGTGTCACCTCGATCGGACGCGACGGCGAAGACCGCGACATGGTCTTCTTCATCCCCAAACCACCTATTCTGGTCTGGCCCGGCACGCTGGTGGCCACCGCGCGCGCCACGCTGCAACGCGCCAAGGTGCGCTACAAATTGGTTGACACCACCGGCATCGACAGCCCCATGGGCGAGGTACTCGTGGTCAAGGTGTTGGAGTATGGCGAGATGGAAATTGCCGGCGCCTCGCGCAGCTCAGACCAGCTCAAGGTGATTGGCCGGCTCAAGCAATGCGGCGCTGCACTGGTGCTGCTCGACGGCGCGCTGGGCCGCAGCCACCACGCCTCGCCGGCCATCGCCGACGGTGTGATTCTGGCCACCGGCGCGGCCATTGGCGGCGGCATTCCTGACGTGATTCGCAAGACGCGTGACCGCCTGGCCATCTTGGGGCTCGCGCAGGCCGATGGCGCCACCCGCGCGCGGTGCGAATCGGTGTTTGCCAACGGCGGTGTTGGCTTGTGGAACAGCCGGGGCGAGCCCTTGCTGCTGGCCGAGATTGCCACCCTCAATGCCGCCCCAACCCTGCTGCGCTTTGCCGAAGACGATGTGGCCACCGTTGCCGTCAGCGGTGCAGTCGGGCGCGCGCTGTGGGGCGCACTGTCCACACTGGCGGCGCGGCGCAGCGGCCTGACGATCGTGGTCAACGACGGCACCAAACTCTTCATCGACGCCACCGACCTGGCGCAATTGCGCAAGCTCGGCGCGCAGGTGCTGGCCTGGCGCGCCATCGTGATGATTGGCATCACGCTCAACCCGTTCTCACCACTGGGTGGCAGTTTTGACGCCCGCGAGTTTTTGGCCCAGGCGCGTGCCGCGTTTACCCACTACGCCGTCAGCGACGTGATGCTGGAGCAGCAGCACCCCGATGCGGCGCGTACCGAAGTTGAAAGTACAACATGACCCAACTACAACTAGACCAGACCCAGATTGATCGCGCCCGCCAATCGGCCCGGCGCATCGCGCGCGCCGTGTTTGATGACATGGCGCAGTTCACCACCACCACGGTGGAGCGTGCCACGCTGCGCCTGTTCGGCGTGGATGGCGTCGATGAGAACGCGGTGCCGCTGCCCAACCGCGTGGTTGCGCACATGCAAGAACACAAGCTGCTGCAATACGGCGCTGCCACCATCCTGGCTGGCGCCATGCACGAGCAGGGCTTAAGCGCCCAACAAGTTGCCCAGGCCGTGGCCGAGGGCACGCTATCGCTTTCTCGCCCCAAGGACGAGACCGCAGCGCGCGCGGCCGCCAACTCCCAGGCGCGCGCCATGTGCCAGCACATCGCCGCGCAACGGGCGCAGCGCAACGAACTGGTGCAAACCCTGGGCGAGGGTCGCGCCCCCTGGCTGTACCTGATCGTGGCCACCGGCAACATTTATGAAGACGTGGCGCAAGCGCGCGCCGCAGCCGAACAGGGCGCCGACATCATCGCCGTGATTCGTTCCACCGGCCAGAGCCTGCTGGACTACGTGCCCTATGGCGCCACCACCGAAGGCTTTGGCGGCACCTACGCCACGCAGGAGAACTTTCGGCTGATGCGCGCCGCGCTCGACGAGGTGGGCGCCAAGGTCAAACGCTACATACGGCTGACCAACTACTGCTCGGGCCTGTGTATGCCCGAGATCGCCGCCATGGGCGCCATGGAGCGGCTGGACATGATGCTCAACGACTCGATGTACGGCATCATCTTTCGCGACATCAACATGAAGCGCACCTTCATTGACCAGTTTTTCTCGCGCATGGTCAATGCCTATGCCGGCATCATCATCAACACCGGCGAAGACAACTACCTCACCACCGCCGACGCGTATGACGCCGCGCACACGGTGCTGGCCTCGCAACTGATCAACGAGCAGTTCGCCGAACTGTCCGGTCTCACGCCCGAGCAGATGGGCCTGGGCCACGCCTTCGAAATTCACCCCGAGCTGGAAAACGGTTTCCTGTGGGAGCTCGCCCATGCACAACTGGTGCGCCAGGTGTTCCCCGATGCCTCGCTGAAGTACATGCCACCGACCAAACACATGACGGGCAACATCTTCAAAGGCCAGGTACAGGACACTTTGTTCAACATCGTCAGCACCGTGACGCAGCAAAACATCCACCTCTTGGGCATGATGACCGAGGCGATTCATACGCCCTTCATTCAAGACCGATTCCTGGCGATCCAGAACGCCAAGTATGTGTTTGGCACCATGAAGGACCTGCACAGCGAGATCGAATTCAAACGCGGCGGCCAGATTGAGCAGCGCGCGCAGGCGGTGCTGGCCGAGACCGAGGCCATGCTGGCGCAAATTGAGACCATGGGCCTGCCCAGCGCCATTGGCAAGGGCATGTTTGCCGAAATCTCGCGCACCCCCACCGGCGGCAAGGGCCTGGACGGCGTGATCCAGAAGGCCGCCGACTACTACAACCCTTTCCCCAACCTGATGTTGCCGCAAGCCTTGCGTGATCGGCTGGTTGGCAAGGACGCGTCGGCTGCAACCGCCCAGGAGATGCAACATGCTTGAATCCAAACTGCCTGAGCAATGGGTCAAACCCTATGGCGACACGATCGGCGACGGGCGAGTGCAGCTTTCCTTCACCCTGCCGGTGGCTCTTGACGAGACCGCCAAAGAAGGCGCCAAGCGCCTGGCCGCCATGATGGGTCTGGACGAGCCTGCCGTAGTGCACTGCGAAGACATGGGCCAAGGCTTCAGCTTCTACGTGGTCTACGGTCAGTGCAAGCACCAGGTGAACCTGTCGAGTTTTCAGGTGGTCAAACCTGAATTCGAGGTGATGGACAAAGACGCCATCAACGCACTGATCGCCCAAAAAATGGGCCGACGCATGGTGGTGGTGGGCGCCTGCATCGAAACCGACGCGCACACCGTGGGCATTGACGCCATCATGAACATGAAGGGGTATAACGGCCACAAGGGCTTGGAGAGTTACCACGAGATGCGCGCCATCAACATGGGCGCGCAGGTGGACTCGGAAGAACTGGTGGCGCGCGCCATTGAAGAAAAGGCCGACGTGATTCTGGTGTCGCAAGTGGTGACGCAAAAGAACATCCACCTGGACAACCTCACCAAGTTGTCGGACCTGCTGGAAGCCGAAGGCCTGCGCGACCAGGTGATCCTGGTGGTGGGCGGCCCGCGCATCAGCCACGAGCTGGCCAAGGAGTTGGGCTACGACGCCGGTTTTGGCGTCAAAAGCTACGCCGAAGACGTGGCCTCCTTTGCCATCCACGAGTGGATTAACCGAAAGGCGGCCTGATGGCGTACGCAGTCCCCCGTCATGGCGAGCGCGGCGTGGCAAACCATGTCGGCGGCGCACCATGGTGGATTGCCGCGCTACGCTCGCAATGACGAACCCGGCAACTTGCCTGTGCGTGCCTTGAACCATACTGACTAGGAAATACGATGGAAAACTACACCAGCCTCATTCGCCTGCGCATCAGCGCCCACGACGCCCACTACGCCGGCGGCCTGGTCGATGGCGCCAAGATGCTGCACCTGTTTGGTGACGTGGCCACCGAGCTGCTGATCCGCAGCGACGGTGACGAGGGCCTGTTCGTGGCCTACGACAACGTCGAGTTCCTGGCCCCGGTCTATGCGGGCGATTACATTGAAGCCAGCGGTCGCATCGTCTCGATGGGCAAGACCTCACGCAAGATGGTGTTCGAAGCGCGCAAGGTGATCGTGCCCGCCGGCATTGCCGGGCAACCCTCAGCCGCTGACGTGCTGGCCGAGCCGATCGTGGTGTGCAAGGCTTCGGGCACCTGCGTGGTGCCAGCCCAGTGCCAGCGCAAGCCGCACGCACCCATCAGTTGCTGAACATGGACAAGCTGATCATCACCGCCGCGCTGACCGGTGCCGAGGTCACGCGCAGCCAGCAACCGGCCCTGCCGATCACGCCCGAGGAAATTGGCACCGCCGCGGCCGAATGCGCGCAGGCCGGGGCTTCCATCGTGCACGTGCACGCACGCCACCCCGACGGCAGCCCGACGCAGGACAAAGAGGTGTATCGCCAGATCATCGCCGCGGTGCGTGCGCGCTGCGACGTGATCGTCCAGGTATCCACCGGCGGCGCCGTGGGCATGACGCCGCAGGAGCGGTTGGCCCCCGTGACCCTGCTGCCCGAGATGGCCACGCTGTCCATGGGCTCGGTCAACTTTGGCGGCGATGTGTTCATGAACCATCCCACCGACATGGAAGTCTTTGCGCTGGCGATGCGCGAACACGGCGTCAAGCCTGAGCTGGAGATCTTTGACTCCGGCATGCTCAGCACTGCCACCCGCTGGCTCAAGAAGGGATTGCTGGAAGGCCCCGCCCACTTTGACCTGGTGCTGGGTATTCCTGGCGGCATGGCGGCCACGGCCGAGGCGCTGATGTACCTGCGCGCGCAATTGCCCAGCGGCTCAAGCTGGACCGCCGCCGGCATTGGCGCGGCCCAGTTACCCATTGGCGCCCTGGCCATCGTGCTGGGCGGCCATGTGCGGGTGGGTTTCGAAGATAACGTGTACTACCGCAAAGGCGAACTCGCCAGCAGCAACGCTCAATTGGTCGCGCGCATAGCGCGCCTGAGCCGCGAGCTCGACCGCGCGGTGGCCACGCCGGATGAGGCGCGCGTGCTGCTGGGGATCAAGCCACGGCGCTGAATCCCGCCCCTACCGGGCCGGATGCGCCTGCGTGATGCGGCCCAGCAATTGCGCCACCGCCGGGTTTTGCAACCTGGAGGCGCCCCGCTCGTGCTGATGCACGCGGATCATGCGCTCCAGCGTGTCCACCGAGGGCACCACCGGGCCAAAGAAACGCGGCACGGCATCCACCGCCAGCAAGATAGTGGGAAAGTTGTCCACGTCCAGCGGCTCCAGCAGGTCCGCCTCGTCTTCGACGTCAATCCATATGAACCGGGCCTGCCCGAACCTGGCCTGCACCTCGTCAAAACGCTCGCGGTACTCGCGACACACGCCGCACCACTCGGCGCACAGGCACACCACCAGCACTGAGGGTGCGGCGCCAGCGCCTGGCGTGGGTTGAGGCAGCCCCATCAACGCACTAGCGGTAGTAGGCCTCGACCTTGCCCTTGATTTTGATCAGCAACGGCTTGCCCTTGCGGTCCAGCGTCTTGCCCGCGGGCACTTTGACCCAGCCCTCGCTGATGCAGTATTCCTCCACGTCATGACGCTCCTTGTCGTTAAGGCGAATGCCAATGTCGTGCTCGAACACCGCCGCCACATGATGCGGGCTACGTGGGTCGGCCGACAAGTGATCGGGCAAGGCAGGAGCGGGCTGGGGTTGCGTTGTGTCGTTCATGGTTGTCAATGAATTGTGAGAGGCGCTCAGCCCAACAGGCGAAACAGGCCGTAGGCAGATAGCAGCCCGGAGACCACCAGCAGCGCGGTCTTGGTGGCACGCGCGCCCACCAAGGTTCCGGCCACGCTGCAAGCGAGAATGGCGCCGAAAATGTAGCTTGTTTTCATGCGCCAATGGTAAGGCATGAGCCGCGCGACCAACGCCGACGCGCCGTGGTCAATAATCGACCAACCCAACCGGAGAAGCCTATGACAACCTGGGCCTACGAGTGCCGACCCTGCAGCGGCAGCAGCGACCTGTGGCTGGTGGCGCGCGAGCGCGTCGATGAGCTGCCGGCAGGCGTCACCATTCTTCGCGTCAAGACCGGCTCTGGCTGGGCTTGTGGCGTGCTCAATCGCAACCGCCTGGTAGAGGCCGACGCCATGCTGCTGCGCGAGGCGGTCGCATCCGACCTACAAGACTGCCCCGAATGCGCACCGTCGCGAGCCCCCGCCCCGGCAGCCGCCGCCACCCCCGAAACGGCAACACACGGCCCTACCGGGGCACAACTGCAAGCGGCCGCAATCTCACTCCAGGGTCACCGGATGCTGGTGGTACTGGTCGGCCTGAACGTGGTGCAAAGCCCCGGCGAGGCCGACATGCTGAGCGCCGATTTATGCGGGCGCTTTGGCGGGGTGGACGTGGTGTTGATGGGGCAGCACGAGGACGGCACACCGCAATACCACGGCGATACCGCGCTGTTGCAGCTCTTGGCCGAAGTGCCGATTGATCAGATGCCGTGGAAGACTTACCCGCTTCACTGAAAAACTTCAGGACACAAACTCCATGACAAACACGGTACTGGTCTCGGGCGGCAGCGGCTACATCGCGGGCTTTCTCATCCGGCAACTGGTGGCCGAGGGCTGGATGGTGCACACCACGGTGCGCAGCCTGGCCAAGGAGGCCGCTGTGCGCGCGTTGCTGGCGGTGGACAACAGCCGCGTCAAGTTCTTTGCGGCCGACCTCAACGCCGACGCCGGCTGGGCCGAGGCCATGGCGGGTTGCAGCCATGTGGCGCACGTGGCATCCCCCCTGCCCATGGGCGTGCCCAAGGACGCCAACGAGCTGATCGTGCCCGCGCGCGACGGCGCCCTGCGTGCCTTGCGCGCGGCCAAGGCGGCCGGCATCAAGCGCTTCGTCATGACATCGTCCGTGGCGGCCATCTCCTATGGCCGCGGCCGCGGCGTGCACCACTTCACCGAGGCCGATTGGACCGACTTGTCCAAACCCGGCCTGACGCCCTACATCCAAAGCAAGACCGTGGCCGAACGTGCCGCGCGCGACTGGATGGCGGCAGAAGGCGGTGACCTAGAGTACTGCAGCATCTGCCCCTCGGTGGTGCTGGGGCCGGTGTGGAGCCGGGACTACTCCGCATCGATCAGCGTTGTCAAGAAGCTGCTCGACGGATCACTGCGAGCCTGCCCGGACATCGGCTTTGGTGTGGTGGACGTGCGCGATCTGGCCGATCTGCACGTGCGCGCGCTCACTGCCCCCAACATGGCCGGCGAACGCTTCATCGCATCGGGGCGCTTCATCAAGCTGCGCGAAGCCGCCGACCTGCTGCGCGACGCGCTGGGACCCGAAGCGCACAAGGTCACCACCCGCAACGTGCCCGACTGGCTGGTGCGCGTTGCCGCACACTTCAACCCGGTAGCCAAAGCCGTGGTGGGCGAGCTGGGCTCGGTGCGCAACCAGGATGCGTCGCACGCCAAAGCCGTACTCAACTGGGCCACGCGCCCGGTAGAACAAAGCATTGTGGACACGGCGCGATGCCTTATTGATTTGGGAATTGTGAAGCCCTGAACTCGGTTCCCGCGCAAGTGAGTTGGAATGAGAGAACCTTCACAACACAACCAGCATCTGAACCGCTTCACGCCGCGCGCCGAGGGCTCCATTCGTTAGTCGGGCCTTCGTCTGGTTTCCCAGGCTGCTTGACCGTACTTGGCAAACTCGCGAGCCCAGCGGTGCGCGCCCGAGCAGGCCTCCATGCCGATCAAGCAGGGCGACAAGTTGGCGATGGATTCCACCAGCTTGGCACGCGGTACCTCGGGGCGCACCGGGGCGGGCTTACCCGCTTCGTCCACGCCATGCATCGCAAAGAGGATCTTTGCCAGGTTGATGCCAACGGTTACGATTGCCATGATTTCCCCTCTATGCACTCTGCAAACTCCCAGCGCCGTATCCCCAGAGGGACGACTAAACATCAATCGAGAGGGACGTCCAAAGGCTCGCGCCTTTGGACGTCCCTCATGTCAAACCTTCGACTGCAATTTCGTAACGATTTGGTCTTGCGTCCATTGTAGTCTATGGGATACAATTTAACGCATGCGCGTGGAAGCGACCGAGGTCTATCTGGATTGGATCAATTCGCTCAATGATCGAGCGGGTCGCGCACGCATTCAGGTTCGGGTTGATCGACTCGTTCATGGAAATCCGGGGCAACATAGGGCGCTTACCAACGGTGTTTGCGAGTTGAAGGTCGATTTCGGGCCTGGGTACCGGGTCTATTACACGGAACGAGCGGGTGTAGTAGTTGTCTTGCTGGCTGGAGGGGACAAAGCATCCCAGCAGAAGGACATCAAAACTGCGATCGCGCTGGCAAAGGGACTTTAGGAGTATTTTTATGACCAAGGCAACGTCTAAAGCAGTAGTTTCACGGACAAAAGTGACGAACACTGTCGCGTATGACGTGGCGGAACAACTCCGAACCCCAGAGGAAATGGTCGCGTATCTGGATGCATGGTTGGAAGAAGCTCCAGAGGACGCAACGGGAATCGCCCGCGCACTTGGCGACATTGCGCGTGCCAAGGGTATGACGCGAGTGGCTCGAGACGCGGGTTTGAGCCGGGAGTTTGACAAAGCCCTTGGTGAAAATGGGAATCCGACCTTCGCAACCGTTTTGAAAGTGGCAAGGGCATTGGGCGTTCGGTTTCATGCTCAGGTTGCCTGAGTTGCTGTCGAACTGGTTATTCCACACTGGCGCCTGCGGCACCGTTGAATTTCAACTGCAAGGGCTCTTGCGGCCAAGAGTCCGGGCAATCATCAAGCCACCAAAGCCCGTCACGGTTAACTACCTAAACTCACCGCATCACTCCGCCCCACCCCTCAAATCGAGCGCTCAGCATGCCCACCAAGACGTTCACCAGCGGCCGCATCCGGCAGGCCCACTACGACCCCGCTTCGGGGCAACTTGAGCTGCACTGGGATAACAAGACGATTCTTGCCTACAAGCAGGTTCCGCAAGAGGTGTATCGGCGCCTGTGCAGCGCGCCCACCCCGGCGGCGTACTGGGAGGACCGGATTGCGGACGAGTATCCGAAGGGCGTGCCGGTGACGGCCCGTGCCAACCCGGATGGCGCCAAGAGTCTTGGTGATCTGTTTGGAGCCGGGGACTGAACGGTAATCATGCGGACCGAGGTTCTTGCCCACTGCCAACTCACAACCTGCGCGCGCCCTCCAGCCTGGCCAGAGCTTTGTCAAGGGTGGCCAGCGGCAGATGCCCTGCCTTGCGGGCGGTCTCCAGCACAAGGCAATCCGAAAACCCCAGGGCGGGCTTGGCGCGAAATTGTGCCAACGCGGCGCTGACCACATCCGCATCCTGCAGCACCAGGCTCTCGTGGATCAGCAACAGATCCAACGCGGCGATCAGTTGCTTGGGCGTTCGGGCGTACACGACATCCAGAATCCACACCGCTTCAGCCAGCACCAGATGCGATACCCACGCACCCTTGGCCACGGCCTGGTCTGCCGCGAACGCTTGGCTGGCATCGTCGCGCGCCAACAGGCGCACCAGCACGTTGGTGTCAACGGCCAGCATGCCGGCGTTGCATGTGTTGGCGAATACCCTGCTTGAGTTCCGTCAGCGTCTTGGCTGGCTCCCCGCTCGACGGCGCATCCGGAAACAAGGCCTGGTGCACTTCGTCGGTACTGTGGCGCTTGGCGCGCTCCACCACGATTCGGTCACGGTCCTGGGTCCAGACCAGGGCCGAGCCCGGAATCAGGTGCAGGAATTTACGCACGGCGGCCGGCACCGAAACCTGTCCTTGGGAAGTGAGTTTGGTCTGCATTTTTTCCATGACGTGATCCTATCACTTTACCATGGTAATGCAACGAGTCGCGCACCGCGCTGACGGCGACTAACGCCGACCCAGCCTCGATGACCTACCGGATACATCAGCCCAGGACGGCAAAGAATCCACCGACCAGGTCACCCCCAATCTGCGCCACGTCCCCGGTGGAAAAGTTAACCATGCGGATGCGCGCCAGCAGCGTGGCCTTCAGTTCGGACACCTTGGGCTCACTGGAGGCAACCCGGCACCCCAGCACGCTGCCGGGCGGGGCGACTTGCACTCGCACCACCTTGCCTAGGTAGAATCGATCCTTGGTCAACTCAGGCAGGCTTCATAGGCCTGCTTTGCATGGAAATACTATTTCTGTTTGCGCTCATCTTGCTTAATGGCGCTTTTGCGATGTCGGAGATCGCCTTGGTCACAGCGCGCAAGGCCAGACTCGCGAAACTGGTGGATGAGGGCAACAGTGCGGCCATTGCTGCGGTGAAGTTGGGAGAGGATCCCACGCGGTTTCTCTCGACCATACAGATTGGCATCACATCAATTGGCGTGCTCAACGGCATTGTTGGCGAGGCAGCGCTGGCGCCGCCCCTGTCCAAGTGGCTTATGGTCCTGGGCTTGCAAGAGAGTTACGCCCAATACGCCGGTACCGGCTTGGTGGTGGTGGTGATCACCTACTTCTCGATCGTCCTGGGCGAATTGGTTCCCAAGCGGCTGGGGCAGTCGCATCCGGAGGTGGTGGCCATGCTGGTGGCCAAGCCGATCCGTTGGTTGTCCGTGGCGACCAAGCCGTTTGTTCGGCTCTTGTCGGGCTCCACCCGCTGGCTGTTGCGTGCCATGGGCGTCAAGGAGAGCACCGGCTCCAACGTGACGGCCGAAGAAATCGCGGCAGTCTTGAGTGAAGGCACCAGCGCGGGTGTCATCGAGTCGCACGAACACACCATGGTTCGCAACGTCTTCTTGCTCGACGACCGGCAAATCAATTCATTGATGGTCCCGCGTGGTGACGTGGTGGTTCTGGACGGCGCGCTGTCGTTTGCTGAAAACCTCAAGCGCATCGATGACTCGGACCATGCGCGCTTTCCCGTTGTGCGTGGAACGATCGACAACATCGTGGGGGTCGTTAATGCCCGCCAGCTGCTGACGAAGGTGGCGCGCGGCGAAGTTCCGGACCTGCTTGGCAATGTGCAGCAACCCTTGTACGTGCCGGAGACGCTCACGGGCATGGAGCTGCTGGACAGCTTCCGGTCCTCGGATGTGCACATGGCCTTCGTGGTTGACGAGTATGGCCAGGTGCAGGGTATCGTGACCTTGCAGGACCTGATCGAAGCCATTACCGGCGAGTTTCATCCGCGCAACCCCGAAACATCGTGGGCGGTCCAAAGGGAGGATGGGTCATGGCTGCTCGACGGGCATATTCCGGTGCCTGAGCTCAAGGATCGCCTCGGGCTGAAGGAAGTCCCCGAGGAGGAACGCGGCCGCTACCACACCCTTAGCGGATTGATGATGCTGCTGACTGGGCGCCTGCCGCGTACCGGTGAGGTGGTGCACTGGGAGCAATGGCGTTTTGAAATCGTCGACATGGATGGCAAAACCATCGACAAGGTGCTGGCGACATCGTCTGCGCCCGACCGCGCCGCTGCGCCCCATCACTAAGCAAGCAGACCACAGCCGCGCAAGATCAGACCCACCACGTGCTCGGTTGCCTCGGTGTATCCGTCCTCACCGAGCTCCGGCATACGCAGTACGGCACAGACCTGGACCTCGAAGTCGGCATAGGTTTGCGTGGCGGCCCAGATCGTGAAAAACAGGTGCACCGGGTCCACCGGCGCCATCCGACCGGCATCAATCCAGCCCTGCAACACCGCCGCCTTGGCCAGCACCATCGAGCGCAGCTCGGTGGCCAGCAGATTCTTGAGCACGGGCGCGCCGTGCAACAACTCGTTGGCAAATACTCTGGACGCGTGCGGGCGCTGCGCCGACAGGGCCATCTTGGCGCGGATGTAGCACTCCAGTGCCTGCCTCGGGTCTGCCTGCGGCGTGATGTCGTGCGTGGGCACCAGCCAATCGCGCAGGATGCGCGCCAGAACGGCGCGATGCAGCGACTCTTTTGAGCCAAAGTAATAGTGCAAATTGGCCTTGGGCAGGTTAGCCGCCTCGGCAATCGCGGCCATGGTTGCGCCCGCAAAGCCAGCGCCTGCAAACACGCGCTCGGCGGCGGTCAGGATCAGTGCCTCGTTGGCTTGCCGGATCTGACCCTTGGCGGCGTCGTCGACCGCGTCGGGCCTAAGCTGTTGGCGGGACATGGGTTTCATGGGTCACCAACATGGATTGCCGCGCTGCGCTCGCTATGACGAGATTCACTTGGCATCGCGACGCGGCAATCGCAGTGACGAGATGCACTCAGCAGCGCGACGCGGCGGGGCGCGGCAATCCAAGGTTGCCAATTACTTGCTGGCTGCTTCCCAGACCACGTGGGAGTAAGCTGCCTTGCCCGGGTCCTTCTTGATCACGGGCGAGCTGCCGCCGGTCATCAGCACCTTGACCGTGCGCTCAAACGCAGCGGGGTCCAGGTAACCGATCTTGGCCGTGCCGGCGTTGGTGATCAGCTTGGCCACGTTGTCCATCTGGCGTTTTTGCACCTTCTCCGAGGCGCTGCCCGAGGTGTCGGCGGCGACCACGATTTTGGCCGCTTCAGCCGGGTTCTTGACGGCGTCGTTCCAGCCCTTGAACGTGGCCTTGAGGAACTTGCCCATGCGCGCCACGAAGGCCGGGTCTTTGAGCTTGGACTCCAGCACATACAAGCCGTCTTCCAGCGAGGCCACGCCTTCCTTCTCGTAGAAGAAGGTCACCAGGTCGCTCTCCTTGACACCCGCGTCCACCACCTGCCAGTACTCGTTGTAGATCATGGTCGATATGCACGCGGCCTGGTTCTGCAACAGCGGATCGACGTTGAAACCTTGCTTGAGGATTTTGATATCGGTGTCAGGCTTCAGGCCCAGCTTGGCCATCCAGTTGAGGAAGGGGTACTCGTTGCCGCCGTACCAGACGCCCAGGGTCTTGCCCTTGAAGTCCTTGGGGCTGCTGACGCCGCTGGCCTTCTTGCAGGTCAGCATCAGGCCGGACTGGTTGAACACCTGAGCGATGTTGACCAGCGGCACGCCGGCTTCGCGCGCGGCCAGGGCGTCAGGCATCCAGTTGACCACCACGTCGGCGCCGTTGCCGGCGATCACCTGCACCGGCGAGATGTCGGGGCCACCGGGCTTGATGGTCACATCCAGCCCCTCGGCCTTGTAATAGCCCTTGCTTTGGGCCACGTAGTAACCGGCAAACTGGGCTTGCGGCAGCCACTTGAGTTGCACCGTCAGTTTGTCGGCGGCACTCGCCGACACACCACACACGGCCAGCGCGGCGGCCAGCAGGCTGCTCTTGAACTTGGAAGAACGAATCATGGGTAGCTCCTTGGGTTGGGGGAAAGAAACACACTGACAAACGGGTGCTTTTGGCGTGAAAGGGCATCGTCATTGCGAACGCAGTGAAGCAATCCATGACTCCTGGCTGCATGGATTGCCACCTCGCTTCGCTCCTCGCAATGACGAGTACCACGCTGCGCTCGCGATGACGGCCGTGGTGGCGGGTCATGTTGCACGCCCCTCGCGGATGGAGGGGTGCCAGAAGGCGGCACGGCGCTCAATCTGCACCAACAGGGCATAGGCGACCGAGCCGGTGACGGACGCCACCACGATGGCGCCCCACACCAGCGACATGTTCATCTTGGCCGCTTCAGTCGAAATCCGAAAGCCCAGGCCCGAGGTGGGCGAACCAAAAAACTCGGCCACGATGGCACCAATCAAGGCCAGCGTAGCGTTGACCTTGAGCGCGGCAAACATGAAAGGCAAGGCAGCCGGCAGGCGCAACGCCAGCAGGGTGCGGCTGTAGCTGGCGGCATAGCCGTACATCAACTCACGCTCCAGCTTGCCCGCGGCCTGCAGGCCGGCGAGTGTGGACACCAACATGGGGAAGAAGGTCATCAACACCACCACCGCCGCCTTGGACGGCCACTCGAAACCAAACCACATCACCGCAATCGGCGCCACCGCCACCAGTGGGATGGTGCTGGTGAGCGAGGCCAGGGGCAGCAAGCCGCGCTGTAAAAAGGGCATGCGGTCGATTGCCACCGCCACACCAAAACCCGCGCTGCAACCCACGGCCCAACCAATCAGTACGGCCTTGAGTACCGTCTGCACAAAGTCACGCCACAGTATCGCGCCGTGCAGGCCCATGGACTCGATGATGGCCAGCGGCGGCGGCAACAGGACTTTGGGCACGGCAAAGGCCACCACCAGCACCTGCCAGAAATAGACCACCCACAAGCCAAACACCGCAGCCGTCAGCGTACCGACCCAGCGAGCGCCGTCGAGGTTGGCCAAGCGCTGGATGGAGAACCCGGCCAGGGTCGCCACAATCAAAGTGCACAGCCAAAACGCAGCATCCGGTAGTTGTAGCGCACGCGCTGCGGGAAGCTGCAGCAAGGCCAGGCCCGCCAGCGCCGCCGCCGCCGACCAGCCCACGGCATGCAGTCTGGCAACACTGCGCGCGGCGCCCATCGCCTTCATCCCTGACTCCGATGGCGCAGCACCAGCCGCTCAACGCCGGCGACCGCTGCGGTCAGCGCCAGTCCCAACAGCGCTGACATCACCAGCGCCGACCAGATCTGCACCGTGTTGCCGTAATAGGAACCGGTGAGCAAGCGCGCGCCCAGGCCGGCTTGCGCGCCGGTGGGCAGCTCGGCCACCATGGCGCCCACCAGGCCTGCGGCAATACCCACACGCAGGGCTGGGAAGAGGTACGGCAAGGCAGCGGGCAGCCGCAGCAACCACAGCGCCTGCCAGCGCGAGGCGGCGTAGGTGTACAACATCTCGGTCTCGATGCGCTGCGGCGAGCGCAGCCCCTGCACCAGCGCCACCGTCACCGGAAAAAAGCACAGGTACATGGCAATCACGGCCTTGGGCGCCACCCCGCTGAAACCCAAACTGCCGAGAATCACCAGCACGATGGGCGCAATCGCCAGCACCGGCACGGTTTGCGAGGCCACGATCCACGGCAGCAGCGCGCGGTCCAGCGTGCGCGAATGCACGATCGCCACCGCCAACAGCAGCCCCAGCGCTGTGCCCATGACGAAACCCCACAAGGTGGACTCACCGGTGACGGCGACATGGAACAGCAGGTTACGGGGTGAATCGATCGGCCAGCCCGTCAGGCTGGCCCACAGGTCTGCGGCCACTTGATGTGGTGCGGGCAGCACCGGGCGCTCCATGCTCAGGGTTGCGCCCAGCAAGTCCCGCCAGCTCCAGGGCTGGTCCGACGGCAACACGCGCTCGATGGCCCCCTGCGCGTTCATGACCCAGGCGCCGCCGTACCACAACAGCAGTACCGCCAGCAGCACCACCAGCACCGGCGCGCCTTGCAAGCGCAAACGCTGCCAGGAGGCGCGCCAGGCGGACTTCTTCATGCGTGGCCTTCTGCCAAGGCCTCACGCACCTCGTGTGCCAGCGCCATGAATTCACTGCTGTCACGCAAGCCCAGATAGCGCTCGTCGGGCAGGGTCGAGTCAATCACCTTGACAATCCGCCCCGGACGCGGCGACATCACCACAATGCGGGTGGAGAGGTACACCGCTTCGGCGATCGAGTGCGTCACGAATACCACCGTGCGGCGCTCGCGCTGCCACAGCTGCTGCAATTGCTCGTTGAGACGATCGCGAGTGATTTCATCGAGCGCACCAAAGGGCTCGTCCATCATCAAGATCTTGGGCTCGAACGACAGCGCACGCGCTATTGACACGCGCTGCTGCATGCCGCCCGAAAGCTGCCACGGGTACTTCTGCTCAAAACCGGTCAGGCCCACGCGGGCCAAATGCTCCAGGGCCGTGGCCTTGGCCGCATCGCGCGAGCGCCCCATGATTTGCAACGGCAGCGTCACATTGGCCAACACCGTGCGCCACGGAAACAGTGCGGGCGCCTGAAACACATAGCCGTAAGCGCGCGCCAGACGTGCCTCGTGTGGGGTGACGCCGTTGACCAGCACTTGCCCGGCGCTGATGGCCTCCAGATCGGCAATCACGCGCATCAGCGTGGTCTTGCCGCAGCCCGAGGGGCCAATTAGGGCAATGAACTCGCCTTCGGCAATGTCCAGATCAATGTCGGTCAGGGCATGCACCGGCGCATCCGCGGCCTGATAGACCACGCTGACCTTGTGCACCTCAACCGCCAAGCGCGCGCCCAAGGCACGAGGGGCGACAGACGAACCGGGCAACGCAGACGGTGAATTCATGGAGCAAGCGAGTGGCTGAAGCCGGTTGCGGCTCCAAAGCTAACCAAATGGTCAAGTTATTTTAGCGACCTGCTGTTCGACCGGGCCTGCGTAAAAACCCGTGACCGGATGCCCCCGTTGCGGCCCCTACAATCGCCGCAACCAACGAGACACCTATGAGAACCATCGCGTCGACAATGATTCTGGCCGCGCTGCTATCGGCCTGCGGTGGTGGGGGTGGCGGCACCGCTACGCCCGAGCCCACCAGTCCCGGGTCGACCACGCCAACGTATGTCGAGCCCCCGATTGCCGCCTCATCCAGCGTGGCGCAACAGTGCGCCGCGCCCAGGCCAACGGGCACCATCAATCCCGACACTGGCAGGCCCTACGGCGACGTGCAGGGCTCTCTCACCGACGAGAAGCTGTGGATTCGCGGCTTCGTCAACGAAACCTACCTGTGGTACAGCGACGTGGTGCCACAAGACCCCGCCCTGTTTGCACTGGGCGCCACGGCACCCTACGTGGACCCGTCGGACAACAGCCGCACCACGCTGGACCTCAATACCAACTTCGATGTGGTAGACACCTACTTCAACAGCCAGCGCTCGCTGTTGGTCACCCGTTCAGGCAAACCCAAAGACCAGTTTCACTTTACCTATGCCACAGCCGAGTATTTGGAACAATCAAGCTCGGGCAGCAGTGTGGGCTTTGGTTTTCAGGTCGAGCTGCTGGCCAGCCGGGCACCACGCAATGTGGTGGTGGCCTACACCGAGCCAGGTTCACCTGCTGCAACCAACGGTTTGCTGCGCGGTGCCAAGTTCCTCACCATCAACGGCGTGGACGTGATCAACGGCGAACCCGATGTGATCAACGAGGGTCTGTTCTCGCCAGCCGAAGGCAAGTTGTATACCTTTGAGGTATTGGACCCGGGCGCAACCACGTCGCGATCCTTCTCCATGACGGCCAGTACCCTGGCCTCAACCCCAGTGCAGAACGTGCGCACCCTGCCTGCCCCCCATACCAGCGTGGGTTATGTGCAGTTCAACGACCACATCGCCACCGCCGAGGCGCAACTGATCGCCGCGGTCAACCAGCTCAAGACCGCCAACGGCGGCGCCGGCATCAGCGACCTGGTGCTGGACCTGCGCTACAACGGCGGGGGCTACCTCGACATCGCCAGCGAGTTGGCCTACATGATCGCCGGGCGCAGTGCCACCGCGGGCAAAGCGTTTGAGAAGACGATCTATAACAACAAGAACCCGTTTGGTCAGAGCCAGGCCGACGCCGCGATCCCGTTTCACACGGTCTCTCAGGGTTTCTCGGTGAGCTACGGCCAAAGCCTGCCGCAGCTGGGCTTGTCGCGCGTGTTTGTGCTGACCGGCAGAGGCACATGCTCGGCCAGCGAAGCCATCATCAATGGCCTGAATGGCGCCGGCGTCGAGGTGATCCTGATCGGCGACACCACTTGCGGCAAGCCCTATGGCTTCTACCCGGAAGACAACTGCGGCGTGACCTACTTCGCGATCCAGTTCCAGGGCGTCAACCAACTCGGTTTTGGCGACTACGCGGACGGTTTCATCCCCGGCGGAACCGGTACGCCCGCCAACCAGCTCAAGGGCTGTGTGGTGGCCGATGACTTCAGCAAGCCATTGGGCGACCCGGCCGAGGCCCGGCTGGCGGCGGCGCTGCAGTACCGCGACAACGCAACGTGCCCGCCAGCCAAGGCGAGTGGCCTGGTCAGTGGCGTTTCCGTGCGCACACTGGGTCAGTCGCTCAAAGGTCGCTCGGCGCTACGCGAAAACCGCATTCTGCGACCCAGGACGCGGCAGTAAGGGCGGCTACTCGGCCTGTGCTTTGGCCAGCTTCTCGCTCTTCCAGTACACGTCGTCCCCCACCGTGCCATCGGTACGGTAGCGGTTGAGCACGCGCGCCAGCACAAACATCAAATCGCTCAGGCGGTTGAGGTATTGGCGCGGGGTCTCGTTCAGCGCCTCGTGTGCTTCCAGCGCCACCACCGCGCGCTCGGCGCGGCGCGCCACGGTGCGGCAGACATGCGCGATGGAGGCACCGCGGGTACCCGCCGGCAGGATGAATTCCTCCAGCCGCGGCAGCGCGGCGTTGTGCTCGGCCAGCGCTTCGTCCAGCGCCAACACGGCCTGCGGCTTGAGCAGCTCAAAGCCGGGGATCGACAGCTCGCCACCCAGGTTGAACAACTCATGCTGTATCTCCACCAGCAGGGTGCGGACTTCCGGCGGCATGGCTTCGCACAGCAGCACGCCGATGTTGGAATTGAGTTCGTCCACCTCGCCCAGTGCGTGGATGCGCGGGCTGTTTTTGGAGACCCGGGTGTTGTCGCCCAGACCGGTGGTGCCGTTGTCGCCGGTGCGTGTGGCGATTTGTGTCAGTCGTTTTCCCATTGCAGTCCTAATCAGTTGCGCTCAGGATTATCCCCGCCATACGTCGTAAACTGAATGACCCCACTGGAGTCCGCCATGAATGCTCCCACCATCCCGCAGCACTTGCTGCCTGAGATCCACCTGCGCGAGGTGCCCACGGCCTTGGTTGACGCGCTGAAGTCAAGGTTCGGCGAGCGTTGTTCCACCGCTCTGGTCGTGCGCGAACAACATGGCCGCGACGAATCCTCGTTCGAAGCACCCCCGCCAGCGGCGGTGGTGTTTGCCGAGTCCACCGCTGATGTCGCGGCGGCCGTCACGCTGGCGGCGGCGCACCACGTGCCGGTGATTCCGTTTGGCGTGGGCTCCTCGCTGGAAGGGCATTTGTTGGCGGTGCAGGGCGGCATCAGCATTGATGTGAGCCGCATGAACCAGGTGCTGGCTATCAATGCCGAAGACCTGACCGTCACCGTGCAGCCGGGCGTGACCCGCAAACAACTCAACGACGAGATCAAGAGCACCGGCCTGTTCTTCCCGATCGACCCCGGCGCCGACGCCAGCATCGGCGGCATGGCCGCCACCCGCGCCAGCGGCACCAATGCCGTGCGCTACGGCACCATGCGCGAGAACGTATTGGCGCTTGAAGTCGTCACCGCCAGCGGCGAAGTCATCCGCACCGGCACCCGCGCCAAGAAGAGCAGTGCCGGCTACGACCTGACACGCCTGATGGTGGGCAGCGAGGGCACGCTGGGCGTGATCACCGAGGTCACGGTCAAACTCTACCCGCTGCCTGAGGCAATCTCGGCCGCCATCTGCTCCTTCCCCAGCATCGAAGCGGCGGTGCGCACCACCATCCAGATCATCCAGATGGGCATTCCGATTGCCCGCGTCGAACTGATCGACGCACACACCGTGCGCATGGTCAACCAGTACGCCAAGCTCGGGCTGCGCCAGGAGCCACTGCTGCTGATGGAGTTCCACGGCTCGCCGGCAAGCGTCAAGGAACAAGCCGAACTGGTGCAGGAGATTGCGACCGAGCATGGCGGCAACGCTTTTGAGTGGGCCACCACGCCGGAGGAACGCACCCGGCTGTGGACCGCGCGGCACAACGCCTACTTTGCCGCGATCCAGTCCAAGCCGGGCTGCCGCGCCATCTCCACCGACACCTGTGTGCCAATCTCTCGCCTGGCTGACTGCCTGCTGGACTCGATTGCAGAAGCCGACGCCACCGACATCCCCTACTTTCTGGTCGGCCACGTGGGGGATGGCAACTTCCACTTTGGTTACCTGATCGACCCGGCCAAACCCGAGGAACGCGAGGTCGCCGAAAAGCTCAACCACCAGTTGGTCAGTCGCGCCCTGAGTTTGGGCGGCACCTGCACCGGTGAACACGGGGTGGGCTTGCACAAGATGGACTTCCTGGTGACCGAGGCGGGCACCGGTGCGATCGACATGATGCGCGCCATCAAGCAGGCGCTGGACCCGCACAACATCATGAATCCGGGCAAGATTTTTGCGATGGGTCGGGGCTAAATCCAGGCGTCTCGCCAACAGACTCGAAGTAAAGCACCTCTACCGTGACGCCATGGCCTTCAGTGGGTACGCCAAGAGTTCACAACTGCGTCCCGGCCCATCTGGTTGAGAAAGTCGTCAATGCCTCGTCATCGCCTCGCAGGCTTCAGTCGATACGTTGACAATTCACAGTCGCCACCTGCACCGTCGGCTTCCACCAGCAGCCCGATTCCTTGACCGTAGCGTTTGCCGCGCCAGGCCCAGTACTTTTCTTGCGATATACCGGGGGTTTCCGCCGAGTAGTTTTCCAAGAAGACGGTCTTCACCTTGGAATACTTTTCCATGTCGGAGCGACCGATCTTGACAACCTTCAAGTCGCCAAATCCCTGGTTCACCTTCGGGGATACGCTAATCAGCGGCCGCGCGTCCTCGAGGGTTTCCTTAAACGCCTCCATAACGATGCCGTCCGCGCTGACGTAAACATAGCTGACAAGTGGTTTGGGATCCTTCCCCACCCGCACTTCCATGCGATAAGTCTTAAAGCCGCTATTCTGCGTAACCGTCGTAAGCGCCACCTTTTTGGTAGTCTGGTATTCGCCCTCCAGCGAACACCTGTAGGTCCAAGTGTTTCCCGACGCCAAGGGAAAGTACGCACTCTCAATCGGTACGTTTTGAGCATTGGCGCTGTATGCGCCGAAGGCACAACACGCGACCACCATGAGTAGTCGCCTCACAAGATTTCGAAATGAACGCACCCGTTTCTCTCTTTCAACACTTTGCCACTCAATAGTCGCGGATGTGCGCGCCAAACCAACTTGATGATCTCGACTTGTTTATTGTCTGACGGGCCACCAACGTCTATCGCCTTGCCGAGCTGGTGGGCGCTCTTTCCAGGCGTGGCAATCTGCTGCCCAATGCCTCGAATCATCTCCAGGGCTCTTTGCTCATTGACAGCCAAATCTTGGTTGACTTTGTCGTACTCCGCTTGCGAATACTTCTGTATCACTTGTGCCTTGAAAGTGCTGCGGAAAAAGCCATGCAATATTCTTCTTTGTTGAGAAGCATCTCGATACCCACTGGTGCATCTACTCCCGGCGGGCAACAGCGGACTGACAGTATCCCAGGCTTCTCGCAACCTTCCTGGCAGCAATACACTGGAGTCAATCGGTTTAATGGACCAGTTTCTAATGAACTCGATCGTTCTCCCGCTGCATGCGATGATCCCGTCTGGTTTCGCCATCCAATGGCTTTGAGTATCAGCAATTCCCATTAGAAGGGCGTTGTCAAATTCGCCGTTCGAAACGTAAGTGAGTGGGATCTTTCCAATGTGAACGAGGGCCCGGGCCACAGCGATCACATCGTTAGCCTTGTTTGGTTGACTTCTCCCGACTGGTTGTCCAATTTTCAACGCTATCATTGTTTAGATCCCTCCCACATGAATTGATTTTTTCGCAATGCAAGTTCTTGCCATCCGCGAGTCTCTAAGGAGCCGCGACAGCCGATCTTGACTACCTGTCTGCCGATGGCGCGACCCTTGGCGTGCGAAGCATAATGGCATTGGGGGGCAAACTGTTCGATGCGCCTCACTCTCTTGTATCCAAAAGTAACCTTGCCCTCGAACCCCGCGACTTGACAGCCTGAACCGACCCATGTCGACCGGTCAAACCTCGGCACTATGGCGCGCCACCAAGAAGAAGACCCGAAGCACCCATCGCCCGAGCACTCGACCTACTCGAAGAGGAGCATGCAATGACACAACTCAAAGGGCTCGCATCTGCTCTGTTGCTCGTGGGTTTGATGGCGTGTGGTGGCGGCACCGGCCTCCCGGTCGCGGACCAGGATGCGGGCAACCACCCACTGAGTCGCTTGCGCCGCGCCGCCTCCGCCCCGCACTCGGTGCCAGGCACCACTTCACTGAATACCCCAGTGGTGGCTGGCAAGTCAGCGGCCGCCGCAGCGCTGCCAAGCATCACGGCCACCGCTTTTCTGAATTGGGCCGAGGGTCGTTACCCCGACCTGTTGCCGCCACCTGGGAAGCGGTCACCCTGAGCGGGTGGTTGGTTCGACTCTACCGGGGCCCACTTTATCTGGGAGTGCGTGACGATGGCAACATCTATGCCTACGGGCAGCTGACCGAGTACCAAGTCCTGGCCGCTGGGCACGCTATCCGACTACGCCTGTTTGGTCGCCACCTGCTTGCCGCCCGACCCCGTCGGCACCGGCATCGTCGTCGGCCTGAGCGGCATCGCGGCCTGGGACGCCCTGCCTGCGGACCAGAAGGCGCGCGTCAATACCACCATGCGCAGCTTCTTCCTTCATCAATCGGTAGGCGGCGATCTGGAAGACGGCGCGCAAGCGATCGGCTACAAGTTCGAATACGCCGACGGCCACGCCACCAGTCTGGCCAACGGCCTTAACGGCGGCTTGTTCTCTGCGAGCAATGGCGACTACGCGGGAAAGATTGCCGAGTTCCGCAACATGGCGCTGGCCAACCGCACTGGCCTGGGCGTGGCCATCATGAAGTTTGGTTACGCCGACATCGTGGTCGACAAACTGGCCGCCGCCCAGAGCGAATACCTGGCCGCCGTGAACGCGCTCAAGGCGCAGGGTGTGCGGGTGTTGCATGTCACGCCACCGCTGGTCTACAACGCGCCGCCCGAGAACGCGCCCAAGATGCAGATGCGCGCCTGGATGATGAGCACCTTTGCGCAAGACACCATTTTTGATCTCGAAGACGTGCAGAGCATCGACCCCGCTACCGGTGCGCGCTGCGAGCGTGCTGGCTCGTGGGAGATTTGCGACGCCGTGCGCTCCACCGCCACCTGCCCCAGTTTGAACCAGGGCGTCGACGCCCCATCAGGCCAAGGCCATTTGTGCTTCAATCCGCACGCGCAACGGCTTGCCAAGTCGTTTCTCTATGCGATTTATCGGGCGCAGTTGTAGTGTGTCAGCACTCGAGGGCCACGCTCCCGTGCTCCGCGTCCCGAGGGTTGGGTCCCGGCCCCTCCCGAAGTTTTCCGAGCGTACGAATCCACGCCCCCTTTTTTTGCCAGCGCCACAGCACCGTCATTGCGAGCGCAGCGCGGCAATCCATGTCTGCGGCACGCTACGGTGGATTGCCAACTTGCGTGAGAGAGCGAAATACGGCCGTGCTGGGTCGGCCAGCTTCACCGCGCTCAAGCCAAAACCCTTCCTCGGCGATTAGTCCGGCCAGTAGAATGACCGAACAAATTTCCGGCTATGGGCACACATTGATCACGGGACCGATATGCCGATTTCGAGGAAGACAAGCCCGTAGGTGAGATTGTATTGGGTCCGATGCTTCGAATGCATCCCGATCAGGCGTATCTGGCTACATTGCAAGCGGCGAGGGCGACATCGCGTTAAACCACATGGAAACCTCACTCGTGCAGGCGTTCAAGTTGGTGATCGTTTCTGCGACCGGCCTATCCAAAGATGCGCTGCACATTTACGCTGGGCTCGCCGTATTCCTGCTGATGGCTGTTCTTATGAGGGATCGCCCCTCCCTGGCGCGGCCTTGGTTTGTCGTACTGCTTGCCGCGATCGTCGTATAGGCATTGGATTTCAGAGATGACGTGACGAGCCTTGGACACTGGCGCTGGGCGGCAAGTTTGCATGACGTACTTAACACGATCGCATGGCCGTCGGTTCTCGCCGTCCTTTTCCACTTCCGGGTGTTTCGCTGGGGGAGACCATGATGTCTAACGGGTCTACGATGCGACAGACTGAGGTGCCAGGCTACAGCTACAGTGCCAAATGGACGCTGAGTTGCTGCATTGCGCACCGACCTGTGTGCCGCCTGAGCGCGGCCAAGATACACATGCGCAGTTTTAACGGGTCAAACACTTATATGTCCAACTTACTCAAACTGACCGTGGTCGCCACGACTCTAATGCTCTGCACGTCGCTGGCGGCCGGCCCCACCCACGACCAACCGCCGCAGGTCAAGCCCTGCCCAAGCGGCGTCGCTGCGGGCAGCCGCTGCCTGAGCGGGCGCGACAACGCGGGCGCCTACTACTGGCTGGCGGTGCCGACCGACTGGAACGGAACCCTGGTGGTGCACGCCCATGGCGGGCCGGAGCTGGGTGATGCCAAAGTTGAACGGGCTAGCGCCGATTTGACGCGCTGGTCGATCTGGACCCGCGCGGGTTTCGCCTACGCGGGCTCGGGCTTTCGCCAAGGTGGCGTGCAAGTGCGATCCGCCGCCGAAGACACCGAGCGGGTGCGCCAGATCTTCGTCGCCGAAATCGGCACTCCGAAGCGCACCGTGTTGCATGGCCAGTCCTGGGGCGCCAGCGTGGCGGCCCGAGCCGCCGAACTGTTCACGCGTGGCGCGGACGGCAAAGCGCCTTTTGACGCGGTGCTGCTCACCAGCGGCGTACTGAGCGGTGGCACACAGTCCTACAACTTCCGCCTGGACTTGCGCGTGGTCTACCAATCCCTCTGCGCCAATCACCCCCAGCCGGACGAGCCCGCCTACCCCTTGTGGCAAGGCCTGCCGCTGGACAGCACCCTGACCCGGGCCGAACTGGCCACACGCATCGACGCCTGCACTGGCGTGCGTCAGAAAGCGACCGAACGCAGCGCACTGCAGCAGCGCAATCTCAAAACGCTCACGGACGTGATTGCCATCCCCGAAAGCTCGCTGGTGGGCCATATGAACTGGGCCACGTGGCACTTCCAGGACATCGTGTTCAAGCGCACCGGCGGGCTCAACCCATTTGGCAACGCAACAGTGCGTTACCAGGGCTCGCCCGATGACGGGGCCCTGAACGCCAAGGTCTTGCGCTACCAGGCGGACCCCGCCGCCCGCAAAGCCCTGGGCGAGGACACCGACCCGCAAGGC
>JADKDJ010000028.1 GCA_016718405.1 Candidatus Rhodoferax odensensis
GGTCAATACTCTTGGAAACCCTAAATATTGAATCACCCAAGAGCAATTCAGCCAAATCTCCCGCCTTCCCATGCCGCAGGATTTCTGACACCATCTTTTCAAGATCAGAATTCATCATCTCCTCGCAACAATTCTGAGACCATTTACGTCAATCTGACCATAGCCAAGAGAACTCAAGGATTTTCCGATCGGGGTACGTTGCACCGCTTCGGCAGTAGTCAACCCCTCAGTATAGACATAGTGCTTTCTGAAGACCGCTTTGTTGGTTAAACCAAGCTCCGCAGAAACCGTCTTTACTTGTTCTGGCCCGAAGTTCTCAATAGCTCTTGAGAGCATTTCAGTGCCTACGCCATGACCTTCTTCTGTCGTTCTATAGAAATTGACAAAGAGATCGCCGGATTCAGCTCTAAAGTTCGACACCAACTCAGAGCGAACTCCAAGCGCAGGCACAATAGAACCATCCTTGGCAAATTTTTGAGAACTCTCCAATTCAAAATAGTTCCCACTAATCTTTTCCGAGAACTCCAAACCCGTCCTGCGAGCAGCACGGAACTCAGCCTTGGCTGCCACTGATATTTCTGCTGATGCCAATTCATCAGCCGACCGCGTCAGTTTCAACTCACTGCCCAGTGCGCGCCCCTCCGGAAGAACAATGCCCAAGCCCGTCATGGCCAAGTCACCATATGTCGCCGGGATCGCAAAGTCGTTTAAAAGATTAAGCCCTTTGCCTAACCAGTTGTTGCCAAAGTTGTCATCGATCGTTTGACCAACATACCCGTGCAAATCAGATAAGCCAGGCACAGGCCTGTCCCACAAACTTGTTCCTGCGGCAGCCTTTCGCGCGGCAGCATCGTCGGCAAACGACTTGGCGATCCCATCGGTAAACGCATCCGGTCCGTTGTGCCTCGGCCCCATCGTCCCTGGCACAGGATCGCCAGGTCGCAGTCCCGTATCAACGCTTGCCGCGTCACTGTTCGGGAAGAACCCCCGAGAATCTGATGGCGCTATGCCAAAGATGTTGCCTGACGCATCGGCAGTTGGAGCGAATGAGTTGACCGGGCCATAGGCATCGCTGTAGGTCTGGCCCATTTGAACGGAACGCGAAGGAAAGTAGCCGCCGCCGTCAGAAGCCTGTGCAGTCCCTGAGCCGTAGTACTCCGAGTCCGCCGCCCGGTTGACCTTGTTGAGAGCCGTGCGGTTGTCGGCGGCGCTGGGCTGACCGCTCGACTGCATCTGCGAGACGAGAGACTCGCCGAGCGCATTGCCAAACGCAGTTGGCCTGACGTGAAGTCGTAGCCATGGCGCCCCGCGCGCCAGTATTGGCGTGGGTTTGCGGGGCATGGGCAGGCTGAGCATGGCGGCAGATTCTGCCCCGCGCACGCGCGATGTTCGTTCGCGGCCGTGCGAGCGGCTAAGAGGTAGAACCGGCACCCATCTTCGTCCTCTTAGCCGCCGGCTGTTTGCCGCCGTGGCCGTGCTCAGGTGGTGGCCGGGTCAAGGCCCGGGGGCGCAAGACATAACGGGGGTTGCGCGCGGCGCCGGCAAGGAGCGCGCCCTGCGCGCGAACGCCGGTGCCGGGTGCAACAGCCCGTTATGTGAAGTGGCCCCGGCCACTTCCCCCGCAGTGCCTGCCAGGCCGTGCCCGGCTCGATGCCGGGCGCTGCCTGCTTCAACAGCTCCGCGCTGCTCGCAGCGCCTGGCTTCATCAACGGTGGAGCAGGCACAACGCAGAGACGGCGCGCAGCTTGCTCGTGGGCGCAAGCTGCGTGACGGAACGGGCCACACCGCGCCGCCGGTGGATGTCGTGCCGACCGTGCCACCACCGTTCAGCGGCGCCGCAAGGCTTGCAGCCCGCGTGGCCCGAGGACGGGCCACCCCTTCGCAGGCACGGGCTGTCCGCAGTGGACAGCCCGTGTCCGGCTCAGGCGTCCGCTGCAACACCAACGCCAGCCGCATCCTCCTGCGCCTCCTGTTCGGCTTCGTCATCCAAAGCCGCCAGAAGCGCCTCAGCAGCGTTTGCCGGCTCGGGTGAAGGGGTGGGTGTGCCTTCAGCCGTTTGCGCGCCCCTGGCGCGTCTCTTCGCCCCCGGATGCGTCAGCGCATGCACAGCCTGCAATTGCCGGATCGCGACTTGCGTGTAAATCTGCGTCGTGCTCAGCTCGGCGTGGCCCAGCATGGCCTGGATGAAGCGCAGGTCGGCCCCGCCTTCCAGCATCAGCGTGGCCATGGTGTGGCGCCACAGGTGGCAGCCACCGCGCTTGCCCAGTTCCGCTGCGTCCACTCTTTTGGCCACCACCGTGGACAGCCAGTGCAGGCTCAGGGGCTTGCCCTCGGCGCCCAGGAACAAGGTTTTGTCCTGGGCGTTCCAGGCCAGCGCCGGCCGGCCGCGCTCCAGGTACTCAGTGACCCAGTGCAAGGCGCGCTCGCCCAGCGGCAACAAGCGGTCTTTGCCACCCTTGCCTTCACGGATCAGCATCACACCCCGCTCGGCCTCAATGTCGCCCAGCTCCAGCGCCGCAATCTCATGCCGGCGTATGCCCGTGGCGTAGAGCACTTCGAGCATGGCCCGGTCACGCAGGCCCATGGGCTGCCCCAAGTCCACCCCGGCCATCACGCGCTCAGCCTCGGCGGCGGTGAGCACCACGCGCGGCAGGCGCTTGATCTTCCTGGGCAGCTCCATGTCAGCGGCTGGGTTGGCGGGGATCTCGCCGGCACGGGTGAGCCAGCGGAAGTAGCCGCGCAGGGGCACGAGCTTGCAGCGCTGGCCGGCCACAGACAGGGGCGAGCCGTCTTTCTTGCGGTAGTGGTACAGCCAGCGCTGGTAGCGCTCGATGACCTGGCGGCTCACTTGGGCAGGATGCGTCACCCCGCGCTCGTCGGCCCAGCCTATGAAGTCGCGGATGTAGCGCTCGGCCGTTCGCATGCCTTGCGGGCGGTAGCCGCGAAGCCCCAAGTGTTCGATGTAGCGGTGCAGCGCAGCCGTCAGGCCGCGCAAGTCGCCCGGAGTGCCGGCCATGTCAGTGCGCTGCGACTACGACAGCGGCTGAGGAAGATGTGCCGGCGCTGGAGATACGCGGTTTGTGGCCATTGATGACGGCATCGGCCGCATCACCAGCAACGGCGCGGGTTTGCGGCCAGTTTGCACCCTCCAACTTGACCCCAACTTGGGGGCAACTTGGGGCCAACTTGGCACCAACTTGCGAAGCCTGCACCCCAACTTGCGCCGGTCGTAGCGGTGTGTCGCTGAGTTGGCCCGGGTCGCGGTCAAGGTCGATCAAGCCGCACAGGCGCCGCACGTCATGCTCGCCACCGTCCCACAGCAGTTCATAGCTCAGGCTGTGGCCCCGGCTGCCACCATGGATGAGCAAGAACTCCATGTCGGCCAGGCGCGCGCAATGCACCTTCAACTGGTTGTCGCTCCACTGCGTGGCCTCGCGGATGTCCCGGCGCGTGAAGCGCACCTGCGAGGCCTGGATGCGCTGGGCATTCGCGCGCTCGGCCACCATCTGGCGAACCAGGTTCAACAAGCGCCGCGTCTGCGGCGGCAGCTCGTCGAGCGTGCGGCCCAGCACTTCGTGGGCTATTGCGTTGGCCAGCTCGATGTCGGCCGGCGTGACCTCGATGTACTGGAGCATCTGGCCGCCGTGCTGCACGGCTTTGACTTCGCGCTGGTGCTGGTGCAGCAAGGCAATGGCGCGGATCAAGGTGAGGTACTTCATGTGATCGCGCCGCGTGCGGGTTTTGTCCGCCAGGAAGGTCAGCCGGTCGGCGTAGGGGTTCACGACGGCCACGCTGGCCAGCAAGCGCTGTGCGTTGTGGTGCCGGGCCTGGATCTGGTCACGGTCTGCGCTTTGCAGCAGGCCTGCCAAGGTCTGGCGCTGGCGTTGCCTCGCGTGGATCGCCGCCGTTTGCTCGCGGCTTTCGTTCACGCTGAGCACCAGGCAGCGGTTCAAGAGCTCTTCGTCCACGTCGATGGCCGTGGTGGTGAGCATCAGCATCACCGGGCCTTTGACGCTGTACTGCTTGGTCATCAGGTTGCCGCTGGCTTCGTCTTTGGCGGTGCTGGCTATCGTCAGCTCGCCGTCGCTTTGCAAGAGCTTCAAGGCATAGGCCGCCTGCCTCACGCCTTCTTCCTCGGCAATGGCCAGGATCTTGTGCTGCAAGTTGGTCTCGCCCAGGTAGAACAGGCTTTGCCCGGTCATGGCGCTGTAGCGGATGCGCTCTTCCTCGGGCACGAGCTGCAGCACGGCGTCCATCAGGCTGGACTTGCCGGCGGCCGACGAGCTTTGAATGAGCACGGCCAGCGGGGTGTCGAGCTTGCGGCTCACCGCCGCCAGGTAGGCGGCCAGCAGGTTCAGGTCTTCGCCCACCACGCCCAGGCTGTGCAGGTCGGCCACGATGCGGCTCACCAGGTCGGGGGACTTCAGCAGTGCCAAGGCCTGCGCTTCCTCGTCGGCGGAGAGGATCGGCGCTCTCGGCCCGGCGGCACCGGCCTGGCGCTCGCGTGTCTGCGTGATGAGTGCGTCTTGCAGCGCTTCGAGCCTCAAGAGCACCGCGCCGAGTTCGCGCTTCAAGGCGTCTTCACCCAGGCCCAGCTCCACGCTGGCCGCGCGGAGGAAGGCAGCTCGGCCACGCGCGGCGTACAGATCCAGCGTGTCCACGAAGTAGGCGCCCAGGGTCGAGTCAGGCGCGGCTCCGGGCTCGGGCTTGCGCCGTGCTTGCACGTTGACCTTCATGGCCTCGGCTGATGCGTTCTTCTTCCAGCCACGCACCCGCCAGGTGATGGCGCCGGTGTCGAGTTGCAGCTCTTCGGGCAGGTCTTGCGGCAGCGGCTCAGCGGCTAAGGAAGAAGGCGCAGGGGTGTCCCCGGTGGTCGGCGCCGGCTCGGCCTGCACTGCGGGCCGGTTTTCTTCAGCCGCTGGCTTTGCAGCACCGCCCACCCACTCGGCCTGCCGCAGCACCAGGGCCAGCGCCTGCTCGGCTGGCGCGAACTTTCGCGCGTACTCGTTGGCGTCCATGCCTTGCGGGAAGACCACGCGCAGCACCTCCAAACCTTCGGCGATGAGGCGTGGGGCCAGCTTCTCGGCCGCGCGGTCGCCAGCCTCGTCGCGGTCATAGGCAATCAGCACGCGCTCTATGCCGTGGGCCTTGAAGGCGGCCAGGATGTCGTCGGTGAATCCCTCCACCCCGTAGGCGCTGGTGACGTTCTCGAAGCCAGCACACCAGAAGCTCAAGGCGTCGATCAGGGCTTCGCACAGGATCACCTCGCGCTCGCCCTGGGGCCTCTGGCCCGCAGCGATGACGCCGGCCAGGTTGAACACCCCAGCGTGCGGGCCTGGCAGGTACAGGTGCTTTGGCGTGCCCGGCCTGAGGTTGTCCAGCAGCTTGCGCCCGTACACCTCCACCACCTGGCCCGCCGCATCGCGGATGGGGATCACCAGGCTGCCGTTGAAGTGCTCGTGGCCAGATTCGCGCAGGATGCCTGTGCGCTGCAGGCGCTCGCGGATGGCGGCACCGTCTTTGCGGTTCTTCTCGGGCAGGCGCAGGCCCAGGCTGCGATCCGCCACGCCCAGCTCGAAGGCGTCCACCACGCCGGGGTGGTTCAGGCCACGCGCGCCCAGGTAGGCCATGGCCGAGCCTTCCTCTTCGGCGGTGTCTTTAAGCCGCTGGTGGTAGTAGCCCACCGCTTGCGCCAGCAGCGCCTGGTCGTCGGCGTCCAGCGCCACCGGCGCCGGCAAGGCACGCACCGTGCTGCGCTTGATCGGCGCCACGGGCTCTGCAGTGGATGAGGCAGCTAAGGAAGGATCCGCTTTGAGCAACTCGACGGCATGCCGGAACGACAGCCCCCGGTGCTTCATCACCCAGTCAATCGGCCCACCCCCAATCTGGCAGCCGAAGCAGTGCCACAGGTTCTTGCCCGGGCTCACCACCAGGCTGGCCTCTCGGTCTTCATGGAACGGGCAGCACCCCAGCCAGTCCTTGCCCGACTTCTTCAGCTTGATGCCCGAGGCCTCGACCAAGCGCTCGACCGCCACCTCGTTCTTCAGCCGCTCGATCTCTGCTTCGGGAATGCGTGCCATGCGTGAGGCTCCTTTTGCCCGAGCGCGACGCGGGGGCTTTGCGGCGAACAGGCAACCAAATAAATAACTTCGCTTCAGTGTACTTCATAACGAAGTACACTGGACGCCGTTTCGTCAACCCGAGGTTTATCTTCATGGCTGCTTATCTGCTCAGACCATCGACAGCCACCATGACCATCAGCACCGAAGAGCGCGCGTTTTTTGTCGCCATGGGCGAGCGCATCGCAGCCTTGCGCCGCGCGCACAACGTCACCCAGGTGCAGCTCGCCGAGGCGCTCGGTGTGTCGCAGCAGACGATGCAGTCTTATGAGGTGGGGCGTCGGCGCATTCCGGTCTCGGCGCTGCCGTTGGTGGCGCACACGCTGGCGGTGTCGCTCGATGAGTTGTTCGGTGAGGGCAAGGCGGCGGCTCGCAGCAAGCGCGGCCCGGCACCTCAGTGGCAGCAGCAGATCGAGGCCGTGGCTCAGTTGCCCAAGTCGCAGCAGCAGTTCGTCTCGCGCATGATCGAGACGGTGCTGGCTCAGGCTGGTGCACGGTGAGCACGCTGGTTCCGCTGCCCCAGGCCGAGGCGATCACGCTGCGCATCCTCTCGATGCGGGAACAGCGCGTGATCGTGGACGCCGACCTGGCCGCGCTCTGCGGCGTGGAACCAAGCGGTTCAATGAGGCGGTCAAGCGCAACCTCTCGAAGTTCCCGGCCGATTTCATGTTCACACTCACCGAAGAAGAGTTCTCGGCTTTGAGGTCGCAATTTGCGACCTCAAACGCGGCGCGGTGGGCGGCGTTATGCGCCTCGGGTGTTCACCGAGCACGGCGCGCTGATGGCCGCCACCATCCTCAACAGCCCGCGCGCGGTGGAGGTGTCGGTGTATGTGGTGCGGGCTTTCGTGAGGCTGCGCGAGCTGGCCGCCACGCATGGCGATCTGGCGCAGCGGCTGGCCGAGCTCGAAGACAAGACCGAGGCCTTGGCGATCAACCACGACACTTTCAGCCGCAACACGCGCAATCAGTTGAAGCAGGTTTTTGATGCCCTGCGCGAACTCATGGTGCCGCCCGATCCGCCCAAGCGGCCTATCGGCTTTGTGACGCCAGAGGACAAGAAGTCGAAGTAGCCGCAGCGCACGCGCCAGCCCCCTTGCACCCTCTTAGCAGCTAAGAGGTGGCTGGGGGCTTTTTGTTTTTGAAGAAGTCTTTGCTGAGTTCGCTCGGCCCCAGGTCATGGCCTGGCTGGCTGCGCTGTGGCGATAAGGCTGGCCGGGCCAGGGGCTGCGCTGGTGCGGCTTGTGGCGATAAGGCAGCTCCAGGCCTGGCGGCGATGGGCGGGCTTGTGCCTTTATGGGCACTCAGCCAGGGCCGCTTGTGGCCTTGGCTTGAGGGGCGCTGGGGCTCGTCCGTGGGGCCGCGTTCATCGGGCGCTGTGCG
>JADKDJ010000029.1 GCA_016718405.1 Candidatus Rhodoferax odensensis
CCCGATGTCCGCCGATCTCGCCCCTGCGCGCGCCGCCGCCGCATCGTTTGCCATCATCTCCCACCCGGACGCGGGCAAGACCAGGCTTCACCCGGAGAAGCTGCTGTTCAGCGGCGCGATCCAGATCGCCGGCAGTGTGAAGGCGCGCAAGGCCACGCGCCACGCCACCAGCGACTGGATGGAGATCGAGGCGCATCCTGGTGGCCAGCTCGGTGATGCAGATGGAGTACCGCGACCTGAAAGCCATCGGTCTTCAGACAATGCCCGGCCACCAGGACTTCAGTGAAGACACCTATCGCGTGTAGACCGCCCGTGGACGCCGCACTTTACAGGTGATCGACGCCGCCAACGGCGGGGCCGCAAACCCGGCGCCTGCTGCGGGGTGTGCCGAGCTCCGCATACGCCCATCCTGACCTTGTCAGCAAGATGGACCGCAGGAAGGAGCCTGGGCTGGCGCCATGGACGATCCCCGAGCTGAACTGGGCATGGAGGTGGTGCCTTCACCCGGCCGGTGGGAATGGGCAAGACCTTCCATGGTGTGATGGACCTGCGCGAGAAGCAAATCGTGTGTTCAACCCTGGCGAAGACCGCAAGGGTGCCGACGACGAGATCCTGGCAGGCCTGAGCAACCCGGCCTACGCCGAACGTTTTGGCATGCAGTACGAGCAGGCCAAGAGCGAGATCGAGCTGTTGACCGACGCCGCACCCTTGTTCCGAGCCCCATGCCTTTCTGGGTGGCCACCAGACGCCCATGTTCTTCGGTTCGGCGGTAAACAACTTTGGTGTGCGCGAAGTGCTGGACGCGCTGGTGGATCTGGCCCCCGCGCCCTTTTCGCGCCACGCGCTGCAGCGCGTGGTGCATCCCGACGAACCCAAATTCAGCGGCGTCGTGTTCAAGATTCAGGCCAACATGGACCCGGCCCACCGCGACCGCATCGCGTTCTTGCGCGTGGCCAGCGGGCACTTTGAACGCGGCATGCGACTGAGGGTCACCCGTTCGGGCAAGGAGCTTCGCCCCAATACAGTCGTCAGCTTCCTGAGCCAGCGCCGTGAGTTGCTCGACGAGGCCTTCGCCGGCGACATCATCGGCATACCCAACCATGGCGTGCTTCAACTGGGTGACACCTTGACCGAAGGTGAAGCATTGCAGTTCACGGGACTGCCCTTCTTTGCGCCTGAAATGTTCCGCTCGGTCGAAGTGGCAGACCCGCTCAGGACCAAGCAGTTGCGCGCCGGACTGACCCAGTTGGGCGAAGAGGGGCCATCCAGGTTTTCCGGCCCATGGCTGGCGGCATGTTGCTGCTGGGCGCGGTGGGGCAACTGCAGTTCGAAGTGGTGGCCCACCGGTTGGAGCACGAATACGGCTGCAAGGCCCGTATCACGCCCGCGCGTTACAACGTGGCGCGCTGGGTGACCTGCGACGAAGCCGATGGTGGTGAAAAGGAACTGGGCCGCTTCATCGACGGCAATTCACACCGCGTGGCGCTGGACGCAGTTGACGCACCAACCGTGCTGCTGGAATATGCCGGCGAACTGCGGGCCATGCAGGAGAACTGGCCCAAGATCCGCTTCCATGCACTGCGCGAGCACGCCGGTTTGGTGTTCCAGAAGCAATTGGCGGGCTGAGCGTCTAAAACAAACAGCCCAACAATGAACAAGGGCGCCCGCGGGCGCCCTTGTTCATTGTTGGGCTGCGATCAGATCAATAGCCGCCGCGACTGCCGCCGCCGCCACCACCACCGTAACCACCACTGCCGCCGCCGCCGCTGCGACCACCACCACCGCCGCCGCCGTACGGACTGCGACCACCACCACCGCCGCCGCCGCCGCCGCCGTACGGGCTGCGACCGCCACCGCCGCCACCAGTACCGCCGCCGCCGCCGCCGTAGCCACCACCACCACCGCCGTAGCCACCACCACCACCACTGCGGCCACCGCCACCGCCACCGAAGCCACCCGGACGCTCTTCGCGCGGGCGAGCTTCATTGACGACGACAGCGCGGCCATCGATGGCCTGGCCGTTCATGCCATTGACGGCGGCCTGCGCTTCCGCATCAGAACCCATTTCCACAAAGCCGAAGCCTTTGGAACGACCGGTTTCACGGTCCATCATGACGCCCGGCCGATGTCACGGTGCCGAAGGGGGAAAAAGCCTGGAGCAGCGAATCGTCGCGCACCGAATAGGCCAGATTACCGACATACAGTTTGTTACCCACGGAGAGCCCTCAATAGATCCCAGAAAACCATGTGGAGCTCAACCCTGCGTGAACCATTCAAGCGAAAGGTGCGGCTGCCAGACACAGACTAACTATTATGGGCTTTGCCCGGTGCTGCCTGTAAAGCTGAGCCACGTCAAGTGTTGTTTTGTCGCCCCCGGGGCAAACCCTTGACACAACCCGCCACGACATGTCGGGGCTTCGACGGCGTTTGACGAATGAAGCACCTACGATCCAGCATGGACTTACTGAAGCCACTCATCGCATTGCTGGCCATCGTCAACCCGGTGGGGGTGGTGCCGTTTTTCATCCACTTCACCCAGACCTTTTCACCAGAGCAGCGGCAGCGGACCATTCGCATCAGTTCGTTCACGGCCTTCTTGGTGATTGCCGTCAGCGCGCTGGCCGGGCTGAAGATCATCGAGTTTTTCGGCATCTCCCTGGCCTCGTTCCAGGTGGGTGGGGGCACGCTGCTGTTGATCAGTTCGCTGGCCATGCTCAACGCCCAGCCCGCGGAAAGCAAACCCAGCGACATGAGCGACGGTGAGCAGAAGGTGGACGCGGGGGCCAGCATCGCCGTGGTGCCTCTGACCATTCCCTTGCTCACCGGGCCCGCCACCATTTCGACCATCGTGATCTACGCCGAGAAGACGCGCCACGTCTGAGAGTTGGCCGTCTTGGTGGACTACGGACTGGTGATCGGTACCGTGACTTTCGTGGCATTCACCGCCGCCGGCCGCATCGCCAAAGTCCTGGGCCGCACGGGCATCAACGTAATGACACGGCTGATGGGCCTGATCCTGGCCGCCATGGCGGTGGAACTTCTGGCCGATGGGCTGATAAAGCTGTTCCCGGTGCTGGCCAGCCAAATAGCCCGATAAAAGCCCGGCGGCGGGAAAGTCCGGATGGCGTGAACTCAGATGGTGGCTAAATTCGCGACTTCTCGCGGTGGCGGTGCCAGCGGCCAAGTGCCGAAGGTCTGCTGTCCGGACGGGAGGTTCGAGGAGACGAAAGGCAAGCCGCCGACCCGACGGCTATTTCAAGAGTTCAAGAGCGGCCGACCCCGATCCGGGAGCGCCGGCACGTGAAAGGCGCCACACAAGGGCGCCTTTTTTGTGGACGCGTCAAGATTGGCGGGTTTGGCTCCCGCAGTTCGGCTCATGGCCGACCATGACTTGTGCCTAGCATCGGGCTTCCATCCTGTGCAGCGTGCGCCATGTCCGTAAACCTGTTGCGAACCCTGGATATCGACATCCCGTCCCAGCCCCAGTCGCTGGTGCAGTTGTCGCTGCTGCTGGCCGAAGAGGACATCAACCTGCAGGCTGCAGCCACACTGATCGAAGGCGACATGGCGCTGGCGGCGGCCGTCATGAAGGCAGTCAATTCGTCCCTTTACGGGTTGAAGGGCCGGGTGCAGAGCGCGCAGCGAACCATCACCTCACCTCGGCATGCGAGAGGTGGCGGCCATTACCTTCGAGCTGGGGCTGCGGGCTGCCTTTCACTCCGGCGCTTGAGCTCGAGCCGATCTGGCAGCGCGCAGCACGGCGCGGCTTGCTGATGGGGCGGCTGGCCAACAAGCTGGCCCTGGATGCCTGGGCCGCCCACTCGGCGGGATTGTTCGAGGAGTGCGGCAAGGCAGTGCTCTTCCGCCACGCGCCAGATCACTACCGGTCCATGTTGCGGGCCGCCAGCAGCGACACCGAACTGGCCAGTCTGGAGCATGCCGGTTTCGGCGTGAGCCATGACGCCCTGGGCGCCGCGCTATGCGAAAGCTGGGGCCTCGGCGCCGCGGCTGTGACCAGCGTGCGTCACCACGTGGTTGCCCTGGCCACACATCAATTGCCTGAATTGCCCATTACCCGGCGATCGATCTGCACGCTGTCGGTGCTGGGCAACACGCTGGATGCCCGCGACGATGCGTTGGACGAAGTGGCCCGGGTGATGGCGCCGCAGGCCGACCTTGACGCCGGACTGGTGTTGCGCGCCCTGCGCCAGATCCACGAACAACTGGCATCAGCCACTGCCAACGGGCGCGACTGACAACCCCCGTCTGGCGCCGGTCGGTCCGTGCGCGCGGCAGATCGAGGCGGCCCCGCGGCCTGCGTGCTGAGAAAGCCCCTGTCGGGTCGACCCAAGCTTGAGTACTCTTCGCGGTTAACTTCCGACCGAGGGCCCCGCAGTGGGCTACCGCAACATGAGTTCTTCCGCCAAACCCGAGTCACTGGCCCTGCAGCGCCTGTATCACTGGGAAAAAACCACCCCCGACCGGGTTGCGTTCACCCCAACCCCAAGGCGGAGGTGCCGTACGTGACTACACCTGGCGCGAGGTCATGGACCAGGTCCGGCGCATGGCCGCTCACTTGCAAAGCCTGGGCCTCCAAGCCCGGTGACGCCGTGGCCATGCTGTCCAAGAACACCGCGCATTGGATGATGTGCGACTTTGCAATCTGGATGGGTGGTTTTGTTTCGGTGCCGCTGTATCCCCACACTGGCTGCCGGCACCATCCGCCAGATCCTGGAACACAGCGAAGCCAAACTGCTGTTCGTGGGCAAGCTCGATGGCTGGGCCGGCATGAAACCGGGCATCCCCGCCGGCCTGCCCTGCATCAGCACGCCCCTGGCACCCGAGGACGCGGCGCGCAGCCTATCGCGGCTGGGAAGACATCACCGCCAAGACCGAGCCCTCAAGGGCAACCCGGTGCGCAAGGCGGATGCGCTGGCCACCATCATGTACACCTCAGGCACCACCGGCGCACCCAAGGGGGTGATGCACTCGTTCGGCAACTTCGCGCTGGCCGTGAAGCAGGGTCTGCTGCGCATTCCATTGCGCGAAGACGGCCGCATGCTGAGCTACCTGCCGCTGTCGCACGTGGTCGAGCGTGCGCTGGTTGAACACGGCCAGTTGGCTACCGGCATGCATGTCTACTTCGCCGATAGCCTGGAAACCTTCACTGCCGACCTGCAGCGCGCGCGCCCCACCGTCTTCTTCTCGGTGCCCCGGCTGTGGGTCAAGTTCCAGCAGGGCATCGGCGCCAAGATGCCGCCGGCCAAGATGGACCTGCTGCTCAAGATCCCCATCATCAGCGGCTTGGTGCGCAAGAAGATCCTCAAGGCACTGGGGCTGCAAAGTTGCCTGTTCGCCGCGGGCGGGGCCGCGCCCATGCCCCAGGAACTGCTGCACTGGTATGCGCGAATCGGTCTGCGCGTGGCCGAGGGTTACGGCATGACCGAAAACCTGGGAGCCACGCACATCTCCACCGGCGATCCAGCTTCCTTCGGCACCGTGGGCCGACCCTATGACGCCGTGCAGTGCCGTATCGACGCGGCCAACGGCGAGATTCAGGTCAAGGCGCCCTGGACCATGCTGGGCTACTTCAAGGAGCCAGAGATGACGCGCGAGGTGCTCGAGACCGACGGTTGGCTTCACACTGGCGACAAGGGTGTCTGTGGACGCCAGGGTCAACTGCGCATCACCGGCCGGGTGAAAGACCTGTTCAAGACCGGCAAGGGCAAGTACGTGGCCCCGGCGCCCATCGAGGACAAGCTGGTGATGCACCCGGCCGTGGAAGCCTGCTGCGTGACCGGCGCCAACCTGGGCCAGCCGCTGGCGCAAGCGCAACCGCATCGAGGATCTGTTTGCAAAGAACTATGAACACTGGGTGGGCATGCGCAAGAAAGTGATCTGGCACAAGGTCTGAGCCAGCCCGGCACCCGTGGCCGCGCTGCGGCAAGGCCACCGGACTCAGCGCGAGGCCGCCGACGCAGGAGCAGTCGGCACCATCACTCCGCAAAGGGAATCTCTTCGCTCACGGTCACGCGTGTCACGTAGTGGCGCGTTTCGCCGAAGCAGCTGCCGGGCAGGCCCACCCTCTCTTCGTAGTGCAGGCTCACCCGTTTCCCCATCGCCTGGGTCACCTCTATAGCGGCGGCCTCGTCCCAGATCGTGAATAAAAACTTCTCGGGGTGGTTCCGGGCAGCGTCACAAGGGCCAGTTCACCTTCCCAGGTCTTGCACACCCACCCCTGTCGCGAGAGCTTCTGCACCCAGCCCGCCCGCTCGCCAGTGGAATAGGTCCAGCCTAGCGCACCCCAAAGGTGCACAGCCGCCAGCGCCAGCAGCACGGCAATGGGTAGAACGACATACCTGAACATGGGCTGGGCTCGATCGATGAAAGGCGCATTGTCAGGCCGGACCAGCCCCCTTCTTGCCCACTGCACGCTACTTGGCGTTGGCCTTGAAGCCTGTGAAGATGCGCGTCTGCACGCGGCGGATGTCCTGCGGTACGGCATCGGGCGAGGTCATTTTCTTGATGTCGGCGGCACCCAGGAAGATTGTCGGGTTGTCGGCGACCGACTTGGCCACGAATTTCCTGGAGGCCACATTCGGGTTGGCGTAGAAACCTTGTTGGACAAGGTCGCGTGCACCTCGGGGCGCAGGATGTAGTTGATGAACAGGTGCGCGTTCTTGACGTTTTGGGCGTCCTTGGGGATGGCCATGGTGTCGAAGAACAGCGTCGCACCTGTGGCCGGGATCAGCGCCCGGATGTCCTGGCCGCTCTTGGCGTCGATAGCGCGTTGGCGCGCGATGTTGATGTCACCCGAGTAACCCATCACCACGCACAGCTGGCCCTCGGCAAGGTCATTGATGTAGCCCGACGACGAGAAGCGTGTCACGAAGGGCCGTGCAGTCTTCAGCACATCGCGTGCCGCGTCGTAGTCCTTTGCAACTTTGCTGTAGGGCTCCTTGCCGGCGTAGATCATGGCCACCGGCAGCACCTCTGAAGCGGAGTCGAGCACGTTGATGCCACAGCTCTTGAGCTTGCCGGCAAATTCGGGCTTGAAAATCAGGTCCCAGGGGTTGGTGGGCATCGGCAGGCTGCCCAGCGCAGCCTTGACCTTGCCGACGTTGATACCCACCGTGACGTAGCCCCAGAGCCATGTCACCAGATGCTCGTTGCCGGGGTCGATGGCAGCCAGCTTCTCAAGTAAGACGGGATCCAGGTTGCCCCGTTGCTGAGCTGGCTGCGATCGAGCTTCTGATAAAGGCCACCCTGGATCTGGGACTTGGCGAAGTGGGCACTGGGTACCACGACGTCGTAGCCGGTCTTGCCGGCCATCAGCTTGGCCTGCAGGATTTCGTTGTTGTCGTAGTTGTCGTAGCGGACGGTGATGCCGGTTTCTTTTTCGAAGTTCTTGATCGTGTCGTCGGCGATGTAGTCCGACCAGTTGTAGACGTTCAGCACCTTGGATTCGGCCGCCTGGGCCGCTGTGGCCAGCGTGGTGGCCACCAGCGTGGCAGCGATCAGGGTGTGCGCAGGGCGAAAGAACATGACTTGGGCTTTCTTGAGGTGGTCAGGACCAGGACTTAACGGACGTCCCGGAATTGTGGCCGACGCGCCCGCGCTTCAGTCCTGTGGGGCTGCGGGGCACCGGCGCCTGAACATGCCCCAGCCTTCCATGGTGAGCACGGGCTCGTCATGCTGGTTGAGCACCGTCCACAGTGAACGCACCAGCCCTACATCGGCCTTGCTGGACATCGGGCGGGACTGCAACACCTGCATGCGGGTACGCAACACGTCTCCGGGAAACACGGGCCTGAGCCAGCGCAATGCGTCGATGCCCGGAGAGCCCAGGCTGGCGCTGTCCAGCAAATAGTCCCTAACCGGATGAGTTTTGACAGATCGTGCAAAGACTTCAGTGCGTAGATGCCATGGCTGGAACGATGTTGAATCGGGTGAGCGAGCACGCTGCGGCGATGGCTGCACGTCCCAGACGGGTGAGGTAATAGCGATAGGTATGCGTGACCTTTTTGATCAGTCCCAGCATGTGCAAGCGCCTGAGCTGGCGCGACATGGCCGACGGCGAGATGTGCATGCGCGCGAGCAGATCGGCTCGGCGCCAGCCGTGGATGTTGAACTCGCCGCGCTGCAAGGTTCTCAGCAACGAGTGGTCAGCGGCGTTGAAGAAGTTCAAGCCTTTGACCGATGGCTCGATGCCCACTCGCGGCTGGCTCAGCCGCTGCAGATCACGCTCGCCGGCGCTGGGGTCGTCCAGGCTGGACAGGAAGGCCAGGTAGCGTTGGTTGCAGCCCAGCAGGATCTCGCGCAGGTCGATCAGGCTGTAGATCGACTTCTTCAGCGGCGCCAGCTCGCGCGTGGCCGCCTCGCCCTTGTGTTCCACCTTGCGGTGGTGCTTGAAAAAGCTCACGTCGTTGACGGTGGTCTCCACGCGCAGCACGCGGGAGAACTTGTCGTACACCTTCACGCCGGCCGCGCCCATGTAGTGCTTGATGCAGCGGCCCTCGATGCGCGTGGACAGCCGCGAGCCGATCTCCTGGGCCAGCGTCGGGGTGATCTTCTTGCCCAGGAAACCCGCCACGCGTGGCGCATCGGCGGCCAGCACCGCTTGGCGCGAGATGGCGTCGTACAGCGGCACGAGGATGTGCTCGCTGCGAAACATCAGGTCGGTGGAGTATTCGGCCTGACGAATGCTCCAGTGCCAATCGTCCTGCGCGAACACGTCGGCCACCGGGCACAGCCAGTGCGCATAGCGCTTGAGCCGCCGGTGCAGTTGCTCGGGGTTGAACGTGTCGGCCAGCGCCTGCGCCCGAGCCAGGTCGGCCACGCGCAAGAAGGCGTTGTCCTCCTGCACGAACTCGATGCCCTCGCGCCTGAGCGAGCGCGCCAGCGCGCTGTGGCCGTTGCAGTAGAACTGCAACCCGAACGGCGCCCAGGTGGGCACGCGCAGGTAGCACAAGCCGAGTTCTTCGTCGATGAAATAGAAGTAGTAGTGCAGGCACTTGCCTTGATCGGGGCGCAGGAAGACGTGGCCGTTGCTCTTGTCCAGCCACGGCGTATAGCTCGGGCATCCCTCCATGGCCGAGATCACATGAACCAGCCCCGGCGCATCGCCGCGTGCAGCGAGCACGCGGGCCACGAGGTCTTCCTTGCGGATGTGGCTCTTGTTGACGTGCTCGATCTCGACGCCAGCGGCGGTGCAGACCTCCTGGGCGCGCTGGCGGATGCGCTCGCGCAGCGGTTCGGCAAAGCGCGGGTAGTCGAAGATACGGATGCCACGCGAGTACAGAAAACTCGTCATCCCGCCCGCATAGCAAGCTCCGGGCAACGTGCCAGTGATGATGATGGGGTCGTAACACGACAGCACGCCGTGCAGGTTCGCCGCATACCGCTCAGTCAGTCCCGTCGCAGCCATGGTCGCTCACCTCGCCATCGGTGTGCCGGTAATCGTATTACCTGTTTGGTTCCGGCTCTGCCGGCCCAGGCATCGCACATCATGCGCATGGCCATGGCACAGGTGTGCCAGCCGCTGGCGCTGAGCCGCCCGAACAACGAGGCGCTGGCGGCGGCATCGTCAAGGTGAAAAGGCTGGGGGTCGAACTGGCTGGCGAAGGCCAGCACTGCTTCACGCGAGACTTCGGCGGCGCCAAACTCCAGGATGTGGTCCACGGGGAAGTCTTCCCAGTAGAAACGGAAGGCTTTCCGGTGTCATGGCCAGCAGCTTAGCGGCGCCACATCGCCGCTGTGAATTGACGGGGACTCCAACATGACGACTGATCGCCGGGCTGCTGATCTTTCTGGGGTGCATTCAGTACATATTTGCCGAGCCCTGGCGCACTGCCATGCGCGCAAAGCTGGGTGCAAACGCCTTCAAGGGCCTGTATTCGGTGCTGTCTCTGGTGGGATTGCGCTCATCGTCTGGGCTTCGGTGCAGCGCCAGGCCCCTACGTGGTGTTGTGGAGCAGCCCCACTTGGACGCGCCACCTGGCAGCCCTGCTGACGCTGCGGCTTTTGTCTTCCTGGTCGGCGCCTACGTGCCGGGCACTCCATCAGGGCCGCCTGCACCATCCAATGGTGATTGCCGTCAAGGTCTGGGCCGCGGCCGACCTGCTGGCCAACAACTTGCGGCCGATCTGCTGCTGTTTGGCGGCTTTCTGATCTGGGCGGCTTTGAGCTTGCGCGCGCACGCCAGCGCGACCGGTTGGCAAACACGATCTACCCACCCGGCCGCCTGGGCCCCACGCTGGTGACGGTGGTGCTGGGTATCGGCCTGGGCGGCGTTTGCGTTCTGGGCCCATACCGCCTGGTTGGCGTGCGCCCCTTCGGCTGAAGGTCCGTCCGTCATGGGCGTTGGGCCGCGGGTGGTTCATCCCCGCCGGGGTGCCCCCGCCCGGGTTCCCGATCCTGGCCCTCCACTGTCGCCCTGCAGGGCGATGGCTGAACCAGCTCGGGCGCCTTGAGCATGCAGGCCTGCATTGCCCAAAGGCCCGCCATGTTCAACCTGCTGGCACAAGCCGCAGCCCACCGGGCCGTGGCCCCCGAAACAGCACCCGCGTGCAACCGATCCGTACCACACCGGCAGTTGCGGGTGGTTTGATTTCCAGCCATGAATTGCGTTGCGGCCTGCTGGTCAGGGGAGCACGACAGCGTCGAGACGCTGGCCGCGGTGGTGCCGCTGGTCCATGGCTGACATGCACCTGGCAACGGGGCAGCCCGGCAGGCGCAAACCTGGGCACACCCAGCCGGCTGAACCCGTTGCTCAGGCCAGGCGACCCGCGTTGTAGTCTTCA
>JADKDJ010000030.1 GCA_016718405.1 Candidatus Rhodoferax odensensis
GGGGTTTGGGTCATCGCCGCGCACGGGCTTTGCAGGGTCGGGGTCCGTTGTCGCCGGTGGGGCAGTGGGAGATGTTTTCAGGGGACCGTTGTCTCGGCGGGCTTGTCCAACAACCGGTTCAGATCGTGGCTCGCTTCGCGATCGCGATCTAACCTTATTCGTTGGGCGTCACTTTAGTAGATGGAGATGAGAATTCCATTGCCTGCGCGGACCGTTTGCTCAAAGAAGGCATGGAGTTCTTTGACCGTACCCCATAGCTCTTCCACTTGCTGCTGCCGCTCTGATTCATCGTCGGACGCTTGCCAATAGATCTCAGCAGCTTCAATTTCGCTAGCAACGTAAGCTGCGTCCATAAGTCCGAACGATTGAGCTTCGAGGAACGTAGCGACAGCGCGCGAACGCTCGGGGACGAGGAGACGAACTGGCCCATAGCCGAGGTCGGGGCCGATCTCCTCGCCACCGGACATGAGAAACCCTTTCGGCCACGGAGCTTCCGCATTAGCGCCAGAAAACAGAAATGCAATATGTGCCACGCTTGATTGAGTTCGAATGTGTCGGCTTCGACAAGAGCCTCGAACATCCGCGCTGAAGGAGGAGATTGTTTCGCGGATTTTCCAAAGAGTTTTGACAGGAAACTGTTCTTCGGTGGTGGCGCCAATAGACCAACCAACTCGCCGACAGCATCAGGGAAGGCGCTCAGCTTCTCGACCTGTTCGGGGGTGATTCGATACAGGCTGCACAACATGCTCACAATCAGAGCCTCCGGGAAAGCGTCGGTGACGCCCAACGAGGCTGTAGAAAAACCCGATTCCGCTCGGCCAAAGCCTCGCCCTTCAAATCGTCACGGTTCTTGTCTGAGAATTTCTTCGTCATCGGCGAAGTGTGCCGGATTTTTGCGCTGCTTTGCGCCAGACCCGCTTGCAAAGCCGTTTTAGGCGGTCCTTGGCCCAGCTTTTGTCCTACTGCGCATACCCGGTCTTGGCTGCTTCTCAATGTTGTGCACCATGCAGTACAGGTTCCACTGCGTGTTGACCTTGGCGCGTCCCCGGTGGTTCAAGCGGGTCAGGCGCTTGTTGTGCCGGATATTGGCAAACACCGGCTCCACCGTGCCTATGCGCTGGCTGTATAGCTGACGCCCCTTGGTGAATCAATCGCCTGGCGCATGCGCTCTGGATGGGGTCGGGTCTTTGATCTTGGTCTCAAAACGGTGACCTTGCGGCCCCGCCCGTCATTGGGTTTGAGTGGGCCTTGAGGCATTGCTCGCGAGTGCGCAGGCATTGCAATCCACCTCTTTGGCGGTGTAGGTCTGGTAGTGCAAACCACTTGCCGTGGGGTGATGCTGCCTGAACTGGTCATCACCTTGCCCGCCGGGCAGGTGGCGGTGTTGTCGTCGTTGAAGCAGAAGTCCTTGGGGCCAAAGCGTTTGACTTCTTTGGCTTGCCCTGTGGGCTTCTTCTCGGACAGGGGGTCAGGCTTGTCTTTGTACTTGTCTTGGCTCTCAAAGCGTTCATCTCGGCTGCGCATCTGGTTGTCGGCGATCAGTGCCGGGATGTTCTGGTCTTGCAGCTGCTCAACGTTGGCATCGCTGTGGTAGCCCGCATCGGCGGTGATCAGGGTGTGATCCTCCCGGAAGGATTTGCTTTGTTCAATCATGGGCAAGAGCATGGCCTGTTCGGAGCCTGAGCCGATGACGTCGGCCGCCACGATGATCTGGTGGGCGCTGTCCACCACCGCCTGCGCCGCGTAGCCCTGGATCACGCCTTTGCTGGTGGCCATCTTGGCGCTGTCGGGGTCGGTGACGTTGGTCTTGAGTTCCTGGCCCTTTGCGGTTCTTGCGTTGGGGCTTGCTGGCCAGAAACTCCCGGGTGCGTGCCGCCTCTTTGCGCAGGGCTTCTATGCGGGCTTGGCGCTTGGGCTCCAGTGCGTCGTCTGCGCCTCCTCTGTCCTGGGCTTGGTGCAGGGCCAGGATCTTGTCGGCCGCCTTGTCCAGGCGCCGTGCCCGATGGCGTAGCTCCTCATGGGTGCCACTGCGCTCTTTGCTGGCATTGGAGGGGAGTTTGACGCCGTCGATGGCAAACATGTCACGCCCGATCAAGCCCTGGGCATCGCAGGTCATGAGAACTTGGCTGAACAGGGGTTTGATCTGGTCTCCTAGGTTGGCCACGAACTTGGCAATGTGGGTGTGGCTGGGTTGGCTGTCGCCACTGATGGCGATGAACTGGACATTGCGCGCACAGGCTTGTTCAATGGTGCGGCTGGAAATCAGGCCCCGGCTGTAGGCCAGCAACACGATCTTGAGCATGACGCGCGGGTCGTAGGCGCTGGCACCGACTTCGTCGTTGTTGAATTTGGCGTCCATGGCGCTGAGGTCAAGCTCGTGGTCTACCAGATAGTCCAGTGCGAAGGCAAAGCTGCCGGGGACAATTTGCTCTGACAGGACCACCGGCAGCATCAGGCTGTGGCGGTCTTGGGGTTTGTAGCGGGCCATGTTGTGAGACAAACGGTTGCGATACATCACAAACGTTTTTGGCACCACATACGATGACCGAAATTGCCCCTTGGCGAGGTTTATCTACAGCCTCAACGTCGAAGCTGCCCGGCGCGCAGCATGCGCCGCGAAGCGGCATCCTGCTGCTGCGTGTCCGTGCCGAGCGAAATGTTATGTCGCATCGCCGCTACTTTGCGAACTCTTTAAGCGCTGGCAGCAACTCGAACTGCTCGAACCGCCACAGACCGGCGGCCGCATACAAACCTGGATCGGCACATTCAAGACGCTTCCGCGTGCCGTCGGGCGCCACGACCAACATCGACCCCTCCGATTCTGGAATGTTACTGTTTCCGTAGGCGTGAACAGTGTAGAAGTGGTCGTTGATTGAAAACTGAACTGTGTTGTCCACCCACCTGCCCGCCCTTTCGGTGGTGAACCGGAAATGCGCAACCGGAGACGTTCTTGCCGCCGGAAAGACCAGCTCCAACGCTCCAATTCGGCCGAAGCGATACTGGATCCAGGCTTGGAGCATGCAGGTCATCGCCGGTCCGCCAGAATGAAAGTACTTTTCGACCAATGCGGCACGAGAACAGATTTTCTTCGCCCGGTGTGCAATGACTCGGCGTCGGCGGTGCGGCCGCTACTGCCGAAGCTAGAGCAACAAACCGGCAGCGAACAGGCGAGCGTTCTTCATGCTACATAACGTCGAAGCTGACCGGCACGCAGCAAGCGCCGCGAAGCGGCATTCTGATGCTGCGTGTCCGTGACGAGCAACCTGTTATGCGCCTTCGCCATTGTCGCGAGTTTGTTCGACAAGCATATGGGAAGCGAAAGTAAGCACTGGTACAAGGAGGATCAGCAGTACCTCTCTCGGCGAATGGAGAAACTGGGGGATAGCAATGACAGCCAAAATAGCCCACGGCGAAAGGAACCCATACAGTGCTCCCTTCCGCGTGGTTCTGGTTGCCACGAAGAACATGCCGTGCACAACAACAAGCTCCACGCACAAGTAGATTGGAATCTGCGCAAACAGCGATTGAAGCCCGGCTGGTGCGATAGCGGCATACCCACCGTATCCCCACCACATCATGAAGAAGAGTGAGAGTGGAGCGAGAACAAGGAACGCGCCCACAGCTCCGCCAGCCTTACTGGCCCTATCCCCGGTGGTCACGTCATACATTGCAGTTGCCCTCCGCAATGCGTCCGCGAAGGGATGTGTGGCCGCCAATCGAACCACAACGGTTCATAGGACTGCATAACGTAATGTCGATTGCCCGGCCTGCGCAATGTAGCCAGATACACCTCAGCGCGGCGTCCTCGACGCATTGCGTGCAACCCGTTGCTGGTCCTGGTGGTTCTCGAAGTTGGCATGTCCGTCCCCTGATAAATGTCTGCCCAAACCCGGCGATTTGTTGGCTCATTCTACTGACCCGTTGGATCGTTGCGGCGAGTTTTGGGCTGGGTGCTGGTGTAACTGGCAGACCCTGCACGTGTCCGTGGCCGTACCGCGTGTAAGTGCTTGATTTCCAACACGCGGCCGCTTGCGCGCAGCGATCTTGTTGCAATGTAACGAGGCTGAGAACGACCACAGACAAAAGGGTTCTCAAACTGGACGAACCGGCCCAATGTCCGGTAACGCTGCGTCGCGGCCTAAAGACTTCCGCCAATCAACCTCATTCACGAAACGCGCCTTTCAACCGCATTGCCGCCAGCGCCGGCAACAGCTCGAAACTGCCCAACGCTTGTGCCTGTCCATTGAGGAGAACCTCGACCCGGTGCAAGCCCGCATAGTGCTTGCGCGTAGTCATCTGCGCCAGGGACAGCCGCTTGCGCAGTCGCACGGTGTCGCCGCCAGCGAGTTGCAGCGTCTTGAGTTTGAAAACCTTGCCGCTGGTTTGACCGTTGGCCTTGACGTAGTGCACACAACAATCCACCAGCACCCGTTGGGGCTTGGCGTGGGGGTTGTGCACCTCAAAGGCGATGTCGACACGCCCTCCACCCTGGCGAGTCGGCGTGATGCTTGCAGCCCGCACCAGCACCTTGGCAGTGCTGCCAAAACCCAAGACCTGCAGTGCGCCCGGCTCGCCGCGCTTGACCGCGGAGCGCAGCGCGTGGCCCACGATCCACTTGCGCGCGGCGCTGGCACCGTTCAGCCAGCGCCGCGCGGTGTCGGCCAGCAGTTCGGGGTGGTCCTTGCCGATGTCGTTCAGGTTGTTGGCCACGGACCGGCGCACGTACAGCTCGGGGTCGTCCTTGAGCAACTCCAGCAGCGCCAGCACCGGGGCCGGGTCTTTTTGGAAAGCGCGCAGCCGCGGCGCCCACGGCAGACGCGCTCGCGTGCCCTCCGACACCAGGCGACGCACATGGGCGCTGGGATCTGCCGCCCAGCGCCGCAGTTGCCGCAGCGTGGCCTCGGGATGCCGCTCCAGAAAAGGCCGAATGCTGAACTCCGCCGTAAAACGCTGCGTCAGCGCATGCATGGCCGCATGGAGACATCAAAGTGCGCCATCCCGTAAGTCGCCACAAACTGGGTGTGCGGCAGGAACAGAAAGGAGCCCAGGCTCTGCCCCATGTCACGATCGTGCGCTTGCTCCAGCGAGCGCATCAGGATCGCCAGCGCCTTGGAGTAATCCGTGGGCAGGAACTGGTGCAAACCCTGCGCAATTTTTTGTCCCCGCTGCATCAGCTCCAGTGCGTGATAGCCGTCCAGGACGGTCTTGACAAAGCCCTCGGCGTCAAACGCGGGATGGACCGCGCGCACCATCGCGGCGATGGTGCGTGGCACCTCCGCGCCAAACTGGTTCTTGAGAGCTTCAGCCATGAGCAGCGACCATCTTAGCGGTCGGCCGCCGTGGCGCGCTGGCGCCGCCCAGACGCATGCCACGGGCCACCCATTGCGCGCGCTCGTGGTTGATCTGGCCGGTAGCGGCCCATCGCCGCGCTTCCATGGACGGGTTGTGCAGCATGGCGGCCAGCCACGCCGCCTCAGACGCGCTAAGCCGGTCGGCGCGCTTGCCAAAATAGCGGTAGGCGGCGGCCCGTGCGCCGCACAGTTGGCCGCCCCAGGGCGCGACGTCCAGGTACAGCCCCAGGATGCGCGCCTTGCCCAGGGTTTGCTCCATTTCCACGGCGTACAGCAGTTCACGCAGCTTGCGCACGGGCGAGCGCTCGCGCCGGTGACCAACAGCTTGGCAAGCTGCTGCGACAGCGTGCTGGCCCCGCGTGGCGCGGGCGTCGGGTGTGACGGGTCCGAGGCATTCAAGGCCGCGCTGGTTGCCGCGCAGGGCCAGGGTGATCTCGGTCAAGTCGTACCCCGCATGCTCGAAGTAGCGCTGGTCCTCTGCGGCGATGACAGCGCGTGCCAGCAGGCTTTGGGCGCTTGGTTTGGCCAGGCGCGCCCACTTGGGCAGGCCTTGGTCGCACAGGCTGCGCGCCTGCGCCCACTGCTCGGTGCCCAGACCCTGCACTGCCAGTCCCTGCAGCTGCGGCGCCAGCGTCAGCTCACCGGTCGGCAGCGTCAGGCGCGCGCGCAGCGCAAAGTCTCCGTCAATGCGCAAAGTGGGGTTGCGCAACTCGGCAATCGCACTGGCAAACAGGGCGTAGCCCTCGCGCACGGGCGTGCTCGGCAGGTCCATGTCCAGCGTCAGGCTGTTTGCGGTCAACTGGCCGCGCCAGCGCGACGACCTGACCGGAGGCGACCGTACCATGCAAGCGCATGCCCATGCGCTGCACCGTGAGCCGAACCTCGGCCAGACGCAGTGGCTCGCCGCCCCAACTGACGTGACGGATGCTGCACGGCCGGCAGCTCAGCGCCAGGGCGTTGGCCTGCGCGTCCCACGCTACGCGCACCGGACCCAACGCAGTGGGCAGCGTGCGACCGTGCGCCAGTTGCACCAACCACGGCGTGGTGGCCAGCCAGATCAAAGACGGCACGCCCACCTCCACCGGCACCGGCCCCACCTGAACCGTGGTAGCCCAGGTGCCGGGTGCCGGTCGCAAGACGGTGCGCACGATCAGGCCAAACACCAGCAGCGCGCTGGCCACCACAAGCGTGGCCACACCGAGCCACAGCAGCACGCGTTGCACGGCACGCAACAGGGCCGCCCGCACCTCCCCACGGCCGCCCGGTGTCGGCAGGGACCCGCCAAGACGGACTCTGGTTCATAAGCGGGTTGCCACGGTGAGGGGCTTTCCAGGGCCCGCTGGAGCGGCCGGCGACGGAGGCCCAGTACCAGGCTGAGGCATCGGTAAAGCCCTGGCCGTGGGCGTCTTCGATGCGCTCGCACACGCGAAGCCGCTGCCCGGCGCGCTCGGCCACAAAACAGCGCCAGCGGTGCTGGTCGGCCTGTTGCTCCAGTTGCTCGCCCTGGATGCGGTAGCCCAGGCCACGGTAGCAGTCAGTGGCGGGGTGCAGCATGCGCGTGGGCTGGTGCACCGTGCGCAGCACCAGCACCTTCGTGCCGTCGGTCATGCGCGCCACGCTGCCCGGAAAGCGTGCCGCAAAGCGTTGCTCCACCTCGCTCAGGGCCAGCGGACGTAGCGCTGCGCCGTTCCAGTTGGTGGGCAGCTCGGCCGTGCGGCTGGTGACCCGGCGCGGCGTCTGTGCGCCGGCCTGGTCACCGCCAGAGTGCGCCTCCAGGCGGGTGGAGACAGCTTGTGCCACGCCCCACAGCGCACACAGGGGCAGCAAGGCAGCCCACAGGGCCTTGTGTAACACGCGGTTCAAAAAGCGGTTCTCAAGCGGATTCATGCTGCATCACTCCAGTTGGGTCTTGCGCCGGCCATCACCCACGCGATGGCGCCACACACCAGGGCCAACACCACCAGGCCAACGGCTTCATGGCCCCACGGCGGCAGCGCCGCGCCAGCCGCCTGGGCCGCCACCAGCACGGTGTTGCGCACCACATTGCCCACCAACACCAGCACCCCACCGCCGGCAAGGCGCACGCAGAAGCCACGGTTGTCGCGCTGCAGCGAGCGCGACCACACGCCACAAAATAGCCCAGCCAGGCCATCTGCACACTCGGAGCAGGAGCATCGACGATGATCAGCTGCCCTGCACCACCAGGTTGGCGCCACTGCGCTCGCTGCTGTAGGCAGCGCTGAGCAACCAGCGGCTGATCTCGGCCGTGATCACCCGCAGTGGAAAGCCGGCGTAGAACTGCAGCGACGCCAGCAGCGGCAGAGACAGCACCGACAAGCCCAGCACCGGCGCGGTGGCAATGCGCGCGGGCAAAAGGCCACTCGCCGGCGCACCACGACAACAGGCCCGAGCAGCGCCAGCGCCAAGTCGGGCAGGTGCTGGGCAAGGCCATCGTCAGTCCGGCGCCGACCAGCGCCGCCAACCGAAGCCCGCGCGGTGCCGCGCGCAAACGCTGCTGCCGAGCAGCAGCACCGCCAGAGCCGCCAAAGCCAGCAGGCCCAACGGATCGTCCGAGTTGTCAACCATGCGATGACCCATCCACCACCAGGTGGGCCACAGCGCCACGGCCAGAACGGCAAGTCAACGCCACTCGGGGCGGTATCGATAGGCGATGCCAAACCGCACGAAGGCGGGGCAATGCAACAGACGCGGCAGGGACATGATCAACCCCGTAGTGATGCGTCTGGCTGCGCTGACGGCGTTTTGCGCCAGCATGCCCAGTACGGACAAGGTCAGCAGCACCGCAACCCAGGTGGCGGGCCCCGGCGTGCTGGGCAGCGGGCGCACCGAGCGCGGTGTTCTCCACGCCCCTGCGGGCAAGGGCAGAGGCTGGTTGACGCTGGGGGCGGTCCGCCGGCGCGGTGTTGCGCACCACGTGGCCAACCGCCAGGAAGCTGGTACTGCGTGAGCAGGCTGTACTTCAGGCCCAAACCGGTGATGGCCTGGTTAAACGCGTCGCCGCCTTCCAGGGACTCCTGGTCGCTCAGGCTGGCAATGCGGTGGCGCGCCCAGAGGTGGCGCAGTGCGGCCGTGTCGGTGCCCTGGCTTGCGCTGAGGTCGACGACCTGTCGGATCGAGCCGTTGGCGGTGGCGCCTTCGATGACGAGCTTGCCCTGGCTTCGCCGCGCCACTCTGCCGAACACGATCCGGGGCGCTCGGCCAGCAAGCGGGCAGTTGGCGTGGTCTCACGTCGTCACATCGAGGCTTTCAAACGCGCCTTCACACCGGTCAGCACCGGTGACTCGACCACGGTGCGGAAAGCGGGTTGCCCGCTTGCGCCGCCCCGGCGGGCTTGGTGATGATGAACGGCTCGCCCGCATGCCGGCGCGCGCCAGGCCCTCCATCAGATGGCGGTTGACCGAGGAACCAATGCCGAACGAGAACACGTTGGCCTTGGAGAGGTTGTTGCGCACCAGCTCGAACGCCTCGCGCTCGACTGTCACAAACCATCGGTCACCACCACCACGGTACGCGCAACATCGGCCGCCTGGGGCTCGGCATAGACACGCTCGAGCGCGGAATCAGCCCGGTGCTGCCACCACCGCCCATTTGATCGATGGTGCGCACCGCCTGTTTCGATGCCGGCCCGGGTGGCGCTCACCGAGTGGGCGTTCAGAAAGCGGTTGCTGCCTGAGAACAACAGCACATTGAAGGTGTCACCGGGCGCAGGCCACCAATCAGCTCACGCAGCAGCGCCTTGGCCGTGTCCAAGGGAAACCCGCGCATGGAGCCAGAGATGTCGACCACAAAGATGTAGTCACGCGGGGCTGATGCTGGTAGTGGGCAGCGCTCATGGCTCCACCATGGCCAGGAAGAAGTTCTCCCCTTCGTGGCTCCTTGGTAGAGCATCACGCCACTCGATCCCGTCGCCGGCAACCCGGTAGTCCAGGATGAAGTCGCGGTTGTTGACCGGCTTTCGGCACCGGGCTTGAGGGCGACGATCAGGGTGCCACCTTGCTCGCTTGCGGTGCTGATGTCGTGCGAGGAGGAGCGCACGTCTTGACGCCGATGGCGTGTTGAGCGTGACGTGAATGTCGAAAGCCGCGGGCTGTCCTGGCCCTTGGAGGTGGGGAATTGGCCGCCCACGCGGCGCTGGTCTGGCTGCCCGCGCCTTGGTTGTCGGGGGTTATAGCGCGGTCCCACCATTGTGTAACACAAACCGGTGCTGCCATAGCGCGGGCACCAGCAGCTCGTTGTAGCGCAGCTCGACCTGCACGTCGTCGCCGGGCAGGATGTTGGCCACGTTCATCTGGAACACGTTGGGCCGGTGCTGCTCCAGCAGGGCGGCGGTCTTGCCAGCTTGTTGGCGGCGTCGTACCCAACTTTGGCCTGCTGCTTCGCGCGGATCTTGGCGGTGATCAGCTGGTCGGCCAGACGCACGTTCATGCCATGTACCGCCGCGCGGTGGAGCCGGGAAACACATACTCTGGCCTCAATCGCGCGCTGACCCCCGTTGCGGTAGGTCTGGGACCACGGTCACGTCGGCAATCACGCCGCTGACACGCACATCGACCTGGGTTGACTGAGCGGCAGCAAGTCCACGCCAGGGTTGTCACCTTGACGAAGAAATAGGGACTCGGTCTTGAGAAGCGGCGCGGCGCGATCCTTGCGGCGCCGGCTGGCCCATGAGGGCAACAAAACAGGCGCCCGAGAGAATGGTGGTGGCCAGCCAGCAGCCAGCGTGACAGGCGCTCCGACGGGTCGACAGGCAGCGTGGCTGCGATTGCAGGGGCAACGAGGGTCATGACATGCTTCTCCAGACTGCGTGCGGAATTGCACGGTGAAGAGAGCATCCCGCGGCCAAGAAGGGCAGTTTGAAGGCGCCAGCGCCTTGTTTGAAAACTGTGTGAAGTCCGGATGAAGGCGCGACCCGACGGCGCCTCAGCGACCGCTGTGAACGCCGCGCCGGACGGTCGACCCCGCGCCGGGACCGGTCATGCGCCAAGCGCTCGGCGCGGCTAACCTGCATGCCCGACAATCCAGGACCATGCAACCCTTGCCTACACCCATGAAAAAGCGCGTTTTCCTGGTTCTGCTCAGCTTGCTGTTGGCCCAAGCGGCGCGGTCCGCCGCGCCAAGCACGGCCGAACTGGTCAGTTCTCGTTGTGGCACGTGCCACGGGTCGGAAGGTGTGTCCACGTCGCCGATCTTTCCTTCGCTGGCGGCGCAGAACCGGGAGTACCTGGTAAAGCAGCTTCAGGAGTTCAAATCAAAGAAGCGCGTCAGCGACACCATGGCACCCCAGGTCGCCGACCTGACAGAAGAGAGCATTGCCGCGCTGGCATCGTTCTTCGCGGCCAAGCCCGCCAAGACCAACCGTGTGTCCGACACGGACCTATTGCCGGTGGGGCGCTACATCTATACCAAGGGCAACAGTTGGTCTGGCGTACCCGCCTGTGTGTCGTGCCACGGCGAGAAGGCCTATGGCACAACCAGCCTGCCGCGTCTGGCCGGGCAGAGCTCGCGCTACCTGCTGACCCAGTTGAAGGACTTCAACCAGCGCACCCGCACCAATGACAATGAGGCGATGCATCTGGTGGCTTCGCGCCTGACCGAGATGGAAGCCAAGGCAGTGGCCGACTACCTGTCGCAACTGCCCTAACGCGCGGCGGCCGGTTTGGTGCGGCCTAGGCCCACACTGTTCAGATACGAAGCACTGGTATTGGCAGGTGCCTCAGGTGTAACTTTTCGCCGCGATGGCGGACATTGAAGTTGCTCATCTTGCGCCTGACCCCGCGCGGATTGAAACGCCCACGGCTGCTGACGCAGCGAGCGCTGGCGATTTCCGCCAGCATGGCGTCTCGCCACTGAACCAAGCGCTCAGGGGGGAACAGCCGCGGCTTGCGGCAACTTGCGCTTGATCACGCGTACCGCGTGCGTGAAGCTCAATACGTCTGGATCGAGCCCGCGCGACCACGCGGCTTGGGCCATCAACTGGCGAATCGCGAAGTGCGCCAGCAGCAGCCCCCACAGCTCTTGCAACACCAGATCAGGCGTCTTGCTGCGCAACACCGTGCTGTTGGCGCGCAGGTGGGTCTTGAACTCGTCGAAGACCCCCTCGATCTCCCAACGCTCGTGATACAGGGCTGCCAATTCCAGGGCTGGCGCCTGTGCCGGATCGAGAATGTTGGTGATCAGCCGATAGCTGTGCTCGGTGGGTGTGGCCGAGTCCTTGAGCGTGTACTCAATGACCCGCACAACCTGTCCGGTGGTGCGACGCTTGTCCTCGCTGTCGAACACCGTGCTCAGGTAGGAGCCATCCGGCAACACTTGATCCACTGGTAACTTGCGATCGGCCTTGGCCCGCCAGGCCAGTTTGGCGCCCGTGGCGCAGGCGGTCTGCCAGAGTTTGAAGCCGAAGAAATTGCGATCAGCCAGCACCAGCATATCTGGCTTGAGCGTGCTCGGCAGTAGTTGCGCCGCCATGACTTGCTCGCTGCGCGCGTAGGGTGCGACCTCGGCGGCCACCACCACATGGGTGCCGCACTCCACGAGACCCAGTAGACGCGCCTGCGGGAAAGCGCTTTGACCACGCGAGGCACCCGGATAGCCGAAGAACGCAGCATTGGCGGATTCGTCGGCCACGTCCATGCAACTGCCGTCCAGCGCCATGACGCGCAGTCCCCGGTACCACGCCCCTGGCGCCCCAGGTGCTGCCAGTGGACGCAGTACGCGCTCGGCCAATTTACGCATGGCCTGTGATCCCAGCCGCGTGCGCGCCTGGGAGATCGCCGACTTGCTGGCCTGTACCGCACCAGTCTGGCCACCGCCGAGCCACTGCAGGCCCTCGCACACCACCCGCAGCACCTCCTCCAGCGGCGCTTCGCGCCACAGCGCCAATGCCATCACGTAATACACCACCGCCGGCGCCGGTAGCAATCGTTCACGCTGACTGGCCTTGCCGGTCTTGGCAAGCACCTCCTCGATCAATGCCCGAGGGCACACGCTGGCCAGTACGCCAGCGCTGATCAGGTGGGCCACGTCAACTCTCGCCGGTAGCGCCTTGCGGGTTCTGGCCATCGTTCATCTCCATCGAGTTTCGATGGAGATGAGTTATCAACGGAAATTAGTTATCTGAACAGTATTGGGCCTAGGC
>JADKDJ010000031.1 GCA_016718405.1 Candidatus Rhodoferax odensensis
AGCGAGGTCTTTGACGGCACCAGCCGGCAACACCAACGAATAGCCAATGCCGCCGCCCAAGTCGGCCGTTGATTGATCGTCAGCAACGAACCGGAGATGATACACGAGGGCTACTCGCCATGTTGAAACTCGATCACCGCTCCGGCAGCGTCCTTGAGCCCGGCTGTTCCGCTGCCACGCACAATGCCCTCATTGAAGGTCACAAGCAGATCGTTGGCAACGGGCACGCGGCGTGCTTCGTCAGCCGGGTTTAAGCTCGAAACCAAAGGCGGGCTGGTGTCTGAATTGACTGGCAATGCTGTGCGAAAGTTGTAACTGGTGATTGGGGCAATACCATTACCAGCCAGATCCTGATGCTACCGGCCCCGAACGTCACCTGGTAGGGCATGTCACCAGCAGATCGGAAGGCGGATTGAAGGTCAGTGAATTGCCCGCGACGCTCACGTATTGGGTGTCGGTCACCATATAGGTACCAACGCTGCCGTAGCCAACAACCTTGATGTCGCTTCATCCGCAGGGCTGGCCAGCACCAGAGTGGGCGCCGTGGTGTCCGGTGCTGGCCCGGTTGCCGTGGAAAAACTGTAGCCAAGGTTTCCCGTGAAGGCGTTACCCGCCAGGTCCTGGATCGCGCCTGCGCTGATCTCGAGGCTGTAGGTGCCATCGCGCAACAGATCGGCGCTGGGGTTGACGATCAGTTCGCTGGTGGAGAAGGTCAGGTTCGAGCTGGTGGCGGCGTCGAACACCTCCACGACGGTGCCTGGGTATTCTTGAGGACGACCGTACCGACCCCGCGGGCAATGGACCGCTGAACATCACCAGGATATTCGTGTTCACCGGCACCTCTTTCTCAGTGCGAACGGGGCTGAATCCGAGCACGATGGGGGCCGTCACGTCCAGGTGCGACGGTGGTGAAGTTGTAGCTGGTCGAAGCAAACGACGCATTGCCCGCCGCATCCTGGAAGTTGCCTGCCGCAAACTCTACCTTGTAGACGGTGTTAATCGCCAGATCGCTGGGACGGGTCGATCGTCACGGTCCTGTTGACAGGCTGAGCTTGGAGCTGGTGGCGGTATCAAACGACTCGACCGTGGCGCCTGCCGCCGCCTTGAGAACGATTGGTCCTGACCCACGAATGATCGGCTCGCTGAACTGGACAATGATGTTGGTGGCCACCGCAACGTCCGTTGCACCCAAACGCGGCTCAAACCCTGCCACCGAGGGGCCGGTCGTGTCGACCGTCGGCACGTCAGCCGCAACCGTGGTGAAGTTGTAGCTGGTGATGCCGGCGGCATAAGCGTTATCGGACTGGTCCTTGATGGCGCCCGCAGCGATTTCAACTTTGTAGGAAGTGCCCTTGGTCAGATCGAAGCCGGGATTGATCGTGAGGCTGACCCGAAATACTAAACCGGTGCTGCTGGTCGCATCGAAAGTCTCGACCACGGTCCCAGCCGCCGTTTTGAGGACGATGGAGCCGGTGCCACGAACGATGGGTTCATTGAAAGTCACCACCACATTGGATTCGATGGCGATGCCGGTGGCCTCATCGGCCGGGCTGAAGCTGCTGACGGTAGGCGCATCATGGTCGACGATCAGAGTCAGGGATGGCCCATTGGTCGAGTTGAAACCCCAATCACCGCGAATGCCGTCACCGCCGTAGATCCAACGAAGTGCGAGGAGGTCGTATTCTTGGAAAGTAGACGCGAATGATCCCACCCCCGGTGGATGTAGCGACATGACCGTGTAATAGTCATTGTCGTAAAACCCATCGAGATAGTACGGCCCGTCAAAAGGGCGCGGACTCAGTCCGAGCCGTGCCGTCTCGTGGAGCAATATATCTGGTAACCCACCCCCCGGCAGCGGGATTCGACGTGTCACTGGAGTAATCCACGTTGTCCAAATAGATGTAGGCATCCGTCGAATACGAGATTTCGTAGCCGACAAAGCTGGCATCCGGAATGTTGGTCGCAGCAAAATGGATGTCAGCCTCCGCATTGGTGGCGACTTGTTGAAACGTGATCCCCGTCACTGCACCCGCATGCGCAAGAATCGCCGACGCGGCGGCCTGCTGACTTGCATTGAACATGGTCATGCCCGACCCCAGCAGCCGGCACACCAGCGAGATCAAAGGTATACGTCAACGGTCGCGCTGAAACTGTGTAATTCCAATTTGCAAAGCTGGAATAGGAGATCAAGTGAGTCAACTCGATTGTCCCCAGAGTATTGAACTGCCATGACGCGTTTCCTTGTGTCGTTTGTGGTTGTTGAAAGAAAGATAACCCAGAGTACTAATCAAGATTTGCGGTAAACATCGAAATTCGTGCTACTGCTAGATTCAAATTATCATGAAGCCTCGTGCTGTCAAGGGCGCTCCCGACAGAAATTTGTGAGAAATGACGAGTTTTTGCTGCAGCTGGTCCCCTGAAAGCCAGCAATCCTACACCACCTGACTCGCGCCACCACGGCCTGACCGTGGACTGAAGTCGTACACCACGTCGCAGCCCGACTCGTCGCCGGACTCGACTCGACTGCGCCGTGGCCACGGAACGTCCCGCCTCGGGCCGACTCACCCCGGATGCCCTTACGCTTGGCGCGGAACCCGGTCGCAGCGGTGGAACCTCCATCAACGTCCCGACGACCACACCCGACTTGACCAGTTCGTTGTGCAGCAGAATCTGGTAGCGACGATTGAAGTACGGGGTCGCGCTGTTGTAGCGGGCAATCGCCTGCATCGAGTTGCCATTCGCGGCGATATGCTTCTTGATGTTCCAGGCCGCCACGTAGGTCCCGACACAGGCATCCAACAAGTGACGCGGCGAAATCCCGTAGGTAGCCAGATCCTTGAAGTGAATTGAGTTGATTTGTCCGATGCCCACGTCGATCGAGCCGTTGTCGTTGCGCGCGACGGTGCTCGGCTTCAAACCCGACTCCACCCGCAAAATCGCCCGCAGTATGTCGTGGTTGACGCCGTGGTATTGAGCAGCAGGGACAATGCAACGCTCCGGCCTCGGTGGTGAAGGGCGCCGGCGCTCGAACGTTGTGGGTGCCGGGCTGCACCGACAAAGCCAGCCGGGGAAGTCCCAGCACCAGCAGCGCCCCGGCCATCGCAAGGGCCGCTCGCGGCAGTTTGAAGTCGCGTGAGGCCATGGGCTAACTGGCTTGGACGCGGGTCGCGGTTCCAGATGACTGTAGGGGCGCCCCAGGTCCAGCCAACCGCCCACCAGCGTGATAGAGCGGAGCGGGCAGGGTGATCGCGTTTTCGCCCGGGGTGGCAGAAGCGGGCACAGCGGAGCTTGTGCTCATGGCAATTACAACGGCCTGAATCGCTTGCACTGTGGCGGTCAATTGAAGCACTGCGGCCTCGCGATCGGGCGCAGAGTCCCGGCCCGCAGGGTTGCTCACCCCGCGCTGAGCGCCAATGCGAACAAGTTCTGTCGCAATGATCAGCTCACTGGCCCATTTCGCCAGATCGGCGGCATTCTCAATCAGCAGGCCAATGCTGGATAGGTCAAATGGATCGGCAGGTCGGGCCAGTCCGTCGCGCACATGTTGGCAGAATCGGTCGACCGCGGCGATCAAGGAGCTGATCCAAGGGCCTCCGCCACTTGTGACGCAATGGGCCGAAGTGAGGTCGGCCACGCCAGTGCCCGTGGCAGCGCCCGACGATCGATCGATGTTGAGCAGGATTGCGCGTCGTTCGGACTGGCAATCCAATAAGTCTCGCATTCTGCGTTCAAGGTGCTCCAGATGGGGTTTCAGGAGGTCGGGTCGATCTGTCATTGTCGAAAATCCAATAGTCGCCCTCAGCGGGCGAGATTCTGAGCGCGTTCCAGGGCGTCTTGGGCCATGGCCGTCTGGAACTGCAGCCGAGTCGTCATCTTGGCGCAGCGCCAAGTGAGAAGGGCCACCGCGCGCAGGTGGGGAAAAAAGCGAGTGGGCTCGGCCACATCGGCGAAGCCCAGTTCGACGATCACCTGGTTGGCCAGTTCCTGTGCGGTGCCCTGGTTGCGTTCGCCCTGGGCCCTGGCCAGATCGACCTTGGCGCGCACCATCATCGCCACAATGCGGGCCAGCGACGCTCGCTGTAACAGCCAATGGACTCCCGCGTCGGCGCCAGGGGGCAGGTAGCCGGCCAGGTCTGGGTTGAGATCCATGGCGCACAGCCGAAACTCGGTGCGCCAGTCAGCCGCGTCGGTGTTGTCCAAAGTGGTGCACACGGCCGGGGCAGCGGTCGAGTGGGAGGTGTTGTCAGTCATGATCGGTTCCTTCAAAAGTTGTTGATGAAACCAACCTCTCACAGAAACGGTCCCTGTCAACCCCTGTCCCGAGGCCGGCAGGATAAATTTTTCAGCGGCGCCCGAAACCGCCGCCGTGACCGCCAGACTCATCACTGGCGCACCCCGCTGAAGTCAAACGCCCCCGCCAGCATGTCCTTGGTCATCCTCGGTGCAGGCAACTGATGGACGTTGGCTTGTGTTGGGGCCGGGGCAACGCTTGCCGCCGTTGGAACCGGTTGCCCGGCGGGCTGGCCGCTGCCTGGATTTGAGCGAGGTTGGTCAGGATCGCGAACTGTCCCTGCGCCATGCTGCACTTCAGCATGGCGCCCCATTGAACGAGGTCGGCCACCGCGCTGGCTAGGTCACTTTGAGCGAGGCTGGACAACAGTTTGATCGCATCGGGGTGAGCGACAGGATTGAGGGTGAACTGCACGCGAACGGGCAGGCTTTTGATCGGTTTTGTATCGGCCATATTGCCCTGCCTCAGGCTAGGAGGAATAGATCTCATCAGGCCGTGTTGGAGTCGGCCTGGACACGGACGACGGTCGTTGGCCGCCCGTTGGCGAAGCCTGTGTCGACTTTTGGACCCGCGCGCCGTTGGGCCGCTACCGTCGACCGACATGTTGAGTCCGAGTCGCCATGCGCCATGCCGTTCTGAACCAGTGCTCCCCATTGAAGCAGACCGGCCACCGTTTCAGCCAGCTCGTTTTTGCTCAGATTCTGCAGAAGTACGATCGCGTCGCGATGTAGTATCGGGTTCAAGGTGAATTGGACCCGCACGGGCAGGCTTTTCAATTGAGTACGTTTGGTCATGGTCGCCTCGCCTTGGTCAAGCCGAATAGATCTCGGCGATCATGTGAAACCCGCGCACATTGGAGGACACCGGGTCCTTGTCGATTTCGATCAGGTGTGCAACCTCGGGCAGCATGTCGACGATGACGCTATTGAGGAGCTTGGCGCCGCCCCCGGTCAAGAGAATCGCGTCAACATTGCGCAGGAGCCAACGGACTTCTGCATTTGTTCGATTGCATCGTGCAGCACCCCCTTTACCGCGGGCATGTAGTCAGCCATGGTGTAGTCACGCCCGGTGATCTTTACCGTCGGCGTCGCATCCCGCAGCGCGCGATCAACCCTGGCCATGATTTCCGCGTCGTGGCGCAGCTCCGGTGGATCTGATCGCAGATGGTCGCAGCGCAGGCCAGCGCACCGATCGGCGCCGCGCCGCAACGCTGATGGTTGGGCTTCATCCCGTTGGAAACAAACCAGTCGAAGGTGCCGCCACCCATGTCCAGCACCAAGGTGGTGTGCTCGCTGGCCGCTCCGGACTTGTCCACACCGTAGTTCATCAGGGCGCCTTGCGGTTGCGCCACAACCAGGGCATCACGCACCGTGACCTTGATGGTCTTGCCTGGTACTGCTGGATCGGGAATGTTGTGGTCGCCCTCGGCGAAGGTCTTCAGGCCGGCACTGTGTGAATAGACGGTCGACAGTGGCAGGCCCAGCACCAGTTGATTGATGGCGAGTGCGCCGCTGGCACCCAGGTGGCGCGCCACGTGATACAGGGCCCCCAGGAACAGGGCTTTGTAGGCACTCGATTCGGAGAAATTGGAAATCACTGCGCGCGTGCCCGACGCGTTGGTCGTGTGGTACACGTCCTTGCCCACGAAGTGGCTCACGCCAGGTTCGACCTCGATCAGCACGCCATCGAGCGCGGCGGCCGTTGGCAGGCTATGGAGCCCGCCATTGATGCGCGGCGCCACAGATGGAATCAGGTCGAACTTGATTTCGCTCTTGTCACCTTGGATCGCGCGGCCTAAGGTGAACTTGGTGGAGAAGAACCCAACGTCGATGGCCAGGGCGGGGATGGTGAGAAGTTTCAAGGGGGCGTTCATAAATGACTCTCCGAAGGAAGTGAAGGGTGCATTGAGTATCCGCAACACAGATTCAGATCAGTTTGCAAATGCTCGGAAGTCGCGGGTTGTGGCCGGTGGCGTGAAATCTTCCCGCAAACTAAAGAAGCGGGTCACTGGCGACGCCAAAATCAATACGCGTACCGCGCGAGCGCGCAGGGGGGCGGTCGTCCAACGACAAATCGCCGAACTCACCTGCAAACAATGTCGAGCAACTCGCGCATTACCGAGCCGTAGTCACGTGCATGGGTAAAAGCAGGGCGCGGTGGCAAGTTGCTGCAGAAAGTCCAACAACATGGCGCTCATTTGATATAGGGCCTCAAGCAGTGACGCAGGACGTTGCGGGCACCGTGAGGCAGACCCATGCAGGGCGCTCGCTGAATCAGCCTTGACCCTCACCCAGCACCGTACGGCGACACAGAACCCCAAGTCAATGAATGGGCGGCTGGTGTTGCGCCGACGCGCCAGATTTAGCCCCTCCTTGCCGTGCTCAAAAAGTCAGCGCGGCAAGAAAACCGGACAGAGAGGACTCGCGGGAGCGAACAACGACGCGGGTTCTCAAGCATTTTGTTATTCCGAGGTGGAGAAAGAGATTTTTGGTAAACGCAGTCGCGCTGTGAATAACCAACAGCAGGCCGAGCCACAACATCAATTTTCTGTTGTACACTTTCAGCACCAAATGCCCGCATGGGCACCAAGTACAGCTAGCTGGATGCTGTTGAAAAGCCAAGCCACACCAGAGTCGGCAGTCTCCAAAACCGCCAGGCGCAAGCCAAATTCAGGACAGCAATGTCCAACCGACCTCCATGTGGGGCCGGCGCCGCCCGAGATGACGATCCGAGCTGCAAAACACCGATGCACAGCATCACCAACCCCAAGTTTCATGAGCAAACCTGCGGTTGACACC
>JADKDJ010000032.1 GCA_016718405.1 Candidatus Rhodoferax odensensis
TATGGCTTCTCGGTGTCAAGAGGCGACAGCGTTTCCTCTGCAACGACAGATGAAGTACTGACCGGTTGCCGCATGGGGAACGCGGCGGAGCCTATGGTTGCCACCCGTAATGGATGTGCGACGGTTGCTCATGCTGATATGCGAGGGTTGGGTACCTCAAGACAAATTTACGTCGCGGGGCTGCCTTCGCTCTAGGGACTGAGATCGCCGCACACCGTTCGCACAATGCGCGGCCCACCAATAACGTTGACGAGGATTCCCCAGTGGCCGTGGCTGCGCCGCGTTCCCCTTGCGGCCTCTGATGCTGTTGTCGCTACTGCACCTCCTGTCTTCTTCCTGATAAACGGTATTTTCCGGTGCCGCTCAAGCCGCCTTGTCGGCGCCAGCGGTGATGGTGAGCCCTTGCCAGCCCGAGTCGTGCACCTCGCCGGCAATGGCCCAGACAAAGCCGGTCAGTTCACGCGCCACCGCCACCACCGCTTTGGTCTTCATCACCCGGCGCGCCAGCAATCGCTTGAACTTGGCGTGCAGACGCAACTGCGCCGCCCACGCGATATCGGTGATGGCCTTGGGCAACTGATCCTGGCGCCGCGCAATGATGGGCGTCACCCGTGCGTTGTGCTGGTAATGCCAGGCCACCTCCACCAGCATGCGCCGCGCAGCGCTGTTGCCCGCCTTGGTGATGCTGCCTTGGCGCCGCTTCGGGCCCGACGAGTGTTCCCCCGGCACCAGACCCACATAGGCCATCAGCTTGCGTGCTGACTCAAAGCGGGTGAAGTCCTGCAACTCGGCCACCAGCGTCATGGCGGCGATCAACTGCACCCCGCGCATGGCCTGCAAGGCTTGCACCAGCGGCTTCAAGCGCCAATCGGGCAGCGCATCGCGCATGGCCTGCTCCAGGCGGACAATGCGTGCGCTCGATTCGGTCACCGAATGCAGGTACTCCTGAAAGCCGATCTGCTGCGCGGCGTGTTGCATCTTCAGCCTGGACAGCCAGCGCAGATGCGCCGCCGTCCAGGTGCTGCGGCCTTCGTAAGTGATGCCGTTGCGCAGCAGCAAAGCCTTGAGCCGGTGGCGCGCGTTGCGGCACTCGCGCACGGCATCATCGCGGGCACGCACCAGGTCGCGCACGGCTTCATCGGCCGCACTGGGCACCCGCACTGGTGTGAGGTCGCCCGAGCGTGACAGGCGCGCCAGCATCATGGCGTCGCGCCGATCTGTCTTGATACGGTCCCCGCTGCGTTTGGGGATCGACGAGGGCGCCACCACCTCGCACGACAAGCCCGACGCGCTCAGGTGGCGCCAGACCACAAACCCGCACGGTCCGGCTTCATAGACCACGTGCAGGTGTTCGCCTCTGCTGATGAGTTTGCGCAGCGCCTTGTCCAGCGCTGTCAGATCGCCGCCGATGCTGCCCACGTGGCGCACCTCCCCAGTGCGGCCAGGATCGGCGGTGGCGATGTCGATACTGTCCTTGTGTACGTCCAGACCCACGTACAGGGTGATAGAGTTACCCATGGCTCGTCTCCTTGCAAGTTCACCACAACGACCTGAGCGCCCATCGCTCAGGTGCATTGTTGTAGCTCGGCACACCCCCGGTGTGCAACCTACGGTGTTGCAGGAGTCGGGCCGCCCGAGTTCACGAAGCCATTTTGTCTAAGCCACGTTTCTCCATCGAACATGCCTTCGCACATCACTACGGCCGGCTTCTGGCGTACGAGGATCTCTCGCTCCTGCTCGATCTTCCCAATCCGGCCTTGGCGGTGCGCGACTTCATCTGGGCGGGCACATACGTCAAGTCCGAAGGCTCTCCCAGAAGTGGCTCGGTTTGTTTGAACAGCTTTTCCCGAAAGATAAGTGGAGCCATAGCTTGGTGGATGTGCTCGGGAAAGCACAGTAATCGTAAACGGTTTTCTCTTCGGTCTTTTTTCTTTGCAGATGGGGTGCAGGCGCGGCGTAGCCGTGTGGCTGTGGTCAAGTCTACAGACCGCAGGGCTGAGACTTGTCCATAGACCACCCCGCAAGGGGCGCCAGGGGGAAGCCTTTCCCCCTCTTGGTTGCCTTTGCTGCGTAGCAGCACTTGCTTGACCCCCACGCGCATCAGGCTGCTTTCTTGAGTTGTGGCAGCCCTGCCCAGTACGCCTCATCGGGCGTTTGATCTTCAATGCTGGAGTGCGCCCGTCCCTTGTTGTACCAGTCCAGGTAGCCAGCGATTTTGGTTCGAGCTTCACTGACACTGGCGTATTTCTAGCCACATGCTCGTACTCTTCACGCCTGCTGCAGCCGCGCCACAAACACGTCGATCGCGCTACGCACCACGGCGGTCCATGGAGAGCTTTGCGGTGAGGCCAGCACCACTGCGGTGAAGTCCCTCGGCCGTGAACTGGCCCCCTGATTGCGTTGACGATGTCCGGGCGTGCCGTGCGGCCGGCCAAGGCTTGCGCGCAGGATCTCCATGGCATGACATCGCTTCCAGCGTGGTGGTGGCTACAACGGATGCGCCATGACCCGCCGCCGCGGCACATCCCACAATGGCCGTGAGGTACACAAAGCCTTGGCGCATGGATGTAGGTCGGGTCGAGCGCCCACACCTGATTGGGCGGGCGTCCCACGACTGACGTTGACGCAGTAGGTATGGGTAGACCTTGTGGCCCGGCGCGGGCTGGGCGCGGGCTCCGGTGCCGCGGCATGGCCTGTATGCCCATGCAGCATGAGCGTGGCAGCACGTGAGCCTGCCGACCCAAATCCCCCTGGCGCGACGTAACCGACGCGCACCAGTGTTCGCGCGCACAGCGAGGGCGGGATGCTCCAAATGCAACTCATCAATGTGACGCATCAGGCTGAGTTCGGCTTCGCTCACGCCCCTTGGTTGGTAGTACACGCTACCCCGGCTGATACCCAGCAGTTTGGCCTGCCGGCTGACCGGGAGTTCGTTGTTTCGGTCAATCATCGCTTTGCGCTCAGCAATCCCGCCTTGGTGAGCGCACGTTCTAAAAAATCATTCACCAGTGTCAGTTGCCCGATCTTGGCTTGCAGTGGAGTCAGGTCTACCTCAGGCTGAGCTGACGAACCATTGAAGGCCTGCGCTGCGCCTTCAATGAGTTGGCGTTTCCACTTGTCAACGACTGTCGAGAAACGCGCTTTTCTGGCTGCGAGCAGCGTTTTCCCACGCCTGATGGTCCGATCGATCAACCGGTAGTGGCCCGCGGCCACTACCCTGGTTGCGGCGTTTGAGTTTGGGTTTGTGATGCGCCGCGGGCTGGTGCGCTGTAATAAACGACCATGCCGAGGAGTAGGCGGGTGCAGCGGCAGCCCTGACGTGGAAGTTTGTTCCGGACCCGCTGCGCCTCCTTCACTGTGCGTGACACGAGTGACGTGATTGTGGCACTTCGGGACGAAGTTCGTCCAGCAGCACCTTCCGGTCTGGCGGAGGTGCCTATGTCGGAGGCCGCTTGCGAACAACCAGCGCGCATGTTTTTGGGTGCCCGCTGCCGTGCACAGGTTGAGGTGTGCGGCCACTGCGACCGAGGCCAACGTTACCTGTGCTGACGGTCGCCTGAACGCACTTGCTTAGCGCCTGCAGCGTGAGGCCGGTAAACGCCATTCAGCGTGGTAGTGTGGGCCGCCATAAACACGCCCAGCGCATGCGCCGCTGTGCGCACGGCGCGGCGCTCGTCGCAAATAAAGTGACGCATCAGGGTTCCCATGAACCGGGGGCAATGATGTACTGGCGGCCTCCTCAAACCACCACGCCGACATGCACTTCTTTGCCCCGCGTTTCACCACCCATGCCCATTGTTGCCGTGGCCGTGGCAGCGCCTGCCCCATGCCGCCGTTCATCTCTGCGGCGCGGCCATTCCAACCCAACTGCGCCGCGACTCCTTGCGTCACTACCGCCGCCACCGAGTGCCTGAGTCATGACCATTCCCACTGAACTTCGCACCCAAATCCTGCGCCTAGTTACTATGCCGAGCACTGGCGCGTGGGCACCATCGCACGCCAACTCCATCTGCATCGCGACACGGTCACGCGCGTGCTCAGCGCGGGGCTAGCGTGGTGGGGCGCGCACCCCAGGAGCGGCCGCCGCCAAATCGACCTCTGTATCTGCCCTTCATCACCGAGACCCTGAGCAAATATCCCAGCCTGAGGGCCAGCCGCCTGCACGTCATGCTCCAAGAGCGAGGCCACACGGGAAGAAGCTCTTGCACTTCGTCACCTGCCGGCCAGCCTGCGCTCACGGCGCGAGCCCGAGGCCTACCTGCGCCCGCGTACCCTTGCCTGGCGAGGCAGGCCCAGGTCGACTGGGCTCACTTTGGCCATCGGCGCATTGGCCGTGCCGAGCGACCCTTGATGGGCCTTTGTCATCGACGCTGTCCTATTCGCGGCGCATCTTTCTGCACTTCAGCCTGAACGCGCGCATGGAAAGCTTCCTGGGTGGCGATGTTACTGGCCTTTGAGGCCTGGGGAGGTGTTCCGCGCGTGATACTGAGCGACAACCTCAAGAGCGCCGTGCTCGAGCGCATGGGAGAGGCCATCCGGTTCAATCCGCAGTACCTGGCCTTTTGTGCGCACTACCGCTTTGAGCCGCGTCCCAAGTGGCGCTGGCACGCGGAAACGAGAAGGGCCGCGGGGAACGTCCGATCCGCTACATCCGCGACAACTTCCTTTGCCGCTCGCGGGTTTGCCGATGTGGATGATCTCAACACCAGGTTGAAGATCTGGTGAGTAGCAGCGGCATCAGGATCGACTTCCTGGCCTGAAGGTGCCCAATTGACGGTGGGCGCGGCATTCGACAACGAGGCGCCCAAGCCTGATGGCTAAGGTGCCGCCAAACCCCTACCCGCGCTGGAAGAACGCGTGGAGGTCCATTCGGGCGACACCCTATGTGCGTTTCTGATCTGAACGACTACCTTCCGATCCCCCCCACACCCACTGTGCGGCGCAGCCTCAATTGCGCTGGCCAGTGCGCACAGGGTTCGCATTCTGACGGTGGCGCTGTTTGCCGAGCACGCGCGCAGTTACGCATGGCAAGCGCAGGTGGAAATTGCAGCCTGGCTGTCCGCTTAAAGGAACACAAGAGTCGCGCGCGCCAGCACAGCGGCGTGGGATCATTGAGCCAGGCCGTGCTGGCTTTATGGTTTTGCCTGTTGGCTTCGCGTTGCCGCTGCGGGCCAGCCATCACCGATTACACGCACTTCTCACCGAATACCCGGAACGGCGGTGGTGCGGCTGGCTGGCAGGAGGCGGTGCTGGATATCTCGCGCCGCTACCTGCCACATCCCAACGCGGTGCGCCACGCCTGAGCATGCGCGTGAGTTGCGCCAAGCCACGCCACTGGTGGTGCCCCCAACTCTCCGAGCGGGCGCAGCTTCGGGACGCAGGCGCCAACCGCGGGGCCTGGGTGCTCGCGACGCGCTGCAAGCCCAGGCTATGCCGGTCAGCCTCGACAACACCAACAACGCTGACAATACCGACACGAGTGATCCGATATGAACACCAACATCTACCCATCTGCAGGCCCGTGCCAAGGCTCCTACGCCCGGCAGGTTTAAGGGCGCACTGGGACAGTCTTGCCGCCACGCCGACTCCAGTTGGCCTGGGTCAGTGGCTGCTCGATTGCGAGGAGCAATTGCGTGGCCAGCGCAGCCTGG
>JADKDJ010000033.1 GCA_016718405.1 Candidatus Rhodoferax odensensis
GTCAACGACCGTCAGAAACGCGCTTTTCTGGCTGCGAGCAGCGTTTTCCCACGCCTGATGGTCTGATCGATCACCAGGTAGTGGCCCGCGGGCCACTGCACTTTGGCTGCGGCGCGTTGAGTTTGGGTTTGTGATGCGCCATGGGCTGGTGCGCTGTAATAACGACCATGCCGAGGAGTAGGCGGGCGCACGGCGGCGGCCCTGACGTGGAAGTTTGTTCCGACCCGCTGCGCCCTTCACTGTGCGTGACACGAGTGCGACGTGATTGTGGCACTTCGGGACGAAGTTCGTCCAGCAGCACCTTCCGTCTGGCGGAGGTGCCCATGTCGGAAGGCTGCTTGCGAACAACCAGCGCGCATGTTTTTGTGTGCCTGCTGCCGTGCACAGGTTGTGTGTGCGGCCACTGCGACCGAGGCCAACGTTACTGTGCTGGCGGCTGCTCTGAACGCACACGCCGGCGCTTTTGCAGCGTGAGGCCGGTAAACGCTATCAGCGTGGTAGTGTGGGCCGCCATAAACACGCCCAGCGCATGCGCCGCTGGCGCGCACGGCGCGCGCTCGTGCAAATAAAGTGACGCATCAGGGTTCCCAAGAACCGGGGGGCATGATGTACTGGCGGCCTCTCAAACCACCACGCCGACATGCACTTCTTTGCCCTGCGTTTCACCACCCATGCCCATTGCTGCCGTGGCCGTGGCAGCGCCTCTCCCTATGCCGCTGTCATTTCTGCGGCGCGGCCATTCCAACCCAACTGCGCCGCGACTTCTGCGTCACTACCGCCGCCACCGAGTGCCTGAGTCATGACCATTTCATTGAACTTGCACCAAATCCTGCGCCTATACCAAGCCGAGCACTGGCGCGTGGCACCATCGCACGCCAACTCCATCTGCATCGCGACACGGTCACGCGCGTGCTCAGCGCGGCCAGCGTGGTGGTGCGCGCACCCCAGAGCGCGCCAAATCGATCTGTATCTGCCCTTCATCACCGAGACCCTGAGCAAGTACCCCAGCCTGAGGGCCAGCCGCCTGCACGTCATGCTCCAAGAGCGAGGCTACACGGGAAGCAGCTCGCACTTTCGTCACCTGCTGGCCTGCGCCCACGGCGCGAGCCCGAGGCCTACCTGCGCCTGCGCACCTTGCCCGGCGAGCAGGCCCAGGTCGACTGGGCTCACTTTGGCCATCGGCGCATTGGCCGTGCGCGACGACCCTTGATGGCCTTTGGTCATGACGCTGTCCTATTCGCGGCGCATCTTTCTGCACGCCAGCCTGAACGCGCGATGGACAGTTTCCTGGTGGCCGTAGGCGCTGGCCTGAGGCCTGGGGAGGTGTTCCGCGCGTGATACTGAGCGACAACCTCAAGAGCGCCGTGCTCGAGGCGCATGGGAGAGGCCATCCGGTTCAATCCCGCAGTACCTGGCCTTTTGTGCGCACTACCGCTTTGAGCCGCGTCCCGTGGCGCTGGCGCGGAAACGAGAAGGGCCGCGTGGAACGTTCGATTCGCTACATCCGCGACAACTTCTTTGCCGCTCGCGTGTTTGCCGATGTGGACGATCTCAACACCCAGGCCAAGATCTGGTGTGAGGCAGCGGCATCAGATCGACCCTTGGCCCGAAGGTGCCCAATTGACGGTGGGCGCGGCATTCGACAACGAGCGCCCAAGCCTGATGGCTATGCCGCCAAACCCCTACCCGCTGGAAGAACGCGTGGAGGTCCATTCGGGCAAGACACCCTATGTGCGTTTCGATCTGAACGATTACTCGATCCCCCACACCCATGTGCGGCGCAGCCTCACCGTGTTGGCCAGTGCGCACAGGGTTCGCATTCTGGACGGCGCCGTTTTGGCCGAGCACGCGCGCAGTTACGACAAGGGCGCGCAGATGGAAGTGCAGCCCACGTCCAAGCCTTGAAGGAACACAAGAGTCGCGCGCCCGCACAGTGGCGTGGACCGCTTGAGCCAGGCCGTGCCGGCCATGGCTCAATTGTTGGCTCGCGCCGCCGCTGCGGGCTACCACCTGGCCTCGATTACACGCGCCCTCACCGAATACCTGAGCACTACGGTGGCGCGGCCATGCAGGAGGCGGTGCTGGAGGCCTTGCGTCGCGATGCGCCACATCCCAACGCGGTGCGCCACGCCTTGGGAGCATGCGCGTGAGTTGCGCCAAGCCACGCCACTTGGTGGTGCCCCAACTCTCCGAGCGGGCGCAGCTTCTGGACGTGCACGTGCCAACGCCGGCCTGGGTGCCCTGCTGACGCTGCAAGCCCAGGCCACGCCAGTCAGCCCTGACAACACCAACAACGCTGACAACACCGACACGAGTGATCCGACACGAACACCAACACCACCCATCTGCAGGCCCGCGCCAAGGCCCTACGCCTGGCAGGCTTGCTGGCGTGCACTGGGACAGTCTTGCCGCCACGCCGACTCAGTTGGCCTGGGTTGTGCGGCTGCTCGATTGCGAGGAGCAACTGCGTGGCCAGCGCAGCCTGGAGCGACGCATGCGCGCGGCGCATCTGCAGCCGTTCAAGCCGCTGGCCGACTTCGATTGGAGCTGGCCCACGCGCTGTGACCGCGAGACGGTCCAGGACTTGATGGGCCTGTTGCCATGGCAGACGCCACCAACGTCATGCTGGTGGGCACCAACGGCCTGGGCAAGACCATGCTGGCGTGCAATCTGGCGCACCAGGCCTTGGTGCAGGCCATACCTGGCTGTTCACCAGTGCGACCGATATGCTGGGCGAGTTGACAGCGCTTGACGGCGACTCGGCGCCGCGCCGGCGACTCAAACACTATGGCGCGCCAGACCTGTTGGTCATCGATGAGGTGGGCTACCTGTCCTACTCCAACCGATTCGCCGACCTGCTGTTCGAGCTGATCAGTCGGCGCTACCAACGCAAAAGCACCATCATCACGACCAACCGCGCCTTCAAGGGTGGCACGAGGTCTTCCCAATGCCGCCTGTGTCGTCTCGCTGATCGACCGCTTGGTGCACCGCTGCGAGATCGTGATGCTGCGGGGCGACTCTATCGCCTCAAGGAGGCCATGGCGCGAGACCGAGCACAAGACTGCCAGCCGTGCCGCTCGCAAAGGCAAGAAGTCGCGGAAGCGAAAAACCGGAGCGCAGCAAGCCCAACAACGCGAATATGGCTTGGCAGAACTGGGGCTTGCCAACACCAAGGCCATCCCCGAACCCTCCGTATTGCAGCGAATTGGACGCCCAAGCAAGCCATGGCTGTCTATGAAATCCATGGACGACCTCATGGATGTCATTTGGCGTCAATATGGCAAAGACATCCAGCGCGCCCTCAAACACGACCGCACCTACGACGCCAAAGACTTCAGCTCGCCGAGGCATCGACGAAACCGACGTGCCGTTCTGATCAGCGCAGATCGACCAGCGAGCGCCCAGCACCGGCGCTCGCGCATTGCTCTACCACGACCCACGCACCACGCATTGGACGAGCGCTTTCCAGCAGCCCTCAAAACCGCACTTCGGCAGCGCCACTTTTATGCGGTTCCACGCAGCCGTTAACAGTTGCCGATATGGATCGAGAGAGTTGTAGTAATCCTCTCCGACAAACCGTGTATCCGTGAGATCAATCTCACCTGTCCGAACATTGCCAATCACTAGAAATGGCACCCCCGAATCCGTCTGTGGTGGTGCTTGATGGTCACCGTCCGTCAAATGATAAACAACCTGCTCTACTGAGGCCCATGCCCAGCCGTCCGGCAATACTGTGACAGCTTCCAAATTGGGAGAAGCAGGTTCTTTGTATTTCGATTTTCCCTTCGGCCGTGCTCGCCTGACTTCAAGTAGCCGCTGCAAAAGCTGTTCGCCGGTCTCAAAGGTGCGGCCTTCGCGGCGGGCGCGGGTGGCTTCGGTTTCTACGAGGCGGCCTTCGACGGCGGCTTTGAGGACGGAGGCTTTGTAGCGTTTGAGGTTGGCTTTGACGCGCTGGAGGTTGGCGACGGCTTCGTCGAGGCGGGAGAACTGTTTTTCGAGTTCGGCGACGATTTCGCGCTGCTTCTCAAGAGCAGGACACGGCACGGAGATGTCCAGCATCGTGCCTTGGCTTACGGTGTTCAGCCCAGCGGCCCGACGCCATGTTCAATTCAATGTGACGCCTTGACGGTCTGCGGGCTGGAAACGAAGTGATAGCCAATACCGATGGTCAACGCGGCTACTCGGTCGCAAGACGAATCAAGTGATCGCATAAGCCCAAACGCGTTTGCGCGAAATTGAATCGCTCGACCGCCATCAGCGTTTTACATGCAGGGTGACCAATGGCAAACAGCAGATCCTCCTCGCGGAAGGCGCGTAGCCCTCGCAACTCCGGCATACGGTGGGGCGAATTTCTCTTGGGGTCTGACGTCGCCGATGCAGCCGCGCCAGCGGCAGCTGCATCTGGCGTTTCCACACCGTCCGCACTGCTCCGCTTTGATAGCCCGTTCTGAGACTCCAGAATCAAGTCGCGCAGTGGAACAACAGTGTGTCTACTCACGCCGCCAACTCCCGATTCAGTTCCTCAATCACCTTGGGCAGTTCCGCGCCAAAGAGCTGGTGCACTCTGCCCAGGCCGTCTTGGGCGTTGAAGGGGGCGTATTCAAAGTCGTCTATTTCAATGCCACAGGTTGGCGGCGATGTGGTCGCGGATCATTTCTAGCCAGTGTTGTTGTTCTTGGGTGAACTTGTTTGTATCTGTCTGCTGGTGCTGGGCCAGCCAGGCTTTGAAGTTGGCCTGCACGCGCTCGGGGTAGGGCACCAGCTCGTTGGTCTGCTGCATGGCAAAGCGCACCAGGCTGACCAAATCGGTGAGCAGGCGCACTGCGTGGCGCCTTTGACCTTGTCTTTGCGCAAGGTGGCGTAGGCCTGCCACAGGGCGCCTTCGTCAATGTTCACGGGCGGGGCGTGCAGAGCATCGGCCAGGGCTTGCACGTCTTCAAACTTGAGTGGCGCGCGGGTGGGCCGGCTGTACAAAATTTGCAGGGCGGTGATTTCGTCTTTGTGTTGGGCGATGAAGGCCTCAAAGCTTTGCACCAGTGCGGTGGCGCGGTCGCTGCCACCGTAAAAGCGGCATCCAGCAAGGTGTCTTTGGTGACGGTGTCGATCACCAAGTCCGCCTTTTGCTTCATTCTTAATAGCTGCTCACGCAATGCTGGCGTGCGGAAAGGCCATGGTTGCATCTCTCAACCGCTGGTCAGCCTCGGCGGGCGGCATGTCTTGGGTGGCGTCGATGTTCAGCGCATCCACAATGCCGCGCGCCAGGTCGCGCAGGGTTTTGCCGCCGCTCAACTCCACCACCTTGGCGCGGTCGGCATCGCTGGCGTCTTTGTCCAGCCGGGCCAGGCGGGCGGCGATGCTGCTCAGCACCTCGTCTTCCACATTGCCCAGGCTCACGGCTTGCAGCAGTTTGTCCAGGGGCACGCTCTTCTTGGTGTCCATGGGGCGGCTGTCGGTTTTGTCGCGCTCGCACACGCCCACGCAGTCGACGATGACGAAGTGGTCTTTTTTGATGTGTTCGCCGGGGTTGACGGCGGCCAGGTCGGTGGGGTTGCACACGCGCACGCCACGGCCTTTCATCTGCTCGAAGAAGCTGCGGCTTTTGACCGAGCGCATGAAGACGACGATTTCCACCGGCTTGATGTCGGTGCCGGTGGCGATCATGTCCACCGTGACCGCCACGCGGGGGTAGTAGCCGGTGCGGAAGTCTTTGATGAGCTGCTCGGGGCTGGTGCCGCCGCCCTGGGCGCTGCGGTAGGTGATCTTTTGCGCGAACTCGTTGCCGCGGCCAAACTCCTCGCGCAATATCTCCACAATTTTTTCGGCGTGGTTGTCGTCTTTGGCAAAGATGAGGGTCTTGGGCAGCTCGGTGCGGGCGGGGAACATGTCGGCCTGCCAGCGGTCGCGCAGGGTGCGCACCACGGTGCGGATCTGGTCGGGCGTTTGCACGGCGCGGTCCAGCTCTTCGGGCTGGTATTCAAAGTCGTCGTCCAGCTGCCAGGCGGTCTTGCGGCGGGTGGCTTTGTCTTGCGTTTCCAGCCAAAAGCCTTTGTCCACCTTGGCGCCCTGCTCGCTCACCTCGGTTTTGATGCGGTAGACGTCGTAGTTCACGTTCACGCCATCGGCCACGGCCTGGGCGTGGCCGTATTCCATGACCAGGTTTTGGTTGAAGAAGCCGAAGGTCTGTTTGTTGGGCGTGGCGGTCAGGCCAATCAGGTACGCGTCAAAGTACTCCAGCACCTGGCGCCACAGGTTGTAGATGCTGCGGTGGGCTTCGTCGGTGACCACAATGTCAAAGCTCTCGATGGGGATGGCCGGGTTGTAGCCAATGGGCTCGGGGTCTTTGAAGAGGGTCTCAATCTTCTCGGTGGATTCTTCGTCGGCCTCATCGGCCAGCTCGCGCCCCTTGAGCATGCTGAACATGCGCTGGATGGTGCAGATGACCACGCGGGCGCTGGTGTCGAGCTGGTTGCTCTGCAGGTGCTGGACGATGTATTCCTCGCCAAACTTGTAGTTGTTGTAGGGGCTGGCGTAGGCGTCAAACTCTTTCTTGGTCTGGCGGGCCAGGTTGCCCCGGTCCACCAAGAAGAGCACGCGGCGCGCGCCGCCAAACTTGATGAGGCGGTAGATGAAGCCGATGCTGGTGAAGGTCTTGCCGCTGCCGGTGGCCATCTGGATCAGGGCCTTGGGCTTGTTGGCGGCGAGGCTTTTTTCCAGATTGGTGATGGCGCTGATTTGGGCGGGCCACAGGGAATAGTGCGCGCCGCCGCTGCCCCACTCCGTCACCAGCTGGGGCATGGAACGCATGCGGGCCAGGAAGGTGCCAGGGGGGGCGTTCGTCGGCGGCGGTGCCGGGGGCATGGTTGGATGACGCGGTAGGCCAACCACTGCACCAGCAGCTCGGGGCGGAAGAAGGCAAACACACTGCGGGCGCGCGGCTCGGGGTCCAGGCCGTTGGTGAAGTGGGTCTCGATGCCGGTGCTTTCCCACACAAAGGGCAGCGGGCGGCGCCAGGCGGGCAAGGTGGTGGGCAAGCCCTGGGCGTAGCGGCCGCTTTGCAGCTCCACCCCGGTGAGCGTGGCGCCCTCTTTCTTGGCCTCGATCACGCCGCAGGCCTTGCCGTTCACATAGAGCAGGTAGTCGGCAAAACCAAAGCCGGTGTTGAGAGGGAATTCGCGGATGGCCACGCCAGTGGCGGCATGGATGTTGGCGTTGGCCACGTTGCACACGTGCCAGCCTGCTTGCTGCAGTAGCGCGTCTATGTTGACTCTGGCTTGTTGCTCTGGCGTCATCGGGTCTCCCGTCTGGCGCATTCTAAAGTGCGCTGCAACGGCTCTTGACGCCATCCCCACGCGCGGGGCTAAACAACTACCCTGCGGGTCGCCCCAAGTTCATGGTCCAGTAATACCCGTAGTTGGACGTATCACTGCGAACGCAGGCCACGGCAACATCCCGATACACAGGATTCATCAGGTTGCGGCAATGACCAGGGCTGTTGGTCCAGGTGGCGATGACGCCTTCTGCCGAGGTTTGGCCCGCCGCAATGTTCTCGCCCAGGGCCGTGTAGGTGTAGCCGGCGGCATGCACCCGCTGCTCCATGGTTCTTCCGTCCAGTCTGGTGTGCGAGAAGTAGTTGTTGCGCGCCATGTCACTGGAGTGCCCACTGGCTGCCTGCAATAGCAACGTGTTCCAGACCAGCGGACCCGTGGCGGGATACACGGTTGAACCACACACCGCACCCACAGAACGCAAGGTATTGAGGCGCTGCATCACTTCGCTCTGGATGCCGGCCGAACCGTTCAGGCCACAACTCGCATCCGCAGGCGCCGGGACAAGGACGGGAGCTGGATCTGGAGTGGGGACTGGTGTCGATGTCGATGTCGATGTCGATATCGGCGTCGCGGACGGTACCGTCGTGCCGACACTGTGGTCATCGTCTGCGTTGCCGCCACCGCCGCAAGCGGCCAGAATGCCGCTCAGGCATAGCGCCGTGCCGGCACGCAACGCGCGCCTGGATACTTGGTCAGTCATGTAGCGGGTCTGCTCCAACTGGGAAAGCGAGGATTATTAGCACGCCCACGCCCGCCAGCGTCGAATCTTTGTAAGCCAATGTACCGGCTGATCTGCCCAGCCGTGCGCCATCAATGCCCGTGCGCCATCCCGCTCACCCAGGTCACCAGCCCGATGCCCGCCAGCAGCCACACAATCTGCGCCGCTGTCTCGCGGGCGCTCAGCCGCTTTTGCAGTTGCGGGATCAAATCGGCCAGCGCCACGTACATGAAGCTGCTGGACGCCACCACCAGAAAATAAGGCTGGTAGTCCTGCAACAGATCCACCAACCAATAGCCCACCAGCCCCCCAATGGCGGTGACGGCGCCGGCCAGTGACACCTTGATCAGCGCCGTGTTGCGCGTGCTGGCAGCATGGCGCAGCACCATCAGGTCGCCCATGTGGTGCGGCACCTCGTGCGCCAGCACCGCCAGCGCGGCGATCACACCCAGGCGCATGTCGGCCATGAAGGCCGAGGCGATCAGCACGCCGTCGCCAAAGCAGTGCACGCTGTCGCCGGTCAACACCGCCCAGGTGCCGGCTTTGGCGGGCTCGGTATGGGCGTGGCCGTGCTCATGTGCAGGCCCATGGTCATGCGCGTGCCCAGGTCCACCGGGGTTGGACGCCGTTGCCAGGTGCGGTTCGTGACCGGCGTGGTGATGGTGCTCATGCCCGTGGTGCCACAGCTCGGCCTTGTCGAGCAAAAAGAAGAACACCAGCCCTACCAGCAGCGTCAGAAACAGCTCTTTGGCGCCGGCCTGGCTTTCAAAGGCTTCGGGCAGCAGGTGCATAAAGGCCGTGGCCAGCAAGGCGCCTGCGGCCAGGCTGAGCATGTGCTGGGTATAGCGCGCCAACAGGCCAAAGCTCAAGGCCGCGGCCAGCCACACGCTGCCAATGCCGGCAGTCAGGGTGCCCAACACAATTGCTATCAGTGTCATCGTTTCAAGTCGCTATCCAAAAAAAGCAAACCGCCCGCAGGCGGTTTGTCAACCGGGGCGGCCTGCTCTCAGGCCACACCATGGGTTTTGAACCATGCCAGCGCACGTGCCCAGCCATCCTCTGCCGGGCCTTTGCGAAAGCTGGGGCGGTAGTCGGCGTGAAAGGCGTGGGGGGTATCAGGGTACACCACAAACTGTGACGCCTGGGCTACCGCATTGCCGCCGGCCAGTGCGGTCTTCATCTTATCAATGGTGTCAAGCGGGATGCCCTCATCGGCCGCACCGTACAAGCCCAACACCGGGGCGTGCAGCTTAGCCGCCACGTCCACCGGATGGCGCGGAGTGAGTGCACTGGAGGCGCCAACCAGGCGACCGTACCAGGCCACACCGGCTTTGACCGCGCCATGCGCCGCATACAGCCAGGTGATGCGCCCGCCCCAGCAAAAGCCGGTGATGGCTACTTTGGACAGGTCGCCGCCGTGCGCGCCCGCCCATTGGACGGCGCCATCCAGGTCGGCCATCACTTGGGCATCGGGCACCTTGGCCACCACCTCGGTAATCAGCTTGGCGATCTCGCCATATTGGGTGGGGTCGCCTTGGCGCGCGTACAACTCCGGCGCAATGGCCAGGTAACCGGCCTTGGCAAAACGGCGGCAAGTGTCGGCAATGTATTCGTGCACGCCAAAGATCTCCTGCACCACCAGCACCACCGGCAGACCACTGGTCTTGCCCTTTGGCGCGGCATAGTAGGCCGGCACCTTGAAGCCGGCAACCTCGTATTGCACCCGGCCAGTGGCCAGGCCCTCGGCAGAGGTGTTGATGGCCGTCTGGGCCATGATCGGGCTCACAGCAGCAGCGTAGCCCGCGCCCAACGCGGTCTTGATCGCGATGCGGCGCGTTGCGCCGCTCGGGCTGGACTGGCCTGGCGCCAGGGACTCAATCTCTTGCTGAATGTCTGCAACACGCATAGCGAAAAGCTCCCCAAATTGAACGAACCTCCACTCTAGTGCGGCGCTTAAACACTTGCACAGCGCAGGGTCGGTGCCATGGTGAATATTGCCAATGACTGGTGGCGACATGGTGTAAGTGCCGATAATGCATCCAGGCTCACTTACGACGGGTTGCATCGGCCACCATGGACGCTCCCAGCAAGACCTCCCCCCTGTTGTGGCCCACTGTCCTGGCGAGCGCGGCGCTGGGTTGTGAGGCGATTGCCTGGGCGTGGGTGATCCGGGTTAGCGGCGGGTCCGACTTGACCGGCCTGCTCTGGCTGGCCGGCGCCGGGCTGGTGGCGCTGGTGGCCAGCGTGGTGTGGATGGGGTGGCGCCTGCGGCGCATGCGGCACACCCTGCGCCGCGCGCAGACCACCGCGCTGAAGGTAACCAAACACCAGCACGCCATGCAGCGCGCCGAGCAGGAAGCCGCACGCGCGCGCCAACTGCTGACGACATGCCTGGACGTGCTTGATGTCGGCATCGAGATTTACGACGAGCGTGATCGGCTGCTGATGTTCAACCAACGCAGCAGCCACATGCTGACGGGTTTTCAGCGCCACGACGACATTGGCAAGTCATTTGAGACCCTGGTGCGCGCCAACGTGGCGCGTGGTCTGATCAGTGCAGCCATTGGCCACGAGGAGGAATGGGTGCAGCAGCGCCTGCGCCAGCGCGGCAAGCACACCGCGCCCCTGCTGCAGCAAATCAGCAGCGGCCAGTGGATTCACACCTATGAGAAGTACACGACCGACGGCCACCTGGTGTGCACGCATGTGGATGTGACCGAGCAAGTGCTGCGCGAGCAAGATCTGGAGGCATCCAACCACCGGCTGGCCCGGCAATCGATCACCGACGAGCTCACTGGTCTGGGCAACCGACGCTGCTTTGACCAGACGCTGGAGACTGAATGGCAGCGCGGCGCGCGCATGGGCACACCGGTGAGCCTGCTGATGGTGGACATCGACCACTTCAAGCGCTACAACGATCGTTTCGGACACCCGGCAGGCGACGAAGCCTTGCGCCGCATTGCCAAGGCTTTGGGTGCGTGCGTGCGCCGCGCCGGCGAGCTGGTGGCGCGTTATGGCGGCGAGGAATTTGTGCTGCTGCTGCCGGGTGCCAACGAGGCGCACGCCGTGGTCACCGCCCAGCAGTGCATGCACAGCCTGCAGCAGGAGGCCATTGACCGCGGCGAGTCAGCACCCGCCGAGTTTCTGACGTGCAGCATCGGCGTGGCGACAGTGCAACCCGATGCAGAGCGCGAAGCGTCGGCCCTGATCAACGCAGCGGACGTTGCCATGTACCGTGCCAAGACCAACGGGCGGGCACGCTTTGAGGTGGCCGACAAGGCCGACTGGGAAATTGGTGACGACACACCCCGCACCCGGCCCACGCCGTTAACCTGAGACTTTGCGGGACAGACCGGAGTGCAGCGACGCTCTGTCCTCAACTGATCGTCGGCTCTACTCAGTGCGCCTGGTCCCAGTTGCGCCCCACCCCAACTTCGGCCAGCAAGGGCACCTTGAGCTGGGCTACGCCCGCCATCAGGCGCGGAATCTCGTGCTTGAGCCAATCCACCTCGTGCTCGGGCACTTCGAACACCAGTTCGTCGTGCACCTGCATGATCATGCGGGTGCCACGGCGCTCGTCGTCCAGCACCTGCTGCACCTTGACCATGCTGAGCTTGATCAGGTCCGCCGCCGTGCCCTGCATCGGCGCATTGATGGCGGCACGCTCCGCGCCCGAGCGACGCGGGCCGTTGGGTGAATTGATCTCCGGCAGGTACAAGCGCCGGCCAAACACGGTCTCCACATAGCCCTTCTCTTTGGCGCTTTGGCGCGTATGGTCCATGTATAACTTGACGCCGGGGTATCGTTCAAAGTAGCGCGCCACGAAGTTCTTGGCCGCCGTGTTGTCGATCCCCAGGCTGCGCGCCAGGCCAAAGGCGCTCATGCCGTAAATCAGCCCGAAGTTGATGACCTTGGCGTAGCGGCGCTGCTCGCTGCTGACCTCGCTGGTGGCAATGCCAAACACCTCGGCCGCCGTGGCGCGGTGTACGTCCATGCCATCGTGAAAAGCCAGCAGCAAGGCTGCATCGCCGCTGATGTGGGCCATGATGCGCAGCTCAATCTGGCTGTAGTCGGCGCTGGCAATCACGTGGCCGCTTGGGGCCACGAAGGCTTCGCGCACGCGCCGACCCTCGGGCGTGCGAATGGGGATGTTCTGCAGGTTGGGGTCGTTGCTGGACAAGCGCCCGGTCACCGCCACCGCCTGCGCGTAATGGGTGTGCACCCGGCCCGTGCGCGGATGGGCCAGTTGTGCCAGTTTGTCGGTGTAGGTGCCCTTGAGTTTGGCCAGACCCCGGTGCTCCAGAATCTTGGCCGGTAGCGGGAAGTCTTCAGCCAGTTTTTCCAGCACTTCCTCATCGGTGCTGGGCACGCCGGTGGCGGTCTTCTTGACCACCGGCAAGCCCAGCTTGGTAAAGAAGATTTCGCCAATCTGTTTCGGACTGGACAAATTAAAAGGCTGGCCGGCCAGCTCGTGCGCCTCTTTCTCCAACTGCAGGATGCGCTGGCCCAGCTCGTGGCTTTGCGCGGCCAGGGTGGGCGCATCGATCAGCACGCCGTTGCGCTCGATACGGTACAGCGCCTCGCTGCTTTGCATTTCCAACTGGTAGATGAAGTTGAGCTTGGCGTCGGCCTGCAGGCGCGGCCACAGGACACGGTGCACGTCCAAGGTCTGATCCGAGTCTTCACACGAGTATTCAGACGCCTTGGCAATGTCGACCTGGTCAAAACAGATCTGGTGCGCGCCCTTGCCACACAGGTCTTCAAACGTAATGCCCTTGCGGCCCACATGGCGCTCGGCCAGGCTGGACAAACCGTGCGGCTTGTGCACCTCCAACACGTAGCTTTGAAGCATGGTGTCATGAGCGTAACCCTGCACCTCGATGCCATGGTTGGCAAAAACGTGGCGGTCGTACTTGACGTGCTGGCCCAGCTTGGCCCGCGCCGGGTTCTCCAGCCAGGGCTTGAGCTTGGCCAGCACTTTCTCACGCGGCAACTGCGCCGGGGCACCGGGGTAACTGTGCGCCAACGGGATGTAGGCCGCCTCGCCGGGCTGCACGCTGAAGCTGATGCCCACGATCTGCGCGCGCATCTCATCCAACGACGTGGTCTCGGTGTCCAGTGCCACCAGCTCGGCTGCCTCCAGGCGCGCGAGCCAAGGCTCGAACACCTCCCACCTCAAGATCGTGTCATACGCCACGGCGCTTGGCGCTCGGGCCAAGGGCGCAGCGTCCGGCGCCGGCTCGTCAAACAGGCCCGGTGTTTGGCCATACGCACCTTGTGTGGGCGCCAAGCCCGGCGCTGGCAGAGGCGTTGCCACACGATCGGTTGCGGCCGGGTCCAGCGAGCGCGCCAGGCCCTTGAACCCGTATTGCTCGTAAAACGCCCTCAAACCCGGCGTATTTTGGTCATACACAGCTATTGAATCCATAGCAGGCAGACTATCAACCCAGCCCGTCAGGTCGCAATCGGTCTTGATCGTGAGCAGTTGGCGCGCGGTGGGCAGCCAATCGATCGCCTTGCGCAGGTTCTCGCCCGCCACGCCCTTGATGTCGGCGGCGTGCGCCAGCACCTCGGCCAGCGAGCCGTACTCGGTAAGCCACTTGGCCGCCGTCTTGGGGCCTACTTTCTCGACACCCGGCACATTGTCCACCGCGTCGCCCACCAAGATCTGGTAATCCACCATCAGACTGGCTGGCACGCCAAACTCCGCCTGCACGCCAGCCTGGTCGCGGCGCTTGCCGTTCATGGTGTCGATGATGGTGATGTGCTCGTTGACCAGCTGCGCCAGGTCTTTGTCGCCGCTGCTGACCACCACCCGCATACCCCGCCCGGCCGCTGCCTGCGCCAGGGTGCCAATGACGTCGTCGGCCTCGACGCCCGGCACATCGAGCACGCGCCAGCCCAGCAGCCGCACCAGTTCGTGAATGGGCGCAATCTGGCTGCGCAAGTCATCCGGCATGGGGGAGCGCTGTGCCTTGTACGCGGGGTAGATCGCATCGCGAAAAGTTGGGCCCTTGGCGTCGAACACGCAGGCCACGTAGGCCGCGGGGACTTCCTTGCGCAGTGCTTGCATCATGTTGACCATGCCGCGAATGGCGCCCGTGGGCGCGCTGGTCGGGTCGCCGGGGACCGCGCGCAAGTCGGGCATGGCGTGATAGGCGCGGTACAGGTAACTCGACCCGTCCACCAGCAACAATGTGTTCTTGTCAGTCATGCGCGCATTGTGCCCGCCTCGCTGGCGCGGCGCTCAGGCTGTACTCAGGCGACGCGCTGGTCCTACAATGGCCGCATGCGACCAATTTCCCTACTCTGTGCCTGGTGCGTGTGGGTCATCACGGCCTGCTCTCAAACCCCGCAAGTGCCTGCGGCCCCCAATGCCCAGGCGAGCCTGGAGCGCAGCGAGACGCTGGTTACCGAAGACAGCAGTATGCGCATTGAGGAGACACGCGTCGGCGGCCAGATCCGTCGAATCCGCGTCATCCCCAAAGACGGCCAGGCCCCCTACGACATTGACCCCGTGACACGCCAGCGCATCTGGAAAGTCGCGGAGTTCTAAGCCGTGGCGGTCTACACCGAAGTATCGGCCAAAGACGCCGCGGCCCTGTTTGGGCAACTCAAACTGGGCACCATCACCGCCATGCAGGGCTGCCCCGGCGGTATCGAGAACACCAACTATTTCGTCACCGCCGAGCTCAATGGTCAGATCAGCGAGTTCGTCTTGACGCTGTTCGAGCGCCTCAACGCCGAGCAACTGCCGTTTTACCTGCGACTGATGAAACACCTGGCGCTGGGTGGCATCCCGGTGCCTGACCCGGTGGCCAACCGCGACGGTGATCTGGTGCACGCACTGCAGGGCAAGCCAGCGGCCATTGTCAACCGCCTGCCAGGCAAAAGCGTCATGTCGCCCGGCGCCGAGCACTGCGCCGCCCTGGGCGCGATGCTGGCACGCATGCACCTGGCCGGGGCCGACTTGCGCCTGTCGCAACCCAATCTGCGTGGCCTGGCCTGGTGGAACCAGACCGTGCCCGTGGTGCTGCCACACCTCGACACCGGGCAGACCACGCTGATCGGCACCGAGCTGGCCTACCAGAACCATATCGCCGCCTCCAGTGCCTACCAGGCGCTGCCACAAGGCCCGATTCACGCCGACCTGTTTCGCGACAACGCCTTGTTTGAGGTGATCGATGGACAAGCACGCTTGAGTGGCTGCTTCGACTTCTACTTTGCGGGCGTGGACACCTGGCTGTTCGACATCGCGGTGTGCCTCAACGACTGGTGCATCGACCACGACAGCGGCGAGGCCAGCGCCGAGCGCAGCCGCAGTCTGCTGAGCGCCTACGCTGGCGTGCGGCCGCTTACCGCGGCCGAGCGCCAGTTGCTGCCAGCCATGCTGCGCGCAGCCGCGCTGCGTTTTTGGCTCTCGCGGCTATGGGATTGCCACCTGCCGCGCGACGCGTCGCTGCTGACCGCCCACGATCCCGCCCCGCTGGAGCGCGTGCTGCGCCTGCGCGCGGGTCGACCCGTCACCGAAATGCTGGCACCTGCATGAAACTCAACATCGTTCCTGCGCGCACTGGCGCGGTTTGGGCCAAGATGGGCATCAAGACCTTCTTTCGGCAACCGCTGGCCATGGCCGGCCTGTTCTTCATGTTTATGGCAGTGCTCGCGGTGATCGGCAGCGTTCCCGTCATTGGCGGCGCGCTGTCCATGACCTTGCTGCCGGCGGCCTTGGTGGGGCTGATGGCCGCCACGCGCCAGGCGGACAGTGGCAAATTCCCCATGCCCATCATCCTGTTGGTAGCCTTTCGCTCCGGGCGCCAGCAAACCATTGCGATGATCACGCTGGGCGTTTTGTATGCGATCGGCGGGTTGGTCGTGAGCGGCATTGCGTCACTGGTCGATGACGGAACGCTGGCCAAGCTGGGCACGGCGGTCGATCAGAAAAACCTGGAGCAGATGATCAGCGCTGGTGTACCGGCTTCTCTATGGGTCTTCCTTGGCTTGAGCGTGCTGCTCAGCATGGCGTTTTGGTATGCCCCCGCGCTGGTGTATTGGCATCGCGTGCCACCGGTCAAGAGCGTGTTCTTCAGCCTGGTGGCCTGCTGGAAGAACCTCGCCGCCCTGGCGGTCTACAATTTGGTGTGGGCCAGTGTCCTGCTCACCGTCATGGCCGTGACGCTGGTCGTTGCCACGCTGGTGACCGGGCCAGCAACCGTCGGCGGCGCGGTGTTTCCGGTCACGATGCTGTTCATCGCCATGTCGATGACCTCCATCTACTTCACGTTTCGCGATACCTTTGACGTCCCGCCAGAAGGAGAATCATGAGCCAACACACTCTGCAAAACCGCACGCAAGACGAGGTGCTGTGGTTTCAACGACGCACCTTTCTGCAAGCCGCCGCCGCCTGGACCAGCATGGGTGGTTTCGCCGCCGCACACGCCCAGTCACGCAGCAATATTGTTGAACTGCGCGGCGACGCCATGGTCAACGGCGCGCGCCTGATCCCGGAACACACCATCCAAACTGGCGACGAGATCGTGACCGGGCCGCAGTCTCACCTGGTGTTCGTGGTTGGCAATGCCTCGTTCCAGGTGCGGCAAAACTCGCGCCTGACGGTCGAGCGCGGCGCCTCGCTCAATGCCGTCAGTCTGTTGCGCCTACTCAGCGGGGCGGTGGCCAGCGTCTGGGGTCGCGGTGGCAACCGCAGCATCGTCACGCAGACACTAACGATCGGCATCCGAGGCACCGGCGTCTACACCGAAGTTCTGGCCAACGAAAGCAATCGAAGCTATTTCTGCAACTGCTACGGCACGGTCGACCTCAACGCTGGTCAGGACCGCAAGACCAGCACGGCGGAGTACCACGAGTCCTTCTACGCCGAGGTTGCCCCCAAAGACGGCCGCCTGCTGACGCCCGCCGAAGCCATCAACCACACCGATGAAGAGTTGGAGTATCTTGCCCGGTTGGTTGGCCAACGCACCGCGTGGCAGATCAGCGGCAAGAAGGGTACCAAGAGCGGCGGCTACAAAAGGTATTGAAGTTCACGTCGCCGTGGTGTGAGTATGTCGCCGCGGCGCGAGTGGTCTCGCTCGCAAGGTCTCACTTGGTCGCTGCCCCGCGCAGCTGCCGCGCCACGAACCACAGACCGACAGCGGTCAACATCACGCACACAATCAGCGGCACCACCACCTGCGAGGTGGTGAAGCCCTCGCCCTTGAGCACGCGCAGCATCAAGGTGTTTTGCGCCAGTGCCGGCACCCACAGGTGCCAGGTCTCCTCACCAGTCTGGTTGAACATCGAGAACATGGGCATCAGGGAGGCCGTCAGCATCACCACTGTGCTGTTGGCCTGCGCCTCCTTGAAGCTCTTGCAACGAATCGCCACCGCCATCAAGACCGCCGAGATGGCGGCACCAAAGGGCAGCAACACCACCAGAAACAGGCCAACCTCGCGCCAACCAAACTGAAACATCGCTTGCAGCGTGTCACTGCGCAGCAGCCACTGACCCGGCAGGAAGCTGATGCAACTCAGCACCGCCACAACAAAGCTGACCGCAGACACCGCGCCCCACTTGCCTACCACCAGCGCCAGCCCAGTCACTGGATTCATCAGTAGCGGTTCAAGCGAGCCGCGCTCGCGCTCGCCAGCGGTGCTGTCCAGCGCCGCATTCAAAGCACCGGCCAAAACCGCCATCAGCACGAAGAAACCCACCATGCTGGTGAATTGCGCCGCTCGGGTCTGGGTGCCCGCCAGGTCACGCTCCTGCACCTTCAGAGGTGACAGCAGTTCTGCCGACACGCCCCGCACCGCCAAACTCAGGCCAACGCGCTCCTGGGTAAAACCGCGCAACAAAGCGGCCACGCGCTGCGCGCCAGACTGACTTTGCTTGTTGGCGCTGTCGCTGACCAACTCCAGCTCGGGCACGTCGCCGCGCAGTAGCGCGGCCTCGAAGTCCTTTGGAATCAGCAGCACCGGGTCGCTCAGTTTCGAATCTCGCAGCAACCGCTCGTAGTCATTGGGTGCGGCTTTGATCACCCAGGTCTGTCGCTCGAAGTAGTTCTTCAGACTCGGTCCGTTCTCAATGCCGACCACCACCACCTCGCGCTGCTCCGCCTTGGCCTCCAGCGAGGCAATCAGGCCGGACAGCGCCAGCAACAGCAGGGGACCCAGCAGCACACTGGAGACCAGCACCACGAGCAGGGTGCGCCGGTCGCGCAGGGCATCGATCAACTCCTTGCGAAACACCGCGAGGGCGTGCAACAGGGCACTCATACAACACTCCCTTCGCTGGCTTGAACCGCTGGCTGCGGTGCAAAGGCCAATTGCACAAAGGCTTCCTCAAAGTCATGCTGCCCGCTTCGGGCCAGCAGCTCGCTCACCGTGCCGCTGGCCACGCTGCACCCTTGCGCCACCACCACCACGCTGTCACACAGGCGTTCCACCTCCTGCATGATGTGGGTCGAAAAGATGATGCACTTGGCCCCGCCTTCGGGCGTGCGAAGAAAGCGCAAGGTTTCACGCAAGGCGCGGGTGGCCAGCACGTCCAGGCCATTGGTGGGCTCATCGAGCACGATGTTGGCCGGGTCATGCACCAGCGCGCGGGCCAGCGCTGTCTTCATGCGCTCGCCCTGGCTGAAACCCTCGGTGCGGCGCTCCAGCAACGCCGTCATGTCCAGCATTTGCGCCAGCACCTCCGCACGCGCGTGCGCGGCGTCGCGACTCATGCCATGCAGGTGACCAAAGTAGACGATGTTCTCGCGCGCACTCAGACGTGGGTACAGGCCGCGTGCATCACTCAGCACGCCCATGCGGGCCACCGCCGCCTGCGGCTGCTGGCCCACGTCGATGCCGTCCACCGTCATGCGTCCGGCGCTGGGTGTGATCAGGCCGGCCAGCATGCGAAGCGTGGTGGTCTTGCCTGCACCATTGGGGCCCAACAAGCCAGTAATGTGACCATTTGGTGCCGTCAGACTGACATCACGCACGGCGTGCACCAGCGTCGGCGCGGCGCGCTTGAATGACAGCGCCTTCAACGACGACACCCCAAAGCCAGCGCGTTTTGGCGTAGCCGGCGCGACAAAGCTGCGCGCCAGGTGTTCGATCTCAATCATGGCGTACCCAGCGGCGCAAGCTGCACCGGTAAAAACGCCGGTGGGCGCGGAATGTTGGCGGCACAACTGGCATCCACCGCCAGGGCGGAGGCGTCATCCGGCGCATCGATAAAACGAAACAAAACGTCGCGCATGCATGCCAGGTTCATCACTCCGTGCCCGGCGTGCGGCACCAAAACATGTTTGGCCTTGCCACCCAGGGCCTGCGTGACGCGTGCGCCATGGCGCGGCGGCGTAACGGGGTCGAGTCCGCCGCTGAGTACCAGCACCGGGGCTTGGCTGTTGGGCACTGTGTAAAACGCTGGTGAGACTTCGCCACGCGGCCAGTAGGCACACGCCTGGTGGTACAGGTCTGCAAAAGTCTGACCAAAGTCGGCACCGGGGACCAGCGGCGGCGCACCCGGCCGGGGCTGGTCCTCCGCACACACCACCGACAGGTGCATGCCCTCAGCCAGACGATTGGGGCCGCGACCTCCGAGCAGGGTACTCAGACCCAACAGCGCCTCAAAGCGGCCCCGCTCGGCTTGCTGCACGGCGTGTGGCAGTGCGGCGGCCATGGCTGGCACATACAGCGGACCGCGCACGGCGCCCAGCACCACTTCGCGCGTGATGCGGACCGACTGCGGCTCACCCGTTAGCGGGTGAGGCACGACCGTGTCCTGAGGCAGGCGACGCAACAGCGCCGCCCAATCAGCGCGCAAGGTAGGGTAGCTGCGCCGGCAGGTGGCGTCGCGCTCGCAGGCGGCCAGCAAGGCCTCCAGCGCCGCCTGGTTGTCGCCCGAGGCGCTGGTGGGCAGCATCATGTCGGGCGGTGCTACGCCGTCGATCACGCTGCGCCGCACCGCCTTGGGGAACTGGCGCATGTACTCCAGGGCGGCGCGTGTGCCGTAGGATGCACCGACCAGGTTGACCTGGGCCACACCCAGAGCCTGGCGCACCGCATCGACATCCTGCATCGCCAGCGCGGTGGTGAAGAAGCGCAGATCGCCGTAGGGCAGTTTTTGCAACTGCGCCAGGCATTGGCGCAACAAGGCGTCACGGCGCTGCGGGTCGATTTGCTGGGCCAGCGATCCCGCGCGGTCTTCGGCGCACATCAGCGGTGCCGACTTGCCCGTGCCGCGCTGGTCCACAAATACCAGGTCGCGCCGGTTGCCCAACCGGCTCATCTGTTGCACCACCATTGGCGCCACCGAGATCGCGCTCTGCCCCGGCCCACCGGCCAGCAGGAACACCGGGTCTGGCAACTTGCGCCGCGCCAACGCGGGCACGACCACGTAATGGATGTCGATCTTGACCGCGCTTGGCTGTGCCGGGTCCAACGCGCGCTGCAGCACGCCGCACAGCACTTCGGTCTTGATGCCGGCGACTCGGCAGGGTTTGAGCTCGGGGTTCGATGGCACCTGCGCCAGTAGCGGAGCGCTCAGCGTGAGCGATAGGCCCATCAACGCTAGGGAACTCCTGAAGTAGTTCACGCAGCCCAGGAGCACGAAGGATTCATGGGTGCCAAGTATGCCAGCACCACAGAAGGTTTCGGGATGCGCCGAAATCAGTCTGACACCACCAATGCGCGTGCGCCTTGGCCTCCCTCCACGGAAAACACCTGAATCGCATCAAGCAGTCGCTGCGCCTGCTCGCTCAGGCTTGCGGCAGCAGCGCTGCTTTGCTCCACCATGGCCGCGTTTTGCTGCGTTGACTGGTCCAACTGCGCCACCGCCTGGCTAACCTGAGAAATGCCAAGCGATTGCTCTCGCGATGCCGATGTAATCTCGACAATCATGTCGTTGACTCTTCTGATTTGACTCACAACCTCGGACATGGTGGCACCGGCGTCGCTGACCAGCTTAGAGCCGCGCGCAACGGTTTTGACCGAATCGTCGATCAAGCCCTTGATCTCCTTGGCGGCCGCTGCCGAGCGCCCGGCCAGGGTGCGCACCTCGCTGGCGACGACCGCGAATCCACGTCCCTGCTCACCGGCGCGGGCAGCTTCGACCGCGGCATTTAGCGCCAGAATGTTGGTTTGAAATGCTATGCCGTCAATGACACTGATGATGTCCGCAATTTTTGTGCTGGCCACCGAGATTTGTCCCATGGTCGCGACCACATCCGTAACCGATTGCCCGCCGCGTTCAGCCACGTTGACAGCGCCCTTGACCACCGTAGCAGCCTGAAGCGCCGTGTCTGAGTTTTGTCGCACGCTGGCGGTCTGCTGTTCCATGGCTGCGGCGGTCTGTTCAAGGCTGGACGCGCTTTGCTCAGTTCGATTGGATAAGTCGTTACTGGCCGCGGCGATTTCTGAACTGGCCACGCGAACACCACCGGCCTGCTCCTGCACGTCAGCCACCAACGAGCGCAAGTTCAGACCAGCCTGATTGATTGAACGCGCAATCATGCCAATCTCGTCGCAACGGTTGAATTCGAGCGCCTCACCCGTATCGCCACTGGCCACGCGCGCCGCAGTCGCCAGCAGCGACTTCAACGGAGTGATGATCTGAGCCTCGATCACCAGGTTGGCCAGCAGCAGCGCCGTCATGCATGCCGCCAAAACCCACGCGAGCGTGCCGCCCTGCAGCGGAGACATCAATAAGGCACCCAGCAGGACCACGCTTGCCGCCAGCATGGGCAAGCGAACGCGCCATGCAGCGGGCAACAACTGCGCAGCACTGGCAAAGCGCATCCAGCCGGTGCGAACCACCAAACCGCAATGAAATGCCAGGCCGGGTGCCTGACCATCGCGTACCCGCTGGTATAAGCGCTCCGCGCCATCAATGGCTGCGCGCGACGGTTTGGTTCTAACTGAGATGTAGCCCACCAACTCGCCGTTGCGCCGCATCGGTGCCACATTCGCGCGAACCCAGTAGTGGTCACCATTCATGCGTCGGTTTTTGACAACGGCAGTCCAGGCTTGCCCCGCCTTGAGACTGCGCCACATGTCCGCGTAGGCTTGCACCGGCATATCGGGGTGGCGCACGATGTTGTGCGCCTGGCCTGCCAACTCGTCGGCAGAAAAACCACTGGTGCGAACAAACGCGGCATTGGCGTAGGTGATCCGACCCTTGGTGTCGGTGGTCGACAGCAGTGTCCGACCGTCCGGAAAATCATATTCTTGTTGTGTGACCGGCAAATTGACGCGCATAGCTAGCACTCTTCCTGGTTATGACCCCGTCGTGGCTTGGGCCTGACTGCACTCCCGGTGCGGGCCAACAACCGCACACCGTGTCCACGTCATTCTAGGCGGGCCGTCGAAAGTCTGCAGCGCCACGGTGTATCACGGCACCGGCGTGAGTTTGGCCACGCTCAGGGCCAGCCACTTGATGCCATGGCGCGGGAAGTTGACCTGGGCGCGAGCATCTTCACCGACGCCTTCCAGGGTCAACACCGTGCCCTCGCCAAACTTGGCGTGAAACACCTTTTGACCCTGTCTGAATGCGTTGGCCGCGGCTGCCTTGTGGGGCACCGCGACAGGCCCGCCCCTGCCCCCCCGGTCGGTGCTGAATACATCTGCGGACCTTTCTCTGTTTGAATAGCCCGCTCCTGAATACGTAGCACCCAAAAAACCACGGTTGCTCGCCTGAACCTTGGGCGTCAACCGCTTGAGGGCGTCCTCGGGCAACTCCTCAAAGAAACGGCTGGGCAAGTTGTATCGCGTCTGGCCGTGCAGCATACGGGTTTGCGAATGACTCAGGTACAAGCGTTTGCGCGCGCGGGTGATCGCCACGTACATCAAGCGGCGCTCTTCCTCCAGGCCATCGCGGTCGCTCATGGAGTTTTCGTGCGGGAACAAGCCCTCCTCCATGCCGGTAATGAACACGCAGTCAAACTCCAGGCCTTTGCTGGCGTGCACGGTCATGAGTTGGATCGCATCCTGCCCGGCCTGCGCCTGGTTGTCGCCCGACTCCAGCGCGGCGTGGGTCAAAAAGGCGGCCAGTGGCGACAAGGTTTCGCCGGTGTCGAAATCAGGCGCCGATTCAGGTTCGGCGTTAGGCAGATCGGGACGCAAACCCTGGCTCACGGGCGACTGGGTCAAGGGCTGGCCCAACTCATCCACCGGCAGCGCCACGGCGTCGCGGCCGAAGCCTTCCAGGGTGACAAAGCTCTCGGCCGCGTTGACCAGCTCTTCGAGGTTCTCAATACGGTCAGCGCCGTCGCGGTCCGCGCGATAGTGTTCGAGCAGCCCGCTGTGGTTGAGCACCAGCAGCATGATTTCGCGCAGGCTTTGGCCCTGGGTGCGCGCGCGCAAGCTGTCCAGGCCTGACACGAAAGCGCGCAGCTTGCCCCCGGCGTTGCCCGCCACCAGGTTCACCGCGTCATGGAGAGAGCAACCTGCCGCGCGAGCCGCGTCTTGCAGCAATTCGATGGAACGCGCGCCGATGCCACGCGCCGGAAAATTCACCACGCGCGAAAAGCTGGTGTCGTCGTTAGCGTTCTCCAGCAAGCGCAGGTAGGCCAGCGCATGTTTGATCTCGGCGCGCTCAAAAAACCGTAGTCCACCGTACACCTTGTAGGGCATGGCCACGTTGAATAGCGCGGTCTCAATCACCCGGCTTTGCGCGTTGCTGCGGTACAGCACCGCGATCTCGTGGCGCGGCACACCCTCGCGCACCAGTTGGCGCATCTCGTCAACCATCCAGTTGGCCTCGGCGAAGTCACTGCTGGCCTCGAACACGCGCACCGGCTCACCCGGCCCTTGTGCCGTGCGCAGGTTCTTGCCCAGGCGGCGGCTGTTGTGGCTGATCAAGGCGTTGGCGCTGTCCAGAATGTTGCTGCCGCTGCGGTAGTTCTCTTCCAGCTTGATCTGGTGGCGCACCTTGAACTCGCGCACGAAGTCAGCCATGTTGCCAACCCGGGCGCCGCGAAAGGCGTAGATGCTCTGGTCATCGTCACCCACCGCCAGCACGCAGCCAGTGGGCTGAAAGTTGGCCTCGTCGAGCGCCGAGCCGCCGTGACCCGAACCCGCGAGCATTTTGATCCAGGCGTACTGCAGCTTGTTGGTGTCCTGAAACTCGTCAATCAGGATGTGCCGAAAGCGCCGCTGGTAGTGCTCGCGCAGAGGGTCGTTGTCGCGCAGCACTTCGAAACTGCGCAGCATCAGCTCGCCAAAGTCCACCACACCCTCGCGCTGACACTGCTCCTCGTACAGCTGGTAAATCTCCACCTTCTTCTGTGCCGCCAGGTCGCGCGCCTGCACCATGGCGGGCCGCAAGCCGTCCTCCTTGCAGCCAGCGATGAACCACTGCGTTTCCTTCGGCGGGTAGCGCTCGTCGTCAATGTTGAACTGCTTGTACAAGCGCTTGATCGCCGAGAGCTGGTCTTGCGTGTCCAAAATCTGAAAGCTCTGCGGCAGGTTGGCCATTCGAAAGTGGGCGCGCAGGAAGCGGTTGCACAGGCCGTGAAAAGTGCCGATCCACATGCCGCGCACGTTGATCGGCAACATGCCCGACAGGCGCGTCAGCATTTCCTTGGCGGCCTTGTTGGTGAAGGTCACCGCCAGCACACCGCCAGGCGTGACCTGCCCGGTCTGCAGCAGCCAGGCGATGCGGGTGGTCAGCACACGGGTTTTGCCCGAACCCGCGCCGGCCAGAATCAGGGCATGCTCAGGCGGCAGGGTCACAGCCGCAAGCTGTTCAGCGTTGAGGTGGTGTAAGAGTGGGGAGCTGGGAGCGACATCTGCAGACATCCCCCATTGTAGAAAGCCCATGTATGAACTTACCCTTGCTTATGTTGCTGTGCGCCGCCCTGTCGGCCCCTGCCTGGGCGCAATCCTCGTGCAACAGCGACGGCCAGAGCCGTCCGCTGGCCCTGGTCGAGCGTTTCATCAGCGCCGACTGTGCCGAGTGCTGGGGTCAAGCAGCAGCGTCCGTACCCGTCAAACCCGACGCGCGTACCCTGGTGCTGGACTGGATCGTGCCCAGCCCAGCTGGTGATGAGGCACCCCTGTCGCCTGCGGCCACGCCGGACGCTGCGTTGCGGCTGCAAACCCTTGGACTGACCATGCCGGTTGGCACTGTTGTAGCCCAGCACCTGCTGCGCCCCGAGCCCGGCCTGAAGCTGCGCGTTGCGCAAGGGCTGTCGGTTGCCGACTACATTGGCGCACGCATCGAGATGCGTGCTCGACCGATCGCCAAAGGCGAAGCCGCACCGACCGTTTGGCTGGCGCTGGTCGAAAGCATTACCGCCAACCAGGAAGGCACGCCGGTGGCCCGCAACATCGTGCGAAACTTGTTCCAACCGTCGTGGGATTTCAATAAGTCGCTATCGAAATCAGAGCGTTTCAACTACACCGAGTTGCGCCCCATGCGCTTTGCCGAAGGCGCGCGACCCGAGCGTCTGCGACTCATTGCCTGGGTGCAAGATGCGCAGGGCAAAGTGCTCGGAGCCGCACAAAGCGTCTGCCTGGACGCGGCGCGATAGCCAAGTACCTCGCCTGCAAGGACAGGCTCGCGCGTGAGAACTACACTGATTCCTCGACAACGAGAAGACCACAGGTGACCCATGCCGCCAGACACCTCAACCAACACTGCCGCTTTGCCTCCGCCCGAGTTCCGCCTGCGATCGGCGCTGTTCGCGTTGTTTGTCCTGCTGGTTGGACTGACCTTGACCATGCTGGCGGTGCACGAGCTTCAGCAAGCCGCACGCGCCAAGGTGCAAGCGCAGTTTGACCACGAAGTAGACCAGTTGCAGCGAGATGTCGAAACGCAGTTCCTGCGCCCGCTGTACGCGCTGCGTGGCGCCCGAGGCTTCTTCCACGCACGCAAAACCATCACGCGGGCCGAGTTTGCAGAATTTGTGGCATCGCGCGATCTCGATACCGAGTTTCCTGGCATCCGCGGCTTTGGCTTCATCGAGCGTGTCGCACGCCAGGACCTCGAAACCTTTGTGGCCAACGAAAAGGCTGACGGTGCCCCGAACTTCTCGGTAAAGAGCCCGGGCCAGGAAGGCGACTTGTATGTAGTGAAGCTCCTTGCCCCGCTGCAGCACAACCTCGCGGCCTGGGGCGTGGACCTTGGGTCGCAAGCCACTGCGCGCGCAGCCCTCGAGACCGCAGGCAACACGGGCGAGCCAACTCTGTCTGGTGCAACCGCATTGGCGCGGGATGCCGATCGGGGCGCGGCCGTTCTGCTGCTGCCGTTATACCGGCAGGGCGAACCGCTTGATACACCCCGCCAACGGCAGGCGGCGCTGCGCGGGTTTCTGTATGCCCCGATCGTGCTGCGCGAACTACTAGCCAGCACCGCGCAACTCCATAGCCAACGACTGGACTTCGAGTTCTTCGATGGCACGCAGGCGGATCGCCAACACCTGCTGTTCGACGCCGACAACCATCTTTCCGACGCCCGTGACGTGGGCCCAGCGCGCCACCGAAACCGCGAATTCGAGGCAAGCCGCGCCCTGATCGTGCACGGCCACCCCTTTGTGATGCGCTCCAGCAGCTCGGTTGAACTCGAACGCGGTCTTCGCACCACCGCACCGGCACTGGTAGGCGCGGGCGGTGTGCTGCTGAGTTTGGCGCTGGCCAGCACAGTCTGGCTTTTGCTGTTTGGCCGCAGCCGCGCCGTGGCGCTCGCACGCGCCATGACCGTCGAGCTAGACCGCATGGCCAAAGTCGCCACGCATACTTCCAACGCCGTGCTGGTGACTGACGAGCACTTGCGCATCGTGTGGGTCAACGACGCCTTCGTTGCGCTCACCGGGCACAGTCGTGATGAGGCGCTGGGCCAAACTCCGGCTGAATTGCTCAACAGCGAGGCCACCGATTTGCAGGAAGTGCAGCGCATGAACCAAGCACTGCAAAGCGGTCAAAGCGTGCGCACCCAGTTGCAGAATCGCTCCAAGTCGGGCCGCAACTACTGGGTGGACACCGAAATGCAGCCGCTGCGCGACGACGCCGGCGCCTTCGCGGGTTACGTCTCGATCGAGACCGACATCACCGCCAGAATGCAAGCCGACGAGCGGCTAAAAGCCGCCCTGCGTTTCTCGGACGGTTTGCTGCGAACCCTCAACAAGTATTCGATCGTCTCCGAGACCGACAAGGCTGGCACCATCACGCGCGTAAACCGCGGTTTCTGCCAGATTTCGGGCTACAGCGAAGAAGAATTGGTCGGCGCCAACCACAACCTGGTCAATTCGGGCTTCCAGCCGCCCAGTTTCTGGGCCGAAGTATGGCGCACCATATCCAGCAACCAACCATGGCGCGGCGAGGTCTGCAACCAGGCCAAGGACGGCTCGCTGTACTGGGTGGACAGCATGATTGCGCCGTTTGTGAATGAACTGGGCGAGATTGAGCGCTACGTCTCGATTCGCATGGACATCACCGCGCGCAAGAAGCTGGAACAGGAACTCAGCGAACGCAATCAACTGCTGCAGAACATCCTGAACAACTTCCCGGTTGGCTTGAGCGTCATGGACCGCCATCTCAACCTGGTGGCCGACAACGCTCTGTTTCGAAAACTGCTGGACTTCCCCGACTCGCTGTTTGCCGGCCCTGTGACCAGCTTCGAGAGCATCATCCGCTTCAACGCGCTGCGTGGCGAATACGGGCCCGGTGACCCAGAACCCATCGTGGCCGAAATCGTGGAGCGGGCGCGCCATGCGCAAGCGCACCAGTTCGAGCGCCAGCGGCCCGGGGGCGTGGTGATCGAAGTGCGCGGTGCGCCCATGCCCGGGGGCGGCTTTGTGACCAGCTACACCGACATTACAGAGCGCAAGGTCGCTGAAGAGCGCATCCGAAGCCAGGAGAACCTGCTGCGCGGCGCCATCGATGCGATCAACGAAGCCTTCATCCTGTTCGACGGCGACGACCGTATGGTGTACTGCAACGACAAGACCCGCCAGCTCTACCCGCGCTCGGCCGACGTCATCGTCCCGGGCGGCAAGTTCGAAGACATCCTGCGCATTGGCGCCGAGCGTGGCGAGTACCCCAGCGCCATTGGACGTGAGCAAGAGTGGGTGGCCGAGCGCATGGCGACTCACCGGGAGGGTAATTCGAACCTGGTTCACCAACTCGCCGACGGCCGATGGCTGCGCAGTATCGACCGCAAGTTGCCAGACGGCCACTCGGTCGGCTTTCGCATCGATATCACGGAGCTTAAGAACGCCACCGAAGCGGCGGAGCAGGCTTCGCGCTCCAAGAGCCAGTTCCTGGCCAACATGAGCCACGAAATCCGCACCCCCATGAACGCCATCCTGGGCATGCTCAAGCTGATGCAGGGCACCGAGCTGACGACACGCCAGCTGGACTACGTCAGCAAGACCGAGGGTGCCGCCAAGTCGCTGCTGGGCTTGCTCAACGACATTCTGGACTTCTCCAAGGTCGAGGCCGGCAAGATGACCCTCGACCCTCAGCCTTTCCGCCTGGACCAGTTGCTGCGCGACCTGTCGGTGATCTTTTCAGCCAACGTCGGGGCCAAGCCGGTTGAGGTGCTGTTCGACATCGACCCGATGGTGCCCAAGGCGCTGGTGGGCGACGCCATGCGCTTGCAGCAGGTGCTGATCAACCTGGGCGGCAACGCGATCAAGTTCACCACACGCGGCGAGGTGGTGCTGAAAGTCGAGGTGGTGCAGCGGGAGGGCTATGAGGTGTTGCTGCGCTTTGCCGTGCGTGACTCGGGCATTGGCATCGCCTCGGAAAACCAGGCGCACATCTTTGACGGTTTCTCGCAGGCCGAGGCATCCACCACGCGCCGCTTTGGCGGCACTGGGCTGGGCCTGTCCATCTGCAAGCGACTGGTGGCCCTGATGGGTGGCGAACTGACGCTGGACAGCACCCTGGGCCAGGGCAGCACCTTCCACTTCACGCTGCGCCTGCCCAGTGTAGACCTGACAGAGGCGGAACTGCTGGCGCAGAACCAATCCGCGGCGGCGCCGCTGATGGCGCTGGTGATCGATGACAACCCGACCGCGCGCGATGTGGTGGCCGCCATGGTCGAGTCGCTGGGTTGGCACGTGGATCTGGCCGGCAGTGGAGCCGAGGCCTTGGCTTTGTGCGAGGCCAAACTCAAGCTTGGCGCCTTCCCCTACCAGGCCATCTTTGTCGACTGGCAGATGCCGGGCATGGATGGCTGGCAAACCAGCCAGCGCCTGCGCGAACTCAGCGTGGGCGAGCCCGCGCCCATTGTGGTGATGGTGACCGCGCATGGCCGCGAAATGCTGGCCCATCGCAGCGCGCAGGAGCAGTCCATGCTGGACGCCTTTCTGGTCAAGCCCGTGACGGCGTCCATGCTGTTTGATGCCGTGGTGGACAGCAAGGCGGCGTATGCCAATCCCAAGCGACGTCGACGCACCGACAGTGACACCGCCGGTCAACGGCTGGCCGGCCTGCGGCTCCTGGTCGTGGAAGACAACCTGATCAACCAGCAAGTGGCGCAAGAGCTGCTGGCGACCGAAGGTGCCCAAGTAGAGATCGCCGGCAACGGGCAACTCGGTGTGCAGGCGGTGGCCGACGCCAAGCCAGCGTTCGATGCGGTGCTGATGGACATTCAGATGCCCGTGATGGACGGCTTTGACGCCACCCGCGCCATTCGCAATACGCTGGGAATGGCGTCGCTGCCCATCATTGCCATGACCGCCAACGCCATGCCAGCCGACCGACTCGCGTGCCTGGACGCCGGCATGAACGAGCACGTGGGTAAGCCGTTTGACCTCAACGCTCTGGTGGGTGTCTTGCTCACCTTGACCGGACGCAAGGCTGCGCCGCCCCCCATCGACGCCGCGCCCATGACGACGTTTGAGCAAGTGGATGTGGCCACCGCACTGAGCCGCCTGGGCGGCAACAAGGCGCTGTACCTGCGCACGCTCAAGTCGTTCCTCAACGACAGCAGCGGCGCGGCGCAACAGCTTGAGGACCTGCTGCGCGAAGCCCGCCGCGATGATGCCGCCAGGCAGTTACACACCCTCAAAGGCCTGGCCGCCACGATCGGCGCCACACCGCTGGCTGCAGCGGTTGCACGCGCGGAGTCGCTGGTCAAGTCGGATGCGCCCGCGCTGCCGCTTGCCGCGGGCATGGCAGAAATGCAGGCCACTCTAAGCGCCACGATTGCAGCTCTTGGTCGGGTGATCAAAGAACTGGCCGACGCCCTGCCGCCCGAGCCCGCACCCGCCCAAGCCACGATCGCGCCGGACGTGGAGAAGTTTTTGCAGGACCTGCAGGAACTGAGCGACCTGCTGCGCGACTCGGACATGGGGGCAATGGCCAAGCTCGAGCAAATCAAGGCGGCCCATGGCGCGCATCAAGCGCAACTCAAAGCACTGGACGAAGCCATTGGCATGCTTGACTTTGCGGCCGCGCTGCGGCACTGTCAGAACCTGACTCAGAAACTCAACTCCAAAGGCCACCATGCTGAGTGACGCGCCGACCATCGCCCATCTGCCGATCAGCCCGCCGAGCCGTCCCAAGTTGTTGGTGGTCGACGACCAGCCAATTAACATCCAGATCCTGCATCAGCTGTTCTCGGCCACCTGCCAGGTTTTCATGGCCACCAGTGGCGAGCAGGCACTGCAGGTCTGCCACGACAAACAGCCCGACCTGATCCTGCTTGACGTGGTGATGCCAGGGATGGACGGATACGCGGTGTGTCGGCAGCTAAAAGCCGATGAGGCCACGGCACACATTCCGGTGATCTTCGTCACGGGTCACAACGACCCTGAGCAGGAAACCCTGGGGCTGGATGTCGGCGCCGTGGATTTCATCGCCAAACCGGTCAACCCCAAGGTTGTACAAGCGCGCGTCAAGACGCAGCTGACACTCAAGTTCCAGGCCGATCTGCTGCGCCAGTTGGTGTATCTGGATGGTCTCACCGGCGCATACAACCGCCGCTACTTTGATCAACAACTCGGCCATGAGTGGGCGCGCAGCGTGCGGTCTGGCACACCACTGTCCATGATTCTGCTCGACGTTGACTTCTTCAAGCGCTACAACGATTTCTACGGGCATCAGGCCGGCGACGATTGCCTCAGACAGGTTGCGGCCACGCTCAAGAGCCATCTGCGTCGCCCGGCTGACTTGGCAGCTCGGTATGGCGGCGAAGAGTTCGCCTGCATCCTGCCCGAGACCAGCTTTGACGACGCGCTGGAGCTCGCCAACCAGCTCGGGCAACAGGTGCAGTCCTTGCACATCGCTCACGCGCGTTCAGACGCAGCAACGGTGGTCAGTGTCAGCCTGGGCGTGGCTGCCCGCGAGGGTGATAGCCGCGGCTCGGCTGGAGAATTGCTGGGCTTGGCCGATACACAGCTCTACCGCGCCAAGAGCACCGGGCGAGCGCGTGCGTGCGGCGAACGACTCGGCTAACGCGAAGAGGCGACGATCGGATACAATCAACCACCGGGCCCAAGCAATTGAGGACCGGTTTTTTTTGGCCTGCGGTTTTTGCACCAGGTGATCATCTGCCGGACCCCACTCCCAAGCGCTCCACTGTTAGACAACCCTTGAATCCGGAGCTTGGTCACCATGGAAATCTTTGACTACGACAACATCCTGCTGCTGCCACGCAAGTGCCGCGTGCAGAGTCGCTCTGAGTGTGACGCCAGCACAGTGCTGGGCGGTCGGCGCTTTCGCATCCCGGTCGTCCCCGCCAACATGAAGACGGTAGTCAACGAGACCATCTGCGCCTGGCTGGCGCGATCGGGCTACTTCTATGTCATGCACCGCTTTGACCTGGATAACGCCAAGTTCGTCAGCGACATGAGGGCACAGGGCCTCTACGCCTCGATCTCGTTGGGCGTCAAGAAGGCGGACTACGATACCGTCGACCAGATGGTGCTGCAGGGCTTGTCTCCCGACTACATCACGATCGACATCGCGCACGGCCACGCCGACAGCGTGAAAGACATGATCGCGTGCCTGAAGGAAAAACTCCCCGGCGCCTTCATCGTCGCTGGCAACGTGGGCACTCCAGAGGCCGTAATCGACCTGGAAAACTGGGGGGCCGACGCCACCAAGGTCGGCATTGGACCAGGCAAGGTCTGCATCACCAAACTCAAGACCGGCTTTGGCACCGGTGGCTGGCAACTGAGCGCGCTGAAATGGTGTGCGCGGGTAGCCACCAAACCGATCATCGCCGACGGTGGCATCCGCGAACATGGTGACATCGCAAAATCAATCCGCTTTGGCGCCACGATGGTAATGATCGGTTCGATGCTGGCCGGGCACGAGGAAAGCCCGGGGCAGACTGTGGAAGTCGACGGCAAGCTCTACAAGGAGTACTACGGCTCGGCCAGCGACTTCAACAAGGGTGAATACCGTCACGTTGAAGGCAAGCGCATTCTGGAGCCGATCAAGGGCAAGTTGTCGCAGACCATGGTGGAAATGGAGCAGGACATTCAAAGCTCCATAAGCTACTCCGGTGGCAAGCAGCTGATGGACATTCGAAAGGTGAACTACGTGACCCTGGGCGGCGACAACGCGGGCGAGCATCTGCTGATGTGACGCCTTGGGGCCAGTGCCCCCCCCAATTGGCCCGCCCCTCGGTGCGGCGGGCACCTTGGCGCGAACGCGCCGCACCTGTCAGCCCAACGACAGCAATCCCTGGCGCACAAGCACAAGCAGGCCCTAAAGCCGATGTATCCTGTGCCCAGCACCCTCCCCGTTGTGCCGACTGTGGCCGGCCAATCAAACACCATCATGAAAATCGCGGTACTGGGTATTGGTTTTATGGGCTACCCCTTGGCTCGACGCCTGTGCCAGGCCGGGCATGAAGTGCATGCCTGGAATCGCACCCAAGCCAAAGCCGATCCGCTGGCCGACTTCGGCGCGCGTGTCCACCAACAGCCCCACGATGCCGTCGCCAACGTGGAGGCCGTTGTGTGTGTGCTTGAGAATGGTGAGGTGGTGGCCCACGTTTTGTTCGAGTTGGGTGTTGCCGCCGCGGCTCCGGTCGGGGCCACCATCGTGGACCTGTCCTCCATCAAGCCGGAGCAGGCACGTGACCACGCCGCGCGGCTGAGCGAAATCGGTATCAACCATCTGGACGCGCCGGTCTCCGGCGGCACACTGGGCGCCGAGAGCGGCACGCTCGCCATCATGGTGGGCGGCAAAGCCATCGATTTCGAGCGCATGCGTGAGCTGCTTGCCGTGTTCGGTCGCGCCACCCACGTCGGCCCACACGGCTGCGGTCAGCTGGCCAAACTGGCCAACCAGATGATCGTGGGCATCACCATCGGGGCAGTGGCCGAGGCGCTGCTGCTGTGCAAGAAAGGCGGGGCAAGCATGGCCAAGGTGAAGGAAGCCATTGCCGGAGGTTTTGCCGACAGCCGCATCCTGCAGGTGCACGGGCAGCGGATGGTGGAGCACAATTTCAACGCCCATGCGCGCCTGTCGATCCAGCTCAAAGACTTGCGCAACGCTTTGGCCACCGCCAACGAGATTGGCTATGAAGCACCGATCACGACACTGTTTGAGAGCCTCTACGCCCAGGCCGCTGATCACGGCCTGAGCGACTTGGACCACTCGGCGCTGTTCCTGGAACTGGCCAGTCGAAACGGCATCGGCTGAGCGCTACACCAATTGACGCGCAGCCGCCCTAGGGTAATCACTAGATGCTGCGGCAACTATTTCCCCCAAATAGGGGATGGCATTTCAAAGCAGATGCCGCTACAGTTTCTGCCCATGGCGGGCGCCTAGGTCAGTTTGCGACAGCGCCCCGTGCCCCCCTTGGACGAGAGCGCAACTTGCATTCCGCAGATCCCTCATTGCAGCGTGACAACCCCTCAGAGGCGATTGCATCGGTGTCGGATCAGGCTTTGTTCGAACTCGCGCCGGTGACGCTGTCACTGACCGATCACAGCGCGCTGTGGGTCACCTTTCAGGCCTTGCGCGCCCAAGGCGTGCAGGACATTGCAGACTATTTTTTGAGCGACCCGCGACGCCTGCAACAATGCTGGCAAGAGGTCGTACTGTTACGGGTCAACCATCGAGCCTTGAGCATGTACGAGGCTTGCAGCGAGACGGAAATGCTCGCGCGTTTTCGCGAAACCATTCACCCGGAGCGTCCAGCCGATTTGCTGCACTGGTTCGTCGCGCTGTGGAATTGCCACTCGGACCTGCAGCATGTTTCCTGCGACACGGTACGCTATTCGCTCAAGGGCAAGCGCATGGATGTGCGACTGCATGCGACGGTGCTGCCCGATTCACCGAGCCCATGGAGTCGCGTGCTGATATCGGCCGAAGACATCACGGCCAAGTTGGCAATAGAAAAGGAGAACGAACGCCTGGCGTGCATCGACCACTTGACCAACCTGTCTAATCGACGCGACTTCATTGCCAAAGCCGCGACCGAGCTGTCACGCGCGCAACGTTACAACGCGCCGCTCACCATCCTGATGATCGACCTGGATCACTTCAAGAACGTCAACGACTGCTTTGGTCACCATGTTGGGGACCGGGTTTTGGCTGCTTTCGCGGGCAAGCTGCGCCACTGCGTCCGAGAAGTTGACCTGACTGGGCGATTGGGCGGTGAGGAGTTTGCCGTGTTGTTGCCCAATACCTGCGCGCGCGAGGCCACCGATGTCATGAATCGCTTGCGCGACGAGCTTGCGCAATCACCGGTTGAATCGACCGACAAGCACTCGATCTTCCTGACCATCTCGGTTGGATTGGCCGAACTCGCGCCCGGTATCGACAGCGTCGAGGCTTTCCTCTCCAAGGCCGACTCGGCCCTCTACACTGCCAAGCGCAGCGGCCGCAACCGCCTTTGCATCGGCTGACCGGCAGGCCAGCGGTCAGCCTGGCCCGCCGCCGCCCGAATCAACGCGCTGGTTTGGCGAATCGCTTTTGCGCGTCACGCGGCACAAACACCTTGCCGCCACCAGCAGGTTTTGAGAATGCGGGCTTGTCAAAGTTCGGCTTGCGTGTTGCGAAGTCACCGCGCGGCATGGCGCTGTGATTGCGGTCGCCAGCGAAACGGTCGTTGAAACCGCCCTTGCGCTCGTAGTTGAAGCCCTCCCGGGCGCCGCTCGCACCACGATCATCACGTGCTGCAAAACCACCTGTGCCACCGGTGCGGTAGCCGCCGGAGCCCACATCGCCACGCCCGGCAAATCCACCGGCAAAGCCCTCACGGTTGGCGCCAAAGCCAGGCATGCGCCCCGCGCCGCCGCCGGCAAACTTGCGGTCACGCGAATGTTGATCGAAACCGCCACTGCGCTCGCGCCCGCCAAAGCCAGCCTTGGGTGCCCGGGGTTCCGCAAACCGCTGCTGTGGCTCAAGTCCGGGGATCGTCTCGGCTTTGAACTGCTGGCGGCTGTAGGCCTCAATGTCATAAATCTTGCGACGGTCGCGAAACTCCGCAAACGTCACTGCCAAACCATCCCGACCTGCCCGGCCGGTGCGGCCGATGCGATGGGTGTAGTCCTCGGCCTTCATGGGCAGGCCAAAGTTGAAGACATGGCTTACCGTGGGCACGTCAATGCCGCGCGCGGCCACATCGGTGGCCACCAGAATCTGCACCTGCCCTTGGCGCAGCGCCATCAAGCGGCGGTTACGCAGGCCCTGGCTCAATGCGCCATGCAAGGCGACGGCCGAGAAACCATCCTGCTGCAAGTCATTGGCCAAGCCATCACACTCGATCTGCGTGCTGGCAAACACGATCGCCTGGTTGATGCCGGCGTCGCGTAGCCAATGGTCGAGCAGTTTGCGCTTGTGCTGCGCGTTGTCAGCCCAGAACAGCACTTGCTTGATGTTGGCGTGCTTCTCTTGCGGTGAGTCGATCTGGATGCGCTGCGGCTCACGCATAACGCGGGCGGCAAGTTGCTGGATGCGAGGCGCAAAGGTGGCACTGAACATCATGGTCTGTTTGCGCCCAATGGTCAGTTGGTTGATCTCGGCCAGGTCGTCCGAGAAACCCAGGTCCAGCATGCGGTCTGCTTCGTCCACCACCAGAAACTGCACTTGATCGAGTTTGATCTGCATGGAGCGCTGCAGATCCAGCAAACGCCCAGGTGTAGCGACAACCAGGTCGGCGTTCTGCAACTTGGCAATCTGCAACTGATAGGGCATGCCGCCAACGATGTTGGCGATGCGCAAGCCGCGGCAGTGCTGCACCAAATCGATCGCGTCATGGGCCACCTGTTGGGCCAATTCACGGGTGGGACAAACCACCAGCGCGCCGGGCGTGGCTGGCTTGAAATTGCGGAAATTGGTGGGGTCCTTGCGCTTGGGACGTTTGGGAGGCGCTTCGCCCTTGGCGGCGGCCTCGGCGCATGCCTGCTCGAATTCAGCGCGCTCCTTGGCTTCGGCCTGCGCTCGCTGCGTCAGCAGTGTGTGCAACACGGGCAACAGGAAGGCGGCAGTCTTGCCACTGCCGGTCTGGCTGGAAACCATCAGATCGATGAAACGTGCCGCTTCAGCACCTTGTGCACTGCCCTGCATCGCCAACGGAATGGTCTTGCTCTGCACGGTCGTTGGCTGGGTAAAGCCCAGGTCCACGACGGCCCGAATCAGTTCAGGTGCCAGGCCCAAGGGCAAGAAGCCGTTTGGCACATCTAGCGTCGGTGCCGGCTCGGCGGCTGCCACAACGGCTGTTGCGGTGGCAAGCGCCTGCGCGCTGTCAGGGGAAAAGGTGTCGACCGGCGAAGCATCGCCCGTCGCTTCAAAAGCGTCAGTCATAGATTTACTCACACGCGAGCGCCGCCAATCAAGCGGCTGCTCCGTCAATGGTTAAGAAACATCAACCATCAAACGGAACCTGCTCTGACTCACTAGGAGTTCAATCAGCGCTGGGGGCCCTTTTTTGCTGGCTCGCTGCTGCGAACCTGCCATGGACCCTGTGAATGAGGGGAGATGTACAAATTTGCACTGTTGTTCTCAGTGCAGCCTTGCATTATGGCACGGATTCGGGTTTCTACCTAATTCCAAGCGCAATTCATCCCAAGTTCATGAAGTGCTGCCGGTAGTGCTGCAGCTCGTCAATTGATTCGTGCACATCCGCCAACGCCGTGTGTCGCTGGTGCTTTTTGAAACCCTTGTAGACATCCGGCCGCCAACGCTTGGACAGCTCCTTGAGCGTGCTGACGTCCACGTTGCGGTAGTGAAAGAATGCTTCGAGCTTGGGCATGTACTTGGCCAGAAAACGTCGATCCTGCCCAATGCTGTTGCCACACAGTGGCACACTTTTTTTGGGCACATATCGGGCAAGGAATTCGATCAACGCTGCCTCTGCCTCCTGCTCGGTTAGTGTGGAAGCGCGCACCTTTTCAGTCAGACCGCTCTTGCCGTGCGTACCCTTGTTCCAGGCGTCCATGCCGTCGAGCAGGCTCTCACTCTGGTGAATCACCAGAACCGGCCCCTCGGTCCGGGTGTCGAGTGTCGGTCCGGTCACGACGACAGCAATCTCTATGATGCGATCAAGCTCCGGGTCAAGTCCCGTCATTTCACAGTCCAGCCAGACCAAATTCTGGTCCGACTTTGCAAGCGGTGCACAGGTTGCGGGCAGCGAGGTGTCAGTCATGCGCCTGATTGTCGCCGATGGCCTACACTCTGGCGCCATGGTCGAACCGAATCCCTTTGCAATCCCTTCCATCGCACTGAGCCTGGCGTTTGCCCTTGCATTGCTGTTGGGGTTTGTCGCCAGCATCTGGCTGAGCTCGCGTCAGGTTCGTCATGTGATCCGGCACCGGGTTGCGGTACCTCCCGCATTCGCCCCGACCATTGCGCTGCCGGCGCACCAGAAAGCCGCCGACTACACCGTGGCCAAAGTGAAACTGGGCTTGATCGAGGCGGCCATTGGCGTGCTTGTGCTGCTCGCTTGGACCTTGCTGGGCGGGCTTGACGCGCTCAATCAAACCCTTGCTGCGCGCCTGAGCGGCGGCATGACGCAGCAGCTCGTCTTGCTGGGCTGTTTCGCACTGATCAGCGGAACAATCGACCTGCCGCTGAGCTGGTACCAGACTTTCGTGCTGGAGGCGCGTTTCGGTTTCAACAAAATGACGCTGGGCCTGTGGTTGTCGGACCTGCTCAAATCCACTGCCATGGGAGCCGTTATTGGTCTGCCCATCGCAGCGTCGATTCTCTGGTTGATGGGCGCCGCTGGTTCGGTCTGGTGGCTGTGGGCCTGGGGGCTTTGGATCGGCTTCAATCTGTTGCTGCTGATGATCTATCCGACCTTCATCGCGCCGCTGTTCAACCAATTCAAGCCACTGGAAGACGAAACACTGAAAGCGCGCGTGACCGCCTTGATGCAGCGCTGTGGCTTTGCTGCCAAGGGTCTGTTCGTGATGGATGGCAGCAAGCGCAGCGCTCATGGCAACGCGTACTTCACCGGTTTTGGCGCGGCCAAGCGAGTCGTCTTCTACGACACCCTGCTGGCCAAGCTGAACCCCGGCGAAGTGGAGGCGGTGCTGGCGCATGAGCTGGGGCACTTCAAGCACAAGCACATCATCAAGCGGATTGTGGCGATGTTCACCGTCAGTCTGCTCGGCTTTGCCCTGCTGGGTTGGCTTGCCGGCAAACCCTGGTTCTACGTTGGCTTGGGCGTCACACCCAATTTTGATGCACCCAACGACGCGCTGGCCTTGTTATTGTTTGCATTGGTGATACCGACGTTTGGCTTCTTCATCTCGCCCTTGTTTGCGCAACTTTCGCGCCGCCACGAGTTCGAAGCTGACGCCTACGCCGCCGCCCACACCAGCGCCGGCGAGTTGGGCAGCGCCTTGCTCAAGCTCTACGAAGACAATGCCTCAACGCTGACACCCGACCCGGTCTATGTGAAGTTTCACTACTCGCATCCGCCGGCATCCGAGCGCCTGGCGCGTTTGCAAGGCTGCTAACCACCGGGACTGACACATGAAGAGCATGTTCAACACAAAGAACTGGTCCGGGCAAAACCGTCTCGCCCTGACGGCCACCCAAATCGTCGCAGGACTGGCCAAACTTGACAGCTGGCGCCTGCATGGCGAAGCGGCGCAGGTAGCGATCGAGAAGACCTTTGTATTCGACAACTTCGACGAAACCATGGCCTTTATCAACGGCGTGGCTTTCATTGCCAAGCGACAGGACCATCATCCGGAAATCCTGTTGACCTACAACCGCTGCGTCGTGCGCTTCAACACGCACGATGTGGGCGGCATCTCCAGCACCGATATCGAATGCGCCGCGCAAGTGGACGCCCTGCTCGCATGAACATCGATTGCGGAGCACCAGCTTGAGCGAAAAGGCCGTCCTCGAGCATGGACTGATCGTGGCCAACTACGGGCGCCACTTCCTGGTCGAAACTGAGCAGGGTCAGCGCCTGATCTGTCACTCACGCGGCAAGAAGAGTCAGGGAGTGGTCGGCGACCGTGTCATGTGGCAACCCTCCCAAGACGAAGGCACGATCGAGAAGATCGAGCCGCGGCGCAACCTGTTTTACAGACAGGATGAAATTCGCACCAAGTCGTTTGCCGCAAACCTCGATCACGTGCTAATCCTGCTGGCGGCGCAGCCCGAGTTCTCGAGCAGCCAGCTCTCACGGGCACTGATCGCGGCCGAGGCGCAGCACATCACGCCCATCATCGCGCTCAACAAGAGTGATCTGGTCGAGCCATTCGCGCAGGCTTGGGAGTGGTTGCGCCCCTACCGGCAAATGCACTACGGGGTGTTGCCCCTGTCACTCAGACAATCAAGTTTGGTTGACCGGGCTGAGTTGCTCCGACTCCTAGCTGGCAGCACCACGTTGGTGCTTGGCCCGTCGGGAGCGGGCAAGAGCACATTGATCAACCTGCTGTGTCCTGGAGCACTTGCGCAGACCAACGACCTGTCGCACGCTTTGAACACGGGCAAGCACACCACCACCAGCACTACATGGTACTGGGTGGATGCCGAACGCACCACAGCCTTGATTGATTCACCCGGCTTTCAGGAATTTGGTCTGAACCACATCGATCCCGCTCAATTGGCGGCCTACATGCCGGACCTCAAACCGCATGTCGCCAACTGCAAGTTCTACAACTGCAGCCACTTGCATGAGCCCGGGTGTGGCGTGATGGCCGCGACAAACGTTGACCCAGATGGAGGTGGAATAAGCAGCAATCGCTACAAAATCTATAGCGAGCTCTATGCCGAATTGAGTCAGAGTCGCTACTGATCGCCCAGTTGGACAGGTCTAGCCGAGCAATTTGGCCAAGGTGAGCAGGGCCAGCAGCACCATCCACAAAACGACCGAGCGCCACACGAGGCCGACCACGATGCGCAGATGTGCAAATTCGGGAACCTGGCCCGCCACCGAATCCCGTTCGCCATCGCGCCGCTCCTGACCCGCTGGTGCGCCCGCGGGAGCCGCGCGAGCGTAGCCGTCTCCGAGTCGGATGTTGACGGCTCCCGAGGTGGCCGCCAGAATGATGTCGTCGTTGTCTCTCGACGCTCGCAGCTCGCAGTTGCGCCAACTGTCGATCGCATCCTCGAAGCTGCCAACCACTGCAAAGGCCATCGCCGAAATCCGGGCCGGAATCCAGTCGATGATGACCCAGGCGTCGGCGGCAGTCTGCTGCAGCGCCTCACTCACCGGGAGGTCTTGCCGGGTACTCTTGTGTCGCCAGTATCGCGCAACGAATTCGCTCAATCGGTACAACACCGCACCTGCCGGTCCGAATCCAAAAGCGGCCAGCACCGAAAACCAGGCAAGTACGCCAAAAACGTGCCGATGCGCCGCCAACACCGAATGCTCAATGACATGCCGCACCAGATCGTCGCGGCGAACTTCACTGACATTGACTTGTCGCCAGGCAGCCAGCAGCGCAACAGCGCGGTCCTCGTCACCTTGCGCCAACGCATCCCGTATCTCGGTAAAGTGAAAGCTGAATTGCCGAAATCCCAGCGTGACATACAGCACCACGACGCTCCACACCACAGCAGCCGGCCAGCCGAGCCAGTCGTTGAGAAGCCAGTAAATGCCAAGTGACAGGAGTGACGGCGCAACGACCGCAAAACTCCAGGCCAGCCAGCCGTAATGCGGCTGACCCGCGTCAAAATTGCGGGCACACCAGCGAACCCAAGCGCGCAAGCCAACGTGCACCGGATTGCCGCGGCCCAAAGGTCGGGCCTGTTCGAGCAGCAGCGCAAACAATACAGCAAGAAAGCTCATCCGAGGATCATACCGGTGCAAGTTGCGGTTCGAAACGTTATCGACCGCATCAAAGCATCGTCAAGCAGCCAGGAAACGGTAGAAGTTGCGCAGCATGCCTGCCGTGGCACCCCATATGAAGCGCTCGGCCCTGTCGTCCCGATAGGGAATGGACAACCACTCACGACGCACGCCCTGCCAGTCCAGGCTGTGATGGCGGTGGTTGGCAGGATTCATCAGAAACTCAAGAGGCACCTCGAACACATCATCGACCTCCGCGGCATTGAGACTGAGTTCGAACTCCGGCGCGACCAAACCAATCACCGGCGATACGATGAAAGCGCTGCCGGTGACGTAGTTCGGCAACTCACCCACTACTTGCACCAAGCCGGGGTCAAGGCCTACCTCCTCATGGGCCTCACGCAGCGCCGCTGCCGCCGCATCGGCATCGCCGGCGTCCACCTTACCGCCGGGGAAGGCAATCTGCCCGGAGTGGTTGGCAAGGTGCGCGGTGCGCTGCGTCAGCAGCACCATTGGCTGCGCCCGCATGACGATGGGCACCAACACCGCCGCGTGAACGGCTACGCGATCGGTGAAACGCAGCTCAGCGTGCACCTCAGGGGACCAGACAGGGGGAAGATCAAAGCGCTGACGAATCGCTTCGGGCTGCAGGGCGGCGCGAGCGACCGCCGCCAAGTGGTCGTCCACCGAGTCCACGGGAACCTTACGTGGGTCGAAGTTGGGCAACTTGGACAGAGCAGTAAGCGGTACTACGTCTTTCAAATCTCGAACTCACAAAACAAAAAGCCGCTTCGCGCGTGCGCAGAAGCGGCTGATACCAAGGCTTGCCGAGCTGTTTAGGCGGCAGTCTTCTTGGCCGGGAGTTTTTCCTTGATACGAGCCGACTTGCCGCTGCGGTCACGCAAGTAGTACAACTTGGCGCGGCGCACGTCACCACGACGCTTGACTTCAATGCCAGCAATCAACGGACTGTAGGTCTGGAACGTACGTTCCACGCCTTCACCGCTGGAGATCTTGCGAACGATGAAGCCACTGTTGAGCCCGCGGTTGCGCTTGGCAATCACCACGCCTTCATAGGCCTGCACGCGTTTGCGGTTGCCCTCGACCACGTTGACGCTCACGACAACGGTATCGCCAGGCGCGAAGTCGGGAATGGTTTTCCCGAGGCGAGCAATTTCTTCTTGCTCAAGAGTCTGCAAAAGATTCATGATTTCCTCAAATGATCTTGCTCACACCAGTGCCGACATGGCACTAAGAATTTCACGACGCGCAGCGTCGAAACGGTTGGGCAGAGGATCGGACAGCCCACAATTATAGCAGGGCCCGCTCCGGCGCCGGTGGCGCCGTGGCGCCGCGACCCGTCATCGGGCCCAGCAACCGTCAAGGGCCGAGCAGAAACGCCTCGTCCTGGGACGACAAGCGCCCTGCAGCACGCGCTTGGGCAATCAGATCGGGGCGCTGCCGTGCGGTCTGTGCCAGGCGCTGCTCGCGGCGCCAGCGCTCAATCTGCACATGATGGCCGGACAACAGAACTTCTGGAACTCCCAAGCCACGCCATTGCTCCGGACGGGTGTAGTGCGGACAGTCCAGCAAGCCGTCAAGCGCTGGATTGAAGCTGTCCAACATGTGGCTGTCAGAATCGTTGAGAACTCCGGGCTGAAGGCGGGCGACCGCATCAAGCAATGCCATGGCCGCGATTTCACCACCCGACAGTACAAAATCACCCAAGCTGATCTGCTCATCGACATAGGTGTCAACGAAGCGTTGGTCGATGCCTTCGTAGCGACCGCAAATCAGCACCGCGCCGTCACTGCCAGCCCAGCGCTGCACGCTGGCATGGTCAAGCCGCTTGCCCATGGGCGAGAACAGCAGCACCGGCGGCTTGGCGTCACGTTGCGTCTCAATCTCACGCAAGCAGGAGGCCAACGGTTCGGCCATCATCACCATGCCCGGACCACCACCAAAGGGTCGATCGTCCACGCGTCGGTAATTTCCGCCGGCATGATCCCGTGGGTTGCTGAGCTTGACATCGACCTGCCCGCTCTCAAACGCCCGCCGCGTGACACCACTGACCAGAAACGGCGCAAACAACTCCGGGAATAGCGTGATGACATCAAAGCGCATGACCCGGCCCGTCAATAGTCAGGTTGCCAGTCCACGAGAATCCGCCCGGTGGCCAAGTCCACGTCGTCAACGTAGTGCGCCACGAAGGGGACCATGCGTTGCTCGGTCTTGCCTTGCGCCACGTATTCAATCACCAACACGGTCTGGGCGCCCGTCGACAGCAGTTCACTGACGTTGCCCAGGGCGATGCCCTCCCGGTTGACGACATCGAGTCCGATCAGATCGACCCAATAGAACTCGTCTTTGTCCGGGGTGGGAAAGCTGGCGCGTGGGACAAAGATGCGGGCGCCGCGCAGGGCTTCGGCGCCACTGCGGTCCGTTACGTCGTGCGCGCTGGCCACAAGGGTGTCAGAATGAACCTTTGCCTGTGTGATGGCGAGGCTGGCAACACCAGAAAAGGTCTTGGCGCCGCGCTCGGCAGGCATCAAGTACCAGCGTTTGGAAGAAAAAAGCGCCTCGGGATCGGCGCTGTAAGGCAAGACTTTGAACCAACCTTTGATGCCCCAGGCATCGGCGATGCGCCCGACTTCAATTGCGTCTGCCGGCAATTCGGCAGCCTCAAGGCCGGGCAGCATCACGTCAGGATTACGCTGCTTTCTTGGCAGCTTGGTCGATCAGGCGCTCCACCGTCGGGGAGGCTTGGGCGCCGACGCTTTTCCAGTAGGTAAGGCGATCCTGGGCAATACGAATGCTCTCCTCGTTGGCCGTGGCGATGGGGTTGTAAAACCCAATGCGCTCGATGAAGCGTCCGTCACGACGGGTGCGCTTGTCAGCCACGACAATGTTGAAAAACGGGCGGGCTTTGGCACCACCACGTGCGAGTCGAATGACGACCATGATTTATCCTTTGGGTGGCGACTTGTTGCAGTCACCATTGAATTCAGAGTTGAGACACGCAACTGACCACCCGGCCAGCGACACACTGAATAGCCCACCATTATAGCCTTTTCGATACCAATGCCCATGATCCGTCCCAGCCAATCGAGCGACCTCCCCGCAATCACAGCCATCTACGCGCACCACGTGTTGCACGGTACCGGCACTTTTGAGCTCGACCCGCCAACCCAGCAGGATATGGCCACACGACGTGACGATGTTCTGGCCAAAGGTCTGCCTTACCTGGTTTCCTGTGAGGGCGACCAGGTGATCGGCTACGCCTATTGCACGTGGTTTAAGCCGCGTCCAGCCTATCGGTTCTCAGCAGAGGATTCCATTTACCTGGCCCCCACTGCAGTGGGCCGGGGCCACGGCCGCGCGTTGCTGGCTGAATTGGCAGCCCAGGCGCAGAGAGCGGGGGTGCGCAAACTCATCGCAGTCATCGGCGACAGCGCCAACCTCGGCTCGATCCGCGTTCACGAGTCGCTTGGCTTCGCCCATGTCGGCGTGCTCAAGTCATGCGGTTGGAAGTTCAACCAATGGCGCGATGTCGTGCTGATGGACAAAGGGCTAGGCGCCGGCGACTCAATCCCGGCAACCGAGTAGCGTCGATGCCGAAGAACAAAACTCTCGCGGCGTGGTTGACTTTTCTCGTTGGCCCATTCGGACTGCACCGCTTCTACCTGTTCGGATTTTCAGACCGATTGGGTTGGCTGTTACCCGTGCCGACCTTGCTCGGCCTGCATGGTGTGCAACGCGCTAGGGAGCTCGGGTTGGACGATCCCTTGAGTTGGCTGCTGATTCCGCTACTGGGTTTTACAGTCGCGGGCTGCGCCATCAACGCCATGGTATACGGACTGATGGCGACGCTAACCTGGAACACGCGTTTCAACCCGGAGCACGATGCCAATCACGCCTCGGGTAGCACAAACTGGCTGACAATAGGCGCGGTCGTGCTGTCGCTGCTGGTCGGCTCTACGGTATTGATCAGCAGCATTGTGTTCAGCTTTCAGCACTACTTCGAGTACCAGATCGAAGAGTCACGCAAGCTCTCGCAATGACAGTGCCGACCATGTTGACCCGCACTTAGAACAACTGCAGACTGACCCAATACGCGACCGCCGCCACAAAAGCACTTGCGGGAATGGTGAAGATCCATGCCCACACGATGTTGCCCGCCACGCCCCAGCGCACAGCGCTGGCGCGCTGAGTGGCGCCGACTCCCACAATGGCTCCGGTGATGGTGTGGGTGGTCGACACGGGGATACCCAGCATCGCCGCCAGGAACAGCGTGATGGCGCCACCGGTTTCCGCGCAAAAACCATGAACGGGCTTGAGCTTGGTTAACCTCTGGCCCATGGTCTTGACGATACGCCATCCACCAAACATGGTGCCGCAAGCAATCGCCGCATAGCAGCTCAGCACCACCCAGTTTGGCGGAGCTTTGTCACCGGCGGCGGTGTAGCCGGTCGCTATCAAGAGCATCCAGACTATGCCAATCGTCTTCTGCGCATCGTTGCCGCCATGCCCCAGGCTGTAGGCGCCGGCCGAAACCAACTGCAGCCGGCGAAACCAGCGGTCAACCCGGCTTGGCGTGCTGCGTCGTAAGCCCCACGACACCGCTATCAACATCAGCGAACCCAGCAAGAACCCCAGGGTCGGAGACACGAATATAAAAATGACTGTCTTGATCAGACTCGCCGCCACCAGCGCCGATGTGCCCGCCTTGGCAATGACGGCACCAACAATGCCACCGATCAGCGCGTGCGACGAACTGCTGGGAATGCCGTAGTACCAAGTGATGAAGTTCCAGCTGATGGCTCCGATCAGTGCACCGAACACCACATGTACGTCTACCACGCCAGGCTGCGCCAGCCCCTTTCCAACGGTCGCGGCAACCGTGAGTTGAAAAACGAATATCGCAGCAAAGTTGAAAACGGCAGCAAACAGCACCGCCTGACCGGGCCTGAGCACGCCGGTTGACACGACTGTAGCAATTGAGTTGGCAGCATCATGAAAACCATTCATGAAGTCAAATGCCAAGGCCAGAGCCACCAGCGTGACGACCACCCACAACGCAACCTGAGTTGTCTGCATGGTTCGACCGCTTCAGGAGTTCTCGAGGATGATGCCCTCGATCACATTGGCCACGTCTTCACATTTGTCGGTAATAGTCTCCAGCAACTCATAAATCGCCTTGAGCTTGATCACTTCGCGCACTTCAGGTTCTTCCCGGAACAGCTTGCTCATGGCCGTACGCATGACTCGGTCCGCGTCGGACTCCAGTTGATCGATCTCCTCACAAGTCTTGAGGGCGGCCTCAGCGGTCTTGGGATCTGCGACTTTGTCCAGCAACCTGACCGCATCACGCACTCTCTCGCAGCACTTGACGCTCAGGTCAGTCAAACGCGAGATTTCCTCCGTCATGTGGTGAACGTCGTACAAGGCCATGGTTTCAGCCGAATCCTGAATCAGGTCGGCGATGTCATCCATGGTATTGATCAAGGAATGAATCTGTTCCCGATCGATCGGTGTGATAAAGGTGATGTGAATCGCCTTGTTGACGTCGTGCGTGACCCGGTCGGCAGCGCGCTCTGCATTGTCAACGTCCTGGTTGTACTTATCGCGCAGGTGCGGGTCGGCGTAGTTCTCAACCAGCTTGGAAAATGCGTGAGCCGCCTCGACGATGCGGTCGGCGTGCTGGTTGAACATCTCGAAGAAATTGCCTTCTCGGGGCAACAGCTTGCCAAAGAACATGGCTTGCTCCTTATGGGAATGTGTCAGGGCGATGACGGATTTCGGACTGCGCGCAGTTTAACCGGGCCACAGCCCGCAGCGCACCAAAATTAGCGGAAAAGCAAGCACATCACCAGCTCTGTCCACTGTAAGCCAGTCACGGCTCCACTGAGGCGCCGCCCAGGCAGGCCTGTTCCGACTCGCAAAACGAAAGCCCCGAGACCTGCGCCGCGGGGCTTTCCATTCGTTCTCAAGAACGGAGCGGCTTACTTCACAGTCGCTGCGGACTCGATGTAATCGCCAATCTTGTCAAAGTTAAGGTATTGGTACACCGTGTCGCTGGCGGCCGTCAGCACACCCATGTCGGCCAGGTACTCGGCCTTGGTAGGGATACGACCTAGTTTGGAGCAAATAGCTGCCAATTCGGCGGAACCCAGGTACACATTGCTGTCCTTGCCCAAACGGTTGGGGAAGTTGCGGGTGGAGGTGGAGAACACGGTTGCGCCCTGCTTCACCTGCGCCTGGTTGCCCATGCACAGACTGCATCCGGGCATTTCCATGCGCGCACCGGCACCGCCGAGCACGCCGTAGTGGCCTTCGTCGCTCAACTGCTTGGCGTCCATCTTGGTGGGAGGCGCAATCCACAGCTTGACCGGGATATCGCGCTTACCTTCCATCAGCTTGGATGCAGCACGGAAGTGGCCGATGTTGGTCATGCAGCTACCAATAAACACTTCGTCGATCTTGGTACCAGCAACCTCGGCCAATGTCTTTACATCGTCCGGATCGTTCGGGCAAGCCAAGATAGGCTCGTGAATGTCGGCCAGGTCGATCTCGATCACGGCAGCGTAGTCGGCGTCCGCATCGCCCTTGAGCAACTGCGGATTTTTCAGCCAGGCTTCCTGCGCAGCAATGCGGCGGGCCAGGGTGCGGGCGTCGGCATAGCCATTGGCAATCATCCACTTCATCATGGTGATGTTGCTGTTGATGTACTCAACAATCGGTTCTTTGTTCAGGTGTACCGTGCAACCGGCCGCGGAGCGCTCGGCCGACGCGTCTGACAGCTCAAACGCCTGCTCAACCTTCAAATCAGGTAAACCTTCGATTTCGAGGATGCGGCCGGAGAAGATGTTCTTCTTGCCCTTCTTCTCAACCGTCAGCAGGCCAGCCTTGATGGCGTACAGCGGAATGGCGTTCACCAGGTCACGCAGGGTGATGCCGTTTTGCATCTTGCCCTTGAAGCGCACCAGCACCGACTCCGGCATGTCCAGCGGCATCACGCCGGTTGCAGCGGCAAAAGCCACCAGGCCAGAACCGGCAGGGAAGCTGATGCCAATGGGGAAACGCGTGTGGCTATCACCGCCGGTGCCAACGGTGTCGGGCAAGAGCAGGCGGTTGAGCCAGGAGTGGATCACGCCGTCACCGGGACGCAAGGCAACACCGCCACGAGTGCTGATGAAGTCAGGCAGCTCGTGGTGCATCTTCACGTCCACGGGTTTGGGGTAAGCCGCCGTGTGGCAGAACGATTGCATCACCAGATCGGCGCTGAAACCCAGGCACGCCAGGTCTTTCAGCTCGTCGCGGGTCATGGGGCCGGTGGTGTCTTGCGAGCCGACCGAAGTCATCCTGGGTTCGCAGTAAGTACCGGGGCGCACGCCCTGCCCTTCGGGCAAACCACAGGCACGGCCCACCATCTTCTGTGCCAAGCTGAAACCCTTCTTGGTGTCAGCAGGGTTCTGCGGCAGGCGGAACAGCGTGGATGGCTTCAAGCCCAGGGCTTCGCGCGCCTTGGCGGTCAGGCCACGGCCGATGATCAGCGGAATACGGCCACCGGCGCGCACTTCGTCAAACAACACGTCGCTCTTGACCTGGAAGGACGCAATCTCCTTGCCATCTTTGAAGGCCTTGCCGTCGTAGGGACGCAGCTCGACCACGTCGCCCATGTTCATCTGGTTCACATCCAGTTCGATGGGCAGAGCGCCGGCATCTTCCATGGTGTTGTAGAAGATCGGGGCAATTTTGGTACCCAGGCAGACGCCACCGAAACGCTTGTTCGGCACAAAGGGAATGTCTTCACCGGTGAACCACAGCACGGAATTGGTGGCGGACTTGCGGGAAGAGCCAGTACCGACCACGTCACCCACATAGGCCACCAGGTTGCCACGGGCACGCAGGTCTTCGATGAACTTGACTGGGCCACGCTTGCCGTCTTCTTCCGGCGTGATGCCGTCGCGCTTGTTCTTCAGCATGGCCAAGGCGTGCAACGGGATGTCGGGTCGGCTCCAGGCGTCGGGCGCGGGCGACAGGTCGTCGGTGTTGGTCTCACCGGTCACCTTGAGGATGGTGACGGTAATGGACTTTGGCACTTCGGGGCGGCTGGTGAACCACTCCGCATCAGCCCAGCTTTGCAGCACGGCTTTGGCGTGTGCGTTGCCCTTGTCTGCCTTGTCCTTGACGTCATGGAACTGGTCGAACATCAGCAGGGTTTTCTTCAGGCCCTCTGCGGCTTCCTTGGCCACGGCCGCGTCGTCCAGCAAATCCACCAGCGGGCTGATGTTGTAACCACCCAGCATGGTGCCCAGCAGTTCGGTGGCTCGGGCGCGGCTGATCAGGGCACATTTCTCGGTACCGTGAGCCACTGCCGCCAGATAGCTGGCCTTGACCTTCGCCGCGTCGTCGACGCCAGCGGGCACGCGGTGCGTAATCAGCTCGACCAGGACAGTCTCCTCACCTTTGGGCGGATTTTTCAGCAGATCAATGAGCTCTGCGGTCTGCTGGGCCGACAAAGGCAGTGGGGGAATGCCCAACGCGGCTCGTTCAGCCACATGGGCACGGTAGGCTTGCAACATGATTGACTCCTTCATTTCAAAATCGAGTGTCGCCGCCGGGATCACGACGGCGACAGAAAACGCTTACTTTGTGCTTGGTTCGGTGCTTGGCGTTGCAACGGGCGTGGCAGCAGGCGCGTCGAGAACACTGGGCGCCGTACTGCGGCTCAAGGACTCGGCCACGATTGCCTGCTCGGGGCTGACGCAGGCGTCCGCCAGCCGCTGCCCCAGTTTCTGATTCATCAACATGGACTTGTTGGCCAGTTGCAGCCAGACAGCGCCCGCCTTGCGATCCTCCAACCGAATTGCGCCGGTTGTGGTTTCCACTGGGAACATGCGGAATTTCAGGGAGCGCACCGAGACATCAAAGTACCCGGGTGCACGAGGGTCGGCAACCAGCGTCACGAAAGCGCCTTGCTCACACGGCAGCCGCCCCACCTGAACTCGCTGCGCGATCTCAAGCTCACCTGGTGAGAGGGCCGCCTCGGCAGCCCGCACACCAGCAGCCATCTGATTGGCTTTCGACTTCAGCTCCTGCCGACTGGCCGAGGGTTTGGCAGGCGTCTGCGCCCAGGCCACCTGAGCCACCAGCAACATCAAACCAACAAGACGCTGAATTTTCATAGTGCCTCTCCGAGACTGGGTTGCGACTGCGTAAAGAACTGTTCGACGCTGCCCGGCAGTTTGCACCCGGTTTGGTAAGCGCGCTCGAGCAGTTGCCAATAGTAGCGATAGCTGGCGCGGTCGTGCAATTGCCCATCCAGCGAAACCGGAGCCCACTTCTGCCTTGCCCCAGCGTCGACCACACGCGCGGCAAGTTCGACTTCGTGTTGAGACGGCGCCAACGCAGTGACGATGGCGCGAATTTGTGCCGGATGAATGCTCCACATCCGCGTGTACCCCATCCGCCTGGCCAACAACGCCGCGGCGTCAATGGCCAGCGGATCCGCCAACTCGGTAACCACACAGTGCGAAGGCACCTTTCCGTGAGCATGGCAGGCCGCGGCGATCTCCAGCTTTGCGCGCGTCACGAGCGGGTGGTGAAACTGATCCAAGGTGGCCTCACCGTGCATGGGATCAAATCGCATCGCACCGGCGGAAATTGCACCACCATGCGAGGAAACGAAATCCATCAACCCAAAACTGAGCGACTCAATCCTGGGATGCGCGGCGATATCGAAGGCTCGGTGAACTGCCGCTGACGACTCGATCAACGCATGCAAGGGAATCGGCGAGGCTGCGGGCTTCGGCCCATGCGCCTGGTCCATGATCCATGCCGCACGCACGACATCGGCGACGGTCTCGACCTTGGGAAGCATCACATGGCACAGGGCCGCGCCTGCGCGGCCCAAGAGAACCTCAATGTCCTGCTCAAAGGCGCGATGATCCACTGGGTGCACACGAACCGCAATACGCGCGGGCTTTGAAGGGTTTCGGCGCAGGCTGGCAGCATGTGCCTCGCGGGCAAGGTCGGCGACCATCAGAGCGTGGTCAAGCTCGCCCCCGACGGGTGCGCCGTCCTCGCAGTCCAGCGTCACGTCGAACACACATGCGCCAAACTCTTCCGTCATTTCGGCCTGCAGAGACAGGCTCTTTCGCATCCGTGCCTCGACGCCACTGTAGTGGTCGCAGACCGGCAAACAAGTCGCCCCTGCCTGAGCACCAAGCAGGACATCGCGCGGATGGGTCATCAGCAACTCTACCGTCCACGGGCGCGCGACAGTGCACGCCCGTGGAAGTTGGCACACCGAATGGACGAAGCCGTGTTCATGACTTCAGTTGGTCACACCAAATGGGCAACACCAGCTTGCTCGTCCTGCAATTCCTTGAGTGTCTTGTCGATGCAGGTCTGACTGAACGCGTCGATGGTCAAGCCGTCGACCGGCGTGTACTCACCGCCCGCGCAGGTGACTGCGAAACCGAACATGGTGTCTTTGGGAATTCCATACTGACCGTCCGACGGGATACCCATGGTGACCCACTTGCCATTCGTGCCCAATGCCCAATCGCGCATGTGATCGATAGCGGCGTTGGCGGCGGAGGCGGCCGACGACACGCCGCGCGCGGCAATAATCGCGGCGCCGCGCTTGCCAACCGTAGGCAGAAATGTGTTGGCGTTCCAGTCCTGATCGTTGATCATGTCCTTGACACTGGCGCCGTTGATGGTGGCAAACCGGTAGTCAGCATACATGGTTGGCGAATGGTTGCCCCATACCACCAATCTCTCGATGTCCGCCACAGCCTTGCCGGTTTTGGCGGCGATTTGGCTCAAGGCGCGGTTGTGGTCCAAGCGCAGCATGGCGGTGAAGTTTTTGCGTGGCAGATCCGGCGCGCTCTTCATGGCAATGTAAGCATTGGTGTTGGCGGGGTTACCGACCACCAGCACTTTGACGTTGCGGCTCGCCACCGCGTTGAGGGCTTTGCCCTGTGCCGTGAAGATCTCGGCATTGACCGCCAGCAACTCGGCGCGCTCCATGCCAGGGCCACGCGGGCGTGAACCAATCAGTAAAGCGTAATCAACATCCTTGAACGCAGTCATCGGATCGCCATGCGCCTCCATACCAACCAGCAAGGGGAAGGCGCAGTCCTGCAACTCCATCATCACACCCTGCAGCGCCTGCTGAGGCTTTTCCATCGGAACCTCCAGCAACTGAAGGATCACGGGCTGATCCTTGCCCAGCATTTCGCCGGAAGCGATGCGAAACAGAATCGCGTAACCAATTTGACCTGCTGCGCCAGTGACGGCAACTCGGACGGGCTTTTTGCTCATGGTGGAAGCTCCAGAAAGTGGGTTGAAACGTATTTTGAAAGTCCGTCAGTGGCGACTTTGGCCGCGACTCGCTAAGACGATCAAGTTTACTCTGGAAAACCCTGAGTCGTCAATTTGTCTTATGTCTTATATAAGATATGATTACGTTGTTCTCCCCGCCTGGACGGGAGTCGCCCAACGATGCCATCCACACCCAACTCCCCCGACGACAACGCCCTTGGCAACGCTGGCGATGCGGTAGCGAGCAACGCGTCGGCAACACCAGCGTTCAGCCCGCTATACCAGCAAATCAAGGGCCTGATCATGAACAGTCTGCAGGCCAGCGAGTGGAAGCCTGGCGAGACCATTCCCAGCGAAGTGGAGCTGGCCGGGCGTTATCGCGTCAGTCAAGGCACGGTGCGAAAGGCCATTGACGAACTTGCAGCGGAAAACCTGGTGGTCCGTCGACAGGGCAAGGGAACGTTCGTCGCGACGCATGCCGAACGCCAGGTGCAGTACCGATTCCTGAAGCTGTTTCCAGATCACGGTGACGCCAGCAGCGAAGGACCGGCACAGCGGCAGATTGTCGACTGCAAACGCCTGCGCGCCTCCGCCGACGTCGCTCGCGCCTTGAACCTACGCACTGGCGACGCCGTGCTGCAGGTGCGACGAGTTCTGTCGTTCTCCAAATCCCCCACGATTCTGGAAGATCTTTGGCTTCCGGGTGGTCCATTCAAGGGCCTGACGGCAGAGCGCTTGACCGACTACCATGGGCCGATGTACGCCCTGTTCGAAACCGAGTTCGGCGTACGCATGGTTCGTGCGCAAGAGAAACTTCGCGCAGTTCTGCCCGACGAGGTCCAGTGCGCGCTGCTCAAGATCACGCCACACACACCTTTGCTCAGTGTTGAGCGCACGGCATACACGTACAACGATACCCCGATGGAATTGCGACGCGGCCTGTACATCACCGATCAGCATTACTATCGCAATGAGTTGAGCTAGATCAAACTTGTGAGCATGATGCGGCACGGGGCTGGCGAAATCTCATTCTGAAACCTCAGCGTCAGCTTGCTGCGTTGCAATAGAATTTCGCCTTGGCCATATTGCAGAATTACAAAGCCGTTACACCCACGAAAGCCCATTCATGACCGAGCTATCGACCTCTGTTAGGCCCAAGCGGCCCGAGTTCCGCAACCTCAATGCATTCAAGGATTTGCCAAGCTATCGATGGCCCTTGGCCTCGCTGGTGTCGGGTATGCACCGTGCAAGTGGCTTGATTTTGTTCCTGATGATGCCTTTTCTCATCTGGATGTTTGACACCTCCGTCAGCTCCGAACTGTCATTTGCGCGGTTCACCCACGTCTTCTCGGCCGGCTTCGAAATCGGGCGCAGTGTTCGGGTGCCGGGCTTGCTGGTCAAATTGGTGGCCTTGGGTCTGATTTGGGCGTACCTGCACCACTTCATGGCAGGCATGCGCCACATCCGCATGGATATTTCCCATAACGTGAGCAAAGAACAAGGCAGGAAGACCTCCGTCCTGACGCTGGTTTTTAGTCTCAGCCTGACTGCGCTGTTCGGTGCAAAGCTGTTTGGACTGATGTAGTCCTTTGCAAATCGTTCTGTCGTTCACTTTTCCAGGAATCGATCATGTCTGTTAACTACGGCTCCAAACGCGTGGTGGTTGGCGCGCACTATGGCTTGCGCGATTGGTTGGGCCAACGTGTCACCGGCGTCCTGATGGCGCTGTTCACCCTGATTGTGATGGCGCAGGTCATGCTGACCAAGGGCCGCATTGGCTACGAGCAATGGGCCGGCATCTTTTCGCCCCAGTGGATGAAAGTTCTGACCTTCGCCACCATCATCGCCCTGCTCTATCACGCCTGGCTGGGCATGCGCGAAATCTGGATGGATTACATCAAGCCGGTGTCGATTCGGTTGGCCTTGCAGGTGTTTGCCATCGTCTGGCTGGTCGGCTGCGCCGGCTGGGCCGTTCAAGTTCTCTGGCGCCTGTGAGCGCGTCATCCACCAAGGCTGAATTTCCATGACCTATTCCGCAACAAAAAGAAAATTTGACGTCGTGATCGTGGGCGCGGGCGGCTCTGGCATGCGCGCCTCACTGCAACTGTCGCGCGCTGGCCTGAATGTGGCCGTGCTGTCCAAAGTATTCCCCACGCGTTCCCACACCGTGGCGGCGCAAGGCGGCATTGGCGCCTCGTTGGGCAACATGAACGACGACAACTGGCACTACCACTTCTACGACACCGTCAAAGGCTCGGATTGGCTGGGCGACCAGGACGCCATCGAGTTCATGTGCCGCGAAGCCCCCAAGGTCGTGTACGACCTGGAACACATGGGCATGCCGTTTGACCGCAACCCCGACGGCACGATCTACCAGCGACCCTTCGGCGGTCACACCGCCAACTACGGCGAAAAGGCCGTGGAGCGTGCCTGCGCGGCGGCCGACCGCACGGGCCACGCGATGCTGCACACCCTGTACCAGCAAAACGTCAAGCACAAGACCAGCTTCTTCGTCGAATGGATGGCACTCGACTTGATTCGCGACGCCGAGGGCGACGTGGTGGGCGTGTCGGCGCTTGAGATGGAAACCGGCGATATCCACATTCTCGAAGCCAAGACCACATTGCTGGCCACCGGTGGCGCCGGCCGCATCTTTGCCGCCTCCACCAACGCTTTCATCAATACCGGCGACGGTTTGGGCATGGCCGCGCGCGCAGGCATTCCCTTGCAGGACATGGAGTTCTGGCAGTTTCACCCTACCGGCGTGGCCGGTGCGGGCGTGCTGCTGACCGAGGGCTGCCGTGGCGAAGGCGCGATTTTGCTCAACAGCAATGGTGAACGTTTCATGGAGCGCTACGCCCCGACTTTGAAGGACTTGGCGCCACGCGACTTTGTTTCGCGCTCAATGGATCAGGAAATCAAGGAGGGCCGCGGTTGTGGTCCGAACAAGGACTACGTGCTGCTCAAGCTTGACCACCTGGGCGCCGACACCATCATGAAACGCCTGCCGTCGGTGTACGAGATTGGCCACAACTTCGCCAATGTCGACATCACCAAGGAACCCATTCCGGTGGTGCCCACCATTCACTACCAGATGGGCGGCATCCCCACCAACATCCACGGCCAAGTCGTCAGCCAGGCCAACGGCGTGAACAACCAGGTGGTCAACGGCCTCTACGCGGTGGGCGAGTGTTCTTGCGTCAGCGTTCACGGCGCGAATCGGCTGGGCACCAACTCGTTGCTCGATCTGCTGGTCTTTGGCCGCGCGGCGGGCAACCATATCGTCGAATTCGCTGGCAAAACAAAGGCACACAAACCACTGCCTGCCGATGCCGCCGACCAGACCTTTGCTCGGCTGTCGAGACTGGACAACGCCAGCAGCGGCGAGTACGCGCAAGACGTTGCCAACGATTTGCGCGCGACCATGCAGCAACACGCGGGTGTATTCCGCACGCAAAAGAGCATGGATGAAGGAGTGGTCAAGGTTGCGGCATTACGCGAGCGTGTAGCGGCCATCAACCTCAAGGACAAGTCCAAGGTGTTCAACACCGCGCGCATCGAAGCGCTGGAAGTCGACAACCTGATCGAAGTGGCCCAGGCCACCATCGTCTCCGCGGCTGCACGTCACGAAAGCCGAGGTGCCCACACCGTCAACGACTACAGCGATTCAGCCGAACACCCCAATGGTCGCAATGATGTGGACTGGCACAAGCACACGTTGTGGTACCGCGAGGGCAACCGCCTGTCTTACAAGCCGGTTCAGATGAAGCCGCTGACGGTGGACTCGGTCCCCCTCAAAGTCCGCACTTTCTAAGCCAACAGCAACTGCGAGCTGAGGACAAAGCTAAAGGGCTGTCCCCGCAAAGTACAAGGAAACGTCATGGCAAAAAGAACTTTTCATATCTACCGCTACGACCCAGACAAGGACGCCAAGCCTTACATGCAGATCATCGACGTCGACGTCGATGCCAGCGACCGAATGCTGCTGGACGTGTTGATGAAACTCAAAGCAGTAGACCCTGCCATTTCCTACCGTCGCTCGTGTCGCGAGGGTGTATGCGGTTCGGACGCCATGAACATCAACGGCAAGAACGGCCTGGCCTGCCTGACCAACATGTTGTCGCTGAAGGACCCGGTCGTGCTCAAGCCACTGCCGGGTCTGCCGGTGATCCGCGACCTGATCGTGGACATGACGCAGTTCTTCCAGCAGTACAACTCGATCAAGCCCTACCTCATCAACGACACCATCCCGCCAGAGAAGGAGCGCCTGCAGAGCCCCGAAGAGCGCGAGGTGCTCGATGGCCTGTACGAGTGCATTCTGTGCGCCAGTTGTTCAACCAGCTGTCCCAGCTTCTGGTGGAACCCCGACAAGTTCGTGGGTCCCGCCGGCTTGCTTCAGGCCTACCGTTTCCTGGCCGACAGCCGCGATCACGCCACCGGTGAACGCCTGGACAACCTGGAAGACCCGTACCGGCTGTTCCGCTGCCACTCAATCATGAATTGCGTCGACGTGTGCCCCAAGGGCTTGAACCCGACCAAAGCCATTGGGAAGATCAAGGAAATGATGGTGCGGCGAACCGTCTGATAACTGTCCAAAGGCCACACTGGTGAGTGATCAACTGATTGACGAACGTGAACTGAGCAAGCTCAAATGGCGTTGCCGTCGTGGTCTGTTGGAGAACGACCTGTTCATCGAGCGCTTTTTCAAACGATTTGAGTTGCGCCTGACGCACCGGCAAAGTGCGGCCCTGAGTGCACTGATGGACCTGGGAGACAACGACTTGCTGGACTTGCACCTGTCCAGAAAGTCGCTGGCGCAAATCAACCCAGAGCTGGACCGAGCCGATGTTGTTGAAGTATTGAGTATGTTGAAAGAAACCGCTGAAAGGCCACTATATGAAGCTAGCTGACAATAAAGCCACCCTGTCGTTCAGTAACGGCAGCCCCAGTGTTGAGTTGCCGGTCTATCACGGCAACGTTGGACCTGACGTCATTGACATCCGCAAGCTGTACGCGCAGACCGGAATGTTTACCTACGACCCAGGCTTCCTGTCCACCGCGTCCTGCCAGTCTGCCATCACCTACATTGATGGCGATAAGGGCGAACTGCTGTACCGCGGCTACCCGATCGAACAGTTGGCCACGCAATGTGACTACCTCGACACCTGCTACCTGCTGCTCAAGGGCGACTTGCCCAAAGACCAAGAACGCAAGGACTTCCATAAGCTGGTCATCAACCACACGATGGTCAACGAGCAAATGCAGTTCTTCCTGCGCGGTTTCCGTCGCGACGCGCACCCGATGGCTGTGCTGACCGGCTTGGTGGGTGCACTGTCTGCGTTCTACCACGACAGCACCGATATCAACAACCCCCAGCATCGCGACATCGCGGCCATTCGCTTGATCGCCAAGATGCCGACGTTGGTCGCCATGGCCTACAAGTACGGTGTTGGTCAGCCCTACATGTATCCGCGCAACGACCTGAGCTACTCCGGCAACTTCCTGCGCATGATGTTCGGCACGCCCTGCGAGGACTTCAAAGTCAATCCGGTGCTGGAGCGCGCCTTGGACCGTATCTTCATCCTGCACGCCGACCATGAACAGAATGCGTCCACCTCCACCGTTCGGCTGTGTGGCTCCTCAGGGACCAACCCGTTTGCGGCAATTGCCGCTGGTGTGGCCTGCTTGTGGGGGCCTGCTCACGGCGGCGCCAACGAAGCATGCCTGAACATGCTGGAAGACATCCAGCGCCAGGGCGGCGTTGCCAAGGTCGGCCAGTTCATGGAGCAGGTGAAGGACAAGAACTCCGGCGTCAAGCTGATGGGCTTTGGTCACCGCGTTTACAAGAACTATGACCCGCGCGCTAAATTGATGCAGGAAACCTGCAACGAAGTGCTGGCCGAGCTGGGCCTTGAGAACGATCCCTTGTTCAAGTTGGCCAAACAGCTGGAAAAAATCGCACTCGAAGATGACTACTTCGTGCAGCGCAAGCTGTACCCCAACGTGGACTTCTACTCCGGCATCGTGCAGCGCGCCATTGGCATCCCCGTGAATCTGTTCACCGGCATCTTCGCGCTGGCCCGCACGGTAGGCTGGATCGCCCAGCTCAACGAGATGATCAGCGACCCGGAGTACAAGATCGGTCGCCCGCGGCAGCTGTTCAATGGCTCCGTCAAACGTGATGTAAAGCCACTTGCGCAGCGTTAATTGACCCTGCTCGCGAGCCCGCCGGCTGGCAACACCGGCGGGCTTTTTGCTGGGCATCAGTTGATGCGCGCTGCCCCGCATAAAATCACCCCTCTGCAAGGAAATACGCTCATGGGCCGAACTCTCTACGACAAGCTATGGGACGAACACGTCGTCCAGACCGAAGAAGACGGAACGGCTATTTTGTACATTGACCGCCACTTGGTGCATGAGGTAACCAGCCCGCAAGCCTTTGAGGGACTGCGCCAGGCCGGTCGCAAGGTCTGGCGCGTCAGCTCGATCGTAGCCACCGCCGATCACAACACACCCACTACTGGCTGGGAGCTTGGCTACGACGGCATCACCGATGCCACCAGCAAGGAACAGATCCAGACCCTGGATCAAAACATCCGTGAGTTTGGCTCGGCCGCGTACTTTCCATTTCTCTCCAAGCGTCAGGGCATCGTGCACGTCATTGGCCCGGAGAACGGAGCCACTTTACCCGGCATGACTGTGGTCTGCGGCGATTCCCACACATCCACCCATGGCGCCTTTGGCGCGCTGGCGCACGGTATCGGCACCAGTGAGGTCGAACATGTCATGGCGACGCAAACGCTGTTGGCCAAGAAAGCCAAGAATATGCTTGTGCGGGTCGAAGGCAAGCTGCCCAAGGGTTGTGGCGGCAAGGACATCGTGCTGTCCATCATCGGCAAGATTGGCACAGCCGGCGGCACCGGTTACACGATTGAGTTTGCGGGCTCGGCGATTCGTGCCCTGAGCATGGAAGGCCGCATGACCGTCTGCAACATGGCGATTGAGGCTGGCGCTCGCGCGGGTCTGGTCGCGGTTGATGAAAAGACCATTGCCTACGTCAAGGGTCGCCCCCTGGCGCCTGGCCATAGCGCCGTCAATGGCGCGGCCGCCGCGTTGGAGTGGGACCATGCGGTCAGTTACTGGAAGACTCTGCACTCCGACGCCGATGCCCGGTTCGACGCGGTGATCGAGGTCGATGCCAGCGGAATCGTGCCCCAGGTGACGTGGGGAACATCGCCCGAGATGGTGCTGGGAATCGACGCCCGTGTCCCCGACCCCGAAAAGGAGAAAGATCCTGGCAAGCGCACGGCGATTGAGCGAGCGCTGGTATACATGGGTCTTGAGCCAGGGAAGGCACTGGACGACCTCTTCGTGGACAAGGTGTTCATTGGCTCATGCACCAATAGCCGCATCGAAGACATGCGCGAAGCCGCGGCGGTGGTGCAACGCCTCGGGCAACGCGTCGCCAAGAATATCAAGCTCGCCATGGTGGTGCCAGGGTCCGGCGCGGTGAAGGAGCAGGCGGAACGGGAAGGATTGCACCACGTTTTTTTGAACGCCGGCTTTGAGTGGCGTGAACCAGGTTGCTCCATGTGCCTGGCCATGAACGCCGACCGCCTGGAACCTGGGGAGCGCTGCGCCTCCACCAGCAACCGCAACTTTGAAGGACGCCAAGGTGCGGGCGGACGCACGCATCTGGTAAGCCCGGCGATGGCGGCCGCAGCGGCGATTCACGGCCACTTCGTCGACATACGGAAGTTTGTCTGAACGGCCTTTGGCTTTGTTGGTCAGTCCGCCATAACCCCAAGCTCTGAACCGGCTTTTTTTAGGAGTACTTCATGAAGACATTGTTTGCTTTGATTGCCTCCACGCTGATCGTCGTCTTGTCCGGCTGCAACACGGTCAAAGGTGCAGGTCAGGACATCCAAAAGGTTGGCGAAAAGATCGAAGACGCGGCAAAGAAGAAGTAGCAGGACCGTCATGCAGAAGTTCACCCTCCTCCAGGGACTGACCGCTCCAATGGACCGGGAAAACGTCGACACCGACGCCATCATTCCAAAACAGTTTCTGAAGTCCATTCGCAAGACTGGCTTTGGGCCGAATCTGTTCGACGAGTGGCGCTATCTGGACGCGGGCTATCCGGGACAGGACCCCACAAGTCGCAGGCCCAACCCGGAGTTCGTGCTCAACCAACCGCGCTACCAGAATGCGTCGATCCTGTTGGCGCGCAAGAATTTCGGCTGCGGTTCATCACGCGAGCACGCCCCGTGGGCGCTGAGCCAGTATGGCTTCCGAGTCATCATCGCGCCAAGCTACGCCGACATCTTCTTCAACAACTGCTTCAAGACCGGCCTGCTGCCGATTGTCCTCAGCGAGGGCCAGGTCAGCCAACTGTTCGACGAGCTTGCCGCCCTGCCCGGCTACACACTGACGATTGATCTGGATCGCCAGGCGGTCCGCAAGCCTGACGGCACTGAGATCGAATTCGACATTCAGCCCTTTCGCAAATACTGCCTGCTCAACGGGCTCGATGACATCGGCCTGACCTTGCGCCATGCCGACACGATTCGCGCATTCGAGTCTGAACGATTGGCCCAAAAACCATGGCTGACGCATACGCTGGTCGCCTGAATCGCGCCGCACTCCATCGCAACCCACACTTATCATGAAAATTGCAGTATTACCCGGTGACGGCATCGGCACCGAAATTGTGGCCGAGGCGATCAAGGTCTTGCGCGCCATGGACCTCGGTCTTGAGATGGAGTCGGCCATGGTTGGGGGTGCCGCCTACGAGGCCTATGGTCACCCCTTGCCCGACGCCACGCTCAGGCTCGCCAAAGAAGCGGACGCGGTGTTGTTTGGTGCGGTCGGCGACTGGAAGTACGACAAACTCGAACGCGCGCTGCGCCCGGAACAAGCCATCCTGGGGCTGCGCAAGAACCTGGGGTTGTTTGCCAATTTGCGCCCCGCGATCTGCTACGAGCAACTGGTCGACGCTTCCAGCTTGAAGCCCGAGCTGGTCGCCGGGCTCGACATCCTGATCATCCGCGAGCTGACCGGCGACATCTACTTTGGTCAACCGCGAGGGCGCCGCACCGCCGTTGACGGCCACTTTCCCGGCAGTGAGGAGGCCTTCGACACCATGCGGTACTCCCGCCCGGAGATCGAGCGCATCGCGCATGTTGCGTTTCAGGCGGCGCGCAAGCGCAACAAACGCGTCACCAGCGTCGACAAAGCCAACGTACTGGAAACCTTTCAGCTCTGGAAGGACGTGGTCACAGAGGTCTCAGCGCAGTACCCGGACGTGGCGCTGGACCACATGTACGTGGACAACGCCGCCATGCAATTGGTCAAGGCTCCCAAGAAGTTCGACGTGGTGGTGACCGGCAACATGTTTGGCGATATCCTGAGCGACGAGGCGTCGATGCTGACCGGTTCGATTGGCATGTTGCCATCGGCCAGCCTCAGCGCGTCACGTCAAGGGCTTTATGAACCCAGTCACGGCAGCGCGCCTGACATCGCTGGCCAGGGCATCGCCAACCCACTGGCCACGATTCTGAGCGCGGCCATGATGCTGCGCTTCAGCTTGAACCAAGAAGCGCAGGCTGCACGGATCGAACAAGCAGTCAAGGCGGTGCTTGCTCAGGGCCTGCGCACCGCTGACATCCACAGTCTGGGCACCACGCGCGTCAGCACCCGTGAGATGGGCGATGCCGTTGTCAGGTCTTTGAAATAGTTTCGAATACAATCGCGTGATGCAGTGCAACATGTCCTCCCCCATTGCCTTGGCCCCGGCGACGCCGTGCCAAGCATCGGACATGCACGCGGTGGTGGCCCCTGCCACCATCAAAACGACGACCATTACTGGCTGACACAGCCCGGTTCGTCGCGCCCCTACCCGGCCAGACGAGCCGGGCAGATGAAATTCCTTAGTTTCAATATCTGAAAGGGCAATGTGATGAAAATCGGAAATCTGGTAGGACTGGTCGGCTGGCGAGGCATGGTCGGCTCCGTACTGTTGGACCGCATGGAGGCGGAAGGCGACTTCGGTTTGATTGAGCCGGTGTTCTTTTCAACCTCGAACGCTGGCGCCAATGCGCCGCGCCAGGCCAAGCAGGAGACCGTGCTCCAAGACGCCTTCAACATTGACGCCCTGCGCAAATGCGACATCATCATCAGCGCGCAAGGCGGCGACTACACCACCGAGGTGTTCCCCAAGCTACGCGCCGCCGGATGGAAGGGCCATTGGATTGACGCCGCGTCGACGCTGCGCATGAAAGACGACGCCGTGATCATTCTGGACCCGGTCAATCTGCCCGTCATCAAAAACGCACTGCATCGAGGCGGCAACAACTGGATCGGCGGCAACTGCACCGTCAGTTGCATGTTGATGGGCGTCGGCGCCTTGTACAAGGCAGGGCTCGTAGAATGGATGAGCACCCAGACCTACCAGGCCGCCTCCGGGGGCGGTGCCCAGCATATGCGCGAACTGCTGAACCAGTACGGCATCCTCAATGCCGAAGTGAAGGCACTGCTGGATGACCCCAAGAGCGCAATCCTGGAGATTGATCGCAAGGTGATTGCCAAGCAACGAAGCCTCAGCCAAGCGCAGACCGCCAACTTCGGCGTGCCACTGGGCGGCAGCCTGATCCCCTGGATCGACAAGGACCTTGGGCTGGGCAAGCAGCCCGACGAAGCCGGTTGGGGTGTCAGTCGCGAGGAATGGAAAGGCATGGCCGAAACGAACAAGATACTGGGACTGGGTCAGTCGTTCGGGTCCGCGCCAATTCCGGTCGACGGTTTCTGTGTGCGCGTTGGCGCGATGCGCTGCCACAGTCAGGCCTTGACCTTCAAGCTCAAGCGAAACGTACCAACTGCAGACATTGAGGCCATGATCGCCGCCGACAATGACTGGGTGCGGGTAGTGCCCAACACACGCGAGGCGACTATCCACGAACTGACCCCGGTAGCCGTGACCGGCACCTTGGACATTCCGGTCGGCCGAATCCGCAAACTCGCCATGGGTCCGGATTACGTCGGCGCTTTCACCATCGGCGACCAGCTCTTGTGGGGCGCGGCGGAGCCACTACGACGCATGATGCGGATCCTTTTGAACGCGTAATTCACGGCTGCCGGCGCGACACCGCGCTTGCGGCAATGACCGCAGGTCGTTGTCGTTTGGCAACAATCACTCCAACCGTCGGACCCCGGACTGGCACCCTTTCAAAGTTAAAAGCTTTCTCAGCTTGTCAGGCTAAGACATTGATGCTATGGTACTTTTTAAGTTTTGAATGCCAGCGCGATATGCTCGCATAATCAGACCATACAAACAGGTAGCCCGATCATCGGAGTCACAAATTGATTGCTAAGTCACAACGCTGGCAGAAAACCGCTATGGCGGCTGCAACCGCCGCGGTTTTGGGCCTTTGGGCTGCAAACGCCATGGCCTTGTCATTGGGCCGAATCACCGTCCAGTCCTCGATCGGTGAGCCTTTGCGGGCTGAAATCGACATTGCTGACATCAACGCCGAGGAGGCCTCAACCCTGAAGGCCTCAGTCGCCTCGCCGGACGCATTTCGCGCCGCGGGTCTTGAATACAACGCCGCCATGTCCGGTCTGCAGGTGTCCATGCAACGTCGCCCGGACGGTCGCGCGTTTATCCGAATCAGCAGCGATCGCACCATCAATGAGCCCTTCGTGGACATGATCATTGAAGCCAGTTGGGCCTCGGGGCGCATCGTGCGGGACTACACGATGCTGTTCGATCCCCCGAACTTGCGCGCTGGTTCACCCGCGGCTCCGACTGCCGCCCAAGTTCCGGCCGCACCGACGGCGGCGTCACGCCCTCAGGCCGCGGCGGCCGCCACGCAGCCTGGCGCTGCGCCCAAGGGGGTCGAAGGACGAAAGCCCACGACAAAACCCGCGGCAGCGACCCAAGCCAAACCCCCAACTGATAGCGACCGGCAGGTCACCGTCAAGCCCGGCGACACCGCGGGCAAGATCGCCGCGGCGACGAAGCCAGCCAATGTCTCGCTGGACCAGATGCTGGTTGCGCTACTGCGCGCCAATCCTGACGCTTTTATTGGTGCCAACATCAACCGAATCAAAGCCGGCGCTGTGATGGATGTGCCCAGTGCCGACGAGGCAGGCGCCACCAGTCAGGGTGAGGCACGTCAGATGATTGTGGCCCAGAGCAAGGATTTCAACGATTTCCGGCGCAAACTGGCGGGCGAGGCGCCCACCGCCAAGGTCACTGCGGCCGATCGAAAAGCGACCGGCACCGTGCAAGCCAAAGTCGAAGACAAAAAGCCGAGCACGACCGCCCCCGACAAGTTGACGCTCTCCAAAGGCGCCGTCCAGGGCAAGCCCACCGAAGCCCAGATCGCCAAGGAACGGGCTGCGAAGGAGGCCGCGAGCCGAACCGCGGAACTGTCCAAGAACATCGCCGAACTCGGCAAGATCGGCGCCACAACCAAACCGGCGCCAGTAGCGCCAGCGGCCAGTGCCGCCAAGGCGCCCATCGCACCAACCGTGCCGGTGGTGACAGCTCCGGCGCCAGTCGCCAGTGCACCGGCCCCCGCGCCTGCAATTGCGAAGCCTGTGACACCAGCGTCGACGGCACCAGTTGCAAGCGTCGCGCCACCCGCTGCTGCGCCGTCCGTACCAGCGCCAACAGCCGCCGCATCCGCGACGCCTGTGGCTCCAGCCGCCTCGGCGCCGGTCAAACGCCCGGTTGCGCCGCCCCCACCACCTCCAGAACCCGATCTGGTCGACAGTCTGCTGGAAAACCCCTTGGTCCCGGCAGGTGCCGTCGGTCTTATTGCTTTGCTGGGTGGTTTTGGCCTTTATCGCATGCGCCAGCGCAAGAAGGCGTCACAGGTTGACAGTGCGTTTCTGGAGAGCCGCCTTCAACCCGACTCGTTCTTCGGTACCAGCGGCGGTCAGCGCGTCGACACCAGCGACAGCGCCGCCACCGGCTCGTCAATGGTCTATTCGCCAAGTCAGCTTGATGCGGCCGACGACGTCGATCCCGTGGCCGAAGCAGACGTTTACTTGGCCTATGGACGCGACTTGCAGGCCGAAGAGATCCTCAAAGAGGCCCTGCGCACCAACTCCAGTCGCATCGCGATCCATCAGAAGTTGCTTGAGATTTACGCCAAGCGGCGTGATACCAAAGGCTTTGAGGGTGTGGCCGGGCAGGCCTACAAGCTCACTGGCGGCGATGGTGCCGATTGGGCACGCATATGCGAGCTCGGTTTGAGTATCGACCCCACGAACTCGCTCTATCAGCCCGGCGGACAACCCAACGACGACGGAGCGTCGTCACGCCCGGCGCCGCTGGAGCCTATGCGCAGCATGCCCGGCGACACCATGCCGGTTGCAGCGCCAACCGCACTTCCATCGACGGATTTGGACCTGGACCTTGATTTCTCGCTGGATGACGAACCTGCCAGCGCGATCGCCCCGGCGAGCCCCTCGCGACCGAGCGAACCAACCTTAAGCATGCGCCCGGTCAGCATGGCGACTACGCCATTGAACATGGACGCGGATGCCGATGCCACCGCGAAACTCCCAAACAGGGCCGAGTTTTCCTTGCCGCAGTTAGACCTTGGTGGCGACGCAACCCTCTCCAGCGCTGACACCGAGGACTTCAAGGCCCAGGCCGCGACCAGCTTTGGCATGACCACCCCAGTACCCCTGCCTGCATCCGAATTACGGCAAGCGGCTGCGCCGGCGACGGCTGACGCTGGAATGCTGGAGTTTGATCTGGAGTCACTGTCGCTTGATCTGGGCGGAGATACCGAGCAACCAGTCATTGCGGCCGCACCGGCCACAACCGAAGACCCCTTGGCGACCAAGCTGGCCCTGGCCGAAGAGTTCAGCGCGATTGGCGACGCAGACGGCGCGCGAGCCTTGATTGAAGAGGTCATCGAAGAAGCCTCGGGCGACATGAAAGCCAAGGCGCAACGCGCCCTTAGCAACCTGTGACCGGCACTGCGGTCACGGACCTTTCGTGACCGCGGCGTGAGTGCACTGTGAGGTTGGTCCTCGCCGTCAGCTACAACGGACAGGCTTACCAGGGTTGGCAAAGTCAAGCCTCTGGCAATACTGTCCAGGATAAGCTGGAAGATGCTCTTAGCAGGTTCACCAACACGCGCGTTTCCACCTTGTGTTCGGGGCGCACCGATGCGGGTGTGCATGGGGTGATGCAGGTCATTCATTTCGACACCACGGTGGTCCGCCCAGCGCACGCTTGGGTGCGCGGCCCCAACGCGTTGTTGCCACGTGATATCGCAATTCAATGGGCCAAAGAGGTGCCAGCCGCCTTTCACTGCCGGGCCAGCGCCCTGTCACGCCGCTACGCCTACGCGCTGCTCGAGTCGCCGGTACGACCCAGTTTCGAAGCGGGACGGGTCGGCTGGTCATGCCACGCTCTGGATTTGGCTGCGATGCAGGAAGCCGCCCAACAACTCATTGGCGAGCATGACTTCAGTTCTTTTCGCGCGTCGGCGTGCCAGGCGCTGTCACCCGTCAAAAATCTCCAGCGCCTCGACATTACCAGGCGAGGCGCTTACTGGCGCTTCGAGTTTGAAGCGAATGCTTTCCTGCATCACATGATCCGCAACATCATGGGCTGCCTGGTCTACATCGGTCAGGGCCGACATCCACCGGCGTGGATGACGGAGGTGTTGCTGGCGCATGACCGCAAGGCGGCCGCCCCAACGTTTTCGCCGGATGGTTTGTACTTTCTCGGACCCCGTTATGCTGCGCATTGGGGCCTTCCCGAACAGACCGCTGGCTATGATGGCCTACCATGAACCCGCCACTTCCTCGCGTGCACCGAACTCGAATCAAGATCTGCGGGCTGACGCGCGAGCAGGATGTGGACGCCGCCGTCGAAGCCGGCGCCGACGCCATCGGCTTTGTGCTGTACCCGCGCAGTCCGCGCTTCGTCACCGCCGAGCGTGCGCGCGAACTCATTCGTCGACTGCCGGCCTTTGTTACGCCAGTTCTGCTGGTAGTCAACCAGCCGGCCCATGCAACCATTGCTGCCTGCGAGCTCAACCCCAGTGCGGTGGTGCAATTCCACGGCGACGAGTCCCCGGCGGACTGCCTCGCAGCCACACTCGCCGGGGCCCGTCCCTACCTGCGCGCCGCGCGCATTCCATTGGGTGATGCTGGTCGCGACTTCGATCTCGTAAAATACGCCCACGATTATTCAAACGCCCAAGCCATTCTGCTCGACGCCCACGTCGACGGATATGGCGGCGCAGGCAAGGTTTTCAATTGGTCACTTCTTCCAGCAAACGTCAACGCTCACCTCGTCTTGAGTGGTGGGCTCACTGCTGCAAACGTGGCTGGCGGCATTCTTCAGGTTCGGCCGCGGTGTTTGTCGCTGGCCGTTGATGTGAGCTCGGGCGTCGAGGTATCTGGTCCAGGCAACCAGGGTATCAAGGACCCCGAAAAGATCAATCAATTTGTGGCCGCCGTGCGTGCGGCTGACAAGCAGCTTGAAGAGTTATCCCATGTCACTTCCCGGAAACTACCAACAACCTGACTCGCGCGGTCACTTCGGCATCTACGGCGGCAGCTTCGTCTCGGAGACCCTGACCCACGCCATCAACGAACTCAGGGCGGCCTACGCACGCTACCAGCATGACCCGGCTTTCGTGGCCGAGTTCACGTACGAATTGGCACACTTTGTCGGCCGACCGTCCCCGGTCTATCACGCCGCACGCATGAGTCGCGAACAAGGTGGCGCGCAAATCTTTCTCAAACGCGAAGACCTCAACCACACCGGTGCTCACAAAGTCAACAACACGATTGGTCAGGCAATGCTGGCCAAGCGCATGGGCAAGCCGCGCATCATTGCCGAGACCGGTGCCGGCCAGCACGGCGTGGCCACGGCCACCATCTGCGCGCGCTATGGACTGGAATGCGTGGTGTACATGGGCGCCGAGGATGTCAAGCGCCAAAGCCCCAACGTGTACCGCATGAAGCTGCTCGGTGCCACGGTTGTGCCGGTCGAATCGGGCAGCAAGACACTCAAGGACGCCCTGAATGAAGCCATGCGCGACTGGGTGGCCAACGTGGACAATACCTTCTACATCATCGGCACCGTGGCAGGACCTCATCCCTACCCCATGATGGTGCGCGACTTCCAAAGCGTGATCGGCCAGGAGTGCCTGGTGCAGATGCCCGAGATGCTGCGAACCCAGGGCTGCGGCGGCACGCAGCCCGATGCAGTGGTGGCTTGTGTCGGCGGCGGCAGCAACGCCATGGGCATCTTTCACCCGTACCTCAACCACCTCACAACCCGCTTGATCGGGGTCGAAGCAGCTGGGGAAGGCATGGACAGCGGCAAACACAGCGCCTCCTTGCAACGAGGAAGCCCTGGCGTATTGCACGGCAACCGCACCTATGTGCTGCAAGACAACAACGGCCAGGTAACCGAAACGCACAGCATCAGCGCAGGGCTGGATTACCCGGGCGTGGGTCCTGAACACGCCTATCTGAAGGACAGCGGTCGCGCCGAGTACGTCGGCATCACCGACGCTGAAGCGTTGGCAGCCTTTCACTACCTGTGCCGCACCGAGGGCATCATCCCCGCGCTGGAGTCCAGCCATGCGGTTGCCCACGCGATGAAACTGGCCAAGACCATGGCGCCCGATCAATCGATTCTGGTGAACCTGTCTGGGCGTGGTGACAAGGATATTGGCACGGTTGCCGACTTGAGCAAAGCAGATTTCTTTTGCCGCCCCAGTTGCCAGGGCCAAGGTGTCAAAGGCGATACCGCACGCATTGAACTCGCCGCCAAGGTGGTCCAATGACCCGCATCGCCTCCGCCTTTGCCTCACTCAAGTCGCAGGGACGCAAAGCCCTGATTCCTTATGTGACGGCCGGGTTCCCATGTGTCGACATCACTCCTGAGCTGATGCACGGCATGGTCGCTGCAGGAGCCGACGTGATTGAACTCGGTGTACCTTTTTCGGATCCCAGTGCCGATGGCCCGGTAATCCAGCGCGCCGGCGACCGCGCCTTGCACTACGGCATCAGTTTGGCGCATGTGCTGGCAATGGTGCGGGACTTTCGCAAGCAGGACGACGCAACACCGGTTGTGTTGATGGGTTACGCCAACCCGATCGAGCGTTACAACCAACTGCACGCTGGCACACAGGGCCAGAGTGCATTTGTTCGCGACGCCAGCGCTGCCGGTGTCGACGGCGTGCTGGTGGTCGACTATCCGCCCGAAGAGTGCGAGGGCTTCGCCACCGAGCTGCGCAACGCCGGTTTGGACTTGATCTTTCTTCTGGCGCCAACCAGTACCGCAGACCGCATGGACCTGGTGCAACGCGTGGCCAGCGGTTATGTGTACTACGTCTCGCTCAAAGGCGTCACCGGCTCGGGCGCGCTCGACACGGCCGCCGTCGAAGCCATGCTGCCCCGCATCCGCCAGCACGTCAGTGTCCCGGTGGGTGTCGGTTTTGGCATACGTGACGCCGCTACGGCCCGAGTGATTGGCGCGGTGGCAGACGCGGTGGTCATCGGTAGCCGCCTGATCGAGTTGATCGAACATCAGCCGCGCGACCAAGTGGTCCCCACAGCTCAATCGTTTCTACGGGAAATCCGGTCGGCTTTGGATTCATAATCCGCCATGAAACTGAAACCATGAGTGATCGGTCTGGGCTTGCCTGCGTGGGCGAACCAGTTCACAAACAACTGAGGTACTTGCATGTCCTGGCTAGAAAAACTGCTCCCCCCGAAGATTCAGCAAACCAATATTGCAGACCGGCGCAGCGTGCCCGAGGGACTGTGGATCAAGTGTCCGAGCTGCGAGTCGGTGCTTTACAAAACAGATCTGGAACAGAACCAGAACGTCTGCCCCAGTTGCAGCCACCACCATCGCATCGGCGCACGCGAGCGTCTCAACGTATTCCTGGACAACGAAGGCCGCTTCGAGATCGGCCAGGAAGTGTTGCCGGTCGACGCGCTCAAGTTCAAAGATAGTCGCAAATACCCCGAACGCCTTAAAGAGGCCATGGACAACACCGGCGAAACCGACGCGCTGGTGGTGATGGGTGGTGCCGTGCACAGCATCGGCGTAGTGGCCGCCTGCTTTGAATTCGAATTCATGGGCGGCAGCATGGGCTCGGTGGTCGGCGAGCGCTTTGTGCGCGGCGTGCACACCGCCATCGAGCAGAAGCTGCCCTTCATCTGCTTCACGTCCACTGGCGGTGCGCGCATGCAGGAGGGGCTGCTGAGCCTGATGCAGATGGCCAAGACCAATGCTGCCCTGACTCGTCTGGCCAAGAAGGGCCTGCCGTACATCAGTGTCCTGACCGACCCGACGATGGGCGGCGTGAGCGCCGGATTCGCATTCCTGGGTGACGTGGTGATCGCCGAGCCCAAGGCCCTGATTGGTTTTGCCGGCCCGCGAGTCATCGAGTCCACCGTACGCGTGACACTTCCGGAGGGGTTTCAGCGAGCCGAGTTCCTGCAGACCAAGGGCGCGATTGACTTCATCTGCGACCGCCGCGAACTGCGCAAAACCGTGGCCAACACCTTGGCGATGCTGCTGCGGCAGCCAGCCGACGCGGTCAGCTGAGCTCGTCAAGCGGACAAGGGGCATGGCCACCGAGGCCGGATGCCCTCAGCGCAGCAGGACGGACCCTTGCAGGTGGCCCAGCATGATCGAGGCAATCTGCAGCACGACCAGCAATACCAAAGGGGAAAGGTCCACACCGCCGACCAGGGGAATGAGCCGCCGAATCGGTCTGAGGGCTGGAGACACCAAACGCTCAACAATATCCGTCATGACCGACCCGGTGGGCACCCACGACAGCACGGCATAGACAATCACCAGCACGCTGAGCCCGGTAACAGCCAGCCTGAGCAGCCCGAAGGCGGCGAGTATCGGCACGGAAACCAGGCTGCCGCTAGCCCCCAGCAATAGCCAAAGCAGAGCGAACTGCAGCAGTTCCAACGCGAAGGCGGCAACCAGGCTGGCCGTATCCAGCGAACCGATGGCTGGTATCACACGCCTGAGTGGCAACACAATCCAGTCGGTCAACGCAAAGATGAATCTCCCCAACGGATTGCCCGAGCGCGCCGACAGGGGGATGCGCTGGTACTGCATGTACAGGCGCAACAGGCAGGTCCCGGCCAGCAGTCCAATGACCACTTCAAGTAACAGGGAAACAATTTGGTAAATCATGAATTCGCGGTGGTGAGCTTGGGATGATAACGGGCGCCTGCGGTGCTGCAGGCGCTGCCGAGCAACCCAACCCGACACCGATTGCGCCAGTATGGCTGGTCCCATGCGGGTCGTCGGAACGCCAGCCAACTAAAATCAACGGTTTCGCTGATTCTGGCGTCGCCCTTGCCACCCACTCGCTTCATGTCCCTGCTCCATGTCTGAACACAATCCCACCCACGCGCCCCAGGACGAAAACCAGCTGATCGCCGAGCGCCGCGAGAAGCTCAAAGCCATCCGTCAGCGGCAAAGCGAAGGCAAAGGCGCAGCGTTCCCCAACGACTTCAAGCCAAGCGACCATGCCGCCGACCTGTTCGCCGCGCACGCCGGTCAAACGCCCGAGGGCCTGCTCGAACAGGGCAGCGTCGCCAAGGTGGCGGGACGCATGATGCTCAAACGCGTGATGGGCAAGGCCAGCTTCGCCACACTGCAAGACAGCAGTGGCCGTATCCAGATCTACATCAAGGGTGAGGACGTGGGCGACGAGGTCTACGCCAGCTTCAAGCACTGGGACTTGGGCGACATCGTGGCCGCCGAGGGCAAGGTTTTCAAGACCAAAACCGGCGAGCTCTCCATCCACGCCAGCAGCATTCGCTTGCTGACCAAGAGCCTGCGCCCCATGCCGGACAAGTTTCACGGCATGAACGACCAGGAAGTGAAATACCGTCAGCGGTATGTGGACCTGATGACCGACGAGACCGCGCGCCAGCGCTTTGCCGCGCGAAGCAAGGCCGTCAGTGGCATTCGCGAGTTCATGGTGGCGCACAAGTTCCTGGAAGTCGAAACCCCGATGCTGCACCCGATTCCCGGCGGCGCCAATGCCAAGCCCTTCACCACGCACCACAACGCGCTGGACCAGCAAATGTTTCTGCGCATCGCGCCCGAGCTTTACCTCAAGCGCTTGCTGGTGGGCGGTTTCGAGCGCGTGTTTGAGATCAATCGGAACTTCCGCAACGAAGGCATCTCGGTGCGGCACAACCCCGAGTTCACCATGATGGAGTTCTACGCGGCCTACTGGGACTACCAGGACCTGATGACGTTCACTGAAGCGCTGATCCGCGACTGCGCCCACAAGGCGGTGGACACGCTGCACCTGAGCTACGACGGCAAGCCGGTCGATCTGTCCAAACCGTTCGAGCGCCTCACCATCCGCGAAGCGATCATCAAACACACTGAGGCTGGCGTCGCCCTGGAAGATGGCAACGGCCTGCGCGTGGACAACCCGACTTGGCTGTACAACGCGCTGCGCAAGCTGGGCCTGACCGAGGCCAAGCACCAGCTCTCGACCCGCTCGCTGGCCAGCCTGCAAGTGCTGTACTTTGAAGAAACTGTGGAGGACAAGCTGTGGCAACCGACCTTCATCTGCGAACACCCTGTCGAAATTTCGCCTCTGGCGCGCGCCAGCGACCACAAACCCGGAGTGACCGAGCGTTTTGAGCTCTACATCACCGGGCGCGAGTTCGGCAACGGCTTCTCGGAATTGAATGATGCCGAGGAACAAGCCGCGCGCTTTCACGCCCAGGTGTCAGCCAAAGACAACGGCGACGATGAGGCCATGTACTACGACCACGACTTCGTACGTGCCCTGGAATACGGTATGCCACCCGCTGGCGGGTGCGGCATTGGCATTGATCGTTTGATGATGCTGCTGACCGACAGCCCCAGCATTCGCGACATCATTTTGTTTCCGGCGTTGCGCCGTGAGGCCTGAACCGGCACCAGCACTGAAGTACCTGGCCGCCTACCCGGCCCACGTTCTGGCACAGGTGCATGTCCTGCTTGACCAGGGCCAACTTGGTGCCATGCTGCTTAAGAAGTACCTGCATTCCCACGCGGTGCGCACAGACAGAGCGTTGTACGACTATGTTCAATCAATCAAGGCAACCAAGCTACGTGGCAGCGAGCCGCTGAGCAAGGTTGCGTTTGACACCAAGTTGCACGTGATGGCGCACGCACTGGGCACGCATACCGCCGTGTCCCGGGTGCAGGGTAGCCGCCTCAAGGCCAAGCGCGAGATTCGCGTAGCCACGCTGTTCAAGGACACGCCGATCGAGTTCCTGCGCATGATCACGGTCCACGAGCTTGCACACCTCAAGGAACGCGCCCATGACAAGGCCTTCTACCAACTGTGTTGCCACATGGAGCCCGACTACCATCAATTTGAGTTTGACTTGCGCCTCTACCTCACCCACCTTGACCTTGGTGGCAAGGTCGATTGGCCATCCGGTCCCTCCCTCAACACGCAAGCCGGCCGCTGATCGTCACCACCTGCCATGTTCTTCGCCGGCAAACTTCTCGCCCTGCTGACGCAACCACTTGGTTGGGTGATGGGTTTGCTGACACTCGCCGCCCTGGGCCATCGGCGGCGTCCTGCCTGGAGCAGGCGCCTGACCCTGTGCGGCTTGACCCTGTTGGCACTGACCGGGTGGCAGCCCTTGCCCGACGCCTTGATACGTCATTTGGAACAGCAGTATCCGGCCGTGCCGGCTGATGCCCCACTGGAGCAGTATCACGGTCTGGTGGTGCTCGGTGGTGCACTGGAGTCGCAGCGTATCTGGGAAGGCAACGCTCAGGTTGCGCTCAACGCTGCGGCTGAGCGTATGACCATGTCGGTGGTGTTGATGCGGCAGAACCCGCGGATGCTGCTGCTGTTCTGCGGTGGCGAAGGCGACCTGATCAGCCAAGGCGCAAGCGAGGCGCAGCGTGCGTCAGTGTTCTTCACCAGCATGGGCCTTGCCAGGGATCGCATTCGATACGAATCGGCTTCCCGCACGACCCACGAGAATGCAGTGCTTGGCGCATTGCTGCCCGGCATCGACCGCAGGCAGGCGTGGCTACTTGTGACAACTGCCTCGCACATGCCACGGGCCATGGCGTCTTATCGAAAAGCCGGATGGAATGTCACCGCCTACCCGGTGGACTTTCGTGCCGGAATGCATACGCCATGGTGGGAGTATTCGCTGAGCCAAGGTGCCCAGCGGTGGCAGTTGGCACTGCACGAACTGATTGGTTTTGCGGCTTACCGCCTCTTCGCGCGGGTATAGACCCTGGATGCGCCTGAACTCGCCTGCTCAGACTTGTTGCGTGTTGGGGGTATGAGCGACTTTGGCACTGGCGGGTGTTGTCGCCTCATCGGGCTGACGTGTGTGCCGGGTGCGCGCACCACTGGAAGACAGCGCAAATGCGCCAATGATCACCAACGCCACCACCAATACATTGACCACAGTTAACATGTTTTCTCCCAAATTGAAATCGCCCTGACAGCCGGAGAATTGTCAGCTTGCGTTGTGTCCGGGTCATGACAATTTGGCACGCAAGGCGGTGGCAAGACCAGGGACCACACCACTCCAAACGCCACACCAAGGAGGGCGTTGGTCTGCCGTTTCGCAGCCAACAAGGCACCTTGGTTCTCTTGTCGCGACTCTGGAAAGAATAGTAGCCTTGATTGAGTTGCACCAGCAAATATGGCGGCAACCTACCGTGAGATATTCACGATTGCGGCGAGTAAAACACCGGCATGCATGGCCGAGGGCGCTTAACGCGAGCCAAAACCACCACCGCCCGGTGTGCAAACCTCGAACACATCGCCCGACAGCATCTCCACCTGCCCGATGTGGCCCAGCTCTTCGACGCTGCCGTCACTGCGCACCACTCGGTTTACACCCACCAGACCAGGCTGCCCACCGGCCCCGCCAAAGGCGCCATGCCGTCGGCCGTTTGACAAAATGCTGGCCGTCATCGGCTCCAAAAAGCGCACCCGGCGCACCCCGCCGTCGCCACCGCGCCACCGGCCAGCGCCACCTGAGCCATGGCGAATTTCGTAGCTCTCCAAGCGCACCGGATACCGAAACTCCAGCACCTCCGGGTCAGTCAAACGTGAGTTGGTCATGTGAGTCTGCACCACGCTGGTCCCCGCAAAGCCCGACACCAACTGCCCCGCCCCATCAAACAGTCCGCCCGCGCCAGATCCGCCGGATATCGTCTCGTAATACTGATAGCGCGCATTGCCAAAGGTGAAGTTGTTCATCGTGCACTGGCTGGCCGCCATCACGCCCAAGGCGCCATACAGCGCATTGGTGATGCAGCTTGAGGTCTCCACATTGCCGGCCACCACCGATGCCGGCGGGTTGGGGTTGAGCATGGAACCCGCTGGAATGATGACCTCCAGCGGCTTGAGGCAGCCCGCGTTGAGTGGGATGTCATCGTCAACCAGCGTGCGAAACACATACAGCACGGCGGCCATGCACACCGCCGTGGGCGCATTGAAGTTATTGAGCTGCTGCTCAGAGGTACCCGTGAAGTCGATGACCGCGCTGCGCTCTCTTGCGTTGACGCGGATCGCCACCTGGATCTGCGCGCCGTTGTCCAGGGGCAAGGTGAACGAATTAATTGGGGTCAGATTCCAATCATTTTGCTCCTTCATGGCTTGCTGGCGTTGCGCCTCCAATAATTGGAATCTGACCCCAATTGATTGAATCACGCGGCGCACCGACTCTTCGGCGTTGTCCTGCACGTGGCGCATGTAGGCCTGCACCACGTCCAGCCCAAAGTGGTCCACCATCTTGCGCAGCTCCTGCACGCCCTTTTCGTTGGCGGCGATCTGGGCCTTCAGGTCGGCCATGTTTTGCTGCGTGTTGCGACTCGGAAACTCACCGCTGCTCAGCAGCGCCACCATTTCGGCCTCGCGCAGCACGCCACGGTCCACCAGCTTGAAGTTGTTAATCTGCACGCCCTCTTCCTCGATGCGCGTCGAGAACGGTGGCATGGAGCCCGGTGTGGTGCCGCCCACATCGGCATGGTGGCCTCTGGACCCGACATAAAACGTCGGTTTCCCATCCAGATACACCGGCGTGATGACCGTGATGTCCGGCAGGTGCGTGCCGCCATGGTAGGGGTCGTTGAGCACATACACGTCGCCCGGCTGCATGGTGGCGGCGTTCTCGCGCACCACGGTCTTGATGCTCTCGCCCATGCTCCCCAAATGCACCGGCATGTGGGGCGCGTTGGCAATCAGGTTGCCGGTGGCATCAAACAGCGCGCAACTGAAGTCCAGCCGTTCCTTAATGTTGACCGAGTAGGCGGTGTTCTGCAGTTGCAGGCCCATCTGCTCGGCAATGTTCATGAACAGGTTGTTGAAGACCTCCAGCAGCACCGGGTCCACGGTCGTACCTGCTGCAAATTTGATAGCGCGCTCTTGAATTCTGACGAGGGCCAGGTGGTCAAACTCTGTAAGGGTTGCGGCCCAGCCGGGCTCCACCACGGTGGTGGCGTTCTTCTCGGCAATGATGGCCGGGCCGGGGATGACGTCGCCGGGGCGCAGGTCTTCGCGCACCACCAGGGCCGCTTGCACCCACGCGCCACCCGAGTACATGCGCACGGTCTCGCGCACCGCGCCGCAGGCTTGCAAGTCACGTGGTGCGTTCATCGCGTGACGGGGCTCCTCGGGCGCATCACCCGCAATCACGGCCTCCACCGACACCGCTTCCACGATCAGCCCTTTGCCCTGCATCAGGAAAGCAAAGCGCTGGCGGTAGGCGGCCTCAAAGCCGGCCACGATCAAGGCCACGGTGGCCTGCGCATCGGCCGCCTGCGGGTAGGCCACCACCAGAGCCGAGTCACTGCCGTCGTAGCGCACGTGCACACGGCGGTGCACGGTGATGGCGCCCAGGTTGACCTGCTGGCGCAGCAGCTCACCTTGGGCTTGTGCCGCCAGCGCGTCCAACTGGGTGACGATGGCGGGCAGCGCGTCCACCTGCAGCTTGACCTCCACCGCTTGTTCCTTGATCACGGTCTGGTCGGCCAGGCCCATGCCATAGGCGCTGAGCACACCGGCCAGCGGGTGCACAAAAACACGGGTCATGCCCAGGGCGTCGGCCACCAGGCAAGCGTGTTGGCCGCCAGCGCCACCAAAGCACTGCAGCGTGTAGCCGGTCACGTCGTAGCCGCGGGCCACGGAAATCTTCTTGATGGCATTGGCCATCTGCTGCACGGCGATGCTGATGAAACCTTCGGCCACTTCCTCCGCCGGGCGCCGGGTTCTTTCCGCCAGTTCGGCAAATTGGGTTTGCACCGCTTCCAGGCTCAGGGCCTCGTTGGCCTGCGGGCCAAACACCTTGGGGAAGTAGCGCGGCTGGATCTTGCCCAGCATCACGTTGGCGTCCGTCACTGCCAGCGTGCCGCCGCGGCGGTAGCTGGCAGGGCCGGGGTTGGCACCGGCGCTTTGTGGCCCAACGCGAAAACGCGCACCGTCAAACGCCAACAACGAGCCGCCCCCGGCGGCAACGGTGTGAATGCTCATCATCGGTGCGCGCATGCGCACACCGGCCACCTGGGTCTCGAACTCGCGCTCAAACTCGCCGGCGTAGTGCGACACGTCGGTGGACGTGCCGCCCATGTCAAAACCGATGATTTTCACCGGCCCGGCCATGGCAGCCGGGTCATGACGATGGGCCAGCTCCGCTGTCCGTGCCATGCCCACAATGCCACCGGCCGGGCCGCTCAGGATCGCATCCTTGCCCTGGAAGGCATGCGCATCGGTCAGCCCGCCAGACGATTGCATGAAGAACAACTTCACACCGGGCATCTCACCCGCCACCTGCTCCACGTAGCGGCGCAGGATGGGCGACAGATAGGCATCCACCACGGTGGTGTCGCCCCGGCTGACAAACTTCATCATCGGGCTGGTCTCATGCGAGGTGCTGACCTGGGTGAAGCCCACCTCGCGGGCCAACCTGGCAGCCGCTTTCTCATGGGTGGTATAGCGGTAGCCATGCATGAATACAATAGAAACACTGCGTAGCCCTCGTGCATATTGGGCTAGTAGCTCCTCTTTTAATAGCGCCTCGTCCAGCGATTCAACCACCTCGCCGTGTGCGCCCATGCGCTCCTGGGCCTCCACCACAGCGCTGTACAGCAGCTCGGGCAGCTGGATGTTGCGGTCAAAAATGCGCGGACGGTTCTGGTAGGCAATGCGCAGCGCATCACGAAAGCCGCGCGTGGTGACCAAGAGCGTGGGTTCACCCTTGCGCTCCAGCAGCGCATTGGTGGCCACGGTGGTGCCCATCTTCACGCACTCCACCTGCTCCGGCGTCACCGGTTCACCCGCTTTCAGGCCCAACAAGTGGCGGATGCCGGCCACGGCGGCGTCGCGGTACTGCTCGGGGTTTTCGCTGAGCAGCTTGTGCGTGACCAGGGTGTAAGAGCCATCCGCGTTGGGACGCTTGCCCACCACGTCGGTGAAGGTGCCGCCGCGGTCGATCCAGAATTGCCAGAGTTTGCGGTCCTGGGGGTTGCTAATTTCTTGCATGATTTTTGGGCCTCTTGTCTAAAAGAGACAGACAGGTCTAGTTGAAGTAAAAGGGAACAAAGATGTCGCTGGCGGCGTGGCCCACGGAGCGCACCCATTCGCGGGAGAAGCGCTCGCCTATGCGTTTGAGATCAGTTTCCAACTCGCTGGATATGCGTTCCACCTTGATGCCGTTGGCTTGCAACTCCCGGGTGGCAGTCTGGGCAACTGCCTCGCTGGCAACCCAACCCCGATATTCGGCGTCGGTAGCCGCCTTTAGCACCGCCGAGCGGGCGTCGGGTGCCAGCGCTTCAAAGGTCTTGGCGTTGACGAACACAATGTTCTTCGGAAACCAGGCACTGATTTCGTAGTAGTGCTTGATTGGCCCCCAGACCTTGTTCTCCACCCCGGTCACAGCGGACGTGATCATGGCGTCCATGCGGCCATCCGCTACAGCCTTGCCGACATCCAGCATGGCTACATCCACGGGCGTGGCGCCCAGCATTTCCGCCAGCCGCACCGTAGTCTGGTTGTAGGTTCGCATCTTGACGTTCTTGAAATCGCCCATCGCCTTCACCGGACGTGTGGTGTACAGCCCTTGCGGTGGCCAAGGCACGGCGTACAAAATCTTCAGGCCCCGCTGTCCAAAGTCTCGCTCCATGCCGGGGCGCTGCAACTCCCACAGGCGCTGTGCTCGTTTGTAGGAGCCCACCACAAACGGAATGGAGTCCGCTCCGGCAATCGGAATTTCCTTGACCATGCTGGTCATGATGGTCTCCCCCGCCTGCACTTTTCCGTCTTGTACCGCCTGGCGGATCTCGCCGAGCTTGAACAAACTGCCGTTGGGCGCCACATCTATCGTCAACTGGCCGTTGGTGGCTGCGGCCACCTCGCGGGCGAACTGGGAAATGTTCGCCGTATGAAACGACTCGGTCCGATAGCCGGTGGCCAATTTCCAGGAAGTTTGTGCGTGCGTCACCGTGGCCGCACACAAGGCAGCAAGCAATATCGCTTTCATGGGAATCTCCGAGAAGGATGAGGGCGCCCGCTAACCCCATGCGGGCTTGGATTTCAGCCCATATTGCGCGGCATCCAAAGCACCATATTCGGGATGAAGTAGGTCAGGAACACCATGGCCACCATCACAGCAAAGAAGGGAGCCGCCACCCGGGCCAGGTACATCAACTGCTTTTTGGTCAGGCCCTGCAACACAAAGAGGTTGAAGCCCACCGGTGGGGTGATCTGCGCCATCTCGACCACCAACACGATGAAGATGCCAAACCAGATCAGATCAAAGCCGGCCTTTTCCACCGTGGGCAACAGCACCGACATGGTCAGAACCACCATGGAGATGCCATCCAGAAAACAGCCCAGAACGATGAAGAAGCCGATCAGGATCACGATCAGCATCAAGGGCGACAGCTTGAGTCCGCCAATGAACTCAGCCAGGTGCCGTGGCAGACCGATAAAGCCCATAGCCAGGGTCAGGAAGGCTGCGCCCGCCAGAATCAAACCAATCATGCAGTACACCCGGCACGCCGCATACAGACCGCTCTTGAACGTGGCCCAGGTGAGCGAGCGCTCGATGCCCGACAGCAGCAGTGAACCCCCAACACCCAGGGCGGCTGCCTCGGTCGCGGTCGCAATGCCGGAATAGATGGACCCCAAGACCAAGGCAATCAGCGACACCACGGGAATCAGGTTGCGCCCTTCATAGATTCTTTGCGCAAAGGTCATGGCCGCATCGGCCGGCGGAATCTTCTCTTTGTTGAACAACGCCCAGATAACGATGTAGCCACTGAACAGGCTGGCCAGCACCAGGCCCGGAATCACCCCCGCGATGAACAACTTGGCAATCGACACGTTGGCCGCCACGCCGTACACAATCATGATGATGGAAGGGGGAATCAACAGACCCAGCGTGCTGGCCCCCGCCAAGGTACCAATCGAGATGTCTTGCGGGTAGCCGCGCTTCTTCAACTCGGGCAGCGAGATCTTGCCAATGGTGGCGCAGGTGGCTGCCGATGAGCCCGATACCGCCGCAAAGATGGTGCTGCCAATCACATTCACGTGCAGCAGGCGTCCGGGCAACCAGTTCACCCACGGTGCCAGACCTCTAAACAAGCCTTCCGACAACTTGCTGCGAAACAGGATTTCGCCCATCCACAGAAACAGCGGCAGTGCTGTCAGTGTCCAGCTGGAGGTAGAGCCCCAAATGGTCAGCAGCATTGCGTCGCCCACGGGGCGCTGGGTAAAGAGCTCCATGGCAATCACCGCCACGCCCAGCAGGGACAGGCCAATCCACATGCCGGAGCCCAGTACAACAAAGAGCAGCACGATCAGCGCGCCAGCAATCAGGATATCCATGGTGTTCTCGCTCGTCCGTTAGGCGGGTGGTTATTCGGCGCGGGCCGATTCGCCATCCGCCACTTCAAAAAACGGTCGCCCCTGGATGCGGCTGATCAAGGCATCGACAAACGCCACGGCCAAGCCAATGCACCCCAGCAACATCAGCACTTGCGGCATCCACAGAGGCGTGACATCGGCACCGGCCGACACGTCGTGGTAGGTGTACGACTGCCACACCAAACGAGCCGCGTAGAAAGCAAAGAACAGGGTCAAGGCCGAGGCCGCCGCCAGGCACCAGTACTCAATTACGTTGAGCAAACGGGGGGGCAATCGTTGCAGCACCATGGTGACGCGGATATGGTCCCCATGGCGCAGCGATGCCGGCAAGGCCAGGAACAGGGTGGCGGCAATGGCGTAACCGGCATACGCATCCAGCCCCGGTATGTCCCACAAGAATTGCCGGGCCGCCACCCCCAGCAAAATAATGCCAAACGTCGCCACCATGGCCAGCCCCGAGAGGAACAGCAGGAACTGATAAAAATTCTTGACCAACGCATTCATCACAGCCTCCTACGGTTCAAAGAAACAAGTGCCGGGCGCTGAGTTACTTCTTTTTGTAGGCTTCAATGATGGCAACGCCATCCGGGCCCGCCGAGGCAAGCCAATCGCGCACCATGGTGTCGCCAATCTTGGAAAGGCCGTCGCGGATCTCGGTGCTGGGCTGGCCGGTGGTCATGCCCTGTTTGGCAAGCTCGGCGATGTAGCCCGCATCTTTGGCGCGGCTGGCAGCCCAGCCACGCTCTTCGGCCGCTTTGCCGGCAGCAACCACGGCGTCTTGTGTGGCCTTGTCCAGCGCGTCAAAGGCCTTTTTGTTGACCACCGTAGCGTTGCGGGGCAACCATCCGTTGACGATGTAGAAATACTTGGTTTGCTCAAACAGCTTGCTGTCCACACCGCTGGCGCTGGAGGTCAGGAAGTTGTCGACAGCACCCGTTGCCAGGGCCTGCCCCAGCTCTGCCAATTGAATCGTCACCGGCTGGGCCTTCACCATCTGCGCAATCTTGGTGGTGTAGGGGTTGTAGGCGCGCATCTTGGTGCCCTTGAAGTCGTCCATGGTCTTCATGGGTTTGACGGAATACAGCGACTGACCGGGCCATGGCACCGAGAACAGCAGCTTCATGCCCTGGTCTGCCAGGAGCTTTTCAGTGGCTGGCTTTGCAACCGCATACAACTTTTGTGCTGCGTCGTAACTGGTGGCCAGGAAGGGAATGGAGTCCACGCCGAACAGCGGATTTTCGTTGGAATAGGCCGACAGGATGAACTCACCGGCCTGGGTCTGGCCGCTTTGTACAGCACGCTTGATCTCGGGCATCTTGTACAACGAAGCCCCGGCATGCACCGTGATTTTGAGCTTGCCGCCGGTGGCCTTGGCCACGTCATCCGCGAACTGCTGCACGTTTTCGGTCTGGAAGGTGTAGGTGGCATAACCCGTGGGCAAGTCCCACTTGGTTTGTGCGAAGGCCAGCGGGGCGACCAGCGTGGCGGAGCAGCTCAGGATCAGGGCGAGTTTTTTCATGTCAGTCCTTGGTGGGTGGGTGAAGAGTGGGCCGGGAAATGGGGGCGCTCAGAAAGAAGCGAGTTGTTGGTTGAGCAGGTCGGTGATCAGCATGGCCCCCGGTGCATGGGTGATGCAAAACGCGGGGCGGGCCTGGACCAGTGCTGCTTGGGGCGTGACGCCGCAGGCCCAGAACACCGGTATTTCGTTGTCCATCACCTCAACGGCGTCCCCGTAGTCGGGCGCATTCAGACTGCTGATACCGATCAGAGTGGGATCGCCCAGATGCACCGGCGCACCATGCACATTGGGGAAGCGTGAGGTGACCTGCACGGCGCGAATGGCCGCCGCTGCCTTCATGGGGCGCATGGACACCACCATCGGGCCATGGAAGATGCCAGCAGGCGCGGTCTGGATATTGCTGCGGTACATCGCCACGTTTTTGCCCTGTTCGATATGGCGCAGCGGCAGCCCCGCTTCGAGCAAGGCCTGCTCGAACGAAAAGGAACAGCCCAGCACAAAGGTCACCAGGTCGTCGCGCCACAAGGCCGAAATGTCGGTCGGCACATCGACTACCGCGCCGTCACGCCACACCCGGTAGCGCGGCAGGTCGGTGCAGATATCAATGTCCGCGCCCAAACCTGGCAACTGGGCCTGGCCGGGCTCGGACACGGCCAGCAGCGGGCAGGGTTTGGGGTTGCGCTGGCAGTAGCGCAGGAAGTCCGTGGCCAGGGCCTCGGGAAGAATCACCACGTTGCCTTGCACATGGTCGCTGGCCAAGCCACTGGTGTGCGAATGCCAGACGCCCTGGCGAATCAGCTTGCGCACCTGTTGCGCGTTGCGACGGTCATCAGAACTGAAAACCGACGGTATCGATTGCGACGAAAGGCTCACCAGAAATTCCCCAATTGCATGCCATGTGGATGGCGATGGGCGGATTGTGGAAGCTCAAGTAGTGATGTGCAAACTCAAAATATTTCGCTACCAGCATCGATTTTTTCGATTTTCAGGGTTTACCCTTTATCGCCTGTTTCGGTGCTTGTTTCGCTGCCCGTTTTGGTGCGTGGGGCGCACCCTCCACGAAGGCCAGCGCGGACTTGACCACCCGCTCCACGGCCTGTGACGTGGGGTCCGTGCGGTAGCTGGCATGGATGGGCAAGGCCTGCAATTTGGCATCGCAGGAGAGCAGCTTCAGGCTGGCAACACCGGCCAGGCGCTGCACCGCCACGCGCGGCAACAAGGCCACGCCAAAGCCGCCCTGCACCAATTGCAGCATCGCGGAAATGGACGAGATGGCGTGCACCCTTTTGGGCTCCAGTTGGTGCTGGCGAAACAAGTCCAGCAGCGTGACATGGGGTTGCGAGCCCTTCTGGAAGGTCAACAACTCCATCTCGGCCAACTCATGGAGCCGGTAACTTCTTTTTTTGTGCAGTGCGGGGTTGCCGACAAAGGCCATTTCCATGGTCGGCAGCGCACGGTTGCGCACCCCGTCGGCGGAGGCGGGCAACACGGCAAATACCAGATCCAAGGTACCGCGCTGGATCTGGTCCAACAACACGGGCGTAGTCTCCACAGTTAGCTCCAGCTCCAGCCCAGGCTGGTCCTGGCGCAGCTTCTCCAGCCACGGAATCAGCCAGGAATGCAACACCGACTCAATGGCCCCAATGCGCATCGACACCGCCAGCGGCGCGCCCGAACCCATCTCGGCCTTGACCTCGCGCTGCAGCTCCAGCAGCTTCTGGGCATAGACCAGAAACCGTGCACCCGCCGCGGTGAGCTTGAACTGCTTGTCGCGCCGGTCCAGCAGCAGCACACCCAGCTCGTCCTCCAGCGTGGCGATACGGCTGGACATGGCGGACTGCGTCAGAAACAGCTTGTCCGCCGCGCGCGAGATGCTCTTGAGCGAGGCAACCCAGTAAAAGGCTTCGACGAATCGCAGGTTCATGGCCGATGAGGCTCCAAAATAGCAACCGAGCATCGTGTCTGCCCGATGCGCACGGCGCGGTGTTGGCACGCCTGCGATTGTCACCCGCAACCCTCGTCGCCCAGTCTTGCCCAAGAAAATCGCGATGGGTGCCCGTGATTGCACGCATGACCGCTGAACGCCCCCTTATGATGGCGTCCACATGACCTCCGTCTTTGCCATCTGCATCGGTGCCAGCCTGGGCGCCCTCGCCCGCTGGGGCCTCGGCCTGTGGCTCAATCCGGGCGCCCTTATCCCTTGGGGCACGCTGGCCGCCAATTTGATCGGCGGCTACCTGGTGGGGGTGTGCGTGGCAGTTTTTCAGGTGCTGCCCAATCTGGACCCGGTGTGGCGGCTGGCATTGGTCACCGGTTTCCTGGGTGCGCTGACCACCTTCTCCAGTTTCTCCGCCGAAGTGATCGGCCTCCTGAGTCAGCAACGCTACCTGCTGGGCACGGCTACCGCAGCGCTGCATCTGTTCGGCTCCCTGGCGCTGACCATCGTCGGGATTCGAAGCGCTATGTTTTTCATAGCTACCAAGTAACTACGAGAAGCCGTTCTGGCTATTATTTTCGTATAGGACCGAGGGGGACCGTCCCGCCCAGCTACATCGCCTTGAACAAGCCCGTGTAACTGCGGCTGACTTCCAGCTTCTCGGTGCTGCCGCGAACGCTTACCAGTTGGCGGCCACGCTCGTCGCGGCTCACGCCGGAAATCGCCTTGATGTTGACCAGCGTGGAGCGGTGAATCTGCCAAAACAGGTTCATGTCAATCTCTTCCACCAGTTCCTTGATCGGTTTGCGTATCAGTGCCTCCACCGTGGCCGTTTGCACCCGGGTGTATTTTTCGTCCGAGATGAAGAACAGCACGTCTTCGACCGGAATCATCTGAATGCTCTGGCGCACACTGGCCTGGATCCACTGCAATTTGGGCGTGGCCGAGGGGTTGAGCTGAACGGCCAGGCGTTGCAGCAATTGCTGCATGTCCGGCGTGTGCGTGGGCAGCAACGGCGCGGGCGCACTGTCGCCGTCGCCAGTCGGCCGGTTGCGCTCCGCCATGCGCTGCTTGATGCGTTGCACCGTCAGCGTCAAGCGCTCGCGCTCGGCGGGCTTGAGCACATAGTCCACTACGCCTTGCTCGAAGGCCTGCACCGCGTACTGGTCGTAGGCGGTGATAAAGACAATCTCGCAGCCCGGCCAGCCCTCGGCCTCGTCATACGTTGGAAGCTGTGCGATCTGACGCGCCGCGTCCACCCCCGTGAGCACCGGCATGCGAATGTCCAGGAACACAATGTCGGGGTGATGCTGTTCGGTCAACGCCACCGCCTCCTGGCCGTTCTTGGCCTCGGCCACGATCTCCAGCTCGGGCCACACCTCCTTCAAGCGCGCGCGAAGCTGGTCGCGCATCAGGCGTTCGTCGTCGGCAATCAGAGCACGTGTCATTTGTTCATTCCCGCAAGGTGGGCAAAGGTTTATCAAGGGCCGGAGGTCTCGGCTTGCGCGTCCGCGTTTACCGCATAGGGCACGGTGATGGTGACCGAGGTACCACCGCCGGGTGTTTCTCCTACGCTCAGTGAGGCCTTGGCGCCATACAGCAAGGTGAGGCGTTCACGGATATTACTCAAACCAATGCCGGTGCCGTTGGTGGCCGCCTTGCCAAAACCCAGGCCGGTGTCGGCCACGGTCACGGCTAGTTTGCCATGCGCGATTTCGGCACTCACCGTCAATTGGCCGCCCTCGGCCTTTGGCTCCAGCCCGTGCTTGATGGCGTTTTCCACCAGGCTTTGCAACATCATGGGCGGAAACTCGGCTGACAGCAGCCCGTCGCTCACGCGAATATCGGTCTGCAGCCGCTCCTCCATGCGCACTTTCAGGATTTCAAGATAGGGCCGGATCATCGCCAGCTCGCGCCCCAGGTCACGCGTGGCCCGGGCATTGGCCTCGCGCATGGTGGGCATGCTGGCACGCAGCAGGGCGATCAGGTTCTTTTGCATGATGCTGGCGCGCGCCGGATCGGTCTCGATCAAGTGGTCAATGCTGGCCAGGGTGTTGAACAAAAAGTGGGGCTCCACCTGGGCCTGCATGGCGGCCATGCGCGCCTCGATGACCTGGCGCTTCAAGGATTCGGACTCGGCCACCTCGGTCGCCTGCGCCGCCTTGGCCTCGGCCGCCACCGTACCCTTGTAGGTGAACTTGATGATGGCCGAAATGAAGATGAACCACATCGTCAGCGGCATCAATGGCTCGCCAAACTTGTGGGAGACAAACCTAGGGCCACGTGCCTCGGCGGCTTCACGCGCGGCATCCTTGGCATCCTCTTTTGCTTCGTCGATGGCCGAGCGAATCTCGCGCCGCGCCTCTTCAACCGCCTCGCGAACCGCTTGCGCATCAGCTCCCGGCGGCAAGCGGATGCTTACCCCAGGCACTTTCAGCTCGAACCCGCTGCCCTTGGCGTCGGATGCACTCGACGCCGGTGCCGAGGCGCCGGCGCGTGGTGTGACAGTCACGCCGCGCTCGTCAATGTTGATCTCCACCCCCTCTTGCGACTGCGGCGTGGCCGGTGGCTCAACAGCCGGCGGCTCAGTTCGCTTGGCCGGCGGCGTGGGGGTCCGTGGCGGCTTGGCCGGTCGGCGCGCCTGGTCACGCGCGGGCAGCACTTCGGTGTATGTCCAGCTAAAGGGCGGGACGTCGTGAACGATGGCCACCGTGATGATCAAACCCAGCGACAGCACAAAAAAGCGCCGCCAACTGATGCCAACCAGCCAACCAGCATAGGCATGAAACAGTTGAACGCTGCGCCCGATAAATCGGGCCCAGGCGGTGGGGGTGGCGGGTGTGGGCGGTTGGGTTGTCATGAGCGGGACGTTGGGTTGCGACTTGACATGCCCCGACTGTACCTAGGCCGTGTCACACACGGCCAATTGAAAGCGACACACTGCGTCAGCGCAAGACAGGCGGCTCGATCTTGCGACCAAACGAACGACGTCGCGCCTCACCCGCCCCCACGCTGCATATACAAATCAAAGCGTTTCATGAACGCCAGGCGCTGCGCCTCATCCAGGCCGGTGAAGCCGAACTGCACCAACAAACGGGGAATACGCGCCAAGGCGATGACACGCGGCTCGCCGACCTTCCATTGCACCGCCAGAGCGCCCAGGCCGATCTGTACCAGCAGAGTCTGCGCGGACAACTGGTACGGGTAGTCCCCCAGCGCCCGCGGCACGCTGGCAAGCCACTCCCCCTCGGTGCAACCCATCTCGCGCTCAAACTTTTCGGGGTAACTCGATTGCATGATGAGGGTGAGCAGCCAGCGCCGACAGGACGCACTAGCCCCCCGCAATGGGCGGCCAGATGGCCAGCACGTCACCGTCGTGCAGCGTCTGCGTCGGGCGCTGCTCGGGCGCCACATAAGTTCCGTTGACCAGCACCAGGTGCACCAGCTTGGGTGGCATGCCGTAGGGCTCGATGATCTGGCTGATGGTGGCCTGCGGGTCCACCTCAATCTCGATCACGTTGGTATGGCGTGCCTCGACCGGCAGGAAGTCGGTCAGTTGGGCAAACAGCTTGAAGGTGATCCGCATGGGGATTTGGCCTAGCGGCGGCGCGCATCGTCGGCGCCGCTCCAGGCACCCTGCCCTTGGGCGCTGGCCAGGTAGGCGTGCATCAGTTGCGTGGGGTCTTGCATCAGCCGGTCCTTCCACTCGCCCAGCTTTACCTGGCCTTCGACCAGGCCGCGCATCACGCCCACATGCTCGGTCCAGCCGACCGAGTTGCAGCCCACCAGCACGTCGTCCTTGAACTGCAGGCTCAGGTGGCGGCCGCCTTGCCTGTCGGTCAGCTCGGCGTGCTCGCCACCCGCCACACCGGCCCAATCGCCAAAGCTGGCAGAGATCAAACCCAGCGTGTCGAGCACGTTGATCTGGGTCACGCCCTTGAGCTCGGCCAGCGGCGCAGCACCCTTGCCAAAAGCCACCATGTTCAACGCCGCCACGCGCGCCTGCTCGGCCGCGTTGGGCTGGATCGCGCTCACGATGGTCTTGCCCGATACCTTGTCAAAAGCCTCGGCGCAGTCGCCAGCGGCGTAGATGCCGGGCACGTTGGTCTGCAGGTGTTCGTCGGTGAGCACGCCCATCAGGCAAGTGACGCCTGAATTCTCCAGGAACCCAATGGCCGGCTTAACGCCGGTGGCACTGATGACCAGATCGGCCGCCACGGTCTGGCCATTGGACAGGCGCACGCTCAAGGGGCTGCCCGCGCTGATGGCCTCGACCCGCGTGCCGGTGAAGACTTGCACGCCCTTGGCCTCGCACCAGTCGCGGATCATGCCGCCAGCAGTCGGGCCCATCATGCGCGGCACCATGCGGTCCCCCATCTCGACCACGCTCAGCTGCACGCCGCGCGCGGCCAGCGCTTCCATGATGATGCAGCCGATGAAGCCCGCACCCATCTGCAACACCCTGGCTCCCTTGGTTGCCAGCGACATGATGGCGCGCGCGTCGGCGAGGGTCCAGCAGGGATGCACACCGGCGCAGTCCATGCCGGGGATCGGTGGGCGCACCGGGCTGGAGCCGGTGGCAATCAACAGGGTGTCGAACTTCAGCGTCTGGCCGTTGTCCAGCGCCACCGTGCGCGCACCGGTATCAAGCTGCTTGGCGCGTGCGTGCACCAGGTTGATGGCCAGATCGGCATAGTGCGAGGCCCCCTTGCGCAGGTAGGTGCCGCGCTCATCCACGTTACCCATCAGCAGGTAGGGAATGGCCATGCGCGAGTACGGTGGCTCGCGCTCGTCGCCGACGACGGTGATGGTGTCCGTGGGCGCGTGTTTGCGGATGGTCTCCGCAGCAATGACACCGGCGGGGCCGGCGCCTAGGATCAGGTGATGGGTCATGACAATGCCCTTTGCGTGTTCGAAAAGAAAAGCGGCCGCAGGGGACCGCTACTTCGTTGTTTCCGGTCAAACGGGGTCAGAGCACACACCCTTCGCTGCGCTGCGGGCGGTGATCCGACCCTATTTGACCTGCGTTACGTGCCGGCCTACAAGCCCAAGCGCGCCTTGGTGTCGGCCGTGGGGCGGCCTTCGCTGTCCCACCCGCGGGCACTGTAGTACTTGGGCATCATCTCGCCCAGCATGCTGACCTTGCCCTTGGAGCCACCGGTCTTGCAGGCTTCCTTGAGCAGGCGTGGCGGCAGGCTGTCGTCCTTGGCGGTGAAACCGGCGCGGTTGTTGAACTCGCGCTCCATGTTCCAGATGCGTTCGCCGATCAGGGCAAGCTCTTCCACGGTGTACGGCGCGCCGCAAGCCGGCGTCAACTGCGACGACAAGTCCGGCAGACTCCAGGCAAAGGTGGTGAAGATGCACAGGCCCGACGAATCAAAGGCGGCCGTGGCGTCCTGGAAGGCCTTCACCAGCTCGGGCTTGCCCTCGTGCTCGGTAGGGTCGGTCTTGACCGGAATGCCAAATACTTCCGAGGCAATGGTGTAGCCGCGCAGGTGACAGCCGCCCCGGTTGGAGGTGGCATAGGCCAGCCCAATGCCCTGGATGGCGCGCCCGTCGTAGGCCGGGAACTCCTGGCCCTTGGAGCTCATGCTCAGCTCGGGGTGGCCGTACTTGGCAGTGAGGCGTTTGGAGCCCTGGCCAATTTCCTTGCCAAAGCCGCGCCCGTTGACGGTTTCTTCCGCCAGAAACGCCAGCGCCTGGGCCGAGCCAAAGTTGGCCTCGATGCCAATCTGCTCCTTGGTCAGCACGCCCATGTCGTACAGCTCCATGACCGCGCCCACGGTGGCGCCAAAGGTGATGGGGTCGATGCCTTCCTCGTTGCACAGCAGGTTGGCGTACTGCAGCGCTTCCAGGTCGTTGACGCCATTGGCGGCGCCCAGCGACCACGCTGCTTCGTACTCCAGGCCGCCATTGGCACCGCGGTACTGGGGCTTGTTTTGAATCGTGAAGTGGTTCTCATCCATCTTGCTGATGCGCCCACAGGCGATGGTGCAGCCAAAGCAGGCCTGGTTGGTCACCAGGTGCTTCTTGCCATCGGTCTTGCGCGGCGTGACCATGGCTTCGGCCGAAATGTCCTTGGCGCCCTCGAACTGCACGTCGCGGTGGTTGCGTGTGGGCAGGCCGCCCATTTCGTTGATGACGTTCATCAGCACCTGCGTGCCGTAGGCGGGCAAGCCCTGCCCGGTCACGGCATTGTCGGCCAGTACTTTCTTGGCGGTAGCGACAGCCGCCATGAAACCCTTCGGGTCCTTCACGTTGCCCACGCCCAGCGTACCGCGTACGGCGATTGCTTTGAGGTTCTTGCTACCCATCACGGTGCCCACGCCCGAGCGCCCGGCTGCGCGGTGCAGGTCGTTCACAACCGCGGCAAACAGCACACCGTTCTCGCCGGCCTTGCCGATGCTGGAGACCCGGGTGAGCGGGTCCTGCAAGCCCTTCTTGATGATCTCTTCGGTCTGCCAGACGCTCTTGCCCCACAGGTGGGCAGCGTCGCGCAGCTCGGCCACGTCATCGTTGATGTACAGGTACACCGGTTTAGGGCTCTTGCCCTCGAAGATGATCATGTCCCAACCGGCCATCTTGAGCTCGGCGCCCCAGTAGCCGCCCGAGTTGGAGCAGGCAATCGCGCCGGTCAGCGGCCCTTTGGTAATGACTGTATAGCGCCCGCCGGTAGACGCCATGGTGCCGGTCAACGGCCCGGTTGCCCAGATGATCTTGTTGTCGGGTGACAGCGGATCGACCTTGGCGTCGATCTCTTCCACCAGGTACTTGGTGCCCAGCCCGCGCGACCCCACGTAGTCGCGCGCCCATTGCATGTTGAGCGGCTCGGACTTGACCGTGCCGGCCGTCAGGTTGACGCGAAGAATTTTTCCAGCCCATGACATGATCGATTCTCCTTAAGCTGCTGCGTTGGGTTGATTGCCAAGCTTGTCGGCCCACTGCGCCATCTTGCCCAGGCCAGTCCAGTTGGCGTCGATGAAGGTGATGGCGCCGGTCGGGCAGGCCTCGGCACAGGCCGGTGCGCCACCGCACAAGTCGCACTTTTGCACCTTGCCGGTTTCCTGCACGTAATTGATGGTGCCAAACGGACAGGCAATGGTGCAGACTTTGCAGCCCACACAGGTGGTCTCGTTCACCACTTTGGCCCCAGTGGCCTTGTCCAACGTGATCGCCTCCACCGGACAGGCGTGCAGGCACCAGGCTTCGTCGCACTGCGTGCAGGTGTAGGGCACCTTTTTGCCGGTATGGTGAAAGTCAAACACCTTGATGCGCGACTTGGCTGGCGCGAAGGTGGCGTAGTTCTCGAACGAACAGGCCATCTCGCACTGCAGGCAGCCGGTGCACTTGTCTGCATTGATGTGCAACACCTTTTGCATGGTTGTCTCCTTTTGGGGCGATTGCTGAAGATCCGCAAACCACTTATGCAATGGTTTGCCTATGAACTGATTTGCCTAGGCATTGTTGTTCGGCAAGCCCCTTTACACCCTAGGGACAACCCTAGCCCAACCTTGCTGCAGCACTGAAATTCTCAATTTGAAACAGTGGCTCCCATCAGCAGCCCGGCTTGGCTTGGCGCACAATTCGCACACCATGCACTCGCCTGCCGCTCCCACGCCAAGTCCCGCCGCGTTGACCCGGCTGAGCCGCATTGCGCAAGCGCGCCAAGCGGTACTGCACGAGCGCCACGCCCCGCCCGGCGGCGCCATCGCCCCCTGGATAGAACGATCCTGGCAGCGCTGCATGGCCATGGGGCTGCAACCCGGACGTCGGGTCGAGTTTGATGTGCTGACCAGCGAACAGATGCGCCGCACCGCGCAGAACAACGCCGTCTTGGTGCAGACCGCGCGCCCGGTGCTGGCCACGCTGGGCCGGGCCATTGTCAACACCCGCTACTTCGCGATCCTGACCAACGCCCAGGGCGTGGTGGTGGACGTCAGTGGCGCCATCGACCGCTCCGACCCGCGTGCCAACCTGATCACTCGCATCGGCGTAGACCTGTCGGAATCCAAAGTGGGCACCACCGCCATTGGTGCTGCGTTGGGCGAGCTGCAGCCAGTTTGGCTGCATCGCGGCGAACACTTCTTTGCCGACACCTCGGTCTACAGCTGTGCCGGCGCGCCACTGTTTGGGCCGGACGGCCAGTGCGTCGGCATGCTGGACCTGACCGGCATTGATGCCGTGGAACGCCCAGAGCTCAAACATCTGGTCACGCAGTCGGCCAGCAAGATCGAGAACGCCCTGGTGCTGGCGCAGCCACACGCCCTGACCGTGCGACTGAGCTGGCCCGGTAACCCCATGGGCAGCGACGCCGACGGTCTGCTGTGCCTGGACGCGGATGGCTGGATCACCGGGGCCAACCGCATTGCGCGCGAGATGGTGAGCAATCTAGGCGGCACCCGTGGGCATGTCGTGCACGTGAGCGAAGTGTTTGGCATCCCTTACCAAACGCTGTTTGACGCGGTGCGGCGCAGCGACCCCCGGCTGGAGATTCCGTTATGGACCGGGCTGCGCCTGCAAGCGTTGCCGATTGCGCGCGCGTGTGAGACCGAGCCCATCACCCTGGAACGACGCGCGCTGACGCCGCCGGCCCAGCCCCTCAAGGACGTGGAGTCGGCCCTGATTCGCAAGGCCGTGACGGACGCCAAAGGCAACGTGACCGAAGCCGCCCGCGCCCTAGGGATCAGCCGCGCCACGGTGTACCGCAAGTTAGGTCAGAAGAAAGCCGATTAGTCGGCGTCTTGGTCGTGCCGTTACCGGCGTAAGAATCGACGCCGAGCTCCGACAAAAGAGCTCAGTCACCCACCGGCACATGACCATGCTTCCGATTCACCCGCGCCAATCCCTGCTTGCCTTACTCTGCCTGCCAGTGGCAACGCTTGCCGCCAACCCAAGCTGCGAAACGCGCTCGGGCGAGCAGCTGACTCCGGTGATCGAGCTGTACACCTCCGAAGGGTGCAGTTCCTGCCCACCGGCCGACCAGTGGCTGTCCACGCTCAAGGGCAAGCCGGTGGTGGCGCAGGCGTTTCATGTGGGTTACTGGGACTACATCGGCTGGGTGGACCGCTTTGCCAAACCGGAGCACACCGAGCGCCAGCGGCAACTGGCGGCTGCCAATGGCCTGCGCAGCATCTACACCCCCCAAGTGGTGCGCAATGGGCGCGACTGGCGGGGTTACGTGGGTGCGACCACCGTGGCCACGAACGAGCCGTCGCGCGCCACCATAGTCCTGCAACGCTCGGTCAACGACCCCAACAGTTTTCAGGCCGAGGTGACCCCGGCAGCCGGCGTGACCGCCTGGAGCGCCTACTGGAGCGTGACAGAACACGACCACAGCTCACGCGTAACGGCGGGTGAAAACAATGGTGAGGCGCTCAAACACGACTTTGTGGTGCGCCAGTACGCGCCAGTGGGTCGTTACCAGGGTGCGCAGTCGCTCAAGTTCAACGCCATCGCTGGTCAGGCTGCGCACGCGAGGCAGATCAACCTGGTGGTATCCGACGCTCAAAGCGGGCAAACGCTGCAGGCGATCAGCCTGTCGTGCGGGTAGACCACAGCACCGCAAGAACTCAGCCGCGCAGCCGCTCTGGATGCGTGAACGCCGTCAACCGCTCACCGCGCACAAAGCCGCACAGGGTGATGCCCGCGCGGCGCGCGGTATCGATGGCCATGCTCGACGGTGCCGACACCGCTGCCACCAGTTCAATACCGGCGCGCGCCGCCTTGGTAACCATCTCCAGGCTGACGCGGCCCGACAGCAGCACGCAGCCCCCCGCGCTGGGCAGACCGTGCAACAGGCAGTGGCCAATCACCTTGTCCAGTGCATTGTGTCGCCCCAGGTCTTCGGCCAGCGCCAGCAGCGTGCCGACGGCGTCAAACAGTGCGGCGGCGTGGGTGCCGCCGGTGCGGGCAAAGATGGCCTGGCGCGCGCGCATGGTCCGCATGTGCTGGTGCACCTGCGCGGCGCCCAGCACCAGCGTGCTGGCAACGCGCATGCCTCCACCGGCCTCGACCAGGCCGTCTACATTGGCGCACATGCCGCAGGAACTGGCCACCACGCCGCTGCGCCGCGTGCTGTGCGCGCGCGCCGGATCGACCAGGCGAACCCGCACCACGCTGGCTGAGTCCGGGCAAACCGCCATGGAAGCGACATCGCCCATCGCATCGATCAGCCCTTCGGTCAACAGGAAGCCAGCCGCCAACGCCAGCGCGCCGGGCTCGCCGCCCTCGCCCAGAAAACCGTCGTGCGGCAAGTAGCCCGAGGCCTCCGGCGAGCCGGTAGGGGTGCACATCAGGGTGTAGTGGCCGACGTCCTGCACCTCGACGCGCAGCGCCTGCTCCACCACCACCCAGCAGCCCTCTTGCGCGGGCACGATGCTGGCCGCATCAAGCCGGTGCGCCATCACCGAACGCATGCCGCGCTCGGGTGGGACCCAATCCGCCAGCAGTTCACCGGGTTCGCGTTTCATGTTCGCTCGGTGTTCAGCGCCGCTTCGCGCGCCGAATCGCCACCCGCACAATGTCGGCGCCCGAGCCCGTGGCATCGGTCAGGTCCAGCGACATCGGGGCGATGGTGTTGAGGCTGGGCGACTTCAGGTTCTTGGCATAGGGCGTGGCCCAGTAGTCAAACTGGCCCACCATCACCAGCGTGTCCGGCCGGATGCCCTGCACCACAATGGCCGGGCCTTTGGTCATGCCGATGGCCGAAGTGACCTCCAGCGTGTCGCCATCCTCAATATCGAGCTTGCGCGCCACGCCAGCATTGATCATCACGCCATGGTGGCCACGCACGTTGCCGGCCAGTTCGTCCATCATCTGGATCGAGGCATTGCCGCCGGCGTGGTACTGCATGCTCTTGGTGGTGATCAGCCAGTAGGGATAGTCCTCGGGCTTCAGGCCACGGCGCACCAGGTCCTGCTCCCACACGCCGGGGAAGTCGTGCCACTGCGGCAGCGCCTGGTATTCGTTGAGCTGCGCGTCCCACCAGTCCACGCCCGCGTCGTGCAGGCGCGCGCCCAGCTCCTTGCCGGAGCGCATCAGCCGCTCCTGGTAGGGCAGCTCGAAGCGCACGTTCTGGCTCTGCATGGTCGGGTAAAGGTACCAGCCGGTGCGCGCATAGGGCTTGGTCAGCAGCCCGTGCTGCTTGAACCAGTCCAGAGAGTGCACGTGCGCGCCTTCGGTCAGGTCGTGGCTGGCGGCGCGGCAGATTGCGTCCCAGATGGCATCGACCGAATGCACCTGGTCAATCGCCAGCTCGTAGTCACGCCCCTCGCCTTTGAGCGGCGCGCCAAAAATGCCGCGGTTGATGGCGGCGTTATAGGGTTCCAGCAAGCTTGTACGCCGCGCGAGCTCGGTGGCGATCCAGGTGAAGTCGCGCGCCTGGCCCTGCGGCGCCACGGCGGGCTGGCGCAGCACATAGCCTTGGTGCTCCCAGTACTGCTCCATGAACTTGGTTTTACCCAGGCGGATGAGCTGGGTGGACTCCAGATCCGTGGCGTCGGGCAGCAGGATGTCGGCCATGTGGTTGGTCTCGTCCGGCGTGAAGGCAAAACACACCGTGAACGGAAAGCGCGCAATCGTCTTGGCCACGTTGTGCGTGTCCCAGAACGAGATCGACGGGTTGGTGCGGTAGGCAAACCAGATGTCGGGCGCGGTCGGGCGCGGCCAGTTCTTGGGCACATGGGTCTGGAACATCCAGGCCAGATGCGACGGGCCCAGCGATTGGCTCCACGCGCCGCTGTTGCCCGCCAGCGGCACCAGCGTGCGGTGCGCGTTGCGCCCGCTGGGCACCTTTTGCCACTTGTCCTTGGTGGTCGGGTTGAGCTTGTTGAGCATGAAGCCGTCCGGCCCCGGCTGCACGCTCTTGTGGCGGTCTTCGCGCGGGCTGTTGATGCGCACCGTGGTGCCCAGAATGCCGCCCGGCACTTCCAGCGCACCGACCAGCACGGCCAGGAGCGTGCGCGCCCAGCAGCACTCGTAGGCGCCCCAGCCGTTGTTGACCGTCTTGCCCAGGGTCACCGCCACCGGGCGATACGGCAACAGCTTGCCGTCCACCTCCACAGTCTGGCCGACGCAGGCCTGCGCCACAAACTCCTGCGCCACCTCGCGGATTTTCTTGGCCGGCACATCGCACAGCGCCTGCGCCCACTCGGGGCTGTATTGGCGCATGTGCGTCACCAGCTTGGAGAACGAGGTCTCGCCGGTCACGTCGGCATAGTCCCAGCGTTGCGCGTCGGCACCCACCTCCACCACGCCGCGCAGTTCAAACTGCCCTTCCAGCGCGGGCTCGACATCCGGCGCATCGTGCGGCTGCGCACCGCCGCTGCGGGCGTTCCACACCAAGGGTTTGAGCGTCTGCGCGTCGCGCAGGAAGTAGCCCTGCGGCCCGACCAGATAGGGCGAGGACGTGATGTCACGCAAAAACGGCACATCGAGCTGGCCGCGCGGCACCTCGTGCAGCAGCACATGGATCATGGCAAACATGAAGGCCGGGTCGGTCTTGGGTTTGATCGGAATCCACTCGGCCGAGGCCGCTGCCGTGACCGACAGGTGCGGCTCGATCTGCACACGCTTGATGCCGCGTACACGCGCCTGGGCATGCCTTGCCACGGCACAGACGCCGCCGGTCACCTCCACATTGGCACCGAAGGACACGTTGTAGTTGCAGTGCGGCGTGTCGGCCGACACCGTGAAGGCGCGGTGCCAATACTCGCCATACAGATGCTCGGAATGCACGCACTTGACGCCCTGCCCGGAGCCAAAGCTGAAGTCGATCGCCCCCCAGGCCGCGATGAAGGCCGGAAAAGTGCCCATGTAGTTGGCCGGCGTGCCGCCATGGCCCAGCGTGAGCGCCACGCGCGGCAGCCCCGCCTCGTCGAGCACGCCGCGGGCGCGGATGTCGTTAAGCCGGGCCGCCACCGTGTCCAGCGCTTCGTCCCAGGAGATCGGCACAAAGCCGGGGTCCTGGTCCATGCCCTTGTTCGGGTTGGTGCGCTTCATGGGCGTGAGAATGCGGCCCGGATGGTAGGTCTTCTGGATCAGCCCGTAGGCCTTGACGCAGGGCTTGCCGTTGCCGGGATAGAGCCCGCGCCCGTCGAAGTTGGGGCCGATCTCGGTGGCCACGCCGTCTTGCACCTTGACGCTGAGCAAGTCCGGCCCTGAGACGCAGTTGTAGCAGTAGGTGGGCACCTGGCGTGTAGTGGCCGAGCTTGGGGAGCCGGCTGCGGGGGGACGGGTCTGGGTGGCGCTGGTCATGGGCTGTGGTACTCGCGAATCTGGTAATTGAATGCAAGTATTCACGATAGGCGACAAGCGATACCGTCGCAATATGTTTGCGATTGCATAGCGGACCGGCCACCCAGCAATGGGCCGACCGCATAATTGGCGCCATGCGCGTGCGATTGCTTCTTGTGTTGACTCCCCTGTTCGCGACTCTCGGTGCGACCAGTTCCCCAATCCCGCCAACATTCACCATCCCAGCGAGGTTGCAGCAGATCTAGTCGCCGGTTGAGTCAGCGGCCACCCCGCAGGCGGCGCAAAGCATCCGTTGCGCGCCCAGATGGGACCCTGGGTGCCGACCAATCTGCAGTAGGCCAACGCGCCAAAAACCCCGTGCCATACTGGCTCCCCGCGGTTGAAATAACTATGCGCTCAGCATCACTGACGGAGCGTGCAAACCAGCACGACACACTTAGCAAAAATTGATAGCAACACCGTCAATATGTGCGCGCTCTCGCGTCCAGTATTGCCATGATTCCGTGACAGAAACCGCGATTCGAATGCATCCGTATGAAACCGGCACCTCCTGCGACGCCCCGCGGCAGTGGGCGGGTTGTCTGGCACTGGCACCGGGTGTGGCTGTTTTTAGAGGACAGGCCGGTAACCACCAAACGCACCAACACTGGGCCCACCAATTGGCCATGGGTCTGGACGGGCCGGTGCAAATGGGCTCCGGCGATAAGGTGCTGTGCGCGCCCAGCCTATTCATTCCGGCGGGGGTGTCCCACAGCCTGGTGAAAAGTGTGCTGGTCTCGGTGTTTCTGGACCCAACCACGGAATTGGCGCGGGGACTGTGCCAACAGGTCAACGCACTCCAAGCGCCCACTGACATCGCAGCCCTGTCCCCAGCGCTGGATACCCGCTTGCGCGACATGCTGGCGGGCGAACGGCCCATCGACGTGGCGCTACGTGAACTACAGGCCCTGCTTGCGCCGCAAACGGTACGAGTGACGGATGCGCGCCTGCAAACCGTGCTTGCCACCTTGGCGCAGCCGGATGCTCTGGACCGTGCGCACAGCCGTGGCCAATTGGCGGCCCTGGTCGGGCTGTCGGAAACCCGGTTCTCCCATTGGTTCAGGGAGCACACCGGTATGCCACTGCGCAGCTACCGCAAATGGCTGCGATTGGTGCGCGGGTTGGAGCATGCCCTGCGCGGCGGCAATCTGACCGATGCCGCGCACCAGGCGGCATTTGCCGATCAGGCGCATTTTTCACGCACGTTCTTGCAGATGTTTGGCGTGCGCGCATCCGATCTGGTGTCATCGATTCACCTGCATGCAGGGCCAAACGCCCCACATCGTGCCGGGCAAACTGGCGCCTCTGTCTTTCTGCAGCGATAGCTCTTTCGTTCAATCGCCGCCACGCGGTTCGCCAGATACTGCCCGTATCACATGGAGAACCCAATGCGCCAATACCTTGAGGAAACACCCCTACTGGACTTTTCGCACCCCAGTTTGACCGCTTTGATTCGAGACCGACAGTGGCAGTCCCTGCCCGAGGACGCGCGGGTGGGTGCCATCTACGAGTTTGTTCAAAATGAAATCGCCTTTGGCTACAACACGGCCGATGACATCCGCGCCTCCGAGGTGCTGCGCGACGGTTACGGGCAGTGCAACACCAAAGGCACCTTGTTCATGGCGCTGTTGCGCGCGTGCGGGGTGCGCTGCCGTTTTCATGGCTTCACCATCGCAAAGCCCTTGCAGCGCGGCGCCATTACCGGCATCGCCTATCAACTTGCACCCCGCAGCATTGTCCACAGTTGGGTCGAAGTCGAGTTGAATGGCCAATGGATCGAACTGGAAGGCTTCATACTGGACCAAGCCTACCTGCGCAGCCTGCAGACGCGGTTCGCCCGCCAGGAGGGCGCCTTTTGTGGTTATGGGGCGGCCACGCCTGATCTGAAGAACCCGGCAGTCGAGTGGAAGGGCGCCAGCACCTACATTCAGAAAGACGGCATCAATCACGACTTTGGTGTGTTTGACTCGCCCGACCAGTTTTACGCCGCGCACGGCAGCAACCTGAGCGGCGTCAAACGGCTCCTGTTTCAGCGCTATTTCCGCCACCAAATGAATGCCAATGTGGCAAAGGTGCGGCGCGGCCAGTGGTGATCTTTGTGCGCACCTAAAAGGCTTCGCACACAGACTGGATGGTCCGGCGCAGCCAGATGGTGCCTGCATCGCGATGTACCCGTTCATGCCAGACCAGGGAAAGCGCAATAGGCGGGTAGTTGAAGGGCAAGGGCAAGAACTCCAGCCCCAGCAGTTGCGCATAACTGCGAGCGATGCGGGTTGGCAGCGTCAATAGGTAGTCCGACTTCATGACAATTACCGGCGCAGCCAGCATGTGAGGAACCTGCAGCGCGACATTGAGCGTCAGCCCGCTTTCCGCCATGCGGCGCTGAACCAGCTCAGGCAGGGTGTTGCCTTTCAAGGCCACCACCAGGTGTGATGCGGCGCAAAACTGCATCAGTGACAACGTGCCCTGGATGGTGGGATGCCCCTTGCGCACCAGGCAGGCCAGGGTGTCTTCCAGCATCACCTCGTTGCGCAAGCCAGCGGGAATCTTTTCGAAATGTCCCCAGGCAACATCGACTGCGCCGCGGGTCAATGCGTCAACCGGCACCACGCCCTCGGTCGATTCAACGACGATTCGCACCTGGGGCGCCACCTGTTGCAGGTGCGCCATGAGCGGGGGCAATACGACCAGTTCAAAAGCGTCGTTGGCTGCGATGCGGAAGGTGTTTTGCGCGCTGGCCGGGTCAAAAACAGCGGGCTTTTGCAGCGTGCGTTCAATGTCTGCGAGTATCAGACGCAGTGGGTCAACCAGTTCTTCCGCACGTGTAGTGAGCGTGTAGCCGCCCACGCCGCGCACCAGCAAAGGGTCGCCCAGCCATTGCCGCAGCTTGGCCACCGCCGCACTCATGGCGGGCTGGCTCATGTGCAGACGCGCCGCGGCACGGGTGATGCTGCGCTCGGTGAGCAGTGCGTCCAGCACCACCAGCAGGTTCAGGTTCTGGCGAGGTATATCCAACATTTGGATGCAATGAATTCGTTATATCGATTTTACAAATACTACTGCCGAATCTAAGCTCGGTCCATCCCACAGTGAATTTGCACTTTGAAACGCTGCACGCCAGCGACACCACCAAAACTGAACAAGGAAGCGCCATGAAGAAACTGAAGAAACTGAGCTTCGCGGCTCGCCGCCGCTGGATGGGTGGCGCGGTTGGCCTGGGCCTACTGGTTCTGCTGGGCGCAGGGGCCGTGACCCAAAGCGCACTCACGTCCCATGAGCGCACACAGCATGAGCCGCCCGGCAAGCTGGTGAGCGTAGGGACGCACCGCCTGCATCTGAACTGCCAGGGCAGCGGTCAGCCCCTGGTACTGCTGGAGTCGGGTTTAAGCGGTTGGTCGCAGGACTGGGCGCTGGTGCAGCCACAACTGGCGCGCCACACCACGGTGTGCAGTTACGACCGGGCGGGGTACGCCTGGTCTGACGAAGCACCTGAGCCGCGCACCGGCCTGCTGGCGGTAGAAGACCTGCGCACCATGCTGCGCACCGCTGGCCTGCAGGGGCCGATGGTGGTAGTGGGCCACTCATGGGGCGGCATGTTGGCCCAGATGCTGGCGCAATCGCACCCGCAGGAGGTTGCAGGGCTGGTGCTGGTGGACGCCTTGCACCACGACCAGACCGCCAGCATGAACCCCGAGGTCCACGCGCGCTACAGCCGCAACATGCAACTTCTGACCGGTTCCGCCACGTGGCTGGCCCCGCTGGGCTTGACCCGGCTGGCAGGCATGCCCGCTTCAGTGGTGCTGGACAAGCTGCCCGCTTCGGAACAGCCCGCAGCCCGTGGATTGGCCATGCAGAGCAAGAACTACCGCGCCCTCTACACCGAGTACATGGGTATTGACCCGGCTCTGGCGGTAGCCCGCAGCCTGCCGCCGCTGCCGGCCGTGCCGACCGTTGTGCTGAGCACCAACGCCCTGAGCGAGTTTCCGCCGGGTTGGGAATCCGACTACATGCGTCAGCACTGGATCAACGGGCAGCGGCTGTTGGCGCGGCAAACAGGGGCCCGGCATGAGGTTGTTGCCGATGCCGGCCATTACCTGCAGTTGGAGCGCCCCGAACTGGTGACGGCATCAGTGCAGGAGGTGCTGCAGGACGTGCGCCGTCTGCGAGCATCTGGCTACAAGCTCGGGCCGTAGATCACCTGACCTGGAGGTGACAACCCGGCGATGAGCGAGCTGTTGGGCCTGCTTGATTGGGAGCGCCATCCCGCCAAGTGCCACCTTGTCCAACCGCATAATCGACGCCATGCGAATGCGGCTATCTCTTGCCTTGACCGCCCTGCTGGCAACGCTGCTGGCGACTCTCGGCGCGACCACTGCGTGCGCGCAGCCGGTCCACGTGGCCGTGGCTGCCAACTTTGCGGCGCCCATGAAGCGCCTGGCCGCCACATTCGAACAGGGCAGCGGGCACAAGCTGCTGCTGTCATATGGCGCCAGCGGCAAGCTCGTTGCGCAGATTCGCAACGGTGCGCCCTTTGATGTGCTGCTGGCGGCGGACACGGCCTCGGTGCAGCAGCTCGCGCAGGAACAGTTGGTGGTTGCCGACACACCGTTCAGTTACGCCACCGGGCGTTTGATGCTGTGGTCAGCCCAGGGCGCGCTGGTCGACGCCAAGGGCCAGGTGCTCAAACAACAACGCTTTGCGCATCTGGCCGTGGCGGCCCCACAACTCGCGCCGTATGGTGCCGCCGCGATGCAGACCTTGACCCGGCTGGGATTGGCCCCGGCGTTGGCGCCCAAGCTGGTGCAGGGCGAAAGCATCGCGCAGACCTACAGCTTTGTGGCGTCGGGCAACGCCGAACTGGGTTTTGTCGCCCTATCGCAGGTCTGGGAGAATGGCGCCCTCACCAGGGGCTCGGGTTGGCTGGTGCCCGCCACGCTGCACGATCCGCTGCGCCAGCAAGCCGCCCTGCTCACGCGCGCCGCCAACAACCCCGGCGCGCGCACGCTGCTGCAGTTCCTCAAGACCGATCAGGCCAAAGCGGTGATACGCTCGTTCGGCTATGAGACCGACTGATACCCATCCCTGTTGCAGGCCACGCTGATGTCTGCGAGCTCGCCCTGGGGCGCCATCGCCCTCACCCTTCAACTGGCGGCCTACAGCACGCTGATCCTGTTGCTGCTGGGCACACCCTTGGCCTGGTGGCTGGCGCGCACGCGCTCGTGGCTCAAGGGTCCGATCGGCGCACTGGTGGCGCTGCCGATCGTGTTGCCGCCCACCGTGCTGGGCTTTTACCTGCTGGTCACCATGGGCCCGCATGGCCCGGTGGGCCAACTCACGCGATCGCTTGGGCTCGGCCTGCTGCCCTTCAGTTTTGCCGGGCTGGTGGTCGGCTCGGTGATCTATTCACTGCCCTTCGTGGTGCAGCCCTTGCAAAACAGTTTTGAGGCGATCGGCGAGCAGCCGCTGGAGGCCGCCGCCACGCTGCGTGCCTCGCCCTGGGATACTTTTGTCCACGTGGCGCTGCCCCTGGCCCGCCCCGGTTACCTGACGGCCTGCGTGATGGGTTTTGCGCACACCGTGGGTGAGTTTGGCGTGGTGCTGATGATCGGCGGCAACATCCCGGACAAGACCCGCGTGGTGTCGATCCAGATCTACGACCATGTCGAAGCCATGGAGTACGCCCAGGCGCATGGCCTGGCCGCCGGCATGGTGGTGTTTTCGTTCGCCGTGCTGCTGCTGCTGTACACCCTCAACCCGACCGGGCGGCGCCAACGGCGCACTCCTGCATGAGCGCCACCAGCGGTCTTCAGGCCCGGCTGCAACTTGACCGGGCCGACTTCCGGTTGGACGTGGCGCTGGATCTGCCTGCTGGCCAGGTCAGCGCGCTGTTCGGCGCGTCCGGCTCGGGTAAAACCAGTTGCCTGCGCGCCATTGCCGGGCTCGAGCGCGCGGCGCGCGGCCGTGTGGCCATCAACGGCGAGGTCTGGCAAGACGATGCTCACCAACGGTTTGTGCCGGTGCACCAGCGCGCACTGGGCTATGTGTTTCAGGACGCGCAGCTGTTTGCGCACCTCAACGTGGCCGACAACCTGGCTTTTGGCATGCAGCGCGTGCCAGCGGCGCAGCGCCGCGTCTCGCTGGACCAGGCGGTGGCCCTGTTGGGCATCGCCCACCTGATGCAGCGCAAGCCAGACACACTGTCGGGCGGCGAACGCCAGCGCGTGTGCATTGCGCGCGCCCTGGCCAGCAGCCCGCGCATCCTGCTGATGGACGAACCGCTGGCCGCGTTGGATGCCGCACGCAAGGCCGAGATCCTGCCCTACCTGGAACAGTTGCACCGCGAACTGGCCATGACCGTGCTCTACGTCAGCCACGCGAGTGACGAAGTGGCGCGCCTGGCCGAACACCTGGTGCTGCTGGACCACGGCAAGGTGCAAGCCAGCGGCCCCACTGCCGAGCTGCTGACGCGGCTGGACTTGCCGCTGGCGCATGGCGATGCGGCTGCGGCCGTGCTGGATGCCACCATCGTTGGCCACGACGCGCAGTACCACCTGAGTCTGGCGCGTTTTGCCGGCGGCGAGCTGAGCATTGCGCACCAGTCACTGGTTCTGGGACAGACGCTGCGCATCCGCGTGCAGGCGCGCGACGTCAGCCTGAGTCTGCAGCGCCCCAGCGGCACCAGCATTCTCAACATCCTGCCGGTGCGCGTGCTGGCCCTGTCGCCCGACAGTCCGGGCCAGGTGATGGTGCAGCTCGGTGCGGGACCCTGCACGCTGCTGGCCCGCATCACCGAGAAGTCGGCGCACGGCCTGGCACTGGCGCCGGGCCTGGCGGTGTTTGCCCAGATCAAGGGCGTGGCGATACTGGGCTGACGCAAGGCCGTGCGCCCGCCGCCCCGCTGCAAGGAGTGACCACGTGAAGTCCATGTTCCCCATGCTGGCCGTTGTCGCCGTGCTGGCCGGCTGCGCCAGCCCGCCAGCCGACTTGCGCGACCGCGCGCCCGCGCAACCCGAAGCCGCCAGCGGCTATCAGGCCAAGCCCGGCTGGCGGACCCAGCGCTTCAGCGTTGCGGCCGCCAATCCACTGGCCACCGACGCCGGGTACCAAGTGCTCAAGGCCGGCGGTTCGGCGGTGGACGCGGCCATTGCCGTGCAGATGGTGCTCACGCTGGTGGAACCACAGTCAAGCGGCATTGGCGGCGGCGCCTTCTTGCTGCTCTTTGATGGCCGCCAGGTGCAGGCTTACGATGGCCGCGAGACCGCTCCGGCTGGCGCTACCGAGCAGCTCTTTCTGCGCGCCGACGGCAAGCCCATGGCGTTCATCGACGCGGTGGTCGGTGGCCGCAGCGTGGGCACACCGGGCACGGTGGGTATGCTGGAGCTGGCGCACCAGCGGCACGGCAAGCTGCCCTGGCGCCAGTTGTTCGCGCCCGCCATCAGCCTGGCCGAGCAGGGCTTCAACGTCAGCTCCCGGCTGCACACGCTGCTGGCCAGTGATGCGCATTTGAAGAAAGACCCGGTGGCGGCCAGCTACTTCTACGCCGCTGACGGCAAGCCACACCCGGTGGGCCACCTGCTGCGCAACCCTGAGTTGGCACACGTGCTGCGCCTGATTGCCGCGCATGGCGCCAAAGGGCTGATGCAAGGCGAAGTGGCCCAAGCCATGGCGGCCAAGGTGCAGGGCCACGCCAGCAATCCCGGCCTGTTGAGCCTGGCCGACCTGGCCGCCTACCAGCCCAAGCAGCGCGAGGCGCTGTGCCACCACTGGCGCGCCGCCGCCAAGGACTATCGTGTCTGCGGCTTCCCACCGCCAAGCTCGGGCGCCATTGCCATTGGCCAGATTCTGGGCACGCTGGAGCACACCCCAGCCGCCACGCTAGCCCTGGAGCAAGGCTTGCCTTCGGCGCCCTGGCTGCACCTGTATACCGAAGCCGCACGGCTGGCCTTTGCCGACCGCGCGCAGTACGTGGCCGACCCCGACTTCGTGGCGGCCCCCGGCGGCAACTGGGCCAACTTGCTCGACCCCGGCTACCTGGGGCAACGTGCCAGGCTGATTGGTACGACCAGCATGAAGAGCGGCCAAAGCGGCACGCCCGGCGCCATGACGACCGCCTACGCAGCCATGCCCGAACAAGTGGAATACGGCACCAGCCACATCAGCATCGTCGATGCAAGCGGGCAGGCGCTGGCCATGACCACCACCATCGAAGCCGGTTTTGGTTCGCGCCTGATGGTCAACACTGGCGCAGGGCGCAGCGGCGGCTTTTTGCTCAACAACGAACTGACCGATTTCAGCCTGGCCCCACGCGACGCCAACGGCACACCCATTGCCAACCGCGTGCAAGCGGGCAAGCGCCCGCGCTCCTCGATGTCGCCCACCTTGGTGTTCGAGCAACCGAGTGGCCAACTGGTGATGAGCGCGGGCAGCCCGGGCGGCGCGCTGATCATCCACTTCACGGCCAAGGCGCTGTACGGCACCTTGCAGTGGCAGCTCAACGCCCAGCAAGCCATCAACCTGCCCAACTTCGGCTCCCTGAACGGCCCCACCCTGCTGGAAGAAAAGCGCTTCCCCGGCGCCACCATCGAAGCCCTGAAAGCGCGCGGTCACGAGCTGCGCGAGGGGGGGGGGGGGGGGGCGCGACCGGTCAGGCGGACCAGGGTGGCCGCGCATCCAAAAGACGCCAACCGGCTGCGGCGGGGGGGGGGTGGGGGTAGTGATGGGGGACTTTTTGCGGGCAACCGCTGTCCTGGTTAGCGAAGCGCTCCGTTGAAGAAGGGGAACATGCCTTGAAGACCGCCATCGGTAGCCTCACCGTCGTCGTGCTCGCCTTGCTGGCCTGGGCCTGGATTGGCTACCTGGGTGACATGCACAAAGCCTATGCACGCGTCGGCGCCAGGGGAACCGTCATCGCCTCGCCCTATGGCGATATCGAATACACCCAGGGTGGCTCAGGTCCACCGGTGTTGGTGATTCACGGCAGCGGCGGCGGCTACGATCAGGGCGAACTGATGGTGCGCGCGGTGCTGGGGGAACAGTTTCACTGGATTGCACCCTCGCGTTTTGGCTACCTGCGCTCGACCTTTCACCGGGGCGCGACCTTCGACGATCAGGCCCACGCCTACGCCCACCTGCTCGACAAGCTGGGGATTCAGAAGGTGGCGGTAGTTGCTCTGTCGCATGGCGGCCCGTCGGCGTTGCTGTTCGCCGCCCTGCACCCGCAGCGCGTGTCCTCGCTGACGCTGATCTCGGCCGGTGTGGCGTCCTCCAGCGAACAGAACCAGGCTCAAGCGAACCAGAAGGGCGACATGCTGGCCATGATCTTCCGGCACGACGCGTTGTACTGGGCCGTCACCAAGCTATTCAAAAAGCAACTGATGGCACTCATGGGCGCCAATGACGCGGTTGTTGTCGGCCTTACACCAGCGCAGCGCGACATCGTTGACCAGGTGATCGACGAGATGAACCCGGTGGCACCGCGCTCGGCCGGCGCGGCTTTTGACAACAAGGCAGCGATGCCAAATGAGCGCATTGCCGCCATACGAGCCCCGACCTTGATCTTCCACGCCACCGACGACACCCTGCAGTTGGTCCGCCACGCCGAATTCGCGGCGGCCACCATTGCGGGCGCCAAGCTGGTGCGCTTCGAAGCCGGGGGGCACTTGCTGCTGAGTGTCGAGCAAGCCACCATTCGCGGCTTGCTGCAGCAACACATCGTCAAACACCACACCGACAGGTAACGCCCACATGCCCTCCACCACCGGATACTCAGGAACACCCCTGGCCAAAAAGCTCGGCTTCAAGCCCCACAGCCAGGTCTTGCCGCTCGGCGCACCACCAGGCTACACCGAGTGGCTGGCGCCACTGCCAACGGGTGTGGTGTTCCAGCGCCGCGCCACGGCGCAAACCGACATGGCTCACCTTTTCGTCACCCGCAAAGAAGACCTGGCCCAGCATCTGAGCGACTTGCGAACTGCCTTGCGCCCGGATGCCGCAGTATGGGTGTCCTGGCCGAAGCAGTCGTCCAACGTACCCACCACCATCACCGAAGACACCATTCGCGAATTGGCGCTGCCGCTGGGCTGGGTCGACATCAAGGTGTGCGCCGTCAATGACGTCTGGTCGGGTCTGAAGCTGATGGTGCGTAAGGAACTACGCTGAGTTCACGCGCGGTCGCAACTTGAGCCCGACCGGCACAAGTTAACCGACATAGCGAAATGGCACTTACTAAACGTGTTTACCCAAGGAGTTCCAGTTTGGTTGCAGGTCGATGCATAGAGCTGGATGGACTGCAAGAGAGAGCATGCGCCAATTGGCGGGCGCGGGGAGCAGGTTGCCAGAATGCTCTGCTCCGTGTCCTCCGCCCTGCGGGCTCCCCCTTGACCTGCGCAGAACACTCAGGCAGCCTGATCCCCGAGTTGCGTGGTTTGCTGGCCGTTCTAATCAATAGCTCTGCACCAAGACCTCGACCGGCTCTGAGAAAAAAAGGGGATTTTCCTTAAGTAAGTGTCATTCCGACATAGCCGACAATCGCCGCTGATTTGCACCCCACGCACCCACTGATGACCAGCCCGCCGCCCGCGTCCGACAGTCGCACCTTACGCCGCTTCCTGCGCGCACCCTGGCCAATGCGGTTTCTGAAAACCCTGGCGACTCTGGCCGCCCTTGGCGCGCTGGCGTTGCTGGTGGCCGTTTTGCTGATCACGCCGCAGTTGCCGGAGCTCGGCGCCCTAACCCACTACCAACCCAAGCAGCCGCTGCGCGTGTTCACCGCCGACGGTGTGCAGATTGGTGGCTTTGGCAGCGAGCGGCGGGTCTACCAACCGATCGAACAGATCCCCAAACTGATGAAGGACAGCCTGCTCGCGGTGGAAGATGCGCGCTACTACGAACACGGCGGCATTGACCCCATCAGCGTGGCCAGGGCAGCGGTGTCCATCCTGTCGGGTGGGCTGCTTCGCCGCATCAACGGCGGCTCCACCATCACACAGCAGGTGGCGCGCACGTTTCTGCTCAGTCAGGTCCGCACGCTGGACCGCAAGTTCCGCGAGGCGCTGCTGTCGCTGCGCATCGAAGCCACACTGAACAAGGATCAGATTCTGGAGCTGTACATGAACCAGATCTACCTTGGCTCAAGAGCCTACGGGTTCGAGGCCGCCGCGCAAACCTACTTCGGCAAGACGCTGGCCGCGCTCAGCGTGGGCGAATGCGCCATGTTGGCCGGTCTGCCGCAGAACCCGCATTACGCCAACCCGATCCGCAACCCCGAGCGCGCGCGCAACCGACAGTTGATCGCGCTGGCCTTGATGCACAAGCACGGCGCCATCAGCGAGGCGCAGTACCAGGCGGCCAAGGCCGAAAAGCTGGTCGTGCGCAAGCTGGGCGTAGTCGAGGTGCATGCCGAACATGTGGCCGAGATGGCCCGGCTGCAGGTGTTCGCGCAGTTTGGCGAGAAGGCCTACACCCAGGGCATCGACGTCACCACCACACTGGTCGCCGCCGAGCAGCAGGCTGCCTGGCTGGCCCTGCGTCGCACGCTGATCGAGCACACGCTGCGCCAGCCCTGGCGCGGACCGCAGGACCGCGAGAACCTGCCCGTGGACATGAGAGACGATGACCCGGCGCTGGCGCAACTGCTCGCGGCCGCCGACGATGACGAAGACCTGCGCGCCGCCATCGTCACCGCCGCCAGCCCAACGGCGGTGACCGCAGTGCTGGCATCGGGCGAAGTGATCCGCATCGACAAGCCCGGCTTGCGCCAGGCCCAGCCGGGCCTGGCTGCCAAGGCGCCCAAAGCGCTGGCGCTGCGCCGCGGCGCAGTGGTGCGTGTGCTGCAGCAGGGCAAGACCTGGACGCTGACCCAGTGGCCCGATGCCGAAGGCGCACTGGTGGCGCTGAACCCCGCCAACGGCGAAGTGCGTGCTTTGGTGGGTGGTTTTGACTTCCAGCACAACCAGTTCAACCATGTCACGCAGGGCTGGCGTCAGCCGGGTTCGAGCTACAAGCCCTTCATCTACGCCGCCGCCATGGAGCACGGCGTGATGCCCGAGACCCTGGTCAACGACATGCCACTGAGCAACGTGGGCGACTGGTCGCCCGCCAACTCGGACGACAGCACCGATGGCCCCATCACCGTGCGCGAGGCGTTAACGCGCTCCAAGAACCTTGTCAGCATCCGCCTGGTGCAACTGCTGGGCGCCCAGCGCATGCGCGACTGGACCGCGCGCTTTGGCTTCGACCCCCAGCGCCAGCCCGACAACCTGACGCTGGCGCTGGGCACCGGCGCCACCACGCCGCTGCAACTGGCCAGCGCCTATGCGGTATTGGCCAATGGTGGTCACCTGCTGCCCGCCACGGTGATTCGTCGCATAACCAGCAGCGCGGGCGAGGTGATTTTTGAAGCGCCGGCATCGACAGTGTCCGAGTCACTGCGCGTCACCTCCGAGCGCAACGCCTTCATCACCAGCAGCTTGCTGCAAGAGGTCACCCGCAGCGGCACCGCCGCGCGCGCGCAGGCGACCCTGCAACGCACCGACCTGTATGGCAAGACCGGCACCACCAACGAGGTGGTGGACGCCTGGTTTGCCGGCTTTCAGCCCGACCTGGTGGCCGTGGTCTGGCTCGGCCACGACAACCCGCGCAGCCTGGGCAGCCATGCCTCCGGTGCCACGCTGGCCTTGCCAGCCTGGATCGACTTCATGGGCGCCGCACTGAAGGCCGTGCCGGTGCGCGAGCTCGTCGCGCCAGAGGGCGTATTGCGAATCGACGGCAACTGGCGCTATGCCGAATGGGCGCTGGGTGGCGGCATCGTCTCGCTGGGCCTGGACAACGAGCCCATCAGCCCGGCGCTGATCCCGCAACCGCCGCCAAGCACCGCCCCTGACTGACACCGTAGCGCCAGATCATTGCGAGCGTCAGCGCCAGAAAAGGCAACACCGACCAGTTGACAGTGGCCCATCCGAAGCCATTGAGCAGGCCCCCAGCCGAGAACGACGCCAAACTGACCACCGCGAACATCACGAAGTCATGCGCGGCCTGGGTTTTGGCGCGCTCACTGGGCCGATAGGCTTGTGTCAGCAGCGTGGTGCCGCCAATAAACAGAAAGTTCCAGCCAACCCCCAGAAGGATCAGCCCCGACAGAAAGTGCAGGAACGCATTGCCCGACAAGGCAATGGCCACATGCCCGACCAGCAGCAGCGTCCCGCAGGCCATGATGCGCAGCACGCCAAAGCGCAGAATCAAACTGCCGGTGAAGAACGAGGGCACGAACATGCCCAACACATGCCACTGGATCACGGTGGCCGCATCGCCCAAAGACTGCCCACAGATCTGCATCGCCAGCGGCGTGGCCGTCATCACCATCAGCATCACCGCGTAACCCACGGTCGAGCCGGTCAGCGCCGTCAAGAAAATCGGTTGGCGCATGATTGCACCCAACGGCCGTGCCGCCTCGTGCGCCGGGACCGGCCCCACACTCACCGCAGGCAACTTGAGCCGGGTGACCAGCGCCAACGCCAACACCCCCAGCACGGCCATCACCAGATAGGACGCGGCGAACGGCAGCGGCCCCAAGCCCTGTGTGAAGCGCGCGATGTTGGGCCCGGCCAGCGCGGCCACGACGCCACCCACCATCACCCACGAAATGGCGCGGCTTTTGAAATCCGGGCTGGCGCAATCAGCCGCCGCAAAGCGGTAGTACTGGGCAAAGCCCTGGTAGCCGCCCACCAGCATGTTGGCGCCCACGAACAGCCAGAAGCTGTCCAACGCGATCGCTACCGCCGCGACGATGCCGGCCAGGATGCCCAGCAAGGTGCCCAACGCGAAACCCTGTTTGCGGCCAAAGCGCTGCATCATCAACGACGCCGGAATCATGGTCGCCGCGGCAGCTACCATCATCAAGGCAATTGGCAGCGTGGCCAGGCCCTTGCTGCTGGCAAGGCGCTGGCCAACCAGGCCGGAAATCGTCATGACCAGCACCGAGCTGGTTTGGAACAAGGCTTGCGCGCCGGCCAGCAGCGCGACGTTGCGCTGTTCGGTAAGAGTGGGGTTCATGGCTTGCGGTCGGTCTCAGAACACCAGCACCTTGTCCGCCCACACCGTCCACTGGGCCAACTCGTCGAGCGTGCCGCGGTGCGTGCCGGGCGCCAACTCCGCCTCGGTCAGGCCGCGCGCGTCCATGCAGGTGCCGCACACCCCCACCCGACCATCGCCCGAGCGCGCCACACGGGACAGCATCAGCTGCAGGTTGTAAAAACCCTCGGGCACTTTTTGCCCGGCCTTGGCGGTGGATGCGGCGTCGCCCAACAGAAACACGCGCGCCTCATGCTCGGCTTGCTTGGCCAAGACCCCTGCCAAACGCAGGCCGTTGTAGGTGCGCTCGTCGCCATAGGGCGCGCCATTCAGAATAAAAAGTGCTTTCATGGTTCAATCCTGTTGTGATTCAATACATTCCAATGATTATTAGAATGTACAGGATAAGCCGAGGTCACTGCAAGCCATTTCTGATGGCGCGAACCCAGCGCCGGGGGGGGGGCGGGGGGGGGCCGGGCCCCCGGCGGGGGGGCCCCCCCCCCCCGCCCCGCCCCGGCGGGGCGGCGGGGGGGGGGGGGGGGGGGGGGGGGTTTCCGGGAAAACCCAAGCACCATGAAGAAGAAAACCAATCGCGAAATCAAGGACGTGCTGTACGAGCAGGTGGCGCGCATCGCCAAGGCGCTGGCCAGCCCAAAGCGGCTGGAGATCATTGAGCTCTTGTGCCAGGCACCCAAATCGGTGGAGGATCTTGCACGTGAGCTCGACATCAGCGTCAAGCTCACCAGCGCGCACTTGAAGGCACTGCGCGAGTCCTGCCTGGTGCAGACCGAGCGCCAGGGCAAGTACATCGTGTACCGCATCGCCAGCGACCAAGTGCCCCCCTTCTATGCCATGTTGCGCACGCTGGCCGAAGAGCGTCTGCTGGCCCTGCAGGAAGCCCTGCGCGAGATGGCCTTGAGCAGCCACGAATGGCAGGGCGCAAGCGCCGACGCCTTGTTGCGCAAGGCGCGCAGCGGCGAGGTGGTGGTGATCGACGTGCGCCCGGACGCCGAATACGCGCACGCTCACCTGCCGTTTGCGCGTTCGATCCCGATCGCTGAGTTGCGTACGCGGCTCGGTGAGTTACCCAAGGACAAGCCCGTGGTGGCCTACTGCCGCGGCCCCTATTGCCTGATGTCGGCGCAGGCGGTAGACCTGTTGCAGGCCAAGGGCTTCACCGCGTTTCAGTGGCGTGGCGATGTGCTGTCGCTGACACCGTGAGTCGGTCGCCCTGGCGCGACGTGCTCCCGGTCACTTGCTGGTGGCGTTCGGAAAGAACAATTGCTCGCCCCCAATCTTGTAGCTCGCAATCGCGCCCTGCCCGCTAGGCGACACCACCCAGTCGACAAACTTCTGCGCGTCGGCAGCCTTCACATGCGGGTGCTTGGCGGGGTTGACCACCATCACGCCATACTGGTTGAACAAGCGGGTATCGCCTTCGACCAGCACCGCCAGATCACCCCGGTTCTTGAAGGACAGCCAGGTGCCGCGATCGGCCAACACATAGGCGCCGGTGCCAGACGCCATGTTCAGCGCCGGCCCCATGCCGCAGCCGCACTCCTTGTAGCCGCTTCCCTTGCTCTCAGACGCGCCGGCGGCCTTCCAGTAGCGCAGTTCGGCGGCATGCGTGCCACTCTTGTCGCCACGTGAAACGAAAGGCCCATTGCCGGCGGCCAATTTCTTGAGCGCCTGCACGATGTCCTTGCCGCTGACGCCAGCAGGGTCTGCCTTTGGGCCAATCAGCACGAAGTCGTTGTACATCACCGGATAGCGCTTGACGGCGAAGCCATCGGCCACCAGCTTCTCTTCGGCCACCTGGTCGTGCACAAACAGCACGTCGGCATCACCCCGGCGGCCCATGTCCAGCGCCTGGCCAGTGCCCAATGCCACTACCTTGACCTCGATGCCGGTAGCCTGTTTGAAGGCCGGCAGCAGGTGAGCGAACAAGCCGGACTGCTCCGTGGAGGTGGTCGAAGCCATCACGATGCTCTGCGCCGAAGCGACCCCGTTCGCTACAAAAAGCGTAGCTGCCTGGGCAATTGCCACCACGGTCGAGAGCAATAAATGCTTGATATTTCTCATGAGAGTTCTCCTTTTACAAATAGATGGGCGGCCGGGTAACGCTCCTGCAACAGCGTCCCCTCAAAAAACTGTTCGGTCGGCAAATCGGCCAGCACGCGCCCCTGCTCCAGGTAAATCACCCGGCTGGCCAGGCGCTTGACCTGGCCCAGGTTGTGGCTGCTGAACACCAGCGTCATGCCCTGCGCCAGCTCATCCATCAAGGTCTCGACCTCGCGCTTGGCGTGCGGGTCCAGGCTGGCGGTGGGCTCGTCGAGCAGCAGCAGCGCCGGCTCCAGCACCCAGGCACGCGCCAGGGCCAGGCGCTGTTGCTGGCCACCCGACAGGGTCTTGGCGCCGCGCTCGGACATGTCGGCCAACCCGACCCGATGCAGGGCTTGGCGGGCGCGCGCTCTCGCTGGACGCCACCGCACGCCGCCCAGCCACAACCCCAGGGCGACGTTGTTCAAGCTGCTGGTGCGCAGCATGTAGGGACGCTGGAACAGCATCGCCTGGCGGGCATTCGTGTCAGCCTCGATCGTGCCGGCGCTGGGTTGAATCAGTCGGTGCAGCAGGCGCAGCAGGGTGCTCTTGCCACTGCCGTTGCCACCAATCAGGGCGACCCGTTCGCCGGGATGAATGCTCAGGCTGACGCCACTGAGCGCCTGCACCGCGCCAAAACGCACATGTACCTGCGCCAGGCTCACCAAAGCGCTCACGGGGCAGCACCTTGCCCTAGCGGCGACAGCGGTTCGCTGCGCTGCACCCGGCCCTCTTGCCGATCGCGCCACAAGCGCAGCGAGCCAATCAGAGCGTTCAGTGCCAGCACCACCAGCAGCAGGATCAGCCCCAGCGCCAACGCCAGCGGCAAGTCACCCTTGCTGGTCTCCAGCGCGATGGCGGTGGTCATGACGCGGGTGAAGCCCTCGATGTTGCCACCCACGATCATCACCGCGCCGACTTCGGAAATGGCACGCGCAAAGGACGCGATCAACACCGTCAGCAAGGCAAAACGCTCGTCCCAGGCCAGCAGCAGGCTGCGCAGCCACAAGCCCGCCCCCAACGACTGAATCTGCTCGCCGTGTTTATCCTGCGCGTCTTGTACCGCCTGGCAGGTCAGGGCCGTGACCACCGGGAACACCAGCAGCGCTTGCGCCAGCACCATCGCCTTGAAGCTGAACAGCCAGCCCAAAAAGCCCAGCGGCCCAGAGCGCGACAGCAACAGGTACACCACCAGGCCGATCACCACCGAGGGCACCGCCAACATGGTGTTGAGCAGTGTCAGCAACACCGGGCGCATGGTAAAGCGCGCCACGCCCAGACCCGCCCCCAGCACCAACCCGGCGCTGCAGGCCAGCGCGCAGGCGGTAGCACTGACCAACAGGGAGCGCCCGACGATGGCCAGCAGGCCGGCATCCAACGCGAGAATCAGTTGCAGCGCTGTGGCCGCGCTGTCGGTCAGCGAGTTCATGAGTTGGGGTATCGTAGCGACGACCCCAAACACCCACCATATGAAGCACCGTGCATAGGCTCCAGTTCCACTACACCCTCTCGCGTGACAGCAGCCCGGCACTGATACGCAACCCCCTGATCGACTTGCTGCAAGCAGTGGCGCAATCGGGCTCGATCTCCGGGGCGTCACGCGCGCTGGGCCTGTCCTACCGCCACGTGTGGGGCGAACTCAAGCGCTGGCAGGACGTGCTGGGCCACGATCTCATCGTCTGGGAAAAAGGCCAATCGGCGCGCCTGACCGAATTCGGCGCCAAGCTGATGTGGGCCGAGCGGCAAGCGCAGGCGCGATTGGCACCGCAGATCGAAGCCCTGCGCGCCGAGCTGGAGCGCACCTTCGCGGTGGCCTTTGACGACAGCGCCCATGTGGTGACCATGTACGCCAGCCATGACGACGCTGTGAGCGCGCTGCGCGAGCATGCCTTGCAACAAGACGGTGCGCCCTTGCACCTGGATGTGCGCTTCACCGGCAGCGTGGATGCGATCCGCGCCCTGAATGAAGGGCGCTGCGTGATGGCGGGTTTTCACACGCTGGCTGATGCTGGCCGCAACACGCTGGCCGAGCGCAGCTACAAGCCGCTGCTGCAGCCGGGCCTGCACAAGATCATCGGCTTTGCGCAACGCACACAGGGTTTGATGGTGGCGCGCGGCAACCCACTGCAGCTGCACAGCCTGGCTGACGTGGCCGCGCGTAAGGCCCGTTTTGCCAATCGCCCCTTGGGAAGCGGCACGCGCGTGGTGCTGGACGACTTGCTGGCCCAAGCCAAGCTCAAGCCGGATAACCTGCAGGGCTACCACCATACGGAGCCGTCGCACGCCGCACTGGCACAGGCCATTGCCGGGGGGCAAGCCGATTGTGGCCTGGGCATCGCCGCCGCCGCCCACAAGTTGGGCCTGTCATTCATACCACTTGCACAAGAACGCTACCACCTGGTGTGTCTCAAGTCAGCCTTGACCCAGCCCGGCATCGTGGCCCTGCAGCAACTGCTGCAAACCCCAGAATGGCAACAAGAAGTGGCTCGCATTGAGGGCTACAGCCCCGCCCAAAGCGGCGAGGTGCTGTCCATGCGCCGGGTACTGCCGTGGTGGGATTTCGCACGGGGCAAGCGGCGCTGACAAATCGCAAATACGGCGGTGGTATGAGTGTCTATACTGGCGCTGCCAAAGCCGCCGAGGGCGTGCTGGTGTTGAAAGGAGCGTGCTGTGAAGTCTCACTTCAAATGCGTTCGCGAGCTAGTGGGTCTGCTTTGCGCGACCGGACTGTGCTCCACGCTTTATGGCGCTGAGCGTGGCGTCACCGATCGCGGCATTGCCTATGTGTCCGGTGGCGTGGCCGAGGTCGAGGAAGACGAGCTGATCGCCCAGCGCAAGGACTACAGCTTTTGGTTGACTACCGCCTCCAAGGGTTCTGGGGCTTTTTTGGCCGACGTGCGGGTGCGCATTGTTGATGCGCATACTCGGCAGATGGTGCTGGAGCACACGCTTGACGGTCCCTGGCTGTTTGCCAAGCTGCCGCCAGGGCAGTATCAGGTGCAGGCCACCTATCGCGAGTTTGCCGACAGCCCGGAGCAGACGCTGCGCCGCACGACCACTATCAAGCCCGGTAGTCGGCGCCAGATGCTGCTCTACTTCGACACCAGCGACCGGGTCAAGCACGAAGATGACGGGCCGCCCAAGGCCAGTCCCTACACCTTGCCATAAACACCTGGTCGAATCGGGGCCGCGCTGACGTCTCACCCTGGTGCGCCAAATCGCGTCCACGCATTTGCCCGCTGGCACGTCAGCCGTGGGTGCCAGCGCGCTCGACACCCTGCTCAGCCGCGCCGCGCGGCGGTGTGCGCCGCCTTACTCCACTTCACCTCGGCAGGCAGACGCTGACATGGTGCTTGCCCCCAGTCGATCGCTCGCACAAGCGTGCCCAGGGTAACTTCGCGTGTTCGCCTCTCGTTGACATCCATACAATTGGGTTGTTGCCCTTGTTATAGCGGCAAGGACAACAAAACGAGTTGGAGCCCTTCGGGGCTCCTTTTTTTTGTTGCCCGCCAACGGATGATCCGTCGGCTGCGCAACCGGGAACGGATCCAGCGGCGCGCTGATCGACAACGGACTCCAGCGGTTCAAGTACATTGCAGTCAACGCATCTTGCGCGTTGAGATGCCGCGCTGAACTGAGCCCGACTTGAGGAATAGCCACATGAAATTGTCTCTTCGTTTTGTGCTGCCGTTGATGCTGGTGTTGGCGGGTTTTGCCTACGCGCTGGCACCCTTGGTGGACCAGCTCACGCTGCGCTGGTTCGTGCGCGACCTCGACATCCGCGCGTCCCTGATCGTCAACACCATTCAAGAGCCCCTGCAGGAGCAGCTCGCAGCCGGCAAGAAGGCCAAGATCGGCGAGTTCTTCAATCGCATTAGCCAGGACGAGCGTCTGTATGCAGTCGGCTACTGCGCCTCACCAGCCGTCGCGGCACTGGCCAGCCGCTCCATGCCAGCCGAAGTTCGGTGTGACCAGCTTCAGCGCTGGCAAGGGCCCGGTGATCACCTGCTGGAAAGCGCCCGCGGACCCTTGCACGTGGCCGTGCGGCCGCTGGTCAATGAGATCGGCACCGGCGGCGATCTGGTGCTGGTGCACGACATGAGTTTTGTGACCCGTCGCAGCGAAGAAACCAAGCGCTACGTGTTCTACTTCTTCACCGCAATGGCGGTTGCCATTTCACTCATCACGGTGGTCATCGCCCAACTGTCCTGGCGCGGCTGGATGGCTGGCATGCAGTCCCTGCTGCGTGGCGAGGGCCTGCTGCGCCAGCCGGTTGCCGCCGCGCCCAAACACCCTTCCGAGTTCAGACCGATTGCGCGCGACCTGCAACGCCTGATCAATGAACTGGAGGCCGAGACCCGGGCTCGCGACGAGAGCCAAGTGACCTGGACGCCGGAAGCGTTGCGCGCCATCCTACACGGCGAGTTGCGTGGCGAAGACGTGATCGTGGTCTCCAATCGGGAACCGTATATTCACCAGCGACGCGGCGAGCGCATCGACGTTCAGCGCCCCGCCAGCGGGTTGGTGACGGCATTGGAGCCGATCATGCGCGCCTGCTCGGGCACCTGGATCGCCCATGGTAGCGGCTCGGCCGACCGGGAAGCAGTGGACAAGCACGACCGCGTGGCCGTGCCGCCCGAGCACCCGCCTACCAGATCCGCCGCGTCTGGCTCAGCCCCGAGGAAGAAGCCGGCTACTACTACGGCTTTTCCAACGAGGGGCTCTGGCCGCTTTGCCACATCGCCCACGTGCGGCCCACGTTCCGCTCGGGCGACTGGGCGCAGTACGTCGCGGTCAACCGCAAGTTTGCCCTGGCCGTGGTGAGCGAGTCCAAGACCAAGAACCCGATCATCCTGGTGCAGGACTACCACTTTGCCTTGCTGCCCAAGATGATCCGGGAACAACTGCCCGATGCCACCATCATCACGTTCTGGCACATCCCCTGGCCCAACCCCGAGTCCTTTGCCATCTGCCCCTGGCGCGACGAAGTGTTGGCGGGCCTGCTGGGCAGCAGCATCCTAGGCTTTCACACCCAGTTTCATTGCAACAATTTTGTCGACACGGTGGACCGATTCTTGGAGGCGCGGGTGGACCGCGAGTCCTTCAACGTGTCCTTCGGCGGCAAGCTCACGGCAGTGCGGCGCTACCCCATTTCGATTGCCTGGCCGCCCGAGCCGCAAGTGCTGCAAAAGCCGGTGGCCGATTGCCGCGCCGCCATCCGCCAGTTGAACGATCTGCCGCCCGAGCACAAGCTGGGCATCGGCGTGGACCGCCTGGACTACACCAAGGGCATCATCGAGCGCTTTCGGGCCATCGAGCGTTTGCTCGAACTCAACCCACAGTGGATCGGCCAGTTCACCTTTGTCCAGATCGCCGCGCCCACCCGCGCCGGCATTGACGAGTACCAGCACCATGAGGCCCAGGTGCGCGCCATGGCGACGCGCATCAACACCCGTTTTGCCCGCCAGGGGCCGCCACCGATCGTGCTCAAGGTCGAGCACCACGAACCGCTGGCGGTGTATGAGTACTGCCGCGCCGCGGACCTGTGTTTTGTCAGCAGCCTGCACGACGGCATGAACTTGGTGGCCAAGGAGTTCGTCGCGGCGCGCGACGACGAACGCGGCGTGCTGGTCTTGTCGCAGTTCACCGGCGCGGCACGCGAGCTGGCCGAGGCCCTGATCGTCAATCCCTACGATGCGGACCAATGCGCCGCCGCGCTGCACATGGCGCTGACCATGCCGGTGGCCGAACAGCGCGATCGCATGCGCCTGATGCGCGGCCTGGTGGCCGAGTTCAACGTCTTTCGCTGGGCCGGGCGCATGCTGCTGGATGCGGCCGCCATGCGTCGGCGCGGTCGCCTGATCGACAAACCAGGTGCCACCAGCGCATGAGCACGCCGCGCAAGTCAGAGCCGCCGTCCCCGCACGCGGACTGGGCCTTTTTTCTGGATGTCGACGGCACCTTGATCAACCTCGCCGACACGCCGCAGGCGGTGTGTGTGGATGCCGCGCTGCTGGACCTGATCGGCCGGTTGCACCGCGCCAGCGGGGGCGCCGTGGCCCTGGTCAGCGGCCGCATGATCTCGGACCTGCAGAGCCGTCTCGGCGCGCTGACGCTGCCGCTGGCCGGGCAACATGGCCTGGAGCGTCGCGACGCGGCCGGCCGTCTGTGGATGCATGCCGCGCCGCCGGCCGCCAAGTACGCGATCAAGGAGTCGCTGGCGCCACTGCTGGCGCGCCACCCCGGCTTGATGCTGGAAGACAAGGGCTTGACATTGGCCCTGCACTACCGGCTGGCGCCCGTCATGGCCTCCAACGTGCACCGCATCATGCATCGCCTGGTCAGCCAGCTCGGCCATGGCCTGGAGTTGCAGCGCGGCAAACGCGTGGTGGAGATCAAACCCGCCGGCATTGACAAGGGCACCGCCGTGGCCGAGTATCTGGCCGAACCGCCCTTCCGTGGCCGCCGTGCGGTGTTCATTGGTGACGATCTCAACGACGAGCATGGTTTTGCCGAAGTCAATCGGCTCGGTGGTGTCTCGATCAAGGTTGGCCGCGGTGCCAGTTGCGCGCTTTTTCGACTCAAAGACGTGGCGTCGGTCAGGCGCTGGTTGGCCGCTGCCCTGAAGGAAACCCCATGAAAACGCTCGATCTCGCCTTGATTGGAAACGGCACCATCGGTGCGCTGATTGACGCGCAAGCCACGATCAATTGGGCGTGCTGGCCGCGCTTCGACGGCGACCCGGTGTTCTGCGCCCTGCTCAAGGACACTGACGACTACGGGTTCTTCTCGGTGGAACTGGCCGACTGCGAACGCACCGAGCAGCACTACCTTGAGAACACGGCGATTCTGGTGACCCGATTGTTCGATCGCCAGGGTGGTGCGATCGAAGTCACCGACTTCGCGCCACGCTTTGGCCAGCATGGCCGCACCTTCCGGCCCATGATGCTGGTGCGACGGCTGCGCCGGCTGACTGGCAGTCCGCGCCTGACACTGCGCTTGCGCCCGGCCTGCTCCGACGGTGCCGCTCGCCCAGCGGTGACCTGGGGCAGCAACCACATCCGTTACGTCGGCCCGACGCTGGCGTTGCGGCTGACCACCGACGCATCGCTGACGGCCATCCTGCAGGAGACGCCGTTCTTTCTCGACGACACGGTGACCCTGCTGCTGGGCGCGGACGAAACCGTGCACGAGGCGGCTAGCGATGTGGGCCGGCGCTTCCTGGAAGACACCACTCAGCACTGGCGCGAATGGGTGCGCGCGCTGGCCATCCCCTATGAGTGGCAGGAGGCCGTCATCCGGGCTGCCATCACGCTCCAGCTCAACGCCTACGACGACACTGGCGCCATCGTCGCCGCCATGAGCAGTTCGATCCCCGAGGCCCCCCACAGTGGGCGCAATTGGGACTACCGCTACTGCTGGCTGCGCGATGGCTATTTCGTGGTCAACGCCCTGAACCGCCTGGGCGCCACGCGCACCATGGAGCGTTACCTCGGCTACATCGTGAACATTGCCGCGCAGGCGGGCGCCGGTCCGCTGCAACCGGTTTACGGCATCGATGGCCGAATCGAACTCGATGAGCGCGAGCTGCCGGCGCTGTCCGGCTACCGGGGCATGGGGCCGGCGCGCACTGGCAACCTGGCCTACAAACAGGTTCAGCATGATGTCTATGGCTCGGCGATCCTGGCGGTCAGCCACATCTTCTTTGACTGCCGACTGACCCGCCGCGGGGACGAGGCGCTGTTTCGTCGCCTCGAACCGCTAGGCGAGCAGGCGCTGCGCTGCCACGACCAGCCCGACGCCGGGCTGTGGGAATTGCGCGGCAGCGCGCGCGTGCACACCTTCTCATCCGTCATGTGCTGGGCCGCATGCGATCGGCTGGCCCGCATCGCCAGTCACCTCGGGTTGACCGAACGCGCCAGCTATTGGCACGAGCAATCGCTGGTGATCCACGCAACCATCAGTCAGCGCGCCTGGAACGCGCGGCGTGGCAGCTTCGTCGCCACGTTCGAAGGTGACACCATGGATGCCAGCTTGCTGCTGCTCGCAGAAGTCGGGTTTCTCGATGTCACTGACCCGCGCTTTCGCGCCACCGTCAGTGCGGTCAACCAGGATCTGCGTCGTGGCGACTTCATCTTTCGCTACATCGAGAAGGACGACTTTGGCGAACCCGAGAACGCCTTCCTGGTGTGCACCTTCTGGTATGTCAACGCCCTGGCGTCACTGGACTGCCGTCAGGAAGCCCGCGAGCTGTTCGGCAAGCTGCTGGCCTGTCGCAATCACCACGGCTTGCTGGCCGAACACGTGGACCCACGCAGCGGCGAGCCGTGGGGCAACTTCGTGCAGACCTACAGCATGGTCGGACTGATCAACGCCGCCATCCGGCTATCGATCCGTTGGGATCAGGCGTTCTGAGGGGATAAGCTCAGAACGGGGCGGTGGTCATGATCACAAAACCGACGTAGGCACCAATGAGCGCCAGACCGCGACGGCGCGACAGCGCGCCGCCGCGCGGCTTCATCAGCAGCACGGTCAGCACGCCAAACAGCAACGCCGCCGCAAGTTCGTTCAGTGGCGCGCTGATTGGGTGAATGGTAGCCGTCAGGCCCACTATCGCCAGGCCATTGAACAGATTGCTGCCCAGCAAGGTGCCCAGGCCCACATCGTCATGGCCTCGCCAGCGCGACAACACCACCGTCACCAGCTCGGGCAAAGAGGTGCCCAGCGCCACGACGGTGGCGCCGATCACATAGGGGTGTACCCCGAGCGTTGCCGCAATGCCCGAGGCGCCCGCCACAAACAGGCGACCGGCCAGCACCAGGCCAAGCAGGCCACCCAACACCATCAGCCAGGCATGGGCCGGTCGCGCCACCATGGAGACCTCCGGTATTGCCTGCCGTCGGTGCGCCATCGCCTGCCGCACCACCAGGGCCAGCCAGCCTGCAAACACCGCCAGCAGCACAACGCCCTCGCCACGCGACAGCAGACCATCGCGCGCCAAGCCCAGCGTGAGCACGGGCACCGCCAGCGCCAGCATGAAATCGCGCCTGAAGTCATCAAGGCGCGCCGCCACGGGACGCCACAGCAAGGCCAGGCCCATGATCAGCCCGACGTTGACCACATTGCTGCCCAATGCGTCGCCCAGGCCAATGCCGGGCTTGCCGACCAGCGCGGCGAAGCTCGACACCGCCAATTCCGGGCTTGACGTGGCAAAGGCCGCCAGCGTGGTGGCCACCAGAAACTTGGGCAGGCGCAACCAATCCGCGATGCCCAGCACACCCTGCAAAAAGAGTGCGCCACCCACTGCGGCGGCCGGAATAGCCGCGAGCAGGAGCAGCAAGTCAGTGGTGGCTATGGGCATGGCAAGGCAGACATCGATGAAAACACCAGCCTACCACCGTCGCCTCAGCGCCGAAGCGTCACACCGCGCAGGACCGAAACCCCACAAAGATGTCGTCGCGCTCGGGCAGAAAGTAATTGCGGTATTTGGGGTGTTTCATGCGCGAGCGGGTTGCGAACGAGGCGCCGCGCAGCACCTTGTGCGTGCCAAACCATGGCTGCGAATAGTCGCGGTAAGGGTCCGGGGTGAAACCCGGATAGCCGCGAAAGGTGGTGCCGGTCCACTCCCACACGTCACCCCACTTAAAGCCGCGCCGCGCAGCGGTGTGCGCCGCCACCTCCCACTCCACCTCAGCGGGCAGGCGCCGACCGGCCCAGCGGCACCAGGCATCGGCCTCCCACCAGCTCACATGCATCACCGGTTGGCCACCCAGCATGCGCATCGACTTGCCAAAGCGTGTTTGCAGCACAGCCGCGGCGCCGCCAAAGCGCGCCACGCCGATCTGCTCGACAAAGGCCGGGCCACGCCGACCGTCCTGCGCGTTTTTCTCCTGCATCCAGCGCCAACCCAGTGGGTGCCACAGCTCCTCTCGGTCGTATCCCCCATCGTCGACAAACTCGACGAATTGCGACCAGTTCACCGCCTGCGCGTCAATCTCGAACTCGGGCACCGCCACCACGTGCGCGGGCCGCTCGTTGTCAAAACTGAAGCCGCCGACATCGCTGACACCCAGGCTCCAACGCGTGGCGGGCACCAGCAGCGGCGCACTGGCGGGCACCGGGCCTGGCATGGCCACTTTGAGGGGCAGGCCGAGGGTCTGCGCCATGTACACCCAGGCTTCGCCGTGCATGTCTTCATGGAACAGCGACAAGCGGTGGAAGTACAGCGCGTCGTCTTCGTCCGGCGCCTTTTCCAGTATCTCCAGATTCGACTCCAAAGTGTCGAGCAGGTAGCGCCGGATGTCGTCCACGCCCGGCAGGTCCAGCGACCAGCGCGTGTCGTGCGCCACCAGGCTGGAGTTGTACCAACCGTCGACACCAGTCTCGATCGAGGCCAGTCGCGTCGCTGATGGATCGGCACGCCGCCCCAGGTGGCGCTGCAGGTTGCGCGCGATCCACCACTCGGCAAACCAACCGATGTGCCCCAGCTCCCACAAGGGCGGGTTGAGCTCGCGCACACACGGCACCTCGAAGTTGACTTCGGCCAGCGCCTTTTCGTACTCACCCAGCAAGTGCAGCGTTTGGTTGCGTGCGTCCATCAGCGCCAGCGACAGCACGTCGCGCCCGGCATGGCGCATGTCGGGCGAGTCAATCGAGATGAGGCTGGTCTTGTGCATGATCTTGCGTTTCATTATTGTGCGTTGAGTCACGTTCGTGGGGACTTCGTCCGCGGTGTTGTACTGGTATTTACCCTAGTCAAAAGCGCGGCGCCGTCAGGGTTTTCTCAGTCATCAAGCGTTAACCTCCAGCTTGCACTATGGTCAGCGCTGGCACACGGATGACGCCGCACCGTTGGACCTCAGACTTCATAATTTTTTTGGATGGAGACACCATGACCGCGCTACTGTCCCTGTCCCGGCTGATCGACAAGATCAGCACCGGGGTTGGCAAATTCACGATGTGGCTGATCCTGGCCACCACGCTCATCAGCGCCGGCAACGCCATCGTGCGCAAGGTGTTCAACGTCAGCTCCAACGGCCTGCTGGAGATCCAGTGGTACCTGTTTGCCGCCGTGTTCATGCTCGGCGCGAGTTATGGCTTTCTGAAGAATTCGCATGTGCGCATCGACTTCATCTCCTCCAAGTTGAGTGAGCGCGCGCGCAACTGGATTGACGTGATCGGCATCCTGTTGGTGCTGATTCCGTTTTGCCTGATCATCATCTCACTGGGCTGGCCCTTCTTCATGCAGGCCCTGAACAGCGGCGAGATGTCGCAAAACGCGGGTGGCCTGATTCGCTGGCCGGCCTATGCGTTGATTCCGGCCGGTTTTGCCTTGCTGCTGATGCAGGCGCTGTCCGAGCTGATCAAACGCATCGCTTTCCTCACCGGCAACGGCCCGGACGTGCTCAACAGCGAAGACACCAAGTCCGACGAACAGAAGCACCTTGAAGAACTAGAAGCCCAGGCCGCACGCCAACTGGCTGGAGAAAAATAAATGCAAACCACCTTTCTGGCACAGCAGTTTGTGCCACTCATGTTCTGCGGGCTGTTCGCCCTGCTGCTGACCGGTTTTCCGGTGGCCTTTGGCCTGGCCGCCTGCGGGCTGGCGTTTGGTTTCATCGGGATCGAGGCGGGCATTTTTCCGTCGGCCATGTTCCAGGCGCTGCCGCTGCGCATCTTCGGCATCATGCAAAACGACACGCTGCTGGCGATCCCCTTCTTCACCTTCATGGGCATCATTCTGGAGCGATCCGGCATGGCCGAGGACCTGCTGGAGACCGTAGGCCAGGTGTTTGGCCCGGTGCGCGGCGGCGTGGCCATTGCGGTGATTCTGGTGGGGGCGCTGCTGGCTGCCACCACCGGCGTGGTGGCTGCGGCGGTGATTTCCATGGGCCTGATCTCGCTGCCCGTCATGCTGCGCTACGGCTACAACCGCACCATTGCGACCGGCGCCATCACCGCCTCGGGCACCTTGGCGCAAGCCATTCCGCCCTCGCTGGTGCTGATCGTGTTGGCTGACCAATTGGGCCGTTCCGTGGGCGACATGTACTCTGGCGCCCTGATTCCGGGCCTGTTGCTGGTGGGCCTGTATGTGTCGTTCATAGTGGTCGTGGCGATCATCAAGCCCGATTGGGTGCCCGCGCTGCCACCCGAGGCATTGCTGTTCAAGGAAGACAATGGCAAGTCCGGCCACCGCTCGCTGTTGGTGCTGGTGCTGATCTGCGCCGCTGTCGGCTTTGGCTGGGCGCAGGTGCACAACGGCCTGATGACCCAATGGCTGGAGCGCTCCACCCCTTCTGCGGGAGACGAGATCGTCATCATGTCAATGACGCTGGCTTCACTGACCGGACTGGCGCTGGCCATCATCAACCACGTGACCAAGCTGCACCTGCTGTCGCGCTTGGCCGAACAGGTGACCTTTGTGCTGATGCCGCCGCTGATCCTGATCTTCCTGGTGCTGGGCACGATTTTTCTGGGCATTGCCACCCCCACTGAGGGTGGTGCCATGGGCGCGCTGGGCGCCCTCGTTCTGGCGCTCATCAAGCGGCGGCTGACCCTGCCGCTGACGAAGCAAGCGCTGGAGAACACCGCCAAGCTGGCCTCGTTCGTGCTGTTCATCCTGATTGGTTCGACCGTGTTCAGCTTCACGTTCAATGCGGCCGACGGCCACATCTGGGTTGAGCACTTGTTCAAGGACATGCCCGGCGGCGCCTGGGGCTTCCTGTTGGTGGTCAACATCCTGGTGTTCATCCTGGGCTGTTTCATCGACTTCTTCGAGATCGCCTTCATCGTGATCCCCTTGCTGGCGCCCGTTGCCGAGAAGATCCTGCCCGGCCTGGTGCCCGGCATGACGGCTGACCAAGCCATGATCTGGTTTGGCGTCATCATTGCCATGAACCTGCAAACCTCGTTCCTGACACCGCCCTTTGGTTTTGCCCTGTTCTACCTTCGTAGCGTGGCCGCCAAGTCGGACTACAAGGACCGCATCACCGGCAAACTGATCCCCTCGGTCAAGACCATCGAGATCTACAAGGGCTCGATCGCCTTCATCATCCTGCAGGTGATCATGGTGGGCGCCATCATGGTCTTCCCGGCATTGGTGACCGGTGGCATCGAAAAAAAGGAGGCCCTGAGCGCCGACCAGATCATGCAGCAGCTCAACCTGCCCAATGCCGAGCAACCGGTCGACGCGCCAGCAACGCCCGCCTCGGGTGCAGCGCCGTCTGCGCCCGACCCTCTGGCACCACCTTCGGCTGAGACCAAGCCAACTGAGGACGACCCGATGAAAGCGGTGCTCGAAGCGGCGGAGCGGGACGCCAAGAAGAAACCATAAGCGCGGGTAAAACGCTGGTAAAAAGGGGCTCTCGGGCCCTTTTTTTCCAGCCCGTTCAACAAGCAATCATTACAACGAGGAAGACCCATGCTCACTGCACTCATACTAGTTTTTGTGCTGGCCTATGCGGCCATCGCCCTGGAGCACCCGCTTAAGGTCAACAAGTCGGCCAGCGCCTTGCTAGGCGCGGGTTTGCTGTGGACCATCTACGCGATGGGACAGGGTGACCCGCAAGCAGTGAGCCACCAACTCGGCGAATCCTTGATGGGCACTGCGCAGATCGTGTTCTTTCTGATGGGTGCCATGACGATTGTGGAAGTGGTGGACGCCCACAACGGTTTTGAAGTGATCACCTCGCGCATCAAGACAAAGAAGCTTTCTTCGTTGATGTGGATGGTTGGATTTGTGACGTTCTTTCTCAGTTCGATTCTGGACAACCTGACCACCACCATCGTGATGGTGTCGCTGATGAAGAAGCTACTCGACAAGCACGAGGACCGGCTGTTCTTTGCCGGGCTGATCGTCATCGCGGCCAACGCGGGTGGCGCGTGGTCGCCCATCGGTGACGTCACCACCACCATGCTGTGGATCGGCGGCCAGATCACCGCGGTCGAGATCATGAAGGGACTGATTGTTCCCTCGCTGGTCAATCTGATCGTACCGTTGGCGGTGACCAGTTATGTGTTGGGCGCGCGCCCGGTGATCGCGCCAAAACGCTCTGCCAACGACGCGTTGTCCGACACCACACCGTTCGAGCGCAATTTGATGTTCTTCCTGGGCCTGGCGATCCTGGTGGCCGTGCCGATGTTCAAGACCGTGACGCACCTACCGCCCTTCATGGGCATTCTGTTTGGCCTGGGAATCTTGTGGCTGGTAGGTGACTTGGTGCACCGCAAGGAAGAAGACCTGCGCAAACAACGCCTGACGCTGGCGCGGGCACTGACACGCATCGACATGAGCTCGATCGTCTTCTTCATCGGTATCCTGCTCAGCGTGGCGGTGCTGGAGCACACCCACATCCTGTCGAGCATTGCGCAGTGGCTGGACAAGACGGTGGGCCGTCAGGACGTGATTGTGATGATCATTGGCCTGGTCAGCGCCGTGGTGGACAACGTGCCGCTGGTGGCCGCCAGCATGGGCATGTACCCCCTGACGCAGTACCCGCCGGACCACTTTCTCTGGGAATTCATGGCCTATTGCGCCGGCACCGGCGGCTCGATCCTGATCATTGGCTCGGCTGCGGGCGTAGCCGCCATGGGGCTGGAAAAAATCGACTTCATCTGGTACATGAAGAAGGTCAGCGCGCTGGCCTTGCTGGGTTATTTTGCGGGCGCTGTGGTCTACATCGTGCAGTTCAAGTTGTTCCATTGAGTCGGCGCGCTCGGGGCGAGCGCTCTGGCCGCCCGCATTTGCCACTCTCCATCGCAAGACCATAAAAAAGCCCCGCATCGCGGGGCTTTTTGCTGCAAGTTCGTGCTTGCGATTACAGCTTCTGCGACTGCATGAAGCCGTCGAAACGGGCTTCTGTGAAGCGGAACCACAGGTTGCTGTCAGCGCGGAACTTGCTGTAGTCGGCGTAGATCTTCTTCCAGTCCTCGTTCTTGCCGTTGAGCTCGTCGTACAAGGCCATGGCTTCCTTGAACGCAGCGGCCATCACGTCGTTGGGGAAGGGGTGCAGCTTGGCACCGGCGCCCACCAACTGTTTGAGCGCGGCGGCGTTGCGGCCATCGTACTTGGCTTGCATGTCGACGTGCGCGTAGCTGGCCGCGCATTCGATGATTGCCTTGTTCTCGGCGGACAAACCGTCGTAAGCCTTCTTGTTGACATACAGATCCAACTGGGGACCACCTTCCCACCAACCGGGGTAGTAGTAGTGAGGCGCCACCTTGAAGAAGCCCAACTTCTGGTCATCGTAGGGACCCACCCACTCAGCCGCGTCGATGGTGCCTTTTTCCAGCGCCTGGTAAATCTCGCCGCCCGGAATGTTTTGTGGCACGCCGCCAATGCGCTCCAGCACCTTGCCGCCAAAACCACCAATGCGCATCTTCATGCCCTTGATGTCGGCCAGCGACTTGATCTCTTTGCGGTACCAGCCGCCCATCTGCGCGCCCGTATTGCCCATGGGGAAACTGATCATGTTGAACTTGCCATAGAACTCACGCATCAACTTCAGACCGTTGCCTTCGTACATCCAGGCCGTCATCTGGCGGCTATTCAGGCCGAAGGGAATGGCGCAGCCCAGGGCAAACGCTTCATTCTTGCCAAAGAAGTAGTACGGTGCGGTGTGGCAGCACTCGACGGTGCCGTTCTGCACGCCGTCAACCACGCCGAAAGGAGGCATCAACTCGCCACCAGCATGGGTGGTGACGGTGAACTTGCCGCCGGACATTTCGCCGACCTTCTTGGCAAACACTTCGGCGCCGCCGAAGATGGTGTCCAGCGCCTTGGGGAAACTCGACGCCAGGCGCCAGCGAATGGCCGCGCCCTGGGCGTGCGCAGCGGGGGCCGCACCTGCGGCTAACACGCCGGCGATGCCTGCGTGTTTGATGATGGAACGACGATCCATGTGCTTCACTCCTGGTGATTGTGGTTGAACAGCTCGTGCAGACAAACGCCCCACGAGGACCGGTAACAGTCAAGGCCGATTGTAGGAACGCACTGTCTGACCCCAGTGGGGGTTTTCCCTCGAAAAACCTCGCTGAAAACGAGTGTTCAGGAACCTGCAAGCTACGTCGGCGCGCGTTGCGATTTCACGCACGCAGCACGTGAAATTTTTTCAGCCAACCACCTTGAGCGCAGCGCGGGGTTCGTGCAACAGGTTGCCAAAACGCGCACGAATCGAGGCCCCGATTCCCGCCGCATCCAGCCCCTGCAGCGCCAGCAGTTTGGCCGGGTCGCCGTGCTCGACGAACACATCGGGCAGGCCCAACTGCAGCAGCGGTTTGACGACACCTGCCGCTTGCAGGGCCTCGCCCACGGCGCTGCCGGCGCCACCCATGACACAACCTTCCTCCAGCGTCACCAGCGCTTCGTGGCCAGCCGCCACCTGCAGCAACAGCGCCACATCGAGCGGCTTGGCCCAGCGCATGTTGACCACGGTGAGGTTAAGCGCCTCGGCCGCCTGCAGGGCCGGATACAGCAAGGTACCAAAGACCAGAACCGCCACGCCCTTGCCTTCGCGACGCAGCTCACCCTTGCCGAAGGGCAGGCTTGCCAGCGACGCCTGCACCGCCACCCCCGCACCGGTGCCACGGGGATAACGTACCGCCACCGGGTGGTCTTGCTCGAAGGCGCTGCTGAGCAATTGGCGGCATTCATTCTCATCGGCCGGGCAGGCCAGGCTCATGTTGGGAATGCAACGCAGGTAGGGAATGTCGTAAGCACCGGCGTGGGTGGCGCCGTCGGCGCCGACCAGGCCAGCGCGGTCCAGCGCAAACACCACCGGCAGGTTTTGCAACGCCACGTCGTGAATCAACTGGTCATAGGCGCGCTGCAAGAAGGTGGAGTAGATTGCCACCACCGGTTTCAAGCCCTCGCAGGCCATGCCGGCGGCAAACGTTACCGCATGCTGCTCGGCGATCCCAACATCGAAATACCGCTTGGGAAAGCGCTGCTCGAACTCCACCATGCCGGAGCCCTCACGCATGGCGGGCGTGATACCGACCAGGCGCTCGTCCTTGGCGGCCATGTCGCACAGCCACTGGCCAAACACCTGGGTGAAGCTCGGCTTGGCACTGGCTGTCGACTGCTTGAGGCCAACGGCCGGATCAAACTTGCCCGGGCCGTGGTAGGCCACCGGGTCGGCCTCGGCCAGCTTGTAGCCCTGGCCTTTCTTGGTGACCACGTGCAGGAACTGTGGCCCGCTCAGGTGCCGGATGTTCTCCAAAGTCGGAATCAGGGAATCCAGGTCATGGCCATCGATCGGGCCGATGTAATTGAAGCCGAACTTCTCGAACAGGGTGGCTGGCACCACCATGCCCTTGGCATGCTCCTCAAAGCGCTTGGCCAACTCGAACAAGGGTGGTGCGGCTTTCAGCACGGTCTTGCCCACGTTTTTGGCAGCGGCGTAGAACTGACCGCTCATGAGCTGCGCCAGGTAACGGTTGAGCGCGCCCACCGGCGGGCTGATGCTCATGTCGTTGTCGTTCAGGATCACCAGCAAATTGCAGTCCGCCACACCCGCGTTGTTGAGTGCTTCAAACGCCATGCCGGCGGTCATGGCGCCGTCGCCGATGATGGCCACGGCGTAGCGCTGCTCGCCTTTTTGTTTGGCCGCCAGCGCCATGCCCAGGGCCGCCGAGATCGAGGTGCTGGAGTGTGCCGTGCCAAAGGTATCGAACGGGCTCTCGCTGCGTTGCGGGAAACCGCTCAAGCCCCCAAATTGGCGCAAGGAACCCATGCGCTCGCGCCGGCCGGTCAGAATTTTGTGCGCGTAGGTTTGATGGCCCACATCCCACACCAGCCGGTCCTGCGGGGTATTGAACACATAGTGCAAGGCCACGGTCAGCTCCACCGTGCCGAGGTTGGAGCTCAGGTGGCCGCCAGTCTTGGAGACGCTGTCCAGGATGAAGGCCCGCACTTCGGTGGCCAACTCGCCCAATTGCGCGCGTGGCAACAGGCGCAGGCCTGCGGGGTCGTGGATGTTATGCAACAAAGGGTACAGCTGATGGGACATTGATATCTTGGGTACGGTATCGGTTCAACAGGTCCGTTCGATGACCATGTCGGCCAAGGCTTGCAGTGCCCGGGTATCGGGCAAACCGCTGCTGCGCAGGGCAGCCAGGGCCTGCGCATGCAGGTTCCGCGCATACTGGCGCGAGGGCTCCAGGCCGAGAACTGACACATAGGTCGGCTTGTCCTGACAGGCGTCCTTGCCCGCCGTCTTGCCCAGAGTGGCAGAGTCGGCGGTCACGTCAAGAATGTCGTCAACGACCTGAAATGCCAGGCCAACGGCCGCGCCATAGTCGCTCAAAGCTTGCCGGGCCGAGGCAGTGGACGCGCCACAAGCGGCACCCATCATCACGCTGGCCTTCAGCAAGGCACCGGTCTTGAGCTGATGCATCTCGCGCAGTTGACGCTCGGTCAGGCTGACCCCCACACTGGCCAGGTCGATCGCCTGGCCACCGGCCATGCCGCCACTTCCGGCTGCCCGTGCCAGCAGGCGGCACAGGGTGGCCTGGATCACAGGGTCCACGCCCCGCTCAGGTGTCAGCAACTCGAACGCCAAGGCCTGCAGCGCATCACCCGCCAGCAACGCGCTGGCCTCGCCAAACTTCACGTGCACGGTCGGCTTGCCCCGGCGCAGCACGTCGTTGTCCATGCACGGCATGTCGTCGTGGACCAGAGAATAGGCATGGATCAGTTCCACCGCACAAGCCGCGCGCAACGCCGCCTGGTGCGGCCCGCCATGATTTGTCGGTTCTGTCGGGCTCACCGCCTCACAGGCCGCCATCACCAGCAAGGGGCGCAGCCGCTTGCCGCCGTCGAGCACGGCGTAACGCATGGCCTCGATCAGTGCGGCGGGGGCATCGTGGTCAGCACCGTCATTGGCGTCGGCACTGACCCAACGGCTCAATGCGACTTCAACCGCCTGCAAATGCGCCTGGCACCATCGGCCAAAATCCAGGCAAGTATCGTCTGTCACTCTGGAGTCCACGACTTGAGCACGCCCTGATCGAGCACTTTGATCTGGTCTTCCACCGCTTCGAGCTTGTCACGGCAGTACTTGAGCAACTCCGCGCCGCGCTTGTAGCTGCTGGACAATTGCTCCAGCGGCAAGTCGCCGGCCTCCATCTGGATCAGCAGTTGCTCCAGCTCTTGCAAGGCTGCCTCGTAGCTGGCGGGCATATCAGATGTGGCGAGGGACGGGGAAGCCATGGGCGTGGGATTGCGGAACTCGAAAACCGCCAATTTTAGGCGCTGGGCAGCCACGGCTGTGCAAACGCCCACAAGTACCCACTCTATGCCCGTGCGCCAGCGATGCCGGCAGGTACAATCTGGCCTCTTCTTGCCGTACCATCCGGCAGCTCTTGTACCGCGCCACGGCGCACCTCCCGGTGGGAAATTCTGAGACATTGCGGGTCAGACCACTCGCGCACGGATGTGCTCTGACCCCAACTGATTAGGTCTGACTACCAATGTCTGATTTAAGTCTTCAACTGCAGCAGGCCACAGGCCAACTACCCGTAAGCTGCTACTTCGACGAATCGCTGTACCAGCGCGAATTGCAAACGCTTTTTGCGCGCGGACCGCGCTACGTCGGCCACGCGCTGGCTGTGCCCAACGTGGGCGACTATGCCACGCTGCCACAAGAAGGCCAGGGTCGGGCACTGATTCACACGCCACAGGGCGTTGAGCTGATCTCCAACGTCTGCCGCCACCGCCAGGCACTGATGCTCAAGGGCCGCGGCTCGGTCAACACCACCCATCCAGGCGCTGGCGCCGGCAACATCGTATGCCCCTTGCACCGCTGGACCTACAGCGCTGGCGCACAACATGACGCTGGTACGCTGCTGGGTGCCCCGCATTTCCCGCACGATCCCTGCCTGAACCTCAACAACTACACGCTGCGCAACTGGAACGGACTGCTGTTCGAAGACAACGGCCGCGACATTGCCGCCGACCTGGCCGACATGGGTCCGCGCGCCGACCTGGACTTTGAGGGCTTTGTGCTCGACCGGGTGGAACTGCACGAATGCAACTACAACTGGAAGACCTTCATCGAGGTCTATCTGGAGGACTACCATGTGGGCCCCTTCCACCCCGGACTGGGTGGCTTCGTTACCTGCGATGACCTGCGCTGGGAGTTCAAGGAGCATTACTCGGTGCAGACCGTCGGCCCCAACCCGCGCAGCGGCGCTGCCGGAAGCCCGGTCTACCAGCGCTGGCAGGACGCCCTCAAGGCATACCGCAATGGCGCGCCGCCCAAGTTCGGCGCGATCTGGTTGACCTATTACCCGCACATCATGGTGGAGTGGTACCCGCACGTGCTGACGGTCTCGACGCTGCACCCGATCAGCGTGGACAAGACGCTCAACATGGTGGAGTTCTATTACCCGGAAGAAATCCACGCCTTCGAGCGCGAATTTGTCGAAGCCCAACAGGCCGCCTACATGGAGACCTGTCTGGAAGACGACGAAATCGGTGAACGCATGGACGCCGGGCGGCGCGCCCTGCTGCAGCGCGGCGACAACGAAGTTGGCCCCTACCAGAGCCCGATGGAAGACGGCATGCAGCACTTCCATGACTGGTACCGTGCCCGCATGGGTACTGGCATGCAGCCGTAACTCGACCGCCAGCCTGACGCATGCAAGCACTGTGGATGGTGTTGGCCTCGTTCCTGTTTGCCACCATGGGCGTGGGCATCAAGGTGGCGTCTGGCAGCTTCGGCACCGCCGAACTGGTCTTTTACCGTGGGGTGATCGGAGTCCTGTTCCTGGGCCTGGTGCTGCGCTCGCAGGGCATCCCGCTGCGCTCGCCGGTGCCCATGATGCACCTGTGGCGGGTGATCATTGGCGTCGCCTCGCTGGCGACTTGGTTTCACGCCATCGCCAAGTTGCCGCTGGCTACTGCCATGACGCTCAACTACATGAGTGGCGTGTGGGTGGCGGCTTTTGTCGTGGGTGGCGCCCTGCTGTATGGCCGTCTGGAGCGCCAGGGCGCGCTGATGGCCACCGTGCTGGCTGGATTTGCCGGTGTGGTCATGACGCTGCGCCCGACACTGGAGCAAAACCAGTTGTTTGCCGGCCTGATTGGCCTGCTGTCGGGCATGGGTGCTGCCCTGGCCTACTTGCAGGTGGCCGCGCTGGGCCGGGTTGGCGAGCCCGAGGGTCGCACCGTGTTCTATTTCGCCCTGGGCACCATGGTGGCTGGTGGGGTCGGCATCCTTTTCACCGGCTTGACTGACTGGTCCGCCGTGAGCTGGCAAGCCGCCGCGTGGCTGATTCCCATTGGCCTGTTGGCCTCTGGCGGACAGTGGTGCATGACCCGTGCCTACAGCCATGGCGCCACGCTGGTGGTGGCCAATCTGCAATACTCCGGCATCGTGTTTGCGGCCATCTACAGCCTGGTGCTGTTTGGCGACCAGATACCCCTGATCGGCTGGGCCGGCATGGCCGTGATCATCGGCAGCGGCGTTGCCGCCACGGTGCTGCGATCACGCGCCTTGCCCAATGCACCGGCTGAAGAGCATTGAGACCGGGTAGAGCGGTTCGGCGCATACCCGCCCTGGCGTGTGTAACTGCCACAAGAGCGAATTTCTGTTAGCCTAGCTGCACCGCCTTGCGAGGCTTTGCGAACTGGACTTACCCCATGTGGCGCAGCATCACCATCAATCTGGCCGACTTGCTGTTTTCCGTGTCGGAAGCGATGGACTTGTCTGACCCGTCTCTGGTTGACCACCAGATTCGTACTGCCTATGTCAGCAGCGAGTTGGCGCAGGCCGCAGCGCTGAACCACCACGACGCCGAGCGCCTGTTCACCGCCGCCTTGCTGCATGACATCGGGGCACTGTCGCCCGAAGAAAAGCTCGGCATCCACATGCACGAGGACTTGCGCCCCGAACCCCACTGCCAGCGCGGTGGCACCTTGTTTCGCGAAGCCTTCTGGCTGGCCCCTGCGGCCGACATCATCGACTGGCACCACACGCCCTACGCGGTGCATCGCGAGCATGGCCGCAGCCTGAGCGACGCCTCGGTAACGGAGGCGCAAATGCTGCTGCTCGGCGACGTACTGGAGCGCAGCGTCGATCGCAACCGCTTCATCCTGCATCAGCTCGATGGCTTGCGCGCCCGCATCCGCAAGCTTTCGGGCACGCTGCTGCACCCCGATCTGGTGCTGCTGTTCGAGCAAGTCGCCAAGCGTGAGGAATTCTGGCTGGAGCTGGTGTCGAGGGACCTCTCGCGCCATTTGCGCGAGCGCAGTTTGCTACGCTTCATCAACATCGACTACCCGGCGGCCCGCGCGGTGGCCGGCGTGCTCAAGGACATCACTGATTTTCGTTCGCGCTTCACCGCCGCGCACTCCACCGGGGTGGCCAGTTGTGCGCGCCAGATCGCCGAAGTGCTGCACTTTTCGGGCAAAGATTTGCAGCAGATCGAACTGGCCGGCTTTCTGCACGACATTGGCAAACTGGTGGTGCCCAACTCCATTCTGTGCAAGCCCGGCATGCTGTCGCCCCAGGAATACGCGGTGGTGCGACAGCACCCGTTTTACACCCATCGCATTCTGGCGCGTGTGCGCGGCTTCGAGCAAATTGCGGAGTGGGCGTCCTGCCACCATGAGCGGCTCGATGGCAGTGGCTATCCCGCGCAGCTCGATCGCCATTCGCTCGATCTGGGCGCCAAGGTGGTCGCGGTAGCCGACGTCGCGGCCGCCATCGCCGAGCGACGCCCCTACCGCGACCCAGGCGGCCAACAGGCCGTTTTGACAGCCCTGCAGGACATGTCTGTCAAGGGTTTGTTGGAGCCGACCATCGTTGAAGCCTTGGCCGACCGCTACAACCAGATCATGGACAATGTGCACGCCGCCCAAGCGGATGACGAACAACGCTACCAAGCTCGTTACGCCCAGTTCAGTTGAAAGCCAGGGCGCATGGCACCCGTTGCCCAGTGGCTGTCGTCACCCCGTTTGGCACCGGTGCAAGTTCGCTCTCTTGGGAATCCCGACATGACCTGCTACCGCACATTGATCTCGCCCGAACAACTGCAAGCTCTCACAACCAGCGCCCAGCCGTGGATGGTGTTCGATTGCAGCTTTGAGCTGATGCAGCCGCTCGCCGGTGACCAGCAGTACCTGGACACCCACATCGCCGGCGCCGTGCGCGCTGACCTGGACCGTCACCTCAGCGCGCCAAAAGGCGACCTCGACGCGGCCAGCGGCGGACGTCATCCACTACCGTCGCGGGAGGCCTTTGCCACCTGGCTGGGCAACCTGGGTTTTGATCACACCATGCAGGCGGTGGTCTACGACCGCCAGGGCGCCGTCTACGCGGGTCGGCTCTGGTGGATGCTCAAGTGGCTGGGGCACGAGGCGGTGGCCGTGCTCGACGGCGGCTTGCAAGCGTGGCAGGCGCAGGGCGGCCCCGTCAGCACCGGCCCCAGCCCTGCGAGGCGCCCACAAACCCGCTTCGCGCCCATGGGCGCACTGGCGCAGCTGACCACCACCGAGCAAGTTGAACAGCAGTTGGGACGTCCGACGCAAACGCTGCTCGACGCGCGCGGCGAACCGCGTTTTCGCGGCGAGGTGGAGCCGTTGGACCCGATCGCCGGACACATCCCCGGCGCACTCAATCGCCCGTTTGGCAACAACTTCGGCACGGACGGCAAATTCAAACCAGCGGCAACGTTGCGACAGGAATTTGATGCGCTGCTGGCAGGATGCGACCCTGCCAGCGTGGTGCATCACTGCGGCAGTGGTGTCAGTGCCATACCCAACCTGATCGCCATGGAGCTCGCTGGCTTGGGGCGCGGCGCCTTGTACGCAGGAAGCTGGAGCGAGTGGTGCAGTGACCCTCGTCGGCCGATGGCACAAGGCTGACCGATCCAAGCGCAAACCGTCCGTGGCGCAGCGGGCTGCCCACTGGGCCGTCACGCCCTGCCCTCGGGTTTCCACTCATTCGCCACCGGCAATAATGCCTATCATGCGCAAGCGGCTGTACCGTGCCGCCACCGGCTGGCGCGCGGACCCATAATGGCGCCCATCTCTTCAATCAACGACTAAGCAGACCATGAAACTGACATCACTCTCCCTGGCACTTGCGGCTACCCTTTTCGCTGCTGGCGCACACGCAGCCGATCCCAAGTTGGCGCTGGTCTTCGGTGGCGGCGGCAAGTTTGACAAGTCTTTCAACCAGTCAGCCTTTGAAGGCGCGGAGCGCTTCAAGAAGGACACCAAGATTGGCTACCTGGAGGCCCAGATCACCAACGACGCGCAGTCCGAGCAGGTGCTGCGCAATATGGCACGCAAGGAAGTGGATCTGGTGGTATCCATTGGCTTCTCGATGACCAAAGCGGTCGAGACCGTGTCGAAGGAATTTCCCAAGGTCAAGTTCATGCTGATCGACAGCGTGGTCAAGGCCGACAACGTCGACTCGGTGGTCTTCAAGGAGCAGGAAGGCTCCTACCTGGTTGGTCTGGCAGCAGGCATGGCCAGCAAGACCCAGAAGGTTGGTTTCCTGGGTGGCATGGACATTCCGCTGATCCGCGCTTTTGCCTGCGGCTACGCGCAGGGTGCCAAGGCCGTCAACGCCAAGATCGACGTCACGCAGAACATGGTTGGCACCACGCCGGCCGCCTGGAGCGACCCCGCCAAAGGCGGTGAATTGGCCCGGGCACAAATTGACCGCGGGGTTGACGTGCTGTTCGCTGCCGCCGGCGGTAGCGGCCTGGCCGCCCTGCAGACGGTCAAGGACAAAGGCAAGCTGGGCATTGGCGTGGATTCCAACCAGAACTACCTGTACCCGGGCAGCATCCTCACCTCGATGCTTAATCGGGTCGATAACGCCGTCTACGACGGTTTCAAGGCCGCGCAGGCCGGCACCTGGAAAGCTGGCGTCACGGTCAAGGGCCTCAAGGAAGGCGGCATCGACTGGGCGCTGGATGAACACAACCGCAAACTGATCACACCGGAGATGGAAAAACGCATCAACCAGGCCAAGCAGGACATCATCAGCGGCAAGGTCAACGTGGTCGACTACCGCGAAAAGAACAGCTGCCCAGTTTGATTCTCAACCGGCGCGTCTATGACCCCGGTGGTCGAATTCCGGCACGTCAGCAAGCAGTTCGGCGCGGTCAAGGCCAACCAGGACATCAGCTTCTCGGTGGCCAAGGGGTCGATTCACGGCATCGTGGGCGAAAACGGTGCCGGCAAGTCGACCCTGATGAGCATCCTGTATGGCTATTACCAGGCTGACAGTGGCAGCATCGTGCTTAACGGCCAGCCAGCGCGGATTCGCAACAGCCAGGATGCGATCCGTCAGGGCATCGGCATGGTGCACCAGCATTTCATGTTGGTCGAGACCTTTACGGTGCTGGAGAACATCATGCTCGGCGTGGAAGGCGCGATGCGGCTTGGCGCCAGTTTCAAGACCGCGGAACACAAACTGCGGGCGATTGCCAGCCAATACCGACTTGACGTGGACCCTTTGGCGCGCATCGAAGACCTGTCGGTTGGCGCGCAGCAGCGGGTTGAAATCCTCAAACTGATCTACCGGGGCGCCGACATTCTGATACTGGACGAGCCCACCGCGGTACTCACGCCGCAGGAAGCCGAGTCGCTGTTTGCCATCCTGCGTCTGTTTCGGGAGCAAGGCAAGACCATCATCCTGATCACGCACAAGCTGCAGGAAATCATGGCCATCACCGACCGCGTGACGGTGATGCGCGCCGGCATGGTGGCCGGTGAAGTCGACACCGCCCACAGCAGCCGCGAAGCGCTGGCGACCTTGATGGTGGGGCACGAGGTCAACGAATACCTGGCCCGCGCGCCACGCCCGCCGGGGGAGCCGGTGCTGACGGTCGAAGGGCTGGGGCTGACCAACGCGGCCGGCGTAAAACAGCTCGATGGGCTGAGCTTCGAAGTGCGCGCGGGGGAGATCGTCGCCATCGCGGGCGTCAGCGGCAACGGCCAAACCCAATTGCTTGAAGTGCTCGGCGGCATGACGTTGCCCACCGAGGGACAGGCACAGCTGCTCGGCCAGAGCTTGCCCTGGCAAGGGCGCAAGGACGCCGACGGCTTGCCCGCGGTGTTTCGCCAACTGGGCATTGCCCACGCACCCGAGGACCGGCTACGCGAGGGTTTGATCAAGGACTTCAGCGTGGCCATGAACTGCGTTCTGGGACATCAGCGTGACGCCGGGTTCGTGCGCGGCATGCTGCTCGACACACGTGCCATCGAGGCCCATGCCCAGCAGTTAATTGGCGACTTTGATGTACGCCCGACCGATACCGGGTTGCGCGCAGCGCAACTCTCGGGCGGCAACCAACAAAAGATCGTGCTGGGACGCGAGATCGCCAGTGCGCCCAAGCTGTTTCTGGTTGGCCAACCGACACGCGGGGTCGACATCGGCTCCATCGAAATCATTCACCGGCGCTTGCTGGCCCTGCGCGAGGCCGGCATTGCGATCCTGCTGGTGTCGGTCGAGCTGGAAGAGATCCGCACCCTGGCCGATCGTGTGCTGGTGATGTGCGGCGGGCGCATCACCGGTGAAGTCGGCAGTGCGGAGTTCGACATCGCCCGCATTGGCCTGATGATGGGTGGCGTGACCAGCGAGGCCGTCGCGACAAGTGTATGAACAGCTACCCGTTGCCCCGCTGGGCCACCAGTTTCGCGCTGCCGCTGTTGAACCTGCTGTCGGCCCTGCTGGTGGCCGCGTTGGTGATCTTCCTGCTGGGCGAGCAACCGTGGCAGTCGATGGTGATCCTGGTCAAGGCTGCCTTTCTCAACGCCGAAGGCCTGGGCTACACCCTGTTTTATGCCAGCACGTTTATCTTCACCGGCCTGGCAGTAGCGATTGCCTTGCACGCTGGTCTGTTCAACATCGGTGGCGAGGGCCAGATGTACATGGGTGGCTTGGGCCTGTCCCTGGTGGCGCTGAGCTTCGATGCCACGTGGAGCCGTGGGCGCTGATTCCACTGGCCATTGTGGCCTCGGCCGTGTTTGGCGCCGCCTGGGCCTTTCTGCCGGGCTACCTGCAGGCCAAACGCGGCGCCCACATCGTGGTGACCACGATCATGTTCAACTTCATCGCCGCCTCGTTGATGAACTACATCATCGTCAGCCACATGATTGGTCCTGGCCAGCAGTCCACCTCCAGTCGCCAATTCTTGCCCAGTGCGTGGGTGCCCCGGCTTAACGAATGGCTGCCCGGCCTGGGCCAGTCGCCCCTGAACATCACCCTTCTCATGGCCCTGATGGCGCTGGGCCTGTATGCGCTGGCGATTTGGCGCACGCCCTGGGGTTATGGCGTGCGCGCTGTTGGACTCAACGCCCACGCCGCCCACTATGCGGGCGTGTCGATCAAGGGCGCAGTAATTGGCGCGATGATGATCTCAGGCGCGTTGGCGGGCCTGGGCGCGGTCAACAGCGAGATGGGCTCGGGCCACCACCTGACCCTGAATTTCACCGCTGGGGCGGGTTTCATCGGCATTGCCGTCGCATTGATGGGGCGCAACCATCCGGTGGGCATCCTGCTGTCGGCGATCCTGTTCGGTGGCCTGATCCAGGGCGGCTTCGATCTGTCGCTGGAGAAACCCAACATCCCGCCGGAGACCTTCATCTTTATCCAGGGTCTGATCATCCTGTTCTGCGGCGCCATGGAAAACCTGTATGCGCCCCTGTTGCACCGGCTGCTGCAGGGCCGACAAGCGAACGCCCATGTTTGACGACATTCAACTCTCCAGCATCGTGGTGGCGATGGTGCGCAACGTGCCGGTGTTGATCTTTGCCGCGCTGGGCGGGCTGTTTGCCGAGCGCTCGGGCGTGGTGGACATCAGCCTGGAAGGCAAGATTCTGGCCAGCGCGTTTACCGCCGCCAGCGTGGCCTACGCTAGCCAAAACCCCTGGCTGGGCCTGCTGGCCGCCATGGCGGTGTCCTGCCTGTTGGCGCTGTTGCACGGCCTGGTGTGTGTGCACCAGCAGGGAAACCAACTGGTCTCGGGCATGGCGATCAACATTGCCGTCAGTGGCCTGACCTTTGTGCTGGCGCAGTACTTCTTCCAACAAGGCGGGCGCACGCCTGATCTCGACGGCGGACGCTTCGCGGTCATCAACCTGCCCGGCGCGGAGGCGGTGGCGGGCGTGCCGGTGATTGGATGGTTCTATGCGCGGTTGTTGAGCGGGCACACCCTGCTGGTGTACCTGGCCTTTGCCCTGGTTCCACTGGTGCACTGGGTGGTCTACCACACCCGCTTTGGCTTGCGCCTGCGCGCGGTGGGCGAGAACCCCCACGCCGCCGATACTGCTGGCGTGAGTGTCGGTCTGACCCGTTACAGCGGCTTGCTGGTCGGCGGCGTCTTGTGCGCGTGTTCGGGCACCTACCTGTCGTTGGTGCAAAGCGGCTTCTTCCTGCGCGACATGTCGGCCGGCAACGGCTTTCTGGCCTTGGCCGCCTTGGTGTTTGGCAGTTGGCGCCCGGTCTACACCGCGCTGGGATGCCTGATGTTTGCGTTCTTCAGCGCCGTGCAGGTGCAGATCGAAGGCATCGAGCTGCCCGGCATCGGCAAGGTACCGGGCTCGCTGATCCAGATGATTCCCTACGTCTTCACGGTCATCATCCTGGCTGGTTTCATGGCCAAATCGGTGGCACCCAAGGCGATTGGCACACCCTTCGTCAAATCACGTTAACGATCTCCAGAACGCAGCCATGATTCTTGTTGCAGGCTCCGCCAATCTCGATTTCGTCGTGCGCGCATCGCACATCCCTGCACCGGGCGAGACTGTGCTGGGGCACGACTTCCAAACCTTCCCCGGTGGCAAGGGCGCCAACCAGGCCGTGGCCTGCGCGCGCTCTGGCGCCGCCACCACACACCTGTTGCTGGCGCTGGGGTCCGACGCCTTTGCTACGCCGATCGAGGCCTCGCTGCGGGACGCCGGGGTGCACCTGCACACCGTGCGCGCGAGTGGCCTGCCCACCGGTACCGCCTTCATTTGCGTGTCCGACCAGGCCGAGAACGCGATCACGGTCGCGCCGGGCGCGAACAACGCCCTGCGTGCCGGCGACTTACCCGCGTTGGCCGGTTTCAGCCACCTGTTGCTGCAACTGGAGACCCCGCTGGACACCGTCGCGGCTTACGCCAAAATGGCACGCGCACAAGGCGTGACAGTGGTGCTCAACGCCGCGCCGGCGCGTGCGTTGCCCGCCGACTTGCTGGCCGTGGTCGACGTACTGGTGGTCAACGAAGGGGAACTCACCACCCTCTCACCGCTGCCCGGCACCCTGGCGCAGAAACTGGAGCGCCTGGGCGTCCCGTGCGGCGTGGTCACGCTGGGTGCGCGCGGCTGCTGCGCCCACCAGGGCGGCCGCTGGTGGCTGCAACCGGGTTTTGCCGTGAATGCCCTCGACACCACCGCCGCTGGCGACACCTTCTGTGGCACCTTGACGGCCGCCCTAAGCCGCCACGAATCGTTGGCCGGCGCGCTGCGCCAGGCCAGCGCCGCAGGAGCCTTGGCCTGCCTGCGCCTGGGCGCCCAATCCAGCATGCCGACACAGGCCGAGGTTGATGCCTTCCTGCAGACGCAGCCGGAAGCCAGCGAACACGCACTCGCCACCCTGCAACAGTATTGCGGCCTGGCGCCGTAGCGGCGCTTTGCCAACCCCATCCAAGGGCCAGTTGCTGGCCCCGACGCCTTTTCGGACCCAACCCCGCTCATGACTCAAGCCCCCCACCACAAAGTCATCTTTGATACCGACCCCGGCGTAGACGACGCCATGGCGCTCTACTTCGCCCTGGCCCATCCCGCCATTGAGCTGATCGGCATCACCACCACGTTTGGCAACGTGACGGTCGAGCAGGCGGCCATCAACGCCCTTTACCTCACCGCCATCACCGGCCGGCAGATCCCGGTTACGCGCGGCGTCGCCACGCCGCGACACATGGCCCCGCACGCGCCGCCCGACTTCATCCATGGCGGTGATGGCCTGGGCAACCTTGCCAGCCGCATTCCCACCTTCAACCAGCTCGATCCCCGCAGCTCGGCACAGTTCATCGTGGACATGGCGCGGGCAATGCCCGGCGAGATCACCGTGGTGGCCGTGGGTCCGCTGGGCAATCTGGCGCTGGCGCTGGAAATGGAGCCCCGGCTGCCACGGCTGTTGCGTGACGTCATCGTGATGGGCGGAACCATCACCGAACCGGGCAATGTGTCGCCCGTGGCCGAGGCCAACGTCTGGAACGAGCCCCACGCAGCGGACCAGGTGTTCACCGCTGGCTGGAACCTGACCATGGTCGGGCTCGACGTCACCCACCAGGTGCGCGTCACACGCGCAATGGTCGCGCAGATCGCCCAGCATCACCAGCATGCCGCGACCGACGCGCTGCTGCACGCCGTCGAGTTCTATGCCAAGTTCTACACCGGCCTGTACGCCCACATCGCGCAAAAGCCGGGCTGCTTTGCCCATGACGTCCTGGCGTTCATTTACCTGGTGGAACCGGACCTCTTCACGCTGGAATCGGGCGTGGTGCGGGTTGCCACCGACGGTTTGGCGCTGGGCCAGACCATGCTGAACCGCCGCGACTTCATCAACTATCCGCAAACCGGCTGGGGCCAGGGCCTGCCGGTGACGCAGGTTTGTATGCAGGTGGATGCCGACCGCAGTGTTCAACTATTTCAGGATGTGTTGCTGTCGGATTGGCTCCGGGCGGCTTAGCGTTGCCTTCTCCGGCCTCCAGACATCAGTTCATATGCCAACCAAGAATAACGAAATCACAATAAAGTAGTTTGCAATCTAACGAGCGCCTCATACAGTCTGCCCCTATGCATGACTTGGCGTTCATTTTTGCGGGCTTCTTGGTTGGCCTTGTGGTGGGGCTCACCGGAGTCGGTGGCGGCTCCTTGATGACGCCAATCCTGATCTTCTTCTTTGGCGTCAAGCCCTACCTGGCAGTTGGGACCGACCTGCTTTTTGCCGCGTTCACCAAAATGGGCGGCACGGTCAAATTGGCACGCTCGCGCTTGGTGGACTGGCGCATCGTGTTGCACCTGTGTGCCGGCAGCATTCCGGCCGCGCTGGTCACGCTGTTCATCCTGCATCGCGTCGGGCCGGCCAGTGCAGCCGTTCAAAGCGTGATGACAAGCACCCTTGGCTGCGCGCTGTTGCTCACCGCTGCGGCCACCTTGTACAAGGCGATTCATGGCAAAGCAGTGCCGTTGCGCCTGATCAAGGGGCAGGAGGCAGCTGCCATCCGGCCCCGTCACTGGAGCCTGCCGCTGCTGTTTGGCGCCGTCATTGGCACGCTGGTCACCCTGACGTCGGTTGGCGCTGGCGCCATCGGCGTGACCGTGCTGATGTTGTTGTACCCCTTGCTACCGCTGCCGCGGATCGTGGCCGCCGACATCGCCTACGCGGTGCCGCTGACGCTGGTGGCCGGCCTGGGCCACGCCTCGCTGGGCTCGGTCGACTGGCCGCTGCTGGCCAAACTGCTGGCTGGCTCGCTGCCGGGCATTTGGGTCGGCTCCCATTTGATGGAGCGCACGCCTGATCGCGTGATTCGCTCGCTGCTTTCGGTCCTGCTGGCGTATGCAGGCGTGAAACTGATTGCTTTGTAAACCAAACTTACCATGTACCACTACACCGAATTTGACCGCCAGTTTGTGCAACAACGCGCCGCGCAGTTTCGCGACCAGTTGCAACGCAACCTGACCGGCACCTTGGGCGACGACGAGTTTCGCCCACTGCGGCTGCAAAACGGCTGGTACATCCAACGCTACGCGCCCATGCTGCGGGTGTCGGTACCTTACGGCGAACTCTCCAGCGCACAACTGCGCGTGCTCGCCCAAATCGCCCGCGAGTACGACCGTCCCGACCCCGAACTGCTGCAACGCGCCCAGAGCACCCAAGATGCGCTGGGCAACCCGGCGGCACCCAAGCTGCGCTTTGGCTACGGTCACTTCTCCACGCGCCAGAACGTGCAATTCAACTGGATCCCCTTGCGCAAGGCCGCCGATGTGATGGACTTGTTGGCCAGCGTCAACATGCACGGCATTCAGACCAGCGGTAACTGCATCCGCAATATCGCCAGCGACGCGCTGGCGGGCGTCGCGGTTGATGAGATCGCCGACCCGCGCCCGTTTTGCGAACTGGTGCGCCAATGGAGCACGCTGCACCCGGAGTTCGCATTCTTGCCGCGCAAGTTCAAGATTTCCATCAACGGCGCACGCGAAGACCGAGCCGCCATCGGCTGGTACGACGTGGGCTTGCAACTGGGGCGTTCGGCCCAGGGCGAACTGGGTTTTGCGGTGCGCGTGGGTGGCGGCATGGGCCGCACACCCACCATCAGTCCGGTGGTGCGCGAATTCCTGCCCTGGAACCAGGTTCTCAATTACCTTGAAGCAGTGATCCGCGTCTACAACCGCTATGGCCGGCGCGACAACACCTGGAAGGCGCGCATCAAGATCCTGGTCAAGGCCGAAGGCCAGCGCTACATCGACCAGGTGGAAGAAGAGTTTCGCCAGATCGTGGCACACGACGGCGCGGCGCACACCATTACGCAAGCCGAGTTTGACCGTGTCAACGCGGGCTTCGTGGCACCTGTTGCTCGCACCGCGGCGCACAGCGCCGACGCCAAAGTGGCCGACATTTTGCGCGCTGCCGCGCTCGGTGACGTCGAGTATTCCCGCTGGCTCACGCGCAACGTCTTGCCGCACAAAGACCCGCAATTACGCGCCGTCACGCTGTCGTTCAAGCGGCTGGGCTTTGCGCCGGGCGACGCCAGCGCCGACCAGCTCGACGCCGCAGCCAAGTTGGCCGACCAGTTTTCAGCCGGCGAGGCGCGCGTGACGCACGAGCAAAACCTGCTGCTGCCCTGGGTGCATGAAGACCACCTGCCCGAGCTGTGGCACGCCGCCCGCGCGCTGGGTCTGGCCAAACCCAACATCGGCTTGCTAACCGACATGATCTCCTGCCCCGGTGGCGACTTCTGCGCACTGGCCAATGCGCGCTCCATCCCGATCGCACAAGCCATTGCCGAGCGCTACCAGGATCTGGACGAACTGCATGACCTGGACGAGATCGACCTGCACATCAGCGGCTGCATCAACTCCTGCGGCCACCATCACAGCGGCCACATCGGTATTTTGGGTGTCGACAAAGACGGGCGCGAGTGGTACCAGGTGTCGCTCGGCGGCGCCGACGGCTCCACACTGAGCGGCCCCGCCCAGCCGGGCAAGATCGTTGGCCCATCATTCAGTGCGGCAGAGATTCCGGACGTGGTCGAGGCCCTGCTTGACCACTACCGCGACCAGCGCCATAGCGGCGAGACCTTTATCGCAACACTGCGCCGGGTCGGTTTTGACGCCTTCAAGAACGCGGCCAACGGCGCGCGCCACCCCGCCGCACACGCAGAACCTGAAACCGTTTGAGGCTCAACCCACCATGAAACTGCTTTCCATTCAAGCCGCAGTCGCAGGCGCTGACCGCGCGCTGGACCCCGCCAAGGTACTGAGTCTGCCCAACGACGCTGACCCCTTGGCGCAAGCGCTTGACGGTGTTGATCGCATCGAATTGAACTTCCCCAAGTTCACCGATGGTCGCGCCTTCAGCCAGGCTTTCCTGTTGCGCCGCCGCCTGGGCTTCACAGGCGAATTGCGCGCCGTGGGAGACGTGCTGATCGACCAGCTTGCGCAAATGCAGCGCAGCGGTTTTGACTGCGCGGTGCTGCGCGCCGATCAGGACGCTGCTTTGGCCAAACGTCAACTCGATCGGTATGGCGCGTTCTACCAGGGCGACGCCGTCTTCACCGCGCCGCTGTTTGCGCGACCCACAGCCCTTGGAGCCCAAGCATGAACGCCACCAAACTGCACGCTCGCGCCAGCGCCAATTTTGACGCCAAGCTCGACCAAAGCATTGCGCTACTCCAGCAAGCCGCACGAGACTTCGCGCCGCTCTCGGCCGGCGAGGCAGCGCTGATCAGCCAAGCCAGTAGCCTGGGCGCCGAGGACATGGTCATCACCCACCTCATCAACAGCCTGGGCTTGAACGTCGGCATCTTCGTGCTGGAAACCGGCAAACTGCACGCTCCCACCCTGGCCTTGCTGCAGCGATTGCAAGCGCACTCGCCCACGCCAATCGAAGTGTTCAAGCCCGTCGCTGAATCTGTGCTGCAGTTCGTCGCGCGCGAAGGCGAGCAAGCCATGTACAAGAGCATCGAATTGCGCAAAGCCTGCTGCCACATCCGCAAGATGGAGCCGCTTGAGCGCGCGCTCGCGGGCAAGCAGGCCTGGATCACTGGTTTGCGCCGCGAACAGTCCGGCGCGCGCGCCGACGTGCCACAGGTGGACCACAGCGATAGCCGCCGCGTCAAGTTCAACCCCCTGACCGATTGGACCTGGGGCGATGTGTGGCACTTCATCGCGCTCAACAAGATCGACTACAACCCGCTGCACGACCAGTTTTACCCCAGCATCGGCTGCGCGCCCTGCACTCGTGCCATCAGCCTGGGCGAAGACTTTCGCTCCGGTCGCTGGTGGTGGGAATCCGAGGCCGCCAAGGAGTGCGGCCTGCACGTGACCCAGTCCAGCTCCCTTGAGAAAGCCACCGCATGAACGCCCGCACTGACGCCGAACTGCTCACACCGCCGAGAACCAGCCCCAGCGCCCACCACCTGAGCAACGCGCACCTCGACGCGCTGGAAGAAGAGACCATCTTCATCCTGCGCGAAGTGGCGGCGGCGTTTGAGCGCCCTACCCTGCTGTTCTCTGGCGGCAAGGATTCATTGGTGATGCTCAAGTGCGCCGAGAAAGCGTTTGGAGTTGGCCGTATTCCCTACCCGCTGTTGATGATCGACACCGGCCACAACTTCCATGAAGTGACCGATTTCCGCGACTCGCGTGCCCAGGAGTTGCAGGCCGAGCTAATCGTGCGCAGCGTCGAAGACTCGATGGCGCGCGGCACGGTGCGCCTGGCGCACCCGGGCGAATCCCGCAACGTGCACCAGTCGGTCACGCTGCTTGAAGCCATTGACGAGTTCCGCTTTGACGCCCTCATTGGTGGGGCCCGACGCGACGAGGAAAAGGCCCGCGCCAAGGAGCGCATCTTCAGTCACCGCGACAGCTTTGGCCAATGGCAACCCAAGGCGCAACGGCCAGAGCTGTGGACGCTGTTCAACACCCGCTTGCAGCAGGGCGAACACTTTCGCGTGTTCCCGATATCGAACTGGACCGAACTCGATGTGTGGCAATACATCGACCGCGAGAACATCGCCCTGCCCTCGCTCTACTACGCCCACCAGCGCGCGGTGGTGGAACGCAAGGGCCTGCTGGTACCGGTGACCGAACTCACGCCCGTGCGCGACGGGGAGACCATGGAGCAACGCACCGTGCGTTTTCGCACGGTCGGCGACATCACCTGCACCTGCCCGGTGGAGAGTGATGCGGCCACGGCAGCCGACATCGTGATCGAGACGCTGGCCGCCGACGTGAGCGAGCGCGGCGCCACACGCATGGATGACAAAACGTCTGAGGCCTCGATGGAGAAGCGCAAGAAGGACGGGTATTTTTAGGCACACCCCAGGCTGCGCGCACTTCGTGTCGCTGCGCCACCCCCTTGCAGGGGCAACACCAGCGGCCCGGCGAAGCCGGTTCCGCGGTGCCCCTGGATTGAAGGCACCTCTATCTGACAGGATATTCTTATGACAACTGCTATCAATTCAATAGCCTTCAAGGCAAGCGTCACGCTGGCTAAGGATCAGATCGACACTTCTTCAGCGTTGCGCTTCATCACCTGTGGTTCGGTCGATGACGGCAAGAGCACCTTGATTGGCCGTCTGCTGGTGGACAGCAAGGCGGTGTTGCAGGACCACTTGGCTGGCGTGCAGCGCCAGGGTGAGACCGACCTGGCCTTGCTCACCGATGGACTCTCAGCCGAGCGCGAGCAGGGCATCACGATCGACGTGGCTTACCGTTACTTTGCGACCGAGAACCGCAAATTCATCATTGGGGATGCGCCCGGCCACGAGCAGTACACGCGCAATATGGTGACCGCCGCCAGCAGCGCCGATTGCGCCGTGGTGCTGGTCGACGCGACCAAGCTGCAGTGGCAGGACGCGGCGCTGGAACTGCTGCCCCAGACACGCCGCCACTCTCTGCTGGCCAACTTGCTGCGCGTGCCCAGCATCATTTTTGCGGTCAATAAACTCGACGCCCTGGAAGACCCCGCCCGGCCCGAGACCGCCGGGCAAGCTGCGGTGGCGTTTGCCAACATCAGCAACGCTTTAATGGCCTTCGCCCAAGCGGCGGACATCACGGTGCGAGCCATCGTGCCAATCTCCGCGCTCAAAGGCCACAACGTGGTGGACGCCGCGCCACTGTGGTGCGACTACCTGGGCCCAAGCCTGCTGGAAATCCTGGAGAGCCTGCCGGTAACACCGTCCGAGCCTGATTTGCCGTTGGCCTTTCCGGTGCAGTGGGTAGAGAAGTTCTCGTCTTCCAGCGATACCTCACAAGGCCGACGCGTGTTCTGGGGCCGTGTTGCCACCGGTCTGGCCGAAGTGGGCCAGCGCATCACCATTCTGCCCAGCGGGCAAAGCGCCACCGTGGCGCAAGTGCTGGGCCACACCCGCACGCCGCGCACCGTGCATGCCGGCCACAGCGCCGGTATTGTTCTGGACCGCGAAGTCGATGTCTCGCGCGGTGACTGGCTGCTGGCCAGTGCGCCCAAGACGGATGAGTTCGACGCCGACGGCGCATTCGTGTCGCCCAGCCGTGAGCTGTCTGCCACCGTGGCCTGGATGGATGACGAGCCGCTGGTGGCTGGTCGCGTCTACTGGGCCCTGCATGGGCACCGCTGGGTGAAGGCCCGCGTCAAACGTGTGGTGCACAGGCTCGATGTCAACACCCTGGCCGAAGAGGATGCCACCCAGCTGCCGGCCAATGCAATTGGTCACATCGAATTGACGCTGCAAGAACCCATTGCCAGCCTGCCTTTCGCACGGTCGCGCGTGCTTGGCTCGCTGGTGCTGATCGACACGGCCTCACACAAAACTTCGGGCGCGGTACTGGTCAACTAGCGAAATTTGGAACAACCCCGCTGCGGTCAGGGCTTCAGCGGCCGACGCCAACTTGAAAACCCAATAAAATCAAGGGTTTCCACTAATTCGTGCAAAACTAAAAAATGACTCACACCGTCACCGAAGCCTGCATCAAGTGCAAGTACACCGATTGCGTGGACGTTTGTCCCGTCGACTGCTTTCGCGAAGGCCCCAACTTCCTGACCATCGACCCCGACGAATGCATCGACTGCGCGGTGTGTATCCCTGAGTGCCCGGTCAACGCCATCTATGCCGAAGAGGATGTGCCCGCGGATCAGCAACACATGACCAAGCTCAACGCCGAGCTGGCCAAGCTGCCGACGTGGAAGAGCATCACCAAGCGCAAGCCAGCCTTGCCCGAAGCCGAAGAGTGGAAAGACGTGGTCGGCAAACTCAAACACCTGATTCGATAAACACCCCGAGCCAGCAGCGCCGCAACTCTGATGCAGCGCTTGCCTTAGACCTTCGCCGAAGCCCATGGAACCACAACTGAACCAAGAAGTGATCAACACCGCACATGCCCACGAAGGGCCGATTGAAACCGACGCCGTTATCGTGGGCGCGGGCCCGGTAGGGCTCTTCCAGGTGTTCGAGCTGGGTCTGCTCGAAATCAAAGCGCACGTCATCGACTCGCTGGCCTACCCGGGCGGCCAGCCGGTTGAGCTGTACCCGGACAAGCCGATCTACGACATTCCGGCCATTCCGGTATGCACCGGCCAGGAGCTGACGGACGCGCTGCTCAAGCAGATCGAGCCCTTCGGCGCCACATTTCACCTCGGCCAGGAAGTCACAACGGTGCAGCAGCAAGACGACGGCCGATTCTTCATCGAAACCTCCAAGGGCACCCGGTTCCTCAGCAAGACCGTCTTCATTGCCGCTGGTGTTGGTGCGTTTCAGCCCCGAACGCTCAAGGTGGATGGTCTGGAGGCCTTCGAAGGCTCGCAACTGTTTTACCGCGTCAAGAACCCAGCCGACTTTGCTGGCAAGAATCTGGTGATTGTTGGTGGCGGCGACTCTGCGCTGGACTGGGCGCTGGACTTCGTCAAGGAAAGCCCACACAAAGCCGAGAGCGTGATCCTGATCCACCGCCGCGACGGCTTCAAGGCTGCCCCGGCCAACGTGGCCAAAATGAAGGAACTGTGCGACGCCTACGAGATGCAGTTCATCATCGGCCAGGTCACCGGCTATGACGAAAAGGACGGCAAGCTGACCAGCGCCAAGGTCACCGGCGCTGATGGCGTGACCCGTGTCGTGCCGCTCGACGTGCTGCTGGTTTTCTTTGGCCTGAGCCCGAAGCTCGGACCGATCGCCCAATGGGGCCTGGAGATCGAGCGCAAGCAACTCAAGGTGGACACCGAGAAGTTCTCCACCAACGTGCCGGGCATCTTCGCGGTGGGCGACATCAACACCTACCCCGGCAAAAAGAAACTCATCCTGTCAGGTTTTCATGAGTGCGCGTTGGCCGCCTTTGGCGCCATGCCGATCATCTTTCCCGAGAAGAAAGTGTTTCTGCAGTACACCACCACCAGCCCCAAGCTGCACAAGGTGCTGGGTGTCGAGTCGCCGGTCTTCGACTGAGCGCAACGACGATTGCCAAAAAGCCCGCTGCCAGCGGGCTTTTGATCGCTTACAATTTCGTCCGTGCTCGCAAGAGCGCATTCGCTAGGGGTGTTGCCGCGCGAGCGGCGACTGAGAAAGTCCCTTTGAACCTGACTGAGGTAATCCTCGCGCAGGGAAGCATGACTTGATTCGGGTCGCGCTGGCTAAAGTACGCTTGGCCGGCCTCTCAAACGACCAGTAAGCGATCAGCCAGCCGACCTGCTATGACGTGACAGGAATACGTTATGGCAAAAACCAAGCCGAACTGGGCTATAGCCCCCATCCAGCAAGCTGTACTAGCTAGCATTTTCATAGCATCCGGGGTTCACGCCCAACAGGATGTCAGCCTCAAACCGGTCGTCATCACCGAGCAGCGCTGGCCCGCCACGGCGGACGTCAGCGGCTTTGGCGACGTGCCGCTGAAAGACCTGCCGTTATCGGCCACGGTCGTCGGGCAAAGCAAGTTGCTGGAGGTCGGCGCGCGTCGCCTGGCCGACATCGCGCAGTTTGATGCCTCCATCAGCGACGCCTACAACTCACCCGGCTACTGGGACTTCCTGACGGTGCGCGGCTTTGTCATCGACAACCGCTTCAACTACCGGCGCGAGGGCCTGCCGATCAGCGCCGAAACCTCAATCCCATTGGAGAACAAGGAACGCATCGAAGTGCTCAAAGGCACCAGCGGCATCCAGGCCGGCACCAGCGCGCCGGGCGGCCTGGTCAACTATGTGGTGAAGCGCCCGACCAGTCAACCGTTGCGTGACGTGCGGTTGGAAGTGACCGGCAAGGGCTCGGTATTGGTCGCCGCCGATCTGGGGGGACGCCTGGGCGCTGACCAGGCCTTTGGCTACCGGCTCAACGCGGCCTACGAAGACCTCAAGCCCCATACTCGCAACCTCAACGGCCAGCGCAGCCTGCTGGCCCTGGCGACGGACTGGCGCATCAACCGCGACGCCACCCTGTCGGCCGAACTGGAGTGGAGCCGCAAGTCGCAGCCCAGCCAAGCGGGCTTTAGCCTGCTCGGCAATGTGTTGCCCGCGCCGGTCGACCCGAACCTGAACCTGAACAACCAGCCATGGTCGCAACCTTCCGAGTTCGATGCCCTCACCGGCAGCCTGCGCTTTGATCAATCGATCAACGCCAACTGGCGCTGGTCGGCGCAAATTGGCCAGCAAAAGCTCAAAACCAATGACCGGCTGGCCTACGCCTACGGTTGCAGCAGCGAAAGCGCGTGGGACCGCTACTGCGCCGATGGCAGCTTCGACATGTACGACTTCCGCAGCGAGAACGAGCACCGCACCCAACAAGCCGCCAGCCTCGACCTTAAGGGTACGGTCCACACCGGCGGCTTGGTCCACAAGCTCCGCCTGGGCCTGCAGCACAGCCAGGTCAAGCAACGCTTTCAGATGCAGACCTACAACTGGGTCGGCGTGGGCAACGTGCAGGGTAGCGCCGTGCTGACGGCCGACCCGACTCTGAGCGACCAGAGCACCAACCGCGACGAGCGCTCGCTGGAACTGTCGCTGCAAGACGCCATGCACTGGAACGATCGCTTCACCAGTTGGCTGGGTCTGCGCCACAGCCGCATCGCGCGCGACAGCATCCGCACCAATGGCTCACGCCCAACCGCCTATGACGACAGCATCACCACACCCTGGCTGGCGGTGAGTTTTGCCATTTCGCCCAATGAGACGCTGTATGCCAGCGCCGGCCAGGGCGTGGAGTCGCAGGTGGTACCCAACAAGAGCTCGCAGTACAGCAATCCCGGCGCGGCCTTGCCGGCGCTGAAGTCCCGCCAATGGGAAGTGGGAGCCAAAGGCGCGCGCAACGGCCTGGGCTGGCAGGTGGCGCTGTTTGGCATCACGCGGCCCATGACCAATCTGGACGCGTGCTACCGACTCGGCACCTCTCCCTGCGAAGGGCAGTATGACGGCGAAGCCGTGCACCGTGGCCTGGAGACCAGCGTGCAATGGGAGCAAGGCGCCTGGCGCCTGGGCGGCAGCGCCACCTTCCTGGACGCCAAGCGCCAAGGCAGCCTGCTGGAACCCAGCAGCAACGGCAAGGAACCCACCAATGTGCCCAACTGGGTGCTGCGCGCCCAAGCCAACTGGCGCATCAGCTCAGTGCCCGGCCTCAGCCTGCACGGCCAGTTGACCCACGAAGGCCAGCGAGCGGTACTGGCTGATGGCAGCATCACTCTGCCCGCCTGGAGTCGCGTCGACGCCAGCCTGCGCTACGACATCAAGCTGGCCGGCACACCCACCACCTGGACCCTGGGCGCCGAAAACCTGTTTGACAAACGCTACTGGAAGGAATCCCCCTACCAGTACGGCCATGTCTACCTGTTCCCCGGCGCAGCGCGCACGTTGCGCCTGGCCATGCACGCCAGCTTCTAAAAAAGGCCACCCTCAGGGGCGAGTAAGCGAAAAAACCACGCTATAATTTGAGGCTGCATTCCTCGATAGCTCAGTTGGTAGAGCGCCGGACTGTTAATCCGTAGGTCCCTGGTTCGAGCCCAGGTCGAGGAGCCAAAATTCGCCGCGAGGCACCGAAAAACCCACCCTCGAAAGACGGTGGGTTTTTTTGTTGCTCAGGCCCTGCGCCCCCCTTGCTTGCCATTGGCGGCCAGCTCACTTGACCCCAAAGGCCACTCATGCACGATGACTCCACCACCACGACCCCACCGACACCGGCCCGGCAAGCCGCTGCCGCCCTGCGCGCCACCACCGTTGACGGCAAGGCACAGAACGCAAAGCAGATTGCCGAGCTGACCGATGGCGCCGTGCAAATTCACATCGCCGAGCACATCCGTGGCATGGTGGCTGCGACCGTCGCGCATGCCTCAACCAACACAAGCGCATCCACCAAAGCGGACGCCGCGCACTGGCAGCACTGGGCACTGGGCACTGGGCGTAGCGGATGGCGTCGAACGGGGGGAGTCAGCGTTCGCCTGAACAGGGAAGCCAATGGCAGGATCGGCAGCCTGGGTCAGTTTGCAGTCGGCCCCAACATGTGGAATCCAAACTCGCTCGCCAGGTGCGGGCATTCTTAAAATGCCACCGGTTTCACCTTGCACCGCTTGGAATTCTTAGCCAGTACCGCATCCAAAGTTACCATGCCTGAGGCTTTGGCTTGCATGGCACAGGCAAGATGCAAGGCATCACCGGCCCGCAAGCCCGCAGTTACATCCATGGTCAGCATGGCAGCTTTGTGAAAGGTCATCGCCTCCACGGGCAGCAGCTGCAAATCATTGGCACACATACGCTCAAAGTTGACCCACGCCGCTTGTGCTTGCGGTTCGGTCAACTGACCCGTGCGCTGTTTGATACCCAAAGCACTTGCAAATTCAGTGACGCACCACGCGGCGGATGCCAATTCGTCGGCGCAGGCGCCGTACCACTTGACTGCGTCGGCTGTTTTGGCTTCGTTGGTGCACAGTGCCGCCAAGACGCTGGTATCGACGTACAACATCAGTAACGCGCCTCTTGTCGCAACTGCTCCATGACGGAAGTGCCCATGGGCAGCGTCCTGGCATCACGTGCCAATTCTTGCGCGAAGGCTTTGCGGCTCCACTTTGCTGGTGGTCTGAGATTCAACGCGCCATCAGCGCCCACCTGCGCCACCAGATGATCGCCGTCCTTGATGCCAATTTGGCGCACATAGTCTGCCGGAATGCGTACCGCAAGGCTGTTCCCCCACTTGGCGATTTGTAGATTCATCATGTTTGAAATTGATATACGTTGATGTAGATACATTCTAAGGCAATATGGAATCAAGCGATCGGACCTGGGGCGGCCAACCAGCCGACCCAATCAAACGCTGGCGGGACAGTTGGGGGCAAATAGCCACCGCGTTTGACCACACGACACATCTGGCCAAGACATCCGTGGATCCGTGACTCGGGCGCAGCTCAAGGAGCCACGACACACCCCAAGGAAAATGGAGACCCCGATCGCGATGGGGGCTCATCCCCCTCAATCAATCCGTCGTCGCCACAAGCCTGTCCGCTGGGTACGCGACCAAAAAGCTCGCCAATTCTGAGTCGGCTGCGCTCAGCCACGCGTCGTACCCGCCGCTTGGCAAGATCACGACCATTCGCTTTTCATCGGCGGGCTTGTGAAACAGCCGCATCAGGGCATGGTGCTCCGCGTTGATGGTCAGCATGGTAAAGCTGTGCACCACCGCGCCATCGGGCGATTTCCAGCTCGACCACAGTCCCGCTATGCCCATGGGCTCGCCGTCGGCGCGGGCAATACGCGTCGCGACGGCTTTGCCACTGCGCCAGTCGGGCTCATAGAAGGCATCAGCAGCAACAATGCAACGCTGTGCGTGTTTCCACGCATCCCGAAAACTCGGTTTGCTCGCCACTGTTTCACTGCGGGCATTGAAGGTGTGGCGCGCGATCTTGAGGTCGGGTGCCCAGTGTGGAACCAAGCCAAATAGCCCAGTCATTGCCTGCCGTGGGGGCACCGCATCGTCGCCCGAGTCGGCTTCAAGCGGCCGGCGAATGAACGTTGCCGGGTATCCTGGCCACACGTCATAGCGCCCGAGATCGTCCGGCGGAAACACGCCAAATGCCTTGAAGTATCGCTCGCGCTCCTTGATGGCCTGATAGTGGCTGCACATTGGCGTATTGTGCCAAACAGCACAACCAGCACGGGGCAGGCACGAACGGTCGCCGCTTGCCAATCGGTCCCCAGCACCGCCCAGGCTGGCACGCGGCGGCTCGACTGTCGGATGGTTAGGTTCGGGGCGCTTCAGACATCTGCCCAACCGAAAGATCAAAACCGAAAACCTGTGATTTTTGCCGCGCATTGCGTGAAAAGTAGCGCCCCGTTTTCGGCGCCGATGGGGCACACTGGCACGAATGGCTGCAACAGTCTATGGATTGGTCTGTGGTTCGTTCCAACAAAGAGAGAAAGCGGGGACAGCATGAGTGCTTACACGGTACCCGACGCGCTGGAAGCGCGTTACAAGGGAGACGGCATGGCGTTGGCGGCCACGCAGGACGGGCAACTGCTGGCGCTGACCTACTTGAGCGACCTGCTGCCAGGCGTGGAACTGGTGGCGTGCGACGCAGCTGGACACATTGACGCGGCCATTTTGGACAACCCGCGCATTGCGCCGGCGGTGCGAGAGTTGAGCGCCCTGGGCAGCGTGCACTTGGGTGTGTGCTCGCGTTGGGAATTCGTCGAGCTTTGATAACAGTGCCCGTGCTGGGCGCACCAAGAAAAAAAGCCCACCCGCGCTGCGCGTGGTGGGCTTCTATCGTTTGGTGGGCGGTGGAGGCTTCGAACCTCCGACCCCAGCAGTGTGAATGCTGTGCTCTACCCCTGAGCTAACCGCCCTGAATGCGTTTCAGGAAAGCCTTGCATTATGCCACATTCGCGGGCCAAATTCTGTTGCAGGGCTCAGGCGGCGATACGCCAAACCGTCTTGCCGCCGCTGGCTTTGTCGATCTGCACCAGCACCTCGTCGTGGGCCGCCACTTCCTGCTCATTCGCATGCAGTACCGGCAACTCAAAGCCCGACAGGTCGATCTGTGGCGTGGCTGACTCGCCGTGTTGCGGGCCATGGGCGTCGATCAGCAGCGCGTCCTGGCCGCGTGTGAGGTTGATGTAAACATCCGCCAGCAACTCGGCATCCAGCAGGGCGCCGTGCAAGGTGCGACCGGAGTTGTCCACGCCAAGCCGGTCGCACAGCGCATCGAGCGAGTTACGTTTGCCGGGGAACATTTCTTTGGCCATCACCAGGGTGTCAACCACCTTTGACACGTGATCCTTGAATGGCAGGCGGGCCACCAGTTCGAGTTCCTTGTTCAGGAAACCAAGGTCGAACGCCGCGTTGTGGATGATGACTTCAGCGCCCTGCACGTAGCGTAGCAACTCCTCAACGACTGCTTCGAACTTCGGTTTGTCCTTCAGGAACTCGGACGTGATGCCGTGCACCTTGAGCGCCTCTTCGTGGCTGTCACGCCCCGGGTTTATATAGAAGTGCAGGTTGTTGCCGGTTAAGCGCCGATTGACCAGCTCGACGCAACCAATTTCGACGATGCGGTCACCATTGTCGGCCGACAGCCCGGTAGTCTCAGTGTCTAGAAATATCTGGCGCATGGGACGAGCTTAACGGGTTTTTCCAACGGGCCACCCCTGGGCAGTGTGGGGGCCTAATGGTTCTCTTTGGCGTGGTTGATCGAGTAGCGGGGTATCTCGACCGTGACGTCCTTCTGCGCCAGATACGCTTGGCAGCTCAGCCGTGAATTGGGCTCCAGGCCCCAGGCGCGGTCGAGCAGGTCTTCCTCGTTCTCATCGAGTTCGTTCAACGAGGCGAAGCCCTCGCGCACGATCACGTGGCAGGTGGTGCAGGCGCAGCTCATGTCGCAGGCGTGCTCGATGTTGATCTTGTTATCCAGCATGGCTTCGCAAATGGAAGTGCCGGCCGGCGCCGAAATTTCGGCGCCTTGCGGGCAGTATTCCGGATGCGGGAGGATCTTGATGATGGGCATGCGTGGCTCTCGCTATAGGGTCTGGTTCAGACCGTTTCGATGTTCTTGCCGGCCAGCGCCTGCTGGATGCCCCGGTTCATGCGCAGTGCGGCGAAGGCTTCAGTGCCCTGCGCCAGTAGCTTGGTGGTGGCCTCGATCAGCGCGGCATCCTCGGTGCCCATCACCTGCAGCACGGCCACCATGCGCTGGTCGATCGCCGCGCGTTCCGACTCGTCAAGCAAGTCGCCATCGGCCTCCAGCGCGCTGTGCGTGGCCAGCAACATGCGTTCCGCATCCACCCGCGCCTCCACCACGGCACGGGCCTGCATGTCAGCCTCGGCGGTAGTAAAACTGTCCTGCAGCATCTTGGCGATCTGGTCGTCGGCCAGACCATAGGAAGGTTTGACGTCAATCTGCGCCTGCACGCCGCTGATCTGCTCCAGTGCCGAGACATTGAGCAACCCGTCCGCATCGACCGTGAACGTGACGCGGATGCGGGCCGCGCCGGCCACCATGGGCGGGATGCCGCGCAACTCGAAACGCGCCAGGCTGCGGCAATCCGCGACCAGGTCGCGCTCACCCTGCACCACGTGCACGGCCAGGGCAGTCTGGCCGTCCTTGTAGGTGGTGAAATCCTGCGCCATCGCCGTCGGAATGGTCTGGTTGCGCGGCACGATGCGCTCCACCAGGCCACCCATGGTCTCCAGACCCAGAGACAAGGGGATCACGTCGAGCAACAGCAATTCGCCATTGGTGCTGTTGCCAGCCAACTGGTTGGCCGAAATAGCGGCACCCAGCGCCACCACTTCGTCGGGATTGAGGTTGTTGAGCGGTGCCTTGTCAAACAGCTTGGCCACGGCGTGCTGCACCTGCAGCATGCGCGTGGAGCCACCGACCATCACCACGCCGTGCACATCGGCAACGTCCAACTGGGCGTCTCGCAGAGCGCGGCGCACGGCCGTGAGCGTGCGTGCGGTCAGGCTGGCAGTGATGGCTTCGAACTGTGCGACGGAAACTTCCTGCGTCAACGGTCCGTCGCCCAACGCGGCCTCAAAGGTCGCGGCAGCCGCACAGGACAGCGCCTCCTTGCAACGACGCGCGGCCAGCTTGAGCGTGGCCTTGTCGCTCGCGCTCGGGGCAGAGCGTCCATGCTGTGCAAGCACCCAGTCGGCCAGCGCGTGGTCGTAGTCGTCGCCGCCCAGTGCCGAGTCACCGCCGGTGGCGATGACCTCGAACACGCCGCGTGTCAACCGCAGAATAGAGATGTCAAAGGTGCCACCACCCAGGTCGTATACCGCGTAGACGCCCTCACTGGCGTTGTCCAGCCCGTAGGCAATGGCCGCCGCGGTCGGTTCGTTGATCAAGCGCAGCACATTGAGCCCGGCCAGCTTGGCGGCATCCTTGGTGGCCTGGCGTTGCGCATCATCAAAGTAGGCTGGCACGGTGACGACTGCGCCATACAGATCGTCATTGAAGGTGTCTTCGGCCCGGTAGCGCAAGGTTGCCAGAATCTCGGCACTCACCTCCACCGGCGACTTCTCCCCGGCCACGGTCTGGATGCCGAGCATGCCGGCATGATCGACGAACCGGTACGGCAGCTTGCCCGCACCCTGTACGTCCTTGAGGCTGCGGCCCATGAAGCGCTTGACCGAGGCTATTGCGTTCTCGGGGTCGCTTGCTTGCGCGGCCTGCGCGTCGTAACCGATCTGTCGGCCGCCGCCGGCCAGGTAGCGCACGACCGACGGCAGAATCACGCGCCCCTCACCGTCGGGCAGGCACTCCGGCACGCCATGACGGACCGAGGCCACCAGGGAATGCGTCGTGCCCAGGTCGATGCCGACCGCCACGCGTCGCTGGTGCGGGTTGGGGGTTTGGCCGGGTTCGGAGATTTGGAGCAGTGCCATATTAGTATTTTAGTACCGCAATGCTGTTAGCCGTGGTCTGCAATACGGTCCAGTCGATCGTGCACGTCGCGTGAGAAACGCTCAATGAACATCAGCGCGCGCACCTGTTGCGCAGCGCCTGGGTAGTCACGCATCTGATCAAGCAGGTTCTGGCATCGCTCCAGCGCTGCGCGCCGGGCCAGACCCACCTCATCACTGAGCGCCTCCAACTGCGCGCCATCACCCGCCTCTTCCAGCGCCTCACGCCACTGCATCTGTTGCATCAGAAAGGCCGCCGGCATGGCGGTGTTGTTCTCGGCCTGAATCGGCGCACCGTGCAACTCGCACAGGTAGGCCGCGCGCTTCTGCGGATCCTTCAAGCGCGCATAGGCCTCGTTGATACGCACCGACCACTGCATCGCCAGCCGCTGGGCGGCGCCACCCTGCGCCACGAACTTGTCGGGATGGGCCTGGCGCTGCAGATCCTTCCAGCGGGCATCGATAACCGTGCGATCCTGTTCGAACTGCTCGGGCAATTCGAACAGCTCGAAATCGGAGCTTTGCAGGTTCACACTCTGAACGACTCGCCGCAGCCGCAGCGGTCGCGCTCCTTTGGGTTGTTGAACTTGAAGCCCTCGTTGAGGCCTTCACGCACAAAATCCAGCTCGGTACCGTCCAGGTAGGACAGGCTTTTGGGGTCGATCAGCACCTTGACGCCATGGTCCTCGAAGATCAGGTCTTCGGGTGCAAATTCATCAACGTACTCCAGCTTGTAGGCCAAGCCTGAGCAACCCGTGGTCTTGACGCCCAGACGCACCCCCACGCCCTTGCCACGCTTGGCAAGGTAGCGGGTGACGTGCCGGGCTGCAGCTTCAGTGAGAGTGACGGACATCTTCTGGTCAGTTTCTATTCAGTTGGGGACAGCGCTTGCGGGCGTTGCAGGCTGAGGTCTCTCCCCAAGATGCTTGGCTTTGTAGTCGTCCACGGCAGCCTTGATGGCGTCTTCGGCCAGGATCGAGCAGTGAATCTTGACCGGCGGCAGGGCCAGTTCTTCGGCAATCTCGCTATTCTTCAGCGCAGCCGCCTGATCCAGGGTCTTGCCCTTGACCCACTCCGTCACCAACGACGACGAGGCAATGGCAGAGCCGCAGCCGTAAGTCTTGAAGCGCGCGTCCTCAATCACCCCGGTTTGCGGATTCACCTTGATCTGCAGTTTCATCACGTCGCCGCAGGCGGGCGCCCCCACCATGCCAGTGCCGACCGACTCGTCGCCCTTGTCGAAGGAGCCAACGTTTCGTGGGTTTTCGTAATGGTCAACGACTTTTTCAGAATATGCCATTTTGCTTACCTCTCAATCCATAAGAACAAAATCCGCCTTGTCGCGTGCCTTTACCAGGAACGCCGCAGAACCGGCTTCGCCGGGCTGCTGGCGTTGTCCCCTTGAGGGGAAGCGGCGCCAGCCGCTCAGGGGTGTTTTCAATGCGCAGCCCATTGGATAGTGCTGATGTCAATGCCGTCCTTGTACATTTCCCACAGGGGGCTCAGGTCGCGCAACTTGGCGACGTTGAGCTTGATGGTCTCGACGGCGTAATCGATTTCGGCTTCTGTAGTCCAGCGTCCAATCGTCATGCGCAGACTGCTGTGCGCCAGTTCATCGCTGCGGCCCAAGGCGCGCAGCACATAGCTGGGCTCCAAGCTGGCCGAGGTACAGGCCGAACCACTGGACACCGCCAGGCCCTTGATGCCCATGATGAGCGACTCGCCCTCGACGTAGTTGAAGCTCATGTTGAGGTTGTGCGGCACGCGTCGGTCCAGATGGCCGTTGATGAAGACCTGTTCCACGTCGGCCAGCCCCGCCAGCATGCGGTCATGTAGCGCTTTGATGCGCACGTTCTCGGCGGCCATCTCGGCCTTGGCAATGCGGTAGGCCTCGCCCATGCCGACAATCTGGTGCGTGGGCAGTGTGCCCGAGCGCATGCCACGTTCGTGGCCGCCACCATGCATTTGGGCCTCAATACGCACCCGCGGCTTGCGCCGCACGAACAAGGCGCCAATGCCCTTGGGGCCGTAGGTCTTGTGTGAGGTCAGGCTCATCAGGTCCACCGGCAGCTTGGCTAAGTCGAACTCCACCCGGCCAGTGGCCTGCGCCCCGTCCACATGGAACACGATGCCTCTTTCGCGACAGACCGCGCCGATGGCGGCGATGTCCTGGATCACGCCGATCTCATTGTTGACAAACATCACGCTCGCCAGAATGGTGTCGGGCCGAATGGCGGCCTTGAAAACCTCCAGATCAAGCAGACCATCCGGTTGCACGTCCAGATACGTTACTTCAAAGCCCTGGCGCTCGAGCTCGCGGCAGGTGTCCAGCACGGCTTTGTGCTCCGTCTTGACCGTGATGATGTGTTTGCCCTTGGTCTTGTAGAAACCAGCGGCACCCTTGAGCGCAAGGTTGTTGGACTCGGTGGCGCCGGAGGTCCAGACGATTTCGCGCGTGTCGGCACCAATCAGCTCGGCCACTTGCTCACGCGCCTTTTCAACGGCGGCCTCTGCCTCCCAACCCCAGGCGTGGCTACGCGACGCGGGGTTGCCAAAATGCTGGCGCAGCCAGGGCACCATCGCGTCCACCACCCGCTCGTCGCAGGGGTTGGTGGCGCTGTAGTCCATGTAAATTGGGAAGTGCGGTGTTGAATCCATTACTCGCTCACAGAGTCAGGCGGTTGCTTGAACGATCGGCGGCTTGCGGCGACGGGCTGACGCTCATCGCGCGGGCCGTCACGACTTGGAAAATGCGTTGCCCAGCGCGAACACCGAGTTCGGCGCATTGATGCGAATTGGTTTGCTGATCGGCATGGCCGATATCGCTCGTTTGATGGTCGGGCGGTCTTGCACCTGCAGGCCCTTGGCCACCTGATCATCCACCAACTTTTGCAGCGACACCGAGTCAAGAAACTCAACCATACGCACATTCAGTGCCGACCACAGATCGTGTGTCATGCAGCGTTCACCTTCGCCGTGACAGTTTTCCTTGCCACCACACTGGGTGGCATCAATCGGCTCATCAACCGAGACGATGATGTCTGCCACCGTGATATCGCATGCCTTGCGTGCCAGGGTATAGCCGCCACCCGGCCCGCGGGTCGACTCGACCAGTTCGTGTCGGCGCAACTTGCCAAACAGTTGCTCCAGGTAGGACAAGGAAATCTGTTGGCGCTGGCTGATCGCTGCCAACGTGACCGGACCACTGTTCTGGCGCAGCCCCAAATCAATCATCGCGGTGACCGCAAACCGGCCCTTGGTAGTAAGACGCATTGCAAGCTCCTTAAATCAGGCTCGAAACTTCAGCTTTTCCACTCTCAGAGCTTGTCCCGCTCCAGAGGCCTTTGTCTCCTCGTGCCGCAACCGATACAATTGCGCTCGGCTGATCGGTCCCGTCATGTCTTAACTTGACTATTTGAGTCAAGTATAACAAGAAACCTAGAGAATTGCTCGGGTACTCAAACCGACCGCCCTGGCAGCCAGCTCACATGCGAGGCCTGCCGACCACGGATACGATCGACGACAGGTTGTCCGTGCCGGGCGCGCCAAACGCCTGCTCCTTGAGAATATGCAGCTGATCGCGCACCAGGGCCGCCTTTTCGAACTCCAGGTTTCGCGCGTGCTCCATCATCAGCTTTTCCAGCCGCTTGATCTCGCGTGAGATATCTTTCTCGCTCATCTCCTCGACCTTGGCCCGCGCGATGGCATCGCGCTCCAAGCGGTCGGCCTCCTTGCCCGCCTTCTCGCTGTAGACACCGTCAATCAGATCACGCACCTGCTTGATGATGGAGCGCGGTGTGATGCCGTTGGCCAGGTTGAACGCCACCTGCTTGGTGCGCCGCCGCTCGGTCTCGCCCATGGCACGGGCCATGGAGTCGGTCACCTTGTCCGCGTACAGAATGGCGCGACCATTGAGATTGCGCGCGGCGCGGCCAATGGTCTGGATCAGTGAACGCTCGGAGCGCAGAAAGCCCTCTTTGTCGGCATCCAGAATCGCCACCAGCGACACCTCGGGAATATCCAGGCCCTCGCGCAGCAAATTGATGCCTACCAGCACGTCGAAGGCACCCAGGCGCAGGTCACGCAGAATTTCCACCCGCTCCACCGTGTCCACATCGCTGTGCAAGTAGCGCACCTTGACGCCGTTGTCGCTCAGATAGTCTGTCAATTGCTCAGCCATGCGTTTGGTCAGCGTGGTGATCAACACGCGCTCCTGTTTCTCCACCCGGATGCGGATTTCCTGCAGCACGTCGTCGACCTGATGCGTGGCCGGCCGCACCTCCACCTCGGGGTCGACCAGGCCGGTCGGGCGCACCAACTGCTCCACCACCTGCCCAGCGTGGTCCTTCTCCCACTGCGCGGGCGTGGCCGAGACAAACACCGCCTGGCGCATGCGGGCTTCAAACTCTTCGAACTTGAGCGGGCGGTTGTCCAGCGCGCTAGGCAGGCGAAAACCATACTCCACCAAAGTGGTCTTGCGCGAGCGGTCGCCGTTGTACATGCCGCCGAACTGACCGATCAGTACATGGCTTTCGTCCAGAAACATCAGTGCATCTTTGGGCAGGTAATCGGTCAAGGTGGCCGGTGGCTCGCCCGGCGCCGCGCCGGACAGGTGGCGCGAGTAGTTCTCGATGCCCTTGCAGTGCCCCACCTCGCTGAGCATCTCCAGGTCGAACCGGGTGCGCTGCTCCAGCCGCTGCGCCTCGACCAGCTTGCCCATGCCCACCAGCTCCTTCAGCCGATCCGACAGCTCGGTCTTGATGGTCTCCACCGCCGCCAGCACTTTGTCGCGTGGCGTCACATAGTGGCTGGACGGGTAGACCGTGAAGCGGGGAATCTTCTGGCGGATGCGACCGGTGAGCGGGTCGAACAACTGCAGCGATTCGATCTCGTCGTCAAACAGCTCAATGCGGATCGCCATCTCGCTGTGCTCGGCCGGAAAAACATCGATGGTGTCGCCACGCACACGAAACTTGCCGCGCGAAAAATCGGCGTCATTGCGCTGGTACTGCATACGCACCAGTTGCGCAATCATGTCGCGCTGGCCCATCTTGTCGCCGGCGCGCAGCGTCATCACCATGCGGTGGTAAGCCTCGGGCTGGCCAATGCCGTAGATGGCCGACACCGTGGCGACGATGATCACGTCGCGCCGTTCCAGCACGCTTTTGGTACAGCTCAGTCGCATCTGCTCGATGTGCTCGTTGATGGCCGAGTCTTTCTCAATGAACAAGTCGCGCTGCGGCACATAGGCCTCGGGCTGGTAGTAATCGTAGTAGCTGACGAAGTACTCCACCGCGTTCTTCGGAAAGAACTCGCGAAACTCGCTGTACAACTGCGCCGCCAGCGTCTTGTTGGGGGCGAACACAATCGCCGGGCGTCCCAGCCGCGCAATCACATTGGCCATGGTGAAGGTCTTGCCGGAACCGGTCACACCCAGCAGCGTTTGAAACACCTCACCGTTTTGCACGCCTTCGACCAGTTGCGCAATGGCTTCAGGTTGGTCGCCCGCTGGCGGATAGGGCTGGTACAGCTCGAAGGGCGAATCAGCGAAGCGCACGAAGGTGCCCGATGGCGCTGGGGCTTGGGTATCGGGCGTCGATGGAACAACTGGAGCTGGGACAGACATGGCGGGATCACTCAGGGTGTGTTGGCGCATCAGCAAGAGCGGGCATGCGCACTGCCGGGACAGGGGTGAGCATTGTGCCCGCCAATCGACGGGATACGCCGTTCTGGCAACTGGACTGGCGCGCTGGCTGACAACTGTTCATTCATCCAGTATAACGAGAGCCCACTCAACCTGCTACGCAGTTGCCCGGCTTGCGGCTATAGTCGCGCCAGAAGCTCCCCCGCTCGCCGCCATAGCCTCTCGACGCAACCAACATGGACCGCATCACCCTCGCCTTCTGGTCACTCGTGATTGGCCTTTGCGGCGCCACCGCGTTTTTCGTGACGGGCATCTATGGTCAACAAGCGACACAGCAACAGCGCGAAGCCAAGCTTGAGAGCGGCGACCTGGTGCAACTGGTGAAGGTGATCGATGGCGACACGGTGGTGGTGAGCAAGGAGGGCCAGCCCAACGCCACCGTGCGGCTGTTGGGCATCAAGACGCTTGAATCCAAACACGGCAAGGACGAGGTGGCGGTGTACGGCCGCGCAGCCGAGGAGGCGTTGAAACGCCTGGTGGGAGACAAGCCACTGCGGGTGCTGCTCAACACGCCGCCGCGCGACCGCCATGGCCGCACCATCGCGACGCTGTATGCGGGTGATCAGGACATCGGCCTGGGCTTGATCAGCCAGGGCCATGCCTTGGTGTACTCGGTCTACCCGTTTGCCTCGATGCCGGTCTACCTGCAGGCGCAAACTACCGCCCGCGCCAATAACCTGGGTCTTTGGGGCGACCCCGAAGTCAGCGCAAAGGCCGAAGCCATGATCAACGAGTGGGCGAGGCAAGGATCATGATGCAGGTGCTGCTGCGCATGTTTCAGCGCAATCTGCTGATCAACCCGCCCATGCAGTTGCGGGCGATGGTGTTGCTGGCGGCGATTCTGGCCTACGGCACCAGCGGCTTCTTGTACTTCGAGTTGCCAGCCAACCCCGACCTGGTGTGGACCGATGCCCTGTGGTACTCCATGGTGACCCTCACCACAGTGGGTTATGGCGACTTCTTTCCCAAGACTGCAGGCGGGCGCTTTCTGGTGGGCGTGCCGCTGATGGTGATCGGCATCGGCCTGTTGGGTTTCATCTTGTCCGTGGTGGCCACCGCATTGATCACGTCCAAGACCAAGGAGCTAAAAGGTATGAGCAGCGTCAAATTCTCCGGGCACCTGGTGCTGATCAATTTCCCTGGCTTGCCCAAGCTGCTGCGGCTGCTGGATGAACTCGCCAACGACCCGCGCATTGGCCAGGCCGCCCACGTTGTCTTGATCGACAAGGACCTGGACGAACTGCCCAGCGCGCTGGGTGCCCGCCAGGTGCGCTACGTGCGCGGCGACCCGACCCGCGACGAAACCCTGCAACGCGCCGGCATCAACGAGGCCCACCACGCGATTGTGCTGACCCGCGACGCCGGCGACCCGGCGTCGGACAACCTCAATGTCAGCATCGCGCTGGCGATCGAATCGCGTGCCCACCAGGTCAACACCGTGGTGGAGTGCATCGACCCTGGCACCAAGGAGCTGCTGGCCAAGGCTGGCTGCGACCGCGTGGTGTGCAGTGCTCACTTTGATGCCTTGTACGTCAGCCAGGAGTTGCTCAACCCCGGCACCCAGGAGATCGTGGCCGACCTGTTGAGCAACGGTCAGGGCCAGCAGTTGTACCTGACCCCGATTCAATCGGCGGCGGGCGCGCGTTTCAAGGATGTGGCCCAGCGCGCCGCTGCGGCGGGCCACGTCGCCATTGGCCTGCGCCGCAACAATGCCAACCAGCTCAACGTCGGGCCCGACTACCCGCTGCAGGCCGACGACCAGGCTGTGACCATTGGCGAGCACCGACTGTCGCAACTCAATTTGGGCGCCTGATCCGGTCGAAGCACCGCGTCCCGTGCGGACAACCCAGGGCGCGTGCACCAAGGGTCGGCCGGGCTGCGGCATGGTCGCATGCTCAAGTTCAATGGCGCGGCCAGCCGGTCGCCCGCGCGATTGCCTAAAATCGGGGGTGTCGCTGAACGCTCGCCGACCCTATAGCGCACCCGCTTTGCCTGTACCTGTTAACGAACTCCCTAGAAAGCTCCTTCATGTCCATGTTCTCCGCCGTCGAAATGGCGCCCCGCGATCCGATCCTGGGTCTCAACGAACAATTCAACGCCGACCCCAATCCCGCGCAAAGTGAACCTGGGCGTGGGCGTGTATTACGACGACAACGGCAAGTTGCCCCTGCTAGCCTGCGTGCAAGCCGCCGAAAAAGCCATGATGGACAAGCCCACCGCGCGCGGCTACCTGCCCATCGACGGCATTGCCGCCTACGACGCGGGCGTCAAGGCGCTGGTGTTCGGCGCCGACAGTGAACCCGTCAAATCCGGCCGCGTGGCCACCGTGCAGGCCATTGGTGGCACCGGTGGCCTGAAGATCGGCGCCGACTTCCTCAAACGCCTCAACCCCGGTGCCAAAGTACTCATCAGCGACCCGAGTTGGGAGAACCACCGCGCGTTGTTCACCAATGCCGGCTTCACGGTCGAGAACTACCGCTACTACGACGCCGCCAAGCGTGGCGTCAACTTCGACGGCATGCTGGCCGACCTAAACGGCGCCGCACCCGGGACCATCGCGGTACTGCACGCCTGCTGCCATAATCCAACCGGCTACGACATCACCCCGGCGCAGTGGGACCAGGTGGTGGCTACGGTTAAGGCTCGTGGCCTGGTGCCCTTCCTGGACATGGCCTACCAGGGATTTGGCTACGGTCTGGCCGAAGACGGCGCGGTGATCGGCAAGTTCGTCGCCGCTGGCCTGAGCTTTTTCGTCTCCACCAGCTTCAGCAAGAGCTTCAGCCTGTACGGCGAGCGCGTCGGCGCGCTGTCGGTGCTGTGCGAGAACAAGGAAGAAGCCAACCGCGTGCTCAGCCAGCTCAAGATCGTCATCCGCACCAACTACAGCAACCCACCCACCCACGGTGGTGCGGTGGTGGCCGCCGTGCTCTCCAACCCCGAGTGGCGTGCCCTGTGGGAGAAGGAGCTGGGTGAGATGCGCGTGCGTATCAAGGCCATGCGCCAGAAGCTGGTCGATGGCCTGAAGGCCGCCGGCGTGCAGCAGGACATGAGCTTCATCACCAGCCAGATTGGTATGTTCAGCTACTCAGGCCTCTCCAAAGACCAGATGGTGCGCCTGCGCAACGAGTTTGGTGTCTACGGCACGGACACCGGGCGCATGTGCGTGGCGGCGCTCAACAGCAAGAACATCGACTACGTTTGCGCGTCGATTGCCAAGGTGCTTTGATTCGCGCCAAGGATTGACAGAGAAATAGCTGCTTCTTGCCCGTTTGGTGGACATAGGCAGCTATATTTTTGGTAGCACACTGGGTTCGCGACAAATGCCGACCTCCAGCGCTCAGCGAGACCTTGAGGACCAGTTCATCTCGGATGTTCAGCGCAACCGCGCCAATAGGGCACTGCTGGAACGACTGCATGAGCTCAGCTTGCCCGACGCCTGGCTGGTGGCGGGCTGCCTTTTTCAGACGGTGTGGAATCTGCGTTCGGGCCAAGCGGCCGACGCGGGCATTCGCGACTACGACGTCTTTTACTTCGATGCGGACGACCTGTCCGAGCAATCGGAAGCATTGATCAACCAGCGCGCAGCGGCCCTGTTCGTCGATCTGGGCGTGCCCATCGAAGTCAAGAACCAGGCGCGGGTTCATCTTTGGTACGAGGACTACTTTGGGCGCCCTTACTCCGCTTTGCGCCATTCACGCGAAGGTATTGATCGCTTTCTGGTGGCCAGCACCGCCGTAGGGCTGCAACCCCAGGCGGCGGATCACCGCCCAGCTGTCTACGCGCCCTATGGCCTGGACCAGCTCTACCGTGGCGTGCTGACGCCCAACCCGACCATTGACCATGGGCCCTTGTTCGAACGCAAGTGCAGGGATTACCAAGCCCGTTGGCCGTGGCTGAGCTGGGAGACCAGCGCGTTGCCACCCCTACCCGAGGAGCCAGCAAGTGGTTGAGATCTACGTCAGCACCGATGTCGAAACCGACGGCCCGATTCCGGGGCCGCACTCCATGCTCAGTTTGGGCTCAGCCGCCTACACCGCCGACAAGCAACTCGTGGCAACCTTTTCCGCCAACCTGGACACACTGGAGCACGCCAGCGCCCACCCCAAGACGGCCGAGTGGTGGGCCACGCAAACCCAAGCCTGGGCTGCCTGCCGACAAGACCTGGAGGCGCCAGAGGCCGCCATGCGGCGTTACATCGAATGGGTCAAGTCGCTGCCCGGCAAGCCGGTCTTTGTCGCCTACCCAGCCGGCTTCGACTTCCTGTTCGTCTACTGGTATCTGATCCGTTTTGTGGGCGAGAGCCCCTTCAGCCACTCGGCGCTGGACGTCAAGTCCTTTGCCATGGCAGTCATGAAGACCAACTACCGCGACAGCACCAAGCGCAATATGCCCAAGCACTGGTTTGACCCGCTGCCCCACACACACGTGGCGCTGGACGATGCGATTGAACAAGGCGCCATGTTCTGCAACATGCTGCAGGACAATCGCCGCCACGCCAACGGTGCAGGCCTCGATCCTTGCGCCACGCCATCAAGGGACCCGCCCCGTTGATGATGATCGCCGGATGTCAGGCGCGTGCGCTCAACCCGCTGCGGTACTGCCCCGGCCCCTGCCCCTGCCAGCTCTTGAAGGCGTGGTGAAACGCCGGTGCATCCTGAAAACCCAGCAGCAAGCCGATCTCGGCAATCGGCATGGCCGAACTGCCGAGGTAGTGGAGCGCCAGTTCGTGGCGGGTGGCGTCCAGCAAGGTCTGGTAGGCCACACCCGCTTCGAGCAGGCGGCGCTGCAAGGTGCGCGTGGACAGGTGCAGGTCGGACGCCACATCGGCCAGCTTGACCGCACCTCGCCCCAGCCGGCCGGAGATGCTTCGGCGCACCCGCGCCGCGATACCGCCTTCATACGGATGGCGCGCTTGGAGCAGTTCGTCGGCATGGCCTTGCAACAGTGGCAACAGGGCGGCGTTGGCCTGGGGAATAGGCCAGTCCAGCACGGTTGCGGGAAAGATCGCGCGGTTGACCGCAGCGCCCCAGCGCACCCGAGCGCCACTGCTGCGGCTGATGTGCTGCGCTGTTGCCGCATCCGTTGCGTGCGTGAACTCGATCTCGAAATCACGCAAGGTCCGGCCAACCAGCCATTGCGCGCAGGTCTGGATGCCGGAGAAAACGGACTCCGTCAAGGCACCCGCCGCGCGGTGCCCAGCACAATCGTTGCGCCAGGCGTACACCACCTCGTCGCCACTGTGCGTAAAGCTGGAGCGTCCCAGGTCGTGCACCAAGGACTCAAAACGCAGCACCTGCTGCAGCGCGTCGCCCAGCGTCGGGCAGGCCAGCAGCAAGATGCCGTTGACGCCGTAGGTGGTGAGTTTGACTTGTTGGCCAAGCCGCCAGCCAAACGCTGGATCGGCTCTTGCACTGGCCAAGGCCAGCACCGACAAATAGGCGTCGACGCAAATGTCCGCATCGCCGATGGCGCCGCGCCCCAGTGTCGCCGCCAGTTCGGCCTCGCTCAAGCCCTCGGACCGCGCCGCATCCCACAGCGTATGGGCATAGGGCGCCACCACGCGCGCGCCCGGCGCGGCGCCAACCAGCTTGGCGCCACGGGTGGCCCCGTCTTCGGCCAAGGGCAACGCGGGCACAGCGGGCAGCCCGGTTCAGTACTGGTACACGCCCCGGCCGGTCTTGCGCCCCAGACGGCCCGCGGCGACCATCTCTTTTAGCAGCGGACAGGCGCGGTACTTGCTGTCGCCGAATTCACTCAGGTAGACCTCCATCACCGCCAGGCATACATCCAGCCCCACCATGTCGGCCAGCGCCAGCGGGCCGATGGGTTGGTTGCAGCCGAGCTTCATGCCGGCGTCGATGTCCTCCGGCGTGGCCAAGCCTTCAGCCAGCACGAAGAAAGCCTCGTTGATCATCGGCACCAGAATGCGGTTGACCACAAAGCCAGGCGCGTTCTTCACTGTGATCGGAGTCTTGCCCAGCGCCTTGGCCATGTCCTGCACCGCCTCGTGCGTGGCGTCGCTGGTTTGCAGGCCACGAATGATCTCGACCAACGCCATCATTGGCACCGGGTTGAAGAAGTGCATGCCGATGAACTTGTCGGCGCGGCCGGTCGCGGCAGCTAACTTGGTGATCGAAATGCTCGACGTGTTGGAGGCGATGATCACATCCGGCGCCACGATGGCGTCGATCTGCTTGAGGATTCTGAGCTTGAGCTCGTAGTTTTCGGTGGCCGCCTCGATCACCAGTTGCGCCGATTTCAGATCGTCATAGTTGGTACTGCCCTGAATACGTGCCAGCGCGGCGTCACGGTCGCTGGGGCTGATCTTGTCCTTTTTGATCAAACGCTCCAGGCTGCTCGCCACGGTGGCCACGCCCTTGGCCACTGCCGCCTCTGAAATATCCACCATCACCACCTTCAGACCCGAGACCGCGCAAGCCTGCGCGATGCCGTTGCCCATGGTGCCCGCACCAATGATGCCCACTGTCTTGATAGCCATGCCAACCACTCCGCAAGTCAAAAGAGACCAATATTAACGGCTGGTCGGCCACGATTGGCGCGATCGGACACTGCCTTGGCGGCATTGCGAATCGGCAAATCCGCGACTTTGCCCTACATTGGCGGCTTGACCCGATGCGTAAAACCCGAGTGACCCAAACAGTCGCGGTGTTGAGCGCCAACCTGCAGGAAATGGAGAGCGCCATGCGGCGATGGAACGGCTGGGGCGACAACGCCACGTCGATGGACTTGAACCACAACGCGCGGGCCATGCTGGCGCAGCGCCTGGGCCCGGGTCATCCGGGTCGCGATGCGACACGCGAGGACATCCTGGCCCGGATTGGGCCCTCCCGACTCAATGGCGCGCACCCCTTGATCCAGACCGACGTCGCAACCCGATTCGCCATGGCGCTGGGCGAAAGTTTCGCGGACTGGATTCGCAAACGCTTCGGCGCCCTGCCGCCGGTACCCGATGGCGTGGCCTTCGTCGAGTCGGCTGAACAGGTGCGCGAACTGCTGGACCTGGCCCAGACCCATGGCTGGATGGTGATCCCCTTTGCCGGCGGCACCAGCGTGGCCGGGCATCTGGACTGCCCGATCAGCCAGCGACCGATTCTGTCGATCAACCTGACCCGCCTGAACCAGCTGCTGCACCTGGACCGGCACAGCCAGTTGGCCACCTTTGGTGCCGGCACGCCGGGTCCGATGGTCGAAGCCCAATTGCGTGCCCACGGATACACGCTGGGGCACTTTCCGCAATCGTTTGAATACTCCACCGTGGGCGGCTGGGTGGTGACACGCTCCAGCGGCCAGCAGTCGCTGCGATACGGCCGCATCGAGCAACTGTTTGCCGGTGGCCGCATGGAAACACCCGTCGGCACCCTCAACATTCCCACCCTGCCAGCGAGCAGCGCCGGGCCGGACCTGCGTGAACTGGTGATGGGCTCAGAAGGTCGCTTTGGCATCCTGACCGAAGCCACGGTACGCGTCACACCGTTGCCGGAGCACGAGAGCTTTCACGCCATCTTCCTGCCGGACTGGGACGCCGCCGAGGCCGCCGTGCGCACCCTGGTGCAACGCAAGTTGCCGCTGAGCATGATGCGACTCTCGAACGGCATCGAGACCGAAACCAACCTGACTCTGGCTGGCCACGCCAGACTGATCGCGTGGTTGGAGCGCTACCTCGCGTTTCGTGGTTGCGGCGAGGGCAAGTGCATGCTGATGCTCGGCGTTACCGCGGATCGGCGCACGGCCCGCCACGTCTTGAAGGAAGCACGCCACACGCTGAACCGGCACGGCGCGGTTTACATCGGTACCGCCATGGGCGCAAAGTGGGCGGCCAACCGCTTCAAGGGGCCCTACCTGCGCAACACGCTGTGGGACGAGGGTTACAGCGCCGACACTATCGAGACCGCCGTGGATTGGCCCAACGTCAAGCCACTGATGCTGGCCATGGAACAGGCCTCGCGCGATGTGTTTGCCCAGTACGGCGAACGGGTGCACGCCTTCACCCACCTGTCACACCTGTATCCGCAGGGCAGCAGCATCTACTCGCAGTTCGTCTGGGCTACCGCACCAGGCGGCTTCGCGCCCAACTTCGAACGTTGGGGCAAGCTCAAGGCCGCCGTGGCGGCCGCCATCGCCGCGCACGGCGGAACCGTCAGCCACCAGCATGGCGTGGGGCGTGACCATGCCGCGCACCTGAAGGATGAAAAGGGGCCACTCGGCATGGCCACCCTGACCGAGTTGTGCCGCCACTTTGATCCCAAGCGGATCATGAACCCCGGCAAGCTGCTGCAGGACGAAGGCCCATGGGCGACCTGACCGCCCCGGCGCAACGCGCACAGGCCCTTGGCCAATTGGCCGAGCGCGAGTGGGACTTGGTGGTGATCGGCGGCGGCATCACCGGCGCGGGTGTGGCCCAACAGGCCGCACGCCGAGGCTGGAGCGTGCTGCTGCTGGAGCAGCGCGACTTTGCCTGGGGCACGTCGAGTCGCTCCTCCAAACTGGTGCACGGTGGCCTGCGCTACCTCAAGGAAGGCGACATCCGCACCACGCTGCATTCGGTACGCGAGCGCCAACGCCTGATGACCGAAGCGCCAGAGTTGATCGAGCCCCAGAGCTTTCTGTTTGCCAACTGCGCTGGACGCAAGCCCGGGCGCTGGCTATTTCAGACCGGCTTGACGGTCTACGATCTGATGGCGGGGCAGCGCAGCCACTACTGGGCGAACTTGAGTACCGCACAAACATTGGCCCCCGGGCTCAAACCGCGCCACATGCGGGGCGCACTGGTCTTCTCCGACGCCAAGACCGACGACGCACGGCTGGTCTGGCGCGTGCTGATGGAAGCCCGGCGCGACGGCGCCGTGCTGCTGAACTACGTGGCCGCGCGCGGCTTGCAACTGGCAACCGGCCGTGTCACCGGCCTCGATGTCGAGGACCTGGATGTGACCTCAGGCAGTGGGCAACGCTATGCGGTACGGGCCAAAGCGGTCATCAACGCCACCGGCGCCTGGGCCGATCATCTGCGCGCCGGTGTCGGCGCCCGGCCCATGCTGCGCCCCTTGCGCGGTAGCCATCTGGTGGTGCCGTTCTGGCGTTTGCCGGTGGCCCAGTCCATCAGCCTGATGCACCCACGCGATGGGCGACCGGTGTTCTTGTACCCGTGGGAGGGCGCCACGCTGATTGGCACGACGGACCTCGACCACCGCAGCGACCTGAACGTGGAGGCCAACATCACGCCCGCGGAGGTGGACTACCTGATCGAAGCGGTGAACGATCAGTTTCCCGCCACCAACTTGACGGCGACCGACGTCAGCGCCTGCTACGCCGGCGTGCGCCCCGTGGTGGACGATGGCCAGGGTGCGGCCTCCCAAGCCACGCGTGACCATGTGGTGCTCGACGAGTCGGGCCTGATCACGCTGACCGGCGGCAAACTCACCACCTTTCGGCTGATGGCGCAGGACGCGCTGGCACTGGCAGCACCCCACGTCGGCAAGCCCTTTGCACGGGACGACGCGCTCATGTTCACCCCTACCCCGCCCTTGAATCCACGCTGGAGCGCAGCCGTGCGGCATCGGCTGGCAGCGCGGTATGGCTACCGTGGCGCCGACCTCGCTACCGACGCGACGGAGACCGAACTACAGACCATCCCCGGCACTCACACCCTGTGGCTGGAACTGGCCATCGCCGCCCGGCATGAGGCCGTGCTGCACCTTGATGACCTGCTGCTGCGCCGCACGCGGCTCGGGCTCTTGTTGCCACGCGGTGCACTCGACCACTTGCCGCGCATTCGCGACCTGTGCGAACCGCATCTGCAATGGAGCGAAGCGAGATGGGCCACCGAGATCGCGCGCTACCAGGCCCTCATCGCGGCGCACTACCAACTGCCAAGCACTCAGCACGACCCACTGCGAGACCCCGCACCATGAGCAACACTTACATCCTGGCCATCGACAACGGCACCCAGAGTGTGCGCGCCTTGCTGTTTGACCTGCAAGGCAATCTGGTCGACAAGGCGCAGGTAATGATCAACAGCTATCGGTCGCCGCAGCCGGGCTGGGTCGAGAACGACCCGAGGCCTTTGGCAAGCCTTGTGCCAGGCCTGCCAACAACTGTGGGCCACCACCAGCGTGCCCAAGAGCGCCATCGCCGGCGTGGTCATCACCACCCAGCGCGGCACCACCATCGCCCTGGACAAAGACGGCCAACCGTTGCGCCCAGCCATGATCTGGCTCGACCAGCGGCGCGTTGAGCAGATTCCCAAACTCAAGTGGTGGTGGGAAGCCGCGTTCCGACTGATCGGCATGCGCGACACCGTCAGGCACTTTCAGAAAGAGGCGGAGGCCAACTGGATCGCCCAACACCAGCCACAGATATGGGCCAAGACCGACAAATACCTGCTGCTGTCGGGTTACCTCAACTACCGCTTCACCGGCCGGTTTGTGGACTCGGTGGCCAGCCAGGTGGGCTATGTGCCGTTTGACTACAAAAAGGGTTGCTGGGCGCCGGCCCACGACTGGAAGTGGCAAGCGATGCCGATCAAGCCGAGCATGTTGCCCGAACTGGTGCCGGCTGGAACCATCATCGGCAAGGTCGACGCCAAGGTCGCATTGGCGACCGGCATTCCGCAAGGCCTGCCGATCATCGCCGGCGCCGCCGACAAGGCATGCGAAGTCATCGGCGCGGGCTGTCTCACGCCCGAGATAGCCTGCCTGTCCTACGGCACCACCGCCACCATCAACACCACCACGCCACGTTACCTGGAGGCCACACCGTTCATTCCGCCCTATCAGGCGGCGGTGCCCGATCACTACAACACCGAGATCCAGATCACACGGGGCTTCTGGATGGTGAGCTGGTTCAAGGAGCAATTTGGCTTGCATGAGCAACAGCTTGCCAAGGCACGTGGCGTGGCGCCCGAGACCCTGTTCGACGAGTTGGTCAACGCCGTGCCGCCCGGTGCCCAGGGCCTGATGCTGCAACCGTTCTGGAACCCCGGCATCAAGGTGCCCGGCCCCGAGGCCAAGGGCGCCATCATCGGCTTTGGCGACGTGCACCAGCGTGCCCACCTCTATCGCGCCATTCTGGAAGGCCTGGCTTACGCCCTGCGCGAAGCCAAGGAGCGCATCGAAAAGCGCGGTGGCGCGCCGATCACCAAGGTGCGGGTATCGGGCGGCGGCTCGCAAAGCGACGCTGCCATGCAGATCACGGCCAACATCTTCAACTTACCGTGTGAACGACCGCACCTGTATGAGACCAGTGGCCTGGGCGCCGCGATCCTGGCGGCTGTGAGTCTGAAATTGCACCCCGACTTTGCCACCGCCATTGCACAGATGACCCGCATCGGCCAAGTGTTCCAGCCCGAACCGGTGCACGCCAAGACCTACGAGCAGCTCTACCGCCGCGTTTATTGCCGCATGTACCAGCGGCTGCAGCCGCTGTACCGCGACATTCAGGACATCACGGGTTATCCGGCGAAGGTTTGACCTTGGGCTCCTTGCCCAAGCGGGCCCGCACGGCCTCTCGCAACAGATACTCCACCTGCGCGTTCACGCTACGCAACTCGGACGCGGCCAGCCGCTCGATCTGGGCCCACAAAACCGGATCGATGCGCAATGCGAAGGACTTCTTGTCGGGACTGGCCATGTACTCACATCAATCAGGAGGCTGGTCTGCCGGCGCTCATTGCAAACGTTCAGCGGCGCGCACGCTGGGCATCGGCCAGCGCCTTGGCCTGCTCACGCAATTGCACCAGACCGGGCGGCTCGCTGCGGTACCAAAACCACTGCGGATCGGTGCCGCCATGGCGCATCACGAATTGATTGAAGGTGCCGAACACCACCACTGCCAAGATGAGTGCCACGACCAGGCCCAACGCCAGCAGCGCGCTGTAGAACAACACTCCTGACAGCGGCATCTTCGGCACAATTTGTGAGCCCGCTACACCGGCCAAGGCCGACAGCAGCACAATCGCCAGCAGCACTTTGCCAATGAAGCGTGGATTGAGCTTGATTGATTTCATGATGATTCCTTCCTGATCAGGTCAAATGGGAACGCACGTCGACCCATCGCGCATCAGTTGTACAGCGTGCCGGTGTTGACGACTGGCTGGGCATCGTGGTCCGAGCACAGAACCACCAGCAGATTGGTCACCATCGCCGCCTTGCGCTCGTCGTCCAGCTCCACCAGACCGCGCTCCTGCAGCCCGCTCAAGGCCAGTTCCACCATGCCGACCGCGCCTTGAACAATCAGGCTGCGCGCGGCAATGATGGCCTGTGCCTGTTGGCGCCGCAGCATCGCGCCGGCGATCTCCGGAGCATAGGCCAGGTGCGTCAACTTGGCGTCCACCACCACAATGCCGGCCAGGGAGAAGCGTGCCTGCAGTTCCTGCAACAGCGCCGCGCCGACCTGCTCCGCGCCGGATCGCAAGGTGACCTCCTTGGGGCCGGTACCGCCCGCCTCGTCCAAATTGTCGTAGGCGTAGCTCGACGCCAGGTGGCGCACGGCGGCCTCGGCCTGGGTCAGCACGTAGGACTCGAAATCCTCGACATCGAAGCTGGCGCGCGCCGTGTCTTGCACGCGCCAGACGATGGCCGCCGCGATCTCGATTGGGTTGCCGCGCAAGTCGTTGACCTTGAGTTTTTCGCTGTTGAAGTTGTGCGCACGGGTCGATACCTTGGTTCGACTGAAAAATGGATTGGCCCAGCGCAGGCCCTCGGCGCGATCGGTGCCGCGATAGCTGCCAAACAGCTTGAGCAAGGCAGCCTGGTTGGGATTGAGGGTGTACAGGCCGGCCAGAAACCACAGCGCCGCCAAACCTGCCAACCCACTGAGCGCGACGGTAACGCCGCTCGGTGCGCGCATAACCATGACGCCCGCTGCCAGCAGCAGGCCAACCCCCATTGCCACCGCCACAAAACCATTGGTGGTCTTGGCCAGATACTCATTGGACGCTTGTCTTTCCATAACTTTCCCTAGGTTGTCGCTCCAATCGCCTGACTGAAGACTGCTTTGAACCAATCGCGCGGGTTTTGCACAGATGAGATCAAAGTGATATCACTATAGTAGCAATGTTCAACGGTGTCAAACGCTATGCGGTCAGTTCGGTGGATCGTTCCGGCTTTGCTGCCAATTCCCTCACAGCAAGTTGGCCGATCGCAAAGCCTGCAGCGCCTCGCGCGCGGCCGGCGTCGGGCTGCGCATCAGATAGAACACCATACCGTAGCGCGAAGCGAAGGCCTGCGGGGCGCCGGACTTCAGCACTGCCGCAAAGTCGGGCACGAATTCCCAGCGCTCCCAGTTGCCCAGGTCGGACGCCACCAGCCCGGCGCGCGCCGGGTTGTGCCGAATGAAGGCGGCATAAGCCTGCACCACGCGTTCGCGGGACACGCGAGCACCCTCGTTGCCATGCACACTCATGGCCAGCAAGGCAGCCTGCAGGTCCTGATCCGATCGACCTGGGTCACGCAGAAACTGCTGCTCGACCCACGCCAGGCCGGTTCCGCCACGGATCTCCAGGTAGGCAGCAAACAGCGCGGAGTGCGTTGCCAGCCCCACTCCCGATGAAGGACCAGTCAGCTGGCCCTGCAGCGCCGCGGCATCGTTGTCGTCGCCCGCCACACCCAACAACAAGGTGTACAGCGGTCGGCGCGGCGCCAAGTCCGGCGCGGCTAGCCAGCGCCTCAATTTGCCCGCGTCCAGCACTGGCTTGAGCGTGCGCATGATCGCATAAGGCGCCACCGCAACCTCCTCATAGGCGGCCTGCGCCACCAGCGCGTCATCACTCTCGAAATCCGGCGCAAAGAACGCCACGCGTTGCGGCCACCCATCGTTGGTCGTGTCCGCCGCACGGCGCATCGACAGCAGACGCCGGACCCAGTCGGCCCGGGCCAAACTCAGCCGACCCAGGGCGCGCCAACTCTGGGAACCGGCGCTGTAGGCGAGCAACCAACTGCTTGGCTCGCCGCGACTCGCCGGGCCGGGGTCAAAACCGACGACCGTGATGGCGTGCTTGGGTGATTCGCCCTTGATCACCTCCTGTACGCGCCAGGCGCGGCCCTCAGGCGCGCTTGCCAACACCACGGCGTCGGCGGCGAACAGGCGCTGCAGCACGGTGTTTTGCGCGTCCGACGGCGCACAAATGGTGCAGGCCCAGGCCATGGAGCCGGCGACCAGATACAACGACAGAATCAGGAGCCAACGCACGAGCAGGTTCATACAGTTCGCAGCCGGGTTCGTTATGATCGAACGCCCATTCTAGGCAAGCCTCGAAACCCCAGGAAGAATGACCTACGCCGCGCTGGCGTGTCGGCCCGACTGGACACTGGAGACACTCCCATGACCCGTTTTGCACTGACCCTGGCCGGTCTGTTGAGCCTATGTTCCAGCGCAGCGCTGGCGTGGGGCAATCACAGCTTCGCGGCCTACCGCGCGTTTGAGCGCATGCCCGAGGTGGCCAACGCCGCGCCGGTGCCGGTGCAGTCGCTGGAGGCCTTCCTCAAAGCCGAGGAGAAGGCCATTGAGGCCCTGCTCAAGGAGCAGGAAGCGTGGGCCAGCGCCAATTTGGAGTATTACCCGGCGCGCCCGGCCGTCCTGGCCTTCGTCGCCAACCCGGCGCGCAGTGACGAGGCGCGCCGCCTGGCCTTTCTGATGGCGCTGCGCGTAGCTCCGAACAGCAAGCTGGCCTTGTACGTCCAGCCTGACCCGCAAATCCCGTTCAACGAGGCTCGCGCCCTGCCCCACTCGGCCGTCAACACGCTGCCCGAACCGGCCGACTCCACCCATCGCTTTGCGAAACTCGCGCTTGGCGAATCGGTCACGCCGTTGGAAATCGTTGCGTCGGCGTCAGACGAGCCCGACTATGGCCTGGACATCAACCTGTGGGGCGACAGCCCCAGCGACTGGGGCAAGGTGTATGGCTTCGGGCCACTGTCATTTGGCAACCCGGCGGTGAACTTCGCCACCCAGTCACCGTTTCACATGGGGTTTTTCCATGAAAGCCGCGTGATCTACCTGGCCGCGCCTTTCCTCAAAAAGACCTTTCCGCTGTGGCGTGTGCACCAGTACACGGGTCTGGCCGCTTTGGCCTGGCGCAGCGGCCACCCTTACTGGGGCTGGCGCTTTGCCGGTCTGGCCTTGCACTATGTGCAGGACCTGACTCAGCCCTACCATGCCAGCGTGTCGCCCGGCGACGGTACGCTCAAACTCATTGGCACCAACTTGCTGGCGATGGCGGGCATGCCACGCATGAAGAACGAGTTGGTGGTGCTGTTGTCCAACCGTCACCTGGCACTGGAAAAATACCAGCGCCAACTGTTGCGCCACGCGGCCTTGACCAAGCAGAGCACCGCGATCGAGGAAGCCCTGCGCAACGGCCAGCGCGACGCCAGTTACCCCGCCTGGAGCGAACGCTACACGCGCGACGTGGTGGCCCGTGAGGCGCATGACTACGGTGTCGAACTGTCCGACACCCTGATGGCGACCCTGCCGCCGCGATTCGTGTCCGATCCAGCGTTTGACTTTGGTGTCAAGGAGGCGCAAATCGACATACTGGCCGAACTGGGCAAACAAGACCCCACCCAACGCGCACAGCTTGACGCCGCCATCGCCAAACTGCTGGGGCACTTTGGCGCACACAGCCGAAACGTCTTGCGCGGTGCACTTCAGGCTGGGGGCCTCCGGCCCTAGTCTGACCGCCGATTACCGTGTGGCGCGCACGGGTGGAAGGACTGAACTACGCCAAGCTCTCAGCAAACTGTCAGTTTGGGGGCCCTATAAGTACTTCCACGTCATGCAACAAGTGCTTACAACTGCTATATTGCACTGCAACATGCTTTGAAAGCCTCTCGCCGTGCTGTACCAACTTTACGAAACCCAGCGGTCCTTGATGGAACCGTTCTCGGACTTGGCGCAAACCGCTGCCAAGATCTATTCCAACCCACTGTCCATGCTGGGTCAAAGCCCATTCGCACAGCGGATTTCCGCAGGCTACGATCTGCTGCACCGACTTGGCAAGGACTACGAAAAGCCGGAGTTCGGCATCCGTACAGTCGATGTGGACGGTGTCAGTGTCGCCATCCACGAACGGGTGGAAATCAACAAGCCGTTTTGCGAGTTGCGTCGCTTCAAGCGCTTCACCGATGACCCCGCCACACTGGACACACTCAAGGGTCAGCCAGCGGTGTTGATTGTTGCGCCACTGTCGGGGCACTATGCAACCCTGCTGCGCGACACGGTCAAGACCATGCTCAAGGACCACAAGGTCTACATCACCGACTGGAAAACGCCAGGCTGATTCCTTTGTCCGAAGGTGAGTTCCATCTGGACGACTACGTCAACTACGTGCAGGAGTTCATCCGCCATCTGCAGCAGGCCTACGGCAACTGCCATGTGATGAGCGTTTGCCAGCCCACGGTGCCGGTGCTGGCCGCTGTTTCGCTGATGGCCAGCCGGGGCGAGACCACGCCGCTGTCCATGACCATGATGGGCGGCCCGATCGACGCACGCAAGTCGCCCACGGCCGTGAACAACCTGGCCACGAACGCAGCTTCGAGTGGTTCGAGAACAACGTGATCTACCGGGTGCCCACCACTTTCCCGGGGGCTGGGCGGCGGGTCTACCCTGGGTTTTTGCAGCACACGGGTTTCGTCGCGATGAACCCCAGCAACCACGCCAAGAGCCACTACGACTACTTCCAGGACCTGATTCAAGGCGACGACGCCAGCACCGAAGCGCACCGCAAGTTCTACGACGAATACAACGCCGTACTGGACATGGACGCCAATTACTACCTGGACACCATCAAGGTGGTGTTCCAGGATTTCAGCCTGGTCAATGGCACCTGGGATGTGCGCGGCGTCGACGGCAAGATCGAGCGGGTGAGGCCGCAGGACATCACCACCACCGCCCTGTTCTCGGTCGAAGGGGAGCTCGACGACATTTCTGGCTCGGGGCAAACCGAAGCGGTGCACGCCATTTGCAGTGGCGTCGTCGCGTCTGAGCAGAAACACTTCGAGGTCAAGGGTGCCGGTCACTACGGCATCTTCAGCGGCCGGCGCTGGCGCGAGACGGTGTATCCGGAGGTCAAGGCCTTCATCCTGAAGCACCAGCCCAGCGCGGGCGCCAAAGCGCGCGTTAGCGCGTTGCCTCGGGTGGCCACCTCCCGCCGCGGCAAATCGGTGGCCGTGAAACCGGCTGCCACCAAGGGAGCCAAAGCGCGCAAGTGATGGCGAGCCTGGCCGAGCGCATCCACGACGCGCTGCCGCAGACGCAGTGCACGCGCTGCGGCTTTCAGGACTGCCAGGCCTACGCCGAGGCGATTGCCCTGCGCGGTGAACCGATCAACCAGTGCCCTCCCGGTGGGCAAGAAGGCGTCGAACGCCTGGCACAAATCACCCACCAGGCCTCGCTGCCCCTGAACGCGGCGTTTGGCCTGGAAGCGCCGCGCAGCGTGGCGGTGATTGACGAATCCTGGTGCATCGGCTGCACCCTGTGCATCAAGGCCTGCCCCACCGATGCCATCGTTGGCGCCAGCAAGCTCATGCACACGGTCATGGAGAGCTACTGCACCGGCTGCGCGCTGTGTTTGCCGCCCTGTCCGGTTGACTGCATTGAGATGCTTACTGTCTCGGGCAATGCAACAGGCTGGTCGGCGTGGTCCGAGCAGCAAGCCCGACAGGCTCGGTCTCGCTACGAATTCGCAACGCAACGGCGCATGGCGGATGCTGGCTTGCAATCCACGCCCGAGGCACGCCAGGCCAGCAGCGCAACGGGCGAGGTAAACGCGCGGCCACAGCAGGCACAGCCCCCCGGCACCAGCGCAAAGCAACAGGCGGCGCTGGCTGCGCTGATGCGTGCCCGTGCCCGCCGCGCACCCGCGACGCCCGAGCCCGAGCCCGAGCCCGAGCCCTGATCAGGTTACAACCAGGTTCTTGTAGACGCCGCAGCCCAGAGCCAACCCTTCAAGGTCCTGCACGTAGGACATCTTGGATTGCACGATGCCTGTGGTTGGATTGGCAATGTCGTCCCCCACCCATCCCGGTTCGATGGCAGCTTGACGAAAGATGTCGTCCATCAACTCCTGGCCCCGAATGCCAGGAATGTCCTGCACCCGAGTGCCCACTTTGGCCGTGTTGCCGCCAAAGGCGAGATAGTGCCCTTGCTGGTCAAGCACAAACACGTACATGTCGCGGTCAAAGAATCCATGTGACTTGTCGGTGACGTCGCGGATAAAACTGTCGAGCGAACTGCATTGGCGCCGGTACGCCGCAGCCTGGCGCACCAGCTCCACCGCCTCCTCGGCTGAACCCTGTTGCAAGCGAAACAGCGCCACCGACTCCGTCAGGGTCGAGGCGCGGCCCTCCAGATCGACCGCGTGCGACACCGAACGCTCCACCATCTGGGCATTGCGCTGCGTAATCTCGTCGAGCTGACGCACCGCCGTGGTGATTTCGGACAGCGATGCGCTTTGCTCCGCACTCGAGGTGGAAATCTGGGCCATGCTGGCAGCGACTTCACGAATGCCCGAGACGATCTGATTGATATTGGTGCCGGCGGCGCGAATCTTCTGGACGCTGCCGTCGACCTGCGACGAGGACGACCCAATCAAGTGGCGAATCTCCTTGGCCGAGGCGGCAGATCGTTGTGCCAAGGAACGCACTTCGCTGGCAACAACCGCAAAGCCGCGACCGGATTCGCCCGCGCGCGCCGCCTCCACTGCCGCGTTCAAGGCCAGGATATTGGTCTGAAACGCCAGGCCGTCGATCACGCTGACGATTTCGTCCATGCGCTTGGCACTGCTTTGAATCGCCTCGACCGACTCGATCGCCTGTGCCATGGTGCTAGCCCCCTCGTCGGCCACGTCACGCACGCGAGCGGCCTGCGCGTTGGCTTGCTGCGCAGTGCGTGAGTTGTCCTGCACCGTCGAGGAGAGCTCCTCCACGCTGGCGGCGGTCTGCTCCAGGTTGGCGGCTTGTTGCTCGGTGCGGTCCGACAGGTCACGGTTGCCCGCTGCCATGCTCTTGCCCGCGTGCGCCACAAAAGCAGAGTTGCTGCGCACGTTGGCGACCATCGCTGAAATGGTGGCGCCGAGCTTGTTGACTTTGCCTGCCATGCTGGCCAACTCGTCGTGGCCGCGGGTAGTGAGTTTTTGCCGCATGTCGCCGGCCACCATCAGGTCCAGCGCCTGTTGCACCTGATCCATGCTCTCGCGATAGCTCACATAGAAGGCCGCCGCGAGATAGAGCCCAAGAACAGTGCCCCCGATACCAACCCAAACCGACAGCGTGGCATCGACGCGGTTGCCGCCGTCCCAAACGATCTGGACCAACAGGAACACCATCGGTAGCAATAGCGCCAGGGCCAGCAGCGCCAGCTTCGACCCGAATTGGCAACGTTGCATCAACCACAGGCCAGGGCGTAAAAGCGTGCTGATCATCAAGGTGGCTCCAGGCTTATTGTTTGCTAACTTGGGGCATTTTTCCGCCTCTCAAGTCGTCCCGTTTGTCAGGCAACCCAATTTCATTCTACGCCCGCAATTGCGCATGGCGTGAAGCATTTTTGCGACAAAAGGGATGGCAACTGCGGCCAAATGGACCGATCAAGCCGGGCGCACGCGCCGACGACCCGTCTGGCGGTGGTGCCAAGGCCGCCCGCAGAATCAGCCCAGCGCGTCGTTGACCTGATCGTTGAATTCGGCCAGGCTGACGGCGTCGCCAATCTCGCGCGGCAATGCGTCACGCACCGAGAACACGCCCAGTATCTTGTCGCTGGGTGACACGATGGGCAAATGCCGGAAACCCCGCTCGATCATGATCAGCACCGCCTCCGACACTTTCATGTCGGGCCCCACGCTCTGCGGGTTGGGCGTCATCACATCGGCCACCTTGGTGGCTTGCGGATTGAGCGCCTTGGCCAGCACGCGGGTCATCAGGTCACGCTCGGTCAGGATGCCCAGCATGGCACCGGCCGTGTCGACAATGAGTACGCTGCCACAGTTGGCCTTGGTCATGACACAGGCGGCCTCCCAGACGCTGGCTTGCGGCGACAGGCTAACCAAGTGGCGCTGGGAGAGGGATTGAAAAACCGTACGTTCAGCCATGGTGAGAATCCTTTCTTCAGGTTTCTATCCTGCGCAGTGGGTTGAGACAGGAATGGAGCGCGGGCTTCAGCGCAGCGCAGCGTTGACTTTTTCCAGAACTTTGGAGCCCGGGCACAGTTGCTTCACGCCCAAGGCGTTGAGTGGCGTGTCGCTGGTATTGAGCGACATGTGCAAGTCCGTCGCAATCGGGTCCAGGTACAGCAAGCCGGTCACCACTTCACCGCGCGCCTGGTGGGCGTTCATGTAGCTCAACGCGGCGTAGCGGTCGGTCGGGTCATAGTCGGGGTGGAGCTTGCGCAGGCGCAGCGTGGAGCCATCGTGCTGCTGCACATCGATCGTCTCGCCAGGCGCATACTGCGCCGTGATCTCGCTGCGCTGGGGCATGAAATCGATACGGCTAACCGCCTCGTTGTGCTGGCGCACATAGTCGTAGCTCTTGGTGCTGCCACCGTGGTTGTTGAAAGTCACGCACGGGCTGATGACGTCAATGAAGGCCGCGCCGCCGTGGCCGATGGCGCCCTTGATGAGCGGCACCAATTGCTCCTTGTCGCCCGAGAAACTGCGCGCCACGTAGGTGGCGCCCAGTTGCAGCGCCAGGCCCACCAGATCGACCGGGCTGTCGCTGTTGATGACACCCTTCTTGCTCTTGGAGCCACGGTCCGCCGTAGCCGAGAACTGCCCCTTGGTCAGGCCGTAGACACCGTTGTTCTCCACGATATAGGCCATACGCACCCCACGGCGCATGGCGTTGGCGAATTGGCCCAGGCCGATCGAGGCCGAGTCGCCGTCGCCCGATACACCCAGGTACAGCAAGTCCCGATTGGCCAGGTTGGCACCGGTCAATACCGAAGGCATGCGCCCGTGCACCGTGTTGAAGCCATGCGAGGCGCCCAGGAAGTAATCTGGTGTCTTGGAGCTGCAGCCAATGCCCGAGAGCTTGGCCACGCGATGGGGCTCGATGTCAAGCTCCCAGCAGGCCTGGATGATGGCGGCAGAAATGGAGTCGTGTCCACAGCCCGCACACAGGGTGGAAATGCGCCCCTCATAGTCGCGCCGGGTATAGCCGACCTTGTTCTGGGTGAGCGTGGGATGGTGCAGCTTGGGTTTGGCCAGGTAGGTCATGCGGCCTCCTTTTGCGTCGAATTCAGTTCAGCCGGTTGCAGGTTCTTGCCGATCGCCTGCGTGATGAACCTTGCCGTGATGGGTGTGCCATCGTAGTGCAGCACCTTGACCAGGCGCGCCGGGTCGATCGACAACTCGTTGACCAACATGCTGTGCATCTGGGCGTCGCGATTTTGCTCCACCACAAAAACTTTGTCGTGCTCGGCGATGAACTGCTCCACCGACGCGGGGAAGGGGAAGGCGCGCAGCCGCATCGCATCCAGATCGACGCCCTGCTGCGTCAGCACGTCCAGCGCTTCCTGCATGGCCGGGCTGGTCGAGCCGAAATACAGCACGCCCATGCGCGTCGGTCGTGCCGCCTTGCGCAGCACCGGTTGCGGCACGATGTCGGCGGCGGTCTTGAATTTGCGCAGCAGCCGTTCCATGTTGTAGATGTAGTCTGGCCCCTTCTCGGAGTAACGCGCATAGGGGTCGCGTGTTGTGCCACGCGTGAAGAAGCTACCCTTGGTCGGGTGCGTGCCGGGATAGGTACGCCACGGAATGCCGTCGCCATCGACGTCCTTGTAGCGGCCAAAATCCTTGCCGGCTTCGAGCTCGGCGGCCGTCATGACCTTGCCACGGTCGTACTGACGCGCATCGTCCCACACAAAGGGCTTGCACAGGCGCTGGTTCATGCCGATGTCCAGGTCGGTCATCACGAAGATTGGCGTTTGCAGCCGGTCGGCCAAATCCAGCGCGGCAGCCGAGTGCTCGAAACACTCATGCGGGTCCTCCGGGAACAGCAGCACATGCTTGGTGTCGCCGTGCGAGGCGTAGGCGCAGCTCAACAGGTCGGACTGCTGAGTACGTGTCGGCATCCCGGTGGACGGCCCCCCGCGCTGCACGTTGATGATGGTGACCGGGATCTCCGCAAAATAGGCTAAACCGATGAACTCGGTCATAAGGGAAATGCCTGGCCCCGAGGTCGCGGTAAACGCCCGCGCGCCGTTCCAGCCCGCGCCAATCACCATGCCGATGGAGGCCAACTCGTCTTCGGCCTGCACGATGGCCACATTGCTGCGCCCAGTCTCGGCATCCACCCGGAACTTGTCGCAGTACTTCTGAAACGCTTCGGGCACCGAAGACGAGGGCGTGATCGGGTACCAGGCGGCGACGGTGGCGCCACCGTACACGCAGCCCAGCGCGGCGGCGCTGTTGCCGTCGGTAAAAATCTGGTCGCCCACCTTGTCGGCTCGGCGCACCCGGATTCCCAGCGGCGCGCGCATATGCTGCTTGACATAGTCGCGCCCCAGATGCAGCGCCCGAACATTGGAGTCGAGCAGCATCTCTTTGCCCCGGTACTGCTCGGCAAAGAGCTTCTCGAAGACCTCGGCCTCGACATCGAGCAGTACCGACAAGGCACCCACATAGATGATGTTCTTGAACAACTGGCGCTGGCGCGGCTCGGAGTACGCGGTGTTGCTGATCTCGGTCAGTGGCATGCCAATGACCTCGATGTCTTTGCGGAACTTCGATTCCGGAATGGGCCGCGTGCTGTCGTAAAACAAGTAGCCGCCAGGCGTGATCTCGGCCACATCGGCATCCCAGGTCTGCGGGTTCATGGCGACCATCATGTCCACGCCGCCGCGCCGCCCCCCGTAGCCTTGTTCACACACCCGGGCCTCGTACCAGGTGGGCATGCCCTGAATGTTGCTGGGGAAAATGTTGCGCGGACTGACCGGCACGCCCATTCGCATGATGGCCTTGGCAAACAGCTCGTTGGCAGAGGCCGAGCCCGAGCCGTTGACGTTGGCGAATTTGATGACGAAGTCGTTGACTGCTTCAATCTTCTTCATACGGCCTCCAGCGCGCGGCGGCTTGCCTTGGCGTCACGACACTTCGGGCCCGCCTGCGTGGTGTTGAGCAGGAATTTCTGCATGTCCCACGCCCCGGTGGGACAGCGCTCGGCGCACAGACCGCAATGCAGGCAAACGTCTTCGTCTTTCACCATGACTCTTCCCGTTTTCAGGGCGCCCGACACATAGAGGTCTTGCGCCTGGTTACGCGCAGGTGCCTTCAGGCGCGTGCGCAAATCGGCTTCCTCACCATTGCTGGTGAAGGTGATGCAATCCATGGGGCAGATGTCCACGCAGGCATCGCACTCGATGCAGGTGTGTTTGGTAAACACTGTCTGCACATCGCAGTTGAGGCAGCGGCTGGCCTCCTTGAAGGCGGTGGCGGCATCAAAGCCCAACTCCACCTCCACCTTGATGCTGGCCAGCGCCACCTCGGCCTTGGCCCATGGCACCTTGAAGCGCAAGTCGTTGGAAACGTCGTTGTCGTAGCTCCACTCATGAATACCCATCTTGGTGGACATCAGGTTGGTCATGGGTGCCGGGCGCTGGCGGATGTCTTCGCCATGCAGATGGCGGTCGATCGACACCGCCGCCTCGTGACCCTGCGCCACTGCGGTGATGATGTTCTTTGGGCCATAGGCCGCATCGCCACCAAAAAACACCTGGGGCAAAGTGGACTGAAAGGTGTCACCCAGCAGCTTGGGCAGGCCCCACTTGTCGAACTCGATGCCAACATCGCTCTCAATCCAGGGAAAGGCATTCTCCTGGCCCACCGCGATCAACACCACATCGCACGGCACCAGCACATCGGGCTCGCCGGTGGGCACCAGGCTGCGCTTGCCTTGGTCGTCATAGACGGCCTTGACGATCTCAAAAACCATGCCGGTGAGCGTGCCGCCAGTGTGCTCAAAGGATTTGGGCACGTGAAAGTTGAGGATCGGGATGCCTTCGTGCAGCGCGTCTTCCTTCTCCCAGGGCGAGGCCTTCATTTCCTCGAAACCACTGCGCACGATCACCTTGACATCGGTGCCACCCAGACGGCGTGCCGAGCGGCAGCAGTCCATCGCGGTATTGCCGCCACCCAGCACAATGACTCGCTGGCCAATACGGGTGATGTGGCCAAAGGACACCGAGGCCAGCCAGTCGATGCCGATGTGGATGTTGTCGGCGATCTCGGTGCGCCCCGGTATCACCAGGTCACGCCCACGCGGTGCGCCGCAGCCGACAAACACCGCGTCGTAACCCTGCCCCAGTAACGCACGCATCGAGTCGACCCGTTGCCCACTCTTGAAGTTGACGCCCATATCGAGGATGTAGCCGGTCTCCTCGTCGATGACCGACTCGGGCAGGCGAAAGCGCGGGATCTGGCTGCGGATGAAACCGCCCGCCTTGGCCTCACCGTCGAACACGGTGATGTCGTAACCCAGCGGCGCCAGATCGCGCGCCACGGTAAGCGAGGCCGGTCCGGCGCCAATGCAGGCCACACGTTTGCCGTTCTTGGGGCCGATTTTGGGCATGCGGCCCTTCACGTCCTCTTTGTTGTCGGCCGCGACCCGCTTCAGGCGACAGATCGCCACCGGTTCAGGATGCGCGCCGTTGCTCTCCTCGACCCGCCCGCGCCGACAGGCGGGCTCGCAGGGCCGGTCACAGGTGCGCCCGAGCACGCCGGGGAACACGTTGGACACCCAGTTGATCATGTACGCGTCGCCATAACGACCCTGCCCGATCAGGCGGATGTACTCGGGCACGGGGGTGTGGGCCGGACAGGCCCATTGGCAATCCACGACCTTGTGGAAGTACGCGGGATCAGCGGTATTGGTAGGCTGCAAAGGAGGCTCCTGGTCCGCAAACCGGCGACCACTGCCGGTCTGACGATGCCCAGAGTCTAAGCCGACACAGGCCCGCAAATCGATCGGGGATTCCCTCGGTGTGGTCACCACTCAACAGTTTGTTGAGCCATCGCAAGCAAATCACCGCAAGCCAGCGTCGGCGCCCCGTGCCGCCCGGCAGAGGCCGCCACCTCAAGCGCCCAGACTTGCCATCCGCGAGAAGGCCGCCACCACCTCCACGGGCGCCTGCACCAGCTCGATCAGCACGCCCTCGCCGGCAATCGGGAACTCCTCGCTTGCCTTGGGGTGCAGAAAGCAGATGTCAAACCCGGCCGCGCCCTTGCGAATGCCGCCCGGGGCGAACCGCACGCCTTGCGCGGTGAGCCATTCGACCGCCTTGGGCAAGTCGTCTATCCACAACCCCACGTGGTTGAGCGGCGTGCTATGCACCGCAGGCTTCTTGTCGATGTCGAGCGGCTGCATCAGGTCCACCTCGACCTTGAAGGGACCGCTGCCCATGGCACAAATGTCCTCGTCCACGTTCTCGCGAACGCTTACAAAGTTGCCGGTCACGGTCAGACCCAGCATGTCCACCCACAGGGTACGCAGCCGTTCCTTGCTGGGCGCACCGATGGCGATTTGCTGGATACCCAGCACCTGGAAGGGCCGACCCTGCGCTGGCTTCGTAGGGAGTTGCATATCGGGCTCAGGCAAACTCAACAATGGGCTGGTCCACCGCCAGCGATTCGCCCTTGGCGGCCAAGACCTTGCCCACCACGCCATCAGCGGCGGCGAACAAGACGTTTTCCATCTTCATGGCTTCGATCACCGCCACCCGTTCCCCGGCCTGCACTTTCTGGCCCGGCTGCACCGCCACCTCCACCAGCAAACCCGGCATGGGCGACAGTACATAACGACTCATGTCTGGCGGCGCCTTGTAGGGCATCAACGCGTACAACTCGGCCGCGCGTTTGGACAACACCAGCGTATCGATCTGTGTGCCGTTGTGTGCCACGCGGATGGCAAGTGGGTTCTTGAACGCCAAGGTGCCGCGCTCGACCTGGGCGGTGAACGGCTCGCCGTTGCAGGTGCCGCTGATGCGCACCTCACCAAGCCGGTACTTGCTACATAATTTATAGCTACGTTCACCCACCCTGATTGAGCTTGAGCCCGATTTGGCATCGAACTCGGTGACCACCACCTGGGTCGGCACATGTTGCCCCTGCTTACCCAAGGTCACCACCACGAAGTCTTCGCCCACAGCGATCTCGTGCCCTTCAAGTTGGCCACTGATGGCAGTGGCGCGACCACGGTACCGACGGTGCACAAAGGCGGCAATGGCCACCAGCAGACCCGCATCGTCATGCGGCACGTCTTCAGCCCTGAAGCCGTGGGCATAGTGCTCCGCAATAAAGCCGGTGTTGAAGTCGCCCTTGACAAACTTGGGGTGTGCCAGCAGCGCCGCCTGGAACGGAATGTTGCTCGACACCCCGCGAATCACAAAGCCGTTGAGCGCTTCGCGCATCTTGGCAATGGCTTCGAGCCGATCCTTGCCATGCACGATCAGTTTGGCAATCATGGAGTCGTAGAACATCGGAATCTCGCCTCCATCCTGCACCCCGGTGTCCACCCGCACACCCTGCCACTGGGTGACGTCGGCGGCAAACATGGTCTCAAGCGGTGGCTGAAAGCGCACCAGCCGCCCGGTGGACGGCAGGAAGCCGCGGAACGGGTCCTCGGCATTGATGCGGCACTCCATCGCCCAGCCATCACGCTTGACCTCCGCCTGCGTCAGCGGCAGCTTCTCACCCGCCGCCACGCGAATCATCAGTTCCACCAGGTCCAGCCCGGTGATGCACTCGGTCACCGGATGCTCCACCTGCAGCCGCGTATTCATCTCCAGAAAGTAAAAACTCTGGTCCTTGCCCACCACGAACTCCACCGTGCCTGCGCTCTGGTACTTGACCGCCTTGGCCAGCGCCACCGCCTGCTCGCCCATGGCCTTGCGGGTGGCCTCGCTGATGAAGGGGCTGGGCGCCTCCTCAATCACTTTCTGGTGGCGACGCTGGATCGAGCATTCACGCTCGTTGAGATACAACACGTTGCCGTGGCTGTCGCCAATGAGCTGAATCTCGATGTGGCGCGGCTCTTCGACAAACTTCTCGATGAAGACCCGGTCGTCGCCGAAGCTGTTGCGCGCCTCGTTGCGGCAACTGGTGAAACCTTCAAACGCCTCCTTGTCATTGAAGGCTACGCGCAAGCCCTTGCCACCGCCACCGGCGCTGGCCTTGATCATCACCGGGTAACCAATACCCTTGGCGATCTCGACCGCCTTCTCGGGCGTTTCGATCGCATCGTTCACGCCCGGAATGCAGTTGACTCCGGCCGCGCCGGCCAGCTTCTTGGACTCGATCTTGTCGCCCATGGCACCAATCGAATAGTGCTTGGGGCCAATGAAAATGATGCCCTCCTCCTCCACGCGCTTGGAGAACTCAGCGTTTTCGCTCAAGAAGCCGTAACCCGGATGCACCGCCTGCGCGCCAGTCTGTTTGCAGGCGGCAATGATCTTGTCGGCCAATAAGTAACTCTCGCGACTAGGCGCCGGCCCGATGTGTACCGCCTCGTCAGCCAGCATCACATGGCGCGCGTCCTTGTCGGCCTCCGAGTAAACCGCCACAGTCTTGATGCCCATCTTGCGGGCAGTCTTGATGACGCGGCAGGCGATTTCACCGCGATTTGCGATCAGTATCTTTGTAAACATAGTGCTCTCCTAACGTTATTCGGTCAGCGAATGCTGGCATTCGTTGTGGTGCTGGGTCGGTCCGCTTGACCGTGCTCCAAAGCTATGTGCTGAGCCCGCAGCAGGCTTGGGGTATCCGTCTGCGCTCATGTCCCCCGGTCCAGGGCTGAAGCCCCGGCCCTCCTCCTTGACTTCGCTACGACAGACACCCCAAGCCCGCCGCTGCGAACAGTCTCCTCTGTGCGCGGCCAAACCAAGCCACTGAGAGATCAGGCTGCCTGGGTGTTCTGCGTAGGTCAAGGAGGAGGCCGCAGGCCGGGGGACACGGAGCAGAGCACCCAGGCGGCCTGATCTCGCGCCAAGCAGGCGTGATCTCGCGCAAGCAAGGGCAATCTCTCACACAGCAAACAAGCACGCAAGCAAGACATTCGCGTCAAGCCCTAAAGCGGAATGTTCCCATGCTTTCGCCACGGGTTTTCCAACTTCTTGTCCCGCAACATCACCAACGAGCGGCAGATGCGTTTGCGGGTTTCGTGCGGCAAGATCACGTCATCGATGAAGCCACGCGCACCGGCCACAAACGGGTTGGCAAAACGGGCTTTGTACTCGGCCTCCTTGGCGGCCAGCTTGGCGGGATCGCCCTTGTCTTCGCGGAAGATGATCTCCACCGCGCCCTTGGCGCCCATCACCGCAATCTCGGCGTTGGGCCAGGCAAAGTTCACATCACCACGCAAGTGCTTGGAGCTCATCACGTCGTAGGCACCGCCATAGGCTTTGCGGGTGATCACGGTGATCTTGGGCACCGTGCACTCGGCATAGGCGTACAGCAGCTTGGCACCGTGCTTGATGATGCCGCCGTACTCTTGCGAAGTGCCGGGCATGAAGCCGGGCACATCGACAAAGGTCACCACCGGAATATTGAAAGCATCGCAAAACCGCACGAAACGCGCCGCCTTGATGCTGCTTTTGATGTCCAGACAACCTGCCAACACCAGCGGCTGGTTGGCAACGATTCCCACCGTCTGCCCTTCCATACGGCCAAAGCCAATCAGGATGTTCTTCGCGTACTCGCTCTGCAGCTCGAAGAAGTCCCCGTCGTCCACCGTCTTGACAATCAACTCCTTCATGTCATAGGGCTTGTTGGGGTTGTCTGGCACCAGCGTATCCAGGCTCAGGTCCATGCGGTCAGCCGGGTCGCCGCTCTTGCGCACGGGCGGCTTCTCGCGGTTATTCAGCGGCAGGTAGTTGTACAGGCGCCGCAGCATCAGCAGCGCCTCGACGTCGTTCTCGAAGGCCAGGTCGGCCACGCCGCTCTTGGTGGTGTGGCTGACGGCGCCGCCCAGTTCCTCGGCCGTCACGTCCTCGTGCGTCACGGTCTTGACCACTTCCGGGCCGGTGACGAACATGTAGGAACTGTCTTTGACCATGAAGATGAAATCGGTCATGGCCGGCGAATACACCGCGCCGCCCGCGCAGGGGCCCATGATCATGCTGATCTGCGGCACCACGCCACTGGCCATCACGTTGCGCTGGAACACGTCGGCATAACCGCCCAAGCTGGCCACGCCTTCCTGAATACGTGCGCCGCCCGAGTCGTTCAGGCCTATCACCGGTGCGCCCACTTTCATGGCCTGGTCCATGATCTTGCAGATCTTCTCGGCGTGGGCCTCGCTCAAGGCGCCGCCAAACACCGTGAAGTCCTGGCTGAATACGAACACCAGGCGGCCGTTGATCATGCCGTAGCCGGTGACCACACCGTCGCCGGGAATCTTGTTGTCGGCCATGCCGAAGTCCACACAACGGTGTTCAACAAACATGTCCCACTCTTCGAACGTACCTTCGTCGAGCAGCAGCTCGATGCGTTCGCGCGCCGTGAGTTTGCCCTTTTTGTGTTGAGCGTCGATGCGCTTCTGGCCACCACCCAGGCGCGCCAGTTCGCGCTTGGCTTCCAGTTGTACAAGGATGTCGTGCATGATTTCTCTCTTTCTTTGGATAGTCGTTGTGCCCTGGGTATGCTCTTTTTTCAATAGCGAATTAGGTAGTACTGGCGTGGGCCTGCAGCAGGTTTCGAGCCGCCGTCGAGGCGGGCAAGCGCCCCTGCTCGACCTCTTCGCTCAATCTTGGTAACAGCGAGCGCACCGCCGGGTCGTGCGCAAACGCGGCCTTCAGTCCAGCCTCTATGCGCTCCCACATCCAGGACAAGGCCTGATGCTGGCGCCGCACCGCCAATAGACCGTTGGCCTGCTGCATTTGCTTGAATTCAGACACCGCGGCCCAGAAGCCGTCGATGCCCTGTCCGCAGAGTGCACTGATCTGGATCACCTTGGGATGCCAGATCGACTGATCGTGATGCGCATGATCCGCCCTGCCATGCAAACCCAGCAGCCGCAAAGACGAGCTGATCTGTGCTTGCGCGCGCGTCGCCGCCGCAGCGTCGATGTCGGCCTTGTTGATCACCACCAGGTCAGCCAGTTCCATCACGCCCTTCTTGATCGCCTGCAGGTCGTCACCCGCATTGGGCAACTGCAGCAGCACGAACATGTCGGTCATGTTGGCCACCGCCGTCTCGCTCTGACCCACGCCCACGGTCTCCACCAGCACCATGTCGTAACCCGCCGCCTCGCAGACCAGCATGGCCTCACGCGTCTTCTCGGCCACGCCGCCCAGCGTGCCACTGCTCGGGCTGGGGCGAATGTACGCACGCTCGTGCATGGACAGCTTTTCCATGCGGGTCTTGTCACCCAGGATCGAGCCACCTGAGATGGACGACGACGGGTCAACCGCCAGCACCGCCACGCGATGGCCCTTGTCGATCAGGTACAGGCCCAGCGCTTCGATGAAGGTCGACTTGCCCACGCCCGGCACACCGCTGATACCGAGCCGAAACGATTTGGCGGTGTGCGGCAGCAGGGCGGTCAGCAGCGCATCGGCTTGCGCGCGGTGGTCGGCGCGGGTGGACTCCAGCAAGGTGATGGCCTTGGCAATCGCCCTGCGCTGCGGCAGCGCCGAACCGTGAACGATGGATTCGAACAAACTCACACCCGCCGCAGCGGTCCAGCTCTCGCGGTTTGGGGGCACGCCCGGGCACGGGCGGGTGCAGTTGGGAGTGGGGGGGCGGCGCGCGGGGGGGGGGGGGCGCGGGCGCGCGCCCCCGCAGGCGGGGGGGGCGGCTCGGCTCGCGCCCGGGCTGCGCTCGACGCGGCCCGCGCTTCGAAGTCGCCTTGGGCTACCGCAGCAAAGCTGAGCCGACAACTAAGCAACCCAGTTCTCCAGCTTCAAGCCTTCGATACGCTCAAACTCGCGGGTGTTGTTGGTGACCAAAACGGCATCTTCGCTCAGCGCCTGGCATCCCAGCAGCAAATCAATGGTTCCTATCGTCTTGCCCGCTTTTCTGAGGCGCACCGCATGTTGTGCGTAAGACCAAATCGCCGAGTTTCCCCAGGGCAACACCACCATCTCGGCCAGAAACATGTCCAACGCCCGACGATTGGCTTCAACACGCTGGCTGTTCATCACACCGCCGGCCAATTCCGCAGCGACCAGGGTCGAAATGACCAATTCACCCTGATTGGCCTCCTTGATGCGGGCATCAGTCAACAGCAAATCACGCGGGGCGTCCGCCGGGTGGTCAGGCAGACTCCTTATTGGCTGATATGTACCAATAATATATACCACCTACTTCCGAACTACCAGTGACTTCTTGATCTGCTCCAGCACATCCTTGGCGCTGGCCGGAATCGGCGTACCGGGGCCGTAGATGCCCTTGACGCCGGCCTCGTACAGCATCTCGTAGTCCTGGCGCGGAATCACGCCACCCACAAACACCACGATGTCGTCGGCGCCCTGCTTCTTGAGTTCAGCAATGATGGCCGGCACCAGCGTCTTGTGGCCCGCCGCCAGGGTCGACACGCCCACCGCGTGCACGTCGTTCTCGATCGCCTGGCGTGCGCACTCCTCGGGCGTCTGGAACAGCGGGCCAATGTCCACGTCAAAACCCAGATCGGCAAAGGCAGTGGCAACCACCTTGGCGCCCCGGTCATGGCCATCCTGGCCGAGTTTGGAAATCATCACCCGCGGGCGACGTCCCTGCTGCTCGGCGAAGGCATTGATCTCGAGCTTGAGGGCATCCCAGCCCTCGGCACTGTCATAAGCGGCTGCATACACTCCGGTCACCTTTTGTGTGTCGGCGCGGTGGCGCCCGTAGACTTTTTCCAGCGCATCACTCACCTCGCCCACCGTGGCGCGCAGGCGGATGGCCTTGATGCTCAGGTCCAGCAGATTGCCTTCGCCCGTCTCGGCCGCCTGCGTCAGGGCGGCCAGCGCCGCCTGCACCGCCGCGCTGTCGCGCTTGGCCTTGATGGTGGCCAGCCGCGCGATCTGCCCGTCGCGCACCGCCACGTTGTCGATGTCACGCGCCTCGATCGCGTCCTCGGTCTTGAGCTTGTACTTGTTGACGCCAACTATCACGTCACGGCCAGAGTCGATCCGCGCCTGTTTTTGCGCCGCCGCCGCCTCGATCTTGAGCTTGGCCCAGCCGCTGTCCACGGCCTTGGTCATGCCGCCCATGGCCTCTACTTCTTCAATGATGGCCCAGGCCGCATCGGCCATGTCTTGCGTGAGCTTTTCCATCATGTAGCTGCCGGCCCAGGGGTCGATCACGTTGCTGATGTGGGTTTCTTCCTGAATGATGAGCTGCGTATTGCGGGCGATGCGGGCGCTGAACTCGGTGGGCAGCGCAATGGCTTCGTCAAAGCTGTTGGTGTGCAGGCTTTGCGTGCCGCCAAACACCGCCGCCATGGCCTCGATGGTGGTGCGCACCACGTTGTTGTAGGGGTCTTGCTCGGTCAGGCTCCAGCCGCTGGTCTGGCAGTGGGTGCGCAGCATCAGGCTCTTGGCGCTCTTGGCGTCAAAGCCCTTCATGATGCGGCACCACAACAGGCGCGCGGCGCGCATCTTGGCCACTTCCAGGTAGAAGTTCATGCCAATGGCCCAGAAGAACGAGAGGCGCCCGGCAAACTCGTCCACATCCAGCCCGGAGGCGATTGCCGTTTTCACGTACTCCTTGCCATCGGCCAGAGTAAAGGCCAGCTCCAGCGCCTGATTGGCACCAGCTTCCTGCATGTGGTAACCCGAGATGCTGATCGAGTTGAACTTGGGCATGTTCCTGGCGGTGTAGCCAATGATGTCGCCGATGATGCGCATGCTGGGCGCGGGCGGGTAGATGTAGGTGTTGCGCACCATGAACTCTTTCAGAATGTCGTTCTGAATCGTTCCGCTCAGTTGGTCCTGGCTGACGCCCTGCTCTTCCGCCGCCACCACGTAACCGGCCAGCACCGGCAGCACCGCGCCGTTCATGGTCATGGAGACGCTGACCTTATCCAACGGGATCTGGTCGAACAGGATCTTCATGTCTTCCACCGAGTCAATCGCCACGCCGGCCTTGCCTACGTCGCCGGTCACACGCGGGTGATCGCTGTCGTAGCCCCGGTGCGTGGCCAGATCGAACGCTACCGAGACGCCCTGCCCGCCAGCCGCCAAGGCCTTGCGATAGAAGGCATTGGACTCTTCGGCGGTGGAAAAGCCAGCGTACTGCCGAATGGTCCAGGGGCGCACCGCGTACATGGTGGCTTGGGGGCCGCGCAGATAGGGCTCAAAACCGGGCAAGGTGTCGGCATGGGGCAAATTGGCAGTGTCGGCTGCGGTGTACAGCGGCTTGACCGTGATGCCATCTGGCGTGTGCCAGTTCAGGGCCTCCAGATTGCCGCCGGGGGCCGATTTGGCGGCAGCCTTGGCCCAGGTTTCGAGGCTGGTGGACTGAAATTCGGGTGCTTGTTTTGTCATAAGGGTATGCCTTGGCAGTGGGTGGCTCCAACAGCGTGCCGCGTTTGAACTGAATGCCATGTTAGACCCGCAAGCAGGCCTTGAACAGCGCGATTTCCGTGGATCGAAGTGTACATTATTTATAATTATTGATGCAAAATATGGCTGCCAGCTTACAATCCCCATCATGTCAGCACAGTCCCTCTCCCCCCGCGCACTCTACGAAGAAGTAGCCGAACTGCTACGCCAGCGCATCTTCAACCGCGAGCTCGAACCCGGTAGCTGGATTGACGAGCTCAAGATCGCCCAGGACTACGGCATCAGCCGCACCCCGCTGCGCGAAGCCCTCAAGGTGCTGGCCGCCGAGGGCCTGGTCACCATGAAGGTGCGCCGCGGCGCCTACGTCACAGAAGTGTCCGACAAAGACCTGCGCGACGTCTACCACCTGCTCAGCCTGCTTGAATCCGACGCCGCCGGCGTAGTGGCGACCCACGCTACTGATTCGCAATTGGCTGAGCTGCAGGCGCTCCACAACGAACTCGAAGCCGCCGTGCGGCCAGATCAGGTCGACCGCGACCGATTCTTTGAACTCAACGAAGCCTTTCACATGCGCCTGCTGGCCATCGCCAACAACCGCTGGCGCGACCAGATGGTGAGCGACCTGCGCAAGGTGATGAAGCTCAACCGGCACAACTCGCTGCTCAAGAGCGGCCGCATCAAGGAATCTCTGGCTGAGCACCGCGCCATCATGGCTGCGTTGGCCGAACGCAACGCCACCAACACCATGCAACGCATGCGCGATCACTTCACCAGCGGGCTTGAAGCCGCAACGTGATTGCTGTGCGCCGCGCTTGCGCGCGTCGGCGCGAGGCTCGGCTGGCTGCTTTTCGCCTATCGACGCGTCACCAGGAAGACGCCGGGCAGGATCAACGCCGCCCCGCTCAAATGGTGCATTCCCAGGGGCTCATTGAGGACCAACCAAGCCGCCAAGGCGGCGTACAGCGGACCGAGGTACAGCGTGACCGCAACCCGGCTCGCACCCAGTATCTTTTGGGACCAACCATAGATCCAGTACGCCGCCAGACCTGGCACCAAGGCCGCCACCACGGTCAGGACGGTGGCGGTGCCGCTCCACGCGGGCGTCTCGGGCATGCCCAGCTCCCACAGCGAAAACGGCAGCAGCACTGCCACACCGCCGGCGCAGGTAACCGCCAGCCGCGCAGTGGCGCCAAGCGTGCTGGGCCAGTGCTTTTGCAGCAAGGCGTACAGGGCCCACGACACCATGGCCAGCACGATCCAGCCGTCGCCCGCAACCCACTGAACATCGGCAAGCGCCAGCCACTGGCCCTTGACCACAACATGCGTGACACCGGCCAAGGCCAACACCACACCCAACGCCTGGCGCAGCGCAAAGCGCTCGCCCAGAAACCACACCGCGCCAAGCGCTATCAACACTGGCGATGCAGAGTAGATCAGTGCGATGTTCATGGCGCCGGTGGTTCGCGCGCCCAGGTAAACCCAGGCCCCGCACACCACCATGCCAAAGAAACCCAGCACCACGTATTGGTGCCAGACCCGTGCCACGCTGGCACGTTCACGCCACAACTCGGCGCGCGCCATGCCTATGAGCAAGGCCCCGGCGATGGCCCAGCGGCCCAGCGCCAGCACGTGCGGCGTAACCACGCCGGGCGCCATGCGCGCCACAATGTAGTTGACCGACCATAGCGCCGGGGTCACCCAGATCAGCGCCAAAGCCAGGCGCTGGCGTGCTTCGGGTTTAACCACACTAGCTTTCGGCCGACGCCCGCGTGACGCCTTGCGCCAGCGCCATGACACGGTGCGCCGGCTGTTCGTGCAGACGGTGGTCGCTCCATACCTGGCGCCAGCGGCGCGCGCCGGGCAGACCATGGCGCAGACCGAGCATGTGCCGAGCAATCACGCTCCAGGGTGTGCCGTGCTGAGCCCCCTCGCGCGCCATGTAATCGCACATCTGTGTCTCGATTGTTTCGCGGCTGCGCTCACTCGGTTCTTCCCCAAAAAACACCTGATCCCAATCCGCCATCAACCACGGGTTGTGGTAGGCCGCTCGGCCGACCATCACGCCATCGAGGTGTCGCAGGTGATCGATGATTTGCCCGTTGCCAGTGATGCCACCATTGACACAGATGGTCAGATCTGGAAAGTCTTGTTTGAGGCGGTAGGCCAGTTCGTAACGCAGGGGCGGAATCTCCCGGTTTTCCTTCGGTGACAGGCCCTTGAGCCAGGCGTTGCGGGCATGCACGATGAACACTTGGCAACCGGCTTGTGCGACGGTACCGACGAAATCGCGCACGAAGTCGTAGCGCTCCACCTTGTCGATGCCGATGCGGTGTTTGACCGTGACCGGAATGCCAACAACATCCACCATGGCCTTGACGCAGTCAGCCACCAGTTGCGGTTCGGCCATCAGGCACGCGCCAAACGCGCCGCGCTGCACCCGCTCGCTCGGGCAGCCGCAGTTCAGGTTGATTTCGTCATAGCCCCATTGCTCGCCCAACTTGGCGCAGTGCGCCAGGTCAGTCGGCTCGCTGCCGCCGAGCTGCAGCGCAAGCGGATGCTCTTCGGCGTTGTAGCGCAAGTGGCGCGGTACGTCGCCGTGAAGCAAGGCGCCAGTGGTCACCATCTCGGTGTACAGCAGGGTGCGCTGGGTCAGCAATCGGTGGAAGTGACGACAGTGGCGATCGGTCCAGTCCATCATCGGGGCGACGGACAGCTTCCAGCGCTCTTTGTCGGTGTTTGTCACGCTCGGCATGAATCGATTATCGGTGCGGCGTCCTCGCCGGGCGGCAGCAGTCGATCACGGGTTGACGCACCAGGGCGCCTGCTCATGCACCAAGCCCATCCACAGCGCCCAGGCCGAACTGGCAGCCAGCGCCAGACCTGCCAGCCGCACGCCCCACTGCCCGTTGCCCTGGCGGCTCAGGCGCAGCCAGAGCCAGGGTCCCGCCATCATCGACACGCCGCTGCCCAAGGCAAACAAGGCCATGACCGCAGCGCCCTGGACCGCATGGCCGCTTAAAGTGGCCACCAGCAGGGCCGAATACAACAAGCCGCACGGCAACAGCGCCCACAGCGTGCCCACCACCAGTGGCGCACCGCGACCCCAGCCAGCGGCCATGCGGCGCGCCAAAGCCCACAGCGAGCGCCCGGCGCGCTCCAGCCAGATCGGCTGTCTGGCGCTGAACAACAGCACCAAGCCCAGCACCACCATTGCCACATGAAAGAAGCTCCAGACCGGGCGCAGCGCAGCCGATTGCACCGTGAGCCAGCCCAAACCCTGCATTGAGGCGCCCGCCAGGGCACCGAGGAGTGAATAGCCAAGCACGCGACCGGCCTGAAACATCCACATAGCCGAATTCTTGCGCTCACCGGCCGCTTGCCCGATGCCGGCGCAGGCGGCACCGCACATGGCAATGCAGTGGGGGCCTCCGACCAGTCCCATCAGCAGCGCCGTCAGGGCCAGCGAGCTTTGCATGCGTGGCGGCTGCTGCGCCGAGTCAGATGATCTTGGAGAAGCGCGCGCGGTTGCGGTCAGTCTGCAAGTAGCGGTCGAACACCATCGCCACCGCCCGCACAAAGAACCAGCCGGTCGCAGTGACCTGAATGCCGCTGTCATCAAGCGTCACCAGTCCCTGCTCAGCCAGACCCTGCAAGGCTTCGATCTCGGACGCAAAGTAGCTTTTGAACTTGATCAGATGACCCAGTTCAATGGACTCGAACAACACCTGTCCCTGGCACATCAGGGCCATGATCACGGCCCGACGTACCAGATCATCCCGCGATAAGGCCAAGCCGCGCACCACCGGGAAGCGGCCGTGGTCAAGGTAGTCGTAATACTCCTCCAGGGTCTTGGCATTTTGACTATAAGTCGCACCAATGCGACCGATCGACGACACGCCAAGACCAATCAAGTCACAGTCGGGCTGGGTGCTGTAGCCTTGGAAATTGCGATGCAGCCGGCCCTGGCGCTTGGCTACGGCCAGCGCATCGTCGGGCAAGGCGAAGTGATCCATTCCCACATACACGTAACCCGCTGCCATAAACGCAGCCATGGACCGTGCCAACATGGAAACCTTGGCTGGCCCACCTGGCAACTCCACTGTGGCAATACGCCGCTGCGGCTTGAAGCGCTCGGGTAGATGCGCGTAGGCATACAGGGCGATGCGGTCCGGGCGCAGTTGCGTTACCTGCGCCAACGTGCGGTCGAAAGACTCGGGACTCTGGCGCGGCAAGCCATAGATCAGGTCGACGTTGACCGACTCGAACCCGCGCTCACGCGCCGCCGCCACCAGGGCAAACACCTGCTCGGCTGGCTGCACCCGGTGCACGGCCTTTTGTACGGCCGGGTCAAAATCCTGTACGCCAAAACTCAAGCGATTGAACCCAAGCTCCTTCAGGGTATCGAGCCGATTGGCGTCCACCGTGCGCGGGTCTACTTCGATCGAGTACTCGCCCCCCGGCGCCAGCGTAAAGCTGCGCTTGAACATTGCCATGAGCTCGCGCAGTTCATCGTCGCTCAGGAACGTAGGCGTGCCGCCACCCAAGTGCAGCTGCGATACGGTCTGCCCCAACCCGATGTGCTCGGTGTGCAGATCGACCTCGCGACTCAGGTAACGCAGGTACGGCGTGGCCCGGTCATGATGCTTGGTAATGATTTTGTTGCAGGCACAGTAGTAGCACAACGACTCGCAAAACGGGACGTGCACATACAGCGACAGGGGCAGGCTGGTACCCGCTGCGCCGGCCCGGCGCATGCTCAGTGCCTGGATGTAGTCACCGGCAGTAAAGGCCTCAACGAACCGGTCCGCCGTCGGGTAGGAGGTGTACCGCGGGCCTGAAACATCAAATCGACGCAGGAGCTCTTCGGAGACAGGTTCAGCGGCGGCTGCGTTCATTGGAAATCCTTGGCAAACTCGTTAAATATGCACCAGTTGCAAAACAAAATCCTTGATACGCGTCAAACTACAATTAGTCTAGGGGTACTCAGGAATTGACCCACATCAGCTGTAAACTCATTGGATGATTCAGACCGTATCGATTTGTAACACCAGCAAACACGAGTCGCCCGCTCCCATGCCACCGATGAATCCTCATGCCATCAAGGTGGCGTGCTCAAACTGCAATTTGCGCGAGCTGTGCATGCCCATGGGTCTGAACAGTGACGAGCTGGACCGCATTGATGAAGTGGTGGCAGCGCGGCGCAAAATCAAGCGTGGAACAACCTTGTTTCGTAACGGCGAGAAGTTCGTCAGCCTCTATGCGATTCGCACCGGCTTCTTCAAAACCTGCGTCGCTTGCGAAGACGGACGTGACCAGGTAACGGGCTTCCAGATGGCAGGCGAAGTAATTGGCCTCGACGGCATTGTCAACGATCACCATACCTGCGATGCGGTGGCGCTCGAGGACGCGGAAGTCTGCGTGATGCCGTTTGACCGCATTGAGGAGTTGTCCCGCGAAGTCACCTCGTTGCAGCGCCACGTTCACAAGATCATGAGCCGCGAAATCGTGCGCGAGCACGGCGTGATGCTGCTGCTGGGCAGCATGCGCGCCGAGGAGCGTCTGGCCGCTTTTCTGCTCAACCTGGTGCAGCGCCTGCATGCGCGTGGTTTTTCGCAGTCCGAGCTGGTACTACGCATGACGCGCGAAGAAATCGGAAGCTACCTTGGACTCAAGCTCGAAACTGTGAGCCGCACCTTCTCCAAGTTCGTCGAAGACGGCATCGTCGAGGTTCGCCAGCGCCATGTTCGCATCATCAATACGGAAGCCCTGCGCGACATCGTCAACCCCAGCCCGAATGCGGTCTAACAACCACCTTGCTTGGGGCAACCGGCGGGCCGTTGATTGGGCTCCAGCGGGCAACGGTTGACCTCGAACGGCGACATCGACAGCAGCGTGGTCAGGCCACTGGCCAGCATCGCAATAGCCCAGAAGGCAAAAAAGGCCAACGTGTACACGCCCTGGCGTGACAGTTCGACCGGCTGACCGAACCAATGCAAATCCTGTGGGTCCACCATCGCAAATACCAGGATTTCGAGCAAACCGGCGACCAAAAAGGCCGGCCACATGATCCACATGATTCGTTGTCCAAGCATGGTCGCCTCGTGCGTTTGCGATTCGGCCGAACTCAAGGTTTGACCGGGACTGCCACTGCAGCAGGCACCACGCCGGTGGCGGCATGGTTGCGGCCCTGAACCGCCGGTGCCAGGCTGGCGGCGTCGCCCTGCAAGGTGCGGTTGATCTCAACACCCTTCTGGTAATAGTCTTCCGACACCAGATGATCGGGCCGGCTAACGGCCAGGTACAGTGTGACGAAGCCCGCCACGATCACCACGGCAGGCCCCGATATGACGAGCCAGACATGGCCAAACTTCCACCAGGGGGGCGATGGCTCAGCTGAGTTGGGCGGCATGCAAGCTCCTTAACGAGGGACCACAAAGACTGACTTTTCGAGGACGTGCGCGGGTCGATCCACGCCTTCAATCTCGAACTGGATGACGTGCGAACCGGGCTTGGCCGCCTCAAGTGGCAACTGCAGCCGCACCGCGACCCACCGCGACTGCGTGGCATCTACCGCAACCTCATTGTCGGAGCTCAGGCTCAATCCGGGCAGACCGCTGGCCGATATCCGATAACGCTGCTGGGCCTCTGTGGCGTTCATGATCTGCAGGCGATAGACGTTTTCGATTCTGCCGGGGCCTACCATGCGGGCCTGCGCGCCACGATCTCGCACCACATCAACCTTGAACGGCTGGCGCAGAGTCAGGCTCACCATCATCGCCACAACGACTGCGGACAGGATCGCGCTGTAGATCAGAATACGAGGCCGCAAAACGCGGCGGACAATAGCGGACTTGCCCCAACCTTGTGCCATAGCATTTTGGGTCGAGTACTTGATCAGACCCTGCGCATAGCCCATCTTGTCCATCACCGTGTCGCAAACGTCGGCGCAGGCGCCGCAGCCGATGCACTCGTACTGCAGGCCCTTTCGGATATCGATGCCAGTCGGACAAACCTGCACACACAGGGTGCAATCAACGCACGCGCCCAGGTTCAAAGTCGCGGGGTCGACCTTGCGCGCGCGTGCGCCACGCGGCTCGCCACGCGCTTCGTCATAAGTCACCACCAGGGTGTCATGGTCGAACATGGCGCTCTGAAAGCGCGCATAGGGACACATATGCAGGCACACCTGCTCACGCAGGAATCCGGCATTACCGTAGGTGGCCAGGCCATAGAACAGCACCCAGAACCACTCCCACGGCCCTAGGTCTAATTGCATCACCTGCAACGCCAAGACCTTGATCGGTGTGAAATAGCCGACAAAGGTGAAGCCAGTCCACAGGGCCAGCGCAATCCACACCACCTGTGTTCCACCCTTGCGCCAGAGCTTGTCAAGGGTCCAGGGTTGCGCATCCCGGCGCATGCGCGCCGATCGGTCACCCTCAAACGCCTTCTCAATCCACAGAAAGATCTCGGTGTACACCGTCTGCGGGCAGGCGTAGCCGCACCACAAACGTCCCGCCACGGCGGTAAACAAAAACAGCGCCAAGGCCGAGATCACCAGGATGCCGGTCAGGTAGATGAAGTCCTGGGGATACAGGACCAGATTGAAGATATAGAAGCGACGCGCCTCCAGATCGAACAAGACAGCCTGTCGTTGACCCCACTCCAGCCACGGCACGCCGTAGAACACCAACTGGGTGAGTAGCACCAGAATCCAGCGCCAGCGCGAAAAAACACCCGAAACGCTGCGCGGATAGATCTTCTTGTGCGCCTCGTACAAGGACACCATCACCGGGTCAGCGCCGCCCGCGGTGGCGGGTTGCGATGACGGGACAATTGGTATGACCTTGCGGCCTGGTTTCCTTGATTCGCTCAACGCTTGTTCACTCGCTCAGACGGCGACCCAGCCAATTACTTCGCGGCCCCACCCTTGTTGGACAGGCCCCAGACATAGGAAGTCAGCACATGGATCTGCGCCTCGCTCAACTTGTCGGCCTGCGCTGGCATCTGGTTGGTCTTACCCTGGTTGACCATTGCCAAGATGGCCGCCTCGCCGTAGCCATGCAACCAGATGCTGTCCGTCAAATTGGGGGCGCCGATGGCCACCATACCCTTGCCATCGACACCGTGGCAGGCCGCGCAGGCGGCGAACTTCGGTTTACCCAGAGCCGCCTTGACTGAGTCATGCGGGCTACCCGATACACTCAGCACGTACTGCGCCAGGTTCTTGACGTCGTCGGCCGTGCCCACGGCGGCAGCCATCGGCGGCATCACCCCCATGCGACCCTTGGTCAGCGTCTCCTTGATGGCTTCGGGTGTGCCGCCATAGAGCCAGTCGTTGTCGGTCAGGTTGGGGAAACCCTTGTTGCCGCGCGCATCCGAGCCGTGGCACTGCGAGCAGTTGTTCATGAATAGCCGCTCGCCGATAGCCAGGGCCTGGGCATCCTTGGCCACGTCTTCGGGTTTCATGTTGGCGAACTTGGCGTACAGGGGGGCAACCTCCTGGTTGCCCTTTTCCATCTCGGTCTTGTGCTGACCGAGCGAAGTCCAGCCCAGCTTGCCCGCGTAGGTACCCAGGCCTGGGTAGAGCGCCAGGTAGGCAAAGGAGAACACGATGGTGATGACGAACAGCCACGCCCACCAGCGCGGTAGCGGATTGTTCATCTCGCGCAGGTCACCGTCCCACACGTGGCCAGTGGTGTTGTCGCTGGCGGTCATGGCTTTGGCCTTGCCGCTGAACCACAACAGCAGCAGGCAGGCCAGAATACTGACGAGCGTGATCGATGCGACGTAGATCGACCAGAAGTTGCTTGTGAAATCACTCATTTTTTGTTCCTGCTGCAGGGGATTGGTCGTGCTCGAAGGGTAAATTGGCAGCCTGTTCAAACTCCGCGGCCCGACTCCTGGAATAAGCCCAGACCACGATTCCGATGAAGGCCACAAAGCTCAGCACGGTAGCGATGGAACGCAAGGTATTGACATCCATGGTTGGCTCCGTTGGGCTACTTGAGCGTCGTGCCCAGCACTTGCAGATAGGCCACCATTGCATCGACCTCAAGCTTGTCCTTGAGCTCCTCGCTGGCCTTGGCAATCTGCTCATCCGTGTACGGCACGCCCACGGTGCGCAGCGCCCGCATGTGCGCGGGCATCGAGGCTGCGTCGACCTTGTTCTTGAGCAGCCAGGGGTAGGCCGGCATGTTGGACTCTGGCACCAGGTCACGCGGGTTGTTCAGGTGGTCGATGTGCCACTGGTCGTTGTATTTGCCGCCGACGCGGTGCAGGTCCGGCCCGGTGCGCTTGCTGCCCCACTGAAACGGGTGGTCATAGACGAATTCGCCAGCCACCGAGTAGTGCCCGTAGCGCAGGGTCTCGGCGCGAAACGGCCGGATCATCTGGCTGTGGCAGTTGTAGCAGCCCTCGCGCACATAAATGTCGCGCCCGGCCAATTGCAGCGCGGTCAGAGGCTGCAGGCCCTTGATCGGCTCGGTGGTCGACTTCTGGAAGAACAGCGGCACGATCTCGACCAGGCCGCCGACCAGCAGCACCAGCAGGATCAGCACGATCATCAGAAAGTTGTTGGTCTCGATCTTCTCGTGCGAGAGACCGCCGCTTGATTTGTTGTGATCCATGTTGTTGTTCCTGATACTTTGCGGGACAGACCTTTAGCTCTGTCCTCAACTGATTGTCGGATGTTGGCTGTTCAGGCGTGGGCTGGGGCCGGGATGATCACATCCACCGAGCGACCGACCGTGGCGGTCTTGAGCACGTTCCACAGCATGAGCACCATGCCGCCCAGGTACAACAGGCCCCCGAGCAGGCGCAGCGCATAGAAGGGATAGGTGGCCTTGACCGATTCAACAAAGGTGTAGGTCAGCGTGCCGTCGGTATTGATGGCGCGCCACATCAGGCCCTGCATCACGCCGGCGATCCACATCGCGGCGATGTAGATGACGATGCCGATGGTGGCCGCCCAGAAGTGAATCTCGATCGCCTTGACGCTGTACATCTGCTTCTGGCCAAACAGGCGGGGAATCAGGTAGTACATGGAGCCCATGGTGACCAGCCCAACCCAGCCCAAGGCGCCAGAGTGAACGTGACCGACGGTCCAGTCGGTGTAGTGACTCAGGGCGTTGACGGTCTTGATCGACATCATCGGGCCCTCAAACGTGCTCATGCCATAGAACGAAAGCGAGACGATCAAGAAGCGAAGAATCGGGTCGTCGCGCAGCTTGTGCCACGCACCCGACAGCGTCATGACGCCGTTGATCATGCCGCCCCAGCTTGGCGCCAGCAAGATCAGCGAGAACACCATGCCCACGGACTGGGTCCAGTCTGGCAAGGCGGTGTAGTGCAGGTGGTGCGGGCCGGCCCACATGTAGGTGAAGATCAACGCCCAGAAGTGCACAATGGACAAGCGGTAGCTGTAGACCGGGCGCTCGGCTTGCTTGGGAATGAAGTAGTACATCATCCCCAGGAAGCCGGCCGTGAGGAAGAAGCCCACCGCGTTATGGCCATACCACCACTGCACCATGGCGTCTTGGACACCGGCGTAGGCCGAGTAGGACTTCATCATGCCCGCTGGAATGGCGGCGCTGTTAACCAGGTGCAGCAGGGCCACTGCCAGGATGAAGGAGCCAAAGAACCAGTTGGCCACGTAGATGTGGCGTACCTTGCGGGTACCCACGGTGCCAAAGAAGACCACCGCAAAGGCGACCCAGACCAGGGTGATCAGGATATCGATGGGCCACTCCAACTCGGCGTACTCCTTGCCTTGCGTGTAGCCCAACGGCAATGACACCGCCGCGGCGACGATCACCAGTTGCCAGCCCCAGAAGGTAAAAGCCGCCAAGGTGTCGCCGAACAGCCGAACGTGACAGGTGCGTTGCACCACGTAGTAGGCCGAGGCAAACAGGCCACAGCCACCAAAGGCGAAAATCACCGCGTTGGTGTGCAGCGGCCGCAGTCGCCCGTAGCTCAGCCACGGTATGCCGAAGTTGAGTTCGGGCCAGGTCAGCTGAGCGGCAATGATCACGCCCACCAGCATCCCGACCACCCCCCACACCACCGTCATGATTGCAAACTGGCGCACAACCTTGTCGTTGTACACAGTGGCCTGCGCGTTGGGAAAATTCATGGTTACCTCTTGCTTATTGATTTGGTGGCCTGGCGCACCGTAGGGTGTCGAACCGTCATTGCGTCAACCTCAGTCGTCCTTGAGCACCCGGTGACCCTGTGCGTCAAGGTCTTCAAACTGCCCTCGATGCACCGCCCACCATAGCCCACCCAGGATCAAGAATACCAAGATCACCGACAAGGGGATTAAGAGGTACAGAATGTCCATCAAACCTACTCCGGTTTAAGCTATTCGAGTGTCAGGCCAGCGTCAGGCAGTGGCTACTGGTCTATCGGGCGACGGCGGCGATGCCAAGCGCAATGCATTGAGAACAACCAACAGGGAGCTGGCCGCCATGCCCAGGCCTGCCAGCCACGCTGGAAGCCAGCCCAATACCGCCAAGGGGACGCACATGGCGTTGTAGAACGCGGCCCACGCCAGGTTTTGCCGCACCACACGCATGGTACGCCGGGCCAGCGCAAGCGACTGCGCCACCATCGATAAGCCGTCGCCCAGAATGACAAAGTCAGCTTTCGCTTGCGCCAGCGGCACCGCATGCCCCAGTGCGAACGACACGTGTGCGCCGGCCAACGCCGGGCCATCGTTGAGGCCATCACCCACCACCGCCACACGGCGCCCCGCACGCTGCGTGGCCCGCATGACCTCCAGCTTGTCGTCAGGACTGCATCCACCGCGCGCCTGAGCCACACCCAGGCGCTGCGCCACCACTTGCGTGGCCGCAGGGCTGTCGCCCGAGAGTATTTGAACCCGTATGCCACGCGCCTGCAGGTCCTCAATCAGGCCAATGGCGTCGGGCCGCAGTTCCTCAATCAACTCGAAGGAAGCCAACCAGCCTTGGTCGTCCGCCAGACTGCACTGGAGGGTCGCCGGTGCCACTTGATCATGGCCGCAGAAGCTTGCCGAACCGAGACGCAATGCGCGTGACGGGGCCGCGCCTTGGGCGCGCGAAACCAGAGCCGCCACGCCCTGCCCCGCCACTTCTGTCACTTCGCTAGCCACCCATAACTCGCCAAGCCCACGTGCCTGAGCCGCCGCGGCAAGCGCGCGTGACACCGGGTGCAGCGAGTGGCAAGCCAGCGCATGGGCCATGGCCAGCGCATCGCTCGCGGCGACCCCCGGTCGGACCGCTATCGCGCCAACACCCATTTGATCGCGGGTCAGGGTTCCGGTCTTGTCAAAAATCACCTCGTCGACCCGTGCCAGCACCTCCAAGGCAGGCAAGCTGCGCACCAGCACACCCCGTCGGGCCAATTGACCGGCCGCCGCCAGCATGGCTGCCGGCGTGGCCAGGGACAAGGCACAGGGGCATGTCACGATCAATACCGCCACCGCCACCATCAGCGCATGAGCGGGATCGGTGCGCCAGCCATAGGCCGCGGCGCCCAGGGCCGCAAGCAAGACCGCGATCACGAACGGCTTGGCAATGGCGTCGGCCACACGGGCCACCGCTGGCCGCGACAGGGCCGCGCTCTCCATCAAGGCGGCAATCTGCGCAAACCGCGTCGCCGCGCCAGTCTGCTCGACCAGCACTTGCACCACCCCCGTCAAGTTGTGGCTACCGGCCAGCACGCGGCTGCCGATACCGCGCGCCAGCGGCAGGGCTTCACCCGACAGTAGCGCTTCATCAACCTGGGTCTGTCCCTGCACGATGTTCCCATCGGCAGGAAACGTCTCACCCGCAGCCACCTGCACCAGATCACCGGTCACCAGGCGGGCTACCGCAACACGCTCGGTCATACCGTGCGGAGATACGCGCAGCACACTGTCCGGCAAGCGGTTGAGCGCGGCCTCCAGGGCGCCGGCAGTGCGGTCCCGCAAGCGCAATTCCAGCCACCGACCCGACAGCAAGAAAAATACAAACATGGTGAGCGAGTCAAAGTAGACCTCGCGTCCAAAGATGCCCTGCGGGTCAAAAGTACCCGCCGTGCTGGCCACAAATGTGATCAACATGCCAAGCGCCACCGGCAGGTCCATGCTGACCTGGGCGTGCACGATGTCGCGCCAGGCCGCCTTGAAGAACGGCCCGCAACTGAACAGGATGACCGGCAAGGTCAACACCCATGAGGCCCAGCGCAGCAGGCGCTCCATCTCCGCACTGAGGTCGCCAGGCGCCGCAACGTAGGCCGGGTAGGCGTACATCATCACCTGCATCATGCACAGGCCCGACACCAGCCAGCGCCACAGCGCGCGACGCGACTCGATCAAACGCCGTTCCCGCACGAATACATCGTTGGCCGGAACCGCGCGATATCCCGCCGCACGCACCGCCTGCAGCCACTGTGACGGCATGACGCGAGACGACGACCAACGCAGCCGAGCACGGTGACTGGCAGCACTGACCTCCACCGACTGAACACCGGGCACCTGCCGCAGCGCGCTCTCGATCGTGACAGCGCAAGCCGCGCAATGCATACCCTCGATGACGAGGTTGGACTCCCAAAGGCCGTTCGCCTCGTCGACCTGCTTGCCAAAGGCAGCCCACTGCTGGGGGTCGTCCAGCACATCCTCATCCCGCATTGGCGCTGCTTGGGAGGGATCACTGAACGGCTGCATGGATACAGGGCAGTTTACTTGACAACTATCAAGGCGGCGCGCCTCTCCTGGAGTAAGCTGGAGACTTCCACCCACGAGGAGTTTTTCATGTACGAACGCATTCTGGTCGCTACCGACGGATCGACCTTGTCCAAAAAAGCGGTCAACAGTGCCATCGCGATGGCCGCGCTGACTGGCGGCGAACTGGTCGCCCTCAAGGTCGTGCCGCGCTATCCGCAGAGCTACTTCGAGGGCGGCTTGGCCCTGCAGGTCAGCGAAGTCGCTCGGGTTGAAAAGCAGTGGGCGGAAGACGGGCAAGCAGTGGTGGATGCCGTGAAGAAGGCGGCGTTGGCCAAAGGCGTCACGACCAAAGCGGTCACGGTCAAGTCCGACATTGTTTCGGAGGCCATCATCTCGGCCGCAAAAAAGCACAAATGCGACTTGATCGTCATGGCCTCCCATGGTCGTCGCGGTATCAAGCGCTTATTGTTGGGCAGCGAGACCCAGCACGTGCTGACCCATTCACACGTGCCGGTATTGGTTCTTCGCTAGTCGCGCGCAGGGGTCAGTCGCCAGGCCGGCGTGACATGGACCCTAGGCTCTACAAAGCCTGAGACTGCGTGCTCGGTTCGGTGAAGCGCTGGCGAATCTCCAGGACCGCAGGCCACTGATCGAGAAACGCACCCACACACTGCGGATCGAAATGTGTACCGCTGTTCTCGCGCAGGTAGGCTGCGGCCTCGTCCAAGCTCCATGCCTTCTTGTAGGGGCGGTGCGAAGTCAGCGCATCAAACACGTCCGCCACTGCGACGATGCGGCTATACAGTGGGATGGCCTGCCCCACCAGCCCCTGGGGATAACCCGTGCCGTCGAACTTCTCGTGGTGCCCCAGGGCAATCTCGGCGCCGGCTTGCAGTACTCGCGATGAACTGCCCTGCAGCAGATCGTGCCCATAGACGGCGTGTTGCTTCATCACCTCGAACTCGCCCGGATCGAGTCGACCTGGCTTGAGCAAAATGGCGTCGGCGATCCCGACCTTGCCAATATCGTGCATGGGCGCCGCTTCAAGAATCAAATCGAGGTCCGCCGTTGGCAGCTTCATGGTCCAGGCAATCAACTGCGCGTAGTGCGCCATACGCAAAATGTGGGCGCCGGTCTCCGGGTCGCGGTATTCAGCCGCGCGAGACAAGCGCAGCACGGTCTCGCGTTCACGCTGCACAATCTCTGCCGTCGCCTTGCGCACCTCGTCGGCCAGCCAGGCGGCCCGGTCCGCCAGCTTGCGTTGCACATCGCTCAGATTGAGCATGTTCTGGGTGCGCGCCAGGAATTCGATCTTGTCGACCGGTTTGGTCAGGAAGTCGTTGGCGCCCACGTCGAGCGCGCGGTAACGCACCGGTTTCTGATCGCTGGCAGTCACCATCAACGCGGGAATGCCCTCTTTTCCAGCGGTGGCGCGGAACTGCCGGATGAAATCGATGCCGTCAAGCTCCGGCATCATGTAGTCGACGATCAGCAAGTCAAAATCATGGGTACGGGCCCACTCAAGCGCCTCGGGCGCGCGCGCAAATGTGCTGGCCTCGCAGTCCCCCAGCTTCTTGACCAGCGCTGAGAACAGCGCCAGGTTGACCTCATTGTCATCAACAATCAGCACGTGGTGAGCCATGGCGTCTTTCGATGTTGGTCAGTGTGAATCGGGCGGTCGCTGCTCGCTGCGGGCGCAAAGGGCCCGCACCAGGGCATTGACTTCAAGTATCAACTGTTGCGACAGCGCACGGAAATGCTCGGCAGCGTCGCGCGTGGCCGCCAGTTCCAGGCGCTGGGCCAGTGCACGCGCGGGCTCGGCGCCGAACATGCCCAGCGTTCCCTTCAGGGCGTGGGCGCAGTGCAGCAGCGCGGCCGAGTCAGCCTCGCCCGATGCTCCCAGCGCGAGTTTGCCAGACTCCTGTGGCCACTGCGCCAGAAACGCCGCAGCAATAATGTCAACCACTTCCTGGTCCACCTGCAGCAGCGCGGCAGCGTAGTCGAACGCGGCCTCCGCCCTGGTGCTGAGCCCATCCCTCTCGGGCCCAATGGACGCCTGCAGTTCGGATCGAGCGCGCGCCACCTCGCCGAGCATCTGCCGCAACTTGCGGGCCTTGATCGGTTTGGCAATGTAGTCATCCATGCCCGCCTGCAAACACTGGCGTCGATCACCGGGGGAGGCGTTGGCGGTCATGGCAATCACATGGGTGTGATGGTCGGGCTGCTGCGCCCTTAGCTGCCGCGTGGTCTGCAGGCCATCGAGTTGCGGCATCATCATGTCCATCAACACAACGTCAAAACGCCTCGCCGACAGGAGCGCCAGTGCTTGTACGCCATCATTCGCCAATTCAACGGTGTGCCCCCAGCGGCGCAGCAGCGTTGACGCCAGCTTCTGGTTGATCGGGTTGTCCTCAACCAACAGCACCTGCAAGGAACCCTGCTCTTCGCGCAGCGAGTGGCGCGTGATCAAGGGCTCGCGATGGGGTTCGCGCAGGTTCAGAATGCGCGTCAGGGCCAGCAGCAGTTCATCGCGCGCGATGGGTTTGGACAAGTAGCCCGCAAAGCCACGTTCACGGGAAGACTGGGCATCGCCCTTGAGACCGGCCGAGGACAACATCACCATCGGCAGCTTGGCGCAACACGGCAACTCGCGCAAGCGCCCAGCGGTCTCGAAACCGTCAAGCCCAGGCATGCTCGCGTCAATCAACGCCAGGTCAAAGCGCGGCGCATCGGCACTTTGGGACCGCAGCAACGCCAGCGCTGCGGCGCCCGACTCAACTGCCGACACAATCACGTCGACGCCTTCAAGCATTCGACTCAGCCAGGTGCGATTGTCGGCATTGTCGTCAATCACCAGCATACGTTGACCGGCCAGCTCCGCTATCAGCGGCCCACCGGTCTGGAATTGCGAGTCCAGCGCGAAGCCCAGCATGAACTGGAACACGCTGCCTTCGCCCACCACGCTGTCGACCCAGATTCGCCCACCCATCGCCTCGAGCAAGCGCGCCGAAATCGTCAGCCCCAGGCCAGTCCCACCATAGACGCGGGTAATGGAGCTGTCTTGCTGGGCAAACGCCTCAAAGATCGCGCCCAGCTTGTCCGGCGCAATGCCGATGCCGGTGTCGCGCACGGAGAACTTCAAGTCGCAGTGCCCACCACCGATAGCCAAGGTGGACACCGTCAGCACCACCTCGCCGCGCTCGGTGAACTTGATCGCGTTACCCAGCAAGTTGAGCAGAACCTGGCGCAAACGTCCGGGATCCCCGAGCACATGCAAGGGTACGTCTGACTCGATCTCGCTAAGCAACTTGACGCCCTTGCGATGGGCCTCGAATGCAACCGTCTTGATGGCGTCGCTCACCAGTCGCCCCAGGTCAAACGCTATCGTCTCGACCACCACCTTGCCCGCCTCGATCTTGGAGAAATCAAGGATGTCATTGATAACCCGCAACAGTGCCGTGGCCGACGTCTGCACGACCTCAAGGTACTCGCGTTGCACCGAGTCCAGATCGGTGTCAAGCGCCAGCTCGGTCATTCCAATGATGCCATTCATGGGGGTTCGAATCTCATGGCTCATGTTGGCCAGGAAGTCCGACTTGGCACGGCTGGCCGCTTCGGCCGCGTCGCGGGCCAGACGCAACTCTTCCGAGGCCAGACGCTCGGCGCTGACGTCCTGCCAGATCCCGGTAAACACGGTTGCGCCGTCCTCTGCCAAATCGAGCTCGGGAATGGCCTCTCCGCGAATCCAGCGCCGCTCGCCATCCGGCAAAGTAATTTCGAACTCGTCGCGCCACGGCACGCGCAGGCGCACCGCCTCAAAAACGCCCCCCAAAACACGCTGACGCTCGGGTTCAAGCAACTGTGCCGAGGCCAGGTCAGAATTTTCGAGCAATGCAGCGCGGTCAATTCCGCGCACCGCTTGTACCCGGTCCGACAGAAAAGTGAAGTCAATTCGACCGGCGCGAACCCGCCACTGGAACACAGCGCCCGGCACGGAATTGGCAATCCGGCGCACACGCGCCTCAGCCTGCTGCAATGCAGCTTCCATGCGCTGACGTTTCGCCATGTCGGCACGAATCGCCGCGCCCAGGTCGGCCATCAGCACCGAGAGCGTCTCCAGGCTGCTGTGCGTGGTCGGCGCCGGGTCGCCGCCCAGCGATGTCAGCAAGCTGGCGGCGGTGGCGCGCAGTGATTCGATGGCCCGCAGCCGACCTTCCAACTCACCACGCAAACGGTTGTTGGCTTGGGTCAACTCGGTCGAGCTGAGTTGCAGGCTGCGGGTCTTGAGTTCGAGGTCCCGATCGCTTTGGCCGTAGGCATCGTCCACTCGATCCAGGAATGCGCGCAAGCCAGCCAGTACATTTGCCGCCTGGGGCGAATGCCCGGTCGTTGGCACCAGCTCTTGCAGCACCGCATCGAGTTGCGCGGGGTCCACGCCCAGCAGGCGTTTGACTTGGCGGGCGAGGAGCTTGTGCATCTGCGGGTGTGCCTATGCGCGCTCAGGCCTCGGCCAGGTAACTTACGGTCATGGTCTGGTTATGCAACTTGCAATCCACGCCGCGGCTGAAGGGGCTGATCTCGCCATACGAATAGAAGCCCGCAAGCAGCGCGCCTTGACCGAACACCGCGGCGACGGCTTCCACTTCTTCATCGACACGTCCACCCATCACCAGTTTGCGTCCCACACAGCTGACCAACAACGCCAGGCCTTGCCCCGCGTGGGTCCCCATCCGCTGCGCCGCCTGGGCCGCCGCCTCAGCGCCGTCCACCAGTGCGTTGGTGCTTGCATGCATCAGGCGCAGGTAGCCATCGGGCTCGATATCACCAGCCAGTGTCAGGCTGCCACGCAGCTCATCTACCCCCAGGATGGTACGAATCAGCCCCACCTCATTGTGGTCAGCGCCCAACATGGCAAAGGGAAACAACAAGCCCGAAGCGGGCAGGTCTTTGGCATAGTCGCCCAAGTAGCGTTTGTAGACATCGAGCACCGGTTCGCCGTCGAGCTCCAACAATACGTTGCCCTCACAACGCGTCACCTTGCGGGCGGGTCCAAACGGTGACCAGCCGCCAAACGAGCCGTGCGAGAAGACCAGGTGCTCGCCATAGAAACCAACGCAAACCAGGCTATCGCTGGTCAGCCCGGTATCGTCAAGCACCCAGGTTTGCTTGAACGCCCCGCCATCACCCGCCAGACCCCCGGTGATGGGCACGTTTACACCAATGACATCGGTCATGCCGACCAGCAGCGCACTGCCATTGATCTGCACGCCTTGGCCCAGCACCAGCACGGCACGCAAGCCCGCTGGTGGCAGGGCTTGCGCCAAGCGGCGCCCCGCGGCGAGAGAATCATCCATGCTCTGCAGGCGCGTCGTGGCCAGTGCAAGCTGCGTGTGCTCGAAGTGAATGGCGGTGACCACGCATGTTCCATCGGTCACGCCGTCGGTCGAAATCTCGCCGGCCGTCGAGCAACCCACCCGATGCGCCTTGGCGAAGACATCGGCCAGGCTCTTGCTGCAGGCCTTCATCAGGGATTCGGCGCCAAACACCAGCACCAACTGGGGAGCGATTGCTGCTAAGGGCGCGAGTGCCGCCGCGAGGGTGGAGGTGTCTTGCAAGACGGTCTGCGCTACTTTCACGGCTACGCTCCTCTTTTGTGCCAAACCAGCATTCTCAGCATGATAGCCCGCCACGCCGCCGAAACGCCATTTTGCCGCCAGACCCGACGGGACCCCGTGGCCAGTGCCGCCTCAGGGGCCGTGAAAGGTCTGCGAGTACTGCTCGCGCAGCAGGCCCTTCTGCACCTTGCCCATGGCGTTGCGCGGCAGGTCGTCAACGACGAAACACTGCTTGGGGATCTTGAAGTTCGCCAGTGTCGACTTCAATGCGGCAATGATCACCAATGGATTCAGGTCACACCCCGGCTTGGCGACCACCAGCGCGACCCCCACTTCGCCGAAGTCGGCTTGCGGCACCCCCACGACCGCGCTTTCAGCCACCCCTGGCATCTCGTTGATGCAGGCCTCAATCTCGGCCGGATAGACGTTGTAACCACCACTGATGATGAGGTCCTTGCTGCGGCCGACGATCGTCACATAGCCCTGTGCATCGATCTTGCCAACGTCGCCGGTTCTGAAGTAGCCATCAGCGGTAAATTCCTCGCTTGTCTTCTCAGGCATGCGCCAGTAGCCCTTGAACACATTGGGCCCCTTGACCTCGATACCCCCGATACTGCCCACCGGCACGCTGGCGCCAGCGTCATCGCAGACGCGCACGCTCACGCCAGGCAGCGGCAGGCCAACCGTGCCCCCACGACGCTCGCCGTGTACGGCAAAGTAGGGATTGGAAGTAAGCATGACCGTCTCGCTCATGCCATAGCGTTCCAGAATGGTGTGCCCGGTGCGCGCGCGCCAGGCATCAAAGGTATCGATCAGCATCGGCGCCGAGCCGGAAACAAACAGCCGCATGCCCTGCGCCGCTTCGCGATTGAGGCTTGGCTCGGCCAGCAGGCGCACATACATCGTGGGTACGCCCATGAACACGGTCGCGCGGCGCATCGCCTGCGGGACCAACTTGGGATCAAAGTGAGACAGCCAGAGCATCTTGCTGCCATTGAGCAAGGCCCCGTGAATGGCGACAAACAGGCCATGCACATGGAAGATCGGCAGGGCATGGATCAGCACGTCCCCGCCCTGCTCGGCATTGCGCCATCCCCAATAGTCCTTGAGCACCTGCGCGTTGCTCAGCATGTTGCCATGTGTCAGCATGGCGCCCTTGCTGCGCCCGGTGGTGCCACTGGTGTAGATGATCACACCCAGGTCGTCGGGCTGACTGTGAACCACGGCGTGCTGGTCCGAGCAGTGTGCGGCACGCTGCAGCAGTGACCCACTGCGGTCGTCGTCCAGGGTGAAGACATGGCCGGTACCCGCTGTAAACGAGAGCTTGCTGACCCAACCGAAATTGCGCGTAGTACAGACCACCACCGACGGTTGCGCGTTGTCGATGAAGTATTCGATCTCGGCGCGTTGGTACGCGGTATTGAGCGGCAGGAAAACATAGCCCGCGCGCAGCGTCGCCAAGTACAACAGCATCGCTTCGACCGACTTGTCGACCTGCACCGCAATCCGCGCACCCGTGGGTAACTCCAACGAGCCCAGCAGATTGGCCAGCATGGCCGAAGCACGCTCCAGGTCGCGCCAACTGTAGAACAAACCGTTGTCGGTCTCAACCGCCACGCCGTCCAGGTCCGCCGGAAAAGCCGCACGCAAGGCGGCATACAGATTGCTGTTGATCGATGGGTGCAGGTTCGAAACAGTCATGGCTTGAGCGGCACAAGTTCAGAAGCGGGGTTGGCGTTTGCCAATGAAGGCCATGATGCCTTCGCGATGTTCGTCGGAATTGGCGTAGGCGTAGGGGGTGCGGAGCACATCTGCTACCAAATGAATAGCTGACGACGACAGCAGGTCATCGCCGCAGCCCGCATTCAGCGCACGCAAGGTCTGTTTGTTCAGGCGCGCAGCCTGGGGCGCCAGTGCGGCAACACGCAGGGAGGTATCCCGCGCATCATGCGCCACCCGATCATCCGCAACAACCCGGCTCAGGAACCCGCGCGTCGCCATTTCGACAGCGTCAAAGACGGCCGCCTCCAGCAACATCTGGCGTGCCGTCATCGCGCCGAGTTCTCGTGTCACCAACGCGGCCTCACGCGGTGCCATCGGGAACCCGAGCTTCGCGATCGGGGCTCCGAAGCGAGCCGATTGGCTGGCAATACGAATGTCACAACAGCTGGCAATCTCGACCCCCGCACCCATGCAGTGGCCCTCGATCTGCGCAATGATCGGCACATCGCAGCCCAACATGGCCTGCAGTCCACCCCACACCTCGTCTTCGTGAAACGCTCGCAAGGTGGTTTCCTCGAATCGAAACGCCGTGTATTCCGAGATATCACCCCCGGCGCAGAAGTGCGCATCGCGCCCACGCACCACCACACAGCGCAGACTGGCGCTGACCTGTACCGCTTCAAACACTGATCGCAAGTCACGCCACATTGCACGCGACATCGCGTTGAACTTGCCCGGGTGGCTGATGGTGACCCAGCCCACGGCACCGACTTGCTCAAATTCAATGGTGCCCGTCACTGGCGTTCTTCCTTACTACGCACTGCAGTGCGAGTTTGCTTGAGGCGAGGCGCATGCCTGATCGATGTCACGGTATGACAAGCGCCATCAATCCAGTTTGGCACCCGACGCCTTGACCACCGCGGCCCAGCGCTTTACTTCGGCACCCACAAACGTGCCAAACTGAGCCGGCGTCAGATTACCAAACTCCGCGCCGTTGCTGGCCCAGATGGCCTTGATCTCATCAGTGGCCAGTGCGCGACGCAGTTCGTCCACGATGCGCGTCTGCACCTCGGGCGGCGTACCTTTGGGCGCCCACAAGCCGTACCAGGTGGTCACGGTGTAATCCGGCAAGCCAAGCTCAGCGGCGCACGGCACTTCCGGAAACGCTGGGTTGCGCTTGAGCCCCGACACCATCAGTGCCCTAATGCGTCCGCCCTTGATATGGGCAGCCGACGAACCGAGGCCATCGAACATCATGTCAACGTTGCCCACAATCAGGTCTTGCAACGCCGGACCGGCACCCCGGTACGGGATATGGGTGATGAAGGTCTTGGTCTGCTGCTTGAACAGCTCACCCGCAAGATGGTGCGAGGTACCACTGCCGGCGGAACCATAGTTCATGCGACCGGGGTTCTTGCGTACCTGCTCCAGGAAAGCCTTGAAGTCACCCGGCACCAACTTCGGGTTGACCACCAGCACTTGCGGCACGTTAGCCAACAGCGCCAAGGGGATCAAGTCCGCGGTAATGTCGTAGTCCAGCCTGGGATACATCGAAGGCGCGATAGCGTGGTGAACCGCGCCCATGAACAGCGTATAGCCATCGGGCGCCGCCCGGGCCGCGATGCTGGCGCCCACCGTGCCGCCCGCTCCGCCACGATTGTCGATAACGAGTTGTTTGCCCGTCAACTTGGCAAACTGCGCCGCCAGTGGCCGTGCAAAGGCGTCGGTACCACCACCCGCAGGAAATGGCACGATCACCGTCACCGGCTTGGTCGGCCAACTGGCCTGCGCCGAACTACCCAACCAAGGACTCGCCAGCGCCGCACCTGCGACGCGCAACACGTCTCGCCGATTCAGATTCACCGTCATGATGCCTCCCCTGTTTGTCCATACCTGCCGCGTCACACCGCGCCACGGCGGTCGGCCCACACCCAAAGGCCGATGCCACCCAGGATCATCGGGACACACAACCACTGGCCCATGCTCATGCCAAAGGCCAGGATTCCCAGAAAGTTATCCGGTTCGCGGAAAAACTCGGCCACAAACCGAAACACGCCATATCCAAGTAGAAAGGCGGCGCTTACCTTGCCCATGGCGCGTGGTTTACGAGCATACAGCCACAGCAGGACGAACAACAGCAGGCCTTCCATCAGAAACTGGTACACCTGCGAAGGGTGGCGCGGCAAGTCACCGGCGCCCCGAAACACCATACCCCACGGCAGCGTCGGCTCCGCCAGGCGCCCCCACAATTCGCCATTGATGAAGTTGCCCACGCGACCGGCTGCCAAACCTGTCGGGACACAGGGCGCCACAAAATCCATCACCTGCAGCCAGGGCCGCTGGCGCGAGCGCGCGAACCAGACCATGGCTAGCAGCACACCCAACAAGCCACCGTGAAAAGCCATGCCGCCTTGCCAGACGGCGAACACTTCGAGCGGGTGCGCCAGGTAGTACGCGGGCTTGTAAAACAAGCAGTAACCGATACGGCCACCGAGGACCACGCCCATCACGCCGAGGAACAAAATGTCCTCCACGTCGCGGCGCTGCCAAGCGCCAACGCCCTGGATCGAGGCAAAGGGTTCGTGACGCAAGCGCCGCAGGCCCAGCAACATGAATAGTCCAAACGCGGCCAGGTAGGTCAACCCGTACCAATGGATCGCCAGGGGGCCGATCTGCAGGGCGACCGGATCGATTTGAGGATGATTCAACATGGCCGTGATTGTGCCTGCTGTTGTCGGTGCCGCGCATGCAATACGGATTACCGCCGCATTGCTTCGAACTCCGCAAACTCCCAGCTGCGCATGGCCAGCAGCAGGGTGTATCCCTCGCGCTCCTTGGCCGCCAGTTTTTGATCCGCCTGGTGCTGCTGCGCAAAGTCCTGCGCCACCCGTTGCAGGCGCTCCAGGAACGAAGGTGCCAGGCCGCGACTGACCGACCCGTGCACCAGCAGCAGACCTTCGCCATGGCCGTCAAACCGACCCGAGAAGTAGTCCAGGGCCGCGTGCTCGCGAAAGTAGTCCATCACTGGTCCGTGTGGCCGCCAGCGGAAAGTTTTAGCCAGCTTCAGTCGATAGCGATTGAGGGGTTTGAGCTCGATGATGCCGATGCGATCCAGCTGCACCATGTACTTCACGCATTCGACCTCGGTCAGCCGGTAGTGCGCCACCATCTGCTCCAAAGTCCACTGGCTCAGCACGTTGATGGCTACCAGCAACAGCTTTCTGTCGGCCACCACCGCGCGCTCTTGGGCCTCGGTCAACTGCGCCAACAGGGGCTGCGCATCCGCGACGCGGCGCGCCAGCTCGGCGAAATCGAGCCTGAGGGCGCGGCATATCGCATCAATGCGCGACAAGGGCATATCGCCCTTGGCCAGCATGCGTTTGACGCTGGACTCGGCCATGCCGAGCTCAACCGCCAAATCGGCATAAGTCATCTGAACAGCTTTGAGTTCCCTCTTGAGGGCCAGGACGAGGTCGGCGGTGGTGCTCATGGCTTGAATCCCCTTGGTATCAATCAATGATACCTTGCGAACCAATATCTGCCGTCGTACCGAATAGAGCTACGTCTGCGAGGCCGGCGCGCCACACTTCAGGCACCCCCACACAGCAAGGATGTTATGAAGCTCACTCTGAAGTCACCCGAAATCGCCCTGCTCGCCGTTTGCGGTGTGCTGTTATTGATTGCGCTGCTCGGCCCCAGCGTCAGCCAACCCGCCAGCTACCACCAATTCGCCGACCAACATCCCTGGTTTGGCATTCCATTTGCCATGGACGTACTCACCAATTTGCCTTTCGCCCTATGGGGCGTCATGGGTCTGCTCCGTCTGCACCAGTTGCCGCCTGAGCGCTTGGAGGCGAGCCAACGGGCCACCGCGACGCTGTTCTTCACCGGTCTGGTGCTGACCGCGATCTGTTCAGGCTGGTACCACTGGGCACCACGCGACGCCGGCTTGGCCGTGGATCGGCTGGGCATGGTGGTGGCGTTTGCCGGTCTGATTGGCCTGGCCGCAGCCGGCCGAATCAGCGCGCGTATCGGCTTAACGGTCACATTTGCCGTGCTGCTGCTCGGACCACTGAGTGTCGCGAGTTGGGCAATGACCGGCAACGTATTACCCTGGGTGGTGCTGCAGTTTGGCGGCATGACCCTTGTGCTGTGGATGGCACGCATACCGCGACTCGTTGGAGCACTGCCCATACGGTGGGGCGTCGTGATTGGTATCTATGCGCTCGCCAAGCTGCTTGAACAGGGCGATCATCAGGTATACGCGTTGCTTGGCAACACGATCTCTGGGCACAGTCTGAAGCATGTGGTGGCCAGCCTGGCGGCCTGGCCGGTTTTGTCGGCCCTGTCCGACTGCACGGAGCCTGCCAACGTAAGAACCCGGCAAAAAACCGGATCGGATGATGAAGCCTTGACACCGCCGTGCCGGGCTACAGCACCACTGGTCAACGACGTGGCCGCTTCTTGACCAGTGAACCAATCGCCTCGCGGTTCTTGTCAATACGGTCCTGGCGCCGTTTGTCCTCTTTCTCCATCGCCTTGCGCTTGGTGTACCCCGACGAATCGGCCCATGCCCCCAAACCACCGCCAAGGCAAGGGAATCAGCACCACCCACCACTCCCAAGCGGCAACCGGACCGATCTCCAGATACTTCATAACCAGCAACACCACGCCTAAGCCCAAAAAATACATCGCAAACTCCAAACAAATTTGTGGTTTTGGTCGGCGGCGCGTCAACCGCTTTACATACAATCGCGTTGTTTGACTGTAACCCAACCCACGAGGAAAAACCATGAAACGTGTTCTCTTTGCACTTGTTGCCGCTGTTGCTGTTGCTGCTCCCGCCATGGCGGACGAGGCTTTGGCCAAATCCAAGAACTGCATGTCTTGTCACGCCACTGACAAGAAGCTCGTCGGCCCGTCGTACAAGGATGTCGCCAAGAAGTATGCCGGCCAAAAGGACGCTGCCGACAAACTGGCTGCCAAGGTCATCAAGGGTGGCTCTGGCGTATGGGGCCCGGTGCCAATGCCTGCCAATGCGCAGGTCAACGATGCCGACGCCAAGAAACTGGTGGCCTGGATTTTGGCGATCAAGTAACTCCGGCACTCGCACAAGACAAAGCCCGCCGATTGCTCGGCGGGCTTTTCTTTTTTGTCCCGGTTCAGTTGAAGCAGCGCCCGGCGGCATCAACCACCACGCCAACCGGGTTCGGTATCTGAAATCTAATAGGCCTGCCCAAGTTGATCAAGAATGGCTGGATTCTCCAGGGTCGACGTATCCTGCGTCACCGCCTCCCCCTTGGCCAGCGAACGCAACAGGCGACGCATGATCTTGCCTGAGCGTGTCTTGGGCAGGTTCTCGCCAAAGCGTATGTCCTTCGGCTTGGCAATCGGGCCGATTTCCTTGGCCACCCAATCACGCAACTCCTTGGCGATTGCCTTGGCCTCGTCGCCAGACGGGCGCGAGCGCTTGAGAACGACAAAGGCACAGATTGCCTCACCCGTGAGGTCGTCGGGACGACCGACGACGGCTGCCTCGGCCACCAGATCGGTCTTGGAAACCAGCGCGGATTCGATCTCCATCGTACCCATGCGGTGGCCCGAAACGTTGAGCACGTCGTCAATGCGGCCCGTGATGCGGAAGTAGCCTCGGTCCGCACTGCGCACTGCCCCATCGCCCGCAAGGTACAGCTTGCCGCCCATTTCTTCGGGGAAATAACTCTTCTTGAATCGCTCCGGGTCATTCCAGATGGTGCGAATCATCGACGGCCATGGTCGCTTGACCACCAGCATGCCGCCCGAGCCATTGGGGATATCGTTGCCGACCTCGTCGACAATGGCCGCCATGATGCCAGGCAATGGCAATGTGCAACTCCCCGGCACCAGCGGTGTTGCGCCCGGCAATGGCGTCATCATGTGGCCACCGGTCTCGGTTTGCCAGAAGGTGTCCACGATCGGGCAGCGCTCGCCGCCCACGTGTTTGTAGTACCACATCCACGCCTCGGGGTTGATAGGTTCACCCACCGAACCCAGAATGCGCAGGCTGCTCAGGTTCGAGCGAGCTGGATGCACGCTGGCGTCACCCTCGGCGGCCTTGATCAGCGAGCGAATTGCGGTGGGCGCCGTGTAGAAAATGCTGCACTGGTGGCGCTCGATCATTTGCCAGAACCGTCCCGCGTTCGGATAGGTTGGAACCCCTTCAAAAATGATCTGCGTCGCACCCGCCGCCAAGGGACCGTACGCAACATAGGTGTGCCCCGTGATCCAGCCGATATCCGCCGTGCACCAGAACACGTCCTCGGGCTTCAAGTCGAAGGTCCAGTCCATGGTGAGCTTGGCCCACAACAGATAGCCACCGGTGGAGTGCTGCACGCCTTTGGGCTTGCCGGTGGAACCCGACGTGTACAAGATGAACAGCGGATGCTCGGCGCCCACCATCACCGGGGCGCATTCGGCGCTTTGTCCGGCGAGAGCCTGCGCCAAGGTCTTATCGCGACCGGCCACCATATTGCAGGTGGTCTTGGTACGCTCGTACACATACACCGTCTTGATGGTGTCACAACCGCCCATGGCCAAACCTTCATCGACAATGGCCTTGAGCGGCAGCTCCTTGCCGCCGCGCATCTGGTAGTTCGCCGTGACCACCGCCACGGCGCCCGCGTCGATGATGCGCTCCTGCAGCGCCTTGGCGGAGAAGCCACCAAACACGACACTGTGCGTGGCGCCGATCCGTGCGCAAGCCTGCATGGCGACCACGCCTTCGAGCGTCATGGGCATGTAGATCAGTACGCGGTCGCCCTTTTGCACGCCATCGGCCTTGAGCGCATTAGCGAACTGCGAGACCATGGTCAACAACTCACGGTAGCTGGTCTTGGTGACGGTGCCATCGTCTGCCTCGAAAATGACCGCCGTCCTGGTCTCCACCGGCGTGCCCATGTGCTTGTCCAGGCAGTTGGCACTGGCATTGAGCTCACCGTCGTCATACCACTTGTAGAACGGCGCGTTGCTTTCGTCGAGAGTCCGGGTGAACGGTTTGCTCCAGACCACGTTCTCGCGCGCCAGGCGCGCCCAGAACCCCTCGAAATCCCTCTCGGCCTCGGCGCATAGGGCGTTGTAGCCATCCATGCCCGAAACACGAGCCCCTTTGACCATGGCTTCGCTTGGGTAAAAGACCCGGTTCTCGACCAATACCGACTCAATGGCGTTAGAGGGTGTACTCATGTCTGCGTCTCCTGATATCGAAGATTTAATAAACCAAACTTGGCCTGACTGTCAAGGTATGCACTTACAAGTCACTGACTTACCAGAGTAGCCCGGATGTTCCCTCAGCGGCGGTCGGAAGTAAAGACGCGTCTAAAATGCCCCACTCCGTACTAACCCGAATAGCGAGATGACCGACGCCACCAAGCAAACCAGGCCGCAGATGCGGCCGTTACCCAGATTGATCTTCGCCAGCCGCTGGCTGCAACTGCCGCTGTACCTGGGTCTGATTCTGGCTCAGGCGGTCTACGTGTTTCACTTCTGGGTGGAGCTGACGCACCTGCTCGAAGCGGCCTTCGGCAACCAAAACGCCTTGGCGCAGCTGGTCAAGAGCATTGGCTACAAGGACTCGGTGGACGTGGCCGCGCGGGTGACCTCCCTGAACGAGACCATCATCATGCTGGTGGTGCTGGCGTTGATCGACGTGGTGATGATTTCCAACCTGTTGATCATGGTGATCATTGGTGGGTATGAGACCTTTGTGTCACGTATGGACCTGGACAATCACCCCGACCAACCGGAATGGCTCAGCCATGTGAACGCGTCGGTGTTGAAGGTCAAACTGGCCACCGCCATCATCGGCATCAGTTCAATTCATTTGCTAAAGACCTTCATCAACGCCGCCAACTACGACGACAAGGTGTTGATTGCTCAGACAGCGATCCACATCACCTTCCTGCTGTCTGCCATGGCTATCGCCTATACCGACAAACTGATGGCACGCGACGCCGCTGCCCACTGACCTCGCCACGACATCCGTTGTCAGCTTGTTGTCTGAGCCACCTGTCAAAATGCGGTCAAGCCCGCGCGCCTGTCACGCGGCACTCCCAAACCCAGACTGCCTCGAGCCAGACCATGACCACCCGTATCCATCAAAACGACCTGATTGAATCCGTCGCCGCAGCCCTGCAGTACATCAGCTACTACCACCCGGCTGACTACATCACGCACTTGGCGCGGGCCTACGAACGCGAGCAGAGCCCAGCCGCCAAGGACGCCATTGCGCAAATCCTGACCAACAGCAAGATGAGCGCCACCGGGCACCGCCCGATCTGCCAGGACACCGGCATCGTCAACGTGTTCCTGAAAGTCGGCATGGACGTTCGATGGGAAGGGTTTAGCGGTTCTTTGGATGACGCCATCAACGAAGGCGTGCGCCGTGGCTACAACCACCCCGACAACACACTGCGCGCCAGCGTCGTGGCCGACCCGGAGTTTCTGCGCAAGAACACCCAGGACAACACGCCAGCGGTGATCTTCACGGAAATCGTGCCCGGCAACACGCTGGAGGTAACGGTGGCGGCCAAGGGTGGTGGCTCCGAGAACAAGAGCAAGATGATCATGCTCAACCCCGGCGACTCGGTGGTGGACTGGGTGCTCAAGACCGTGCCCACCATGGGCGCGGGCTGGTGCCCGCCGGGCATGCTGGGCATCGGCATTGGCGGCACAGCTGAAAAGGCAGTGCTGATGGCCAAGGAAAGCCTGATGGACGACCTGGACATGTACCAACTGCAGGCCAAGGCTGCGCACGGCGAAGCGCTGGACCGGGTCGAGCAACTGCGCCTGGAGCTGTTCGACAAGGTCAACGCACTGGGCATTGGCGCCCAAGGCCTGGGCGGTCTGACCACGGTGCTGGACATCAAGATCAAGATGTACCCCACCCACGCCGCCAGCAAACCGGTGGCCATGATTCCGAACTGCGCCGCCACCCGCCATGCACACTTCGTGATGGACGGCAGCGGCCCGGTCTATCTGGATCCGCCCTCACTCGACCTGTGGCCTAACGTGGCCTGGACGCCGGACTACGTGCAAAGCAAGAAAGTAGACCTCAACACCCTCACCCCGGCCGAAGTGGCCAGCTGGAAGCCGGGTGAGACGCTGCTGCTCAACGGCAAGATGCTGACCGGTCGTGATGCGGCGCACAAGCGCATCCAGGACATGCTGGCCAAGGGCGAGAAACTACCGGTGGACTTCACCAACCGGGTCATCTACTACGTCGGCCCGGTCGATCCCGTGCGTGACGAGGCGGTCGGCCCGGCTGGCCCCACCACCGCCACGCGCATGGATGGCTTCACGGAGATGATGCTGGCACAAACCGGCCTCATCGCCATGATCGGTAAAGCCGAGCGCGGCCCGGTGGCCATTGAGGCCATCAAGAAACACCAGAGCGCCTACCTGATGGCGGTGGGCGGGGCGGCCTACTTGGTCTCCAAAGCGATCAAGACGGCCAGGGTCGTCGGTTTTGCCGACTTGGGCATGGAGGCGATCTATGAATTCGACGTGGTCGACATGCCCGTCACTGTCGCCGTGGATGCTGGCGGCACGAGCGCCCACGTCACCGGTCCGGCACAATGGCAACAGCGTATCGCCACGGGTGAGTTCAAGGACATTGCGGTCGTGGCAGCCTGACTCCCGCAAGAGCCTAACGACCTCGCTTTGAGGGCCAAGCCCGATGCAGACCCGGTCCGGGTTGATACCCCAATGGCCGGGGGATTGGGATTTCAGGTCTCCCGTCAGGGCAGCGCTGGGGCACCCAGGCGGACGCCGTGGCGTCGTTGACGGGTCAGCGTCCCGCGTCACAGCAGCCGATCGGGGGCTTGGCGAATTTTTGTGAGATAGTGCAGTCTAGCGCCGATTAGCCGACGGCTTCTTTGACTTTCTTGGATAAAGCTGGTTACACTTTTTTTGTGACTATAAAGAACCAAGGCACCTGCCATTAGATGGACAAGTACTCCGTGTTGTTGGGCATTGCGTCCGCCGTCGTAGTTGGCATGGTGCTGGGAGCCATGATCTACGCATGGCGACAGCGCGTGCTCAACGTCTCGCGGCGGCGCATCCCGAAACAATGGCCCCTGGCCTATCGCAGCATCGTCAACTCGCGCGAACGCAAAGTCTGGCGCTGGCTGGTGCGCTCCTTTCTCGACCACCAGGTGATGGTCAAGATGCCGATCACCCGCTTCACGGTACCGGCCAGCAAAGAAGGCGTCCACCACTGGTTTGAAGTACTTCGCGGCGTGTATTGCTCCTTCACGGTATGCACCGCCGAGGGCAAGGTCATTGGCTGCGTCGACGTGCCCGGGCCCGCGGGCTTGTCATTGAGCAACCAGACACTCAAGCACACCCTGCTGTCGCAATGCAATATTCGCTATTGGGTGATTGACGCCGACCAGCTTCCGGGCGTTGGCGACATACGGGTGGCTTTTCTCGGTGACCAGGCGCACATGAACCACGGCCGAGAGTACCTTGACAGTGAGTTCAACCAGACCCGGGCGAACCTGCAGGCTGCGGTGATGCGTCAGCGCCATAGCAAAGGCATTGATGCAGACAAGCTGGAAGCCAAAATCAGTGATGTGCAGGACTCTTTTGACAGCCAGCTGTCATCCGGCTGGCAGCCCAACTCCTTTGTGGTCCCGCTCGACAGTCGAGTTGCCCAGTTGCGATGATGTCCAGCCAAGCAAAACGGGCCACAAGGGCCCGTTTTGCTAGCAATTTGGCGGAAACGGAGGGATTCGAACCCTCGATGAGGCTCTACACCCCATACTCCCTTAGCAGGGGAGCACCTTCGGCCACTCGGTCACGTTTCCTGAATCACAGAAGCAGCCCGCATTATGTCACGACTCGGACTGGTTTCCCTTGGATCACGTCGCTCACGTCGGCCGCGCGCGGTGCAAATTCTCTCACGCAGGCTGTTGATCCAGATCGAAGGCTCGGTGCAAGGCGCGAACGGCCAGCTCCATGTACTTTTCGTCAATCACCACCGAGGTCTTGATCTCACTGGTTGAGATCATCTGGATGTTGATGCCCTCCTCCGACAGCACGCGGAACATTCGGGCGGCGACGCCAACATGACTGCGCATACCGATGCCAACGATGGAAACCTTGCAGATCTTCGTGTCGCCAACCACCTCTTGGGCACCCAGACTTGGCAACACCTTGTTCCTGAGTAAATCAATCGCTTTGGCGAACTCGCCACGATTGACAGTGAAACTGAAGTCGGTCTTGCCATCCTTGCTGATGTTCTGAATGATCACATCGACCTCGATGTTGGCCTCGGCCACCGCGCCCAGGATCTGGTAGGCAATACCAGGCTTGTCAGGCACACCAAGCACCGAAATTTTGGCCTCGTCGCGATTGAACGCGATACCAGAAACGATGGCTTGTTCCATATGCTCGTCTTCCTCAAAAGTGATCAGGGTGCCCGATTCGGCTTCCTCGTTGATGTCGATATCCCACGGCGTGAAGCTGCTCAGCACGCGCAAGGGCACCTTGTACTTGCCGGCAAACTCGACCGACCGAATCTGCAGCACCTTGGAGCCCATCGATGCCATTTCCAGCATCTCCTCAAAACTCACGGTCTTCAGACGGCGCGCCTCCGGTACGACGCGCGGGTCGGTGGTGTAGACGCCGTCTACGTCGGTGTAGATCAGGCACTCGCTGGCCTTCATCGCGGCAGCCACTGCCACCGCTGAAGTATCGGAGCCGCCGCGACCCAGCGTGGTGATGTTGCCCAGATCGTCCATGCCCTGAAAACCGGTGACGATGACAACTTTGCCGCTGGCCAGATTCGCGCGCACCTTCTTGTCGTCAATCGACTCTATGCGGGCCTTGGTATAGGCGGAATTGGTGCGAATCGGAACTTGCCAGCCGGCATAACTGACGGACTCCACACCTTCGGCTTGCAGGGCAATGGCCAGCAAGGCCGAAGACGCCTGCTCGCCCGTTGCCGCAAGCATGTCGAGTTCCCGGCTGTAGGACTCGTCCGACTTGGCAGGCGCAAGCTCCTTGGCCAATCCCAGCAAGCGATTGGTCTCGCCACTCATCGCTGAGGGCACAACCACCATTTGATGACCGGCACGGGCCCACTTGGCCACGCGCTTGGCAACGTTGCGAATGCGCTCCGTGGAGCCCATCGAGGTGCCACCGTACTTATGAACTATCAATGCCATGGGTGTTTTTTTCTTCGAGCAAAACCTAGGGATTGTACCAATGCAGATCGCCGCCCCGGCGCTCGACATAGCCGCATCCCACCTTGATATGGATCTGATGACCGCGAGTCGTGCACGCAGCGACTTGATCCAACAGCTCATTGAGTTGCGCGGCCGTTGGCGTCGTCCGGCACGTATGCCGAAACCAGCGGCGCAGAGCATTCGCCTGTCGTTCCCGAGTGAGCTGCTGCAAGCGGCCAATCACCAGCGACGGCCCCGATGGCGCCAGATCCTCAGCGGCGACCTGATCCAGAATCTGCTGCGCCTGAGCGGCGTGGGCCGCGCTGCGCGCGAAGGTGTCACGAAACTGCGGAAACACCGCCTCAAGGGTCGGCAGCAAACCGGCGCGAATCCGGTTGCGGGTAAAGCGATCGTGGAGGTTGCTGGGATCCTCAACGAACGAGGTGCCACGGCGCTTCAGCCAGGCACGCAACTCAGAGCCTGGCACCGCCAGAAGCGGGCGATGGTAGGTGATGCCGTCACGCTGCCATTGACGGGGCATGGCGCTGAGTCCGGGCAAACCAGCGCCACGGCTGAGGGCGAGCAACAGGGTCTCGATCTGGTCGTCGGCATGGTGTGCAAGTGCTATATTATTTATAGCAATTGAACCAATACTGTCATAGGCTTCGGCCCTAAATGCCTGATAACGGGCGCGCCGTGCCGCGTCTTCGGGACTCTGACCCGGCGCATGCCCAGCGTCAACCCTATGCACCCGCAACGGCACCCCTAAAGCGTCACAAAAACGGCGACAGTGCAGCGCGAAGTCGTCAGCGGCAGCTTGAAGCCCATGATGAACATGTATCGCAGCAACGCGCCCGGGCCACTTCTCGGCACATGCCTGCAGCAGGGCTGTCGAGTCTGCGCCACCGCTGTAGCCAACCGCCAGCGGCAGCGCTGGCGAGAACGACGCAATAGCCCGTTCAAAGCTCTCAGCCATCAGTGACCGGCGCCAGGGCCCAAGCAATCATCAAAAGACCTGGTGGCCAGGTTGTTACTTCTTGGACCCCGGCACGAAAAACATGCCTACGCCAAGCGCAATCAAAATTGCTGGCCACCAGGTCCGCAACAACTCGGCAATGTTCAAGTTGAGTAAGCCCAAATTGGACAGCAAGAAGAACACGCCCACGACCACCAGCACAATCGCACCAAAATGACCCTTCATAGCTGCACCACTCCAATAGATGTGTTGACTGCGCCGTCAATGGCACCATCGGGCAAAAACCATACGCGCCGAAGCCCCGATACTGGCGCAACGATGCCTTTGCCACCTTGGCACGAGAGCGCTATTCTGCACCAGCCACGCCTAAGCGTTGCAGCAGCGCTTGACGTCGATCAACAGACGCATGCAAATCAGGTCTGAGATCGAGCCACTACACGTTTACCCCAATGAATCGTCAGCGTCCCTTGGCATAGACTGCCGGAGCTTAAAGTTCCGGCGTTCGCCGCCCATGAGGCCGCGCGATCCCGCATAGCATTGCTGCGAATCCTCGCGCAGCGTGGAGTTCAATAGATGACTGAGTCGAAAACGATCCGGGTTGGGCGGATTGGCCTGATGCGGTGCGCATTGCCGCTACTAAGTGCCGTGACAGGGCTCCCAGCAACAGCGCAACCGGCAACACCTGCAACGAATGCAACCAGTGCGGTCACCGCTGTCGGCGCCGCAGCAAGCGCGCCCAGCGAAGCCGCGCAGCGACAAGCCTTGGGCCCGTACCGCATGATTCTGCGCAGTGCGGCGATGTCCAGCAAACCAAGGGCTGCCGCGCCAACGGCCGCGGCAGCCAATTCCCCCCAAAGTGGCACGGTGGGCCGCGCGTCCAACGCGAAGCGAAGTATCGAGGCAGATCAGCCCGCCAGCGTGGCGCCGACTCCTCCAAGCACGCAGACGGCCGTGACGCCCGATGCCGTGCCGGCAGCCACCACCATTGCCACGCCTACGGTGCAGGCAATTGAGGCGCCGGTTGCCTCTCGTACCGAAGCGACAACGCCGCCGCCCGCCCCACTTGCCGCCCTGACCTCAGCACCGCGAGAGCCAGCGCCCGCCGCTGCCGTGGCCAAGACGGCACTGATATTTGTCAAGAATGATCCGCCCGTCCTTAGCGGACCACTTGCCCGCGAGTCACCCAGCGGGACGGTACGCGTCACGTTTAACGTCAATCCCGACGGATCCACCAGCGATTTCAAGATTGCCTCCAGCAGCAACCGGCGATTGAACAACCCGGTGCTCGCCGCTGTCAGCAAGTGGCGCTATCAGCCGATTGATGCCGTTCAGACGACAGAGGTCGAAATGGTCTTCAGCGCCGAGTAGGCAGCAATTCCATTTCCAGCCCACCACGGGCTGGATCAGGTGGCCCGCCGGCAGACTTCTTACTTGGCGGAGCCGTTGGATGCGCGCGTGTCGGTGAAACGGCCATAGCCCTGCAGTCGCTCGTACCGCCGGTCGAGCAGATCCTTGAGCTTGAGGTCACCAATTTGGCGAAAGGCGTCACTCAGCGCCCGCTTGAGAAAAGCCGCCGCCTGTTTGTAATCGCGATGTGCGCCACCCACAGGTTCGTTGACGATCTTGTCGACCATGCCTAGCGCCTTGAGTCGATGCGCGGTGATTCCCAAGGCCTCCGCTGCTTCCTTGGCCTTGTCCGACGTCTTCCACAGGATAGACGCACACCCCTCTGGGCTGATGACGGAGTAGATCGAGTACTGCATCATGATGACCTGGTCCGCAACTGAAATCGCCAGAGCGCCGCCGGACCCACCCTCGCCGATGATGGTCGTGATGATCGGCACTTCCAGCTGGGCCATCTCGAAAATGTTTCGACCAATCGCTTCAGATTGGCCGCGCTCCTCGGCGTCGATGCCAGGGTAGGCGCCCGGCGTATCGACAAAGGTGAACACCGGAAGCCTGAACTTCTCTGCCGTCTTCATCAGACGCAAGGCTTTGCGATAGCCCTCGGGCTTGCTCATGCCGAAATTGCGCAAGCCTCGCTCCTTGGTGTCACGTCCCTTCTGCTGACCCAAGACCATGCAGGGCGTGCCGTTGAAACGCGCCAAGCCACCCACAATGCTCAGGTCATCGGCGAAATGGCGATCACCGTGCAGCTCGACGAAGTGGGTGAATATCTCGCCAACGTAATCCAGCGTGTAAGGCCGCTCGGCGTGACGCGCGATCTTGGTGATCTGCCACGGTGACAAGTCACTGTAAAGGTCTTTGGTGAGCTGCAGGCTCTTTTTGCTGAGTTGATCGATCTCGGCGGAGATATCGACGGCAGACTCAGTCTGCACATAACGCAGCTCTTCAATCTTGGTTTCGAGTTCGGCAATGGGCTGCTCGAAATCGAGAAAAGTCTTCTTGGCCAACGGTTTCTCCTTTCACTCAACTGCCTGGGACCACACCACGTCAATATACGAACAGGCTGGCCCACAAGGGCTTATTAGTACTCTACGGGAATCGGATCCAAAGACCGCCAAATATACCAAGTCGCAACACTGCAGTATGGCGCCCAGGCCGCCGCCACTTCGCGGGCATCGCTACGGCTCACCGAGTCCCCCGAGAAATAACTCCGACTGATGCCATTGATCAAGCCAACGTCGTCCAGCGGCAGGACGTTGGGTCGCATCAAATGAAAGATCAAGAACATTTCGGCAGTCCACCGGCCAATGCCGCGAATCCCGATCAGCTCCGCCACGATGGCCTCGTCATCCATGGCCTGCCAGGACTTGACGTTGATGGCTCCGCTATCAAAGTGCAGTGCCAGGTCTACCAAATACTCGATCTTGCGCGCGCTCAGCCCCGCCGCACGCATGTCGTCTACCTTGAGCTTGAGCACATTGGCCGCGACCATCTTCTTTGGCAACACCGCAAACCGATCCCAGACATTTTGCGCCGCCTTGACCGAAATCTGCTGTCCGACAATGCTGCGGGCCAATGTTGTGAAGGCATCACCGCGAGTCTGCAGACAGGCATCGCCAAACTGCGGGATCAGACGCTTCATCACCCGGTCCTTCTTCATCAGGTGCTTGCAGGCGTCGCTCCAGTAGTGCGGTGTCTGGCCCAATTGCGGTTCGGGCTTGGTACTGGTCATGCCTGCACTTCCCAGGTGGTGCCCGCTGGCGTGTCTTTCAGAACGATCCCATGCGTCAAGAGCTGGTCGCGAATCTGATCCGATTGCGAGAAATCGCGCGCCGCTTTGGCAGCGGCGCGTTGCGCAATCAGTGCGGCAATGGCGGCGTCGTCCAGGCGCGCGCCGGCTTTCAAGTACACGTTCGGATCGCCCTGCAGCAAGCCCAGGCAGGCACCCAGCCCCTTGAGCAGCCCGCTCAAACTGGGCGACTTGCCGCGATTGATTTCAGTGGCCAGATCGAACAGCGCCGCGACTGCCTCCGGCGTGGAGAAGTCATTGTCCATGGCTTCGCGAAAACGCTTGGCAAAGGGGTTTGACCAGTCGAGCTCAACAGCCGCGGGCGGCACAGCCTGCAGCACGGTGTACAGGCGCTTGAGGCCCGCGCGGGCGTCGTCGAGCCCGGCATCACTGTAGTTAAATGGCCGCCGGTAATGCACCCGCAACATGAAGAAACGCACCGTCTCGCCGTCGTAGTCCTTGAGCACATCGCGGATGGTGAAGAAGTTGCCCAGGCTCTTGGACATCTTCTCGTTGTCCACCTGCAAAAAGCCGTTGTGAATCCAATACTTCGCCAAGGGCTGCCCGTTGGCACCCTCACTTTGCGCAATCTCGTTCTCGTGGTGCGGAAACTGCAAGTCGGCACCGCCACCATGAATGTCGAAGGTGGTCCCAAGCAAGGCACAACTCATGGCAGAGCACTCGATGTGCCAACCCGGTCGACCCACTCCAAAAGGCGATTCGAACTTAGCGTCAACGGGTTCTTCGGGCTTGGCCGCCTTCCACAGCACAAAGTCCAGCGGGTCGTCCTTGCCGTCGAGAACGGCCACCCGCTCACCGGCACGCAACTGGTCCAACGAACGGCCACTGAGCTTGCCGTAGCCCGCAAACTTGCGAACTGAAAAGTTCACATCACCGTTGGGTGCCTGGTAAGCCAATCCCTTGGCCTGCAAGGTGCCGATCATGGCCGTCATGGCACCCACGTGCTCGGTAGCACGGGGCTCGCTGGTCGGTTGTGCAATGCCCAACGCCGCCAAGTCCTCGTGCATGGCTTTGATCATGTCATCAGTCAGGGCCCGAATCGGTATATTGCGCTCCACGGCGCGCTTGATGATCTTGTCATCGATGTCCGTGATGTTGCGCACGTAGGTGACCTCGTAGCCACTGGCCGCCAGCCAACGCGAAATGACATCAAAAGCCATCATCATGCGGGCGTGTCCGACATGACACAAGTCGTAAATGGTCATCCCACACACATACATGCGAACGTGACCGGGTTCCAGTGGGGAAAAGTCTTCCAAGCCACGCGACAGCGTGTTGTAGATGCGCAAACTCATGTCAGTTCAAGAAACCACGTCGGGGAATGCCAACAGGCAAGGCGCCTGTGTCGCCAATGCCCACCATCAGGCGGGAAATGCCAACGGTAAGACGATTACCCTCGGCTACAATCCAGCGCAGTATATAGCCCCAGTCAGCTCGCCTCCAACGCGAGTCTGAACCGAGCAAGATTCCCAAGGCTCCATGAAACACACTCCAGATACTCCCCGGATGATCGTGATGCTGTTGACGCTGACCTTGGCGTTGACCGTCAACACAGCTCACGCCGATGACTATGCGGACGTTGCACAACTGATGCGCGCGGGCAAGTCGGCCGAAGCAATGACCAAAGCGGACCAGTACTTGGCAGCCAAGCCGCGCGACCCGCAGATGCGCTTCCTCAAAGGCGTGATGCAGCGCGATGCGGGCAAAACGCCTGAGGCCATCGTCACGTTCACCAAACTGACAGAGGACTACCCGGAACTGCCCGAGCCCTACAACAATCTGGCCGTGCTGTATGCGGGACAAAGCCAGTTCGACAAGGCGCGTGTCGCACTCGAGATGGCAATCCGGACCAACCCCAGCTACGCCACCGCCCACGAGAACCTTGGCGACGTCTACGCCAAACTGGCCAGCCAAGCCTACAACAAGGCCTTGCAGTTAGACGGCAACAACGCTGCCGTGGCACCTAAGCTCGCCTTGATTCGCGAGCTGTTCAGTGCAGCACCGAAAGGTCAGCGCACGCCGGCGCCTGCCAGCGCGCCAGCCACGCCCGCGGCCGCCGCCACTACTACCGACGCTAACGCCACTTCAAGCGCCACCCCAAAGACGACACCCGTCCCCGCCCCTACGGCGCCCGTGGCGGCGGCCACGAGTGGTGCCGCCGACGAGGCCGAAAGAGCTGTGCGCGCCTGGGCCAAGGCCTGGGCCAGCAAGGATATGAGCGCCTACCTCGGAGCCTATGGCGAGTCTTTCACGCCGCCAGGGGGCCTGTCACGCAAAGCATGGGAGAGCGAGCGGCGCAAACGCATCACGGGCAAATCGAGCATCCAGGTAAAAGTCGAAGGTCTCAGCGTCACGCTCGACGGTGGCAAGGCCATCGCCCGCTTTCGTCAGGACTACCGGGCCGACACGCTCGCTGTGTCGAGCCGCAAGACGCTTGAACTGACCAAGGACGGCGACCGATGGCTAATCGTTCGGGAATCGACCGGGGCTTGATGCGCGTCCGGGTCGCACGCGGTCGGCCCCTGGCGGTCGTGTCATGATGCCAGCGAAGGCGTCCCCGACACTGGGCAGAACACTCCCGTTCGTGCTCGCTCTGGCGGCCGCGGCGTGGTCCGCGCCATTGAGCGCGAGCACCGCAACAGCGAAGGCGAAGAGAACGGCGCCACACGCACAGGCCGCAAGGTCTGCAGCCGATGCCGCAGGTGTTGCCGAAGCCCGCCTGATCGAGGTATACCGTCTCACCGCGGCTGCCCGCGTGCGCGACGCCTTGAAACAGGCGCAAACGCTGGTGACCGACTACCCGAACTTCCAGCTTGCCCAATTGGTGTACGGCGATCTGCTGTCTGCTCAGGTTCGTCCCGTCAGCACCGTGGGGGATGTTCCTGCTGCCATGGCGCGCGGGGCCGGTCAGCCGGTACTGACCGAACTGCGCGAAGAGTCGATCATGCGAATCAAGGCGCTGCGAGAGCGTCCACCCACGGGGCACATTCCTTCCCCCTTCCTGGCGCTGCCAGCCCGCACCCGACATGCCATCGCGGTCGATGCCTCACGCTCCCGCTTGTACCTGTTCAAGAATGAGCCCACGGGGCTGACCCTGATTGCAGATTACTACGTGTCGGTAGGCAAAGCCGGCACAGAAAAAACCATGGAAGGCGATGCCCGCACGCCCGTGGGGGTGTACTTCATCACCAGCAACCTCAGCCCGAAGTCGCTCAAGGAGTTCTACGGTTCGGGGGCTTTGCCCATCAACTACCCCAACGCCCTGGACAATCGGCGCGGCAAGACCGGCAGCGGTATCTGGCTCCATGGAACCCCACCGGGACAGTACTCGCGCGCACCACTGGCCACCGATGGCTGCGTGGTGCTGGCTAATCCCGACCTCCAGCAAATTGTTCGCACCGTCGAGGTGGGTACCACGCCGGTCGTTATCTCGCCGCGTCTTCAGTGGGTGCCGCCCCAAAGCTCCCGGGCACAGAGCAAGCCCTTTGAAGACGCCTTGACCGCATGGCAAAGCGCCAAGTCCAGCGGCGACCTGGGCCGCGTATTAAGCTTCTATGCACCCGACTTCAACAGCTTTGGCAAGTCCCTGCCGCAGTGGACCCCATCGCTGCAGGACGAACTTGGCAAAGTCCGCGGTCGCGCGATTGAGCTCAAGGACCTGAGTGTGCTGCGTTGGACCGACGAGAGCGATACCATGGTGGTGACGTTTGGCGAGGTGGCGACCGGCACACGAACCGGCAAAACCAAGCGCCAGTACTGGGTACGCCAAGGCAGTGAATGGAAGATATTCTTTGAAGGAGTGATTGGATGAGCATCAAGTTTTTTGGCATCGGTCGGCGCCTGATCCTGACCACCGCAGCAACCATCAGCTTGTGCGCCACGGCCTGGGCCGACGCGCCGCCCCGGGTCAAGTTCGCTACCAGCGCAGGCGAATTTGTCGTTGAGGTCTACCCGGACAAGGCCCCCAAAACGGTTGAGAATTTTCTGCAGTACGTGCGCGACAAACACTACGACGGCACGATTTTTCATCGCGTGATCGAGAACTTCATGGTCCAGGGCGGCGGCTTCGACGCCAAGTTCGTTCAGAAGAAGACGCGTGCGCCAGTCGCGCATGAAGGACGTGAGGCGCTGGAGAAAGGTGGCCCCCGCAATACCGTAGGCACCTTGGCCATGGCGCGCACCAATGATCCGCACTCGGCTTCTGCTCAGTTCTTCATCAACGTCAAGGACAACTCATTCCTCGATCCCACCGTGATTCCCCCCGGCGATCCGGTGCCCAGGTTTGAGTACCGCGGCCGTGTGTTTTAGAATACGCCGCGCGCCAATCTGCTCAACGCACCCGAACTATTTGGCTACACCGTGTTCGGCAAAGTCGTCAGTGGCATGGACGTGATCAACCAGATCAAGGTTACGCCAACCGGTGCCGGCGGCCCCTTCCCAACCGACGTCCCCAAAACGACCATTACTATCAACTCTGCCACTTTGGTGAAATGAATCATGAGCAATCCAAAAGTCGACCTCCACATCAGCAATTACGGCGTTGTCACGCTTGAACTCGATCAGGACAAGGCCCCCAAATCGGTGGCCAACTTTCTGAACTACGTGAAGGCTGGCCACTACAACAACACCGTCTTTCACCGTGTCATTCCCGGCTTCATGATCCAGGGCGGCGGATTCGAGCCAGGCATGAAACAAAAGCCCTGCGATGCACCCATCGAGAACGAAGCCAACAATGGCCTGAAGAATGTCAACTACTCGGTGGCGATGGCGCGCACCAGCGATCCCCATTCGGCCACCGCGCAATTTTTCATCAATGTTGCCAACAACGACTTTCTGAACCACACCGCGCCGTCCGCGCAGGGCTGGGGCTACGCCGTCTTCGGCAAGGTTGTTGCGGGTGCCGATGTGGTCGACCAGATCAAGGCCGTCAAGACCGGCCGCAAGGGCTTTCACGATGACGTGCCCAACACCGACGTGGTGATTGAAAAGGCCGTAGCGCTTTGACATGAGCGGACCGGCCGCTGCGGTCTCCCCACACAGCGCGCCGGTCCTGACTGCGCCCGCACATTGGCGGGTGATTGACTTCATCTCTGATCTCCACCTCAACGCCGGCGAGCCCGACACCTTGCACGCGTGGCAGCACTATTTGCAGACCACGCGAGCCAACGCAGTCTTCATCCTGGGCGACCTGTTCGACGTGTGGGTTGGTGATGACGTCTTGCGCGATTCACCTGCCGACAGTCCGTCCATCTTCGCGTTTGAACAGCACTGCGTGCAGACTCTGCACGCTGCCTCGCAACGGTTGACGGTGTTCTTCATGCGGGGCAACCGCGACTTCCTGGTCGGCAAAGCCTTCGCAGCGGCATGCGACCTGACTTTGATGGACGACCCTACGGTGCTGATCGTAGAAGACGAGCGCTATCTGCTCTCGCACGGCGATTCGCTTTGCCTGGACGACACCGACTACATGCAGTTTCGCGCCATGGCGCGCAGCGACACATGGCAACGTACTTTCCTTCAGCAGAGCCTGCAGGACCGATGTGCCCTGGGTAAAAGCATACGGGCCCAAAGCGAGGAAAGAAAACGTCGCAACGGCCAGTACATTGACTTGCGAGCCAGTGCCGTCGACGAGTGGCTGCTGGCCAACCGATGCAGCACCTTGATTCACGGCCATACCCACAGGCCCGCTGTGCATGCCTTGGGGGCAAATCGGCGCCGGGTCGTCCTCAGTGATTGGGACGCACGCAGTACGCCAGCGCGCACCGAAGTGCTGCGCCTGTACACGGAGTCAACTTCCCCGACCGAGCCGACCAAGGTGCCCCACGCTTTGCGGCGCATCGAAGCGGCTCGCGCCCACTTACCGTGAAAGGCTGGCTGCGGGCTCTACTGGCGCGGTTGCCTGCTGGGCACCAATCGATCCCCGAGGAGTTGTGGCGAGCAACGCTGGTCCAGTTTCCGTTCCTGAGCCAGCTCAGCGCCGTCGAGCTGACCCGGTTGCGGCAACTGACGCGCGAGTTCCTGCGGCAAAAGGAGTTCCATGGTGCCGCAGGTTTGATCATTACCGATGCCATGGCGGTGGCAATCGCCAGCCAGGCATGTCTGCCGATTCTGAGATTCGGCACTGCCAGGCAAGCGCTGCGCTGGTACGACGATTTTGTGGGTATCGTGGTTCACCCCGGCGAAGTACTGGCGCCACGCAGCGAAACCGACGACAACGGTGTGGTGCACACCTACCACGAGCGCCTGAGCGGTGAAGCCATGGCCGAAGGGCCCGTAACGTTAAGCTGGCATGACGTATGGATGTCCGGCGCCAGCGCCGCGCAGGGTTACAACGTCGTGATCCACGAGTTCATTCACAAGATCGACATGCGAGACGGTGCGCCTGACGGTTGCCCACCCTTGCCGCCCAACTTCATGGGCGCCGTCTCGCCAAGGGCGGCGCGTCAGCATTGGCTGGATCAGCTCACCAAGGAGTTCGACCGCTTTGGCGAGCAAGTTGTCATGGCGCAGCGCTTCAGTGGCGCGCCAACCTGGCTCGATCCCTACGGCGCAGAGTCGATCGATGAGTTCTTTGCGGTCAGTTGTGAGGCCTACTTCGTCAATCGGCCGGACTTTTCGCGTGAGTTTCCAAGCCTGCTGGTGCTCTACGACGCCTTTTTTAATGCGCCCAGTCTTTTGGATTGACTTCATCAATCTGCCAAGGGTCGAGAAACATCTCGGCATAGCGCTGATAGATGCGCTGCTCCACAAACACATCAAACAAATCGGGATCAATGTGACCATTGAGCTTGAACTTGTTCATGATTGACATCGCCTGTGACAGTTTCATCCCTGGCTTGTAGGGCCTATCCCGCGCCGTCAGCGCCTCAAAGATATCGGCGATACCCATCACTCTGGCCTGCACTGACATTTGCTCGCGGCTCAGACCCTTGGGGTAACCCTTGCCATCCATCCGCTCATGGTGCCCGCCCGCGTACTCCGGCACGTTGCGCAAGTGCTTGGGCCAGGGCAGTTGCTCCAGCATCTTGATGGTTGCCACGATGTGGTAGTTGATCGTGTCGCGCTCGGCCAGGGTCAAGGTCCCCGCGCGAATGGTCAGGTTCTCGATTTCATCCGCTGTCAAGAACTCGGTTTCCACGCCATCGACGTTTCGCCACCTGTGTCGGCTGCCGATATCGCGCACGCGCTGCAAAGACGCCTCTTTCATGGTCTCGGCGCCTACATTGGTCTGGCGCAGGAATTCACGCTCAGCGTCCAAGGCCTCGATGTCGCTCTGGCAAACCCGCAGAATCTCAGCCTCGGCGTCCGGCTGATCAGATGCCCGCAGAGCCAGTTGGCGTCGCAGCGCGCCAATCTCCAGATCACGCTTCAACACCTCGAATCGGGTGTCAATCAGGTGTACGCGGTCAAACAGGGTCTGCAACTTGCTGGCCTTGTCCACCACGTGCACTGGCGTGGTGACCTTGCCGCAATCGTGCAACAGGCCCGCAATCTTCAGCTCATAGCGGTCCCTGTCGTTCATGGCAAACGAGGCCAGGGGACCGGTGGTGGTCGCGTTGACCGCCTCGGCCAGCATCATGGTCAAGGCCGGAACACGCTGACAATGACCCCCCGTGTAATGCGACTTCTCATCAATGGCGAGGTTGATCAGGTTGATGAAAGACTCAAACAACTCCTCCAGTTGGGTCATCAACAACCGGTTGCTCAGGGCGATGGCCGCCTGTGATGCCAGCGATTCCGCCAAGCTTTGGTCCGACAGGGAAAAAGCCGCGACCTCGGAGCCGCTTGGCCTGGCGTTGAGCAACTGCAGCACACCAATGATCTCGCCCTCGTGATTCTTCATCGGTACGGCAAGAAAGGATTGCGAGCGGTAACCAGTTCGCTCGTCAAACTGGCGGGTACCGGAGAAGTCGAAGTTGGGTTCTGTGTAGGCGTCGACGATGTTCACCGTCTGCTGGTGAATGGCTGCGTAGGCGGCAACCAGAGAGTCGTTCGGAGCGCCTTGAGCGTCCAGCAGTGGCAGATCCGGAAAACTGATCGGGATCCCCGACGTACCGCCCATGGCGATGTGCAAGGAGTCCGTGCGGATGATCTCGAATCGAAGCGATCGTCCGTCGTCCGACAGCCGATACAGCGTACCACCATCCGCATGCGTAATGGTCTTCGCCGCGAGCAGGATGCTTTCCAGAAGGCGATCAATATCGCGCTCCCTGGACAACGAGGCACCGATGACATTGAGCTGCTCAAGCCGCTTGAGCATGTCATTCACTGAATCCATGTGCCCTCCTTGCGTTTGCTGTCAACCCGACTTGGTGCGCGGTCGATTCCGATTCTTCCACAATCAGGATCGGTTCGATCATCCGTTGGCCGCGCCAGCACAGGTCAACGTGTCACCGTCAGGCCCGCAGCAGTACCTTCAGCGCATTTTGCATCCTGCGGGCAGAGTCCGCGTCGTACCCGCTCGAAAGTACGCACGCCACGTCCTGCTCCCAGGTCTGCGCCGGAACGGGATCATTGCGCCGAGTGAGCAACTGCAACTGCAGCGCCCGGCGCGCCTCCAGATGCGCGGCCGGCGTTGGCAACTCGGCGGCCATTTCCAGCCGAAGCAAAGGTACCGACCCACTTCCCGAAGGGGCGCTGGCCAGGGCTTTGACCCACGCGCCTCTGGTCGATGACCCAATTCGAGCCCCGATCTCCTGCGTGGACGGAATTTGTGCGCCATCGCGGCTCTCCCAGGCGCTCAACAGATGCGTCAAGGCCTCTCCGTGGGCTTGCGCAGCGAGCCGCTTCAGGGCAAATTGGGCATGCTCCAAGGCCTCACGCTGGGCGCGAAAGGCAGTGTCCCCCAGCCGTGGTGCGTCTGCTGGGGCTCGGGCATCCGCACGCCAAGGGCCACGCTCACCACGCACCCCGGAGCGTGGTGCATCACGCGGACCACGCTCATCGGAGCGATTCGGTCCCTTGCTGTCGTGCGCACCCCGCGCACTGTCCTTGCGCTCGCCAAACCTGCCGCCGCGGGCTGGCGCCGGCTCGGCCTTCTTCATGCCGGGTCGGTCGTCGCCACGCACCGCCAGCACGGGTTTTCGGGCCGCGATGGCCGTTGGTTCCTGCGCTGGCTTGAGCGGCAGTGTCGGCGCCGCGGCCGTTTCGATATCGGCGCCATCGACCAAGGTGTCTGTCTTCTCACGGTCTGCGGCATCTGCCCCAATGCTTTCGCCGGGTTCCGTTTGGCCTGCGCTCGCCTGGCCAACCCCCTGTTGCGCTTGCGTCGCTGCGTGAACCGCCACCTGGGCCTGGGCCTGCCCACGCAACGCCGCATCCAACGCGCCCATGGCGGCCCGGATTGCGGCGCCATCGCCCGCTGCATTGGCCTTTTCAAGCGCCTTGGCGGCCTCGAGCACGATCCGATCGCGCTCACTCAAAGCGAGATCGGCCTTCTCACGCTCAGCGGTCTTGCGCTTAAATGCGTCTTCGATGGGCTTGCGAAAGGCATCCCACAGCTTTTGCTCCTGTCGTCGCTCCATCGGCACGGCATGCGCCTCTGCCTGCCAGCGCTGCTGCAAAGCCTTGACCGCATCAATGCGAAGAATCGGCGCATCACCCAGGACTTTGGCCTCCTCGATCATGAGTTGACGCCGCGCAAGGCTCAGCTTTTGCATCGCTTCCAAGGGCGCCGCCGCAGTGGCGATGGCGTCCTTCCACAAGGGCTGCAACTCCGCGAATGCCTTCTCACCAAGGTGTCCAGCGTCGCGCCAGCGATCCGAGAACTCGTGCAGCAAGCGACTGAAGCCCTTCCAATCGTCATCCAACGCAGTGGTGTTGGCCGCCGCCCATGCCTTTAACTCATCAATCAGCGCCAGGCGCTGCGCGCGATGCTGGGCGGCTTCAAGACGCACCTTTTCAAGCCATGCCTCGACCACCTTGTGCGCCTCGTTGCAGGCCTCATCAAAACGCTTCCACAGGCCATGATTGGGCACGCCACCCTGGTCTGTCTGCTTCCACTGTTCGCGCACGGCTCGCAGCGTCTCTTGCATCTTGCGCCCGCCGATCGCCTGGCCATCTGGGCGCTTGAGCAAACCCTCGGCCTTGGCGACCAATTCCTCGCGCAACTGATCGGCACGCCAGCGCTGCCACCCCTCAAGTTCACCAGCCGCCGCCAGGGCGGCGTGGGCTTGGTTCTCCAACTTGTCGTCGATGATCTTGCCAAACTCTTTGAGCGCGTTGCGCAGCGCCGCAGCAGCACCGGCGCTGGCCTTGCCATGACCCTGCGCCACTTCGAGCTCCAGCTTGGTCAGCGCCTCACGCACCACCAACAGCGCGCGAGCCTTCAGCTCCGGGTCTATCTTGGGCTTCTGAGGCTTGGTCGGGGCGTCAACGGGCACGCCACGCGCGCTACGCAATTGGTCCGCCCAGACCTGAACCGGTGGCAAGGGCGCAGCAACATCGTCCGCCGCGGCAACCGCCAGCGCCAATGCGCTGTTGAAGGCATCCCACACCACCAACAACTGCGCGCGCGAAGCCTCAAGCAAGGGCGGGAACTTGATGTCGACACTCAGCCAGTTGGCATCGGCCAGGAGCACAGTCGCTTGGGTTTGCCAATGGTCGACATCACTGCGCAGCGCATCCCACACCGCCTGCGCATCCCGCCAAGACTTGGTCGACAGGACTTCGATACGCTGCGCCAGCAGCACCGCAGCCTCGCGTTGAACTTGCACGCGATGCTGCAGGTCTTCAATCACCTTAACCCGCTCGGCCAACTGCGCCTTGAGCGTTGCAAGGGGCTCCTTGCTCAAAGGCGCGCCAGCCTTGGCTGCGTCGCGCTGCCACGCCAAGGCATCGGCAATATTCAGTTTGGGAACAGCAATCAGGCTTTGTGCCTTGGTCGCCCATTCCGCGGCGATGACTTCCTGCCCCTTGCTGCGCTTGATCTCGTCGAGCTTCTCCCGTAACAGCTTGGCGGCGCCCTTATCCTTGACGCTGAGCTCCTTGAACACCAGTTGCATCTGCTCGACACTGGGCTCGCTGGCCAGCCAATCCCGAATTCTCGCAGTGCGGTCCCCTGAGGTATGCGCGGAGAAGGCCCCGCCAGTTACGACGTCCAGCGGATGAGGTTCATTTGTTTTGATGGCGGCTTGGTTCACTTCGGGTGCTTCGCAAGATGGGTTGACGGGGAAAGCGCTTGGGCGCCCCAAAAAGGGCGGGGCCTGTCCCCACCTCTGACTGCGACAAAGGCGCTATTTTCACCGCTATTTGCTTCGGCAGCCCATTTTGCAAGCTGCGCACGTACCAACACACTCGACCAACACCAGTTCCTGGCGGACTGCTTCTATATAGAACAGTGCTGGAACGCCCCATAAAGAAAGCCCGGTCGGTCGGCTCAAAGCCTGCCCGCCGGGCTTGACGGCTGACCAAAGGTCCGTGCCGTCTTGGGTACGCAAGAGGGAGAGTTACGTCCCTCAGTGCGCTGGAAGCAAGAGATTGCTCCCGTGAATCGCCGGGGCCGCTTTATCACAGCTACCCGAGGGTAGGGACTGGCTACTGCCGACTTGTTGCCTGAACTTTCAGGCAGTCTCAGTCTAGGCACTCCAACCTCGGAAATCAAATTGATTTTTCAATCAAACGCCGACGGCTCATTGAGGCCAATCGGGCATGGGGCAACGCTTTGCCGACCTTGTCCAGGCCAAACACCTGCTATTTGTCAGATCAAAGTGGAATAAGAAGTCTATTCAATATTGTTGACTGCGTATATTTAACCCCCCTAGAATCCGCCCATCCCAGACAAGCTCTAGGGATAACCCGAACCCGCTGCCGAACCCGGCATATTCGATTTGCGCCCAAAGTCTGGATGACGCGGTGCATGGAATCGATGGCGTACCAACCCAAACGGGGCAACTCCGTTGATGACACTGCCTGCAGTGACCCAACAACGATCCTCGTGCAAGAAGGAAGAGCTATGACAGCGTCTCAAAAACTGACTCAGGGCCTGCGAACGTTCGCGAGCGATATCGCCCAAGGATTCTTTGAAGTTACCCACAACGGTTTCGCCCTACTGGGCCTGGCCGTCATGTGCACCATCATTACCCTGACGGCGCGACCCGATCTGCGCGAAGCCGGGGAGGTTCAACTGATGAGCTGGCTGCAGGCCCGCCAACCAGTGGTAGGCCTGGCCGAGGCGAACATCGACGCGATCGACCGGGCCACCGCCACCGACCCACAAGATCTGCCCAAGCAACAGGCTACGGTTGCGTTCTGGCTGAGCAAGAAGTACCGTGTCGCCCCGGAACCCATCGGCGCATTGGTGGCGGAGGCCTACGAAATTGGGCAACGCACCAAGCTCGATCCGACCTTGATCCTCGCCGTGATGGCGGTCGAGTCCGGATTCAACCCCTTTGCCCAAAGTCCGGTCGGCGCGCAGGGTCTGATGCAGGTCATGACCAAGGTCCACAGCGACAAGTACGAGAGCTTCGGCGGAAGACTTGCCGCGTTTGACCCCCTGACCAACCTGCGCGTTGGTGCCAAGGTTTTGCAGGAATGCATCCGCCGCGCCGGCTCAGTGCAGGGCGGTCTTCGCTATTACGTGGGAGCAGCCAACTTGGAAGACGACAACGGGTACGCAGACAAGGTCATGGCCGAGCACCAACGACTCCAGGGCGTCGCAACAGGTCGCGCGCTTGTACCCGCTACCGTACAGGCGGTGCCGGTCATCGCGCGGCCCAAGTCTGAGCCCGTGGCAGAGCCGGAACAGTTGGCTGCAGCCGTCAATCTGTCTTGACCGGCGAACGATCCAAAGCCAACCGAGGTCGCCAAGGCACTCGGTCACGGCGAGCGCCCGAGCCACAGGTTAAACTCCGGGGGCACGCAACTGGCGATAGGCGCTCAAGGCTCAAATTTGCAGCGCTGACGTGGGACCACCACGGGGAAGCGTGCCGCATGGCCCCACCGGACAATGCGATTAGCCGTTCGCCTGGGCAGCCCTTGTTTCATGTCACATGAAACAAGGCACATCGTCTTTAAGGACTGCCATGTACCACCGCAACATCCTCGTCGAGCAAACCGATCCTGAACTCTGGGCCGCCATCGTGGCCGAGAACGCCCGCCAGGAACACCACATCGAGCTGATCGCCAGCGAAAACTACGCCTCGCCTGCCGTCATGGCAGCGCAGGGCTCGCAACTCACCAACAAATACGCCGAGGGTTACCCCGGCAAACGCTATTACGGTGGCTGTGAACACGTGGACGTAGCCGAGCAATTGGCGATTGACCGGGTCAAGCAGATCTTTGGCGCCGAGGCCGCCAACGTGCAACCGCATTGCGGCGCTTCCGCCAACGAAGCGGTCTTCCTGGCCTTCCTCAAACCCGGCGACACCATCATGGGCATGAGCCTGGCCGAAGGCGGCCACCTGACGCATGGCATGGCGCTCAACATCAGCGGCAAGTGGTTCAACGTGGTGAGCTACGGCCTCAACGCCAAGGAAGAAATCGACTACGACGCCATGGAGCGCAAGGCCCATGAGACCAAACCCAAGCTCATCATCGCCGGCGCCTCGGCCTACGCCCTGGCCATCGACTTTGAACGCTTCGCCAAGGTGGCCAAGGACGTGGGCGCCATCTTCATGGTGGACATGGCGCACTACGCCGGCCTGATTGCGGCCGGCATTTACCCCAACCCGGTGCCGCACGCCGACGTGGTGACCTCGACCACGCACAAGAGCCTGCGCGGCCCGCGCGGCGGCATCATCCTGATGAAGGCCGAGCACGAGAAAGCCATCAACAGCGCCATCTTCCCCGGCCTGCAGGGCGGCCCGCTGATGCACGTGATTGCCGCCAAGGCGGTGGCGTTCAAAGAGGCGTTGGCGCCTGAGTTCAAGCTGTACCAGCAACAAGTGCTGAAAAACGCCCAGATCGTGGCCCAGACCCTGACCGAGCGCGGCCTGCGCATTGTGAGCGGGCGGACCGAGAGCCACCTCATGCTGGTGGACCTGCGCGCCAAGGGCATCACCGGCAAAGAAGCCGAGGCCGTGCTGGGCAGCGCCCACATGACCATCAACAAGAACGCCATCCCCAACGACCCGGAAAAACCCATGGTCACCAGCGGCGTGCGCATTGGCACACCGGCCATGACCACGCGTGGCTTCAGGGACGAGGAGGCGCGTTTCACCGCCAACCTGATCGCCGATGTGCTGGACAACCCGCGCGACGCGGCCAACATTGAGGCGGTGCGGGCCAAGGTCAACACCCTCACCGCCCGCTTCCCGGTCTACGGCTAAAAACCCGGTATGAAGTGCCCGTTTTGCAGTCATTCGGAAACCCAGGTGGTTGAAACCCGAGTGTCGGAGGACGGGGACTTCATCCGCAGACGCCGCCAGTGCGGCGCCTGCGAAAAGCGCTTTACCACCTACGAGCGCCCCGACGTGAACTTCCCGACTGTCGTCAAGAAGGACGGTCGGCGCATTGAGTTCGACCGCACAAAGCTGCGCGGCTCCATGAACCTGGCGCTGCGCAAACGCCCGGTCAGCACCGAGCAAATTGACAGCGCGATTGAGCGAATGGAAGAAAAGCTGCTCAGCCTAGGCGTGCGCGAGATACCCTCGACACGCATCGGCGAACTGGTGATGCGCGAGCTCAAGAAGCTCGACAAGGTGGCCTACGTCCGCTTTGCCAGCGTCTACCGCAGTTTTGAAGACATTGATGAATTCAAGACGCTGGTCGATGAGGTCAGGCGCTAGGCGGTCGCCGACTGCGCGCCGCTCGTCATGCTAGGTCGGCCTTTTGTCAACACCAACCCAGCAACGGTATGCCAACGCACTAGACTCGCCCCATGACCAAAATGCGTATTTATCCGCGAAGTTCAGGTCGATCCAACGGATTCACCTTGATCGAGTTGATGGTGGTCATTGCCCTGATAGCGATCATCACCACCATGGCGGTGCCATCCTGGCAGCGAATGATCGTGTCCAACCGAATTCGCGCGTCAGTCAATGACCTGACCTTGTCAATCCAGTTTGCGCGCTCAGAGACTTTGCGGCAAAACGGACCGGTAACGGTGTGCCCCAGCAGCGATGGAGTGAATTGCACGGCGTCGGGTTATGAGGCTGGCTGGATGGTCAAGACCGGCCTCCCAGCCGTGGCAGCCACAGACAGAATTCTTCAAGACACGCTGCCCAAACAGCGGCTCACCATGGTCGCGGACGCGACCACTGTTGCGGCAGGGGGTTTGACTTTCCTGCCTAACGGCGCATTGATCGGCACCTTCCCGCAGGGCGTGCGCATTGCGGTCGTAGACGACCCGGCAACGGATACAACACTTGAACGCTACATTTGCATCGCTCGCACGGGTCGCGTTCGGGTTCTCACACAAACGCTGTATGCGGCTCTTCCTGCTGGTGAGTGCGGACCACCTTAAGCCATGAAATCCACAACATCCAATCAGCTGCATGCCCAGCATCGGCAGCGCGGCGCCACGCTTATCGAAGTGCTGGTCACCATGCTGGTGGTCGCCATCGGTCTAGTTGGTGCGGCCGGCTTGCAGCTGTCGTCGTCACGTTACCAGCAGACTGCTCACATGCGTAGCCAGGCGGTTGAGGCCGCACAGTTCATCGTGGAGAAGATCCGTGTCAATGGCAGCGCAACAACTTCGCCGCTTCCGCCAGCACCCGTCAACGCGTATTTGGCTGCCGACGGCTATGCCGCAGCCGCGACCTTGCCAGCCGACCCGGCTTGTGGGCTTAGTGCACAGCCCGCCTGCAGCCAGTTCTTGGCCGCCCAACGCGACGTCCGGGAATGGCGCCAGGCGCTGCAGCGCTTGCCTGGTGGACGCGGCGCCATATGGCCAGTTTCATCGGGGGGCTTCACCGATCCTGCGGCGCGACAAGTAGTCGTGATGTGGACCGAAAAGCAACAGAACGAAGCCGGCACCAACGCGGTACCGAACCCGCTGGACGTCACCGACCCCACTTGCCCCGCTCCATTGGTTGCGGGTGTACGCTGCTTGTCGATGGTGGTTACGCCATGAATATCGCCAGATCCAGTTATGCCTCCCGTCGCCAGCACGGTGTCACGTTAATCGAGCTAATGGTCAGCATTACCATTGGTTTGTTTATTCTGATTGCCATTGGTACTGCCTACATCACCACCACCAGCACGGGTCGCCAGCGTGAAAACCAATCCGAGTTGAACGAGCCAGCACGCATCGTGATGCAGCAGTTGCGCCGCGAGTTATCTTTAGCAGGCTACGTGGATGTGATGGATCTTGGCGTGAGTGGCTTGCTGCCCGATCCTGATGCCTGGTCCTCTCAAGCCTTTGCGCTGTTTAACCCCTCCAAGAAAGAAGCATCCAACCTGTTTCAACGCGACCCATTGGCTTACGGCGCGCTCGCGGATCGCACACCGATTGGTCAGTTTTTTCCGGGTCTGGTGCCAGTTTTTGGTTGTGACGGTGCCATGACAAGTTCGCCCAGCGCAATCGCGGCTTTGAGTAGCGCCGTGTTGGCCTGCGGTGCGGCAGACCCCCAGCGTAACAGCCTGCAGGTTGCATATCAGGTAGCCCCGGCAGCCACCAGCACCAACGCGAGCCTGATTGCGCCGTCGGTTGCGACGGGTGAAGGGCTCGATTGCCTGCAACAACCCTTGCCCGCGACGCCGGTGCTTCCCGGCACGCAATACGTCATCAACCGCTACTTTGTGCAACCCATTGGTGTGGCACCCAACCAAGTCAACGAGCTGGTCTGCCAGGGATCCGGGTCGGCAACAGTTGCTCCCATCGCGCGAGGTGTTGAGGAGTTCGTTTTGCGTTACCAGTTGGGTGCGGCCGGTGCCGCACCGGCTCCCTCCGCATCGGCGCCAGCGCTTATAGCGGCTGGCGGCACCACCGCGCAATACGTCAACGCGACCGATGTCGTTGGACCTCTGGCCTGGTCGAACGTGACCGCAGTCGAGATCTGCATAGTTTCAGCCACTTCGATCACCGGCGGTCCCGCCGCCGCAGGGACGGTGGATCTTCAGCCGAGTACGCCCGACGTGCGCGAGGAATTTGGATGGCACGTTTGCCGCCAACGTGGCACGCATAAATGTCCCGACTCCTGATACCCGTCTATGGAAGCGCTTCACGTCCGTGGTGTCCGTTCGCAATGCCGTCTTTTCGACCCCCAATTGAGTCTGCCGTGAAATCAAACTCCAAACAGCAAGGCTTTGTGCTCGTCACAGCACTTATCTTCCTCATGGTTTTGTCGGTACTGGGTGTCATGGCCTTGCGCGGTTCGCTGTTCGAGGAGCGATTTGCAGCCAATGATCGCGATCTGGCACTTGCGCGGGAGAATGCAGAGCTGGCGCTGCGTGATGCCGAGCGGGACATCCTGGGGATTCGTTTCGACGGTCAATTCTGCGTCGGGCTGTGCACCCTTCAAAGGCCAGCTGGAACGCGCCCTGCCAACGCTGCGGATGCCCTCACCTTCTGGATATCAACAAATGACGCCGTCAATGACGTGGCGTTCAAAGATGGCGGTTTGTCGGAGCCGCCGAACAAGCAGGGCGTTTACACCAGGTTGCCAGTGGCTCTGGATCCCAGCCCCGCATGTGTAAAGCCGCTATGGAGTGGCGCCGACTGGAACGACGGCGTGGCGCGTGCCTGTGACGGCTCTACTACCGTCGCGGTACCGACCGTTGCGTTCGGAACCTTTACCGATGCACCCTTCACCGCAGCCAACGTTCCACGTCCTCGTTACATGGTTGAGATGTTCACAACAAAGGATTTGAATTTCTCCTCTACCTCAACCAAATTATTCTTTCGGATCACCGCCGTGGGTTTTGGACGAACCACCGGTGCAGGCGGGGCGCGAACGTCTGTCACCTTGCAGTCCGTCTTTTCACCTCTGTAATTTAACCATCGGGGAAGCACCATGAAAACATCAGGCATGAAACGGGCGGCACTGCACACCGTAGGCTTGGCACTCAGTGCTGCCATGTGCGCCAACGCCCTGGCGTTTGCACCCAGCCAGCAACCGCCCGACACGGCAGCGGTGCCCGGCAATTTGGTGCTGGCATTGTCAGTTGAGTTCCCGACTGGCCTGCAGGTTTCGTATACCGCCACCACATACACGGTACTCACCAAATACGAAGGGTACTTCGACAACCTCAAGTGCTACAGCTACTCGACGGTCAATGAAGTTTTCAGCCCGGTTAGCAAGATGAATGCTGATGGCACTTGTCCGGTGGTGACCGAATGGAGCGGGAACTTGCTCAATTGGCTGACCATGACGAATGTGGACCAATTTCGATCAGTCTTGACGGGTGGAACCCGAGACAGCTTCTCCAGCATGTCGGGCGCTCACCCAGGCGACACCACCACCAGGACCGTGCTGATTCGATCGTTCAGCGACCGCAACAGCTACAACCCCCAAAAAAATCTGACTGTGGGCACGCCGGGCATGCCGTTGACGCTGCCAACTGCAGCAAAGCGGGCTCGATCAGGCGGCTATGGTTCCAAGCTGATTGTCTCCGACGCCAACAATTTTGCCGACATGACCACGCAGGCAGCCCGCAGCGCTACTTGCGCTGCCACACCCCTCCCAGGTGTTGCTGGCACGAGTTGGTGTTTCAACATCCGCGTTGAGGCCTGCGTCGCGGTGCCTGGTCAAGGGCGAGAAGCCAACTGCAAGAACCAGTACTCGGGCGTGGCCAAACCCGAAGGTTTGGTCCAAGACTATGCCAATACGCTTCGATACGGCGCCTTCGGTTACCTCAACCAAGACGGCACCGGCCGGAACGGGGGCGTGCTGCGCGCCGCCATGAAGAGTGTGGGCGCCATCGCCGCAACCGCCACAACCCCAATCGCGAACCCGGGCAAAGAGTGGGACGAAGTTACTGGTGTCATGTTTGCCAACCCCTGACCCCGCGGATGCACTGCTCACCGGCGTTCCAAACTCGGGTTTCGTGAACTACCTTAACAAGTTCGGTTTTGCTGAAGGATACAAGGGCAATGACCCGGTGGGCGAGCTGTTTTATGCGGCGCAGCTTTATCTGCGCGGGCGAGCGCCCCCAGCGGACTATAACGATATATCTGCCTTGTCGGCCACTGCGCAGACCAGAGCCAAAGACGGCTTCCCGATTGTCACCGCCAACCTTCTCAGGGGCCAGACGCGCGACCCAATTATCAACACCTGCCAAAAGAACTTCATCCTGGGTATTGGCGACATTTATGTGTGGGGTGATGGCAACTTGCCTGGCTCAACCCGGCCGCTTTATGCCGGTTCTGGCGGCTACCCGGTAGATCCTGACGGCCTCAACGTCCAGTCCCTGTGGGACACGGTGCGCGGCTACGAGGGCGGTATGGCCGACGGCGGTTGGATAGGTGGCGCTGACCGCGGCAGCAACCGGCCTACACCCTACATGGCAGGCCTGGCGCATTGGGCCAACACCAATGACATTCGCTCCGATTTGACGGGCAAGCAGACCATTGGCACGTTCTGGGTCGATGTGCTCGAGAACACTAACGGCGCAGCCAGCGTTGGCGCCGCCAGTTTGCTCAAGACACAGTACTGGTTGGCAGCTAAATATGGCGGCTTCAAGACCGACCTGGTAACCGGAGACAACCCCAACACCCTGGTGGATTCATGGGACAAAGTCGCTGGGACTTCCGATGGTATCCCCGACTCGTGGTTTGCGGGTAGCACGCCCACCACCATGAAAAGCGGCCTGTCAGCCGCCTTTGCCGAGATTGCCAACCGGTCCAGCGCCAACTCGGCGTCCAGCGCTGCCGTGACTTCCAACCGGCAGACTTCCAGCAGCCAGATTCTGTATGCTGGTTACAACCCTAAAGGCTGGATTGGAAATGTCCGCAGTTGCGCGCCGTCGCAAACCGCCACGCAATGCAACACCACGCCGGCCTGGGAGGCTTCGAGGTGGTTCAAAACTACGGCGCCAACATTTGTAGCGACACCCTTGACCCCCGCCACGCGCAAGATATTCACGTCGTGGAAGGGCGCATCCTTCACCACCATGCCGTTTCAGTGGGCCAGTTTGAATGCCTCGCAGACCGGTATTCTGGATTCAGTCGATTTGCAGGGCAGCGCTCGGGTTGACTTCCTGCGCGGTGCCCGCACTAACGAAGGCAGCCTGTTTCGCGCACGCGACGACCTGTTGCTGGGCGACGTGGTGAATTCTGGCGTCACTTATCTGGCGGGCTCCGGGCCGGTCATGCTAGGCTCAAACTTCGCTGGACATGCCGCGTACCGAGCGGCCAACAAGACTCGCCCAGGCGTAGTTTATGTCGGCGCAAACGACGGCATGTTGCACGCGTTCTCGGGAACCGACGGCAAGGAGTTGTTTGGCTATATTCCAGGCTCTGTGTTTGGCAACTTGCCCAAGTTGACGGCAACTGCCTTTCAACACCGGTTCTTCGTTGATGGCACGCCGATGGTTGGAGACATCCAAACCGGTGTCAGCACATGGGGAACCTTGCTGGTCGGTGGCCTGGGCGGCGGCGGTCAGGGCTACTATGCCTTGGACATCACCAACCAAAGCGGGTTTGCCGCCGCCAGCGAAGCCACGCTGAGCGCGATGCCTAAATGGGAGTTCACTTCCGCCCAAGATGCTGATCTGGGGTACACCTTCAACGAGCCCTCGATAGATCCGACCACGGGTGCTTACCTGCAAATGGCCAAGGTGACCGAGGGTGTTAGCGGTTGGGCAACATGCACAAGTTCCAGTTCTCCAAGCCCAGTGGCTCCAACTACGTGAGAGCAGCCAATGGTGACTCGGCCGGTGCCTGGCGCCACCTGGGCGTTTTGATCGCTACCGGCCAGCCCATTACTACCGCACCAGCAGTTAGCCGCGCCTGTGACGGTGTGGGCTGGTCGGTGAACTTCGGCACCGGCAAGCTTAACGAGGACGCTGACTACACCGACACGTCAACCCGCGGCTTCTACTCGGTAATCGACAAAAACGCATCGTCAGCGCTCACGGTTTTGACCAGCAACTTGGCCACGCTCACGCTGACTACCTCCACCGTTGGGTCTGCGACCGTAAGGAACTGGACTGCACCTGATTTGTCAGCCAGCACCAACCGCGGCTGGAAGATGTCTTTTACCGGAGGTGAGCGGGTACTGTCGAACTCGACTTTTCCACCCGACACGGGCACGGTGCTGCTTGCCACCACCAAACCAACTGGCGACGTGTGTGCTCCGGGCAACTCTGGCTTTATCATGGCAGTCAATGTCTGCACGGGCGCGATCGGCGAGATGCTGATCAATGGAACATTGGTCGGTGGCCTTGGCGTAGACTCCACGGGCGTCATCAAGGTCAGCAATACCTATACAGATGCAACGCGCAAGCAAAAGATTGTTTGCAATCAGGACGCCTGCAAGGGTGAGGCCGGGCCGTTGTTTGTCACACCGGTGGCGCCGAAGGGCCGGTACACATGGCGTGAGCTGTTCTCGAAGTAAACATCATGAAACAAGACCTCCTTCCGACCCGTAACCGGGGCTTCACCCTCATTGAGGTGATGATCACCGTGGCCATCGTCGCAATTCTGGCGGCCATCGCGCTACCAAGTTACAACGAGTATGTTCGCCGAGGGCATCGGGCGGAAGCCAAGAACACGCTGCAGGCGATTGCGCAGAGGCTTGAGCAGAATTACACGCTGAGCGGCTCCTATGCCTTGGATCAGGCTGCGGCTGCCATCAACAACGCCAGCATCGCAGCTTGGGGCATGGACTCGACCCCCACAACCGGCGGCGTTAGGTACAACATGACCTTTGGCGCCGGCGAACCAACCACCACAACCTTTGTGCTGCTGGCAACCCCTGCCGGCTCCCAGGTGGGCGACACCTGCGGGGTGCTGGTGATGGATCACCGCAACCTGAAGGGCGCTGGTGGCGTACTTAACAATCGGGTCCAGCTGACGCGAGACTGCTGGGACCGGTAGTGTCCACAAGTGGCCACAAGCCGGTCATCCACCACCCCGGTTTGTCCCGTCTTGCGCTTGACGTCGCGTCGCGCGCCCTGCTGATCTCCACCCCCAACCCCCGCGTCGGCTGCGTCCTCACCAGACCCGACGGCACCATCCTCGGCCAAGGCCACACCCAGCGCACCGGCGGCCCGCATGCCGAGATCATGGCGCTGCGCGACGCGGCTGAGCGCGGCCACTCGGTGCAGGGCGCCACTGCTTACGTGACGCTGGAGCCCTGCTCGCACCACGGCCGCACCGGGCCATGCTGCGACGCCTTGATCGCGGCCGGTATTGGCAAGGTCGTTGCTTCAATTGCCGACCCCAATCCGCTGGTGGCGGGCCAGGGCTTTGCCAAACTGCGGGCAGCAGGCATAGAAGTTGAGGTCGGCCCCGGCGCAGCGGAATCACGCGAGCTCAACATTGGCTTCTTCAGTCGCATGATCCGCAAGACCCCTTGGGTTCGGATGAAAGTCGCCGCCTCGCTGGACGGCCAGACCGCCTTGAACAATGGGCAAAGCCAATGGATCACCTCCGAGCCGGCCCGACGCGACGGCCACGCTTGGCGGGCACGGTCCTGCGCCGTGCTAACAGGTGTCGGCACCGTGCTGGCCGACAACCCACGGCTTGATGTGCGCCTGATCGATACGCTGCGACAGCCTCACCTTGTGATTGTGGACAGCCGCCTCGACACACCGCTGGATGCTCATCTTTTTATAGCGGGACGGGCTTTGTATATCTACTGTGCAGTCCAAAACGATACAAAGAAGGCCGCCCTGGAGGCGCGTGGCGCGACCGTCGTTGCGCTGCCAACGGTCAATGCCGACGGCAGCCCCGGTAAGCAAGTGGACCTGATGGCGATGCTGCGCGACCTGGCGGTACGCGAGGTCAACGAAGTGCATGTTGAGGCAGGTGCGCGGCTCAATGGTGCGCTGGTGGCTGCCGGGCTGGTGGACGAGTTGGTGGTCTACCTTGGCCCCAAACTGATTGGCCAAGGACGTGGCATGGCGCAGTTTCGGCCCGATCACCGAGCTTTCGCAAGCGATACCGCTGGAGTTTCAGTCGGCAGAACTGATCGGGCCCGATCTGCGCATCGTCGCTCGTATTGCCGGGCGCGACAGTTTCTGAAAACGGCAATCCCGCACCCGATGCGAGGTCGGCGCGGGTGGTCTTGCCTTTCCTGCGAAAATAGCGCCATGTTTACCGGAATCATCACCGGCGTGGGGCGCATCGTCGCCGTCCATGCCTTGGGCAGTTCTTCATCCCACGGGCGGCAACTCACGATCGAATGTCCGCCCAGCTACCTCGATGACGTTGGTTTGGGCGACAGCATTGCACTGAATGGCGCCTGCATGACCGTCACCGCCTTGGATGCAGCAAGGCGCGAGTTCAACGTCGAGATCTCCGCCGAATCACTGGCCAAGACTGCCGGGCTATCCCAGACCGGGCCGATCAACCTTGAAAAAGCCCTTCGCGCCAACGACCGACTTGGCGGGCACCTCGTGTCCGGGCATGTCGACGGCGTGGGCACCGTGACGCGGTTCTCGCAGCATGGCGAGAGTTGGGATCTGCGGCTTCTTACCCCCAAGGACTTGGCCAAGTACCTGGCCTACAAGGGCTCCATTACGGTCAACGGCGTGAGCCTGACCGTCAACCACGTGAGCGATCTGCCAGACGGCTGCGAATGTCGCATCAACCTGATCCCGCACACGGTTCAGAACACCGCTTTGAATGCCCTCACAACTGGCGCGCAGGTCAACCTGGAAATCGACCTGATCGCGCGGTATGTGGAGCGCATGCTCCGCGTGGAGCCGCAGCTTGCCGCATTGGCGCATGGCACACCCAGCGCAGTTCAGGCCCTGGCCTGATCCGGTTCCCGTTCACGATTCACGATTCACCGAAAGTTCTTGCATGAGCGCACCCTCCCCTGTTTCCATTTCTCCGGTCGACGAGATCGTGGCCGACATGCGCGCCGGGCGCATGGTGATCCTGGTGGACGAAGAAGACCGCGAGAACGAAGGCGACCTGGTGCTCGCTGCCGACCACGTCACGCCCGAAGCCGTCAACTTCATGGCGCGTTTTGGCCGGGGATTGATCTGCCTGACGCTGACCCGCGAGCGTTGCGAGCGTCTGAAGTTGCCCCCCATGGCGGTGCGCAACGGCACCAAGCTGGCGACCGCCTTCACGGTGTCGATCGAGGCCGCCGAGGGTGTAACCACCGGCATCTCCGCCGCAGACCGTGCCCGCACCGTGCAGGCGGCGGTTGCCAAGAACGCAAAGGCTGACGACCTGGTGCAGCCGGGCCACATCTTTCCCCTGCAAGCGGTGGACGGCGGCGTGCTGATGCGCGCAGGCCACACCGAGGCCGGCTGCGACCTGGCCGCCATGGCCGGCTGCTCGCCCGCAGCGGTGATCTGCGAGATCATGAAGGACGACGGCACCATGGCGCGCTTGCCCGATCTGCAGTTGTTTGCAGCCGAGCACGGGCTCAAGATCGGTACGATTGCCGACCTGATCGAGCACCGCAGCCGGGTCGAATCGCTGATTGAAAAAGTCGGCTCCCGCACACTGAACACCGCGTTTGGTGAATTCACCGCGCACGCGTTTCGCGACAAACCAGCGCAGGGTGTGCACCTGGCGCTGGTCAGGGGCCAGTGGTCGCCGGGGGACACCGTGCCCGCGCGCGTGCACGAGCCCTTGTCGATTTTTGATGCCCTTGAGTCGAATCGGTCCATGCACTCATGGAGTCTGGACGCCAGCCTAAAGCGCATCGCCGACTGAAGGCAAAGGCGTGGTCGTGCTGCTCAACTGCGGCGAGACGGCGGAGCAACTCCTGTCCCAGTTTGCAGGCACCGCGTTGGCCAGCCACGGGCCTGAGCGCGAGCGCATGGACCTTCGCACCTACGGCGTGGGCGCACAAATCCTGCGTGAATGCGGCGTACACAAGATGACGCTGATGGGCAACCCCCGGCGCATGCCCAGCATGACCGGCTATGGGCTGGAAATCACAGGCTACATCACCAAGTAGCCGCATGGCGCGCCAGTCCACATAACGCGCCCTACGCTGACACCCCGACACAAGCTCTTCAAAGGATCGATTCATGTTCAACGCCGACAAAGGCACACTGCAGGCGGGCGATGCCCGACTCCATGGCAAGCGACTGGTCATTGGCATCGTGCAGGCCCGTTTTAACGAGCCAATTACCAATGCCCTGGCTCAAGCCTGCCATGCCGAGCTGATCGCGCTTGGCGTGCCCGACAAGAGCATCGACCACGTCATGGTTCCTGGTGCATTGGAGATTCCGGTAGCGTTGATGGCGATGGCTGAGAAAGCCAAGTACGATGCACTGGTGGCACTGGGCTGCATCATCCGCGGTGAGACTTACCACTTCGAGCTGGTCGCCAATGAGTCGGGTGCAGGCGTCAGCCGTGTCGCGCTGGACTATCAAGTACCGATTGCGAACGCCATCCTCACAACCGAGAACCTTGAACAAGCCATTGCCAGAAAGACCGAGAAGGGCCGCGATGCCGCGCGCGTTGCGGTCGAAATGGCCAACCTGATGCAGGAGATCTGATGAGCGCCGCAACCGCGAAACCCGATGCCAAGCGCCCACCACGCCAATCTCGCACAGGCCTCACCAGCACCGGCGCGCGCAAGGCAGCCAGCAAGTCCAGCCGCAGCCGCTCCCGAGAGTTCGCCCTGCAGGCGCTTTACCAGAGCCTGGTGGGCGGCAACGCCGTGGCCGATGTCGACGCCTTTACGCGTGATCTGGCTGGATTCGCCAAGGCTGACGCGGTGCATTTTGACGCTCTGCTGCATGGCTGCGTGGAACAGGCCGGCGAGCTTGACGCCTTGATCGTGCCCTTGCTCGATCGCAAGCTCGCGGAAATATCACCCATCGAGCACGGCGTGATGTGGATTGGCGCCTACGAGCTCAAGCACTGCCTGGACGTGCCCTGGCGCGTGGTGCTCAATGAATGCGTCGAACTGGCCAAGGAGTTTGGTGGAACGGACGGTCACAAATACGTCAACGCCGTGCTCAACGGACTGGCGCCAACGCTTCGAAGAGCCGAGGTTGCCGCCGATCGATCAGCGCCCCCCGCTCGCGCGTGAATGCAGGTTAGCCCCGTCATGCGGATTTCCGAGCGAGCACGCCGCATCGAACCCTTCTATGTGATGGAGGTCGCCAAAGCGGCGCAGCGCATGGCCCAGCAGGTGGCCCACACCACCTCGCCGATGATCTACCTCAACATCGGCGAGCCGGATTTCACCGCACCACCACGGGTGCAGGAGGCCGCAACCCAAGCGATTCGTGACGGACGTTCACAGTACACCCAGGCCACCGGGCTTGAGCCGCTGCGCGAACGCATCAGTGGCTGGTACCGTTCGCGCTTTGGCATCACGGTTCCGGCACAGCGCATCGTGGTCACCGCTGGAGCCTCTGCTGCGCTGCAATTGATCTGCCTGGCGCTGATTGAGGCCGGTGACGAAGTCCTGATGCCCGACCCCAGTTATCCCTGCAACCGCCACTTTGTCAGTGCCGCCGAAGGCACAGCGGTGCTGCTGCCCACCACCGCGCAAGAGCGTTTTCAGCTCAGTGCCGCCAAGGTTGAAGCCGCGTGGGGGCCGCGCACGCGCGGTGTGCTGCTGGCCTCGCCGTCGAACCCAACCGGAACCTCGATCGCACCCGATGAGTTGCGGCGCATTCATGAGGTTGTGCAACGCAGCTCAGGTATCACCATCGTCGACGAAATCTACCTGGGGCTAAGCCATGACGCGCAGTTTGGCCAGTCCGCCCTGGCGCTGGGCGAGGAGGTGATCAGCGTCAACAGCTTCAGCAAGTACTTCAACATGACCGGCTGGCGCCTGGGCTGGATGGTGGTACCGGATAGCTTGGTGAGCGTCATCGAGCGACTGGCACAAAACCTGTTCATCTGTCCCAGCACCATCTCGCAACATGCTGCGCTGGCCTGCTTTGAGGCTGACAGCCTGGCGTTGTATGAACAGCGCCGGGCCGAATTCAAGGCGCGCCGCGACTTCTTCATACCGGCGCTCAATGAACTGGGCCTGACCGTGCCGGTCATGCCCGATGGCGCCTTTTACGCCTGGGCCGACTGCTCCGCAGCCTGTGCCCGGCTTGGTGTGCAGAGCAGTTGGGAGTTTGCCTTTGAAATCATGAAACAAGCCCACGTGGCAGTGACGCCCGGGCGCGACTTCGGCTCCGCCCAAACGGGTGACTTTGTCCGTTTCTCCACCGCCAACAGCATGGCGCAGTTGCGCGAGGCGGTAGCGCGCCTCAAGACCGTGTTGGCATGAACGCAGTGCCGGGCGATCGCAGGCCATCCGGCTCCGCAGGGCGCACCCCAAGGGGACTGAATTGAGCAACGCAGCCCACAGTGCGCCGCAATTCAGGTGGCCCGTGCGGGTGTACTGGGAAGACACCGATGCAGGCGGCATTGTGTTCTACGCCAACTACCTCAAGTTCTTCGAGCGTGCGCGCACCGAATGGCTGCGCGCGCTGGGTGTGGCACAACAGGCGCTGCGCGAACAGACCGGGGGCATCTTCGTCGTCAGCCAGACCGATGTTCGCTACCACCGCCCGGCCAGACTGGACGACCAACTTTTTGTCACAGTTTGCCTGGTGGAAACCGGGCGAGCTTCGCTGACAATACGCCAGCAGGTGTTGTTGCATACCGATGCACAGGACACCGTGTTGTGCGAGGGCATCATCCGCGTCGGCTGGGTTGATGCCATCACGTTCAAGCCGACTCGCTTTCCCTCTATCCTTCTGGACCTGCTTAGATGAATCAAAACCTGTCCATCGTTCACCTGGTGCTGCATGCCAGCTGGATCGTTCAAGTTGTCATGCTGATGCTGGTAGTGGTGTCGGTATCAAGCTGGGCAGCGATCTTTCGCAAGCTGTTTGCGCTGGGCCGGGTCAAAGCCCTCAACGACAAGTTCGAGCGCGAGTTCTGGTCGGGCACGAACATGAGCGAGCTGTTGGCCGCGGCCACCAAGAACGCCAAAGCCAGCGGCCCGATGGAGCGCATCTTTGCCAGTGGTATGCGCGAGTTTCAGAAGCTGCGCGAGCGCCGCATCATCGACAGCGCCACCCTGATGGACGGCGCGCGGCGGGCGATGCGTGCCAGCTTTCAGCGCGAAATGGACGTGGTGGAAAGCCACCTCTCCTTCTTGGCATCGGTCGGCTCGGTATCCCCGTATCTTGGCCTGTTCGGCACGGTGTGGGGCATCATGCACGCCTTCACCGGTTTGGGGGCGCTGCAGCAAGTGACCCTGGCCACTGTGGCGCCGGGCATCGCGGAGGCCCTGGTGGCGACCGCCATTGGCCTGTTTGCCGCGATTCCGGCCGTGGTGGCCTACAACCGCTTTGCGCGGGATATTGACCGGATCGCAAACCGTCTGGAGACCTTTATCGAGGAGTTCTCTAATATCTTGCAGCGCAACGTCGGTACCACTGTGCCGGCGGGACATTGAGGAAAGATGATGTGCCCCCACGCTCACATTGGTTCGCTGCCCCCCAAGGGCGGCCACGCCCCCTTTGAGGCGGCTCGACAGGAGGCGGCATGCCCACACTGATCACCCGCGGGCGCGGACGGCGCACCATCAGCGAGATCAACATGGTTCCTTTCATCGATGTGATGCTGGTGTTGCTGATCATCTTCATGGTCACCGCGCCGCTGATCACCCCCAGCATGATTGACCTGCCCAGTGTCGGCAAGGGCAAGAAGCAACCGGACCAGGTCATCCAGGTGGTGTTGGGCAAGAACGAGGCCCTTGAACTCCGGCTTGCGGGCAAGACGGTCGCCGTGACCCTCAAAGACCTGGCCAAGACGGTGACCGAAGCCCAGCGCGGCGTGGCCAACTCCGCCGTGGTCATCAGCGCCGACCGCAACGTCAAGTACGAGTCCGTCGTCAAGGTAATGGATACCTTACAGCGGGCTCAGGTGCAGCGCGTCGGACTGTCGGTCCAGTTGGAGCCCTGATCGCCCCATGAACGCCACCGCGGATCGGCTGGAATTTGCGCCCCCGCCCACGCCCGGCCTGGCGCGTGCCCTGCTGCTGGCGATCGCAGTCCACGCCCTGCTGATGGTGGCCTTGACGGCTGGCTTGAGCTGGCGGCGTGAGGCGGAACTGGTCAGCGCCGAGGCTGAGCTGTGGTCTGCCGTGCCAAGTGAGGCCGCACCCAAACTGCTCGAGCCACCGCCACTCCCTGCGCCACCGGTGCGGCGCGTGGAGTCACCAGCGGAGCCGAAAGTGGCGAACGCAGACATCGCGATCGAGCGCGAGAAGCAGCGCCAACTGCACGACAAGGAGCAACAACAGAAAAAGGCCCAGCTGGAACTGAACAAGAAGCGTGAGCAGGAGAAACGCGACAAGGAACGCAAGCTCGCCGAAGACCAGCGTCTTGCTGAGCAAGAATCCAAGCGCAAGGAAACCCTCGCCGCGCAGGAGCGCGCCAAGCGACTGGAGACCCAGCGGCAAGAAAACATCAAGCGACTGACAGGACTGGCCAATGCCAGTGGCACCAGCGGCGCCAGCGGTAGCGCCACGCAATCGTCAGGCCCGTCGGCGAGTTATGGTGCCAAGCTGGAGGCGCGGATTCGGCCCAACATCGTGTTTGGCGACGACACCGCAGGCAACCCCCGCGCCGTGGTGCTGTTCAACGCCGCTCCGGACGGCACCATCGTCGGCAAGCCACGCCTCAAGACCCCAAGTGGCAACAAGGGCTGGGACGATGCCGTGCTGCGCGCCATCGAAAAGACCGAGTCCATCCCGCGCGACATCGATGGCCGCGTGCCGGCGCTGGTCGAGATGGGCTTCACACCCAAGCGGCAGTAGCGCCGACGGCTGCCCGCTACAACCATTTCTGCCAGAACTGCGCATGCCCCATGGCGGGGTCGAGCTGGTAGTTGGCAAAGCCCACGCGTTGGTACAGCCGGATGGCACCCGCATTGCCCTGCAGGACCTCCAGCGTCAGCTTGCACGCGCCGCGCTGGCGGGCAATCTCTTCGGCCAGCGCCAACATCCGCTCTCCGATGCGCTGGCCCCGATAACCGCCCAGCACCACCACATCGTGAACGTTGACCAAGGGCAGGCAGGCAAAGGTGGAGAACCCCTCGATGCAATTGACCAAGCCCACCGCGGTCTGACCATCCGGTCCACCAAAGGCCAACACCGAATAGGCGTGCGGTCGTGCCGCCAGTGCGGCGATCAGATTGGTCTTGGCAAAGTCGCTCAAGGCCTGTGCACCGCCCATCGGATCGCGCGCGTAGGCGTCGAGCAAACCAACAACCGCGTCGGCATGATCGCTGCGGCCATAGTCCGCCTGACAGACGCGAATCTCCGACGCTGTCATGTTGCCAGGGCGTCGGCGATGCGCTGTGCGTAGGCTTGCGCCCGGGCGCCATCACGCGCTTCCACCATCACGCGCAACAGCGGCTCGGTGCCACTGGGACGAATCAGCACGCGCCCGGTGTCGCCCAACTCTGCTTCGACCGTACGTGTCTCCTGAGCCAGCTGCACATTGGACTTCCAGTCCTGTCCGGCGCGCAAACGCACGTTGATCAGAGTCTGCGGAAACAGGGTGATATCGGCCAGCAACTGCGCCAGCGTCTTGCCGCTGCGCTGCACGGCCTGCAGCACCTGCAGGGCGGAAATCAGGCCGTCACCCGTCGTGTGTTTGTCCAGCGCCAGCAAGTGACCGGAGCCCTCGCCACCCAGCAGCCACTTGTGCTTTTCCAGTTCTTCCAACACGTAGCGATCCCCCACCTTGGCGCGCACGAAGTGCACGCCACGGGCCTTCAGCGCCACTTCCACCGCCATGTTGGTCATGAGCGTGCCCACCACGCCGGGGACGTGTTCGTCGCGGCCAAGGCGGTCGTCGGCCATCAGATAAAGCAGCTCGTCACCGTTGTACAAGCGTCCTTGCGCGTCCACCAACTGCAAGCGGTCGGCATCACCATCAAGCGCCACGCCGAAGTCCGCTCGGTGGGCCTTGACTGCGGCCACCAGCGCTTCTGGATGGGTAGCACCGACTTCGTGGTTGATGTTCAGTCCATCCGGCGCGCAGCCAATGGCGACCACCTCGGCACCGAGTTCGTGAAAGACCTTGGGCGCGACCTGGTAGGCCGCCCCGTGGGCCGCGTCCACCACGATCCGGATACCCTTGAGCGTGAGGTCGTTCGAAAATGTGCTCTTGCAGAATTCGATGTAGCGACCAGCCGCGTCATCCATGCGCCGTGCCTTGCCCAAATTGACAGAGTCGGCCCAGACCGGGGGGCGCTGCAACTCGGCTTCAACGTCGATCTCCCATGCATCCGACAACTTGCTGCCCTGGGCACTGAAGAACTTGATGCCGTTGTCCGGGAAGTCGTTGTGGCTGGCGCTGATCACCACGCCCAACGAGGCACGCTGTGCCCGCGTCAGATAGGCCACGCCGGGTGTCGGCAACGGACCCAGCAGCACCACATCCACGCCCGCCGAATTGAAGCCGCTCTCAAGCGCGCTCTCCAGCATGTACCCCGAAATTCGGGTGTCCTTGCCAATCAGAACGGTGGGGCGTGTCTCGGTTTTTTTGAGCACTCGCCCAACAGCATGGGCCAGTCGCAAGACAAAGTCGGGCGTGATCGGATCAATGCCAACCGTGCCGCGAATACCATCGGTTCCAAAATACTTTCTGCTCATCGTGCGTACCTCGTCCCTGCGTTGAATCTCGAATCCGCCTTCATGGCGGCGGCCTATCTTATCGCCGCAAGCACTTGCAGCGCTTGCACCGTCTGTGCCACATCGTGCACGCGCACAATGCTGGCGCCGCGCTCCACCGCCAGCATTGCCGCCACGACGCTGGGAACCATTCGCTGCGTGGCATCCAGTGCCGCCACCGACTCAAGCGAGGTGCCGCAGACCGCTGCGAGCGACGACTTGCGGGACCATCCAACCAGCACCGGGCAGCCCAACTCCAGCAAGTCACGCTGACGCGACAACAGGGCAAAGTTCTGCGCCACGGTTTTACCAAAACCAATGCCAGGGTCAATCACCATGCGGTCTGCAGCGACACCAAGTCGGCCCAACGCCTGCACCTGTCGTTCAAAGAACTGCTGCACCTGTGCCACCACATCGCCCGCCATCGGTGCCAACTGCATGGTTCGTGGCTCGCCATGCATGTGCATCAGGCACACGCCGCAATTGGGATGACTGGCGATGACCTGCATTGCATCGACAGAATCGTCAACGCCGGGCTGGCGCAGGGCCCAGATGTCGTTGATGATGTCCGCACCCAGGTCGAGCGCCGCGCGCATGACCTGCGGCTTGTAGGTATCCACCGACAGTGGAACGCCGAGCTTGACCGCTTCACGCACCAGTGGGAGGACGCGCGCCAGCTCCTCCTCCAATGACACTGGCAAGGAACCTGGTCGCGACGACTCACCGCCAAGGTCCAGAATGTCGGCGCCCTCGGAGATCAAACGCTCGCAGTGGGCCAGTGCAGCCGCCGTGCTCGGGTAGCGCCCACCGTCCGAGAATGAGTCGGGCGTGACATTGACAATACCCATCACTTTGGGCTTGGACAAGTCAATCAGGAAACGGCTTGTTTGCCAGGCCACTAAACACCCCGCATCGTTAGCATGGCGCGATTGTCACCCTTGATACGGGAACTTTGGCCGGGCACAAAAGAAACGGGGCAAGAAGCCCCGCTTTGTGTGGAAAAGTTGACCCTTCAAGCCGCGGTGGGCGCAGGATCAGGTTTGACCGCCGTCGCCCCGCCACCGCCGCTGTCACCGCCGGAAGAACTGGACACCTGTTGCCAGTCCTTGGGGGCGCGCGGCTCCTTGCCGGCCATGATGTCATCCAACTGATCGCTGTCGATCGTTTCCCACTCCAGCAGCGCTTTGGCCATGGCGTGCATCTTGTCCTGATTGTCTTCAATCAGCCTGCGGGCCAGTGTGTACTGTTGGTCGATGATGCGGCGCACTTCTGCATCGACCTTTTGCATGGTCTGCTCACTCATGTTGGTGGTCTTGGTGACCGAGCGTCCCAAGAACACCTCACCCTCGTTCTCAGCGTAGACCATCGGGCCCAACGCGTCGGTCATGCCGTAACGGGTAACCATATCGCGCGCGATATGGGTAGCACGTTCAAAGTCGTTGGAGGCGCCGGTGGTCATTTGCTTCATGAACACCTCTTCGGCGATGCGTCCACCAAACAACATGCTGATCTGGTTGAGCATGTATTCGCTGTCATAGCTATAGCGGTCCTGAGCCGGCAGGCTCATCGTGACGCCCAATGCGCGGCCTCGCGGGATGATGGTCACTTTGTGAACCGGATCGCACTTGGGCAGCAGTTTCCCAATCAGCGCGTGCCCCGACTCATGGTAGGCGGTGTTGCGGCGCTCTTCTTCCGGCATGACCATGCTCTTGCGCTCGGGGCCCATCAAAATCTTGTCCTTGGCCTTCTCGAAGTCCTGCATCTCCACCGTGCGCGCATTGCGGCGCGCGGCCATCAGGGCGGCCTCGTTACACAGGTTAGCCAAATCGGCGCCCGACATGCCGGGCGTTCCGCGGGCAATCACGCCCGCGTTCACGTCCTGCCCCAAGGGCACCTTGCGCATGTGTACGTTCAAAATCTGCTCGCGGCCCCGAATGTCAGGCAAGGTGACGTAGACCTGCCGGTCAAATCGGCCCGGCCGCAACAAGGCCGCGTCCAGAATGTCCGGGCGGTTGGTGGCGGCCACCACGATCACGCCGAGGTTGGTCTCGAAACCGTCCATCTCGACCAGCATCTGGTTGAGGGTCTGCTCGCGCTCGTCATTGCCGCCGCCCAGGCCGGCGCCACGCTGTCGGCCCACGGCGTCAATTTCGTCGATGAAGATGATGCAGGGCGCGTTCTTCTTGGCGTTGTCAAACATGTCGCGCACCCGCGCGGCACCGACGCCGACAAACATCTCAACAAAATCCGAGCCGGAAATACTGAAGAAAGGCACCTTGGCCTCACCGGCAATACCCTTGGCCAGCAAGGTCTTGCCGGTACCGGGCGGGCCGACCAGCAGCAAGCCGCGGGGAATACGTCCGCCGAGTTTCTGGAACTTCTGTGGGTCCTTCAGGAAGTCGACCACTTCCTTGACCTCTTCCTTGGCTTCGTCGCAGCCCGCCACATCCGCAAACGTAACTTGATTGGTGTTCTCGTCCAGCATGCGCGCCTTGCTCTTGCCGAAGCTGAAAGCGCCGCCTTTGCCGCCACCTTGCATCTGGCGCATGAAGTAGACCCACACGCCGATCAATAGCAGCATTGGTCCCCAACTGACCAGCAAGGTCATGAGCAAGGACCCCTCTTCGCGCGGCTTGACGTCGAACTTGACACCATTGGCGATCAGATCACCAACGAGGCCGCGATCAAGATAGGTTGCAGTGGTGCGCACCTTGCGATCGTCCGTCGTGATGGCCACGATTTCGGTGCCACCTTGGCCCTCCTGAATGATGGCGCTCTTGATACGCTTGCCGCGTACTTCTTCCAGAAAGTCGGAGTAGCCCAGGCTACCCGCGCCCGCCACGCCACGCGTGTCGAACTGCTTGAAGACCGTGAACAGCACGAGGGCAATCACCAGCCAGACAGCAACTTTCGAGAACCATTGATTATTCAAACGAGGCTCCAGTACGGGCGCAAAGTATGACGAACAAGACGCAATTGGAGCCCATTTTAGGCGTTTCAAGCCCGCTCACAGCATCAAGCTTGATATTCATCCACGCACCAGGCATGGAATTGGACCCTTTTCAGCGTGCTTTGAGGCCGACACCGATCAGAAAGGTCTCCGAAGACTTGTCGCGAGAGGCCTTCGGTTTGATCGGCTTGACAAGCTTGAAGGCGCTTTTGAACAATCTGACCAGTTGATCGTAGCCCGCGCCGTGGAACACTTTGGCCACCAGCGTGCCGTGGGGTTGCATGCGCTGCTGGGCAAATCCGATCGCCAGTTCAATCAGTTGCTCCACCCGCGCCGCATCTGCCGACGCAATCCCCGACAGGTTGGGCGCCATGTCGGACACCACCACGTCGGCCAATCGCCCCCCCATGGCATTGACCAACTGCTGCAACACCTCGGGCTCGCGAAAATCGCCCTGTAAAAAGGTGACCCCTTGCACCGGCTCCATGGGCAACAGGTCGACGGCGATGACGCCGCCGTCCTCGGCCAGGTTTGCCTCATGCATGCCAAGGGCCTTTGGCAGCAAACGCCGGCGCAAGTATTGGCTCCACGCGCCGGGGGCCGAACCCAGGTCCACCACCAGTTGTCCGGGCTTGATCAGCCCCAGCGCCTCATCAATCTCCTGCAGCTTGTAAGCGGCGCGCGCACGGTAGCCGTCGCGCTGTGCCTGCTTGACGTAGGGATCGTTGACGTGATCGTTGATCCACGCCCGGTTGACTTTGCTGCTCTTGGTCTTGATTTTCATTCTGGTCTCACTCACGGATAATAGCGGCATGCCCCAAATACAACTGACCCCGGCTCAACGCAAGGAACACCGCGCGCTAGCGCACCACCTAGACCCTGTGGTGATGATCGGCAATGACGGACTGAGCGCTTCCGTCACCAAGGAAGCAGACGCCGCACTCAGCGCACATGGACTGATCAAGATCCGCGTGTTTTCCGATGATCGCAGCGCCCGCGAAACCATCTTTCAGACCCTGTGCGACAGTCTGAACGCGGCACCGATCCAGCACATAGGCAAGTTGCTGGTGTTGTGGCGTCCAAAGGCCCAGAAGGAACGCCCCGAGGACGCAGACCGCATGCCTGGCCCGCGTGATGTCAAAGTTCTGAAGTACAGCAAGCGCGGTGGCCAACGCCCCGAAGTCAAGACCCTGCGTGTACTGGGCAACCAGCGGCTTACCGCTGGCGGCACCATCAAACGCGCCAAACCCAAGCAAACCAGCGTCAAGAAGCGCGCTCAGACCTGAGCGCCGTTATCCACAGAACCGCCGCCGCGCAGCACCACTGCAGCGCATACAGCGACACGCCAATCCCGTGCCAGAGCTTGAGGTTCTCGCGCGTCAGAATTCGCGGCGAGACGCCGAACTCGACCAGCAGACCAAGCAGCAACCCAAGCACTATAAAAAGCATGGCAGACGGAGCTTTGCCAATAAGGCTTGGGGCCGTATCGAATCGTAGACCCCAGAGCAACAGCAGCGCGCATGCGTTGGAAACCCAGGTTTGCGCGGTGAACAGCTTGGCAGCCAGGTTGCCCGCCATGGCCGGCGTGGGCAGATGGACAAACAGCAGCGGCGCGATCACGAAGCACACCGTGGTGAGACTGCCCCACCACAACGCTGCGGCAAAGAGCCGCACGGCCCGTGTCAGGGTTGGCTTCAGCGTCGCGTGCGGCAGCGCAGCGGGCGGATTCATGGGCTGACCGGACACGGTTTGGCCGTCATGGGCGTCAGGCGTAGGTCACAGCCACGATTTCGAAATGCTTGACGCCGCCGGGCGCTTGCACTTCGGCGCTGTCACCCTCTGAGCGGCCAATCAGGGCCCGCGCAATCGGACTGCCGATATTGAGCAACCCGAGCTTGATGTCGGCCTCGTCCTCACCAACGATTTGGTACTTGACACGCTCGCCACTGGCCTCATCCTCCAGTTCAACCGAGGCGCCAAACACCACTCGCCCACCGGCGTCCAGTGTGCTGGGGTCGATGATCTGGGCAGCCGACAGCTTGCTCTCGACTTCCTGAATTCGACCTTCAATGAAGCCCTGGCGGTCCTTGGCAGCCTCGTACTCAGCGTTTTCGCTCAGGTCGCCCTGCGCGCGTGCTTCGGCTATGGCGGCAATCACGCCGGGACGGTCCACGGTTTTCAGGCGGTGCAGCTCCGCCTTGAGTTTTTCCGCGCCACGCTTGGTAATGGGAATGGTCGCCACTGTCTCCTCCGGGTACGCAAAAAGATCTCGTCTCAAAAACAAACCGCCGAACGTTGCCGATCGGCGGTGGCTAAAGGCTGTGATTATGCCGCGATTGGCGGGCGCCTCGCCAGGTCTTATGCCCGAGCGAGTTGCGCGTGCATCTCCTGAACCGAGATCACCCCCAACTGGTCCATGTGCTTCATCCCTTCAACTGCCGCCTCCGCGCCGGCAATGGTGGTGAAGGTGGTGACACGCGCCAACAGTGCGGAGGTGCGAATCTGGCGCGAATCGGCGATCGCGTTGCGTCGCTCCTCAACGCTGTTGATGACCAATGCGATCTCGTTGTTCTTGAGCATATCGACGATATGAGGCCGCCCCTCGGCCACCTTGTTGACCGTGGCGCAGCTCACGCCAGCGGCGCTGATACTGGCTGCGGTGCCCTTGGTTGCGCACAGCACAAACCCCATCGTGGCCAACTCGCGCGCGACTTCGATGGCGCGCGGCTTGTCGCCGTTCTTGACCGAGATAAACACCTTGCCAGTACTTGGCAGCCTGGTGCCAGCGCCCAACTGCGACTTGACGAAGGCCTCGCCAAAAGTCTTGCCAACGCCCATCACCTCACCGGTGGACTTCATTTCCGGGCCAAGAATGGTGTCGACGCCGGGAAACTTGACAAACGGGAAGACCGCTTCCTTGACGCTGAAGTAGGGCGGCGTCACCTCGGCGGTGATACCTTGCGAGGCCAGGCTTTGCCCCACCATGCAACGCGCCGCCACCTTGGCCAATTGAATGCCCGTTGCCTTGGAAACAAATGGTACGGTGCGCGAAGCGCGCGGATTGACTTCCAGGACATAGATCACATCCCGGCCGTCGATGTGTTGAATGGCAAACTGCACGTTCATCAAGCCAACCACGTTGAGCGACGCCGCCATCGCCGTTGTCTGCCGCTTGATCTCAGCCACCGTCTCAGGGCTCAGGCTGTGGGGCGGCAGGGAACAGGCAGAGTCACCGGAATGCACGCCCGCTTGCTCAATATGCTCCATCACGCCGCCGATAAACGTGACGCCCAGGGGATCGCGCAGGCAGTCTACGTCGCACTCGATGGCGTCGTTGAGGAATCGGTCCAGCAGCACCGGCGAGTCATGGCTGACCTTGACCGCCTCGCGCATGTAGCGCTCGAGGTCGCGCTGTTCATGCACGATTTCCATGGCGCGCCCACCCAGCACATAGCTCGGGCGCACCACCAGTGGATAGCCCAGCGCTGCAGCCTTCTCCAGCGCCTCGGGCTCGGTACGGGCGGTGGCATTAGGCGGCTGACGCAGCTTCAACTCGTGCAGCAACTTCTGGAATCGCTCACGATCTTCCGCGGCGTCAATCATGTCGGGTGAGGTGCCAATGATGGGGACGCCATTGGCCTCCAGGTCCAACGCCAGCTTCAGCGGCGTCTGGCCGCCGTACTGCACGATCACGCCCAGCGGTTTTTCCTTGTCGACGATCTCCAGCACGTCTTCCAATGTCAACGGCTCGAAATACAGACGGTCGGAGGTGTCGTAGTCGGTCGAGACGGTCTCGGGGTTGCAGTTGACCATGATGGTCTCGAAGCCGTCCTCGCGCAGGGCCAAGGCCGCATGCACGCAGCAGTAGTCGAACTCGATCCCCTGGCCGATACGGTTGGGTCCACCACCGAGCACCATGATCTTCTTGCGGTCGCTCGGCTCGGCTTCACACTCGCTGTGCTCGGACTCGTAGGTCGAATACATGTACGCCGTGTTAGTAGAAAACTCGGCCGCGCAGGTGTCCACGCGCTTGTACACCGGACGCACACCGAGCTCACGACGCTTGGCGCGAATGACCGCATCCGTTGTTTTCAACTGCCGGGCCAGGCGCCGGTCCGAAAACCCCTTCTGCTTGAGCGCACGCAAGGTGGGTGCGTCAATCAACTCCAGCGTGGTCGTCTCCAGCTCCAGCTCGATCTTGACGATCTGCTCGATCTGCACCAGAAACCAGCGGTCGATCTTGGTCAGGGCAAACACCTCGTCCACGCTCATGCCTTGCGCAAAGGCATCGCCCACATACCAGATGCGCTCCGGTCCAGGCTCGCCGAGCTCCTTCTCCAGCACTTCGCGGTCCTGCGTCTTCTCGTTCATGCCGTCCACACCCACTTCCAGGCCACGCAGGGCTTTCTGGAAGGACTCCTGGAACGTACGACCCATGGCCATCACCTCACCGACCGACTTCATCTGCGTCGTCAGGCGACTGTCGGCCGCGGGGAACTTCTCAAAGGCGAAGCGTGGGATCTTGGTAACCACATAGTCGATGCTGGGCTCGAAACTGGCCGGCGTTGCGCCCCCAGTGATCTCGTTACGCAGCTCGTCCAGGGTGTAACCCACCGCCAGCTTGGCAGCGACCTTGGCGATCGGAAAACCGGTCGCTTTGGAGGCCAGCGCCGATGAGCGCGACACGCGCGGGTTCATCTCGATCACCACCATGCGCCCATCCAGCGGGTTGATAGCAAACTGCACATTGGAGCCACCGGTGTCGACGCCGATCTCGCGCAGCACCGCCAGCGACGCGTTGCGCAGGATTTGGTACTCCTTGTCCGACAGGGTCTGCGCTGGCGCCACCGTGATCGAGTCACCCGTATGGACGCCCATCGGGTCCAGATTTTCGATGGAACAAACGATGATGCAGTTGTCCGCCTTGTCGCGCACCACTTCCATCTCATACTCTTTCCAGCCCAGCAGCGACTCTTCAATCAACAACTCGTTGGTAGGCGACGCCTCCAAACCGCGCTTGCAGATGGTCTCGAATTCTTCCGGGTTGTAAGCAATGCCGCCGCCGGTGCCACCCAAGGTAAAGCTGGGACGAATGACTGTGGGAAAGCCGAGATTTCGCTGCACAGACCAGGCTTCGTCCATGCTGTGCGCAATGCCCGAGCGCGCCGAACCCAGGCCGATCCTGGTCATGGCGTCCTTGAACTTGAGGCGGTCCTCGGCCTTGTCGATCGCCTCGGGGCTTGCGCCAATCAGCTCGACCTTGTATTTGTCGAGCACGCCGTTGTGCCACAGATCGAGTGCGCAGTTCAGGGCGGTCTGCCCGCCCATGGTCGGCAAGATGGCGTCAGGGCGCTCCTTGGCGATGATCTTCTCGACCGTCTTCCAGGTGATCGGTTCGATGTAGGTGATGTCCGCCGTGGCGGGGTCGGTCATGATCGTGGCAGGGTTGCTGTTGATCAAAATGACCTTGTAGCCCTCTTCGCGCAAGGCCTTGCAGGCCTGCACGCCTGAGTAGTCAAATTCGCAGGCCTGGCCGATGATGATGGGGCCAGCGCCGATGATTAGGATGCTTTGGATGTCGGTACGTTTTGGCATTTTTTCTGCTCTTTACTTTTCAATCAATTCAGGCGTGTTCAGTTCAAGCTCGCGGTGGCCACCTTCGCCCCAAACCACAAAAACAGTCCGCCCACGGCGCTGGACAGCGTGCCAGTCAAGCGCTTACGGGCTCGGAATAGCTGGGACAATCGGGCGCCGGCAAAAATGAGCGCGAACAAATACAGGGCACTAAAGGCCATGACGATGGCACTCAGTATCAAGAACGGCACCGCGGGTGTCTCGTAGGTCGGGTCAATGAACTGCACAAAGAATGACAACAAAAACAGAATCGCCTTGGGGTTGAGCAGGCTGATGACCAGCGCCCGCTTGAACGGATGCGCCAAATTGGCCGGCGCTTCGGCCTGCGCCTCGGGCACATCGACGCTGCGCCATTTCTGGATGGCGGCCCAGACAAGATTTACACCCAGCCACGCCAGATAAGCCGCGCCGGCATATTTGACGAGCATGAACAGTGCGGGGTTGCCGCACAAAAGGCTGGCGGCACCCAGCCCGGTCAGCATCAGCAAAATCGTGTCGCCTACAAACACACCCACTGCCCCCTGGTAGCCGGCCTTGACGCCGTGCGCAGTTGCCACTGAGAGAACGAACAGTGAGTTGGGGCCTGGCAACAAAACAATGCCAATCGCGCCAATCACATAGGTCCACAAGTCGGTGACACCGTAAAAACTCATGCGCGCTGGCCTCCCACAGTTTCCATGGAGCGGATGAAACGGTCGAACAGGTAGCCAATATCGTGCGGGCCGGGCGAGGCTTCGGGGTGACCCTGGAAGCAGAAGGCCGGCCTGTCGGTGCGCTCCAGGCCCTGCAGCGTGTTGTCAAACAGGCTGATGTGGGTGGGCCGTAAGTTGGCGGGCAGCGATCTTTCGTCCACCGCAAAACCGTGGTTCTGGCTGGTGATGGAGACACGGCCGCTATCGATGTCCTTGACTGGATGGTTGGCGCCGTGGTGGCCGAACTTCATCTTGAAGGTCTTGGCCCCAGAGGCCAGCGCCATGATCTGGTGGCCCAGACAGATTCCGAAGGTCGGAATGCCGGTTTCGATCAGTTCGCGTGCAGCCGCAATGGCGTAATCGCAAGGCTGCGGATCGCCCGGGCCATTGGAGAGGAAGATACCGTCTGGCTTGTGCTGGAGCACCTCGGCCGCCGACGTCTGTGCTGGCACCACGGTCACTTGGCAGCCCCTCGAAGACAGCATTCGCAGAATGTTCTTCTTGACGCCGAAGTCGTAGGCCACAACATGGAATCTCGGCACCGTCTGTGTTCCATAGCCCGGTTTGCCACCCAGAGCCAGGTTGGACAATGCCCACTCGGTCTGCGACCAGGGATAGGACTGATTCACCGACACCACCTTGGCCAGGTCGAGCCCGGACATCGACGGTGCAGCCTTCGCCAAGGCAACGGCTTGGTCCATCGCGCTTTGGCTAGCCGTCTGGCCCGTGGTCAGGGCCATGATGCAGCCGTTTTGCGCACCCTGCGTGCGCAATTGGCGCGTCAGTTTGCGGGTATCGATGTTGGCGATGGCTACCGTGCCTTCGCGCTGAAGATAGTCGGCGAGCGACATCTCCTGCCGGAAGTTCGAGGCCACCAGCGGGAGGTCTTTGATGATCAGTCCTGCAGCGTGGACCTTGTCGGCCTCGACGTCTTCGGCGTTAACGCCATAGTTGCCAATGTGCGGATAGGTGAGTGTGACAATCTGGCGGCAGTAGCTGGGGTCGGTCAGTATTTCCTGATAACCGGTCATGGCAGTGTTGAAGACTACCTCACCTACCGTGGTGCCGGTGGCGCCAATCGAATTGCCGATATAGACCGTGCCGTCAGCAAGCGCCAGAATGGCTTGGGGCGTAGCTCCCTGTAGAGACAAAAGCACTGGGTTCTCCGGGTTGGTTACGGGTACGCCCCAGCGTGTTCAAGAGACGACTCTTGATCTGCTTTGTGGTGGGAGTTGGCTTGAATTGCGCTAGGGGCGAAGTGGATGCTGGAAAGCCTCTTATTATAGCTGAGGCCGACCCAAAACCGGTACGCCCTGCGCCACGGTCATGCCGATGCCGTCGTGACCATGGCACAGGCATGCAGGCAGATCGCAGCGGCGGCCGCCACGTTGAGAGATTCTTCACCGCCTGGCTGGGCAATGCGCACCTGAAGGTGCGAGCGCGCCGCCACAGCCTCGCCAACGCCCTGTCCTTCATGCCCCAAAGCAAAGGCGCAAGGCATGGGTAGGCTTTGCTGATGCAGGAAACCACCTAGGTGCGAGCTGGTAGTGATCAGCGGCACGTCAAGCCGGTCCAGTTCATCCACGTCCAGCCCCTCAAACAACTGCAGGCCAAAGTGCGCGCCCATCCCGGCACGCAACACCTTGGGGCTCCACAGCGCAGCCGTCCCCTTGAGCGCTAGCACCTGTTTGAACCCGAACGCCGAGGCGCTGCGCAGAATTGAGCCCACATTGCCCGCATCCTGGACCCGGTCGAGGACGACGGTGGGCGCCTCGGCCTGAATGAGCTCAATTTCCGGTGACAGATTGGCGAGATCAAGCACAAAACCGACTTGTGCCGGTGACTCCAGCGCACTGATATCGGCAAACAATCGGTCCTCCAGCACCACGACCTTCAAGGCGCACCGCGACCATTGGACAGGCGCTACAGGCCAAAACGACTCGGCGAACACCGCCACTTGCGGTCGCACGCCACGCTGCAGCGCCGCACGGCACAAATGATCCCCCTCCAGCCATACCCGCGCCTGCTTGCGGTAGGCGTTGCTGTCCTGGGTAAGGCGTCGCAGATCTTTCAACCAGGCGTTGTCACGCGAGCGGATGTGTGTTGGGCCAATGTCGCTCATCGAAGCACCTGTGCCACCGGGCCGAAACTGGCGCGGTGTTCGGGACACGCCCCATGCTCGCGCAAGGCCGCCAGATGCTGCGCCGTGCCATAACCCTTGTGGGCCGCAAATCCGTATTGCGGGTACTGCTGGTCGTAGTCGACGCACCATCGGTCACGATGGACCTTTGCCAGAATCGAGGCCGCGGAAATCGATCGGATCAGCGCGTCACCTTTGACAACGGCGCGTGCCGGCACATCCAGCACCGGCAGGCGGTTGCCGTCCACCAAAACCAGTTTGGGCTTGAGACGCAGACCTTCCACCGCCCTGCGCATGGCGAGCATGGTGGCCTGCAGAATGTTGAGTCGATCAATTTCTTCAACGCTGGCTTGCGCAATCGAGCAGCACAGCGCTCTGGCCCTGATCTCGTCAAAGAGTCTTGCACGGCGTAAGGGCGTCAGAGTCTTTGAGTCGGCCAGCCCCTTGATCGGTTTGAGGTCATCCAAGATGACTGCGGCCGCCACGACCGGGCCGGCCAAGGGACCGCGGCCGGCTTCGTCCACACCAGCCACCAGTCCTGGCGAACTGTCGAACAGGAGCGCTTGCTCAGCCTTCAAGTACTTGTTCGATCGCATGAGCGGCCAATTGGGAGGTATCACCTTGCAAGGACAGATGCAGCTCGGCAAAGCGGCGTTCTAGGGTCTCTATTCTCACAGAGCGAGATTCGATCGCCTCAATCCAAAGCAGCGCCTCATGCGCCAGAGCCTGGGGTGTGGCGGCATCTTGCAGCAACTCCGGCACGACGAACTCGCCACACAAAATATTGGGCAGGCCTACCCACGGCTGCAACTGCTTGGAACGCATCAGGCGCCACGACATCCAGCTCATGTTGTAGGCGATCACCATCGGGCGCTTGAACAGCGCCGCTTCCAGCGTCGCCGTCCCGCTGGCAATCAGGGTCAAGTCGCAGGCCGCCAACACGGTATGTGATTGACCCTGCACCACAAGCACCTGCTCGGCCATGCCAGCATTCCGAAGCACCTGTTCGATGCGTTCGCGCAGCGAAGCAACAGCCGGAATGACGAACTTGATCGCCGGCCGAGCACGTTTCAAGAGCGCCGCCGCCTGCACAAAGCGCGCCGCCAGGTGCTCGATCTCGGATCGTCGGCTGCCCGGCAGAACGGCCACGACAAGGTCCGACGCCGCAAGCCCGAGTTGAAGCCGCGCCTGCGCCCGATCAATGGCCATGGGAATCACCATGGCCAAGGGATGACCGACAAAGGTGGCGGCAATGCCATGCTGCGCCAGCAAGGCCGGCTCGAATGGAAACAGACACAGTACGTGGTCGGCGCTGCGACGGATCTTCTCTACCCGCTCGGCACGCCACGCCCAGATTGACGGACAGACAAAATGAACCGTCTTGACGCCTTGGGACCGCAAGCCAGCCTCCAAGGCGAGGTTGAAGTCTGGCGCATCCACACCAATAAAAACGTCGGGTTTGCGCCGCAGTAGCCGGGTCTTGAGGCGGCTGCGTATCGCCAGCAATTCGCCCACACGCAGGAACACATCAAGCCCATAGCCATGCACCGAGAGTTTGTCGTGCGGCCACCAGGGCTCAAAGCCGCGCCGCACCATGTGTGGTCCACCAATGCCGCAGGCGCTCAAACCACTCCAACGCTGACGCAAGCCGTCAAGCAGCAAGCCCGCAAGCAAGTCACCGGATGACTCGCCGGCCACCATGGCGAACCGTGGAAACGAGGCATCCATCGCTACGCCGGTTCAGCGCGCGATACCGCGGGTGGTTTGCGCCAGGAAGCCGCACATCAATTCGACATCGGCCCGCGCCAGCGGGGCCGACTCAGTCAGTGCCGCGATCTGCTCACGCGCCTGCTCAAACGTCAGGCCCGAGCGGTAGAGCAGCCGGTGCATCTGCTTGACGGCGGCTATGCGCTCGCTACCGAAGCCACGGCGACGCAAGCCCTCGATGTTGAAGCCGCGCACCGCCAGTGGGTTGCCATCGACCATCATGAAGGGGGGCACATCCTGCGTGACCGCACTGGCAAACCCGGCCATGGCGTGCGCACCCACCTTGACAAATTGGTGAACGCCAGTCAATCCGCCCACGAACACCCAATCGCCCAGGTGCACATGTCCACCCAGCGTGGCATTGTTGGCCAGGATGGTCTGGTTGCCGACCTGGCAGTCGTGCGCGATGTGCACGTAGGCCATGATCCAGTTGTCATCGCCAATGCGCGTAACACCGGTGTCCTGCACCGTGCCGAGGTTGAAGGTCGTGAATTCGCGGATGGTGTTACGGTCACCGATCACCAGTTCCGTGGGCTCACCCGCGTACTTCTTGTCCTGCGGCGCGGCGCCCAGTGACGCAAACTGGAACACGCGGTTGTCTCGACCCATGGTGGTGCGGCCCTCCAGCACGCAGTGGGCACCAATGGTGGTGCCTGCGCCAATTCGCACATGGGGGCCGATCACCGTGTAAGGCCCCACGCTGACCGAATCGTCCAGCTCAGCCTGTACGTCAACCAGTGCGCTGGGATGAATAGCAGCCATGCTCGTCTCTCAAGACACGCTGCGCATGGCGCAGGTCAGTTCGGCTTCGACGGCCAGTTCACCGTCCACCCGGGCCGAGGTCTTGAACTTGAAAATGCCTGCCTTCATGCGCAGCAACTCGGCTTCCAGGATCAGTTGGTCACCCGGCTCCACCGGACGCTTGAAGCGCGCATTGTCGATGCCAGCGAAGTAGTAGATCGAGCCGTTCTCCGGCGATGCATCCAGGGCGTCAAAGGCCAGCAGCGCTGCGGCCTGCGCCAGCGCTTCGAGCATCAAGACGCCCGGCATCACCGGACGATGCGGAAAGTGCCCTTCAAAGAAAGGCTCATTGATGGTCACGTTTTTCAGTGCCTTGATGCGAACGCCCTTCTCGATCGACAGTACGCGATCGACCAGCAGGAACGGGTAGCGATGTGGCAGTTGTTTAAGAATCTTGTGAATGTCCATCATGCTGGTTTTTCCGGTTTCTCGCGAGTCGTCTCCAAGACCCTAATGCGCTCGCGAAGGCTATGCAGTTGTTTTAGCGTGGCGGCGTTCTTTTCCCATGCCGCATTGTCGTCAATGGGAAACATGCCGGTGTAATGCCCGGGCTTGGCAATGGAACGCGTCACCACCGAGGCAGCCGATACGTTGACGTGGTCCGCCAACGTCAGGTGTCCCAGCACGATGGCGCCGCCGCCAATCGTGCAGTGCGCACCAATCACGGCGCTGCCGGCAACCCCGACACATCCAGCCATGGCGGTGTGTGCGCCAACGCGCACGTTGTGCCCGATCTGGATCAGGTTGTCGAGCTTCACACCGTCCTCAATCACGGTATCTTGCAAGGCACCACGGTCAATGCAGGTGTTCGCGCCGATCTCGACATCGTCACCAACTCGCACCGCCCCGAGTTGTTCGATCTTTTCCCAGGCGCCCGCATTGGGCGCAAAGCCGAAACCGTCCGAACCGATCACAACACCAGGGTGAATCAGACAGCGTTCGCCTACGCTGCAGCCCTCGCCAACGGTGACGCGGGACATGAGTATGGTGCCTGCGCCGATGCGCGCGCCACGCTCAATCACGCACAAGGGCCCGACGCAAGCCTGCGGGTCCACCATCGCATCAGGATCGACCACTGCACTGGCGTGCACGCGCGGTCGCTGTGGGCCCGGGTGATGCCGCTTCCACAACTGCGTGAGACGGGCGAAGTACAGGTAAGGTTGATCGACGACGATGCAGGCGCCGCGGGTCAGCGCCAGCTCGCGCATGGTCGGCGCTACGATCACGCAACCGGCGCGGGACACTTTCAACTGCGATTGGTATTTGGGATGAGCAAGAAAGCTCAGGTCCTGCGCCGTGGCCGATTCCAGCGGCGCCAGGCGATCAACTAGGAGATCGGCATTACCATGGAGCTCGCCACCCAGCGTCTCGACGATTAAAGCTAGACGCAGAGCCACACTTCTGAAATCCCGAACGCGACGCGCCTACTTGGCGTTGTTATTCAAGGCCTTGATGACCTTATCGGTGATGTCATGCTTGGGGCTGATGTACACCGCCTCCTGAAGCACCACGTCGTACTTTTCCGCTTCGGCCACCTGCTTGACCACTTTGTTAGCGCGTTCGAGAACCTGTTGCAGCTCTTCGTTCTTGCGCGAATTCAAGTCTTCCTGAAACTCGCGGCGCTTGCGCTGAAAATCCCTGTCCTGCTCCAACAATTGTTTCTGCCGCGTGTTCTTTTGGGTCTCCGACAAGGTTGGCGCTTCGCGCTCGAACTTGTCAACCAAGGCCTTCAGACTGGCACCCAGATCGACCAGTTCCTTCTCACGCTTGGAGAACTCCTGCTCAAGCTTGGCCTGTGCCGCCTTGGCGGTGCTCGCCTCCTTGAAGATGCGGTCCGTGTTGACGAACCCCATGCGGAATTCCTGCGCATGTGCCGAGGAAAACATGACCAACAGGCCGATCAGGCCAGCCGCTGCGAACTGTGTGGAGGGCGTTTTCTTCAAAATGTCGATCCAATCTGGAATTGCGTTCTCTCGATTCTATCGCCTGTGAACTTACGCAACGGGCGGGCCACAGCGATCCGCAATGGACCGACCGGCGAGATCCAGCTGACACCCAATCCAACCGATGCACGCAGCTCCGAGACGTCGAACTTCTCCTGCTCGCCAAACACGTTGCCGACGTCCATGAAGCCATACAAGCGCAGGCTCTTGTCGTTGCCGGCACCGGGCACCGGCGCGATCAGTTCCGCGTTGAGCGTAATCTTCTTGGCCCCACCGATCCGAGCACCTGTCACATCATGCGGGCCCAGCGTTCCCTGCTCGAAGCCGCGCACCGAACCCAAACCGCCTGAGTAGAAATTCTTGAACACCGGGAACATGCGCCCACTCAGACCCTTGCCGAGCCCGAGTTCGCCGTTCAGCGCCAGGGTAAAACCTCGACCAAGCGGCAAATACTCCTGCGCCTGCAGGTTGACTCGCGCATAGCGCGCGTCGCCCACCAGCGCCAGCTCTGAGCTAACCCGCCGATAGCGGCCGGCCGAGGGCACCAATGCGCTATCGCGGCTATCCCTGGACCACGCGACAGTGAGGGGAATGGTGGAACTTGCGTAGCCGTACTGGTTGGCATAGACTAGGTAGGCCGCGGGTGTGGCGCTGCCGGGTCGGATCGTTGTGCGCTCAAACGAGGCTCCAAAGAACACCGTGTCGCTCTCGCTGAACGGCACCCCGAACTGCATGCCCGCACCGGAAGTGAGCAAGTCGTAGCTGGCCCCGGTCTCGGATGGTGGTGTCGCGGAGCGATAGTACAGATTCAGCGACCGGGAGACTCCGTCTGTCGTGAAATAGGGGTCAGTGGTATTGAACGAAATGACGCGATTGTTCTTGCTCGTGTTGAGATCAACGCCCAGGTAGTTGCCTGAGCCAAACACGTTTTCCTGCTTGAGACCGAAGGAGAACGACAGTTTCTCTGACGACGAATAGCCCGCGCCGATGGTGAAACTGCCGGTCGGCTTCTCCACCACGTTGAGCGTCAGGTCAATCTGATCAACACTGCCGGGCACCTCGGTGGTTTCGAAATTGACTTCCTTGAAGTATCCCAGGCGGTCGACGCGGTCGCGCGAGCGCTTGATCTTCTCGCCGTCGTACCACGCAGCCTCGAACTGACGGAATTCGCGCCGCACAACCTCGTCGCGTGTTCGGCTATTGCCTGCTACATTGACCCGTCGAACATAAGCACGGCGCGATGGGTCTGCACGCAACACCAAGGCGACCCGGTTGTTGGCACGGTCGATCTCCGGAACGGCATCAACGCGAGCAAAGGCATAACCAAAGTTGCCAAAGTAGTCGGTGAAGGCCTTGGTCGTCTGGGCTACCCGCGCCGCGTTGTAGGCTTCGCCAGGGACGACCGTGATCAGCGACTTGAACTCGTCATCCTTGCCGAGGTAGTTGCCCTCGATCTTGATCGCGGACACCACGAAGCGCTCACCCTCGGTGATGTTGATCGTGATGGCGATGTCCTGCTTGCTGGGGGAGATGGCAACCTGCGTCGAGTCCACTTTGACTTCCAGATACCCTCTGGCCAGGTAGTAGGAGCGCAAAGTCTCTATGTCCGCATTGAGCTTGGCCCGCGCATAGCGGTCTGCTTTGGTGTACCAGCTGAGCCAACCGCCAGTTTCAAGCTCGAACAAGCCGCGCAAAGTAGATTCCGAGAACGCCTGATTGCCGACGATCCGGATTTCCTTGATCTTCGCGGGCTCACCCTCGGTCACGCTGAATGACACGTTGACCCGGTTTCTCTCTACCGGGGTAATGGTTGTGACGACTTCCGCGCCATAGAGGCTGCGGTTGATGTATTGCTGCTTGAGCTCCTGCTCGGCCCGGTCAATTAAGGCTTTGTCGTAGGGGCGTCCGTCGGTCAAGCCGACATCCTTCAAGGCTTTCTTGAGGGCATCCTTGTCGAATTCCTTCGCCCCGACAAACTCGACGTCGGCAATCGTCGGTCGCTCCTCCACGATGACGACGACGACGTTGTCCTTGACCTCGATTCGCACGTCCTTGAAGAGACCTAACCCGAACAAGGCGCGAATGGCCGCTGTGCCCTTGTCATCGTTGTAGGTGTCGCCCACGCGCACAGGCAGTGAAATGAAAATCGTGCCGGGCTCGACGCGCTGAAGACCCTCGACGCGAATGTCGCGTACGGTAAATGGGTCCACCGCCCAGGCAGCAGGTGCCACGAACAGCAAGGACACAACTGCGCAAACCGCGCGCATACGAAAACGATTGAATTGCATTTTTTGAAGTACGAAAATCAAGGCGGTGCCAAGCGGTGGCAGCTCGCGAGTTATCCAAACAAACGGCCGATGTCATTGAAGAGCGCAATGGACATCATCAAAATAAGCACGGCTACACCGCCGCGTTGCAAGCGCTCCATCCACGCGTCTGACACGCGACGCCCGGTGACTCCCTCCCAAAGATAATACATCAGGTGCCCGCCGTCGAGAACGGGTAGCGGCAGCAGGTTCAGCACACCCAGACTGACACTGATCAAGGCCAAAAAAACAAGGTACTGCGTCAAACCAAGGCTGGCCGACTTGCCGGCATAGTCAGCAATCGTCAGCGGTCCGCTCAAATTGCTGAGCGACGCCTTGCCGACAATCATCTGACCCATCATGCGCACGGTCAGCCCAGCTACCTCCCAGGTGCGAACCACGGCCAGCTTCAAGCCATCAACCGGGCCGTGACGGACCAACACCAACTCGGGTGGGCCGCCTACGTAGGCGCCAATACGGCCGACCGGGCGGTCGTCGTCTTGTGCCACGTCCGGTCTGACGGGCAACTCCAATACACGCTCACCCCGCTTGACGCGCCAAACCTGGCTCAATGCCTCATTGGCTACGACCGAAGCGCGAATCAGGTCCCGCAAATGCGCGCCATCGACAACCCCCGTAGAGCCGACGCGCTCGACCAGGTCGCCATCCTGGAGCCCGGCGCGCTGCGCTGCGCCACCAGCGGAAACCTTTCCTATAACTGGAGCACTCAAGGGACCCACGACGCCGATTTCACGAAACAGCTTGGCGTTGGCCTCTTTGACGTTGAGGCTGCCAAAGTCCAGCGCCAGTTCGCGGGTACCAGTACCCTTGACGCCTGATACCTCCAGGCGCAGCGCCTTTTGCTGCAGGGCCGCGCGCGTCATGATCCAGTGCAGCGATTCAAACGATTGGGTCACCTGCAAATCACCGTCTGCGATGGCCGCGCCGATGATGCGCTCACCGCCAACCAGACCCGCGCGTGCGGCAATGGAGTCGGCCACGGGTCTTGCCAATACCGGCGCCGCCGAGTGCACGCCAGTCCAATTCACGATCGCATAGAGCACGATCGCCAACACGAGATTGGCCACCGGTCCAGCCGAGACAATGGCCACACGCGAGCCCAAAGGCTGCGTGTTGAAGGCCAGGTGTCGCTCGTCTACGGGAACCGGCGCCTCGCGCTCGTCAAGCATCAAGACATAGCCGCCCAGGGGAAACGCACCCAGGACAAACTCGGTCGGCGAGCCCTTGGGCTGCCATCTGGCGAGCGCACGGCCAAAGCCGATAGAGAACCGCAGCACCTTGACGCCACACAACCGTGCCATGGCATAGTGACCATACTCATGCACCGCGATCAACAGCCCCAGTGCCAGAACAAAGGCGCCCAGTGTCAACATACAACGCTCGCCAATCAGGTGCCGAGGCGGCGTGCCACACCCGCAGCGACAAGTCTGGCCCGCGCATCAACCGCCAGCAGATCATCGAGCGACCGAGGGCAGCCAAGCTCGGTCTTGTCGAGCGTCTCAAGATTGACCGCATGGATCTGGTCAAACCGAATCTGGCCGTCAAGGAACGCAGCGACCCCGACCTCGTTGGCGGCATTCAGCACTGCCGTGGAACCAGAGGGCGCGCGCAGCACAGCCCAGGCCAATTGAAGTCCCGCAAAGCGCTGCGGGTGTCCGTTGGACGTTAGAGACTCAAAGGTCAACTCGCCCATCGCTCCAAAGTCCAGGGCCGCTGCGCCAGACGCTACGCGATCGGGCCACGACAGGCCGTAGGCAATCGGTACCCGCATGTCGGGGGTACCGAGCTGTGCCACGACCGAGTGGTCGCGGTACTGCACCATCGAATGAATCACGCTCTGCGGATGGATGACAACCTCGATCTGCTGCGGATCCAGGCCAAACAGGTAACGCGCCTCGATCACCTCCAGCGCTTTGTTCATCATGGTGGCAGAGTCCACCGATATCTTACGACCCATCACCCAGTTCGGGTGCGCACAGGCCTGCTGCGGCGTCACGTTACGCAGCATGGCCGGTTCATGCCGTCGAAACGGCCCCCCGGAGGCAGTCAGGATAATCTTGTCTATCTGCTGCGCCCAGACGCCACTGTCAGCCGGCAACGACTGGAAAATAGCCGAGTGCTCGCTGTCGATCGGCAACAGCTTGGCGCCTCCCTGAGCCACGGCGGCCATGAACACATCAGCCCCGAGCACGATGGCTTCCTTGTTGGCCAGCAGCAGGCGTTTGCCGGCCGGGCAGCACTGATGCAGGGCGCCAATCCGGCCGCCCCGACGATGGCGGCCATGACCGCATCCACACTCTCGTGTGAGGCCACCATCAGGAGCGCGTCGGCACCCCACAACACCCGGGTGCCCAGGCCCAGGTCACGACATCGCTGCTGCAGCCGCAACCCGGGCTCGGCATTGGCCATCACCGCAAATTGCGGTTTGAACTTGACGCATTGGGCCACCATCAAGTCCACTTGTGTCGCCGCGGTCAAGGCAAACACCCCAAAGCGTTGAGGGTGCCGCTCGATCACATCCAGTGTGTTGGTCCCCACCGATCCGGTTGACCCGAGGATCGTCACTTGCAGCTTGGTGGTACTCATAGGCTGCTTTGCAGCATCATCGCCAGAGGCAGGGTTGGCAGCAGCGCATCGACTCGGTCCAGCACACCCCCATGACCGGGCAGCAGGCCGCTGCTGTCTTTCACGCCGGCGCTGCGTTTGACCAACGATTCGACCAGATCGCCCACGACACTCATGGCCGCCATGAATAGCGCCGCGATCAGCATCAACCACCAGCCACGCTCGTAGGCCAGGCTGAACAGACTGGGCACCGCCACGCCGACTCCCGCGTCGGCCCAACGCCACACGCAGGCAAGGGCGGCAACTCCGACCATGCCACCCCAGACCCCTTCCCAACTCTTACCCGGGCTGATGCTGGGAGCGAGCTTGCCGCGACTGAAGCGACCGCCCCAAGTGCGCCCGGCAAAGTAGGCAAAGATGTCGGCGGCCCAGACCAGCGACATGACCGACAGCAGGAAATTGACGCCGATCACACGTGCCTGCGCCACCGCCAGCCAGGCAAGCCACAGCGCCAGCAGGCCACCAAGCAAGCGCACCGCGCGAGGAATGCGCGCCCACGCGGTCACGCCACCGCGCAACATCCAAGCCCCGAGCAACACCCACAGACCACCAACCAGGCCCCAGAGCAGCGGCATCTTCTGATCAAGCCAGCCGGCATGCCAGGAGGCCAGGCACATCAGGGCACAGACCGCGCCCAGACCAAGTGAAACGCGACCACCATAACGGACGAGTCGTCCCCACTCCCAGGCGCCAGCAGCAATCAAGACCAGCGCAACGCCACAAAAAGGCACCGGTGACGGATAGAACAACGCTGGCAGCAGAACCAGCAACATGACCAGAGCCGTGATGACACGCTGTTTGAGCATCTTTGTCCTTCAGACAGCCGAGGGCTGCTTCAATTGCGGTTCAAGCTGCTGCGATGTCCTGCCAAATCGGCGCTCACGCGAACGAAATTCCTCAATGGCTGCATCCAGCGCCGCTTCATCAAAGTCCGGCCACAGCTTGTCACTGAAATAGAGTTCGGCGTAGGCAGCTTGCCACAACAGGAAATTGCTCAAGCGCTGCTCTCCGCCGGTGCGGATGATCAAGTCGGGCGGTGGCACGTGCGCCAGGGCCATCGCAGCATCCAGGCTCGCCTCGGTCACGGCCTGACCCCGGGCCGCCACCTGGGCAGCGGCCTGTGCAATGTCCCAGCGACCGCCGTAGTTGAAGCAGACATTGAGCACCAGCCTCGTGTTGCCCGCGGTTTCGGCTTGCGCCCGCGCCATTCCCGCGGCGACTTTGGATGACAGGCGAGCCCGCTCACCAACAAAGTGCAACGCCACGCCATCGGCCTTGAGTTGCGGCACCTCGCGCGACAAAGCGATAGCAAGCAGGTCCATCAAGCCCGACACTTCATCGGCGGGACGCTGCCAGTTCTCTGATGAAAAAGCGAAAACAGTCAGTACGGCCACCCCGCGCGCGGCGCACGCCTTGACAAATCGTCTCAGGACGTCAACACCCTGCTTGTGCCCGGCCACCCTGGGCAAGAACCGCTGCGACGCCCAGCGACCATTGCCATCCATGACCACAGCAATGTGCCGTGGCGCTGAGCTCGGTTCCGTCATGCGTTGGTTGCGGGTTTTGGCCCTGGGGCTCAAACCGCCATGATGTCGTGTTCCTTGGCGGCCACCACTTGATCGATCTCGGCAATATGCCGGTCAGTCACTTTCTGGACTTCAGCCTCGGTGCGTTTCTGGTCGTCTTCGGACACCAGCTTGTCCTTCACGGCCCTCTTCACAGCCTCGTTGGCATCGCGGCGCAAGTTGCGCACGGCGATCTTGGCACTCTCACCCTCGTTACGCACCAGTTTGGTCAGTTCCTTGCGGCGCTCCTCCGACATGACCGGCATCGGCACCCGGATCAGATCGCCCATGGAAGAAGGGTTAAGCCCCAGGTCGCTGTCGCGAATGGCCTTCTCGATCTTGGCGCCCATGCCCTTTTCCCAAGGCTGTACGCTGATCGTGCGCGCGTCGAGCAAGGAGACGTTGGCCACCTGGCTGATTGGCAACATGGCCCCGTAGTAATCGACTGACACGGTATCGAGCAAAGCCGGATTGGCGCGACCGGTTCGGATTTTTGTCAGGTTGTTCTTGAAAGCGTTGATGGACTGATCCATTTTGGCTTGCAGTGTCTGCTTGATGTCAGCAATCGGCATGTCAATCTTCCTTGTCAGTGGCGGACAGCGCGGCTCATGGCATCGCTTGTATCTGTTCCGCAGGGCTCATGTTTCGACGGTTTCCCGGTTGGCACACGTGGGGCGTCATTTTGACACGTTCACGCGTAAACCAAGGTTCCTTCGTCTTCGCCCATGACCACGCGCTTCAAGCCACCATGCTTGAAAATGGAGAACACCTTGACCGGCAGTTTTTGATCGCGACACAGCGCAAATGCGGTCGCATCCATGATCCCCAGATTGCGTGCGATGGCTTCGTCGAAAGACAATTTGGTGTAGCGCGTCGCAGTGGAATCCTTCTTGGGGTCGGCGGTGTAAACGCCGTCAACCTTGGTCGCCTTCAACACAATCTGCGCACCGATCTCAGCCCCGCGAAGAGCGGCCGCCGTATCGGTGGTGAAGAATGGATTGCCGGTTCCTGCTGCGAAAATAACAACCTTGCCTTCCTCGAGGTACTGCAGGGCTTTTGGTCGAACATAGGGCTCGACCACCTGCTCGATTGCGATGGCAGACATCACGCGCGCGGTCAAACCCGCCTTGTTCATGGTGTCGCCCAAGGCCAACGCATTCATCACAGTTGCAAGCATGCCCATGTAGTCCGCCGTGGCCCGATCCATCCCGACCGAACCGCCTGCCACGCCGCGAAAAATGTTGCCCCCACCAATCACGACAGCCACTTCGACGCCGAGCCGGGTTACCTCAGCCACCTCGTCGACGATGCGCACGATGGTGTCGCGATTGATGCCGAACTGGTCGTCACCCATTAGAGCCTCGCCCGATAGCTTGAGTAGGATTCGTTTGTAAACGGGTTGGCGATCGGACATGGGGACCTCCTGGTTTTCGTGACGAATGTGACAGACAATCATGCCGGTTGGACACCGGCAGTGGCACTCCTGGCTAGCCCAGCTCAGAGCACCGCAAGAGCGGGGCCATGAGCAGACTCAAATCGCCAACACTCACGCCGCCTGCTTGGCGGCGGCCACCTGGGCGGCCACCTCGGCGGCGAAGTCATCTACCTTCTTCTCGATGCCCTCGCCGACCACATACAGCGTGAAACCGCTGACCGTCGTGCCAGCAGCCTTGAGCATTTGCTCAACAGTCAGCTTGTCGTTCTTGACGAACGACTGGTTGTACAAGGAAACTTCCTTGAGGTACTTCTGCACGCCACCTTCAACGCGCTTGGCCACGATCTCGGGCGACTGCACCGGCTTGCCGGCTGCGGTTGCCACCGCAGCATCTTCAGCCGCCTTGGCCATCGCGACCGATCGCTCGCGCGCCACCAATTCGGCTGGCACATCGGCGCTGGACAGCGCCACGGGCTTCATCGCCGCTACATGCATCGCGACGTCCTTGGCCGCCACGTCGTCACCCGCAAACTCGACCACCACCCCGATACGGGTGCCATGCAGGTAGGACGCAAGCTTGGCGCCCGAGGCAAAACGCTTGAATCGACGAAAGCTCATGTTCTCGCCGATCTTGCCAATCAGGCCCTTGCGCACGTCTTCAAGAGTCGGGCCAAAGCCGTCTTGGCTATAAGACAAGGCGCCCAGTGCGGCCACGTCGACCGGATTGTGCTTGGCAATCAGCGCGGCTGTGGCATTGGCAAACGCCAGAAAGCTGTCGTTCTTGGTGACAAAGTCGGTCTCGCAGTTCACCTCGATCATGGCGCCGACGCCGCCGTCCATGTGACAAGCCACCACGCCTTCAGCGGTGATGCGGCCAGCGGCCTTGCCGGCCTTGCTACCCAGCTTGACGCGCAGCAGCTCTTCGGCCTTGACCATGTCGCCGTCGGCCTCAGTCAGCGCCTTCTTGCATTCCATCATGGGGGCATCCGTCTTGCCACGCAGTTCAGCCACCATGCTTGCCGTAATTGCAGCCATCTCGATTCTCCGTACTCAGTTCAAATGTTCAATTGGATTGGGACCAAAGAAAAAAAGGGGCAAAGCAGCCCCCTTTCTTGGGGCCAGTTAGGGCTCACGCAGACGCTTCGTTCACTTCAACGAACTCGTCACCGCTCTCGGCCACCACCGCCTTGACGACGTCGTCCACCGCATTGGCACGACCTTCGATGATGGCGTCGGCAATGCCACGCGCGTACAAAACAACCGCCTTGGAGGAGTCGTCGTTGCCTGGGATGACGTAGTCAATGCCCTCAGGCGAATGGTTGGAATCGACCACGGCGATCAATGGAATACCGAGCTTCTTGGCTTCGGCGATGGCAATCTTGTGGTAACCGACGTCGATCACAAAGATTGCGTCCGGCAACACATTCATGTCCTGGATACCGCCGATGTCCTTCTCCAGCTTTTCCAGCTCACGAGCAAACATCAGTTGCTCTTTCTTGCTCATGCTGTCCAGGCCGGCTTCCTGTTGAACTTTCATGTCCTTCAGACGCTTGATCGAAGTCTTGACGGTCTTGAAATTGGTCAACATGCCGCCAAGCCAACGCTGGTCAACAAAGGGCACACCGGCGCGCTGAGCTTCCTGAGCCACCGTTTCGCGTGCCTGACGCTTGGTACCGACCATCAGCACCGTACCGCGCTTGGCGGAAATCTGGCGCACGAACTTGGCGGCTTCCTGGAACATCGGCAGCGACTTTTCCAGGTTGATGATGTGGATCTTGTTGCGATGGCCGAAGATGAAGGGGGCCATCTTGGGGTTCCAGAAGCGGGTTTGGTGACCAAAATGGACACCAGCTTCCAGCATTTCGCGCATGGTGACTGACATGATTGACTCCGAAGGTTAGGTCTAAAATCCAGTTCGTATTTGCAGTTGACGCCAACAAGCACCGCTTGCCATGGTCACTCGCAACACCTTGATGAAACTGGTTTGCTGATTTGTCCTGCCAAAGCCCGTCGGGCACTCAGCAAAACCCAAAGAGTATAGCACAGACACTCCTTCTCCCCCATGCTGGAAGACCTCCTGAGCACGCGGCATCGCCTGGCTGCCGGTGCAACGCGCGCCGTTGATGAACTTGAGCGCAACTTTGATTGCGCCCGCACCAGCGCCTGCACGCACGTCTTTCTGAAGACGTCGTTTGACCTCGCAAGAGCCGCCGCCGCCGATCCTGCCAACCTGGAGCGACCGTTGATGGGGCTGGCTGTGTCGATCAAGGATCTGTTCGATGTCGCCGGCGAGGTCACAACGGCCGGCTCCCTACTGCTGCAAAACAGCGCCCCGGCCCAACGTGACAGCGTAGCGGTGGCGCGCCTGCGCCGCGCCGGTGCGGCGATCATGGGCCGGACCAACATGACGGAGTTCGCGTACTCTGGTGTTGGCGTCAATCCGCACTACGGCACTCCCGCCAATGCCGTAAGCACTGATGTACCCCGGATTCCGGGTGGCTCCTCCTCAGGCGCGGCGGTATCTGTGGCAACCGGTGCGGCCTGGATTGGTCTGGGTAGCGACACCGGGGGATCCATTCGGATTCCCGCCGCGCTCAATGGCGTGGTCGGATTCAAAAGCACGGCCAGGCTGGTGCCCAGTATGGGGGCGATTCCGCTGTCGACAACGTTGGACACCATTGGTGCAATCACGCGCTCGGTGGGGGACGCCATCCTGGCGCATCAGATTCTTGCCAATCGACTGGTCACGCTGAGCCCGGCACCACTGGCGTGCTACCGCCTGGCGATCGTCAAAAACGTCATGCACGACAACCTCGATCCGACCGTGGCGCAAACCTACCAGCGCTGCATCGATGCCTTGCGACATGCGGGTGCGACCATCGACGAAATCGAACTTGAAGGCTTGCAAGAGCTTGGCGCGATGCAGGCGACAGGCGGACTTTCGGCGGCCGAAAGCTACACCTGGCACCGGCATCTGATCGAGCAGCACAGCGCTGCCTACGATCCACGCGTACTGACGCGCATCTTGCGCGGCGCCACCATGAGCGCCTGCGACTACCTGGAACTGGTAAATGCCCGCCGGGCCTGGGTGACCCGCATGGAGCAGTCAGTGCAGGGCTACGACGCCGTGCTCGCGCCGACTGTCCCCATCGTTGCACCGCCGCTTGCCGATGTTGCGCCGGGGCCAGCATGGGACGCCGATTTTTTTCGCATCAATGCCCTGTTGTTACGCAACACCAGCGTGGTCAACATGCTCGATGGTTGCGCCGTCTCACTGCCCTGTCAACGAGACGGCGAGCCAGCAGTCGGACTGATGGTCTGGCACGCCGCCATGCACGATGATGGCGTGCTGAATGTAGCGCGCCAAATTGAGCAAATGCTACAGAAACAATAGCAGACCTCAGGTGCTTCGCGACCAGAACTGTCTGTTTTGAAACTGGAATTCCTGCCATGAGAATTGCCGTTATCGGCGCGGGCGTGATTGGCATTACCACCGCTTACGAGTTGGTGAGCGATGGTCACGAGGTCACCGTATTCGACCGGCGCGCCACCGCCGCCGAGGAGTCCAGCTTTGCCAATGCCGGCATCGTTGCCCCGGCCTATGTTGCACCCTGGGCCACGCCTGGTATGCCGGGCAAGGCTCTGCGACACCTGCTTGGTCGACATGCGCCAGTGCGGCTGTCCTGGCCGCTTGGGGCCTGTGAATTGACCTGGATCTGGCGCTGGTACCGGTCTTGCACGCTCGAAGCCTACCTCTGCAACCGCGCTCGCCTGCACCATCTGGCCAACTACAGCCTGGGTCGACTTCGGCACATCACGCAGGATTTGAAGCTGGAGTATGAGTGCGAGTCGGGCTATATGGTTCTGTTCCGATCCGGGTCCGACCACAGCCTGGCTCAGCCGGGCCTGCAGGCGCTGCGCGATCTGGGCGTGCGCTTCGCCGAACTTGATGCCGCCGGTGCGCGACAGATCGAGCCGGCGTTGCACGCCAACACCACCTTGTTCGGCGCCGTCCACCTGCCAGGCGCGGTTGTCGCAAACTGCCGCCAGTTTGTCTTGATGCTGAAGAGTGAAGCAACTCGGCTCGGCGCTGACTTTGTATTCAACACCACGGTTGAGCAGATTCTGACCAAACCCGTTACGGCGCTCAGGCTGCGCGGCAAGACCGAACCCCAGAGCTTTGACCAGGTGGTTGTCTGCGCCGGAGCCGAGTCGCCCAGTGTGCTGCAAGAACTTGGACTGAAACTGCCACTGGTACCGGTGTATGGCTACGCATTGAGTACCAAGCTGCGCGAACCGCTGAACGGACCCAACAGCGCCATCATGGACGAGCGCTACAAGGTATCCATCTCCCGCTTGGGCCAGCGCATCCGTGTGGCGGGCAGCGCCGAGATTGGTGGCTTCGCGGATCGCGTGCACTCTGGCTCGATCGAGACCCTGCACAAGGTGTTGCAGGACTGGTTCCCAGGTGCAGCCCACCCCGCGAACGGCCTGCAGATCTGGAAAGGAGCGCGGCCCATGCTTGCCGATGGCGCACCGATCGTCGGCGCCAGTGGTCGGCCTGGCATCTGGCTCAACCTCGGGCATGGCTCGAGCGGTTGGGCGCTGGCCTGTGGATCCGCTCGTGCCCTATGCGATCTGATGGCTGGGCGACAGCCCGACATTGATCTGAGCGGGCTCGGGATTGACCGCATCATGGTCCGCTCGGCGTAAGGCTCTCTTCCCCTGTGTTGGTGGCTCAGCCAGCCTACAAGCCCAGTACGCTTGCAGGAAACCCCGGTTGACTCTGCCGCAGTACTTCGTCGAGCACCTCTCGCCATTGCACCAGTCGCTCCGGCTCACGCCCACATATGCCAGTACTGCGCGCCAAATCGAGCCGTTGCATGCACCAGTGGGGGCTCCATATTCCGCTCGGGAAGTCGAGCGCGTCCGTCTGGCGGCTGAGGCGACACTCAATGATGTGCGACCAGGTCTTGCGCCACGCCACAAACCGAGCCTGGTCGCGCAGGACTTCGTCATACCGCATGGCGACCATCGTGAAGTGCCGCCCGGTTTTGGACCAATCCTGCAGCGCCTGCGCCACGGCGCGTTCGTGCAAAGGCCAGTCTGTGAAAGTGGCGTCGCTGAACACCAACTCGCGCCAGCCCTCGCGCGCCGCGTGCGCCAGTGCGTCGCGAACAATTTGCTGAAACGCTTGACGTCCGGCAAAACGGCCAACCGGCAACGCCGACAGTGGCAACTGAGGCTCTTCATTCGACATGACATCCTCCGACTGGGCATGAACCCGACTTCTGATCGCTCGCATTTTCGGCCCAAATCTCCACCCGTGATTGAAACCGAGAGCCAAACTGCGACAATTCGAGCATGACGATAACTGAACAATGCGTGGTGGCGCTGACCTGGAAGTTGCAGGATACGCTGGGTGAGACGCTGGACGTCCTTGACGATCCGGTGGAATTCCTTGTCGGCGGGACCGATCTGTTTCCCAAGATCGAAGAAGCCCTGCAGGGCCATGAAACGGGCGCGCAACTGAAGCTGCACCTGGAACCCGAAAACGCTTTTGGCGACTACAACGATCAACTGGTCTTTCTGGAGGCGCGCACGCTGTTTCCCCAGGAGATCGAGGAGGGCATGACGATCGAAGGCGCCGCCCTGCCCAGCGCTTGCAATCAAGATGCTCCAAAGGACATCCTGTACACCGTCACCGAGGTGTATCCGGAGCACATCGTGCTCGACGGCAATCATCCGCTGGCCGGTATCGCACTGCGCCTGACGATCAAGGTCGAGGCAGTGCGAGAAGCGACCGAGGCGGAGCTTGGCCGCGGGTCCGCTGGCACCGGCTTTTTCCGCATCCAGCCAATCGAGACGCTGCCGCCCGTAAGCGGCACATTGCACTAATACTGTCCTCGACCCGCGCGCACGTCGGTGGACGACGCACAACCCGGGCGGGGCTAGCCCTTTCCAGTGGAGCCGTAGCCGCCTTCGCCACGTTGGCTGGCCGGGAATTCGGTCACGATGGTGAATTGAGCCTGCTGCACCGGCACGATCACCAGTTGCGCAATGCGCTCCATGGGCTCGATTGTGAAGGCGACGTCGCTGCGGTTCCAGGCGCTCACCATCAACTGCCCCTGGTAATCACTGTCAATCAGTCCGACCAAATTACCCAGCACGATTCCATGCTTGTGGCCCAAGCCCGAACGCGGCAGGATCAGCGCCGCATAGCCGGGATTGGCCATGTAAATCGCAATACCCGTGGGCACCAGTTGCCAAGCGTTGGGCGCCAGCATCAGGGGCTGGTTGAGGCAAGCCCGCAGGTCCAAGCCAGCGCTGCCAGGCGTGGCGTAGGCCGGCAGCTTGTCCGCCAAGCGTGGGTCGATGATCTTGAGGTCAATATTCATGGGAAGTTGAGCGCCTATTCAGGGCTGCTGAGACATCTGTTGCGCGCAAGCTGCCATCAGCTTGCGGGCCAAGTCAAGTTTTGGCGCACGCGACAGCGACTCCACGCCGTCAGCGCGCACCAGCAATAGCGTGTTGTCATCCCGGCCAAAGGTCGCCGGACCAATGTTGCCAACCAGCAAAGGCACGCCCTTACGCAGGCGCTTGGCCTGGGCGTTTGCCAGCAGGTCCTCGCTCTCTGCTGCAAACCCAACGCAGAAGAGCTCGGCGGCGCGCGCGCGCGGCGACTGGGCAATGGTTGCCAGAATGTCGTCGTTTTCCACCAACTCCAGTGTCGGCGCTCGACCCGAGCCGTCCTTCTTGATCTTTTGACCTGCCGACTGAGCTGCCCGCCAATCGGCGACCGCCGCCGTTGCTACGAATACTGTAGCATCCGCAGCCGCTGTAACGGTTGCCGCCAGCATGTCCGCCGCCGATTTCACGTCAATGCGTTGCACGCCGCGCGGGGTCGGCAAATGTGCCGGACCGGCAACCAGCGTGACACGGGCGCCAGCCTCACGCGCGGCGCGCGCAATGGCAAAGCCCATCTTGCCACTCGACAGGTTGGTAATGCCCCGAACCGGGTCAATCGCCTCGTAGGTCGGGCCCGCTGTCACCACTACATGGTGACCAGCGAGCAGCTTGGGCTGAAAAAACGCCACCAAGTCTTCAACCAACTCATTGGGCTCAAGCATGCGGCCGTCACCGATTTCGCCACAGGCCTGGTCGCCAGTGCCAACTTCCAGCACGGTGGCACCATCCGCCACAAGCTGGGTGGCATTGCGCCGGGTCGCCGGGTGCACCCACATTTCACGATTCATCGCCGGAGCCAAAAGCAATGGCACCTTTTCCAGCGGACGGGCCAGGCACAGAAGACTAAGCAGGTCATCGGCCCGCCCCTGAGCCAGCTTGGCCATGAAGTCGGCGCTGCAGGGCGCAATCAGAATCGCGTCGGCCTCACGGCTGAGGTTGATGTGCGCCATGTTGTTGGTCTCCCGCGCATCCCATTGGGAGCCCGACACGGGCCGACCCGACAAAGCCTGCATGGTCACCGCGGTGATGAACTGCTGGGCAGCCTCAGTCATCACCACCTGCACCGTGGCGCCCTCCTTGATCAGGGAGCGGCACAGCTCGGCCGCCTTGTAACAGGCAATGCCGCCAGTCAGCCCCAAAACGATGTGTTTGCCAGCGAGATCATTCATGCAGCGCAATGTAGCAGACCTATAATCCCAATTTCCACACATGGAGCAGTAGTCTCCCTCTGACATGACCAAATTTGTCTTCGTCACCGGCGGTGTGGTGTCTTCCCTTGGCAAGGGAATCGCCTCAGCCTCCCTCGCTGCGATTCTGGAATCGCGGGGCCTCAAAGTCACCCTGATCAAGCTCGACCCCTACCTCAACGTCGATCCAGGCACCATGTCGCCCCTGCAGCACGGCGAGGTATTTGTGACCGACGACGGCGCAGAGACCGACCTGGACCTGGGCCATTACGAGCGATTCATTGAGTCGCGCATGCGCAAGGCCAACAATTTCACCACCGGCCAAATCTACAAAAGCGTGCTCGACAAGGAGCGCCGCGGCGACTACCTGGGCAAGACCGTTCAGGTGATTCCGCATGTCACCAACGAAATCCAGGAGTTCGTCAAGCGCGGCGCACGTTTCGGCACGGCCGACGCCGTCGACGTGGCGATCGTGGAGATCGGCGGTACCGTCGGTGACATCGAGTCCCTGCCGTTCCTCGAAGCCGTGCGGCAGATGAGTCTCAAACTCGGCCCCAACAACAGCGCGTTTGTCCACCTCAGCTACGTACCGTGGATCGCGACCGCCGGGGAACTCAAGACCAAACCAACCCAGCATACGGCCAAACAGTTGCGTGAAATCGGGATCCAGGCCGATGCCCTGATCTGCCGCGCGGATCGCCCGATTCCACAAGAAGAGCGGGCAAAGATCTCTCTTTTCTCCAACGTACCCGAATGGGGCGTCATCAGCATGTGGGATGTGGACACCATCTACAAGGTACCCCGGCTGCTGCATGAACAAGGCCTTGATGGCCTGATCTGTGACAAGTTGCGTTTGAACACCCCCCCAGCCAATCTCAAGCGTTGGGATGAACTGGTGTACGAGACTGAGCACCCGCAAACGGAAGTCAACATTGCCATGGTGGGCAAGTATGTGGACCTGTCTGACAGCTACAAGTCCCTCAACGAAGCGCTGCGCCATGCCGGCATGAAGAACCATGCCCGCGTCAAGATCGACTACATCGACTCCGAAACCCTATCACCCACCAGCGTCTCGCAGCTGGCAAAGTTTGACGCGATCCTGGTGCCCGGCGGATTTGGCAAACGCGGCATCGAAGGCAAAATTTGTGCTGCACGGTATGCACGTGAGAACAAAGTCCCCTACCTGGGCATCTGTCTTGGCATGCAGGTTGCCACGATCGAGTTTGCTCGCCACGTGGCCGGCTTGGAAGCCGCCAACAGCACTGAATTTGAGCCCGACAGCCCCAATCCAGTGATCGCATTGATCACGGAGTGGAAAGATTCCGACGGTAGCATCAAGCACCGCGACAAGAACTCCGACCTTGGTGGGACGATGCGCCTGGGCGCACAGAGTTCCGACGTGGCCCACGGCTCGTTGGCGCACCAAATCTACGGCGATGTTGTAACCGAGCGCCATCGCCATCGCTACGAGGCCAACGTGAACTACCTGGATCGTCTGCGTGAGGCCGGTCTGATGATTTCCGCCATGACGCAGCGCGAGCATTTAACCGAAATTATCGAGCTGCCGCAGACCGTTCATCCCTGGTTTATGGGCGTTCAATTCCACCCCGAATTCAAGTCCACCCCCTGGGCCGGCCACCCCTTGTTCAACGCCTTCATCAAAGCCGCCTTGGATCATCAGGCGGCGGGCAAGGCCTTGAAGGTCGTGGCCTGATGGTCGCCGTGCCGAGCCGCCCCGAGCATCGCGCGCCCCTCTCGGGGGGCCGCGTGCAACACTCAGAGACTGTCGAGGGAGCGGTATGAAGCTATGTGGGTTTGACGTCGGCCTGGATCGGCCGATTTTCCTGATCGCGGGTCCTTGCGTCATCGAGTCCGAGCAGTTGCAGATGGACACCGCTGGCACACTCAAGGAAATCACCTCGGCACTGGGCATTTCTTTCATTTTCAAGAGCAGTTTCGACAAGGCCAACCGCTCCAGCGGCAGCACCTTCCGCGGTCCGGGTCTGGACAAGGGCCTGGAGATCCTGGCCAAGGTGAAACGGGAGCTGCAGCTGCCCGTGTTGACCGACGTCCATTCCGAGGAACAAATTGCGCAGGTCGCCTCCGTGGTTGATGTGCTGCAGACGCCCGCCTTCCTGTGCCGCCAAACCGACTTCATCCGCGCCGTGGCGCAGTCGGGCAAGCCAGTCAACATCAAGAAGGGTCAGTTCCTGGCGCCTGGCGACATGAAGAATGTGATCGACAAAGCCCGCGCCGCAGCCCGAGAAAAGGGTTTGAGTGCGGACAGCTTCATGGCCTGCGAACGTGGGGTCAGCTTTGGCTATAACAACCTGGTGTCTGACATGCGCAGTCTGGCCATCATGCGCGACACGGGCGCGCCCGTCGTGTTTGACGCCACGCACTCGGTGCAACTGCCCGGCGGCCAGGGCACCAGCAGCGGCGGGCAGCGCGAAATGGTGCCCGTGCTGGCGCGCGCGGCGGTGGCGGTGGGTGTGGCTGGCCTGTTTATGGAAACCCACCCCGACCCCTCCAAAGCCATGAGTGACGGCCCCAACGCGGTACCCCTGAAACACATGAAGGCGCTGCTGGAGACTCTGGTTGCGCTCGACCAGGTGACCAAGCGCAATGGCTTCCTGGAAAACAGCTTTAACTGAACCGCACAGGACAACCATGAGCGCCGCTTACATCATTGTCGACATGCAAATCTCCGACCTGGAGCAGTACAAACAATACATGGCCGAGGCGCCTGCCGCCGTCGCTGCCGCCGGCGGCGAGTACCTGGTACGCGGAGGCCGTTTCGAAACCATGGAGGGCGACTGGCAACCCAGCCGCATCGCCATGCTGCGATTCCCCAGTTTCGAGATTGCCAAGGCCTTTTACGATGGCGAAATGTACCGTGCTGCACGGCGCAAGCGCCTCGGCGCAACCCAGTTCTTCAACATGGTTTTGGTCGAAGGCGTCGCTGCCCCAGTCTGAAGCATCTTCAACTTCTTAGGAAAAAAATGAGCGCAATTGTTGACATTGTTGGCCGCGAGATTCTCGATTCCCGCGGCAACCCCACGGTCGAGTGTGACGTGCTGCTGGAATCCGGCGTGATGGGCCGCGCCGCGGTACCCTCAGGCGCGTCCACCGGTTCGCGCGAAGCGATCGAACTGCGCGACGGCGACAAGAGTCGCTACCTGGGTAAGGGCGTGCTGAAGGCGGTAGAGCATATCAACACCGAAATCTCCGAAGCGGTGCTGGGACTGGACGCTTCAGAGCAGGCGTTCCTGGACAAGACGCTGATCGACTTGGATGGCACCGAGAACAAGTCTCGTTTGGGCGCAAATGCCATGCTGGCCGTGTCAATGGCAGTAGCGCGCGCCGCGGCCGAGGAATCAGGTTTACCCTTGTATCGCTACTTCGGTGGCATGGGTGGCATGCAAATGCCGGTACCCATGATGAACGTGGTCAACGGCGGCGCGCACGCCAACAACAATCTGGATCTGCAGGAATTGATGATCATCCCGGTGGGGGCGCCCAGCTTTCGCGAAGCGGTGCGATACGGTGCCGAGGTGTTCCACGCGCTCAAAAAGATTCTGCACGACAAGGGCATGAGTGTGGCCGTCGGCGACGAGGGCGGCTTTGCGCCCAATGTACCCAGCCACGAGGCCGCCATTCAGCTGATTCTGGAGGCTATCGACAAGGCTGGATTTGTTGCAGGCGAACAGATTGCCCTGGGTCTGGACTGTGCCGCATCGGAATTCTTCAAGGACGGCAAGTACCACCTCGAAGGCGAGGGTCTGACGCTCAGCAGCGAAGAATGGACCAACATCCTGGCCACCTGGGTAGACAAATACCCGATCATCAGCATCGAAGACGGCATGGCCGAGGGTGACTGGGACGGTTGGAAGCTGTTAACCGATCGCCTGGGCAAAAAAGTTCAGATCGTTGGCGACGATCTGTTTGTCACCAACACCAAAATCCTCAAGGAAGGCATCGACAAGGGCATCGCCAACTCGATCCTGATCAAGATCAACCAGATTGGCACCTTGACTGAAACCTTCGCCGCCATCGAGATGGCCAAGCGCGCGGGCTACACCGCCGTCATCAGCCACCGCTCGGGCGAGACCGAAGACAGCACCATTGCCGACATTGCGGTTGGCTCCAACGCCGGACAAATCAAGACCGGTTCACTCAGTCGCTCAGACCGCATGGCCAAGTACAACCAGTTGTTGCGCATCGAGGAGGACCTCGGTGACGTTGCCAGCTATCCTGGCCGTGCTGCCTTCTACAACTTGAAGTGAACTCCGCCCTGGCTGTTGCACGCAAGGCGCTGACGCAGGCTGCACCTGCGCCACGCTACTGCCGACTTTGCGGTGTTGCGCCACCCAGAGTCGCTGCAGAAGTCGCCCTGCGCGGCCCAAAAGGTTGACTTATGGGTGCGCGCCTGGCTCCAACCCTCCTGATAGCGTTGCTGGTGACCCTGCACGCGCAATTGTGGTTTGGTCGGGGCAGCGTACCCAGCGTCGCCACGATGGTCGGTCAGCTTGATGAGCAACGCCAACTCAACAGTCAGGCCAAGCTCGCCAATGAGCGTCTCGCGGCTGAAGTGCGCGACCTCAAGGAGGGCCTGGACATGATCGAAGAGAAGGCGCGCATGGAACTGGGCATGGTCAAACCCAACGAGATTTTTGTGCTGGTCAGCAAGTAGTCCTGGTGCGGCCAGCCTCCCAACAGGGTCGCCTCTTTGAATATCGATTTAATTGCCAACATCTTCGGGATCGCGTTTTCGCTGTGGGGCAGCGCGACGACTTGGCTCGAAGTCACGGCTTTTGTGCTGGCCCTGATCATGGTGGGCTGCAACATCCGCGAGGTGCACTGGGGTTGGCCGCTGGCCATCGTCAGTTCGCTGATGTACTTTGCCCTGTTCTGGCGCAGCAAGCTCTATGGCGACGCTGTGCTGCAGGTGTTCTTCGCGGTGGTGGCGTGCTGGGGCTGGTTCCAGTGGCTGCGCGGTGTGCGCGCTGACGGGTCGACCCTGAAAGTCAGCGCAATGACCCGACACGGCTTGGCCGGCGTTGTCATCCTATGCGCCGTGCTGTGGCCACTGACAGGACTGTTTCTCAAGACCTACACCGATACTGACGTGCCTTGGTGGGACGCCTTCCCCACGGCCGTCAGTGTGGTCGCCCAGTTTCTGCTCGGACGCAAGTTGATCGAGAACTGGCTGATGTGGATTGTCGTCAACGTCGTCAGCGTCGGCCTGTTCGCCTTCAAGGGCTTGTGGTTGACAGCCTTGCTCTACCTCATCTTCATCGGCTTGAGTGTGGTGGGCTTGCGCGCGTGGCAGCGCAAACTGTGAAGCCCGAGCAAACGCGGTGCGGTCCCCAGAACCCATGAAAATCGCCATCGTCGGCGCCGAGAGCACCGGAAAGACCGTGCTGGCGCAACAGATGACGGCGCACTTTCAATCCAGGGGACATGCCGCGCAACTGATCAGCGAGTTTCTTCGCGAGTGGTGCGACCGCGAGAAACGCACGCCGAAGGCCAGCGAGCAAGCCGCGATCGCTCGGGAACAGGCGCACCGCGTCGATCTCGCTCGTGAGACTGGGCACACCATCGCTGACACGACGCCACTGATGACTGCGGTCTACAGCGACCTGCTGTTCAACGATACGTCGCTATATGACTTCGCGCTGCAGCATCAGCGCCGTTATGACCTGACTATGCTCACGGCGCTGGACCTGCCTTGGGTGGCCGACGGTCTGCAACGTGACGGCCCCCACGTGCAACCTGAGGTAGACCGGCTGCTACGCCTCGCACTGGGACGAGCCGGCATCAACTACCACGTGGTGCACGGAACGGGTCAGCAACGCCTTGCCTGCGCGCTGACCATCGTCGAGCACTTCAGACAGCGGTTAGCCGATCAAGGGGCAGGCAGCTGCGCCGATTGGAGCTGGCACTGTGCGCAATGCGGCAACGCGCAGTGCGAACACCGCCTGTTCAAGGATCTTGTCGGCGCCGGCTCAATGCGGCGTTGAGCTGCCCGGTGCCAGCTGTCCGGCCTTGGTGAAAACCTGCGCCGCGTCGACCGCATCAAAACGGTACTGAGCGGCGCAGAATTCGCAATTCACCTCGATATTGCCGCGTTCAATCAGGATCGCATTCGCCTCCGCCTGCCCCATACCAAGAATCATGCGAGCCACACGTTCACGGCTGCAACTGCACGCAAAGTGCGGTCCAAGGACGCCGGTTTGCGGTTCGAATCGTTGCACCGCCTCCTGCCAGAACAGGCGCCGCACAATGGTATCGACGTCCAGCGTCAACAGCTCTTCCTGTTTGAGGCTACTGGCCAGCATGGCGATCCGATCGTAGGCGTCCTCGACCTCGTCGCCATCGCCCACACGTTCGACCATGCTGCCGGACAGGTTGCCCATGCCCTGCCCAGGCAAACGCTGAATCAGCAGGCCGGCCGCCAAATGCTCATTGGCAGCCAGCACCACACAGGTTTCCAACTGCTCGCTCTGCAGCATGTAATGGGCCAGCATCTCGCTGACGCGGGTGAACTTGACGTGTGAGGCGTCGGCCAGCGGCACTACCCCTTGATACGCTTGCTGACCCGGCTGGCGCGTCCTGGGATCGAGCGTGATCGCGCAGCGACCGTGACCATTCAGGTTGACCAGGGAGTCGATGTTTCCGTCCGACGGCACCGGGCCCTTTACGGTGGCGGCCCCACGCAGGCCCAGGTCCGGCCCGACCTCGGCCACCACCACCGGGACCGGGCCGTCGCCAAAGATCTGAAGAATCAATGCCCCATCGAACTTGATGCTGGAGCGCATCAAGGTCGCGGCCGCCAGCATTTCTCCCAGCATGGTCTGCACCGGCACCGGGTAGGCGCCGGTGGCGCTGTTGGCGGCACGCCGCCGCAGCACCTCTTGCCAAGCGTCGGTCAGGCGCACGATCGCACCGCGCACCGGCAGACCTTCGAAAACAAACTTGTGCAACTCAGACACAGGCATTCCCATTCACAAATTTTCCTACCGGGGGTTTAGGCAATTCGCTTGAGTCCGGCTTTGAAACGCCGGGCATTCAGAACATACATCTGGGCACTGTTGACCAGTCCTTGCTTCTGCTGTGAGTCCAATGCACGCACGACCCTGGCCGGGCTACCCATGATCATCGACCCATCCTCGAACTCCTTGCCCTCAGTCACGAGTGAACCAGCTCCGACAAGGCAGTTCTTTCCAATGCGCGCGCCGTTGAGCACCACCGCGCCAATACCAATCAGGGTGCCGTCGCCAATCGTGCATCCATGCAGCACAACTTGGTGCCCCACGGTCACATCCTCGCCGACGGTCAGCGGCTTACCCATATCGGCATGCAGCACGCAGGCGTCCTGAATGTTGGAGCCCCGCCCGATACGGATGGTCTCGGTGTCGCCACGCACGACCGTACCAAACCAAACACTGACATCCTGCGCCAGGTTCACACGACCGATGACCTGTGCGCCGTCCGCGACCCAGGCCGAGGTGGCGACCTCGGGTGACACGCCATCCAGCTCGAAAAGCGCCATCTTGTCTCCAAATGAATCAATGCCGTGGATTGTAGATACCATGCGTCACAACGATCCTTCGCGCGTCGGCAGACATGCAACGCCCCACCCCCAAAGTTCTCTAGAATGGACCGAAACAGTCCACTTGGCACCATGAGTACTCCTTTCGCATATGACAAGCCGACACACAATGCGCCGGACGACCGTACTGCCATTGCGCGGCAAGCGATCGTCGATGCTGGCCGCTCGGTCGTCGGCTATGAGTTGTTTGACCGGTCTCGTCGGCCAGACGACCACACCGCGGCAAGCGATGCCGAACTGCTATTTCGGGTGCTGTCTCACATCGACAATGAGGCCCTGACCGGTAAGAAGACCATCTTTGTCAATTGCACGCACGACAGTCTTACTGGCGGACATCTCGAACTAATCCAGCCAGACAAAATTGTCCTGGAGATTCCGTCGCTGGAGCCGAGTGAGCAGGATCAGATCGACAGCAGAACCCAAACGCTGATCGATGTCCGCAACCGAGGCTTCAGGCTGGCGTTCAACCAAGACATCCTGACTGAGGTCTACCGGCCATGGCTCGCGCTTGCGTCTTTCATCAAGATAGACCTTTCCCAGACTCCGGCGCGGCATGTGGCTGATGTGGTCGAACTGGCCCGCAGCGGCTCGCAGGCACAATTGATCGCGGAGAAAGTTGAAACGGCGACGCAGTTTGAACAGGTAGCCGCTTTGGGTTTGAAGCTGTTTCAAGGCTACTGGTTTGCCAAGCCTACGCTGGTAAAGGGGCAGGCGCTGCGCGCCTCGCAGACCACCTTGATCCAACTCATCAACCTGATTCGCCGCGAGGCAAGCACCAGCGAAATCGAGGAGGTGCTCAAGCACGACCCCACGCTGTCATTCAATCTGCTGCGTTTCATCAATTCATCAGGTTTTGGACTGAGTTGTGAGATCACGTCGTTTCGTCACGCTGTGATGCTGCTGGGGTTGAAGAAACTGTTTCGATGGGCCGCCTTGCTGATGATCACCTCGCGCGACGGCGGTGCGCCGCCGGCGGTGGCTTCCATGGCGGTGGTCCGTGGGCGCTTGATGGAATTGCTTGCCGGTGAAGTGCTGGGACCGCAGGAGTGTGACAACGCGTTTGTAGTGGGCGTGTTTTCGCTGCTCGACACCATGCTGGGCCTGCCGATGGACAAGGCCCTGAGCGCGGTCGCACTGCCAGCGTCGGTGGTCGACGCGCTGCTGCACAGAAGCGGTGACCTGGCCCCGCTACTGGACCTGGCCGAGGCCTGCGAAAGCGCCAATGACGAGGCCTTCGCCAAGGCCGCAGATGCACTGCGTCTTAGCAACCGTCAAGTGAATTCAGCGCACCTTCAGGCTCTGAGCTGGGCCGAGACTCTGTTGAATTGAGCCGACCACTCAGCGACGAATCAACCACGCGGGTGGTGCCGGGCATGCAGCGATTTGAGCCGCTCGCGCGCCACATGGGTGTAGATCGTGGTAGTCGAGATGTCGGCGTGGCCGAGCAGCATTTGCACTGCGCGCAAGTCCGCCCCGTGGTTGAGCAGATGCGTGGCGAAGGCATGGCGCAGGGTGTGAGGGGACAAAGGCGCCACAATGCCAGCCGCTAGCGCGTACTTCTTGACGATCATCCAGAACATGATCCGCGACATCGCGCTACCCGCTCTCGTGCCTCGCCCAGTGACAAACAAATCTTCGGTCTGCTTGCCGGCCAGCAACTCGAGCCTGGCCCGCGCCAGGTAACGCTGCAACCACAAGCTGGCGACCTCGCCAAAGGGAACCAGGCGCTCCTTCTGGCCTTTGCCCAGCACACGCACCACGTGATCCGTCAGGCCCAGGTCGAACACCTTGAGCGTGACGAGCTCGCTCACCCGCAAGCCACTGGCATACATCAACTCCAGCATGGTGCGGTCACGCAGACCCATCGCAGTATCGGTGTCGGGCGCGCCCAGCAAAGCTTCAACTTGCGCCTCGGTCAAGTTCTTGGGCACGCGCAAGGCCTGCCGCGCGGCCTGAAGCTTCAGCGTCGGGTCCCGCGTCACAAGGCGTTCACGCAAGGCCCAGCGGAAAAAGCGCTTGAACACTGTCAAGCGCCGGTTGGCTGTCGTCGCTTTGGTGGCTGCATGCCGCGCGGAGAAATAGGCGCTAAGGTCACCCTCGCCTGTGCCCACCAAGCCGATGCCGACTCCGCCCAGCCAGACGGCCAGCAGGGTGAGGTCGCGCCGATAGGCGTCCAGCGTGTTGCGCGACAGGCCCTCCTCTAGCCACAGTGCGTCAACAAACGTGGCAATGACGCTGAGATCGGCCGCACTGGCTCGGCCTGGACCATCCGCAACCGAGCGCGTGGTAAGCCCTTTTGATGAACGACCGCTCGAGCCCGTGGCCACGTGCTCAGTCGAGCTTTAGCTTGGCGGTATCAACCACCTTTTTATAGACCTCGAACTCGGCCTTGAGCTGAGCGGCGAATTGCTCTGGCGTGTTGCCAATGATGATCGAGCCGGTGTCTTCAATGCGCTTGCGCACGGCCGTGTCCTCCAGCGCTTTGCGTACCGCGGCGTTGACCTTGTCAACCACTTCACGCGGCAGACCCTTGGGCCCATAGATGCCATAGTAGGCCATGCGATTGACCGGCTCCAGGCCGACTTCCTTGAAGGTCGGAACATTGGGCAACTGACTCAAACGCTGCGGCGCCGCGACCACGATCGGCACCAGGCGGTTGGCCTGAATGAACGGCATGGCCGAGGGCATGTTGTCGAAGGTTATCGGCACTTGCCCGGCCACGGTGTCGTTGAGCGCCGGGCCGGCGCCGTGGTATGGGATATGGGTTATGAAGGTCCCGCTGAGGTTCTTGTACAACTCCATTTGGAGATGCCCGATGCCACCCGTGCCCGACGATGCGAACGAGTACTTGCCCGGCGAGCGCTTCAACTCGGCCAGGAAACCCTTGTAATCCTTCGCCGGAAAACCTGGGTGCACCGCAATGACATTGGGCGTCGCTGCAATGTTGATGATGGGCGTAAAGTCGGTCAAAGGGTTGTAGGGCGTACGCGGATTGATGGCAGGATTGGCAGCCGTGGTTGACACCGTCGCCATGCCCAGCGAATAACCGTCCGGTGCGGATTTGGCGGTTTCGTTGGCACCGACCACGCCACCGCCACCAACCTTGTTCACGACAATGACAGACTGCCCTAGCGCCTTGCCCATCGCCTCTGCGATGGTGCGCGCGATGATGTCGGTGGTACCCCCCGGCGCAAACGGAACTTGCAGTCTCACCACCTTGTTTGGGTAGGGTTGCGCAAGCGCCGCCGAGGCGACAGTGGCCAGGCCAAGACAGAACAGAAATCGACGGTACATGGCAAACATCTCCATTAATAGCAACTACACAATTCAACCGGTCTGCTGACCCAAAAGCCCCTTCTTGAGCCTCGCATCAATCGGACGGTCACCCACAAAAATCCCCAACACGGCGCCAAAGAAATCAGCGCCCGCGATCGCAGATCCCTTCATGACGCCATTGACCGATAGCGTCAGCCCGTGCTGGGGCTCAAAGTCCAGATTGATGGTGTCGCCCTTGGCGGTAGTCCCGATCGCCTCGATAGCGGATTCGAACTGCACGACGCGCTCACGCAGAGCGTCAAGCTCGCCAGCGCTGGCATTCTTCTTGATGCCGGAGACCAGGGCCTTGGTGAAATCGGCCGATTTCGCGTCGCGCAGCATGCGCAGCTGGATGCGCTTTGGGCCAGGCAACGCCATGACCTCCTGAATCGTTCTCGCCCGTCCAGGGAGGTAGAGCCCGGCAACATAGCCCCGGATGATGAAAACAGCGCGAATCCCCATTCCGTTGAGTCTGAGTTCGTGATTGGCAACCCTGACTGAGTCGTCAAATCGAACGCCTTCGAAAGTCGCGGCGCTGGCGGCACTGCTGACCAGCACGGTCGCGCAGACGATTTGGATCAAAACGGATGTGATGTTCATAGGGATCTAACGCCGATGGTAGCGTTCACGACGACAACGATCGCTGTGGGTTCCACATAGGGGCAAACCCGAAGCGCTGCGGTACAGCTCGCATTCTCCTCATCGCGAACTGCACGCGACTGCGGCTTTTCGATTTCTCGCTGACTCTGTACGGTCATCCGGCCGGCGTCCCGGTGGCCCGCCCTTTGCGCTGCACCTGCTGTGGCGACCCCAAGACCTGTGGATTGAGTGGCGACACGGGTTGACCCAGAAGCAGAAAACCAATCAGGTTTTCAGCGGCCAGCATCGCCATTGCCTTTCGGGTTGGAATTGTCGCGCTGGCAATATGCGGGGTGAGCACGACATTCTTTAATGCCAACAATTCCGGATGCACGGTAGGTTCACCCTCGAATACATCGAGCCCCGCCGCCGCCAGACGTCCATGCCCCAAGGCATCGGCCAACGCCAGGTCATCCACAATGCCGCCGCGGGCGATGTTGACCAGGGTGGCGGTGGACTTCATCATGGCCAACTCCGCAGCGCCGATGGCGTGGTGCGATTGCTGCGAATACGGCAGCACCAGCACCAGATGATCGGCTGATCGAAGCAGTTCCTCCTTGCCTACATAACGCGCGCAGCTGTGCGCCTCAACATCGGGTGCCAGCCGCGAACGATTGTGGTAGATCACTTGCATCTCAAAACCCATGGCACCACGCCTGGCAATCGCCTGTCCAATGCGCCCCATGCCCAGAATGCCCAGCGTAGAGCCATGCACTTCGGCGCCGGCGAACATGTCATAGCGCCAACGGCGCCACTCGCCCGCTCGCAGGTAGTGCTCACCTTCGGTCACCCGACGCGCGGCGGCCAGCAGCAACGCGAAACCAAAATCGGCGGTAGTTTGGGTCAGCACGTCTGGCGTGTTGGTGCCCAACACGCCGAGTTCAGTCATCGCGTCAAGGTCGAAGTTGTTAAAACCAACAGCCATGTTGGCGCAAATTTGCAGCATGGGCGAGGCAGCCAAAAGCTCCGTATCAATTCGCTCGCTGCCAGTGGTGAGGGCGCCAAGCTTTCCGTGCAGTCGCTCGACGAGCTGCGCCTTGCTCCAGATCTCGTCGGCTTGATTGGACTGAACCTCGAAGTACTCGCCAAGATGGTCCAGGACTTCCGAAAATACGGCACGTGTGACCAATATACGGGGTTTTGTCATGAGATGTTCTTCGCCCCCAAGGAATTGCAGTGAGACTCAGCGCAACGCTTCGAGCACGTTTCGCAATGCGGGTCCAATACTGACCGGTCGGCGCGTGATCCGATCGACATAAACATGAACGAAATGCCCCTTCGCGGCCGTCAGGGCAGTGCCCTGGGCGAACAGCCCAATCTCGTATCGAACACTGGATTCCCCGAGCCGAGCAACGCGCAGCCCAGCCTCCACCAGTTGCGGAAAAGCCAACGAGTCAAAGTAGTTGCACTGTGTTTCAACCACCAGACCGATTGTCGGACTGTTCGCTACATCAAGCACGCCGTGCTCGATCAAGTAGGCATTAACCACGGTGTCGAACCAGCTGTAGTAGACGACGTTGTTGACGTGTCCATAAGCGTCATTGTCCATCCAGCGCGTCGCGACGACTCGAAATACCCGGTATGCGTCGCGTGGCTCAGCCTGAGGTCGATCAGGATTGCTTGAAATCATGGTCGACCATTCTGCCAGTGACTTCACCGGGCGGCTGTCGCGATTGCCACAGCGCCCAGTATCGCCAAGCCAATTGGCAAGAACTGGCGTGAATCTGCACCGTACTCTCGATCTCTACCCCATAGCCGCCGGCCATTACCACCGCAAACGGCACGCCGCGCTGCCAGCACCACTGCATGACGCGCGCATCGCGCGCCTGCAGACCTGCGTAGCTGAGCTTGAGCCTCCCCAGTCGATCTCCCTCATGCGGATCCGCACCGGCAAGGTAGATCACCAGGTCAGGAGCGAAATCCTGACTCAATTGGGCCAGCGCGCAGTCGAGTGCGCGAAGGTAGTCCGCGTCGCCGCAGCCGTCGGGCAGACCAATATCGAGGTCGCTATGCTCCTTGCGAAACGGGAAGTTCTTCTCCCCATGCAGAGACAGCGTGTAAACACTGGCGTCCCGTTCAAAAATGCTGGCCGTGCCATTGCCTTGGTGAACATCCAGATCGATGACGGCGACCTTCAAGCGAGCTCGATCAGGTTGCGCCTGCACCAGCTTGATTGCAACTGCAACATCATTGAAAACGCAAAATCCGCTGCCCCGATTCGCATACGCGTGATGTGTGCCGCCTGCCAAGCTGATCGCTACACCTTGACTAAGCGCATGGCAAACCGCAGAGACGGTTGCCCCGACCGAGCGACGGGATCGCTCGACCATCAGCTCACTCCACGGCAGACCGATTTCGCGCATCATGCCCGGCGCCAGAGTCCCGGTAACCAGTGCCGCAACGTAATCCGCTGAGTGCGCCAAGGCGAGTTCTGCATCACTGACTGACGGCGCCGGAAGCATTTGCAGTGCCGGCATTTCCTTGCTCAGCCGCTGCCGCAGCATGGTGTACTTGGCAATTGGAAATCGATGCCCCTCTGGCAGAGGCAAGGCATAGTGATCCGCGTAGAGCGCCAGCATGGCGGCATTGTGACAAAGCGACGCCTGCCCCTGGATCTAGGCAGGCAATTCTAAATTGGTGCAATGCAGCAAACACCGCTTGCAAATCGGCTGCTTATCCTTATAATTTACTTTATGCTGCACTGCAACAAAGCCGGCGATTGCTGGGTTCCGGGGCAGATAGAGCGTCACTACCTTCACTATTGGAGAAATGATTATGCTGACCATGGAACAAGTTGTTGCATCGCACAAGGCCAACATGGAGACCCTGTTTGGGTTGACCAACAAGGCTTTTGAAGGCGTTGAGAAGATTGTCGAGTTGAACCTGACCGCGTCCAAAGCCGCATTGGCAGAAGTGGGCGACCATGCCCAAGCGGTCTTGAGCGTGAAAGATGCTCAAGAACTGCTGGCCCTGCAATCGGGCTTGCTGCAGCCGTTGGCCGAGAAAACCGCCGCCTACAGCCGCCACCTGTATGACATCGCATCGTCTTCGACTGCAGAATTCACAAAGACTTTTGAAGGCCAGGCCGCTGACGCTCAAAAGAAGTTCATGGGTATCGTGGACAACGCTGCCAAGAATGCGCCAGCCGGTTCCGAAACCGCCGTTGCAGTGATGAAGAGTGCGGTGGCTGCGGCCAACAACACGCTGGAGTCAGTGCAAAAGGCCGTCAAGCAAGCCACAGAAATTGCCGAAACAAACTTCAACGCCGTCTCTGCGACTGCCGCCAACGCCGTCAAGCCCGCAGCCAAGAAGCGTTAATTAATCACGGACACTTGGCCTGTTTGCTCGGACTCGCTGTTTGTGGAGCGATGACTCTACACAACGAGGGAAAACCCTGAGATACTAGCCCAAGTTGAACTTATTGAAGCCACCCGCTTCTAACGGTTGTCTCCTCGGGTCCTTTCGAAACCTTCAGGTTCAGGGATCCCTTAAGGCCTCGTCGCAAGATGAGGCCTTTTTTTATGGGTCGTCGGGAGCTATCGTGTCTTGGCTTCTATCGCCGCCTTGAGCTGCGGTAACAACTGGAGCATGGTGCGCCGACCCGCATCAATCGCGCGCCGGCGCGCGCCGAAGTCGGCACTCCCGACGCCTGCCAATGGCGGACGTACCACCAGGTCCGCATCGCGCAACTCCAAGGCGTTGATGCTCTTGCTCATGATGGAAAAGGTTTGCAGCAAGACCTGAAGCGTATCGCTGGCGGTATTGCCTTCAGGCGGGCTGGAGATATCCACCGCTATGACCAGCTCAGCACCCATCTGACGGGCATAGCGTACCGGTACCGGTGACACCAAGCCACCATCCACATAGTCGCGGCCGGAGATTCTGACCGGCTGAAATACGGCTGGTACCGCGCTCGATGCCCGCACCGCCGCTGCGGTGTCGCCGCGCTGGAACAGCATGCCCTGGCCGCTGTTGAGGTCCGTGGCAACGATTCCAAGGGCCATCGGCATCGTCTCAATGGTTCGACCATTTACCTGCGCGCTGACGTAGCGTGCGAACGCCTCGCCGCGCAACATGCCGCGGCTAAACATCGGCAACATCCAGTCGGCAAAACTGGCCTCCTCCATGGCTTCGGCCAATTGCTGCAGTTGCGCGCCGGTCTTGCCACTGGCGTACAGCGCGGCCACCAGACTACCGGCAGAGGTACCGACCACCAGCGCTGGTCGAATACCGGCTTCCTCCAGTACTTGAATGACGCCAACGTGCGCAAACCCGCGCGCGGCCCCCCCTCCCAGGGCAAGACCAATTCGCGGGGGCACTTTGGACGTTGCGGGCGTCACCGCGGGCACGGCCACCAAATCAGCCGTCGGCCCAGTGGCACACCCTGCGATCAGGCTGGCGAACACTAGAGCAAGAACCGATATCCGATAGCTTTTGAGTAACATTTATTGATAATGATTCGCGTTTGTGTTAAATTCAAATCTTTGCCATCGACCACTGCCATCATGAAAAAACCTCACCACTTCGCCATCGGCGCAATCGCCCTCGTCTGCACCAACGCGGCGCTGGCGCAGGCGCCAGCCATCAACGTGTACTCAGCACGCCACTATGCAAGTGACGAAGCGCTGTACCAGGGTTTCACTCAATCCACGGGGATCAAAATCAATCGGGTCGACATGGACGATGCCGGTGTCTTGGCCCGCCTGAAAGCCGAAGGCGCCGCTTCGCCAGCGGACGTGATTCTATTGGTTGACGCGGCGCGCCTCTGGAAAGGCGAGATTGAGGGACTGTTCCAACCGGTCAAGTCAAAGGTCCTTGAGGCAGCGATCCCCGCCCAATTGCGTGCCAAGGCAGACGCGGACGGTGCCACGCCGTGGTTCGGCTTCTCAACCCGCGCGCGCATTATCGTATACGACAAATCAAAGATCAAAAGGGAGGACGTCGACACCTATGAGGAACTTGGCGACTCCAAGAACCGAGGAAAGCTGTGCCTCCGCTCCGGCTCTCACCCTTACAACCTGTCACTGTTCGGCGCCATGACTGAACACCTGGGCGCCAGCGATGCCCAGCTCTGGCTTAAGGGCATGGTAGACAACATGGCGCGCCCGCCAAAAGGAGGGGACACGGATCAAATCAAGGCCGTGGCATCCTCAGAGTGTGGCGTTGCCGTGACCAACTCGTATTATCTGGCAAGGCTGATGCGTTCCGACAAGGCCGAAGACAAGGCCGTGGTGGACCGCGTCGGCGTTGTATTTCCAAACCAGTCAAGCTGGGGAACACACATCAATATTGCCGGCGGGGCGGTCGCACGAAACTCGAAGAACCTGAGCGGCGCGGTCAGATTTCTTGAGTACTTGGCCAGTCCAAGCGCCCAAGAACACTTTGCCAACGGCAACAACGAATGGCCAGTGTCCAAGGATGTCCAACTGGTCAACCCAGCCTTGCAAGCCATGACGGGGGGAAAATTCAAAGCCGAGACAACACCCATCAGCGTTGTGGGCATGAACCAAGTAAAGGTCCAGCAAATGCTGGACCGGGTCGGCTTCAGGTAAGTCCAATCAACACGCAAGGGGCCCCGGTCAGCCCCCCGGCGTCACCGTTTTCAAAGGCCAGTCAACCTGTTGCGGCTTCCTGCGGCTCGGGCTTGGCCTTTCCTTCCTTCTTCGGCAACGGATGGATATCTAGCACCACTTCACCCGTTTCGACTCCCTTGTCATCGGTGGTGACCTTCATATCGACCGTCAGTCGGCCGCCATCGGTCAGACGACCAAACAACAGCTCGTCAGCAAGCGCTCGTCGAATCGTGTCCTGAATCAGGCGCTGCATCGGCCGGGCACCCATCAGTGGATCAAAGCCCTTCTTGCCAAGGTACTTGCGCAAAGTATCCGTGAATGTGACATCCACCTTCTTGTCCGCAAGCTGTGTCTCCAGCTGCAGCAAGAACTTGTCGACAACACGCAGGATCACCGTCTCATCGAGCGCCTTGAAACTGACGGTGGCGTCCAGTCGGTTTCGAAACTCCGGCGTAAATAGTCGCTTGATATCAGCCAGTTCGTCGCCGGCTTCACGCGGGTTGGTGAAACCAATCGTCGCTTTGTTCATGGTCTCCGCACCGGCATTGGTCGTCATGATGATGATGACGTTGCGGAAGTCAGCTTTGCGCCCGTTGTTGTCCGTCAAGGTCCCATGGTCCATCACCTGCAACAGGACGTTGAAGACATCCGGATGAGCCTTCTCGATCTCGTCAAGCAGCAACACGCAATGCGGCTTCTTGGTGATCGCCTCGGTCAACAGGCCCCCTTGATCAAATCCCACATAGCCGGGCGGCGCACCGATCAAGCGACTGACCGCGTGGCGTTCCATGTATTCGCTCATATCGAAGCGAATCAGGTCTATGCCCATGATGTAGGCCAGCTGTTTGGCTGCTTCGGTCTTGCCAACACCGGTTGGACCACTAAACAAGAATGCGCCGATCGGCTTGTCGCCCTTGCCCAGTCCGGAGCGCGCCATCTTGACTGCGGAAGCCAAGACATCAAGCGCCTTGTCCTGCCCAAATACGACGTTCTTGAGATCGCGTTCAAGTGTCTTGAGCTTACCCCGGTCATCATTGGACACATTTGCGGGCGGGATGCGCGCGATCTTGGCCACAATCTCCTCGACTTCAGACTTGCTGATGATCTTCTTGCGCTTGCTCGGAGCCAGGATACGTTGTGCGGCACCGGCCTCATCAATCACGTCGATGGCCTTGTCTGGCAAGTGCCGGTCGTTGATGTACTTGGCGCTCAACTCAGCTGCCGCCTGCAAGGCCGCGAGCGCGTACTTCACATTGTGGTGCTCTTCGAAGCGCGACTTGAGCCCTTTGAGGATATCGACCGTCTGTTCGATCGAGGGCTCGACGACGTCAACCTTCTGGAAACGCCTGGACAGGGCCGCGTCCTTCTCAAAAATACCGCGGTACTCTGTAAACGTGGTCGCGCCAATGCACTTCAAAGCACCCGAGCTCAGCCCGGGCTTAAGCAAGTTGGACGCATCGAGCGTACCTCCAGAGGCGGCACCCGCACCGATCAGCGTGTGAATCTCGTCAATGAACAGAATCGCATGCGGCTTGTCCTTCAGCGACTTCAAGACAGCTTTCAGGCGCTGCTCAAAATCGCCCCGGTATTTGGTACCCGCGAGCAGTGCTCCCATGTCCAGCGAGTACACCGTCGCCTCCGACAAAATCTCAGGTACATCCGTCTGGGTGATACGCCACGCCAAACCCTCTGCGATGGCGGTCTTGCCAACACCGGCTTCGCCGACCAGCAGCGGGTTGTTCTTGCGGCGACGGCAAAGAATCTGAATCACCCGCTCCACTTCGTATTCACGCCCGATCAGGGGATCGATCTTGCCGTCCTTGGCAAGCTGGTTGAGGTTTTGGGTGTATTGCTCCAACGGCGATGACTTCTCGCTTTTGTCTGCGGCGCCCTCTTCACTCTCGGCCTGGTTCTCAGAGGACTTGACTGGCTCGGGTGGGTCGCTCTTCTTGATTCCGTGGGCAATGAAATTCACAACGTCCAGACGGGTAACACCCTGCTGGTGCAGGTAGTAGACCGCGTGCGAATCCTTCTCGCCAAAGATCGCGACCAAGACGTTTGCGCCGGTGACTTCCTTCTTCCCACTGCCAGTTGACTGAACGTGCATGATGGCGCGTTGGATGACCCGCTGGAAGCCCAGCGTGGGCTGGGTGTCGACGTCATCGGTGCCAGCGACCTGCGGCGTGTTGTCCTTGATGAAGTTGGCGAGTGATTTGCGCAGATCATCAATGTTCGCGGAACAGGCCCGCAAGACCTCGGCCGCGCTGGGGTTGTCCAGCAGAGCCAACAACAAGTGCTCGACCGTGATGAACTCGTGGCGCTGTTGGCGCGCCTCGACAAAGGCCATGTGCAGGCTTACTTCCAATTCTTGGGCAATCATGTGATTTCCTTTAGTGCCTTGCTTCAGTGCTTTACTGTAATCCGATTCTGACTTGGTGTTTGAACAAACTCAGATTACCTAGATTTCCACCGGCTCACTGATGCATTTCAGTGGGTGCCCCGCCTTACTGGCGGCGTCCAGCACCTGGTCAACCTTGGTGGCGGCAACATCCTTCGAGTACACCCCACATACGCCCCGCCCTTCCAGGTGGATCTTGAGCATGATCTGAGTCGCCGCTTCCAAACTCTTGCCAAAGAACTCCTGAATGACCACGACCACGAACTCCATCGGTGTGTAATCGTCATTCAGCATGACCACTTGGTACATCTGCGGTGGCTGCACCTTCTGGGTTCGCCGCTCCAGAACCACCGATCCGCCATCGTCACGATCAGGCTGGCGTATGGGCGACACCGGGGGAATAGCGGGGGACTTGGTAACCATAAACCATTCTATCGAGCCGACCATTGACCTGCCCATACTGCTTCCAAGTTGGTGTCGATATTCGGCCATTCAAGTTCAAAAGAAAGAAAACCGCTGCCGACCTGCTGACCGGAGCGGTTGCCATCGCCGTACTTGGTGCCGACATCAGCCGACACCCACCCTGCACCCTGCGATCACATTTGATCGATCATGACCTGGCCGAAGCCTGAGCAACTGACTTGTGTCGCGCCATCCATCAAGCGCGCGAAGTCATAGGTCACCTTCTTGCTATTGATGGACTTCTTCATGGAGCTGATGATCAGGTCCGCAGCCTCCACCCAGCCCATATGCCGCAGCATCATCTCGGCCGAGAGGATTTCTGATCCCGGGTTCACGTAGTCCTTGCCAGCGTACTTTGGCGCAGTCCCGTGGGTCGCCTCAAACATCGCCACCGTATCGCTCAAGTTAGCGCCAGGCGCGATGCCAATACCTCCCACTTGGGCGGCCAGCGCATCGGACACATAGTCACCGTTGAGGTTGAGCGTCGCGATAACGCTGTACTCGGCCGGGCGCAGAAGAATTTGTTGCAAGAAGGCGTCAGCGATGCTGTCCTTGATCACAATGTCTTTGCCAGTCTTTGGATTCCTGAACTTGCACCACGGTCCACCGTCAACCAACTCCGCACCAAATTCCTTTTGTGCCAGCGCATAAGCCCAGTCGCGAAAGCCGCCCTCGGTGTACTTCATGATATTGCCCTTGTGAACGATGGTCACGCTGGGCTTGTCGTTATCAATGGCGTACTGAATCGCTTTGCGAACCAGACGCTCCGTGCCTTCCCGGGACACTGGTTTGATACCAATGCCCGAAGTGGCCGGAAAACGAATCTTCTTGACGCCCATTTCCTCTTGGAGGAACTTGATCACTTTCTTCGCCTTGTCGGATTCCGCCTCGAATTCAATGCCCGCGTAGATGTCTTCTGAGTTTTCGCGGAAGATCACCATGTTTGTCTTGTGCGGCTCCTTCACCGGCGACGGCACGCCGTCAAAATACTGAATCGGTCGCAGGCAAACGTACAAGTCAAGCTCCTGGCGCAAAGCCACGTTCAGCGAGCGAATACCACCTCCGACTGGCGTCGTCAATGGCCCTTTGATGGAAACCACATAGTCGCGTATGGCGTGCAGCGTCTCCTCCGGAAGCCACACATCCGGGCCGTAAACCTTGGTGGACTTCTCACCCGCAAACACCTCCATCCAATGAATCTGCCGCTTGCCGCTGTAGGCCTTGGCAACCGCTGCATCAACCACCTTTAACATCACCGGCGTGATATCGAAACCAGTGCCATCACCCTCAATGTACGGAATCACTGGCTGATCCGGCACGTTCAGGGACATGTCGGCATTGACGGTAATCTTCTGGCCGGCCGATGGTACTTTGATGTGTTGGTACATTTGGAATCGTCTCCGATTGATGCAAATAGAGTTCGGGAATGGGGTGATTTTTGCGCAGCGCCGCATGCCCGAAACCAGCAGGTCTCGACCGTCTGGGCATAGCTTTTAGATTCTAGCGTCAAAATTTTACGCGTCTCTGTCAACCAAGAGTCGAGCTGCGTCGTTACGGATGAGCCGACCTCGCAAAGGGGAGCACTTTCTGAAATAACGTTATCTCTAGGAACTGAACATGAACAAACTTCTCGCCACTTTGGTTGCCGGCTTCTTCGCCGCTGGTGCTTTCGCTCAAGCCGCTGCGCCCGCTGCACCTGCCAAGCCTGCCGCACCCGCCGCCGCTGCCGCGCCTGCTGCCGCCGCTGCGCCTGCTGCCGCTGCCCCAGCCGCCGCACCTGCCAAGGCTGAAGCGAAGCCCGCAGATGCCAAGGCTGAGAAGGCCGCCGCTGCCAAGAAGGCCAAGGAAGAAAAAGCTGCTGCCAAGAAGGCCAAGGCTGAAGAAAAGGCTGCCGCCAAGAAGGCTAAGGCCGAAGCTGCCAAGAAGGCTAAGGAAGAGAAGGCTGCTGCTGCCAAGAAGTAATTCCGGCTTGCCAAAAAAATGCCCGCGCTGCGGGCATTTTTTTTGACCCGAGCCGGTCAGGAACGGCACAATCGAGCCATGAAAAAACTCCCTCAACGCATACTGGCCGCCCTTGCCTTGCTCATTGGCGTGGCGCAGGCGCAGAGCGGACCGCAAATGGACCTACCGCGCGTCACGCTGTCGGCCGGAATTCATCAACTACAGGCGCAAGTTGCCCAGTCGCAAGATCAACGCGCCGTCGGTCTGATGTTTCGCAAGGAAATGCCCCCTTCCGAAGGCATGCTGTTCATTTTTGATCAAGCGTCGATCCAGTGCTTCTGGATGAAGAACACCCTGCTGCCCCTGACCGCCGCCTTCATCGCGGACGACGGAACCATCGTCAACTTGGTGGACATGAAGCCACAGTCCACCGACTCACACTGTTCAAGTAAACCGGTGCGGTTCGTCTTGGAGATGAATCAAGGTTGGTTTGGCCGCAAGGGTTTCAAACCCGGTTCGCGGCTGCGAGGCGCGCCCTTTGGCGCGCCAAACTGATGATCACTCAGACGAAGTTTGCCTGAGCAAACTCCCAGTTCACCAGTTTGTCGAGATAGGTCTCGACGAATTTCTGACGCAGATTGCGGTAGTCGATGTAGTACGCGTGCTCCCAAACATCGACAGTCAGCAGGGGCTTGTCGGACGTCGTCAACGGGGTGCCCGCTGCGCCTGTGTTGACGATATCCACGGAGCCATCCGGTTTCCTGACCAGCCAGGTCCAGCCGGAGCCGAAGTTGCCCACCGCCGATTTGACAAACGCCTCTCGAAACGCCGCGAAGCTACCCCACTTGGCGACAATCGCAGCCGCCAGTGCGCCGCCCGGCTCGCCACCACCGGCGGGCTTCATGCAGTTCCAGAAAAAAGTGTGGTTCCAGATTTGCGCGGCGTTGTTGTAGATGCCACCGCTGGACTTCTTGACGATGTCTTCCAGCGTCATGGTTTCAAACTCGGTCCCTTTTTGCAAGTTGTTGAGGTTCACAACGTAGGCGTTGTGATGCTTGCCATGATGAAACTCCAAGGTCTCTCGAGAGTAGCTTGGCGCCAGGGCATCCAGTGCGTAGGGCAAGGCAGGCAGTGTGTGTTCCATAGTGTCCTCAATAGTTGGTCGGTCGAATCTGGCCAATTGTAGGAACATCCTTTAACGAACGTGGGAGACCGTCAAATCAACCTCGCCATCAGCAAGGGTGGCCGTCAAACTCTGCCCGCTGTGGATTTGGCTCACGCTGGCAATCGTCTGCCCTTGCCTGTCACTCAGCCAGGCATACCCGCGTCGTAACACCAGCTTCGGGTCCAGCAATTGCAGGCGCAGTTGAGCACGCATTAGCTGCTCAGACAGTCGGTCCAGATGGCGCGTGGTCGACCTTGGCAGAGCCGCGCGCAGTGCGGACAAATCCGTTCGCCGCAGGCCTAGCGTCAACTTGGCGCAATGCTGCAAACCTTGCGCCGAAGCGCTCAGGCGCAGCCGATGCGCAGCCAACATCACAGAGGGCCTCGACATGCGTCCGATCGCCTGGTCCAGACGCTGGCCATGCATTTCAATAAGGCGCCACAGGACTGCCTGCAGGCGCACGCCGAGACTCTCCAATTCGTCCAGACTGACCGATCGCGCCAGCGCCACCAGTTCTGCGGCCGCTGTTGGAGTCGGAGCCCGAAAATCAGCGACGAAATCAACAATGCAGAAATCAGTTTCATGCCCAACCCCGCTGACAACGGGCACTGGGCTATCGACAATTGTTCGGGCCAATTGCTCGTCGTTGAAGGCCCACAAGTCTTCGATCGAGCCACCACCTCGCACCAGCACGATGACGTCAATCGACCGCCAGGTGTCGCTGTCAGCGGCCGGCTCGGCCTTGGCTAAGGCGTACAAGTCGCGCAAGGCTCGGCTCAACTCCGCCGGCGCGTTGGCACCCTGCACGCTCGCTGGTGCCAGCACGATCGGAATGTGAGGCACCCGTCGCTGCAGCGCAGTGACCACATCATGCAAAGCGGCCGCCCCTATCGAGGTCACGACCCCAATGCCACGTGGCCGCAATGGCAGTGGTCGCTTGCGTCCCGCCTCGAACAGCCCCTGCGCCTCCAGCTTGGCTTTCAGTCTGAGAAACTGCTCGAACAACGCACCTTGTCCGCAACGGCTCATGCTCTGCACCACCAGCTGCAAGTCTCCTCTGGCCTCATAGACGCCAAGCTGCCCGTGAACCTCTACCAGTTCTCCGTCGCGCGGTGAAAAGCCCATTGCGCTGGCGTTGCGCCGAAACATTGCGCAGCGGATCTGGCCGTTCTCGTCCTTGAGCGTGAAGTAGCAATGCCCGCTGGCAGCCCGTGTATAGCCCGAAAGCTCACCGCGCACGGCGACGGGATTGAGCTCGGCATCAATGACGCCAGCAATGGCGCGGCATAGCGCGCCGACTTGCCAAATTGATGGCGCCATTTCACGCATGATGAGCGCGGACATCAGTGTTTGTGCGCTTCTCCGAGGGCCACGGAACCAAAGTACTCCACACTGGACAGAAACTCGCGTCGAAGCCAGTGCGCGTCATGGGAGAGGATGATTCTTCGTGATAAGTTGTTGATTTCATTGATATTTGTAGTGCTCTTTTTGTCATCAATTTGAGGCCAGGCCGCGCCAAACGGGCGGTCGGAACGATTCCAGCGTACTTCTCAACAAAGTTATCCACAGCACCTGTGGGCTGCTTGACCGACATGACCACTCGCTGACGCAAGCGCTGGCCGGTGAGCCGCGTGGGCCATAATCGCAGGGCATTTCATCTGCGCGGAGATTCAATTTGTTTTCCATCATACAAGCCGCGGGCTGGCCAATCTGGCCGCTGATTGCCTGCTCGGTGCTGGCTCTGGCCCTGATCATCGAGCGCTTCATCAGCCTCAAGACCGTCAAGGTCGCGCCCGCCAAACTGCTCGACGAGGTGCTGAACGTGTCCCGCAGTGCGGTCCCCGGCCCGGATGTGGTGACCCAGCTGGAGAAGAACTCTGCGCTCGGTGAAGTGCTGGCCAGCGGGTTGCGCATGGTCAATTCCCACCCCCGATGCAGCGAAGACGACTTGCGTTCCGCCATGGAGGGAACTGGACGTGTAGTGGCCCATCGGCTGGAGCGCTACCTGAGTGCACTGGCAACCATCGCCTCCACCGCGCCGCTTATGGGACTTTTCGGTACGGTGGTGGGCATGATCGAAATCTTCGGCTCGCAATCACCAACTGGTGGAGCCACCGGCGGCAACCCGGCGCAGCTGGCACACGGCATTTCGGTGGCCTTGTACAACACGGCCTTTGGCTTGATCATCGCGATTCCGTCACTGATCTTCTGGCGCTACTTTCGCGCCCGCGTCGACGCCTACTTGTTGACCCTCGAACTGTCCTCGGAGAGGTTGGTACGCCATCTGAACGCCCTGGGCAAGACGCGATGAACTTCCGCCCGCGCATGCGCGAAGAACCCGAGATCAACCTGATCCCCTTTATCGATGTGCTGCTGGTCGTCCTGATCTTTCTCATGCTGTCGACGACGTACAGCAAATACACGGAAATGCAGCTCAAGTTACCCGTTGCCGATACCGAGGCACAACGCGACTATCCCAAGGAATTGCTGGTGACGGTCAGCGCCGAAGGCGCTTACGGCGTGAATCGCCTGCCCGTCGCCGGGCGTGGCCTGGAAGAACTCTCCAAGGCAATGGTCGACGGCGCCAAGGCCGGCAAGGAAACCGTGGTCGTCATCAGCGCCGATGCCAGCGCACGTCACCAGGCGGTAATTACGGTCATGGAAGCGGCCCGACGATCGGGCCTGACTCAAATCACCTTTGCGACCCAGTCCACTGCTCAGGCTGGATTCAAGTAGCGCGCATGACCACGGCGCATCACCGGCCGGGCCTGAGCCATCTCGCGCATCGCGGCTGGACTAGGCGTGGCCTGTGGGCCTGGTCGATGTGGCCGCTTTCCATCGTCTTTGGGCTTCTATCTGGACTCAGACGCTGGCTCTACCAGAATGACTGGCTCAAGAGCGAGCAGGTTGACGCCCTGGTAGTCATCGTCGGCAACGTCTTGGTGGGCGGCGTTGGCAAGACCCCGATCGTGATTGCGCTGGCACAGCATCTTCGCCAGCAAGGTTGGATCGTAGGAGTGGTCTCTCGCGGCTACGGTAGGACCGGCGATGATTGTCGCGAGGTCCAGGCGGACAGTGCACCCGCTGCGCTGGGTGACGAACCCGTGCTGATCCACCGGCGTGCTGGCGTGCCGGTCTTTGTGTCGCCGCGTCGAGCCGATGCCGCCCGAGCCTTACTGGCCACCTATCCCAGCACCAACATCATCCTGTGCGATGACGGTCTGCAGCACTACGGTCTGCGGCGCGACGTTGAGATCTGCGTCTTTGACGATCGTGGCATCGGCAACGGCTGGCTGCTGCCCGCCGGTCCATTGCGTGAACCATGGCCGCGCGCGGTCGACCTGGTCTTGCACACCGGCACACAGCCCGCGTTCGAAGGATTCAGGGCCTCGCGAACGTTGGCGGATCACGCGCTGCGTGTCGACGGCAGTCACGTCGCTTTGGCAGCGCTGAAGCACCCCGACGCCTTGCCGCTGCGCGCTGTGGCGGCTGTTGCGCGGCCAGAGCAGTTCTTTGCCATGCTGCGCTCGGTCGGACTGCACGTGGCCAAGGCGGTTGGGCTACCCGATCACGACAGCTTCCACAGCTGGGATCCGCTCGCAGATCGTGGCTTTACGGTTCTGTGCACCGAAAAGGACGCCATCAAACTGTGGCGCCGCAACCCCGAGGCACTGGCCGTGCCCTTGCAACTGAATGTCGAGCCAGGGTTCTTTCATGCACTTGATGAATTGCTGCAACAGCGATTGCAGGCAAAGTTATCATCACGCCATGGACACACGACTTCTCGAACTGCTGGTCTGCCCGGTCACCAAGGGCCCGCTTGAATATGACCGCGACAAGCAGGAATTGATTTCACGCAGCGCGCGGTTGGCCTATCCCGTGCGCGACGACATTCCGATCCTGTTGGAAGCCCAGGCCAGGGTTCTGACCGACCAAGAACTCGGCCTTTGACCTCGGCTGACACTGCTGCTTCGAGTGCCCGTGAGTTACACCATTCTGATCCCGGCGCGGTTGGCCTCGACGCGTCTGCCAAACAAGCCCCTTGCCGACATTGGTGGTGTTCCGATGGTGGTCCGGGTCGCGCAACGCGTGTTGTCCTGCCCTGAGACGGCGGCCACGACGCGCGTGGTGGTCGCCGCAGACGACCCGACCATCATGTCTGCCTGCCACGCTTACGGTATCGAGTCGGTGTTGACCCGCGTCGACCACCCCAGCGGCAGCGACCGACTGGCCGAGGCCTGCACGGCGCTGCGGTTGGCGGACAGTGAAATCGTGGTCAATGTCCAGGGGGATGAGCCGCTGATTGACCCAACGCTTCCAAAGGCGCTGGCCGATCTGCTGAGTGATCGGCCGGGCGTTCACATGAGCACCGCGGCCTCTCCAATCAGCGATGTCGCCGACTTTCTCAACCCTAATGTCGTCAAAGTGGTTCTTGATGCCACCCAGCGTGCCCTCTATTTCAGCCGGGCGCCAATCGCATGGTGGCGTGACGGCTCGCTCAACGGCGTGCGGGCGCTGCCCTCGCCCGCTCCGCTGCGCCACGTGGGCATTTACGGCTACCGGGTGGCGTTCTTGCGACAGTTTCCGACGCTCGCGCCAGCCCCGATCGAGGTCACCGAAGCCCTCGAACAACTGCGCGCCCTCTGGCATGGCTACCAGATTGGGGTTCACGTCACGGACCATGCGCCCGGCCATGGCGTGGACACTCCCGAAGACCTTGAGCGCGTGCGGGCACTGATTTCCGGCACCGCCTCCGCGTAAGCCTGGGCCAAGTCCGCCCATGCTATTCTCCGAGCGGCGCCGGACCTGCGGCTCCACCAAGAGCACCGCAGCGATGACGCGCTGGCTTACTTTCATACAGAGAACCTCATGAAACTCATTCTGTTGGGCGCACCCGGCGCTGGCAAAGGCACCCAGGCCAATTTCATCTGCCAGAAATACGGCATCCCCCAGATCTCGACTGGCGACATGCTGCGCGCCGCAGTCAAGGCCGGCACACCGCTGGGTCTGCAAGCCAAGCAAGTTATGGACGCCGGGGGCCTGGTGAGCGACGACCTGATCATCAACCTGGTCAAACAACGCATCACCCAGGCCGACTGTGCCAATGGCTTCCTGTTCGACGGTTTTCCGCGCACCATTCCGCAGGCCGATGCCATGAAGGCCGCGGACGTGAAGCTGGACTATGTGCTCGAAATCGAGGTTCCCTTTGAGGCCATTATTGAGCGCATGAGTGGTCGGCGCTCGCATCCCGCCTCGGGGCGGACCTACCATGTCAAGTTCAACCCGCCCAAAACCGCGGGCATCGATGATGTCACCGGCGAGCCTCTGATTCAGCGCGATGACGATAAAGAGGAAACCGTCAAGAACCGCCTGGATGTCTATAACGCGCAGACCCGTCCACTGGTGGCCTACTACTCGAATTGGGCCAACACAGACCCACAGGCCGCGCCCAAGTACCGCGCCATCAGCGGCATAGGCAGTGTCGAAGATATTACCGCCCGGGCCCTCGCGGCGTTGGCGGCATAGCACTTGATGCGTGGTCCTCGCCGGAAGCTGACGATAGTCTTACACAGTGTCCGGCCTAGGGGTAACTCTGGGCGTATGCACCAGTTTGGGCTCGGTATCATCAAATTCTTACGGGGGAACCACATGATCAACAAGTCCCTTTCAAGCGCGGCGTTTCTCACGAGCCTGTGTTGCGCAATGGGTTGCGGCCAGGCAATCGCCCAATCGGGTGCAACGGCTTCGGCCCCAGCACCAGTCAGCGCTGCCAATGCCATCAAGATTGGGGTGATCTGCCCGTTCTCAGGCCCCTCGGCCGACTTCGGCATTCCCATGCTCAACGGTGTCAAACAAGCCGTTGACGAGATCAACAGTGTCGGTGGCTATCTGGGGCGACCGATCCAGCTGGTGATCAAGGATGACCAGGGCAATCCCGATGTGGGCATGAAGATGTCGCAAGAATTGCTCAACGAAAAGGTCGTGGCCACGGTAGGCTTTTGCAACACCGGCGTGGCCGCCAAATCTCTGGAGCTGTTCCAGAATAGCCAGACACCCCTGATCATCCCCGTCGCCACCGGTACGCCGCTGACCGCCAAGTATCCCGGGCCGGAAAGCTACATCTTTCGGACGTCGGCCAAGGACGCGATCCAAGCGCCATTCGTGATCGACGACATTGTCAAACGTGGCTGGACAAAGGTTGCCATCTTTGCCGACACCACCGGTTACGGGGCGGGCGGACTGGTCGATGTCGAGAGCGCACTGGCGGCGCGCCAGCTCAAGCCGGTCCACGTTGCGCGCTTTCCCCTGGGTGTGACCAATCTGGAAGAAGAGCTCAAGGCCGCCAAAGCGGCCGGAGCGAATGTGATCTTCAGTTACACCGTCGGCTACGAAAACGCCGTGATTGCAAAAGGTCGCAAAGCGCTGGGCTGGGCTGTGCCCCAGGTCGGCGCTTGGCCGCTGTCGTTCACATTCTTCCTCGATGGCGCAAAAGAGGCGGCGGACGGCGCCCTGATGGCGCAGACCTTCATCGCCGAGCCCAGCAATGAGCGACGCGCCTCGTTTTTGGTCAGCTACGCGCGACGCAACCAGGTGAAGAAGATCCCCGTTCCGATGGCGGCCGCCCAGGGTTACGACTCGGTCTATCTACTGGTCTACTCGCTATTCGGTATTCGAAGCGGTAACCTCAGCGGGCCGTCCATCAAAGCCGCGCTGGAGAGTCTTAACCGCGTCTACTACGGCGTCGTGGCGACCTACGAACACCCGTTCAGTCTCCAGGATAAGGATGCGCTGACCGCCAATATGCTGGTAATGGGTATGGTCAAGAACGGCGCCATCACGTTCGCGTACCCTGAAGACGCCAAACGCAACCTGTTTGTCAAGCGCAAGCAGTAGGCTGCGCCCGTCGTCAGGCCATCATCAGGCTGAGCACCAGGTCGATGCGTGCCTTCACTGCGGACAAGCCCTGCGAATCGGGGAACAGATCCACGTCCCCGCTGGGCAGCACCCGCCCGCGCTGGCAGCAACTGGCTCGCACCACCTGAACACCGGCCGACTGGGCCCGCCGTAAAGCGGCGTGCAAGTCGGCATGAATCGTGCCATTGCCGGTGCCGGCCACCACCAGGCCACGCAGCACAGGCACGTCCAAGGCGCCGGCCGCGCGCTGGGCCAATAGCGCGTCCACCATCGCGCCACTGGCGCCCACGTGGTTCATCACAATCTCGACACGCGGCCAGTCATTGGATTGCGCCTGGCGATGAACAGCCTCCCCAATCGGCTTTGCGCCAGGGGCGGGCCAGTTCTTCAATTGACGCAGGGCGCCCTCCTCGACATAAGCCAGTGGTCCGTAGTCACCCGAATCAAACGCGTCGCGCCGATAGGTGTCAACTTTCTGCACGTGCTCGGCCCCGTGCACCGTGCCGGCACACACCGCCATTACGCCATTGGCCGAGGGCGTAAGCGCTACCGCCACGGCATCAAGCACGTTTTGCGGCCCGTCCGGTGCCAGCGCCGAAGCCGGTCGCATCGCGCAAGTCAGCACCACCGGTTTGGCCGACAACAGCTCCGGCGAGAGCACGCAATGTAGGAAGTACGCGGTCTCGGCCAAGGTATCGGTTCCGTGCGTAATCACCACACCCATAACATCGCTCTGCGACAGGTGATGCGTCACGCGCTGCCACAGCGTGTACAACACCGCCCACGTCATGTCCTTACTATCGATCTGGGCCACCTGTTCAGTTACCAGTTCGCATGCACCAAGCAAGCGCGGCAATGCCGGCACGGACCCCAGAAGTTGGGCCACGCCGACTTGCGCCGCCGCATAGCCGACGTTGTCCATCGGATCGACGGCGGCGCCGGCAATGGTGCCGCCGGTGCCCAAAACAGCAAGTTTGGTCGGGGTGCTTGAATTCATGGCTTGCATTTCCTTGAAAACTGGTTAAAAATACAGATACTGGATATCAAGACAGCGTGTACAGACTCACAGCCAGCCTACCTCAGCCACGAAGGAGCCATGATGCTTGAAAGCCCCAAACTGACCGCCCGCCAGCAACAGATCCTTGATCTTATCCAGAGCGCCATCGCGCGCACAGGCGCGCCACCGACGCGCGCCGAGATCGCGACCGAGTTGGGCTTTAAGTCCGCCAATGCCGCCGAGGAGCACCTGCAGGCTTTGGCCCGCAAGGGCGTGATTGAGTTGATCAGTGGCACATCACGGGGCATCCGTCTCAAAAGCGACGCCTTGCGGTCCATCAATGAGTCCCGCAACAAGCAATTCTCGTTGCCTCTCCCCGGGCTTGCGCAGTTGGCGCTTCCACTGGTCGGGCGGGTCGCGGCGGGTTCACCGATTTTGGCCCAGGAGCACGTTGATCAAACCTACTACGTGGAAAACAGCCTGTTCCAGCGCAAGCCGGACTACTTGCTCAAGGTACGCGGCATGTCGATGCGCGACGCCGGCATCATGGACGGTGACTTGCTGGCGGTGCAAAGCACCAAGGACGCAAAAAACGGCCAGATCATCGTTGCCCGGCTCGGTGATGAGGTGACCGTCAAGCGGTTTCGTCGCAACAAGCACCTGATTGAGCTACATCCCGAAAACCCGGACTACCAGACGATTGTGGTCGAGCCCGGTGAGCCTTTCGAAATCGAAGGCCTGGCGGTCGGCTTGATTCGCAACACCATGCTGATGTAAACGCTATTCAGAAGGCACCCCATGAACATCGCTTCCATGACGCCGCCAGCCATGATGGCACCACTTCACAACCTGTTGCGCTGGCTGCTACCGGCCTCAACCAAGGCGTTGCCACCACAGGTCGCACCCGCCAGCCGGCGCGTCAGCACGGCGAGCAAAGTCTCCTCGGTGCAGTCGTCGTGGATGACCTCGGGTGCTGCTGTAAGCCAAGGCAACGCGACTGTGCGTCGGCCACTGCGCGTGGTGCGCTTTCTGGAGGCGGGCCAGACCCCTGCACAAGTCGGGCGAATGGTCATTTCCGGGCGCATGTCCGACGTGTGTGCCGAGCTCGACCGGCTGGCCGCCCGCGAGGCAGCGCTGCACTGACTCACTGGTCGGCACCAGCCAGGTAGTCGCGCTTGCCAAGGTCCACACCGTTGTGACGCAGGATGGCGTATGCGGTGGTCACGTGAAAAAACATATTGGGTAGCGCCCAGTGCTTGAGGTAGGCCTCGCCAGCCATCGTTCGCGTCGCCTCGCGCCCTACGGGAAACGTAATCGGTTTATCTTCCGTGCCGTCGATCATATTGGCGGGCACGGAGGCCAGGTAGTCCAGCGTCTTGGCGATGCGGTCGTTGAATGGTGGAAGACTGAGTAAGGGTGATGCTAACGCCATTGGCGCGTTTCTGCCTTGCCCGGCCTTCGCCCTTGCCAAGGCACAATGGCGCCCTATGAATATCGTGATACTTGACGACTACCAGGACGCGGTGCGCAAGCTTGACTGCGCCGCCAAGCTCGATGCGTTTCAGGCCAAGGTCTACACCAACACAGTCAAGGGAATGGGACAGCTGACGGTGCGCCTGAAGGACGCTGACGTGATTGTGCTCAACCGCGAACGCACTCATCTGCCACGCCAGGTCATCGACAAACTCCCCAAGCTCAAGCTGATCGCGCAAACGGGTCGCGTGGGGGCGCATGTCGATGTGCTCGCTTGCACCGAACGCGGCATCGCAGTGGCTGAGGGCGCTGGCTCACCGGTGGCGCCGGCAGAACTAACCTGGGCCTTGATCATGGCGGCGATGCGTCGACTGCCCCAGTACATCGGCAACCTGAAACACGGTGCGTGGCAACAGTCGGGGCTCAAAGCGAGCTCGATGCCGGCCAACTTTGGTTTGGGCAACGTGCTCAAAGGCAAGACCCTTGGTGTCTTTGGTTACGGCAAGATCGGCCAGATCGTGGCGGGTTATGCCCGGGCATTTGGCATGAATGTACTGGTCTGGGGCCGCGATGAATCGCGCGCGCAGGCTTGCCAGGACGGTTTGGCAGCGGCTACCTCACAGGGCGAACTGTTCGAGCGCGCTGATGTGCTCACACTGCACCTACGGCTTAACGATCAGACCCGGTCCATCGTGCGGCTCGAAGATCTGACTCGCATGAAGCCAACCGCCTTGCTGGTCAACACCTCGCGGGCGGAACTGATTGAACCCGACGCCTTGATCAGCGCCCTGAACCGGGGCAGGCCAGGAATGGCGGCAATCGACGTGTTCGAGACCGAACCCATTTTGCAGGGCCACGCCTTGCTGCGACTGGAGAACTGCATTTGCACCCCTCACATTGGCTACGTCGAGAAGGACAGTTACGAACTCTACTTCGGCGCCGCGTTTGACAATGTCGTGAACTTCATCAAAGGCACCCCGACCAATATCGTCAACCCGGGTGCGCTGCAGGTCCGACGTTGAGCAAGCTCCCGCAAGCGCAGCCCACGCTACCCCGCGTCTTGTGGGCACTGTTGTTCGGCAATTTCGTAATTGGAAGTGGCGTCATGGTCGTGCCTGGCACGCTCAACGACATCAGCGCTTCGCTGGCTATCAGCATTCCCGCCGCCGGGCAACTCATCTCGGCCGCCGCCCTGCTGATGTGCCTGGGGGCGCCCCTGCTGGCGGGTGTGGTCTCAACATGGGACCGACGGCAACTGCTGTCGGGCTGCATGCTTTGGTACGGCGTCATGCACATGGTGTGTGCGGCCATGCCAAGCTTCGAAACCCTGCTGGTGGCGCGCGTGCTGACCGTGGTCTCTCCGGCGGTCTTCACGCCGCAGGCGGCTGCTTGTGTCGGTGTCATGGTTCCCCAGCACCAGCGCGGACGAGCCATCAGCCTGGTGTTTCTCGGCTGGTCGGTCGCGTCAGTGGTCGGCATGCCCATTGGCTCGTGGGTCGGTGGCAGCCTGGGCTGGCGTTACGCCTTTGTCCTGGTGGGTCTGCTGTCCTGTGCCAGCGCTGCCTGGGTCTGGCGGGCCATGCCACATGGCATCAAACCGTCGGCTTTCACCTTCGACACCTGGCGCCGGACGTTTCAGTCCAGGGGCCTGCTGCTGTGCGTGGGCGTCACCGCGCTGTACTCGGCCGCGCAGTTTGTCCTGTTTTCCTACTTCGCGCCCTACTTCAAGGTGACCTTGAACATTTCCCCGGTTCAGCTCAGTCTGATGTTCGCCTGGTTCGGCGCGTTTGGCTTCCTTGGCAACCTTTGGATCTCCCACCGTATCGACCGTATGGGGGCCGCCAAATCCGTCACCCTGGCGCTTGGATTGATAGCCAGCAGCTTGACCTTATGGCCGCTGGGCAACAGCCTGATCATGGCTGGGCTGATCCTGGTGCCCTGGGCCTTGGGCTGCTTCGCGGCCAACTCGGCCCAGCAGGCGCGGTTGGTGGAACTGGCGCCTGTTCTGGCGTCCGGTTCAATCGCCCTCAACACGTCGGCCATGTATGCCGGTCAAGCGCTCGGTGCGGCCAGTGGGGGCTGGTTGATCGCACATGGTCAAATGACACGACTCCACGCCGCCGGCCTGGCAATTCTCATGCTGTCCATCGTCGTCAGCACCTACGCTACGCGCGTCGCCAGCCGGACCGACGGACAGCGCCCAGCCACTTGAGTAGCGCGTCAACGGGGGCCGGTCAGCCAAGCCACCGGTAGCACCTGACTGGCTACTGCAACTGCCGACTGCAACCGACAACCACGACTCGACGCAGCCCCATCGACGCCGCATAATGGCCGCTCGGCGCACAGTTTGGCCGCCGGGTAGTCTTGACACAGTCCAGTGCGAGCGCAAGGCCACGCCTTGACTCGCGCAATAGCCCGAAGCAACGAGTTGCCAATGTCTTTAAAGAGCATTCGACAGTTGATGGCGATCACCATGGCGAGCCTGGCCACCCTGTGCGTGGCGCAGCCAGCCGTGAACTGGGCCAACTTGATGGCCAGTGGCGCCACAGCGCGTCTGGACGGCGGCATAGACCAATCGATTGCGCACTTTCAACAAGCCCGGCAACTCGCCGCCAACGACACTGAGCGTGCACGAGCAGCGCGCGAATTGGGCGCCACGCTGCTGCAGGCCCGCCGCCTGGACCAAGCGGCACACGCGCTGCAGGAGGCAAAAAGGCTGACCCCTGGCGGCGAGCAAGCCGCTCTGTCAATTGACCTCGGCAACCTCGCGCTGCTGCGCAAGGACCCCGCCTTGGCCGCCCAACACTACACCCAGGCCCGGCAGGTGGCAGGCACCAGCAGCGCCACCGGCCTGCTGGCCCGCCTGAACCTGGCCCGCCTACAAGAACCGGCACTGCGGGCGCAGCAGTTGGAATCGCTTTACCGTGATGTGGGCGAGCACCCGACGGCCCGGCTCGACGCGAGGCTTTACCTCAATCTTGGGCAGCAAGCCCTCAACCTGGACACCGAGACCCACGCCCTGGCCCTGCGCAGCCTGGAGCGGGGCCACTCTCTGGCCAGCCAGGCGCCGGGCTCGCGGGCACATCTGGAGTCCCTCGACGCGCTGGCGCAATGGCACGAAGTGAAGGGCCGCGTCAGCGAGGCCATGCGGCTAAATCAAGAGGCCATCACCCGCCTGCGCGGCGCTGCTGGCCACGCGGCTGGCGACCTGGCCATCGCCCTGACATGGCGCTCCGCGCGGCTGCACCAGGCCCAGGGCCAAGCGCAACGCGCGCTGACCGCATACCAAGGCGCGGTCAGCCAATTGGAGAGGATGCGCCAGGACATCCCGATCGACTACGACGATGGACAGTCGTCTTTTCGGACCACCTTCGAGCCCATCTACCTGGGTCTGGTTGACAACCTGCTCAAGACCAGCGTCGCGGCGCCCAAGACCGAGCTCCAAGCCACGTTGCGCCGGGCGCGCGACACGGTTGAACTGCTCAAGCAGACCGAGATGCAGGACTACCTGGGCGACCGCTGCGCGGTAGACGCGGTCAAGGGCGGCAGCCAGACCGTGATACCGGTCGGCACGTTGGTGCTGTACCCCATCATCTTTGCCGACCGTATCGAGCTGCTGGTGCAAACCTCGGATGCCATGACCCGCTTCAGCACCACCGTGCCCAGTGAGTCGGTGCAAGCGGCAGTGAGCACGCTAGCGGAAGAATTGCGTGACCGGCGCGGCCAACACCTGGGCCCGGCCACGCAGCTCTACGACTGGATACTGCGCCCGCTGGAAGACCTCTTGCGCAGCGACGCGATCGACACCCTGGTGTTTGTTCCCGACTCGACCTTGCGCGTGATTCCCCTGGCGGTGCTGCACGACGGCGCGCAGTACGCGATTGAAAAGTACGCCATCGCATCCGCCACCGGCTTGACCATGACCAACACCCAGGCTGCGCCGCGCCAATCGATGACCGCCTTGGTGGCGGGTGCTTCCAACTTCGGCGACGTGGTGGACAAATACGGCGCGACCCGGCTGGCTGAACTGCTGGCCGATGCCTCCACGCCGCGCTCGACACCCGCGCTGGCGTCAGGCCGACTGTTGCGCTCACCCAGGGTCAGCGCGACCAGATCGGCCATGGCCACTGCCGCCACACGCGCCGAGACGCTGGAGAGCATGCGCGGCGCCCTGGCGCTGCCAGGTGTCACCAAGGAAGTTGAAGCGCTGCAGCGGATCGTGCCCGGCACCAGCTTGCTGGACGCTCAATTCACCGTGGACGCCTTTCGCAATGCGGCGCAATCACAGCAACACCGCATCATCCACGTGGCCTCGCACGGTGTCTTTGGCGGCAGCGCCGACTCCAGCTACATCCTGGCCTACGACGATCTGCTCACGCTCGATGGTCTGCAGACCATGTTGTCGGGCGACCAGTTTCAGAAACACCCAATCGAGTTGCTCAGCCTGTCGGCCTGCGAGACCGCCGCGGGCAACGACCGCGCGCCATTGGGCATCTCCGGGGCCGCCATGAAGGCACGTGCCAAAAGCGTGCTCGGTACGCTGTGGCCGGTGGATGACGAGGCGGCAGTACTGGTCATGGAGGGTTTCTACCGTGGCATGGCACAACAGGGCTTGAGCAAAGCCCAGGCGTTGCGCCAGGCGCAACGTCAACTCATCGGCAAGCGGCAACTGGCTCACCCCTTCTATTGGGCGCCGTTTGCCTTGATTGGGAACTGGCTGTGATGCACGACCTGTCAAATCGCTTTGCGCGTTTGCGCCACCGGGCACGCCCCGGCTTGGGCCTGTGCTTACTGGCGGCGGCCACGCCCTGGCTCGGCACTGGGGCGCAGGCGCAAATCCGCACCGACGGCAGCCTGGGCCCGGCGGCACAAACGCTGACCGGGCCGAACTACGCGATCCCCCAGACCCTGGGCAAGCTGGCAGGCAACAACCTGTTCCACAGCTTTCAGACCTTCAACCTGGCCAGCGGCCAAGCGGCCAACTTCAGCACCACCAGCCCCACGCTGGCCAACGTCATCAGCCGCGTCACCGGCGGCGAGCTGTCACAAATCAACGGCACCCTGCGCCTGAGCGCCGCGGGTGGCGCCACACCTGCCTTCTACTTCATCAACCCGGCGGGGGTGACCTTTGGCGCGGGCGCCAGTGTCGATGTGCCGGGGGCGTTTCATGTCAGCACGGCCAACTACCTGAAGTTTCCGGATGGCAGGATGTATGCAGATGCCACCAGTGGCAGTACGTTTTCGAGTGCCGATCCAACCGCGTTCGGGTTTCTCGGGGCCACGCGCGCGAGTATCACCGTGAAAGACGCGGTGCTCGATAGCAAGCGCGCGGGCCTGAGCCTGGTGGGTGGTGACCTTGCCATCGAGCACGCCGAAGTGCGGGCCAGCACCGGCAATATCCGCCTGGTCGCGGTTGGCGCCGGTCCGACAGAGGTCAACGCAAGTGGCCCACTGCCGGTTGCCAACGGTAAGCTGGAGCTGGACAAGCAAGCCTTCGTCTACACCAAGTCCGCCTTCAAAGACCCACCCGGCGGCAACATCACTGTCGCCGCTGGCGACACCACCATTCGCGCTGGCTCCTTGGTGTCAACCCTGACCAGCAGCACCCAAGCCGCAGGCGCCATCAACGCCGAACTCGGCAGCCTGGTGATTGACGGGCGCACGGCAACCGCCAGTTCAGGCATCACCAGCCAATCCGCAACGGGCAATACCGGGCGCGGTGGCGACGTGACGGTGGCGGCGCGCGGTGACATTCAGATTCTTGGCGGCGGCCAGATCACGTCGGACACCAGTTGGAGCAGCGCCAGCGGCAAAGTCGCCATCAGCGCCAACACGCTGATGCTGGACGGTGCGGGCCACAAGAGCGGGGCGCGCGTCACCAACCGCGGCTCGGACGGTGATGCCAGCGGTTTGACCGTGGAGGTGGCCGATTCCATCGTGCTCAAGAACAGCAGTCAGATTTCCGGCAGCAACTTCGGCGCGGGGCAGGCGGGCACCGTCTCCTTGCGCGCGGGCAAATTGATTCGGGTTGAAACCGACAGCATGGTGACCGCTGACACCTACATGGACGGCAAAGCCGGATCGATCAACCTGTGGGCACCCGACATCACGGTGGATGGCACGGGCGGCAAGCGCCTGACTCAAATCTCCAGCCAGGCCTTGAGTGACGGCCTGGGCAATGCAGGTGCCATTCACATCACGGCCCCCGGCGAATTGCGCGTGCTGCACGGCAGCAGGATCATCACGGGCACGTCAGGCAAAGGCTCTGGCGGCAGCATCGATGTGACTGCGGGCGCCCTGCTGCTGGACGGCAGCAACACCACCCGTTCGACCGGCCTGTTCAGTACCAATGAGTACTTCAGCAGTGGCAACGCGGGCTCGATTCGCATCGACACCCCCGGCGAATTGCGCTTGCTAAATGACGCCAAGATTGCCGCCAACACCTACGGCTTGGGCCGTGCCGGTGACATCAAAGTGAATGCCGGGCAACTGTTGATGGACAGCAGTGACGACACGGACCTAACAGGAATTCACAGCATGTCCAGCGCTTTGAATTCTGGCCACGCAGGCACGATCAACGTCAACGTCACCGGTGACGCACAAATTCTTCGATCTTCGAGAATTTCGTCCAACACATGGTCAGCAGGCAATGCAGGCAGTGTCGTGTTCAATGCCAACAACTTGGTTCTCGATGGAGTAGGCAGCTTATTGGGCGCTGGCATCACCTCTGAAGCAGGGGGCGGCAGCACCGGAAACGGCGGCGCGGTATCGGTCACCGTTCCGGGGCATCTGCAAGTACTGGGCACCGGGTTCATATCATCCGGCACGTCAGGCAACGGCAATGCAGGCTCAGTTGTCGTTTCCTCAGGGCGCCTCACCATCGACGGTTCCGCGAGCTTTGGCGTTGCAGGAATTGACAGCGCGACTTTTCTAGGCAGCCCCGGTAGCGGAGGTTCAGTTGACATCAACGTAGCTGGTAATGCGACTATGAGGAATGGTTACATTCAATCCACAGCACGTACGTTGGGGTCGGCAGGAAACATTAGCTTCGTTGTCGGGGGCAACCTCGACGTAGCAGACGGTGGCCTGATCAGTTCGTCGTCAGACGGCAGCGGAAGCTCTGGCAACATTGAAATCACCGCGTCGGGAGATTTCACTGCTATCGGCAGCGTATTTGTTCAATCAACCGCCTACGGCAGCGGCAATGCCGGCAACGTAAATGTCATGCGGACCGGGTACGGCTGGCACGTGGCGACGTTGAAGGCTTCGCGTGGATTCCGAGCGATTCGGCTGGCCCCGGAAAAGCCGGTTCGGTCACCGTCAGGGCGAGCAAGAGTATCGAACTGGCCGAGGGTGGCTTCATCTCGTCGGACACCTATGGCCCGGGCCCGCCGGGACCGTATCCGTGAGCGCTCCAGACATCATGATCGGTGCCCCTGGACCAAAGACTGGTGCGGCCATTTCCAGCGACACACAGTCATCAGGCAGTGCTGGCACAGTCAACATAACGGCGGACACGTTGACGATTGAAGGCGGCACTTCTCAATTTCCCACAGGGATCTCGAGTCGAGCCCAGTATCCGAGTTCGGGCGACGCAGGCGCGATTGTGATTGAAGTCCACGACAAGCTGCGACTGCTGGGGGGAGGCGTCATCACGTCGCGAACCAATGACATGGGACGCGGCGGCGAAGTGACGATCAGAGCAGGCACCATCGATGTGGATGGCGCGGAGAGTCAAATTGGGGCAGTGGCAACTCGCAACTCGTCTGGGCAACCGGGCAGCGTCACGGTGATTGCCAATGGCGGCATGACGCTGACAAATGGCGGTTCCTTGACTATCGAGAACAGCGGCACCAACGCCGATCCGTCCGCCGTATCCCCATCCAAGTTGGAGGTTCACGCCGCCAACGTGGCGCTCGACGGCGGCGCGATCAAAGCCAACTCCACCGGCAACGTCGCCGCTGGCACGATCCAGATCGAGGCCGGCGAACGCCTCATCCTCAATTCGGGCGGCATCACTACCAGCGCCAACACCGGCAATGGTGGCGCCATCAGCGTTTCGGCGGGCAAGGTGGTGGCCCTGAACAACTCGCAGATCACCACGTCTGTCCTGGGCACCAGCGGCAACGGGGGCGACATCCAGGTTAGCGCCGACGCGCTGTCGCTCAACAGCGGCTTCATCCAGGCGAACACCGCCGCCAGCAACGCCTCCGGCGGGCTGGTGAACATTGATGTCAAGACTCTGGTTGCCAGCGGCAGCACGCTGTTTGTCGGCGGCCAGAGCGCCTTCGACTTCACGTCTGGCGTGTTCGGCTTCAACGTGATTCAGGCGGCCGCGCCGACTGGTGTGAGCGGCGCCATCGACATCACCAGCCCGGTGCTGGACCTCTCGGGCAGCCTGGGGCGGCTCAATGCTGCGCTGATGGACGACATCGCGCTGGGGCGCAACCCTTGTCAGGTCAGTGCGGGCAGCTCCCTGGCAGTGGCTGGGCGAGGTGGCTTGCCGGTGGCCCATCGCGGGCTACTGCGCGCAGAGGCGGTCTTGGCGGCACCACCTCGGCAAGCGGGCGCGCCGCTGGCCAACCACACACCTACCGCCCTGGCGCGGCTGGCGCAACCGTCATGCCTGTGATCAGCGTGCTACACCCCGTGCGCTGGGCTGCGTGTGGCGCCGCCGCCCTGCTGCTTGGGCTGGCCTCGGCCAGCGCGGCCGACCAGGGCTCGTTCGCGGCTCGGCGCGCCGTGTTCTCCGGCAACACGGTGGTCGCCACCAGCGTGCTGCAAGCCATTGCCGCGCCCTACCTGGCACGCGAGACCAGCCTGGACGAACTCGACGAGTTGCGCGACAAACTCACTCGCCACTACACCGACCAGGGCTACGTCAACTCCGGCGTGATGTGGAATGGTGACGTGGCCAAAGGCGTGATCAGCTTTACGGTGGTGGAGGGCCGTCTGTCCGATATCAATCTCAGCGGCGTGGCGGGCCTGGACCCACGCTACGTGACGCGCCGTCTTAAGCGAGAGGGTGACGGCCCCTTGAACATGGAAGTGCTGCGCGAGCGCTTTCAGATGCTGCTGGCCGACCCGTTGATTGCCCGCATGAATGCACGCCTGGTGCCTGGCGCGCAGCCCGGCCAGGCCACGCTGACTGTCGAGGTGGAGCGCGCGCGCGCCTACCAATTCAACCTGTTCACCAACAACTACCGGCCGCCTTCCATCGGCTCCGATGCGATCGGCGTCTCAGGCACTGTGCGCAACTTGACCGGTCTGGGCGATGCGCTCGACCTCTCGCTGCAGCTGCCGCCGCAGTCCGGCGCCAGCGCACGCAGTAGCGCAAGCTGGCACATGCCCCTGGGCTTTGCTGGCACCCGCCTGTCGGTGGCGCTGGACCATGGACGATCATCGGTGGTTGAAGAACCTGCTGCTGCTTTGGACATCAAGAGCGTGCTCAGCAGCGTCGACGTCGGCCTAAGCCATGCATTGCATGAATCGTTGAACCAGAAGTTCAGCATCGGCCTACACCACCTGCGCCGCGACAACCACAGCTCACTGCTGGGCGAACCCTACTCCTTCACCCCCAATGAACCGGAAGGCCTCACAAGGGAAACACTGTGGCGCTTCTGGCAAGACTACAGCTACCGCACTCCCAAGCAAGTGATCGCACTGCGCTCCACCTTCGGCGTCGGGCGCAACAACCTGCAAGACGTGCCGGGCCTGCCCACTGCCGACAGCGCGGCCAAGTCGTTTCGCCTGTGGATGGGCCAGGTGCACTGGGCTCGCCAAGTGATGGACAACGGCGCCCAGTTGGTACTGCGCGCGACGATGCAGCGCAGCGCCGACCGGCTGCTGGCACTCGATGGCCTGTCGGTAGGCGGCGTCAACACCGTGCGCGGCTACCGCGAGAACCAACTGGTGCGCGACCAGGGCGAGGTCGTCAACCTGGAGTTTGACTACCCGCTGCTGCGCAACCCCGCCACGGGCCTGAGCGTCAATCTGCTGCCATTCCTGGACTATGGCCGCGCGCGCAATGTGGGGGCCCCCAGCGCTTCGCTGTCATCCGTGGGCCTGGCCACCAGGCTGATCTGGCGCGGCCTGCAGCTCGATTTGGCGCTGGCAAGGCGCATACATGCGGGTATCGATCTCAGCACCCAGCACGGCACCCTGCAAGACCGCGGCGTACATCTGCAACTGGCCTACAAGCTCTGAGACTTCGGTGCACTGCAAATGCTTTGCTCGATAGGCTGGGCGCACGTGCTGCAAAGCTCGATGAGATCATGTCGGCGTCATCAGGCCGTCAAGGTCGCCCTTGCACGCGGCTTGGTCGTCGACGCTCAGGCGGGTGTAAGCCGCGACCGCGTGGGCCAGTTCGCGATCCAGCTCTTGCGTGTCGTTGCGCGCCCTGGCCGCCTTGGCCAGCATCTCGTGCGCAAAGAACAACTCAAAGTCGGGTGCCTGGTTGGCCTGGCAAATCGACAAGCAGGCCACGGCGTGCGGGCGCGCCTGCTCAAGCTGCCCAGCGGCCAGATTGACCTTGGCCAGCATGTACTCGGCGCGCTCGGCTTCCAGCCAGGTGCCAGCCTTGTCCCAATAGGTGCGGCTGATCTGCGCCGCGCGCAGCATCAGCGCGTTTTGCGCCGGCGAGCGCCCCACCAGGTCGCACAATGCACCGGCCAGGTTGTTGGCGGCGACCGCCATCGGCCGATGGTAGATAGCTGAATCCGGCACGCCACTGTGCACCAGTTTGACGGCCCCTTCAAACAGTTGCGCGGCCTGTTGAGGTTCTTCACGCCCCAATGCCACGGCGCTGCCCGCGCACAGGGCGCCAATACGCTCGGGGGGCGTCAGGTCTGCCACCGCAATGGGCAAGCCGCGCGCGCACTGCAAGGCGGCTTGCGCCATGCGCAGCGCCGACTGCGCCAGCGCGTCGTGCGCGCACAGCGGGTGTTGCTGCAAGCGCTGCAACTCCCGCTCGCCGCTGTCCCAGTCACCCAGGTGTTCACCAAACACATGCACGATCAAGCGCGACAAGGGCGAAGCGTGGGCCGCCGTGGTCATCAACTCGCGCGCGCCGCGCAGGCGCGCCGCCACCGCCTTGGTGTCTTGCGCATGGTCGCGCCAGGCTTCTTGAACAAACTGGTCAAACAACATTAGGCCCTCCCTTTGGCAACTCCAACAACCCACCCGTGCCGGCGCAGCGCCACCCAGGTTGCCTGAAAATTGATTGTAGGGGCCGCCACCAATCCATGCCCGCAGCCGCGTCCACAAGCATGCCCGGCCCCACACGGCTGGCGGTGTTTGGGCAGGCCAAGGCATCTGGTACCCTCATGCAACATGACCAAGCCCCTGTCATCCCCCCCGCCGCTCGTCACGTCAGGCGGTTCTACCGGAATGCGGCCTGGTTTGGTGGTGCTGATGCTGTCGCTGCTGCTGGGCCTGCAACCGATCACCACCGACCTGTATCTGCCCGCATTGCCGGCGTTGACCGCCGGGTTTGGCGCGCCGATGTCGCAGGCGCAACTCACCTTGACGGCCCTGTTGCTGGCGTTCGGGATGTCGCAATTGGTCTGGGGCTCCCTGTCCGACCGCTACGGGCGCAAACCCATCTTGCTGATTGGGCTGAGCGCCTACGTCATTGCCTCGGTCGGCAGTGCCCTGGCAGACAGCATGGCCCTGCTGATTGCGTGGCGCGCCGTGCAGGGTGCCGCCATGGGTGCTGGTGTGATGTGTGCCCGGGCCATCCTGCGTGACCTCTACGCCCCGGCAGAAGGCGCACGGGTCATGTCCAAAGCACAAACCGGTCTGGGCATCATTGCCTGCATGAGCGCACCACTCGGTGGACTGCTGTCGGACCTGTTCAACTGGCGCGTTGCGCTGCTAGCCCTGGCGGTGTTTGGCGCCTGCGCCTTGACGCTGATGGCACTGCGCTACCAGGAGACCGCTGCCAGCCGCAACCTGCGTGCGCTGGAGCCTTTGTCCCTGCTGCGCAATTGGGCGGCAGTGGTTCGCCACCCGACCTTCTGGGCGTTCTCGCTGCTTTCCGGCGCTTCCTACGGCGGCTTGTTCACGTTCCTGGCGTCGTCCTCCTTTGTCTTCATTGACGTGCTTGGTTTGAGCAAAACGCATTACGGCCTGCTGATGTTCAGCATGTCGGCCGCCTATATCTCCGGCACGGTCCTGTGTCGGCGCCTGCTGTCGCGCTTTGGTGTGCGCCGAGCGGTGGCCATCGCCGGAATACTGACGCTGCTCGGAGGCACCTCGTTGGGTGTGCTGGCGATGCTGGGCCTGCACACGCACTGGCTGACCCTGCTGCTGCCGTTTTGCCTATTCATGCTGGGCCACGGCGTACACCAACCCTGCGGCCAAAGCGGCGCGGTCGGGCCGTTTCCCCAAACCGCCGGCGTTGCCGCGGCACTCAACGGGTTTTTCATGATGCTGATCGCCTTTGCCGTGGGCACCTGGCTGGGCACGCACATGGACGGCACCGTGCGCCCACTGGCCTACGGGGTGTGGTTCTGGAGCGTGATCATCAGCGGCTGCGCCTGGACCCTGGTGCAGAGACACGGACACGGCAGTGAACACTGAAGCCCAAACTGCACCGCCCCTGCCCTTCCATTTGGCGCTGGTAGGCCCAACGGCCAGCGGCAAGACTGCGGCCGCCATGGCAATCGCCAGCGAGATGGCGGTGGAGATCATCAGCATGGACTCGGCGCTGGTCTACCGCGGCATGGACATCGGCACCGCCAAACCCAGTGCGCGCGAGCTGGCGGTCGTGCCGCACCACCTGATTGACATACGCGACCCGCTGCAGCCCTACAACGCGGCGGAGTTCGCCGCTGACGCAGGTGCCCTGATCGTCGCAATCAGCGCGCGCGGCAAGCTACCGCTGCTGGTGGGCGGCACCATGCTGTATTACAAGGCCTTGCACCAGGGACTGCACGCCATGCCCAAGGCTGACCCGGCGATCCGTGCCGAACTGGAGCGTCAGGCAGGCGAGCAAGGAGTCGCGGCATTGCATGCGGAGCTGGCGCGCGTGGACCCCACCACGGCGGCGCGACTCCATCCGGCGGATGGCCAGCGCATCCAGCGTGCTCTGGAGGTATATCGAATTACCGGGCAAGCCATGTCGAGCCTACATGCTACAAAAAAGGTAGCTGCCGAGCTTCATGAAACGGGTGCTACGGAGGCATCTATGCCGGACGGTGGACCTGCGGCGTCAGCCATCATTTCACTCGAACCGACCGAGCGCAGTTGGCTGCATGCGCGCATCGCGCAGCGCTTTGACGCCATGCTGGCAGCGGGTTTTCTGGACGAAGTGCGGGCGCTGCGCGCGCGCGGCGACCTCAACGCCAACCTCTCTTCCATGCGTTGCGTGGGCTACCGCCAGGCATGGGAAGCGCTGGACGGAGAAAGCGCCATGGAGCAGTTGCGCGACAAAGGCATCTTCGCTACACGCCAGCTCGCCAAGCGTCAACTCACCTGGTTGCGTGGCATGCCCGAGCGCCACGTGGTGGCCGCTGACGCGAGCGACGCGGTGCAGCAGGTCCTGGCAGCCGCACGGTCGCTGACAAAGACCGCTGCCTAAGCGCCGTGGTCACGTGCGCCCATGGCGCGCTGGTGATTTGCGGTCAGTTGTGATTGAATTGAGCGCACCCGTGCGCCAAAGCCGACTGACTGGAGCCATGCCATGCGTACCCGTCCCGATTCTGCGAGAGACACATCGACCCGATCACTCCCGCGCGCCGCCATCCGGCTGATGTTGCTCGGATTGCTAGCCTGCCTGGGCAGCGCCGCGCAAGCGCAAGCTCTGGTCGTCGCAGAGCGTACGGGCGTCAGCGTTCGCCGCTTATTGGGCTTGAATGTCGGGCCAGGCCCCCAAGGCGACGCGGGCAACGTGGACCTGACCACCGCCTACCAGCAACGCGGCGTCAATCTGGTGCGCAACCACGACTACTATGGACCGCTGGACATGGCCACGATGTACCCGGACCGCAGCAAAGACCCTATGCAGTCGAGCTCGTACAACTTCACCGGCGTGCTCGACACCCGCTACGGCCGATCCAGCGACAGCGTGTTTGCGTCCATCGTCAACGGCGGGTTTGAGCCGTACTTCCGAATCGGCGACTCGTATAACAACGTGTCACCACCCACCAGCGCCCAACTGCCAAACTGGTCGCAAGCGGCGGTGCAAGTGCTCAAGCACTATCGCAGCGGGCAATGGGCGGGTTTCAACTCCAGCTTTCGCTTTGTCGAGATCGGCAACGAGCCCGACAACCAGATCTTCTGGCCATCTCCCCTGACCAGCAACGACTTCAACCAGCTCTATGACCAGACCGCACGCGCGGTGCGCTCGGCGTTTCCATCGCTGAAGATTGGTGGCCCCGGCTGGGCGCCTAGCGGGTGCTTGGCCCCGGAGGGACAGGCCAAGGTGCGCAGCCTGCTGGACTACGTCAAGGCGGGCAACTCGCCCTTGGACTTCATGTCCTTTCACGTCTACGGCACGGATGCCGCCACGTACCAAACCTGCGCGCAGTTCTACCGGACCGAACTCGACAGCCGCGGATTAAACGGTGTCGAACTTCACATCACCGAATGGAACACACCCAACGGCAGCGCCGGCTCAGCCACCGGCCAGTTGCGCTACAACGCCCAGGGCGCGGCCTATATGACGGCCGCCTGGATCAAGCTGCAAGGTGCCGGCGTTGCCGAGTCCACGTTTTACCGTGGCTCCGACCCAGCACCCAATTCACCCGAGTTCTACGGAGTCTTTTACGGCGATGGTCGTCCCAAGAAGGTGGCGGAGGCGTTTTCGCTGTGGCGTGATTTCACCGCCTATGAACATGTGCTGCAGAGCTCCGGCGGGCCCGCGAGCGCAACACTGCTGGTGGCCGAGAACACGGCTGGCGCACGCGCGATCTTGATCGCCAACCCAGGCACGTCGTCGGTGAGTTCCAGCATCAGTTTTGCCGATGGCAAGACGCTGAACGACTACCAGGTCAGTTCCTCCACCGTGACCGATGGTGTCGTGATTGAGCCCCTTGCCGGCTCAACCGTTAGCGTCCCCGCCAAATCCACTGTGCTGTTGCGTCTGACACCTCGGTCGCAAGCCTTCGCCGCGAGCGCCGCACCAAGCGGAACGCTGGACGCCTTGACACTGGCACTGAACACCAACGTAGCGGCGATCGATGTTGGCAAGTCCGGGCTCATCTACATCCTGGCGCTGGCGGGGTCGAACTGGTTTGTTTTCAATGGTTCCAGTTGGTCACTGTGGAGCGGTGGCGACGTGGCGGGTGCGTTCGTGGGCAATCTGCCACCGAGCCACACGGTCACCCCGATTTCGGGGTTTGATGTGCGGGGCCTGTCCGGTCTTCAGTTCTTTGTGGCTTACGGAACCAGCCTCACCGAGATGCTTGACAGCGGTCGCGTCAAAATGGTCTATCAAGTTCCCTGATCAAGCACGGTAGCCCAACAAGCGCGCCGGCAGGAACAAAACGCTCTTGACCAGCGCCAGCAGCGCGGCAACGCTGATGCCGAGCAGGGCCAGCGGGATCGACAACAACCAGACCACCGGCCACAGCACCAGCGCCAGCAACGCCACGGGCCAGCACAGGACAAACAGGATCAGCCATCCCACCAACGCGAGCAGAGTTTTCACGATCGCGCTGCCAATCAGGAACGTGGCGCCACAATGGTGACGCGCTCCAGAGTCACTTGGACTGCCTCGGTTTGGGCATTTTGCAGGGCTGCATGATGCTGGGCCACGACGTCAAACTTCCAGACCACGGTGCCGTTGATGAGAGCGGTCACGCCGACGGCCACCATGAGAGCTGCCAAGCGGGTGTTGCGGTTCGTGAGGGTGTACATAATTTCTCCAATGTGCGAGCCACCGAGGCCCGTTGAAGAGAATGTAGGCGCGCAACGCCTTGCTTGCACCAGTGAAGCGACGAACTGCCGCTGGACGCGAAGAAACGCACCAATGCACCGACAGACCGATTCGCCCTATGCAAAACAATGGAGGTCAAACCGTCCAACAGTCCGGTCACCCCGTTGCAGCAGCGCCAAACCAGACGGGCTGAACACGGTTTCCACCGCCCTCCTTGGCCAGGTACATGGCCGCATCGGCGCTCTTGGACAGCGTGATGGCGTCCGCTCCGTGCTCGGGATAGATTGCCACGCCGATACTGCAGGTGATGCTCAGGCGACTGCCATCGAGATCGAAAGGCAGACTCAGGGCATCACGAATCTTGCCCGCCACCAGCGTGGCGTCCTGCTCCAGATCAATCGTCGCCAGCAGCACCATGAATTCATCGCCACCGAGCCGGCCGACGGTGTCGGCGTTGCGCACGCAGGCCTCCATGCGCCGGGCGGCAGAACACAGCAAGAGATCACCCGCGTGGTGTCCATAGGTATCGTTGATGGATTTGAAATCATCCAGATCCACAAAAATCAGGGCAAGGCGTCCCATATCCCGTTTGGCCTGGGACAGCGCCTGCTGTACCCGGTCGTCGCAAAGCGTGCGATTGGGCAGACCGGTCAGGGCATCATGCTGGGCCAGGTGCCTCAGCGTGCGGCGGCTTTCGTTGATCTCCTCCATATTGGCCAAGATCGTGGTCTGCATGTCGTTGAGGCTGCGCGCAAGCTGCCCCAGTTCGTCGTCCCGCGCGTAGGGCAACTGACTCACCACATGTTGGCGCGAGAACAGCGTCACCGCGCGCGCCATGGCACGCAATGGACCCGTCACCGCGCGCGACACCAGCACCGCCACCAGCACCGCAATACACCCCAGCACCAGGATCACCTGAACCGTGTTCCAGGCCACATGGGTAGTCTCACGGACCACGTCCGCGATCGGTTGCGACAAGCCCAGCACGACAAAGCGGCCCTCGCCCACACCACCAAAAGGCAACCGGGAGAACGCGGTCACGTCCCCTCCCGGCGACCATGTGGGCAACTGCGCGTGCGTGACAACATCCTTGCCGGCGCCGCTGATCAACGGCGCAACAAACTCAAAGGCGTCCTGCACCAAAATCCGCCGGCCCTGATCAAAACCAAAGGTCTGCGACGCATCTGGATGCACCAGGTAGTCGCCCCACTGATTGGCCAGATAAACCTGGTAGGAGGCCGGGAGGTCGGCTTTGAGCTTGAGAAACATGCGGTTCAAGTCAATGTTGATCACCACTACCGCGCTGGCGTGCTGTGGCCCGGTAAACACCGGTGCGGCCACGCGCAAAGTGGGCTTGAGCAGGCCAGCGTGGGCTCCCAATTCACGGTTGATGGTGATATCAGAAAGGTAGACCCTTCCCGGCTTGAGCTGCAAGGCCTTGAACACATACGGGTAATGCGCCTTTTCCTGAAGATCGCCGCCCTCTACGCGCGTCAGGCCTGTGCCGTCCCGATCCACGCGCACCACTTCCAAGCCATGCTGATCGGCACGGATCAATCTGATCTGGAAGTACTCAGGATGGATTTTCAGCATCGCCTCGAACGTCTGCGCCAAGGCGTTCAGGTCACGCTGGGTCGCACCGGACGTGCCCGAACCCAAGGCCGCCTGCGTGGCCACAAGGGTGGACAGTAGCAAAGCATCGTCGCCTGCCTTGTCCAAGCTGACTTGGTAGTTCTGGCCCAGCACTTTGGTGGCGGTCAACAAGTCGCGCTGAGCCGCCAGAACCAGCGTCGATCGACTGGCGGCATAAGAGTAGTAGCCAACGATCGCCATTGCCGACAAGCCAAAACTGGCCAGCAAGACCGACAGCTTGAAGCCGATTCCGAACTTCACAACCTAGAACCTTCCCGGCGTATCGCCGGAGGTGATGCGCGCCCACAAGGACGCGCGGCGCTTGTCATCCTCCGCGGGCTCCAGCCATATCAACTTGTCAGAGTCCTGTGTCAACGGGCTGGCCTCGATCGTGTTGGATAAACCCTGGCGCTTGGTCAGTGCGCCACTGACTTGCGGCTCCAGCGTGTAGTTGATCCAACTCTCGGCCAGGCTCTGGTTGCGCACGCCCCGGGAAACTGCCCAGCAATCGAGCCACGCCAGCGCGCCCTCGCTGGGAATCACATAGCCCACGTCCGGCCCGGCATCGCGCAGCAGCTTGACCTGCTGGTTTCCATAGTTGGCAAACAGCAGCGCCACGCGATTACGACGAAACAGCTCAACCGATTCTTCGGGCAGCCTGTAAAAGCTCAGCACGTTGCGCCTCAGCGCAATCAGGTGTGCCACCACCCACTTGCACTGCCGGTCCTCAATACGAAACGGCTTGCCGTGCAGCAGCAGCGAAGCGATCGAAAACGCGTGCGTACTGCCATCAAACGCGAGCACACGGCCCTTGTATTGCGGGTCCCACATGGCAGCCATGGACGTCGGAGCTTGCGCCACTTGCTTGCGGTCATAGATCAAACCCATTTCCGAAAAGGTGTACGGTACTGCGTAGACCCCTTCTGGCCGAAGAATGCCGCCGATGCGCTGAAGGTCGCGAAACCGCGGCAACTGCCGCTGCGTATTGGGGATGCGTTCCATGCGCAAGGGCAGTAGCAGCTTGCGATCGATAAAGCTGCTGATCTCTGCGGTGTTGGCCGCCACCACGTCAAAATCGCGCCCTTGGTTGGCGCCCAGACGCTCGCGCAAGACGTCGTCGGTGCTGACGAAGGTCACCTCAACGCGGGCGTTGAATTGCTTCTCGAACGCCTTGACCAGGTCCGCGTCCGCATAGCCGGGCCAGGTCAGTACCCGCAACACTTCCTCAGCGAAAACGGGCGGCACCAGCGCCAATGCGCCGACCACTGTCAGACGCAACACCCATAGTCCGAAAGTTTTGCTCATGGCTCCGTACCCGCAATGCAATCAAGCCAAGGGTTCACTGTCACCCCACACCTTGTCTCTACCTTGGCAGCCCGCTCCCACCGGGAATCGCTGAAAGGCGGCCCCATCCTACCGTGGATTGCAGCCGGGCGCAGGCAACTGCGACAATCCAGCCATGCCGACCCATCCCTGCCCAAACGCCCGCTGGCTGGCACAGTCCGTCTCCCTGATCGAGGCAGATTACCAACGCAGCGCCGACACGCACCTGATTGCCCTTACGCTGCCAGCCCTGGCCGAATGCGGTATTGACCTGTACCTGAAAGACGAATCAACTCACCCAACAGGCAGCCTCAAGCACCGACTGGCACGCTCGTTGTTCTTGTACGCGCTGTGCAATGGTTGGTTGCACGAGCACTCGACCGTCGTGGAGGCCTCCAGCGGGTCCACAGCGGTGAGTGAGGCCTACTTCGCACGCTTGTTGGGATTGCCGTTTGTTGCCGTGATGCCGCGCAGCACCTCGGCGGAGAAGATCGCTCAAATCGAGTTCTATGGCGGTAGGTGCCACTTTGTGGAACAGGCCAGTGATGTCTACCCTGCGGCGCAGGCGGTGGCCAGCGACGCCAACGGTCACTACATGGACCAGTTCACCTATGCCGAGCGTGCCACCGACTGGCGCGGCAACAACAACATCGCTGAGAGCATGTTTACGCAGATGGCGCGGGAACGCCACCCAGTACCGCGCTGGATCGTCGTCGGAGCCGGTACCGGCGGCACCAGCGCGACGATTGGTCGCTACGTGCGTTACCAACGCCATGCCACCCAGGTATGCGTGCCCGACCCAGAGGGTTCCGTTTTCGGCGCCTACCACCAGAGCGGCGATGCGACACTGACCGCGCGCGGCTCCAGCATCGAAGGCATCGGGCGTCCCAGGGTCGAGGCCAGCTTCATCCGCACCCTGGTGGACCGCATGATTGAAGTCCCCAATACGGAGTCGATTGCCGCCATGCGCGCCTTAACAGCGTTGCTCGGTCGCAAGGTCGGACCTTCCACCGGCACAAATCTTGTCGGCATGCTGACGCTGGCCCAGGAAATGCGCCAGCAACAACAACAGGGCTCGATCCTGTCTTTGCTGTGCGATGCCGGTGAGCGCTACTTGCCCACCTATCACGACGAGACCTGGGTCGAGTCACGGATCGGTAATTGCGCGGCCGCGCAACAGCGCGTACAGGGACTGCTGAACGCCTGAGCTGATCCACGGCCAAGCTCCGCGTGACAAGCGTCGCTCCTGACACGGCGGACTATTCGCTGTATAAACAAGCACAAGCTTCGAGATTGACAACGTGCACACCCGTCACAGCCTGACTTCGCTGGCGCGCCACACCGCAGTCTGGATCGGTTTGGCGATCCTGTCACCCACCGGTTGGGCTGACGAATCGACTGATCTTGACCGACTCGAGAGCATTTACCGCACCGCACTTCAAAATCCCTCCCAGGCGTTGGGGCAACTTCACGCGTTCGCGTCGAAACTCACCGCGGACGCGCCCTACGCCGTGCGCGTGGAACTCTTGCGCACCCGTATCCCGCTACTCGTGGAAGTCGGCCGTGTCGCCGAAGCCGACGCCGACATCGCGGAGCTGCTCAGACTTGGGCAAAAGCACCAAGACCTGTCGATCATCGTTCGAGCCAAGGCTTTTGCCGCAAGTCAGCTGATCGAGGCCGACCGACCCGATCAGGCACTGCACGTTCTGCTAGAGGCTAAGGACCAAGCCGACCGGAATGGCGGCCCGATCGCGCTGTTGGCGTGGAATCGTGCGATGGGCGATGTCTATGGCAAGCTTGGCAACTTCGAGAAAGCGATTGGCCACTTGCTGGTCGCCCTGCGCCTGGCCGATCAGCAGCCTAAACATCAAACCAAAGCCAAAGTGGACCAACTCAACAGCCTGGGGTCGCTCTATTGGACCATGAAGGAGCCGCAGAAGTCGGTTGAGTATCTGGATCAAGCGCTCGCGCTGGCACCACAGGTTGGTTCGGTCGCCACAATGGCTTCCCTCATGATCAACCGGGCCAACGCCCTCACCGACTTGGCGCGCACCGACCAGGCGCTGGCCGACTATCAGGACGCGCTGCGGCTAAGTCGCGCCGCCGGACTGATCGAATCGGAAACCGTGGTGCTCATCAACCTGGCTGACCACTACCTTCGATTGCGTCAATTTGATCTCGCGTCCACGTATGCCAAGCAGGCGCTGTCGATAGCGGAGAAGACCGGCAGCAAGGCCAGCGGCGCCATTGCCCGCGCCAACCTGGGGTTTGCCATGGCCGGCCAGGGGAATCTGCGTGGGGGTGTTCCCCACATCAACGCCGCGATTGCCATTTACCACGACACCGGAGCCCGCGCGGATGAAGAAGGGTTGCTGGCCGAGCTCAGCGAGATGTACGAGAAGGCCGGCCTGCACCGCGACGCGCTGGCCGCTGCCCGCAGACAGACCAAACTGAGCCGCGAAATCTTTCAAGCTGATCAGGCCAAGGCGATATCGACGCTGCAAGAGCAGTTCAACGCCGAGCAGCGGCAGAAGCAGATCGAGATACTCGCGCACGAGAACCGACTGAAGGACGCCGAACTGGTCAACCGGCAACTGCAGCAGTCTGTTACGCTGCTGGCGGCTATCGCCACACTAATCGGGGCGGCCTTTATTCTGATGCTTTACCGCCGCGTGCGCCAGACCAACCAACGCCTGGCCGAAGCCAATAGTCAGTTGGAGTTTCAATCGGTTCGCGATCCACTCACTGGTCTCTTTAACCGTCGCTCGTTCCTGGACCTGATGAAGCGCCGAGCCGTCCCGACCGAAGCAGGCCGGCGCGACGCCGCTATGGCGAACCAGGACGGCTTAATGATTCTCGACATCGATCACTTCAAGCACATCAACGACGCCTTTGGCCACGCCAGCGGGGACGCGGTGCTGGTGGAAGTCGCGCAGCGCCTGCGCGCGACCGTGCGCGAGTCCGACATGGTGTTGCGATGGGGTGGCGAGGAGTTTCTGGTCTATTCGCCAAGGGCTCATCCACTTCACCTGGAGGGTCTGGCGCGGCGCCTGCTCGATGCTATTGGCGACGTGCCAGTCGTGGTGGGTGGGCAATCGATCGCAGTCACGGTCACGGCGGGCTTCATTGCCCTGCCCTACTCCAACATCCCCGAGAGCCTTTGCAATTGGGAAAGAGCCCTGCAAATTGCCGACATGGCCCTGTATCTGGGTAAAGTCAACGGCCGCAACCGAGCCTATGGCGTTGGTCCGCTGCAAGTGGCGCCAGAGGTGGCCCTGCCAGTACTGGACCATGACCTGTCGGCAGCCCTGCAAGGCGGCATGTTGGAGCTGACTGAGGTGCTCGGACCTGCGCAGCCGGGCCATCCCGCCACCTGAGGGCACGCATCGCTACGCGACACGGTTCGGAGCATGGCTGGTTGGGCCTGTCCGTACATACGCCGATGCCGCGGCGGCACCTTGTGCAATGAACGACTGACCCCATATCAGCGTCTATGACTCTTTCTCGCGACAAGCCCGCGTCGCCCCGATCACTGTCTGGCTTGTTGCCGTTCCTGCGACCCTACCGGCTGCGCATGGTTCTGGCGGGCGTGTTCCTGCTGCTCGCAGCGTTGGCCACACTGGCCTTTCCAATCGCACTGCGTCACCTGATTGACGGCGGGCTGGTGCAAAGCGACAAGGGCGAACAGATGATGGCGCTACGAGAACACTTTGTGGCCCTGTTCGCGGTAGCAGTGGCCCTGGGCCTGTTTTCGGCGGCCCGCTTCTATATGGTCAGTTGGCTCGGTGAGCGAGTCACCGCCGACCTGCGCAACGCGGTCTACCACCATGTGCTGAGCCAGAGCCCTGAATTCTTCGAGACCACGCAGACTGGCGAGGTCCTCTCCCGCCTGAGCGCCGACACCACCTTGGTCCAGACCGTGGTCGGCTCATCCCTGAGCATGGGCTTGCGCAGCAGCGTGATGGGCGTGGGAGCGTTGGCCATGTTGATCTGGACCAACCCCTATGTGATGCTGCAGGTGCTCGGGATATTGGTGCTGATCATTCTGCCCAGCCTCTGGTTCGGCCGACGTGTACGCAAGCTCTCACGCGCCAGCCAGGACCGCGTGGCCGACTCCAGCGCCATCGCCGCTGAAGTGCTCAATGCCATCCCGGTGGTGCAGAGCTACACTGCGGAGAGCAGAGAGTCGAAACGTTTCGACGCCTCCACCGACCATGCTTTCAACACGGCGATTCGCCGCAGCAAGGCGCGTTCCGGCCTGGCGGCCTTCATCATCATCGCCACGTCTGCCGCGTTGTTGTGGGGCCTGTACCAAGGCACGCAGGCAGTAATGGCCGGACGCATCACGGCCGGTCATCTGGGCCAGACGGTGGTGTTCGTCATCATCCTGGCCAGCGCCTTTGCCGTGCTCGGCGAGGTCTATGGCGACCTGTTACGCGCTGCCGGCGCAACCGAGCGCCTGATGGAATTGCTGGCGAGCCAATCTCCCATCCGATCCCCGGCTGCGCCGGTGATTCCGCCACGGTCGCAAACGGGCAGTGCCCTGGAGTTTCAGAACGTCGACTTCCACTATCCCTCTCGGCCAACGCCCCCGGCACTGAGCGCGTTCAGCCTTCGCGTCGAGCCCGGCCAGACTGTGGCCATCGTGGGGCCAAGTGGCGCCGGCAAAACCACCGTGTTCCAGCTATTGCTGCGCTTCTATGACCCGAGTGGCGGACAAATTGCGGTCGACGGCGTCAAAATCAGCGACATGGCGCTGACCGAGCTACGCCAGCGCATTGGCATCGTGCCGCAAGACGCCGTGGTGTTTTCCAGCAGTGCGCTGGAGAACATCCGTTACGGAAAGCCGGGCGCCAGCGACGCGGAAGTTCACGCTGCCGCTCGCGCGGCTTTCGCACACGACTTCATCATCAGCCTGCCGCAGGGCTACGACACTTTCCTCGGCGAACGCGGCGTGCGCCTGAGTGGCGGTCAACGCCAGCGCATCGCGATCGCCCGCGCCATTCTCAAGAATCCGCCACTCTTGCTGCTGGACGAAGCAACCAGTGCACTGGATGCCCAGAGCGAACGCCTGGTGCAGGCGGCGCTGGAATCTGCCATGCAGCACCGCACCACGCTGGTGATCGCCCACCGCCTGGCGACGGTCCAAAAGGCCGATCGGATCGTCGTACTCGACCATGGCCGACTGGTGGAGCAAGGCACCCACGCGGAATTGATCGCCCACGGCGGTGTCTACGCGCGCCTTGCCGCCCTGCAGTTCAGCGCCTGAGTGTGTGTCCCGGCCGGATACTGCAGCCGAGCGACTGAGCTGTCAGCGGATTGCGCCCGCAGGACCTCGGCGTACTTGAACTCGACCACCGGCAGCTCTAGAATTGCCACAGGACTACAGGAGCGCGTCATGGAGATATCCCCCGTCAAGGCCCTGCAATCACCCCAGCTGGCGCGCGAGCCGACGAAAGAGGCGCAGCGACCACCGCAACCACAGACCACCCCCGACGACGCGCCACGCCGACCCCCCGTCGTCAACACGCAGGGGCAAACCACGGGTCGCATCGTCAACACCACCGCCTGACGCCATGACCGCCTTGTCCGCATTCAGTGGCGCCGCCGCGCCATCTCTCATGCTGGCAAGTCGCGCCCGTGTGCAGCAAGCGCGCCGCGAGGCTGATCGGGCCGAAGCGCAAGCGCGCGACCTGCGCACGCAAGCCGATGAGGCCGAACGCGGCGCGCAGCAAGCAAACCAGACCGTGCGCAGCTTGGAGCGCGTGACTAGGGTCCAGAGCCAAGGTGCGTCGGCGACACCGGCGCCGGCAGCACCAGAATCACCCGACGACCCTCGATCCAAGGCCGACTTGTATGCGAGCGCATTGGCCACCGCATTCACTATCGCGAAACCAGTACTTGAGATTGACCTGTCCCAGTCCGCCAAGAACCTGGTGTTGTCCAGCGTGTTCCTGGCCACGGACCAGTTTCTAGCCAGGGCCGATAATGCCGCGACCCGAGCGCCCAGCACGCCAAACCCCAGTCAGGCCACGGTAGTCAACCTGTTCGGACAGGCCACGGGCGGACTTGTCAATACCAGTGCCTGAACCCGCCTGGTCTTAGTGCAAAGGTTCCTCGCGCACCACCCAATCGGGTAGCGGCAACACGTCGATCCCCTCTTCGATCAGTTCCAGAGCCTCATCCAAACGGGCTTGACCGCGAATGGCGCGGCGATCAGTCTCTGCGTAGTGCATGCGACGCGCCTCCTCGACAAAGGCGGTACCCACGTCATCGGCTTGCGCAACCAGGCGCCGCGCCAGGGTCAGCCACGCCGCTTGCTGCGGCTGCTCGAGCGCCAGACCAGCGGGTTGCTCAGACGGCGTCTGCTCCGCGCGGTCGGGCTCGCGGGTACTGCCAAAGTTCAAGCGGGGCGCGCTCGGACACTTGACGACCGCGGCGTCCCCACACACGGGGCATTGCAGCAGACCGCGCTGCAGCTGACCACGGAAATCATCCTCCGACGCGAACCAGCCCTCGAACCGATGGCGGTGGGCGCACAGAAGATCAAGGACTTTCATGCCACCATCATGTCACAGGGTCGCCGCGGCAGGCTGCCAGTCCAGCGACCACTTGCCCGCTTGGACGTTTTGAAGCCACAGCGCGCCCGCCAGCGTCTTGGCATCGGTCACCGTCCCATCAGCGCACCATTGCATCAGCTCATCGGTAGTCGCCGTGATCACGTCGAGAAACTCACCCGCATCCAGGCGACGCTGGCCCAAGCTCAAGCCACGGGCAAACCACACCTCGATGTACTCCGTCGAGTAAGCGATCACCGGATGAATCACCGCGGCCTTGGCCCAATGCGTGGCGCTGTAGCCGGTTTCCTCCAGCAGTTCGCGTCGCGCACACGACAAACCGTCCTCGTGCGCATCGAGCTTGCCGGCCGGGAATTCAATGATGACCTGTCCCACGGGATAGCGAAACTGCCGCTCCAGCACCAGCCGCATACCACCCGATGCGTCCTCCAGGAGCGGAACAATCATCACTGCGCCGGGATGGAGCACATACTCTCGGCACGCGCTCTGGCCATCAGGCAAGCGCACGGTGTCGCGCACAGCGTGCAGGAAGTGCCCCTTGAACAACACCTGACCGTCGAGCTTTTCTTCGATCAAGTGGCGATCAGTCATGGGGCTTCGATCTACTCGACCAGACTGGTCGCGGTGAGTTCTCGGTCTGCAGGGACGGTGGCGCAGCGGATCACCTCACGCCCCCGTGTGCAATATCGGCAACGGTCAGGCGCCCAGCATCTGCTTGACCGCCCGGGCACACAGTTCCATCAACCCGCCCGGCACCAGACCCAAGGCCAGCACCAGTGCCGCATTGACCGACAACACGGCGCGAACATCCAGTGGTGCGGTGATGGCAGAAACGCCAACCGGCGCGTCAAAGTACATCACCTTGATCACCCGCAGGTAGTAAAACGCGCCAATTAGCGACATCATGACTGCGAACACGGCCAGCGCGAGGTGCAGCCCCGAGCCTGAGGCGATCAGCGCCTGCAAGACCGACAGCTTGGCATAGAACCCCACCATCGGCGGGATACCGGCCAGCGAAAACATGCACACCGCCATGACTGCCGCGTACAGTGGGCTGCGCTCATTGAGTCCGGCGAAGTCAGATATCTCCTCACTCTCAAAACCTTCACGCGACAACAACAAGATCACGCCAAAGGCGGCCAAGGTCGTCAGAACGTAGGTCACCACGTAGAACATGGACGAGCTGTACGCGTTGCCGGCCGAAAAGGTGTTGCCGTTGACCACCCCCGACATCAACCCGAGCAGCACAAAACCCATCTGGGAGATGGTGGAAAAAGCCAGCATGCGCTTGAGGTTGGTCTGGGCGATGGCGGCAAGGTTACCGATCAGCAACGAACCAATCGACAACACCATCAGCATCTGCTGCCAGTCGGGCGCCAGAGGCAGCATGCCTTCAACCAGCAGGCGAATCACAATCGCGAACGCCGCCAACTTCGGTGCGCCGCCGATCATCAGGGTCACCGCAGTCGGCGCGCCCTGGTAGACGTCCGGAATCCACATGTGAAACGGCACCACACCGAGCTTGAAAGCCAGGCCCGCGACTACAAACACCAAACCGAACACCAGCACCTGATGCTTGACCTGGCCGGAGCTGATCGCCTTGAACACAGCATTGATATCCAGCGAACCGGTGGCGCCGTACATCATCGACAGGCCATAGAGCAGGAAACCTGAAGCCAGGGCACCCAACACAAAGTACTTCATGGCCGCTTCGGTGGAGGTGGCGTGGTCGCGCCGCAAGGCTACCAGCGCGTAACTCGACAGCGTCAGCAACTCCAGCCCCATGTAGATGACCAGGAAGTTGTTGCCGCTGATCATCACAAACATGCCCAGCAGGGCGAACAGACTCAGGCTGAACAGTTCACCGCCGCGCAACATCATCTGGCGCTCAGCCGCATAGGGGCGTCCATACACCAGCGTGACCATCACCGCCAGCGTGGCAAAACACTTAAGCCAGTTGCCCATCTGATCGCTGACGATCATGTTGCCGAAACCAAAGCGTTCCTCGCCGCCAACGGCATAAGCCGCCTGCATCGCCGCCACCACAGCGAGTGTCAGCATCGTCAACAGGTAAGTCACGGTGCGTCGCGGGGTGTTGACACCCAGGTCCACCAAGGCGATGACACACGCCATTACAAGCAGGACGATCTCCGGGTAAACCGCGATCCAGCTGATTTTGTCAATCATTTTTCGGCTCTTGTTTCAGGTGGGTCAGTTCAGCTTGGTCAGCGCGACGTGTTTGAGGAGTTCCGCCACGGAGGGGTCCATCACATCGGTAAACGGCTTGGGATAGACCCCCATGGCCAACACCGCGACGGCAAGCAGGGCCAGCATCAGGAACTCGCGGCTGTTGATGTCGGTGAGGGACTTCACGTCATCATTGGCCACTGGCCCCAGATAAACACGCTTGAACATCCACAAGGTGTAGGCGGCGCCAAAAATCAGGGCGCTCGCCGCTGCAAAGCCCAGCCAGAAATTGGCCTTGACGGCCCCCAGAATGACCATCCACTCGCCTACAAAACCGGCGGTAGCGGGCAGACCGCAATTGGCCATGGAAAACAGCAGCGCGAACGCGGCGAACTTGGGCATGGTGTTGACCACCCCGCCGTAGCTCGCGATCTGCCTGGAGTGCACCCGGTCATACAAGACGCCGATACACAGGAACATGGCGGCCGAAACGAAACCGTGCGCAATCATCTGCACCAGGCCACCGGACACGCCAAGATCGTTGAAGATGAAAAAGCCCAAGGTCACAAAACCCATGTGGGCAACCGACGAGTAAGCCACCAGCTTCTTCATGTCCTGTTGCACCATCGCCACCAGGCCGACGTAGACCACGGCGATCACCGACAAAGCAATGATCAGCCAAGCCCACTCGCGCGCGGCGTCGGGTGCGATCGGCATCGAAAAGCGCAGAAAACCATAGGCGCCGAGTTTCAGCATGATCGCGGCCAGCACAGCCGAGCCGCCCGTGGGGGCTTCCACGTGCACATCAGGCAACCAGGTGTGCACCGGCCACATCGGCACCTTCACTGCAAAGGCCGAGAAGAAGGCAAAGAACAACAGCGCCTGTGCGGTACCGGTGAGCGGCAGCTTGTGCCACACCGCCAGATCAAAACTGCCACCCGACTTGGTGTACAGAAAAATCAGGGCAACCAGCATCAGCAGCGAGCCCAGCAAGGTGTAGAGGAAGAACTTGAAGGCGGCGTAGATCTTGTTCGGACCGCCCCAGATACCGATGATGAGGTACATGGGGATCAGGGTTGCCTCGAAGAACACGTAGAACAACATGCCATCGATGGCGCAGAAGACGCCGATCATCAGCCCGCTCAAGATCAGGAACGCGCCCATGTATTGATTGACCCGGCGCGTAATGGACTCCCAACTGGCGATCACCACCACCACATTGATGAAGGCGGTCAGCAACACGAACCACAGCGAGATGCCATCCACGCCCAGGTGGTAGTTGACATTGAAGCGCTCGATCCAGGGCGCTTTTTCGACGAACTGCATGGCAGCCGTGCCGAGTTTGAAGCCACTGTAGAGCGGCAGCGTGACCAGGAAACTTGCGATGGCGCCGATCAATGCGACCCAGCGCACCGTGCGTGCCTGATCGTCCCGACCCAGTGCCAGCAACACGACACCAAAAACGATCGGCGTCCAGATAGCCAGGCTCAACAATCCCATTGTGCTTCCTAATCAGTTGAGGACAGCGCTAAAGGTCTGTCCCGCAAAGTCATTTGTTTAGTTGAGGACAGCGCTAAAGGTCTGTCCCGCAAAGTCACTTGTTTAGCCATACGAAATACGTCATCAAGACAAACACGCCCAGAATCATCGCCAGCGCGTAGTGATATAGGTAGCCGGTCTGGACCCGCCTGACGACTCCGGCGACCCAGCCGACGAGCTTCCAGGAGCCGTTGACCAATGCGCCATCGATCACTGCAACGTCTCCGCCCTTCCACAGGCCAACGCCCAAGGCGCGCGCGCCGCGTGCCAGCACGTTCTCGTTGAACCAGTCCATGTAGTACTTATTCTCGAGCAGGGTGTAGATTGGCATCACCCGCGCCTTGATGGCGACGGGAAGAGCCGGACTGACCATGTACAGGTAGTACGACGAGGCGACTCCTGCGACAGCAAGCCAGAACGGCGCCGTGCTCAGGGCGTGCATCGCCATTTGCGCGGGACCATGGAAGCCGGCACTGAACACGGCCATGGCCTTGTGGGCTTCGGCGTTGACGAAGATCGCGTCCTTGAAAAAGTCGCCAATCAGCATCGGGCCGATGGTGAGGTAACCAATCACCACCGAGGGAATGGCCAGCAAGATCAATGGCACGGTGACCACCCAGGGCGACTCATGCGGCACGTGTGGCGCGGCGTGATGGCCATGATGGTCAGCATGGTGGTCGTCATGGTGGGCGTCGGGGTTCTGTTCGAAGCGCTCCTTGCCATGGAAGACCAGGAAGTACATGCGAAACGAGTAGAAAGCGGTCACGAATACGCCAGCCAACACCGCGAAGTTGGCGAATCCGGCGCCGGGCAGATGCGTGGCGTGCACCGCCTCGATGATGCTGTCCTTCGAATAGAAACCGGCAAAAAACGGTGTGCCGATCAAGGCCAGAGAACCCAGCAGGGACGTGATCCAGGTAATGGGCATGTACTTGCGCAAGCCGCCCATCCAGCGGATGTCCTGGTTGTGGTGGCAACCCATGATGACCGAGCCGGCGCCGAGAAACAGCAACGCTTTGAAGAAGGCGTGCGTCATCAGGTGAAAAACCGCTACTGAGTAGGCCGAGGCGCCCAACGCCACCGTCATGTAGCCCAACTGCGACAGCGTGGAGTAGGCCACCACACGCTTGATGTCGTTTTGAATAATGCCCAGGAAGCCCATGAACAAGGCGGTGATGGCGCCAACGACCAGCACGAAGTTCAATGCCGTGTCGCTCAGCTCAAACAACGGCGACATGCGGGCGACCATGAAGATGCCGGCCGTCACCATGGTGGCGGCATGAATCAGCGCCGAGATGGGGGTGGGACCCTCCATCGAATCGGGCAACCACACATGCAAGGGGAACTGCGCCGACTTGCCCATGGCCCCGATGAACAAACAAATGCAAATCACGGTGATCAACATCCAGTCCGTGCCCGGAAAGCTGAGCTTGGCCAGCTCGCCGGCTTTGCCGAAAACCTCGGTGTAGTTCAAACTACCGGAGAAGGCCACGATCAGGCCGATGCCGAGAATGAACCCAAAGTCCCCGACTCGATTGACCAGAAACGCCTTCATGTTGGCGAAGATCGCGCTAGGCTTGTTGTACCAGAAGCCAATCAGCAGGTAGGACACCAGGCCGACCGCCTCCCAGCCGAAGAACAACTGCAGCATGTTGTTGCTCATGACCAGCATCAACATCGAAAACGTGAACAGCGAGATGTAGGCAAAGAACCGGTTGTAGCCCTCGTCCTCTTCCATGTAGCCAATGGTGTAGAGATGCACCATCAGCGACACGAAAGTGACGACGCACATCATCATTGCCGTCAGGCCGTCGACCAAAAAGCCAACCTCCATCTTGAGGTTGCCGACCACCATCCAGGTGTAGAGGGTTTCATTGAAGCGCGCGCCTTCCAGCGCCACGCTCTTGAGCACCAGGGCCGACAACACAAAGGAAATGAACACCCCCAGAATGGTCAGCGAGTGCGAAACGCGCCGTCCAATCCAGTTGCCACCAAACTTGGTTCCTAAGATTCCAGCAAGCACCGCGCCCACCAAAGGCGCCATTGGCACGGCCAACAAGGTCGAAGCGGACAGGGTTTGAGACATCTTGTTAACCCTTGAGCGTATTGAGTTCGTCCACGTTGATGCTGGACTTGTTACGGAACAGCAGCACCAGTATGGCCAGCCCGATGGCGGACTCGGCGGCGGCAACCGTCAGGATGAAGAACACGAAGATCTGACCGTGCAGGTCACCCAGGTAGTACGAAAACGCCACGAAATTCGTGTTGACTGCCAGCAGCATCAGCTCGATCGCCATCAACAACACAATCAGGTTCTTGCGATTGAGAAAGATACCGATCACCGACAGCGCGAACAAGATCGCACCAAGCGTCAGAAAGTGTCCCAGTGTGAGCGTCATGCTTTGTTCTCCGTCGTCGGCTCGGCACCCTGCTGCGGTGCAGTGGTTTGAGTCGCCGCCATCTTGAGCACAGTCATCCGGTCTCTGGATTTGACCCGCACCTGATCGCCTGGGCTGACGTACTTGGTGTCCTTGCGTTGACGCAGCGTCAACGCAATGGCAGCAATCATCGCCACCAACAGGATTGCCGCGGCGACTTCCAGTGGGTATACGTACTGCGTATAAAGCAGTTTGCCAAGTTCCTTGGTATTGGAGACCTGCGCCGCTGCCTGCCCCGCCGCCAGCGGTGCGGCGACCGGCTCAAAACCTTTCATCAGCACCGCTGCCATTTCCAGCGCGATCACCACGCCCATCAGCGCAGCCAGCGGGAAGTGTTTCCAGAATCCCTGGCGAATACTGTCGATGTTGATATCGAGCATCATCACCACAAACAGGAACAACACCATCACCGCACCCACATACACCAGCACCAGCGTGATGGACAGAAATTCGGCCTTGAGCAGCATCCAGACCATCGCGGCCTGAAAAAACGCCAGCACCAGATACAGCGCGGCGTGCACCGGATTGCGAGCCGTGATGACCCGAAACGCGGCGAACAGCAGCACCGTCGAAAACATGTAAAACAGACCCGTCTTGACATCCATGGCTATAGCTTCTTTCTTGCGACCGGTCAGCGGTACTTGGCGTCAGCCGCCTTGGCTGCCGCGACATCGCGCTCGTAGCGATCCCCCACGGCCAAGAGCATGTCCTTGGTGAAGTACAGATCACCGCGCTTTTCGCCGTGGTACTCCAGGATGTGGGTTTCGACGATCGAATCCACCGGGCAGCTCTCTTCGCAGAAACCGCAGAAGATGCACTTGGTCAGGTCAATGTCGTAGCGCGTGGTGCGGCGCGAGCCATCGGCGCGCACATCGGACTCAATCGTGATCGCCATCGCCGGGCACACCGCCTCGCACAGCTTGCAGGCAATGCAGCGTTCTTCGCCGTTGTCATAACGGCGCAACGCATGCAAACCGCGAAAGCGCGGACTCAAAGGCGTTTTCTCTTCCGGGTACTGCAAGGTGACCTTGCGCCGGAACGCATAGCGCCCGGTCAGTGCCATACCCTTGAACAACTCCAGCAACAAAAAGCTGGACAAGAAGTCCTTGAGCGAGAAAGCAGAAGGGGTCGCGCGGGGAGTTACTGAAGACATAGGTGACTCCGCTACTTCCAGATGTTGAACGAGGTTTGCATCCACGCGCCGATCACCACCAGCCACACCAGCGTGACCGGAATGAACACTTTCCAGCCCAGACGCATGATCTGGTCATAACGAAAACGCGGGAACGTGGCTCGCACCCAGATGAACAGGCTCACCACCACGCAGGTCTTGACGCCCAGCCAGATCCAACCCGGAATCCAGTTGAACAAGGCGCTGTCCACCGGCGACAACCAACCGCCCAGGAACATCACCGCCGCGAGAATCGAGATCAGCCACATGTTGGCGTATTCGGCCAGGTAGAACATGGCATACGACATGCCCGAGTACTCGACCATATGCCCGGCCACGATTTCGGCTTCGCCCTCGACCACGTCAAACGGATGCCGATTGGTCTCGGCCAAGCCGGAGATGATGTAGACCACAAAAATCGGCAGCAGCGGGAGCCAGTTCCAGGACAGGAAGTTCAAGCCCTTCTGAGCGAAGTAGCCCTGGCCCTGACCGGTCACGATGTCGGTCAGGTTCATGCTGCTGGAGATCATCAGCACCACCACCAGACAGAAACCCATCGCGATTTCGTAACTGACCATCTGTGCCGATGCACGCATCGCCCCAAGGAAAGAGTACTTCGAGTTGGACGCCCAACCGGAAATCACCACGCCATAGACCTCCATCGAGGTGATCGCCATCACGAACAGCAAGCCTGCGTTGATGTTGGCCAGGGCCAGGTCCGGACCAAACGGGATCACCGCCCACGCCGCCATCGCTGGCATGATGGTGAGCACCGGCCCCAGTAGGAACAGGCCCTTGCTGGCTGCGCTGGGCACCAAAATCTCCTTGCCGAGCAACTTGAGCGCGTCGGCAATTGGCTGCAGCAGGCCCCACGGACCGACTCGATTCGGACCGAGACGCACCTGCATCCAGCCCAGAAACTTGCGCTCCCACAGGGTGAGGTAGGCCACCAGCGCAAACAGCGGCAGAACCACCACCACGATCTTGATCAAGGTCCAGATCACCGGCCAGACCCAGCCCGTCCACCAAGAGGCCGCTATCAGGCCCTGCCCGAACGCAAATAGAGCGTCAATCATGCTGCCACCTCCTGGATCGCGGCTGCCTTGGCATCTGCCGTCAGCTGCAAGGACGTAGCCCGCCGCACGATCGACTCAAGCGCGTAAATCGACGCAACCACCGGCTCGCGGGCCGCTGGGCTCAGGTCGATGCTGGCCTTGGTCGCATTGCTGAGCAACGCTGGGCCCAAATGCGTTTGGTCGGCCGGTGGCAATCCGCACACTTTATCCAGCACATCCTGGGACGAATTGAAATCGAATCCCGGCACATCCAGCAAAGTGGCCAGCACCCGCAGCACCTTCCAGCCCGGACGCGTCTCGCCCAGAGGCTTAACCACCGCATGGAAACTCTGCACCCGCCCCTCAGCATTGATGAACGTGCCCGAAGTCTCAGTAAACGGCGCAATCGGCAGCAGCACGTCTGAGAACGCCATGTTGGCCTTGAAGGGACTCATGGTCACGACCAGCTTGGCTTGGCGCAACGCGGCAGCGGCGGCTGAGCCCGCAGCGGAGTCGAACTCCGGCTCGACGTTGAGCAGCAGCACCGCCTTGAGACCACCGGCGAGCATTTGAGCGGCATGCAGACCGCCCTCGCCCGGTAGAGCCCCGGCCAGCTGGGCGCCCACTGTGTTGGCGGCCTCGGTGAGAAAACCGACCGTCGCGCCGGTCTGTTCACCCAGCCAGTTGGCAAGCGCCAGCAAACTCGACGCCTTGGAATGATGTGCCGCAGCATTGCCGAGCAAAATTGCCTTGTTATCGCCGCCCAACATCGACTTGGCAATCGCCTTGGCCGCGTCGGTGGCCGTTCCCTGGCTGGGCGGGGCAACGCCCTTCTCCAGTGCCACAGCGGCAGCCACATCAGCCAGCCCTTGCACCCAGGTGGCACAGGGTGCCAGAAGCGTGTTGGCAACCGGCATCGCCCAATCGCGCGACGCGCTGTCGATGGCGTTGACGGCACAGCCCCTGCGAGCGGCCTGGCGGATGCGCTGGGCAAACAGCGGGTGATCCTTGCGCAAATTCGAGCCCACGACCAGCACGCGCTGTAGAGTCGACAGCGACGCAATCGATGTACCCAGGAACTGCACGCCCTCCGATTTGGTGAAATCAGCGTTACGCAGGCGGTAATCAATGTTCTGGCTGCCCAAGCCGCGCATCAAGGCACTGGCCAGACACAACTCTTCCAGTGTGCTGTGCGGGCTGGCCAAGGCGCCAATGCTGTTGCCACCCTGTTCAGCACTGACTTGCTTCAAGCGGTTGGCGACAAACTCCAGAGCGGTTTGCCAATCGACGGTCTTCCACTGTCCGTCCTGCTTGAGCATGGGCGCAGTCAGTCGCTCATCGCTGTTGAGCGCCTCGTACGAGAAGCGATCGCGGTCGGCAATCCAGCACTCATTGACGGCTTCATTCTCCAGCGGCACCACACGCATCACACGGTGGTTCTTGACCTGAACAATCAGGTTGGCGCCGGTCGAGTCATGCGGGCTAACCGACTTGCGGCGTGACAGCTCCCAGGTCCGGGCGCTGTAGCGAAACGGTTTGCTGGTGAGCGCGCCAACCGGGCAGATGTCGATCATGTTGCCCGACAGCTCGGAGTCGATGGTCTGACCAACAAAGGTCTCGATCTCGGCGTGTTCGCCACGGTGCGACATGCCAAGCTCCATGACCCCGGCCATCTCCTGACCAAAGCGCACGCAGCGGGTGCAGTGGATGCAGCGACTCATCTCCTGCATGGAGACCAAAGGACCGACGTCCTTGACCGCGACCACCCGTTTTTCTTCCTCGTAGCGCGAAGCGCCTGCGCCATAACCCACCGCCAGGTCTTGCAGCTGGCATTCGCCACCCTGGTCGCAAATTGGGCAGTCCAAGGGATGGTTGATGAGCAAGAACTCCATCACCGACTTCTGCGCCTTGACGGCCTTGTCGGAGCGGGTGCGCACAATCATGCCCTGTGTTACCGGCGTAGCGCACGCCGGCATCGGCTTGGGCATCTTCTCCACATCGACCAAGCACATGCGGCAGCTTGCCGCGATGCTCAGCTTCTTGTGATAACAAAAGTGCGGGATATAGGTGCCTGCCTTCTCGGCCGCATGCATGATCATGCTGCCTTCGACAATGTCCACCTTCTTGCCGTCAAGTTCAATTTCAATCATGTTGCTTGCTCACTTGGAGGCCGGTGCCACCGCCGATGCCGCCGCGCATGTCTTGCTGGCAACGTGCTGTTCGAATTCATGACGGAAATGCTTGATCATGGCCCTCACCGGCATCGCGGCGGCGTCACCCAAGGCGCAAATCGTGCGGCCCATGATGCTCTCGGCCACGTTGTCGAGCAGGTCCATGTCGGCCGCGCGTCCCTTGCCGTCTTCAATGCGGTCCACCACGCGTGACAGCCAGCCAGTGCCCTCGCGGCACGGCGTGCATTGACCACAGGACTCGTGCATGTAGAAGTAGCTCAAGCGTTGCAGCGCCTTGACCATGCAACGACTGTCATCCATCACGATGACCGCCCCCGAACCCAGCATGGAGCCGGCCTTGGCAATCGAGTCGTAATCCATGGTGCAGGCCATCATGATGTCTGCCGGCAGCACCGGCGACGACGACCCGCCTGGAATGACGGCCTTGAGCTGGCGCCCCTTGCGCACGCCGCCTGCGAGTTCGAGCAGTTTGGCAAACGGCGTGCCCATCGGCACCTCGTAGTTGCCGGGCTTCTCGACATCACCGCTGACCGAGTAGATCTTGGTGCCGCCGTTGTTGGGCTTGCCGCAGGCCAGGTAGGCCGCCCCGCCGTTGCGGATGATCCACGGCACCGCAGCAAAGGTCTCGGTGTTGTTGATGGTGGTGGGCTTGCCATACAGGCCAAAACTGGCTGGAAACGGGGGCTTGAAGCGGGGCTGTCCCTTCTTGCCTTCGAGCGACTCCAGCAGCGCGGTTTCTTCGCCGCAGATGTAGGCACCAAAACCGTGCGCCGCATGAAGCTGGAAATTGAAGCCACTACCCAGGATGGCATTGCCAAGATAACCGGCAGCACGCGCCTCTTCCAGCGCCGCCTCAAATCGTTCGTAGGCGGAGAAGATCTCGCCGTGAATGTAGTTGTAGCCCACCGTGATGCCCATCGCGTAAGCGGCAATGATCATGCCCTCGATCACGATGTGCGGGTTGTACATCAGGATGTCGCGGTCCTTGCAGGTACCGGGCTCACCCTCGTCCGAATTGCACACCAGGTACTTCTGACCCGGGAACTGGCGCGGCATGAAGCTCCACTTCAGGCCAGTGGGAAAGCCCGCGCCACCACGCCCGCGCAGGCCGGACTCCTTGACGGTGGCGATCACCTGATCCTGGGTCAGCGCCGGCGCACCGTCCAGACCCAGCACCTTGCGCAGCGCCTGATAGCCACCACGCGCTTCGTAGTCCTTGAGCTGCCAGTTGCTTCCGTTCAGTCCCGCATAGATTTGCGGTTCGATATGGCGATCATGGAAACAGGTCTGAACACCGGTCGCGGTAAACTGCGCCAGCACTTGCTGTGCATTCATCGCGTGCCTCCTGCTGAAGCCGACCGCAGGCCATCGACCAACTGGTCGAGCTTCTCTTCGCTCATGAAACTGCACATGGCCCGGTCATTGACCAACATCACCGGTGAGTCGGCACAGGCACCCAGACATTCGCTCTGCTGCAAGGTAAACAGACCGTCGGCGGTGGTCTCACCCATGCGCACACCAAGCTTTCTCTCCAGATAATGCAGTGCCGTCTGACCGTCGCGCAACTGGCAGGGCAGATTGGTGCAAACGTTCAGCTTGTACTTGCCGCACTCATGTTGGCTGTACATGTTGTAGAACGTGGTCACCTCATGCACCGCCATCGGCGCCATGCCCAGATAGGCGGCAACCTCACGCTCGGCGTCGGCGCTGACAAAACCCAGCTCCTGCTGCACGATCGCCAGGCAGGCCATGACGGCCGACTGCGCCTGCTCGGCCGGGTATTTGGCAACTTCGCGGGCGAAGCGCGCCAATGTTTGTGCGCTAAAACTCATTTCATCACTCCAGCCCGTGCCGACCGCAATGACTTAACCAAGCGAACGCCGTGGAACCAGCTTTGCTGGGCCACTGGCGTTGCCCCCTTGAGGGGGAAGGTGCCGCAGGCACCACGGGGGGGAGCCACGTTCATCGGTCAATCTCTCCAAACACAATGTCCATGGTGCCGATGATGGACACCGCATCGGCGATCATGTGACCGCTGGCCAACTCGTTGAGACCGGCAAGGTGCGCAAAGCCCGGCGGCCGGATCTTGAGCCGATAGGGCTTGTTGGCGCCGTCGCTCACTATGTAAATGCCGAACTCGCCCTTGGGGTGTTCCACCGCCGCATAGGCCTCGCCTTCGGGAACATGAAACCCTTCCGTGAACAGCTTGAAGTGGTGAATCAGCTCTTCCATGTTGGACTTCATGGATTCGCGGTCCGGTGGCGCCACCTTGTGGTTATCGGTAATCACGGGACCTGGGTTGACGCGCAGCCAATCGACGCACTGCTTGATGATGCGGTTGGACTGCTTCATCTCCTCCATGCGCACCAGGTAACGGTCATACACGTCACCCGTCTTGCCCACCGGAATGTCGAAGTCTAGACGGTCATACACGTCATAGGGCTGCTTCTTGCGAAGATCCCACGCCACACCCGATCCGCGCAGCATGGGGCCGGTGAAGCCCATGTTCAGCGCGCGCTCCGGTGTCACGACTGCGATGTCGACCGTGCGCTGCTTCCAGATGCGGTTCTCGGTCAGCAGCGTGTGGTACTCAGCCAGGTAACCGGGAAAGCGTTGCGTGAAGTCGTCAATGAAGTCCAGCAGCGAGCCGCTGCGATTCTTGTTGATCTGGTCAAGCGACTTCGGCGCGCGCACCTTGCTGGCCTTGTGTTGCGGCATGCTGTCAGGCAGATCGCGGTACACGCCGCCGGGGCGAAAATAGGCCGCATGCATACGAGCGCCACTTGCGGCCTCGTACATGTCAAACAGGTCCTCGCGTTCGCGAAAGGTGTAGATCAGGATGGTGGAGCTGCCGCAGTCGTTGCCGTGCGAGCCCAACCACATCAGGTGATTGAGCAAGCGGGTGATCTCGGCGTACATCACCCGGATGTACTGGGCACGGATCGGAACCGCAATGCCAAGCAGCTTCTCGATCGCCAAACAGTACGCGTGCTCATTGCACATCATCGAGACATAGTCCAGCCGATCCATGTAGGGCAGCGCCTGGATATAGGTCTTGCTCTCGGCCAACTTTTCCGTAGCCCGATGCAGCAGACCAATATGAGGATCGGCACGCTGGATGACCTCGCCGTCAAGCTCCAGCACCAGGCGCAAGACGCCGTGCGCGGCCGGGTGCTGAGGGCCAAAATTCAGGGTGTAGTTCTTGATTTCAGCCATTCAAGCCACCGTAGTTGTCTTCGCGAATGACACGCGGCGTGATCTCGCGCGGCTCAATCGTGACGGGCTGGTAGATGACCCGTTTTTGTTCGGTGTCGTAGCGCATCTCGACATGGCCGCTGGTTGGGAAGTCTTTGCGGAAAGGGTGCCCGATGAAACCGTAGTCGGTCAGAATACGACGCAAGTCGGGGTGCCCCTCGAACACGATACCGAACAGATCGAAGGCCTCACGCTCGAACCAGTTGACGGAATTCCATACGTCGATAAGCGAGTCGAGCACCGGGAAATCGTCATCCTGAGCGAACACCTTGAGGCGAACTCGTTGATTGAGGCTGACCGACAGCAGATGCACCACGACACAGAAGCGAGCACCCTCGTAGACACCTTCGCCATAACTCGAGTAGTCGACACCGCACAGGTCAATCGCTTGCTCGAAAGCACACCCGGGCGCGTCGCGCAACGTGCGGGCAGCCGCAAGGTAATCCGACGGCGCCACCAACACAGTGACCTCACCCAGGCGAATCTGGATACTTTTGATCTTGTCACCCAGCGCCGCCATGATCGCGGCCTGGGTGGTCTCTGGGCTTACTGCAAACTGGGTCATCACGTGTTCCTCAAACCCGCGCAATCGTCTGGGTGCGACGAATCTTGCTCTGCAACTGGATGATGCCGTAGAGCAGTGCTTCCGCCGTCGGTGGGCAACCGGGCACGTAGACGTCGACCGGCACCACGCGATCACAGCCGCGCACCACCGAATAGCTGTAGTGGTAGTAGCCACCACCGTTGGCGCAAGACCCCATGGATAGCACCCAGCGCGGCTCGGACATCTGGTCGTAGACCTTGCGCAAAGCTGGCGCCATCTTGTTGCACAAGGTCCCCGCCACAATCATCAAATCGGACTGGCGCGGACTGGCGCGAAACACCTCAGCACCGAAGCGACTAATGTCGTAGCGGGCAGTGGCCGCATGCATCATTTCAACCGCGCAACAGGCCAGGCCGAATGTCATGGGCCAGACCGAACCGGTCTTGGCCCAGTTCATCACGGAGTCGTAACTCGTGGTGACAAAGCCTTCTTTCAGAACACCTTCAATCATTCGTTACTCCCAGTCCAGGGCACCTTTGCGCCACATGTACACAAAGCCAATGGTCAGCACGGCCACGAACTCCAGGCCGATCAGAAAGCCGAACATGCCGAGATCTTTCAGCGCCACAGCCCAGGGAAACAGGAAGGCAGTTTCGAGGTCAAACAGGATGAACAGGATTGCAACCAGGTAGTAACGAACGTCAAACTTCATGCGCGCGTCTTCGAAGGCTTCGAAGCCGCACTCGTAAGGAGAGTTCTTGGCTGGGTCAGGCCGATTGGGGCCGAGGATGTAGCCGATCACCTGGGGGGCAATCCCCACCGCGATACCGACCAAGATGAACAAGAGGACAGGCAGGTACTGATCAAGGTTCATCGTCGGATTTTGATTGAATTGTTCGCTTGGTGCATTGATCTGCAACAAGTACATTAATCTGGTGCCGTCGGCGAGACTCGAACTCGCACAGCTTTCGCCACTACCCCCTCAAGATAGCGTGTCTACCAATTTCACCACGACGGCATTGCTCAGACGCCCGGTCAGCTTGAGGAACCTTGCGTTTTGGGGCCTTCCGAGCAGACTTAGAGTTTACCCCGAAATCAACAGTGTTTCGGGAAGTAACGGGGCATTTTCGCGCCGGTCACTTGGTTGGAATTTGAGCAGCCCCAGAGGCCGGTGCAGCAGGTGCGACCGGCACCGAAGCGGCTGATGCCGGCACCGCGCTGGCGGCGCCTTCGAGCACGCTGCCACTGCTGACTGGCCGCGCATGACCAAAGTACGCCAGTGCCAAGGTGCAGACAAAGAACACAGTGGCCAGGACCGCCGTGAAGCGCGACAGAAAGTTCGCGCTGCCGCTGGCGCCAAACAGGCTGCCTGAGCTGCCGCTGCCGAAGGCTGCCCCCATGTCGGCGCCCTTGCCATGCTGGACCAAAATCAGACCGATCATGCCAACGGCCGAAATCATCTGCGCTGCCAACAACAGGTTCAACAAAAATCCACTCATCAAATACTCCTAAATATGTAGCAACCAGCCCAGTCTCTCAGAGGGCTGCGGCAATAATCGAAAGAAAATCCTGAGCCTTCAGCGAAGCACCGCCAATCAGGCCACCATCAATGTCGGGCTGCGACAGCAACTGCGCTGCGTTGGCCGCGTTCATGCTGCCGCCGTAGAGGATGCGAATGCGCTCGGCTTGCGCCGAGGCCGCCTTGAGCTGGGCTCGCAGTACCGCATGCACCTGCTGTGCCTGCTCCGGGCTTGCAGTCTTGCCGGTACCAATGGCCCACACGGGCTCGTACGCCACCACAATCTCGCTGATGCAGTGCCCGTTGGTATGAATCACGGCGGCCAGCTGGCGCTTGACCACTTCTTCGGTCTTGCCCGCCTCGCGCTGCGCCAGAGTTTCACCAACGCAGACGATCGGCGTCACGCCGCTGGCCAAGGCGGTCTTTGCCTTGGCCGCCACCAGCTGATCGGTCTCGCCGTGGTACTGCCGACGCTCGGAGTGCCCGACGATCGCATAACGAACACCGAACTCCCTGAGCATGGCGGCGCTGAGCTCACCCGTATAGGCCCCGGACTCATGCATCGAAACATCCTGCGCACCCAACTCGATCGGGCTACCCGCCACCAGGGCCTGCAGCTGCGCCAGGTACAGCGCTGGCACACACACGGCAACTTCGCAAGGCTGCGCCGGCAAACCCGCCAGCAATGCCTTGACCAGCGCCTCATTGCCGGCCAGGCTGCCGTTCATTTTCCAGTTACCCGCAATCAGTTCTTTCTTCATGCTGCACCCCATGTCAAAACGATCTTGCCCACATGCTGGTTCGACTCCATCAGTGCGTGAGCGCGCGCCGCATCGGCGGCGTCAAACGTACTGTGGATCACCGGCTTGATGCGCCCGGCCTCGATCAATGGCCAGACCACGCGCCGGCAGGCTTGGGCTAATGCCGCCTTGAACGCAGCCGAGCGTGGGCGCAGGGTCGAGCCAGTCACAGTGAGTCGCCGACGCAGCACCAGGCCGGCATTGAACTCGCACTTTACCCCGCCCTGCACGGCGATGATGACCAGGCGCCCGTCTTCAGCCAGGCACTCCACCTCGCTCGCCACATAGCTTCCGGCCACCATGTCCAGAATGACATCGACGCCCTTGCCCTGGGTCAGGCGCAGCACTTCGTCTTTGAAATCCTGCGTCTTGTAATTGATGGCATGGTCGGCGCCCAGCGCCCGGCAGGCGGCGCACTTGTCATCGCTGCCGGCTGTGACAATCACCGTTGCACCCAGGGCTTTGGCCAACTGAATCGCCGTGACGCCAATGCCACTTGAGCCGCCCTGAATCAGCAAGATCTCGCCCGCGCCAAGATGCGCACGGTCAAACACATTGCTCCAGACGGTGAACACCGTCTCAGGCAGCGACGCCGCCTCAATGTCGCTCCAGCCTTTGGGGACCGGCAGACACTGCGCCGCCGGCGCCACGCACCACTGCGCATAGCCGCCACCGGCGACCAGTGCGCAGACATGATCGCCCAGCTTCAAGCCAGCCTGCTCCAGGGCAAGCGGATCACCCTGCTCGATCACGCCCGCAACCTCCAGCCCCGGAATATCCGAAGCCCCGGGCGGCACCGGGTACAAACCCATGCGCTGCAATACATCCGGGCGGTTCACACCGCTGGCGTGCACGCGAATCAACACTTCACCTGCCGCCGCAACGGGCGCAGGCCGCTGCCCCAGACGCAAGACGTCCGGTGCACCAGGGGCGGTGATTTCGATGGCTTTCATGGGATGGTCCGAAGTGGTTTGAAAGCGCCGCCGGGAAGCAACGCCTTCAAGCCACCAGCTTACTGCTGTTGCTGTTGCGACTGATCCTGCCCGCGGTCCAGCAGCGCCTTCATCGACAGCTTGACGCGACCCTTCTCATCGGTCTCCAGCACCTTGACCTTGATGATCTGGCCTTCCTTGAGGTAGTCGGTCACCTTCTCAACACGCTCATGGGCGATCTGGCTGATGTGCAACAGACCGTCTTTGCCAGGTAGCAGATTGACCAACGCGCCGAAATCAAGAATCTTGGTGATGGCCCCTTCGTAGACCTTGCCGATTTCGACTTCCGCGGTGATTTGTTCGATGCGACGCTTGGCTTCTTCGGCCTTGGCGGGATCGGTGGAAGCGATGGTGATGGTGCCATCTTCCTCGATGTTGATCTGGGTACCGGTCTCTTCGGTGAGGGCACGGATAACCGAGCCACCCTTGCCGATGACGTCCCGAATCTTCTCTGGGTTGATCTTCATGGTGAACAGGCGCGGGGCGAAGTTGGACACTTCGGTCTTGGCTTCAGCCATGGCTTCTTGCATCTTGCCCAGAATGTGCATGCGCGCTTCTTTGGCTTGAGCCAAGGCCACTTGCATGATTTCCTTGGTGATGCCCTGGATCTTGATATCCATCTGCAGCGCGGTAATGCCATTGGTGGTGCCAGCGACCTTGAAGTCCATGTCACCAAGGTGATCCTCATCGCCCAGGATGTCGGTCAGCACGGCGAAGCGGTTTTCTTCCTTGATCAAACCCATGGCTATGCCAGCCACGTGGGCCTTCAACGGAACACCCGCATCCATCAAGGACAGGCAGCCACCGCAAACCGACGCCATGGAGGACGAACCGTTGGACTCGGTGATTTCGGACACCACACGCATGGTGTAGGGGAAGTCTTCCTTCTTGGGCAATACGGCAACCAAGGCGCGCTTGGCCAGGCGACCGTGGCCGATTTCGCGGCGCTTGGGCGTGCCCACGCGACCGGTTTCGCCGGTAGCGAACGGAGGCATGTTGTAGTGCAGCATGAAGCGGTCTTCGTACTCACCAGACAGAGCGTCGATACGCTGGGCATCGCGTTCCGTTCCGAGGGTGGTCACGACCAAGGCCTGCGTTTCGCCACGCGTAAACAGGGCCGAGCCGTGTGTGCGGGGCAACACGCTGTTGCGAATCTCGATCGCTCGCACGGTGCGAGTGTCGCGACCGTCGATGCGGGGCTCGCCAGCCAGAATCTGGCCGCGCACGATCTTGGCTTCGATCTCGAACAGCAGGCCCTCGATGGCCACGCTGTCAAACGCAGCGCCGTCGGCCTTCAATGCGGCCATCACATCGGCGTAGGCGGCGCGGCAGGCCTGGGTGCGGGCCTGCTTGTTGCGGATCTGGTAGGCCGCTTCGATCTTGGCTTTGGCCAGAGCATCGATCTTGGCGATCAGGACTTCGTCCTTGGCAGGGGCCTTCCAGTCCCACACGGGCTTGCCAGCATCGCGCACCAGCTCATGGATGGCGTTGATGGCGACATTGCCCTGCTCATGACCAAACACCACGGCGCCGAGCATGATTTCCTCAGACAGCTGCTGTGCCTCGGATTCGACCATCAGCACAGCCGCTTCGGTGCCGGCCACCACCAGATCCAGGACCGAGTCCTTTCGCTGGGTCTGACCTGGGTTGAGCACGTATTCGCCGTTGATGTAGCCCACGCGTGCAGCACCAATCGGCCCATTGAAGGGAATGCCACTGATCGACAGCGCAGCGCTGACAGCGATCATGGCGGCAATGTCGGCGTCCACCTCTGGGTTCAGGGACACAGTGTGAATCACCACGTGGACCTCGTTGAAGAAGCCTTCCGGAAACAGAGGGCGAATCGGGCGATCAATCAGGCGGCTGGTCAGCGTCTCAAACTCGCTGGGGCGTCCTTCACGCTTGAAGAAGCTTCCGGGGATCTTGCCCGCAGCGTAGGTCTTCTCAAGGTAGTCAACGGTCAGCGGGAAGAAGTCCTGGCCGGGCTTGCCCTCGGTCTTGCCAACCACCGTTGCCAGCACCACCGTGCCGTCCATATCGAGCAGCACCGCGCCGGTGGACTGGCGGGCGATTTCGCCGGTTTCCATGGTGACCGTGTTCTGACCCCATTGGAAGGTCTTGCTCACTTTATTGAATATGCTCATTGCTTTTCTCCTGGTCGTGTTTGGGAGGTGCAGGCCACCTCACCTGAGCCCGGAAACGCCGCGCAGAACACGATGCCATTCCAGAGAAAATCGGGGCGCTCGCAGCAACCCCAACCGCCTTTGGAATGACACAGCTTCGCTCCGCTTGGGTACTTTCCGTTAAATAAACAACAAAGCGCCTGAGCTAGTGGACTAACTCAGGCGCTTCTCATTCGTGGGGCCGGTTACTTACGCAGACCCAGCTTGGTGATCAGTGCGGAATAACGATCCGCATCCTTGGACTTCAGGTAGTCCAGCAGCTTGCGCCGACGGCTCACCATGCGCAACAGACCACGGCGACCATGGTGATCCTTGGCGTGGGTCTTGAAATGGGGGGTCAACTCGTTGATGCGAGCCGTCAGCAGGGCAACCTGAACTTCAGGGCTACCGGTGTCGCCGACTTTGCGGGCGTTGTCCTTGACAACAGCAGCTTTGATGCTGGAGAGAATCATGATGTGTATCCGTTGAGGTGCGGCCTGAAAACAGGCCAGCGTTGTACAACTTGCGCCAGGGGCTGGAACTGCTCCTGGCGTGCGCTTCGCAAGTGCAAAGCCTTGGAATTATAGCCCATTGCGCGCCGGGGTGTACCCAGCGCCTCAGCCGCCGCCGCCCGAGCCCGCACGGGGTGTGCCCGTCGGCGCTGCGCCCTTCATAAAACCTAGAAAGCGCCGCGTCACGGCTTCAGGCTTGGGTCCAAAGTCGCCATGTCCGGCGCGGTCAATCACGATCAGCTCGCTGGGCACGCCATGCGCCGTAAGTACCTCATGAAAGCGGGTGGCCTGCCGCGGTGGCACCAAGGGGTCCAGACGGCCATGAATGATCATGGCGGAGGCGCTGCGGCTCGACACATAACTTGCCGCGCTGGCCTCGCTGTACGCCTGCGGCCGCTGCGCCAGACTCGCGCCCAATAGGCTCTCTATCATGTTGAGGGCATGCACGGACTCGCTCGTTGGCGCCGCCAGCGCCTCCCGAACACCAACTGTCAAGTCATAGGGACCGCCGTGCAGAACCATCGCATCGATGTGACTGGACTGCGCCGAGAAGCCACCTCGCCCCTCAAATCGCGGCAGATGGGCAGTAGTGCCCAGCAGCGCGACCAGGTGCGCACCAGCTGAACCGCCCACCGCCACCACTCGCCGTGTGTCCATTTGGTACAGCGCAGCGTGCTCGCGAATCCAGCGCACCGCGCACTTGACGTCTTCAAGTTGCGCCGGAAAGCGACTCTGGGGCGCCAGCCGGTAGTCGATACTGACAGCCACCATGTCTTGTTGAGCCAGGGCCAGCATCAAAGGCCGGTAGTCCTGGCGCGACCCGGCACTCCAGCCCCCACCATGGACCAGCATCACCACGGGCGCGGGCCGGGTCAGACCACGTGGCTGCGCAATGTCGAGCTTGAGTACCTGGGCACCCTGCGGCAACTGGCCCGTGCAGAACGGGACCCCCTCGGTCAATTGCACGGAGGCCGGCAATTCGGCTGCCGCGTTGCGACCCGAACAGGCGATCAGCGCCAGCGCAACAACACTGCACCAACCCCAAGCCAGCGCGCGACCCCAGCCAACGGCATGCTGGGCGGCCAATACCGACCTCACGGCGATTAGTTTGGCCGCACCATCTTGCACGTGCTCGGCTGGGCCGCATCGGCCTGCGCAATGGTCTTGACGACTCGGAAGCCATAGCCCGACCCCTCGACATCGAACTTGACGCCGGGACTGCCGGCGCGCTCCATAACCCCAACCACGAGACTCTGCTGAAACTGGTGGTCCAGCGGGCGCATCCGCCCATTCTGGCCAGAAAAGCTCACCTCGGCGTGTTCCAGTTGAGCGGCGACGGCGCTGGCACTGACGCTGCCGGCCTTTGTGATCGCCTGCGCCAGTGCTTCCACCATCAACTGCATGCGCATGTGAACATAGTCATCGCTCGGCTTGGGAAAGCGCTGGCGAAAGGCCTGGTAAAACGCATCGCTTTGCGCCGTTTGCACGTTGGGCAACCAGTCGGCCACCGCGATCACCTTGCCGATACCAGCCTCCCCAATAGCTGCTGGGGCGCCGAGCGCATTGCCATAAAACGTGTAGAACTTGCCATCAAATCCGAGCTCGCGCGCGGCCTTGACCAGAAGCGTCAAGTCATTGCCCCAGTTGCCCGTGATGACGGCCTGCGCCCCACTGGCTTTGATCTTAGCGGCGTAGGGCGCGAAGTCCTTGACGCGCGCCATTGGGTGCAGCTCCTCGCCAACCAGCGTGACGTCGGGCCGCTGGGCGGCCAACTGTCGCTTGGCCTCGCGCAATACAGCCTGCCCAAAGCTGTAGTCCTGCCCGATGACATAAACCCGCTGCAAAGCCACATCGTCCTTGAGCAGGCTCATCAACGCTGACATGCGCATATCGGCATGGGCATCAAATCGGAAGTGCCAGTAGCTGCACTTCTCGTTGGTCAGCACCGGGTCCACCGCAGAATAGTTCAAAAACACCACGCGTTTGGCCGGTTCACGCTCGTTGTGCTTGTTGATGGCGTCAATCAGCGCCAGCGCGTTGGCGGACGAATTGCCCTGCATCACGAACTGGGCGCCACCGTCAATGGCCGCACGCAACAGCGTCAGGGCTTCCTCGTTCTGCCCTTTGCTGTCGAACCGCTCCAACAGCAAGGGCCGGTTGCCGTCGCCCACTTTGACGCCGCCGCGGGCATTGACGCGCTCGACCGCCCAAACCAAGTTGCGGTACACCGCTTCGCCTGCATTGGCATTGGGCCCGCTCAAGGCCTCGATCATCGCGATCTTGACGGGTGTAGACACCGCCTGTGCGTGGCACCAAGCGGGAGCGAGCAACACCGCCGCCGACAATTTCAATAGCCATGATCGAAAAATATTCATTCGTTTCTCTCTCTTGAAAAGCGCTGCGCCGCTCGCAGCTTCAGGGACACAGCGGGTTCATGTCGAACGCCGCGCAGTGTACAAGGAGTTCCACATGCTTTTCGCGACCGCCCATCCCGCCCGCCACTATCGGCCCGCCTTTGCATCCACCGATCGCGCCGTGCAACGCTTCATCGCCGACGCCTTGCAGCCGACACGCCAGCGCGCCTGCAGCATTGTCCAAGATGATAAGAGCTACACGCTGAGCTTTGACGTGCCGGGTGTGGCCAAGGACCAACTTGCTATCGACATCGAAGGCAACACCGTGCGCATTGAATCGCGCGAGGGCGCGCCACGCCGATACCGCGCGGTCTATGAGCTGCCACAGGACATCGACGTCGCCAGCAGCGAAGCGCGACTCGACAACGGTGTGCTGACCGTCAAACTGGGCAAACTGGTACCGGTTTCCAAGGCCACAACACTCAACGTGAACTAGTCCACAAGGCCGGTCATTCAAGTGAATCAAGCCCCCAGCGGGGCTTGATGTCGAACGCATAGCTCTTACTGGTGCGTGACGCGCCGCACTGCAAGCGCATCGCTGCGGCCATGGCGATCATGGCCCCGTTGTCGGTGCACAGGTGCAGCTCGGGGTAGTGCACCCGCGTGCCGTGACGCACGCAGGCGGTGCCAAGTTGCTGGCGCAAGCTTCGATTGGCTCCCACTCCACCCGCCACCACCAATCGCCTCAGACCGGTTTGGCCCAAGGCCAGCAGTGCCTTCTTGACCAGCACCTCAACGATGGCAGCTTGGGTCGACGCCGCCAAGTCCGCCAGCACCGGCGTCGGCAAGGCCTCGACCGCGCAGGCGTGCAGCAGCGCCACTTTTCTGGCCTGTACCATCACCGCGGTTTTCAACCCGGCAAACGAGAAGTCGAGATTGCCGCTGTTGAGCAAAGGCCGAGGCAGTTTGTACACGCTTGGGTTGCCCTGCTCGGCCAGGCGCGACAGCGCTGGCCCACCGGGGTAGCCCAGACCCAGCAACTTGGCGGTTTTGTCAAACGCCTCGCCGGCTGCGTCATCAATGGTTTCGCCGAGCAAGACATAGCGCCCAACCGCGTCGACCCGCATCAGTTGCGTGTGGCCGCCCGATACCAGCAGCGCCACGAAAGGAAACTCGGGCGGGTCCGCGCTGAGGAAGGGCGACAGCAAATGCCCCTCCAGGTGGTGCACTCCCAGTACCGGTTTGTCCATGGCAGCGGCCATGGCGCAGGCCACACCCGCCCCCACCAGCAACGCGCCAGCCAGCCCTGGGCCGCGCGTGAATGCCAGCACGTCGACCCTTGCCAGATCGCACGCCGACTCACTCAGCACCTGCTGGGTCAGCGGCAACACCCGGCGTATGTGGTCACGACTGGCCAGCTCGGGCACCACACCACCGTATGCCTGGTGCATCTCGATCTGGCTATACAGGGCATGGCCCAGCAACACGGGCACGCCGTTGGCGCGTGTTTGCACCAGGGCCACGCCGGTCTCGTCACACGAGGACTCAAAACCCAGCACAAACATGTTTTCCAGCATAGAGGCGGGAGTGTAGAGGAACGCCAACAGGCTGCGCTGGCAAAATCCGGCAAGACCCACGCCAGGGCCGCCCCGATACACCATCTCAACGAACCACCATGAAGCGCGGTCTGCTGCCACTGAATCAAGACGACATTGCAACGCTTGAACGCGCCACACTGGACGCGGTGGCGCCAGCCGCGGTGGAGGAACTGGACGGTTGGTTGTTGCCCTTCGACCGCAGCACCATCGGGCGCGCCACCAGCGCCGTGCCCCTGCGTCATGACAGCATTGCCGCACTGGCCATACCGGCGATACAGGCGCGTTATGCGGCGCACGGCCTGCGTGCCGCATTTCGAGTCGCCGACGTGCCGGCATTGGCCGCAGTGCGCACCGAATTGATGCGTTTGGGCTACCGGCCGCAGCAAGCCACGTTGGTGCAAGTGGGCAGCGCCGCAGGTATGCGCGCGGTCTGCCACGCGCTGCCGTCGCCGGTCAGCACCACAGCGGACGATGCCTGGGCGGCGCCGTTCCTCACCGACGGCTTCGATCCGGTTGATGGCGCCCACCGAATACGCGCACTGCGACGCGCCAAAGACGCGCTTTTCGCCACCGTCCGCGAGGGCGACCAGACGCAAGCCTGTGGCACCGTCGCGTTTGGCTTCGGCTGGGCCAGCATCCACGGCATGCGAACGGTGGCCAGCCACCGCGGTCAGGGCCTGGCCGCGCGCGTGTTGGCCGGTCTGGCCGATGCGGCACTGGCCCGCGGTCTTGAGCGCGTGTTTCTACAGGTCGAGGCGGAGAACACATCGGCGTTGACCCTGTACCGCCGTGCCGGCTTTTCCACGGTCTGGCGCTACCACTACTGGCGTCCGGCACAAAGCTGATGGGCGGTGTGTCCCGACGGGCGTGTGATCGCCACACACTCGACCGCCCCTAGGGCGCGAACAGCGCGTTGACCGGACCTAGATCCTCAGCCTTGAGCGTGCCGCTGGCCTGGCGCAGCTTCAGGCCGGTGAGCAACACGTCGTAGCGCGCCTTGGCCAGATCGCGCTTGGTCTGAAACAGCGCGCTTTGGGCGTTGAGCACATCGATGTTGATACGCACCCCCACCTGGTAGCCCAGCTTGGTGGCATCGAGCGCGCTTTGGCTGGAAGTCTCAGCCGCCTCCAAGGCCTTGACCTGACCCTGACCCGAGAGCACGCCGAAGTAGGCCGTGCGCGTGCCCTGGGCCACCGCGCGTTGCGCGCTGAGCAAGTCGGTGCTGGCCTTGTCCTCCAGAGCCAGGGTTTCCTTGATCCGGTTTTGCACCGCAAAGCCGGCGAACAGGGGAATGTTCAAGGTCAGGCCAATGGTGGCGGAGTTGCTGCGGCTGTCGGTCGGGCTTAGTGACGAGCCGTTGTTCTGGCCCAGTCGGTAGCTGCCATACAGGTCCAGCGTGGGCAGGTGGCCGCTGCGCGCCTTGTCAGTGTCCAGGCGGGCCAACTCCAGGCCAAGCTTGGCACGCACGATGTCGGGGTGCGTGTTCTGTGCCTGTTGCACCCACTCGTCAACGTTGGCGGGTTGCAAGGCCGGCAGCGCCACCGGCAGGGCCAGCGGCTTGGGTTGGCTGTCTGGCTTGCCCACCAGTTGGTCCAGTGCCAGGCGTTTGATGCGCAGGTCGTTCTCGGCGGCGATCTCCTGGGCAATCACCAGGTCGTATTTGGCTTGCGCTTCGCGCGTGTCGGTGATGGTGGAGGTGCCCACTTCGAAGTTGCGCTTGGCCGAGGCCAGTTGTTCGGCCACCGCCGTTTTCTGGGCCTTGACGAAGGTCAGGCTGTCTTGCGAGGCCAGAACGTCGAAGTAGCCCTGACTGACGCGCATGATCACGTCTTGCTCGGCCGCCAGCAGTTGCGCTTGCGCGACTTCCACGCCTTTGCTGCCCTGCGTGGCCCCGATCGCGTTGGCCGGGTTGTACAGCGGCTGCTTGCCGCTGACGGTGGCGGAGTTGGTGCCATAGGTGCTCTCGGACTTGGGCGCACCTTCAACACGGGTGGCCAGGTTGGTGCGCGAACTGTCCATCACCAGGCCGGCCGTTGGGTACAACGCGGCGCGTGCCTGGGCCGCTTTGGCCTGCGCTGCCTCCAGATTTGACTTGGCCGATTGGAAGGCCGCGTCATAGCCGCGCGCCGCCGCGTGCAGTTCGATCAGGCTTTGCGCCCCGGCGGGCATGGACAGGGCCAGAGCGAGCGCGGTGATGATGGGTGTGGGAAGCATGTGTGGCAAAAATTTCATGGGGGACCTATTTGGGTTCACATTTACGGACACCGTCGATCCGGGGCATCTTCTGCTCAGGGCGCAAGCGCGATCGGTCGCGCTTGCGCTTGCGCTTGGGGCATGAGCTGGCGAGACCGGTCAGGCCGAGTTCGCAGCCGGGGCCAACGAGCCGCTGGCCGAGCGCCGGAACCGCAGCTTCCTCACCATGCGATAGACCGCACGCACCAACAGCAGCGTCAGAATCGCCTCGGCAAAGGTCTGCAAGAAGGCCAGCAAGCCGATCTTGCTGTGCGCCCGTAGCTCAAACTTGGCCACCATGCGATCACGCGCTATCTCGATGCTGTCATAGAAGGTCGGCACGACCAACAGCGTCAGCAAGGTCGATGTGATGGTGCCGCCAATGATGGCCACCGCCAGCGGTTGGTAGAACTCGCCGCCCTCGCCCAGCCCAATGGCGACCGGAGTCATGCCCGCGATCAACGCAAAGGTGGTCATCAAGATCGGACGCAAACGCATGCGTCCGGCGTGCATCAAGGCCTCCTCGCGGTCAAAACCTTCGGCTTCGCGCTTGCGAGCGGCATCCAGCAACAAAATAGCGTTCTTGGCGACCAGTCCCATCAACATGATGATGCCGATGAAGCTCATCAAGTTGAGCGTACCCCGCGTGATCAGCAGTGCCAGCACCACGCCTATCAGCGACAGGGGCAGCGACAACATGACTGCCAGCGGCGCGGTGAACGAGCCAAACTGAATCACCAGAATCAGGTACATCAAGCCAATGCCCGACAGCAAGGCAATCAGCATTTCGGTGAACAACTCCTTCTGGTCCTGCCCCGCGCCACCCAGAGACAGCCCATAGCCCGGCGGATAGTCAAAGGACTTTGCCAGCTTCATGGCATCGTCCGTCACCTCGCCATTGGAGCGCCCCTGCGCGTTGGCCGAAACGGTGATGTTGCGTTTGCCGTTGGCGTGCTCGATACCAGACGGCCCCTTGCCCATGGTGATGGATGCGATTTGATCCAGAGGAACCATCTCGGTGGTGCCTGCAACCGCAATCGGCAGGCGTTCTATGTTCTCCTTGCTGACCCGATCGTCCGGGTGCAGGCGCACCGACACGTCACGGGTCTCACCCGTGGGGTCAACCCAGTCTCCCACCTCAATGCCAGCAAAGGCAACGCGCAGGGCCTGCGCCGCGTCATTGGCCGAAATACCCATGGAATTGGCCAAGCCGCGATTGAGCTCGATCTTCAGCTCCTTCTTGGGGTCTTGCTGAGACAGTCCCACATCCACCGCGCCCGGGATAAGCCGCAGCTTGTCCATGTAGGCGCTGGTGATCTCCAGCAGCTTGCGCGAATCCGGACCGGTGAACTCGATCTGGATCGGCTTGCGTGCGCCGTTATTCAGGTCGTCCAACACCACGTATTCGGCGCCCACCAGGGTACGAACCTTGTCGCGCAGTTCTTTGGCGATTTCCTTGGCCGTGCGCTTGCGCGTGTTGCGTTTGCCAATATCAACATAGATTCTCCCGCCACTGGCAGAGATGTTGCTGTTGGTCTCCTTGGTCTCAGGAATCGAGCGCGCCAACTCGGCGGCACGCTCCATCTTCAGGCGTGCGTATTCAATTGACGATGAGGCCGGTGTGCGCACCTCGATCATCAAAGTGCCCGAGTCAGCCGCAGGCAAGAAGGCGGTGCCACCCCATTTGACCTGCAGCGCTATGGCCCCGAACAGGCTCAGCACCGCGATCGCGGTCATCCATCGGCGGTGATGCAGCGCCCAGGCGATCACGTTGCCATAACGATCGGACTGGTGATCAAACCAATTGTTGAACCGCGCCAACACCGCGCCCAAACCCTTCTTGGGCGCGGTGTGGTGATCGGGCGGGTCGCCCCAGTAGGCCGACAACATTGGGTCCAGCGTGAACGAAATGGCCAGACTGACCAGCACCGAGCACGTCACCGTGAGGGCAAATGGCCGAAACCACTCACCCGAAATTCCCGGCATGAAGGCCACAGGAATGAACACCGCGATGATGGAAAACGTGGTGGCCGCCACGGCCAGGCCGATTTCTGCGGTGCCTTCCAGCGACGCCTTGCGTCGGTCCGAGCCACGCTGCATGTGGCGCACGATGTTCTCGCGCACCACAATGGCATCGTCAATCAGCACACCGATGGCCAGCGAAAGACCCAGCAAGGTCATGAAATTGAGCGTGAAGCCGCACAGCCAGACGGCGATGAAAGCGGCAATCACCGAAGTCGGAAGACTCAGGGCCGTAATCAAGGTGGAACGCCAAGAATTCAAGAACGCATACACCACAAAGATGGTCAGCACGGCGCCGAGCAGCAGTGACTCGATCACATTGTTGAGACTGCGTTGCGCGTCGACCCCGCCATCGCGTGTGATTTCCAGTTTGGTGCCGGGGTGGTCTTTCTCCAGCTCGGTGTTGATGTCCTTCACCAGCTTGCGAATCTCGCCGGCCACACTGACGGTGCTCGCATCCCGCGAGCGGGTCACAAAAATTCCCACATTGGGTTTGCCACTGCGAATGCTGAAACTGTTGACGTCGGCAAATCCGTCGCTGATGGTGGCCACTTGGGCCAGACGCACCACCTGGCCACCAAAGCGTTTGACAACGATTTGCTGAAACTCGGCCGGCGACTCGATCCGACCCACCAGGCGAATGCTCTCTTCGTCGAGCTTGCCGCGTACTTTGCCGACTGGGGCGTTGGTGTTCTGCGCCCGCAACGCGGCCACCACTTCGCCCACCGAGACGTTGAACTCACGCAGCTTTTCGGCACGCAACAACACGGACAGTTCACGCTTCAAGGAGCCGTTGACATTGACCGTCGCCACGCCAGCGATGCCACGCAGTTTGTCCGCCAGAACGTCTTCGGCCAGGCGCGAGATCTCGGCATGCGTCTGCTTGGATGACGACAAGGCCATGTTCATGATCGGCTGCGCCGACGGGTCATAACGCCTCACCACCGGCTCTCGCATCTCGGTCGGCAGCTTGTAGCGCACGCTGGAGATCACGTTGCGCACCTCGTCGGAGGCCTCGATCATGTTCTTCTTGAAGGAGAACAACACGTCGAAGCGGGCATTGCCCTCGGTCGAGTCGGAATACACCTCGGTCACGCCAGAGATGCTCTGCAAGGACTTCTCAAGGCGGTTGACGATTTCGCGCTCGACCGTGTCGGGCGACGCGCCTGGGTAGGCGATGTTCACAAACAATCCCGGCACCTCGACATCCGGGTTCTGGTTGACCCGCAGCTTGCTCATCGCCAGTAGGCCCAGGGCCATCATGGCGATGATGACGACAACCGTCGCGGTCGGGCGCTTGATACTAAAGTCAGAAAGAAACATGCTTACTTCCTCAGAGCCGTCACCGCTGCCGACGCCGCAGCCACAGGTGGCTTGACAGTCATCATTTCGACCAACTGCCCTTCCTTGAAGCTGGAGCTGGGGTTGCGCAAGACCGTGTCTCCCTCGGCCAGGCCGCTGCGCACCTCCAAGTCGCCGGTGCGGGGATCCCGCGCGCCCAAGGCCAGATCGACCTGATTCAGGGCATTGGCCTTGACACGCCAGGCGGTCGATTTGTCTCCCGAACGCACCACCACCGATTCGGGCAAGGTCAGTGCGTTGACCTTGGCGGAGGCGATCGTACCTTCGGCATACAGACCCGCCACCTTGGGCTGCTTGGCATCAACGAAGTTGACCAACACCTCGACCTGACGGGTCACGTCGTTGGCTGTGGGGTCCACCCGGGTAACCTTGCCCAAAAACTCCTGACCGCCGTAACCGTTGATCCGAAAACTGACCGACTGGCCCAGCGACACGACACTGATTTTGTCCGCCGATACGCGACCAGCAAAACGCATGCTGGTGGGGTCCATCACTTTGAACAACTCCTTGCCAACAGACGCCGTGTCGCCGGCCGACACCTTGCGCTCGCTCACCACCCCGTCAAACGGCGCTCGCACGATGGTGCGCTCGAGCTGCTGACGGGCCAGCACCACGCGGGTCCTGGAGGCCGACAACTCGCTTTGCGCGCCGTTGCGGCGCACTTCCGCGTCATCCAGCGCTTGCAGCGAAGTCATACCCGAATCGCGCAAGGTCTTGAGCCGCTGCAAGTTGCGCTCGGCCTGGTCAAGCGCCTGCACCGCGGCGCGGGCGTTGTCTTCAGCCGAACGCAGGCTGTCCTGAATAGCGGTCTGGTCCAGGCGCGCCAACACGTCTCCGCGTCGCACAATGTCGCCGTTGTCCTTGAGAACCTGCACCACCACAGCCGAAACCTCAGCGCGCAGGTCGGCCCGGCGTTCGGGCTGTATCGATCCGGTCACCACGGGCCCTGACGCCAGCGCGCTGGCCTGTACTGTGATGTAGTCTTCGGGCGCAATGACCAGCTTTGCAACCGGAGCGCCGGAATCCTTCTTGGTATCTGCCTTCGCAGGTGGTTTGTCGCAAGCCGTCAGGCTGATGGCCAGAGCGGCAGCGGTGAGCAGGGGACGCAGCATAGTGAACTCTCCTTGTGGGAAGCAAAATTGGGCATAGCCTGATACAGGACGAGTACCAATGCCCCACGTGGGGTCATGGTCTTTGTTTGAACGCCAAGTGCGCCGCATCGTAGGGCACGAAACGCCCTTATCAACTGCCTATGCGACCAAATGCGGGAGGACAGGATGAACCGACAGCTTCAGATGACAAGCCGCGGACCACGTGCAGACTTTGAACCTGCTGAAAGCGGCACAATCGGCCAACTCAAAGAGGCTGCATGAATACATCATTCGCAAACTGGCGCTCGGTGCGCATGTGGGAGTCACGGGTGACGCGCGACCTGCGCCAGCAGCGCAGGTTATGGCTGCACGGGTTGTGCATCGGACTGATTACCCTGATGGTCACCTGGGGCGTGTCAGCGCTGCAAATGCACCTGGGCAATGAATCATTGGCGCTGCGCTACCTGGTGTCCTTGGGCGTGGGCTACCTCGCCTACCTGTTGACGGTTCGTGTATGGGCTGATGCCCTCGTACGGCCCAGTCATGCTGATCTTCCCGACCTGTCGGAACTCGATGCCCCGAACATTGGCGGCGGCGGCAAGGCCGGACAGTCCGACATTCACAGCGGTGGCGGCGGAGACTTTGGCGGTGGCGGCGCCTCGGGTGACTTTTCAGGCGATGCCGCGGGCGTGGCCGACGGCGTGGGCGACCTGGCGGGCGGTGCCATCGAGGTGGCCGCCAGCGCAGACGAAGCCGCGATCGTGGTCGTACCCGTGGTCGCCGTGTTCCTGATGGGCTGCGCGCTCTTTTTGGGCGCGGGATCCTTGGTGCTGCTGTACTTCGGCTGGGAAGTGCTGCTTGCCGTAGCGGTGGAGCTGGCGTTCTCGTACGCCACGGCACGCACAGCCGTGCGGGTATCGCGCGAGGGCTGGGCGTCGGCGGCGGTGCGCCTGACCTGGAAACCCCTGGCGGGTGCCGTGCTCTGCGCGGTGGTGCTGGGGGCGGCGATTGACCACTTTATACCGACGGCGCGGTCCTTGCCGCACGCGTTGAGGATCTTGGGGGCCTGAGAGGTGTGTGCCACCCAGCGCCCCTAGCGCTGGCAACTCAACGTTCGGTTCGTCTGCGGCTCGGCATCTGATTTGGCGGCACGAGTCCGCGAAACATTTCGGTCATCGCCTCCAGCTTGTCGCGTCCCGATTGCTCGCCATGAAAGTCAGAAAGCAAGCGCAACACATCGCTTCGCAAGTACCAGAGGGTCTGGATGTCAGCCGCGCGGGTGATGTCGGACCACGCTTTTGGGGAGCCGACGTTCTCGTCCGTGTCGATACTCGCCAGGGCATCGAGCATCGCGGTGCGAATGACTTCAACCCGAGCATGGGTTTCAGCAAGGGTTGGTTTGTCAGCCAAACGCCTTTCGACACCGGTCTTGATGCGCGAAATGGTCTTTCGCATGGTCGTCAGTCTCCGTTCTAGAACGGCCCGTCCGATTCGCGAAGCCGATCCGGCAGGCCATCGTGCTCTCCCAGTGGACGCTGCGGTGCATCGTTCCAGTGCAGCTGGGCAATCTCCTGATTCCGCTTCGGGTGCAAGGGGTAGTGCAACTGATTATCGGCCCGGCTTGTTTCGCCCACCACCAGCAGACGCACATCGCTGGCCGTGTTGTTGATGAAGGTGTGGGCCACGCCGGTGCCGGGCATGAAACCAACCGCGTCGCCTGGCTGCAGTCGATGCAGCGCACCGTCGAGCCAACAATCGGGCGTACCCTCGATCACGTAGACGAATTCTTCCTCCGTCTTCTCGGCGTGCGGCCACGAGGTGCGCCGGCCCGGAGGCAACAGTTCGTGGTGAATGCCCAGGCGTGTCAAGCCGAACACGCGCGCAAATGGTGAGCCAATCGACAGGCGCTCGGCGCTGCCGGGGTAGCAAGAGTCATCCGCGCCCTGAATGGCCTGCCAATGTTGGATGTAGCCTGGTCTGGTCATCATCGTTCTCACGCAATACGAAGAACCGGATCTTTTCCGTCAAGCCCGGCCTGCGGAGTATGCCTTGGTCAGAGCCATCGCCCCGTGGTCGACTCCGGGCATTGGCTTGCGCACGGCGACAGCTGGACAGGCGCGTGCTGTGTGCTGCCAAGGTAGCCGACAACGCCGGGCACGAGGTGCGTGGCGGGAGGATGGCCGATCATCTTCGCCACGGACAACTCCGTGGGGCGGTCGGGCGCCCTTGGAAGGCTACTTCACCTTGGCAAAGGCGACCACCTGGTTCTTGCCAAAGTGCTTGGCGCACTTCGGGCAGGTGGCATAGAAGAAGTAGAGCTTCTCCATCTCTTTATCGTGGCCCTTGACGTGGGTTTCGGTCTTAGCAATCCAAGAACCAAGGTCCCGAAACGGACCCGTGAACACCTTGGTCATAAACGTGCCCGACAAATACTCCATCGTCATGTTCGGCACATCTCGATCAGTGGCCACGTAGATGTCAGAACCCCAAGGGGACACTTCGTCCACCAACCACAACGGCTCGGGCGCATAAGCTTGCGCCTGTTCGAGGGCAGCATGGTCACGCGCCATCACCGACCCGAAATTGAGCGGGACGTGTAGAAACTCGCGAATGTGGTCTTTGACGAAAGGCTTGTCTTTCCAGATGAACTCCTGGCCCTCCCAGCGCGCCTCGTCGAGTTTTGCGCAGCAACCGGTTTCCTGGTTGTCGTAACGTGTTTCCGCCAGCTTCATGAAGAAATGGAAGCCCTGAGCACAAAACAACTCTTTTTGTCCTCCAACCAACGATTTACTGGGCTCACCTGGCTTCGATGCGCACGATGCGCCTTCAGAGAAGTCTCTTCCAGTCGGTTTGGCCACATGGCCTGCACGCAATGCCCGTGACCATTCTCAACCTTGGAGACATAACGTTGAGGCCTCACGGTTGTGGGATTCGAAAGATCAATCCATCCGCGACTTTGTCAACCCGGGTGCGGAGGTGGTGGGGACCCACTTGCGGGCCACTGCGAGGCACGGCCCATCGTCTGAAGTAAGCTCCCGGCACCCCTGAGCCAACAATTCGCGGCGACTGCCCGGGCGTCTACGCCCCTCACCGCGTCTATCTGATTCCACCACCGGCACCCATGACCAAGAAAGCACCATGGCGAAAACCGCTCACCGTCTTGCATGCGGCTCGTCGACTCGGCGGCATGGCCGCGGCGGCAGGCAGTCGACGCGGCAAACGGCAACGGCCAGCACCATCGGAGCTGGCGCCTCGGCAAACCGATGTGCTTGCACCCGCCCTCCCTGCCGGCCGCAAGCACGGTGCACAGCGATGGTTCAATCTGCGACTCATCGCACTCACGCTGGCGCTGGCGCTGCTGGCCGTGACCCTGGTTGCGGGCGGATTGCTGGTTCAGGAGCTGCGCAGCGCGCGCTGGCAGGCGGACTTCTTTTCCGAGCGCGCCGCAAAAATGACCTCTACGGTGCAACCCGGTCCCAGTCCAGTCGACGCCGTACGTTATCCCCGCGACAGCCCCTACGACGAGCGCCTGGGTTACTCCAGGTTGCCCGAGTACTTGGGCAAATTGCAGAGCACGGGCTTTCAGATTACGGCGCAGGCGCGCATGAGCGCCGACATGCTCCAAGCGATCGACCAGGGTCTGTACGCGCCCTACCGCGAAAAGACGCAGCTCGGCCTGGCCGTGCTGGATTGCCGCAAGCAGCCGCTGTTTGCAGCGCGTTACCCGGAGCGAACCTACGTCAGCTTCGAAGAGCTGCCCCCGCTGTTGGTCAAGAGCCTGCTGTTCATCGAGAACCGCGAATTGCTGGACGACCGTTACCCAACCCGCAACCCAGCCGTGGACTGGGTGCGCCTGAGCAAGGCCGCCCTGGAGCAAGCCCTGCATGGCTTCGACCCCGAGCGCAAGTCCGCCGGCGGCAGCACGCTCGCCACCCAGATCGAGAAGTACCGCCACTCGCCCGAGGGGCGAACTGCATCGTCAACTGAGAAATTGCGGCAGATGGCCTCGGCCAGCTTGCGCGCCTACCAGGGTGGCCCCGACACCACGGCTACGCGACACCGCCTGGTGGTGGACTACCTCAACACCGTGCCGCTGTCGGCCAAGCCCGGTTTTGGCGAGGTCAACGGCATCGGCGACGGGCTGTGGGTTTGGTATGGGCGCGACTTCGCGCAGATCAACTCACTTTTGCACGCTGCGCAAACGTCGGCCGATCCCTCGCCTGGCGCGGCTTTGGCCTACAAGCAGGCACTGAGTCTGCTGATCGCACAACGGCGTCCGTCCTACTATCTGGGTGACGGTGACCGCGACCTGGAAGCATTGAGCAACAGCCACCTGCGGGTATTGGCGAAAGAGGGCGTCATCACCAACGCATTGCGCGATGTCGCGCTGACGCTGCGCCTGGTCGGCAATCAACCGGCGCGCGCAGCAGACCAGCCGGTGTCCTTTGTGGCACGAAAGGCATCCACCGCCCTGCGCACACAACTCGCCACTGTGCTGGGCAGCGCCGGCTTTTACGGACTCGACCGGCTGGACCTGAGCGTGACCAGCACGCTCGACGGCCAGGGACAGGCAGCGGTGACGCAGCTGCTGCGCCAGTTGCGTGACTCCGAAGCGGCGGCCGCCGCGGGTCTGCAAGGAAAAGGCCTGCTGGGCCAGGGTGACCCGGCCAAGGTGGTGTACAGCGTGACTTTGTTGGAGCGCGGCGAGCAGATGAACTACCTGCGCCTGCAGACCGACAACTTCGATCAGCCGTTGGACATCAACGATGGCGCCAAGCTTGATCTGGGCTCCACCGCCAAGTTGCGCACGCTGGTGAGTTATCTCGACATCATTGCCAACCTGCATCAGCGCCATGTTGCGCTCGACGCCGGGCAACTCAAAGAAATCGAACTGGACCCCAAAGACACGCTGTCGCGCTGGGGCCTGGACTACCTGCTGCAGCACCCCGGCGGCGACCTCGCCACGATGCTGCAAGCGGCACTGGAGCGACGCTATTCGGCCAATCCAGCGGAGAGCTTTTTCACCGGCGGCGGGCTGCACACTTTCAGCAATTTCCAGCGTGAAGACAACACTCGGACCCTGTCGGTGCGCGAGGGCCTGCGCAACTCTGTCAACCTGGTGTTCGTGCGGCTGATGCGAGACGTGGTGCACCACTACATGTTCCAGGCTCCGGGCTCATCCGCAACTTTGCTGAAGGACAGCAAGGACCCGCGGCGCGCCGAGTACCTGAGCCGCTTTGCAGACCGTGAGGGCCGCGAGTTCATTTATCGCTTTGTCACCAAGTACCAAGGAAAATCAGCGGCGCAGGCCGAAGAACTGCTGATGCAGTCGGTACGCGCAACACCGGCGCGGCTGGCCAGCCTGTATCGAACCATCGCCCCCGAGGCGACCCTGCAGAGTTTCACGGCCTTCGTCGAGGAGCACCTCGATAGCGAGCGCGAGGTCGACCCTGACCGACTGGCCAGACTCTACGATCAGTATTCGCCCCAGAATGCCTCCCTGGCGGACCGCGGCTTCGTCGCGACGGTGCATCCATTGGAACTGTGGGTGGTGGGCTATTTGCGCAGCCACCCTGGAGCCACTCCAGCGCAAGTGATCGCCGCCAGCTCAGCCGAGCGCCAGGCGGTGTACCACTGGTTATTCAGCACCAATCGCAAGCACGCACAGGACAGCCGCATTTTGAGCCTGCTGGAGGTCGAAGGGTTTCTGGAGATCCACCGCCAATGGAAACGCATGGGCTACCCGTTTGACGCACTGGTGCCGTCCTATGCCAGCGCCCTGGGCGCGTCGGCCGATCGGCCCGCCGCGCTGGCCGAACTGATGGGGATACTGGTCAATGAAGGCGTGCGCAAGCCGGTGCAGCGCATCCAGTCGCTGCACTTCGCGGCCGACACCCCATACGAGACGGTGCTGCAGCACCAGGCCAGCAAGAGCGAACGCGTGTTGGCGCCAGAGGTTGCGCGCGCCGTGTTGGGGGTCATTCGTGAGGTGGTGGACGAAGGCACCGCCAAGCGCGTCAGGAGGGCCTTTGTGCGTGCGGATGGCACCGAGCTGGCCGTCGGCGGGAAAACGGGCACCGGCGACCACCGCTTTGACGTGTATGGCGCGAACGGCCAACTGCTGCGCTCCCGCGTGGTCAACCGATCCGCCACTTTTGTGTTCAACATCGGCGAGCGCTACTTCGGCAGCATTACCGCACATGTCCGCGGCCCGCAGGCTGCGGACTATGACTTCACCAGCGCCTTGCCGGTGCAATTGCTCAAGGTCCTGGCGTCTCGTCTCATGCCATTGATGGACCCTGCTACGGACCATATTGCAAACGGTGGCCACTGCGGGGGGTGAGAATTCGCCCTCGGCTGAGGGGAACCCGTCAATGCAGGTGCCGTGGCTTGCGACCGCCGCCGTGCCCACCGCCTCCGTGGCCGCTGCCGGGTCCACTGCGGGGGGTGCGACCCATATCCAGCGAACTGACCAAGGCGTCGAACCGCAGCGCAAACAGCTTGTCAATCTCGGCGACCACGCCACTGAGCTCAGCCCCGTCGAAGTGTCGCTCCATCATGTTGACAACGTCCTGCACCAGCAAGTCGCGCTGCACCTGCATGATCGCCGCCGGATTGGGGCCGATGAACAGCATCAGGAAATCGTCGCGCGACTCGGCGTCTGATTCCTCGTCTTCCTCATCAAAATCCGCGTCATAGAACGTGACTTCAATGGCGGCGCCGGTCTGCGCCAAGTCATTGAGATTCATGCACATCTCGTCGAGTGCATGACGGAAATCGTCACCACCGGACACCGTCCAGCACAGTTGCAGCGTGTGACCCGGCGCGTCAAACTGGATGCCCGGTTCGTCCTCGTACGAGCTCTTGGCGCCGTCCACCAGGGAACGAAAGCCCGCGTACTTCCACATTGGCTTGAGAGCCTCCTGAATCTGCTCGAAGCCTACCTCTTGGCGCAACGGGACTTGACCGTGAACGTGAATCTCAAACGGGGTGTCATAGCTTGGCATGTCGTACTCGTGTGTTGGTGCCCGGGACCGGGATCGAACCGGTACGCCCCTTATGCAGGAAAGCGGCGGATTTTAAGTCCGCAGTGTCTACCAATTTCACCACCCGGGCAATCATGGTCTATTGTGAAACAAAAAAGCCTCGTCATTTTCAATGGACGAGGCGTTTTTCAGTAACGATCAACAGCACAAACTGGAGGCGCGACCCAGAGTCGAACTGGGCTAGACGGATTTGCAATCCGTTGCATAACCGATTTGCTATCGCGCCAGCTTCTTTGACAAAAAAGGGAAGCCTAGGCTTCCCTTTATGGAAATTTGGAGCGGGAAAAGAGTCTCGAACTCTCGACCTCAACCTTGGCAAGGTTGCGCTCTACCAACTGAGCTATTCCCGCGTTTCAAGCCTCAAATTATAGCGCATATTTTGGCGAAATCGAGAGCCCAGGAACTTTTTGGCGATCAACTTCGGGAGCCAAACAAATCAGTGCTTGATCGAGTCGGTCATTTCCGGGGCAGCCGCAGTTGCCACCGCCGGACTGACCGCAACCGCTTCCTCCTCCGGCAAGGCGGTTGGCATACGCTCAAGAGCGAGTTCCAGCACCTTGTCGATCCAGCGCACGGGAACAATCTCCAGCCCGTTCTTGACGTTCTCGGGAATCTCCTGCAAGTCCTTGGCGTTTTCTTCCGGAATCAGCACGGTCTTGATGCCGCCGCGCAAGGCCGCCAACAACTTTTCCTTGAGCCCGCCAATCGCGGTCACTTCGCCGCGCAAGGTGATCTCGCCCGTCATCGCCACATCACTGCGCACCGGAATTCCGGTCATGGCTGACACGAAGGCCGTGGTCATGGCCGCGCCCGCGCTTGGCCCGTCTTTTGGCGTGGCACCGTCCGGCACGTGGATGTGAATGTCCCGCTTGTCGAAGAACTCGTCCTTGATGCCGAGCCGATGCGAGCGGCTGCGCACCACAGTGCGGGCGGCCTCGACTGACTCCTTCATGACATCGCCCAGCGAACCCGTGCGCGTGATCACGCCCTTGCCTGGCATCATCGCGGCCTCGATCGTCAACAGATCGCCACCGACTTCGGTCCAGGCAAGACCGACAACCTGCCCGACCTGGTTCTGCTGCTCTGCGCGGCCATAGGTGTACTTGCGCACACCCAGGAAATCGTTCAGGTTGTCGGCTGTGACCAAGACACGCGGCGTCATCTTCTTGAGTTGCAGGCCCTTGACCACCTTGCGGCAAATCTTGGACAGTTCGCGTTCCAACGAGCGTACGCCCGCCTCGCGGGTGTAGTAACGCACGATGTCGCGCACCGCGTCCTCTCCAACGAGCAGCTCTTCCTCCTTGACGCCGTTGTTCTTCAACTGCTTGGGCAACAGGTACTTCAAGGCAATGCTGGTCTTCTCATCCTCGGTGTAGCCCGACAGGCGAATCACCTCCATGCGGTCCAGCAAGGCGGACGGAATGTTCATGGAGTTGGAGGTCGCCACGAACATCACGTCGCTCAGATCGAAATCGACCTCAACGTAGTGATCGCCAAACTTGTGGTTCTGCTCGGGGTCCAGCACCTCCAGCAAGGCGCTCGACGGGTCACCCCGGAAGTCGGTGCCCAGTTTGTCGATTTCATCCAGCAGGAACAGCGGGTTGCGCGTGCCCACCTTGGACAGACTTTGCAGCACCTTGCCGGGCATCGCGCCAATGTAAGTGCGCCGATGACCGCGGATTTCCGCCTCATCGCGCATGCCACCCAGAGCCATGCGCACGTACTTGCGCCCGGTCGCCTTGGCAATCGACTGGCCCAGCGAGGTCTTGCCCACGCCGGGGGGGCCGACCAGGCACAGGATGGGCGCCTTGACCTTGTCCACACGCTGCTGCACCGCGAGGTATTCCAGGATGCGGTCCTTGACCTTCTCCAGGCCGTAGTGGTCTTCGTTGAGAACCGTCTCCGCATTCGCCAGGTCATGCTTGATCTTGGTCCGGGATGACCACGGCAGACCCGCCAGGACATCGATGTAGTTGCGCACCACCGTCGCCTCGGCCGACATGGGCGACATCAGCTTGAGCTTCTTGAGCTCGCCTTCGGCCTTCTTGAGCGCCTCCTTGGGCATCTTGGCGGCTTTGATCTTCTTCTCGATCTCGTCGATATCGGCGCCCTCTTCACCCTCGCCCAACTCTTTCTGGATGGCCTTGACCTGCTCATTCAGATAGAAGTCGCGCTGGTTCTTCTCCATCTGGCGCTTCACGCGGCCACGGATCTTCTTGTCGACGTTGAGGATATCGACCTCACGTTCGATTTGCTCGAACAAGTTCTCCAGGCGATCCTTGACGCCCGACAGCGCCAGCACCGACTGCTTGTTATCGAGCTTGAGCGGCAAATGGGCGGCGATCGTGTCTGCCAACCGACCGGCGTCATCAATGCTGGAAATCGACGTGAGGATCTCGGGCGGGATCTTCTTGTTGAGTTTGACGTACTGGTCAAACTGCTGCATCACGGCGCGACGCAGGGCCTCGACTTCACTGGCCTTGCCGCGCGGGCGGTCTTCCATTTCGCTTTTTGGTTCGATCGGCGTCACCGTGGCCGTAAAGAGGGCCTCACCCTCGTCGATCCGGTCCACACGCGCGCGCTGCTGCCCCTCAACGAGCACCTTGACGGTCCCATCGGGAAGCTTGAGCATCTGCAAGATGGTGGAGACACAGCCAACGTCGAACATGTCCGACACCAACGGGTCGTCCTTGGCGGCTGCCTTTTGCGCCACTAGCATGATGCGTCGCTCGGCCTCCATGGCGGCCTCGAGCGCCTTGATGCTCTTGGGCCGACCCACAAACAGCGGAATGACCATGTGCGGAAACACCACCACATCGCGCAAGGGCAAGAGTGGCAATTCAATCGATACGGAAGGCAGCGGAGTGTGGCCAGACATGGGAAGACCTTTTTGTTACCGGTTGGACACTAAGTTTCAGTGGAACCCGACTCAACCTGTAGTCAGTTGGTAGTTAATATGGATCGAAAGCGGTGTTTTTCAACCTTGGCAGCATTATTGATGAGCGCCCGGGGCCGCAAGGCGCAGTGATTGGGTCCAATCACCCATCAAATCAAGCTTTCTTCGCCGCTTCCCGGTAGACCAGCAACGGCGGCTTGTTTTCGTCGATCGTGGCCTCGTCCACCACCACTTTGTCCACATTGCCGACATTGGGCAATTCGAACATCGTGTCGATCAGGGACTGCTCCAGAATCGAGCGCAGGCCACGCGCGCCGGTCTTGCGCGCCAGGGCCTTGCGGGCAATCGCCTTCAGTGCGGAGGGTCGCACTTCCAGTTCAACGCCTTCCATGCCCAGCAACTTGCTGTACTGCTTGACCAGGGCATTCTTGGGCTCGGTCAGGATTTGCACCAGCGCATCCTCACCCAGTTCGGCCAGGGTCGCGACCACGGGCATGCGGCCCACCAGCTCAGGAATCAAGCCAAACTTGATCAGGTCTTCGGGCTCGACTTCCTTGAAGACCTCGGTCAGGCTACGTTGTTCCTTGCTCTTGACCGTGGCGCCAAAACCCATACCGGATGACTGCGTGCGGTTGTCGATAACCTTCTCCAGTCCGGCGAAGGCACCGCCACAAATGAACAGGATGTTGGTGGTATCGACCTGCACGAAGTCCTGATTCGGGTGCTTGCGACCGCCCTGCGGTGGCACGCTGGCCATGGTGCCTTCGATCAGCTTGAGCAAGGCCTGCTGCACGCCTTCACCCGACACGTCGCGGGTGATCGAGGGGTTGTCGGACTTGCGCGAGATCTTGTCGATTTCATCAATGTAGACAATGCCGCGCTGCGCTCGCTCCACGTCGTAGTTGCAACTCTGCAGCAGCTTGAGAACAATGTTTTCAACGTCCTCGCCCACGTAACCGGCTTCAGTCAACGTGGTGGCATCGGCCATCACAAAGGGAACATCCAGCATGCGGGCCAGCGTCTGCGCCAGCAAGGTCTTACCTGATCCGGTTGGTCCGATCAGCAAGATATTGCTCTTGGACAACTCGACGTCGTCCTTCTTGGCTTTGTCCTTGTGACGCAGGCGTTTGTAGTGGTTGTACACCGCCACGGCGAGTGTTCGCTTTGCCGGTTCCTGGCCAATCACATAGTTGTCAAGGTTGTTCTTGATCTCGGACGGCGTGGGCAGCTCACTGGCCGCATCCTTGGCTTCGGTCGTAGCCGGCAATTCGTCACGGATGATCTCGTTGCAGAGCTCGATGCACTCGTCACAGACGAATACAGATGGGCCCGCAATCAACTTCTTGACCTCATGCTGACTCTTACCGCAAAACGAGCAGTACAGAGTCTTTTCGCCGGAGGAGCCTTTCTTTTCGGCCATGTGAACTATGCCCTTATAGTGACGAGACAACTTGTGCTCAAGCCTGCCCCGCGCAAACCCCGTTGCCGGAACGTAACCGAATGATACTCAACCGCAGACCGTGACAGACTACGGGCGCTTTGCAATGACCTGGTCGATCAGGCCATACTCTTTGCACTCATCGGCAGACATGTAGTAGTCGCGTTCGGTGTCGCGTGCAATGCGCTCGATTGGCTGACCTGTGCGTTCCGCCAGAATCTTGTTGAGTTGCTCGCGCGTCTTCAAAATCTCGCGCGCGGCAATCTCGATTTCGGTGGCCTGCCCCTGGCTCCCGCCCGATGGCTGGTGAATCATGACCTTAGAGTTGGGCAGCGAGAAGCGTTTGCCCTTTGCGCCAGCCGCCAACAGAAACGCACCCATGCTCGCAGCCATGCCGGTGCACAGTGTCGAGACATCGGGCTTGATGAAGTTCATGGTGTCAAAGATCGCCATCCCCGCGCTGACCGAACCGCCCGGAGAGTTGATGTAAAACGAAATGTCCTTGTCCGGGTTCTCGCTCTCCAGGAACAGCAACTGCGCCACCACCAGATTAGCCGTCTGGTCGTTGACGGGTCCGACCAAAAAGATCACGCGCTCCTTGAGCAAACGCGAGTAGATGTCATACGAGCGCTCGCCCCGGCCCGATTGCTCGATCACCATCGGGATCATGCCCAGGCCCTGGGTTTCCGACATCGAATTGCGCACGTTCATGTTGTCTCCAAAAAGTTGCGGGACAGTCAGCTCGCTCTGAGTTCGACCGATTGTCTAGTGCTAACGGTACTTTACCGAAAAAACAGTTCCCAAAAAGAAATGGGGCCGCAATGCCGGACTGCAAGTCCGCCAACCGCCCCACGCTCCCCCGGTCTTGCGACCAGATATCAGGACTGGCCCATCAATTCGTCGAAGGACGCCGTCTTCTCGATGATCTTGGCTTTGGACAGGACAAAGTCGGTGACATTGTTCTCGATCACGATCGCCTCGACCTCAGCCATCCGGTCGCGGTCGCCAAAGTACCAACGAACCACCTCTGCGGGTTTCTCGTAGCTGGCCGCGAGCTCCTCGACATGCGCCTTGAGCTGCTCCGGCTTGGCCCGCAGATCATTGGCGCGGACCAATTCGGCCACCACCAGACCCAGGCGCACACGACGCTCGGCCTGCGGCAGAAAGATGTCCTCGGGAATGGTCGCCTTGTCTGCGTCCTTCATGCCACGCTGCTTCAGGTCGGCGCGCGCGCCTTCGATCAACCGCGCCAGTTCGGCCTGGACGCTGGACTTGGGCAACTCAAGCTCGGCCTTGGCGACCAGTGCATCCATGGCCGCCTGCTTGTTGCGCGACTGCAGACGAAACTTGACTTCGCGTTCCAGGTTCTTGCGGATGTCGGCACGCAGACTGGCCACGCTCGGCTCGGCAATTCCGAGCGACTTGGCCAGCGCGTCGTTCACCTCGGGCAGGCTGGCCGCTTCCGCCTTCTTCAGCGTGACCATGAAGTCAGCCGTCTGACCGGCCACGTCCTTGCCGTGGTAATCCGCCGGGAAGGACAGCGGAAAGGTCTTGCTTTCCCCGGCCTTCATGCCGCGCACGGCCTCTTCGAATTCCTTGAGCATCTGACCGTCGCCGACGATGAACTGGAAGTCTTCGGCCTTGCCGCCGGAAAACAGCTCGCCGTCAATCTTGCCTTCAAAATCGACCGTAACGCGATCGCCAAGCTCAACCGCCGCGTCCTGGGCACGCTGACCAAAGGTGCGACGTTGCTTGCGCAGGATCTCCAGCGTCTTGTCGATTGCCGCCTCGGTCACTTCGGTCGAGAGTTTCTCGACTTCGGCGCTGGCCAGGTCGGCGATCTTGACCTCGGGGTAGACCTCGAACACCGCGTCGAAGGAAACCTCGCCCGCGGCAGATCCGTCTTTCTCGGTAATGCGTGGCTGACCCGCAACACGCAACTTGGCTTCGTTGGCGGCGCTGGCGAAAGCCTCGCCAACTTTGTCGTTCATCACTTCGTAGTGGACCGAGTAGCCGTAGCGCTGCGCCACCACATTCATCGGAACCTTGCCCGGACGAAAGCCATCCATCTTGACGGTGCGGGCCAGCTTCTTCAAACGGGAATCAACTTCGGACTGAATCGCGCCCACGGGCAGCGTCAGCGTGATCTTTCGTTCCAGCTTTTCAAGGGTTTCAACGGTCACGGCCATAGTGTTTCTCCTAAAGTCTTCACGGGCAGTGCAGTTCGCTGGGGCGACTACAAGCTGCGCCAAAATTTCCGATCAATCGGGAACCGCGCTCGCCGCCTGGCAGCATGCCCTGGTTCCGCAATCTCTCAGCTTGTGGTGCGCGGGGGGGGACTCGAACCCCCACATCCTTGCGGACGTCAGGACCTAAACCTGGTGCGTCTACCAATTTCGCCACCCGCGCAAAAAACAATGGGGAAGGCCAAAGACCTCCCCCACGAAATCGGTCAACTTTCTATTTTAACCTGCCACGCCGGTCTCCCGTTTCACCCTGAACCAGGCAGCGTACATGGCGGGCAAGGCGAGCAGCGTCAACACTGTTGCCACCACCAACCCGCCCATGATGGCAATAGCCATCGGCCCCCAGAAGACCGAGCGAGACAACGGAATCATCGCCAGCACCGCCGCCGCAGCAGTCAGCACAATCGGACGCAATCGTCGTACGGCCGACTCCACAATCGCGTCCCACGCGGGCACACCACGCGCGCGATCTTGCTCAATCTGGTCGATCAAGATGACCGAGTTGCGTTGAATCATGCCCATCAGCGCGATCACACCGAGCAGCGCCACAAATCCAAACGGCCGGTTGAACAGCAGCAAGGCCCCGGCCACCCCCGCAATGCCCAGCGGTCCGGTCAGGAACACCAGCATGGCGCGACTGAAGCTGTGCAATTGCAGCATCAGCAAGGTGAAGGTGATGAACAGCATGACCGGTATGCCCGCAGCGATCGAAGACGACCCCTTGCTGCTCTCAGCCACCGCGCCGGCCACTTCAATCCGATAACCAGTCGATCCCTTGGCGTGCCAGGCAGCCTCGATGGCGCGGAGTTTGGGCAGCAACTCGTTGGTGACGGTGGCGCCTTGCAGCCCTTCGACAATGTCGCTCTGCACGGTAATGGCGTAGTCGCGGTTCTCGCGCCACATCACGCCCGGCTCCCAGGCAAACACGGGTTTGGCGATCTGCGTCAAGGGAATCGACTTGCCTGAAGCGGCAGGCAGGTAGGCATTGCCGATATCCGTGATCGCCTGGCGCTCGTCGAGCGGCTGGCGCAAGACGATGTCAATCAACTTGTCGCCTTCGCGGTACTGTCCCACCGTGGTGCCCGCCAGCATTGTGCGCGACGCCTGGGCAATGGATTGGCTGGACACGCCCAATGCGCGCGCCTTGGACTGATCCACTTCGAGGCGCATGACCTTGATCGATTCGTTCCAGTTGTCGTTGACGCCGCGCATGCTGGGGCTGGCGCGCATGACCGCCGTGACTTCGTCGGCACGCTGACGCAAGGCGACCGGGTCGTTACCAACGACACGGAACTGCACCGGAAACGCGACCGGAGGCCCGTTGGGCAGGATCTTGATGCGCGCGCGCACTTCGGGGAACTCCGACGCCATCAACGCCGGCAGTTTCAGGCGCAACGACTCTCGCACCTTCAAGTCCTTCGGTACGATGATGAACTGTGACACGTTGGTCTGTTGAAACGCATTGTCCATGGGCAAGTAGAAGCGCGGCACGCCCGAACCCACCCAAGTGCTGACGGTGTCGACGCCGTCCTCCTGCATCAACCGCTGCTCAACGCGTCGGGTGGTCGCCTCGTTGGCGGCAAACGAGGTCCCCTCCGGGTACCAGATGTCAACCAACACTTCGCGCCGGCTCGAATCAGGAAAAAACTGCTGCTGCACCTGTCCCATACCGATCAACCCCAAGGCGAAGGTCAGCAAAGTCGCGCCAATCGTCAGCCAGCGGTGCTGCACGCACCAGTTCACGGCCCTGCGAAAGGCGTTGTAAAAAGCGCTGTCGAACGCCTCGTGCGGGCCGTCTGCCAGGCCACCCAGGTGCCCGCTGGCCACCTGGGCGGCAACGTGTGGTGGTCTTCTTAGAAGCAGCGTGCCGAGGTAAGGCACAAAGTAGACCGACACAATCCAGCTCAGCACCAAAGCAATTGCGGTCACACCAAATATCGCAAATGTGTATTCACCCGTCACGGACCGGGCGATGCCGATCGGCAGAAAACCCACCGCAGTGATCAAGGTACCGGTCAGCATTGGCATGGCCGTCAGCTCGTAGGCGAAGGTGGCCGCGCGCACCTTGTCGTAACCCTCCTCCATCTTGCGCACCATCATCTCCACCGCAATGATGGCGTCGTCCACCAGCAAACCCAGCGCAATGATGAGCGATCCGAGTGAGATCTTGTGCAGCCCGATGTTCCAGTACCACATCGCCAGGAAGGTAACGCCCAGCACCAAAGGGATCGTGATGCCGACCACCAGACCGGGACGCACATCGATGTAATAACGTCGCCACCAGCGCGTTTGGCCCTGGCGTCGATGCACCCCGAGCGACACGAAACTGACTGCCAGCACCACCACCACCGCCTCCATCAGCACTTTGACAAACTCGTTGACCGAGGTCGCCACAGCCTTGGGTTGGTCCTGCACTTGCACCAGGCTGATGCCGGCGGGCAGACGTCGCGCAATCTGTTCGGTGGCCACTTTGAGCGACTTGCCCAGCGCGATGATGTCGCCCCCCTTGGCCATGGACACGCCCAGCGCGATGACCTGACTGCCCTGGTGACGGACCTTGACGCCCGGCGGATCAACGTAGCCGCGTTTGATCTCTGCGATATCGCCCAAACGCAACTGGTTGCCCGAGCTGGCCCGGATCGGCATCGCAGTGAGTTGCTCGATCGCGTCGAACTGCCCGGCAACGCGCACCTGAACCATATCCAGCGGGGTTTGCACGGCGCCGGCCGACTCGACCGCATTTTGCTGCCCCAGCTGTGCCAGCACCTGATTCATGTCCAGCCCAAGCTGTGCCAGACGTTTCTGCGAAACCTCGATAAAGAGCTTTTCGTCCTGCGCGCCAAACAGCTCAACTTTGTTCACATCGGTGACTCGCAACAATTGCTGGCGCACGTCATCGGCAAAGGTTTTGAGCTCGGCCGGGCTGAAGCCATCGGCCTGCAAGGCATAGATCACGCCATAGACGTCACCGAATTCATCATTGAAAAAAGGCCCCTGTACACCCGCCGGGAGTTGGTGTCGCATATCGCCCACTTTTTTGCGAACCTGGTACCAGACGTTGGCCACCTCACTGGCGCGCGACGAGTCCTTGATCTGGAAGATGATTTGTGACTCGCCCGGCTTGGCGTAGCTGCGAATCTGGTCCGCGTAAGGCACCTCCTGCAGCGTCTTTTCGATCTTGTCCGACACCTGTTCGGCCATTTGCTGGGCGGTCGCACCGGGCCAGTAGGTGCGCACGACCATCAGGCGAAACGTGAAGGGCGGATCCTCATCCTGCCCCAGCTGAAAGTACGCCGCAAAGCCCAGCAGCAACAGCACCAGCATCAGGTAGCGCGTGAGCGCCGGGTGATCGAGCGCCCATTTGGACAGGTTGAAGCCCGCGCTTTGGTTTTGATCGCTCATCTCAGCTCACTTTGCAACGGTGACGCTGGGGGCCGGCGCTGCGGCGGCTTGCGCCGTCAACTTCTCCTGAAAAATGGTGACCTTCTGTCCGGGCGACAAAACGTGCACTCCGGCTGACACCACCTGCATGCCAGGCTGCAACCCGGCGGCAATCACCACCGCATTGCCATCGGCCGTGGCCACCTGGACGGGCTGTGAACGTAGCGTCATCGTGGCACGCTCCAACACCCACACGGCGGTGTGTTCGCCATCCTTTCGCAAGGCACTGGTGGGCAGTTTGATCGCTGGCGTGCCAGCCCGAGTCAGTGCCTCAGGGTGAACCGTCACAGTGCTGCCCAGCGCCGGGCTTTGGCGCTCGTCCAGAGCCGCCTTGACCGAAAAGGTGCGTGTCACCGGATCGGTGCTGGCCGCCACTTCGCGCACCGCTGCGGGCCAGGCAACATCCTGTGCCCAGGGCCGCACCACCACTTTGGAGCCCACCGCGATGGCGGCCACCTTATCCTCAGGCACCGCAAACACGACATCACGCACACCATCCTGGGCGATACGCAGCACCGGTGCGCCGGCGGCCACCACCTGGCCCGGTTCGGCCTCGATGCTGGTGACGACGCCGGCCACATCGGCCACCAGATTGGTGTAGCTGGTCTGATTACCCTGTGCAGAGAGCTGCGCCTGAGCCTGATCGAGTTGCGCTTGTGCCGCTTTCAAACTGGCTTCTCGCCGCTCGAGTTCCGCCCCGCTGATGAAGTTCTGCTCACGCAGGTCCTTGAAGCGCCGAAAATCCGCGGCGGCAAGGTCCCGATTTGTTCTGGCCGCACTCACCTGGGCCTGAGCGGAATCAACCGCCAGCCTGTAGTCCTGCACATCGAGTTGCGCCAACAACTGGCCAGCCTTGACGCGCTGACCCAATTCGACATGGCGTTTGAGCAACTTGCCCGCCACTCGAAAACCCAGGCGTGACTCGACCCGGGCGCGCACCTCTCCGGCGAATTCGGGGCTGGACTCGATGTCGGCCGCACCGACCGTCATGACCCGCACCGCCCGCACGGGCTCCGGCGCGGGTGCGGGTTTGGAGCAAGCAACCAACAACACTGCGGCTGCCACGGTTGCCGCCTGTCCAAGGACTCGAATTTTCATAAATGCACGCTTTCTAGCGCAAAGAACAATTAATGACCGAATGGTTATTAATTGTAGGCAAATGAGAATCCTTGTCAAGCGACAATCACCGACCTGACCATGTCCAAGCCCGCCACACCGCCCGCCATCAGCCACTACGAGAATTTTCCGGTGGCGTCGTGGCTGTGCCCGCCGCACCTGCGGCCGCCGATTGCAGCGATCTATCACTTCGCCCGCACCGCCGACGATTTGGCCGACGAGGGCGATGCGCCAGCGGCACAGCGCCTGCAAGACCTGCAGACCTATGGCGCAGACCTGGCAGCCTGCGCCCAAGGCATACCCCACTCCGGCCGTTGGAAGGCCGTTTTTGATCCACTGGGGCCGCTGATCCACGGGTTTGCCCTTCCCGTGCCGCTGCTGGCAGACCTGCTGGAGGCATTTCGCCAGGACGTGCAGTACACCGCCAGCGCTCGCCGCTACGACAGCGACCACGAGCTGCTGGACTACTGCAGCCGCTCGGCCAACCCCGTGGGCCGCCTGCTGCTACACCTGTATGGCGTGCACGACGAACGGTCACTGGCGCAAAGCGACCAGATCTGCACCGCCCTGCAGTTGATCAACTTCTGGCAAGACCTGAGCCTGGACCTGCCGCGCCAGCGCTGGTACCCCAGCCGTGCCGCGATGCAGCACCACGGCGTGACGGATGCGGACCTGCTGACGGACCGCCCCTGCGTTGCGGCTGCCGATTTGATTGCAAGTTACACCCGTGCCGCGCGGGCCATGATGCTCAATGGCGCCGGTTTGTGCCAACAGGTGCCAGGCCGTGCTGGCTGGGAGTTGCGTCTGGTGGTGCAAGGTGGCCTGCGCATTCTCGACAAGATCGAACACATGCACTGTGAGTCCTGGCGTCGTCGAGTCAAACTGGCGCGGTACGACTTGCCGGTGCTGCTATGGCGTGCCTGGCGCATGACCTGAGATCTTGCGGGACCAACCGCCGGCCACGCGACACGGCGCCAGCCCGGCCTGAACCGATTGGCGGGCGACCGCCGTCGCGACCATCCGCTTGGCTGATTAAACTAGGCGCACTCCAACCCCGCCCTTGCATGACGCCCCAAGACTACGTTCAACAAAAGGCCGCCGCCTCGGGCAGCAGCTTCTATTACGCCTTCTTGTTCCTGCCCCAACGCAGGCGTGCCGCCATCACGGCGTTTTACGCCTTCTGCCGGGAGGTTGACGATGTCGTGGATGACATGGTGGACCCGAGCGTCGCCGCCAGCAAACTGGCGTGGTGGCAAGTCGAAGTGGCGCAATCCTTTGCCGGGCGCCCGACGCATCCCGTGACGTTGGCCCTGATGCCCTTGACGAGCGAGTTTTCAATCGAACAACGCCATTTGCAGGCAGTGATCGAAGGCTGCCAGATGGACCTGGCACAGACACGCTACCTTGACTTCGCTGCTCTGCAACGCTACTGCCACCTGGTGGCCGGCGTGGTGGGTGAGGTGGCGGCGCTGATCTTTGGACAAACCCAGGCCCAGACCACGGCCTATGCGCACAAGCTGGGCTTGGCGTTTCAGCTCACCAACATCATCCGCGATGTCGGCGAAGATGCCCGGCGCGGACGTATCTACCTGCCTGTCGATGAACTCAAACGCTTTGGCGTCACTGCGCAAGAGGTACTCAATCGCGGCTACTCCGAGCGCTTCACCGCGCTGATGAAGTTCCAGGCCGCGCGGGCCCAAGCCGTCTATGACGAAGCCCTTGCCCTGCTTCCCCAAGCCGATCGAAGGGCCCAAAAGCCGGGTCTGATGATGGCCGCCATCTACCGCGCGCTGCTGCGCGAGATCGAGGCCGACAAGTTCCAGGTGCTGCACCAGCGTATCAGCCTTACGCCCCTTCGCAAGTTCTGGCTGGCCTGGCGCGTACAGGCACTGGGGCGCGTGTGAGGACGTGGACGGCATGAGGATTGCCATCATCGGCGCCGGCTGGGCCGGACTGGCCGCCGCCGTGCAGGCGGTCAGCGACGGGCACCAGGTTGCGCTGTTCGAAGCCTCTCGCACACCTGGCGGTCGCGCCCGCGCAGTACCCGGCGTGTTGCCTGACGGCACCGAGCTAGTGCTCGACAACGGCCAGCACATCCTGATTGGCGCCTACACCGAGACCCTGCGGCTGATGCGTCAGGTTGGCATCAATCCGCAACAGGCTTTGCTGCGTTTGCCCCTGACCCTGCTCTACCCGGATGGCTCGGGCCTGAAGCTGCCGCGCTGGCCCGCGCCCCTGGACGCCCTGTACGGCATCCTGCGCGCGCGCGGCTGGCAGATGCAGGACAAGTTGTCCCTGTTGCGTGCGGCTCAAGCCTGGCGCCGCAGCGGCTTTACGTGTGCCGTAACCACCACAGTAGCCCAGCTGTGCGAGCCGCTGACGCAACGGATCCGCCAGGAAATGATTGAGCCACTGTGTGTGTCAGCCCTCAACACCGCCAGTGTGGACGCCAGCGCACAGGTGTTCCTGCGTGTGCTGCGCGACGCGTTGTTTGGTGAAAAGGGTGGCTCCAATCTGCTGCTGCCCAGGATCGATCTCACGCAGCTCTTCCCGCAAGCGGCATTGGACTGGTTGACCCTGGTGCGGGACTCGGAGATCCATCTGGGCGAGCGTATCGACCTGATCGAGCAACGCGCTGCGCAGTGGCGCGTGCAGGGTCGCGCCTTTGATCGTGTGGTGCTCGCCGTCTCCAGCACGGATGCGGCCAGAATCCTTGACAACAGTGCTCAGACCGCTATCGAATCCGCAGCGTCGAAGATGCGGCAGTGGGCTGCGGCGGCGCGCGCCTTGCGCTTCGAGGCGATCACCACGGTGTACGCCTGGGCGCCCGGCGCCGCGCTGTCGGTGCCCATGCTCAGCCTGCACAGCACGGCAGCGGCGCCCGCCCAATTTGCCTTTGACCGCGGCCAGCTTGGCGGGCCAAGTGGCTTGCTGGCCTTCGTGGTCAGTGCCAGCCACGGCGAGCGCAAGGAACTTCAAACCCAGGTGCTCAATCAAGCGCAAACCCAGTTGGGCTTGACGCTGCAAGCGGTCCAGACCCTGGTCGAAAAGCGGGCCACCTTTGCCTGCACGCCAGGCCTACATCGTCCGCCGATGCACGTGGCGCCCGGCTTGCTGGCGTGCGGCGACTACACCGCGGGCCCCTATCCCGCCACGCTTGAAGGCGCGGTGCGCAGCGGCGTCGCCGCCGCTGGCGCCATGCCGTGACGCAGCCTCGACAGCCGGGGCGCTAGTGTCGGTACTCGAACTCACGGTCGCGCGCACCGATCACGCCCGCCGTCAGATTGGCCAGCTCGCGCGTCAGTAACTCCAGCAAGTCTTCCATCGTCACAATGCCAGCCAAGGCTCCCTGAGCGTCGACCAGCACCAGTCGGCGCACGCGCTGGGTTCGCATCAGCTGCACCGCCTCCATCGCATCCAGCTCGGCATTGGCCACCACCAGCTCGATCGACATGATGTCTCCGGCCGTAAACAAGGTCGGGTCCAGGCCTTCGGCCATCAATGCAAGCACCAGATCGCGATCGGTCACGATGCCGACCGGCCGTGTCTTGTCCTGTGCATCGACTACCACCAGGGCGCCAATGTGGTGCTGGCGCATCAGTTGTGCCACGGTCAGCGCCGCAGTCTCGGGTTCCACCACAGCAACCACGGCGGTGGCAAAGTCTTTCAAACGGGTTGGCATTCGCATCTCCTGCTACTTGGCGGGACCGACCTTCGGCACTGCTTCAACCAAAGTCGGGTGGCTCAAGGATTTGAGCTCAACAGCAAATGAGGGCACATCGCTGGTTTTCCAACCTCAGGGCCTACGAAATCACGCGACCCTTGCGGTACTGGGCTGCATCGTGGGCATACCTTCGGACGCCAGAACGCGCGTGGCGTTGAGACTGCTGATCGGCACCGATAGATCGGTGGATGCCCCTCCCAGTCAGGCAAGTTTCACCTCCGCGCTCCTGCACCAGTTCGTCTACGCTTGGTGCGGGCGGGCGCTCGCCGTCACGCTGGGAATTCCTCCCTTTGGCGGCGTGGGGCCAGCCGTTGCCGGGGGTGCGCGCGGGAGGCGGGGGGGCGGGCCGCCCGTTCCGGGTGCGCCGGTCATGGCATGGGGCGGGGGTGCCGTGGTGGTGGGGTCGTGCTGGCGCGCCCAGTAGTCTTCCGAGTCGACCGTCTCGCCGACGGCGTTGAATGCGACTCACTCGCGCGCCGGTGTTAGCGGTTACCACATGCACCTTGCTCCCGCACCGGTCGGCCGTCGCACCATAAACCGAGGTGAAACACGCTTGACAGTGTCTGGTACTGACTCGCATACTTGACCAAGCACCCGCAGGCAACCAACACAGTCGAGATACCACCATGGAAACGCCAAGTTCGAGTCCTCGCAAGCCCGACATCAGCGGCCTGGTCGCCGCGATCAGCCGCAACAAGGACGACGACACCCTGGCCCAGTATCTGGAGGCCCACCGCTGGGGCGTTCTGGCGGACTACCTTCACAGCAGCAGCATCCCACACGGTCATATCCTGATCTCGCAGGGGAGCACCGACCGGACCCTCTATTTCCTGGAGTCCGGCAGCGTGAAGGTTCATGTCGGAGATGGCGCAGGGCAAATTCAGTTGGCAATTCTGGGCGCGGGCAGCGTGGTGGGTGAAGGCTGTTTTTTCTCCCACAAGGCGCGCAATGCGACCGTGCAGGCCTATAACGACTGCAAGGTCTGGTCACTCGATCCGGCGGGCTTTGCCGCCTTGTCCAAGCAATACCCCACCGTGGCCTTGGCCTTGTCCATGGCCTTGGGCGCCATCATGGCCACGCGCATGCTGGACCTGAGCCGCCGCATCGCGATCACCTGAGACCTTGCGGGACAGACCGCAGCCACGCGAAGCGAGGCAAGCTCTGTCCTCAACTGATCAGGGATGTTCTTGCGGGACAGACCGCAGCCACATAAAGCGAGGCAAGCTCTGTCCTCAACCGATCAGGAATGTTCTTGCGGGACAGGTCCGGCTTGACCCTCAGCGTTTTCGCAGCGGATCGAGCAAGGCCGACAAGCCGTTGTGGTCAATCTCGTGCATCAGGGCCAACAGCCGGCCGAGCTCACCCTTCGGGAAGCCTTCCCGCGCAAACCAGTTGAGGTAATCCCCCGGCAAGTCGGCCAGCACGCGCCCTTTGTATTTGCCAAACGGCATCTCGAAGTTGACCAATTTTTGCAGGTGCTCTGGGTCCATGGCAGATCACGGCGCCAACACCAGCGCGCAGAGCGCGCAGGGTGGGCCCTTGCGTTCGAAATTCATGACCAATCTTGACATAAGTCGGCGCGGCGAGCGTGCTAAGCTGACCCAGTCCAAACCCGTTTCCCTGACAACTGGAGTTCATCGTGCCTGGCCTGCTTCCTCAGATCGATCCCAATGGTTTGCTCGAATTCTCGGTGGTCTACACCGACCGGGCGCTCAACCACATGTCCCAGCGTTTCCAGGGTGTCATGAGAGACATCTCTGGCATCGTCAAGGAGGTCTATAAAGCCAAGTCCGTGGCCGTGGTGCCGGGCAGCGGCACTTTTGGCATGGAGGCCGTGGCACGCCAGTTTGCCACCGGGCAGAAGTGCCTGGTTATCCGCAACGGCTGGTTCAGCTACCGCTGGACGCAGATCTTCGACATGGGGAGCATCCCGTCCGAATCCATCGTGCTCAAGGCGCGCCGCGTGGGCGACCAGCGGCACGCCCCCTGGGTGCCGGCACCCATCGATGAAGTCGTGGCCACCATCACGCGAGAGCGGCCCTCGGTTGTGTTTGCGCCGCATGTCGAGACCGCCTGCGGCATGATGCTGCCCGACGACTACCTGCGCGCGGTGGCCGACGCCGTGCACGCGGTGGGCGGCTTGTTTGTGCTCGATTGCATTGCCTCGGGCGCGATCTGGGTCGACATGCTGGCCACCGGTGTGGACGTGCTGATCAGCGCACCCCAAAAAGGTTGGAGCGGCTCACCGTGTTGCGCCCTGGTTTGCTTGAGCGAGCGGGCGCGCGCCCGTATCGACGCCACCACCAGCACCAGCTTCGCCTGCGACCTGCGCAAATGGCTGCAGATCATGGAAACCTATGAGAGCGGTGGTCACGCCTACCACGCCACCATGCCAACCGATGCGCTGACGCGACTGTGCGAGGTGATGAAAGAGACCCGTGACTACGGCTTTGCCAAGGTTCGCGCCGAACAGCAAGAACTGGGCGACAAGGTGCGCGCCCTGTTTGTCAGCAAAGGCATCCCCAGCGTGGCAGCGCCCGGCTTTCAGGCACCCGGCGTGGTGGTGAGCTATACCGACGACGCTGACATCCAATCGGCCAAGAAGTTTCTGGCACAGGGCCTGCAGACTGCGGCGGGCGTGCCACTGCAATGCGACGAGCCGCCCGACTTCAAGACCTTTCGCGTCGGCCTGTTTGGCCTGGAGAAGCTGCACAACGTGGAGCGTACCGTTGGCCAGCTCGAAGCCGCGCTGGACCGGTTGCTCTAACTTTCCTTTGCCTACAGCAGCAAAGCACCGAAGCGTTGCACAAAAGCGTGGGCGGTCTCGGCGTTCAAACGCTGGCCCACAAAGATCTCGATACCGCGCAGCAACTTGCGCAATTCCGCTGGACTGGCGCAACGGTCAATCGCAGCGCAGATCGGTGTACCGGCCTCACCCAGCCGATCAGCCACAAAGCGCGAAGCCTCCTCGCGCACTTTCTCAAACTCCGGCACGCTGGTCGCCGCACGCGGCGGCTCCGTCGCCAAGGCCGCCACATAACCCTCTGCCGCGATAGGCTGCAATGCGGCAAGCTGACTGGTTGGCTCAATCAAGCCCAGCCGCAAGAGCTGCTCCAGGGCTTCATCGAGTTCACCACCCCGCGCAAAGGCCGACAACTCGCTCTCGCTTTTCTTGCCGTCGATCAGAATCAACAGGCGGCGTTGCACCGCAGTCAAGTTACCGCTGCGCTCGGCCATCTCGACCTTGCCTTTGTCGGTCTTGGCAAAAGTGGTTCCTGGATTCATGAATGGTGCCGGTCGCTCCAATGACGCGTCAATTATGCGACGACTGCAACCAAAACTGTCCCCCACTGCAGGCTGTTACATCACGGTCAGCGCCGCGCGTGCAACCGTGCTTCAATAGCGGACTTCGAAATCTGCCGCATCCGCGCTCCACGCCACCATGCCAAACCCCTCTCAGCCCTTTGAGGCCGCCCTGCGCCACGCCCTGCTGTCGGCGCAGTGGGCCGGCCTGCGCAAGTCCAGCGAGACCACCACCCAGCGAGTCGTGCGCAACGACCGGCCCGAACAAAACCAAAGCTGCCTGGAAGAAGGCGCGATGTGCGAGGTCCTGGTGGATGGGCACTTTGGCTACGCCGCCACTGCGGACCTGAGCCAGGCCGGCTTGCAGCGCGCCTTCGACCGCGCGATCGCCACCACTCGTGCCACCAGCCCGCACAAAGTACATCCGTTCAACACCGGTCAGAGGCCCCGCGCCGAGGGTCAGTACCGCAGCCCACGACAAAGCGCGCTGGACGACATCAGTCTGTCGGAGATCACCGACTGCCTGCTGGCCGCGTGCCAAGCCATGAAGCTGTCGGATCTGCTGGTCAATCGCAGCGCCAGCGCGATGCTGGTGCAAACCGACATCCTCTACCTGACTTCCAGCGGAACCCACACCCTGCAACGCTTCGACCTGGTAGACATCACGCTGTCTGCCACCGCCGCCGAGGGCCTTGAGTCACAAACCCGTAGCTGGTCGCACACCGGCCAGTTTGGCGGCGAGGTATTCCACCGCGACACGCTGGTGCGCCATGCGCAACAAGTGGCACAGGACGCGCTGGCCTTGCTGCAGGCCGACAATTGCCCATCGGGACGCATGGACCTGGTCCTGATGCCCGACCAGATGATGCTGCAGATTCACGAGTCGATCGGCCACCCGCTTGAGCTCGACCGCATCCTCGGTGACGAGCGCAACTACGCCGGCTGGAGCTTCGTCAAGCCGCAGGACTTCGGTGCGCTGCAGTACGGCTCCGCGCTCATGAACGTTTCCTTCGACCCCACCAAGGCCAATGAATTCGCCAGCTACGACTTTGACGATGGTGGACACCGCGCCACCAAGGAACTGTTGATTGAGCACGGTGTACTCAAGCGTGGCCTGGGCTCGCTCGAATCGCAAGCCCGCTCGGGCCTGCCGGGCGTGGCCAACTTCCGCTCCGCTTCCTGGAACCGGGCTCCGATCGACCGCATGGCCAACATCAACCTGGAGCCAGGCGACGCAACGCTTGAGGATCTGATTGGCCAGGTCGAACGAGGGGTGCTGATGAGTACCAACCGCTCCTGGTCGATTGATGACTACCGCAACAAGTTTCAGTTCGGCTGCGAACACGGCCGCTTGATCGAGCAAGGCAAACTGGGCAAGCTGGTGCGCAACCCCAACTACCGTGGCGTCACGGTGGACTTCTGGAACCGTCTCGCTGGGGTCGGTCGTGACGACACCGCGCACGGTACCGCCTTTTGCGGCAAGGGCGAACCCAGCCAGGTGATCCGGGTCGGCCATGCCTCGCCGCCCTGCCTGTTCCGGGAGGTGGAAGTGTTCGGAGGACAGTCATGAGCGATCGCAGTTTCATCGACCGGGTGCACGGGCATTTCGACCAGCTCTGCGACCAGCTGCTGGGCCAACTGACGTCAGGCGAGGAGTTGACCCTCAACCTGAACGCCGAAGAGACCCTGTTTGTGCGCTTCAACGGCAACCGGGTGCGCCAAAACACCGACGTGACGCAGAAAAGCCTGTCGCTTCGCCTGCAAGCCCAGGGCCGCACCGTGGAGAAAAGCCGCACCCCTCACAGGCGACTTGGAAGCCGACCAGGCGGCCCTGACGCGTCTGCTTGCACACTGTCGCGAGGAGACTATGGTCCTGCCCGTCGACCCCAACCAGGTACCGATCGAGAACCATGGCAGCAGCAGCGAAGAGTTTCGCGGTGCACTGCTGGCACCCGAGCAAGTGGTACCCGCGGTTGTTGGCCCCGCCGAGGGCTGCGACCTGGCGGGGCTGTACGCGGGCGGAACCGTCATCCGGGGCAACCGCAATTCCAAGGGCCAAAGCCACTGGTTCGCCACCGAAACCTTCTTCCTGGACTACTCGATCTACAACGGTCCCCAGGCCGCCAAGGGTAGTTATGCCGGCTCAAACTGGAATGCCGGTGATTGGGCCGCCAATCTGGCGCGCACCAAGGTCTTGCTGGCGTTATTGAGCAAGCCACAACAGGACGTGAAGCCCGGCGCCTATCGCACCTATCTGGCACCGCGGGCGATGGCGGACCTGGTCGGCATGATGGGCTGGAACGCGCTGTCCGCCGCCGCCTGGAAACAGGGCCGCAGTCCATTCAAGAAGCTCGCCGAAAAAGAGCTGCGCCTGTCGCCGCTGTTGCACGTTGACGAGAACTTTGGCCTGGGCCTGACGCCGCGCTTCAACAGTCTTGGAGAGGTCTCGGCCAGCACACTGGCGCTGATCAACGCCGGCGAACTGCAGACCATGCTGGTGAGTTCACGCACCGCCAAGGAGTACGCTCTGGCAACCAACGGCGCCAACGAGGGGGAAAGCCCCCGGGCCTTGGATGTACGGCCCGGCTCACTGCAGGAGGCCGACATCCTGCGCGAACTTGGAACCGGCTTGTACCTGTCCAACCTGCACTACCTCAACTGGAGCGACCCGGTGTCGGCTCGCGTCACCGGCATGACGCGCTACGCCTGCTTCTGGGTCGAAGGTGGCGAGATCGCGGGCCCGATCAAGGACCTGCGCTGGGACGAAAGCCTGTACGACGCCCTTGGCGGCAAACTGATGGCCTTTGACGGCGCACGCCGAGATCGACCCGGCGGTGGACACCTATTTCCAGCGCGCCCTAGGCGGCTCGCGCACGCCGGGCGCGCTAATCGACGGGTTCACGTTCACGCTGTAGGCGTTGAGAGGGGTTGTCGTTGCGAGCGACTACAAACCCGTCTTTGCGAGCGAAGCGAAGCAATCCATGGCTCCTGAATCCATGGGCTGCCGTGCTACCCGCGCAGTGACACCATCAGGCTCAAGGACCGTGTGCAGCATCGGCTCGGATTCGGCGGGCTCGCGATGACGGGTCTGATCTTGTGCGGTCAAGCGACTGACTACAGCGCCCGGCCCAGCCGCGCGATGCCCTCTTCGATCTTGGCCACATCGGCGGTGGCAAAGCTCAGACGCAGCGTGGACAGGTCGGGGTCGTGTGCGAAGAACGGCGCACCCGGCACGAAGGCCACCAACTGCTCAATGGCACGCTTGGCAAAATCACCCGCATTGCGGCCGCCCGTCAACCTGGCCCAGAAGAACATGCCGCCTTGCGGCTGGTTGAATTCGATCGCGTCGCCCAGTTCGCGGCGCAGTGCCTGTGCCATCACGCGCGCGCGTTCGGCGTAGGTGCTGCGCACTACACCCAGCGCGTCGTTCAGACGGTTCAGCGTCAGGTAGTGCGCGGCAGTGGCCTGCGTCAGGTTGCTGGTGTGCGCGTCGCTGAACTGCTTGCACATGGTGGCCTTGCCCAGCAACTCGGTGGGCGCAATCAGCCAACCCACGCGCAGACCGGGGCTGAGCACCTTGCTCAGGCTACCACAATGCGCCAGCCAGTCGCGGCTACCGGGCACCTGCTCGCTCAGGGCCAGCATGCTGGGCGGCGGCGGCTGATCAAAGTACAGCTCGCCATAGGGGTCGTCTTCCACGATCAGGGTCTGCGTGCGCGCCGCCAGTTCCAGAATGCGTTTGCGCCGCTGCAGACTCAGCGTGGCACCACTCGGGTTGCCAAAGGTCGGAATCAGGTACACCAGCTTGGGTTTGTGCTCGGCAATCAGGGCTTCGAGTTTGTCCACATCCACACCGTCAGCGTCGATGGGGGCGCCGATCAAGTGCGCGCCATACAGCCGAAAGCACTGGATGGTGGCCAGGAACGTGGGGGCTTCCACAATCACCTTGTCGCCTGGCGAAATCATGGTCTTGCCAATCAGGTCCAGCGCCTGCTGGCTGCCAGTGGTGACGATCAGGCCCTCCGGCGCGACCGCAGCGCTCTTGGCGGCCATGAACGCGCTCAGGCGCTCACGCAAGGGCTGCCAGCCTTCGGTAGCGCCATACTGCAACACCGCACCAGCGCCACCGCCGCCGAGTACCGCATCGGTCGACTGACGGATGCCCTCCACATCAAACAACGCGGGGTCTGGGAACCCGCCCGCAAAACTGATGATGCCGGGCTTACCCAGCAGTTTGAACAACTCGCGAATGGCGGACGTTTCGACGTTTTGCAGGCGGCTGGCAAATTGCATGGCAGGGCTCTCAAGTTGGCTGGTGTACACGGATTGTCGTTCAAAAAATTCACACTTTTTTATTCTCAATTTACAACATGGAGCAATAAAACTGCGTTGCGATTTGAACCGACACATTGCACTTTGGAAACCAATGCAACTATTGCATAAATCGATAAGTCGACGCCAGGCGGCAACCCAAGCGCGACAGGCACGCCTAGAATCCGCGACATCCACAAGATAACCGGAGACTTTGCATGCCCACTCCCGCGCTCGCCGAGCTGCTTGCCTATACCCAGGAGCACGCTGGCCCCGCCGCCAACCGTCTGGTCGATTTCGTGTCGGCCTACTTCGACAACACCGACCCTGACGAGATCCAGGCACGCGGTCCCGCCACACTGTTTGCGGTCGCCAACGCCCATTGGCGACTGCTCGAATCCGCGCGCACGGCGCAGCAGGCCAAGATTCGCGTCTTCAACGCGACCCTGGCCGAGGACGGGTTTGTCAGCGAGCACACCTCCATTCAGATCGTGCACGACGACATGCCGTTTCTGGTGGACTCGGTCACCATGGCCGTCAATCGCAGTGGCCGCACAGCGCACTGGATTGTTCACCCCCTGCTAGCCGTGCAGCGCGATGCCCAGGGCCGCCTGCTCAAGACCAGTCACGCCACACCCCACGGTGAACCTACCAGCCCGATCGAGTCCTTGATCCTGGTGGAATGCGATCGCATCGTGAACGAAGCCGACCGCAACGCCCTGGCTCAGGACCTCGACCGTGTGCTGGCCGACGTGCGCGCCGTGGTCCAGGACTGGCGCCCGATGCTGCAGCGTCTGCAGGCGGTGGGCGCGGCGTCAAGCCACTCCAAGCTATCCTCTGACAACCAGCAAGAGGGGATCGACTTCCTGCGTTGGCTGGAAGATCGCCACTTCACCTTTCTGGGCGCGCGTGACTACAACCTGGTGCGCGAGGGCGATAGCGTCAGCCTGATGGCCGTGCCCGAGTCCGGACTGGGCGTGCTGCGCGGTGCGCCGCAAAGCCCCACCACTCGGCTGCCGGCCGATGCCATGGCGCTGCTCAACTCCGACCAGTTGGTACTGGTAACCAAGGCCATGACCCGCGCCACGGTGCACCGCCCGGCCTGGCTGGACTACATCGCGGTCAAACGCTTTGACGAGTCGGGTCAGGTGGTTGGCGAAGCACGCTTCCTGGGCCTGTACACCTCGACCGCCTACTCCGCCATGGTCAGCGACATCCCGCAGGTGCGTCGTCGCGCCAGTCAGGTGATGGCCGCCGCCGGCGTGGTGCCCGACAGTCATGCGGCCAAGTCGCTGCAGGCCATTTTGGACGACTACCCGCGTGACGAGCTGTTCCAGATCGACACCGCCACCTTGACCGAGCACGCCATTGGTATCCTGCGCCTGCAGGAGCGCCAGCGCACCCGCGTCTTTCTGCGCCGCGACCCGTTTGGCCGCTACACCTCGGCGCAGGTTTTCGTACCGCGCGACCGCTACAACACCGAGTTGCGCATCCGCATTGGCCAGGAACTGAGCGCCGCGCTCAACGGCCAATCGCTCGAATTCACGCCCATGCTGACCGACAGCCCGCTGGCGCGCATTCACTACCTGGTGCGCGCCAAGGACCAGGCGCCGCACAATGTGGACCTGCGCGCGCTCGAAGCCCGCATCGCGCGCCTGGCCCAGCGCTGGGAAGACGATTGCACGCAGGAGTTGCTGTACACCCACGGCGAAGGCCAGGGCTTGAGCCTGGCGCACCGCTTCGCCAATGCCTTCCCGACCGCGTACCGCGAGGACTTCTCGCCCCAGGTCGCCGCGGAAGACACGCAGGTGCTGGCGTCGCTGACACCCAGCTCACCATTGGCGGTCAAGCTGTACCGGCCGCTCGACGCCGGCCCAGGAACGCTGCGCTTCAAAATCTACAACACCGCCAAGGTGGCGCTGTCGGACTCGCTGCCGGTGCTGGAACGCATGGGCGCACGCGTGCTCGACGAACACCCCTACCGCGTTGGCAATGGAAACGAGCACGACGTGTTCTGGATCCATGACCTGGGCCTGCAATTGCCGCCCGACACCGAGCTCTCCAGCGTCAAGGCACGCTTTGAGGCCTTGTTTGCGCAAGCCTGGCGGGGCGAGGTCGAAAGCGACGACCTCAACAAGCTGGTGCTGCCGACCACGCTCGATGCGCGCGCCATCGCCGTGCTGCGCGCCTACACGCGTTACTTCAAGCAGCTCGGCTTTGCCTTTAGCCAGAGCTACATCGAAAGCGCGCTCAACAAGAACGCCACCATCGCACAGGACCTCAGCGCGTTGTTCGTCACCCGGTTCGACCCTTCGTTGAATGGCGAGCGCCAGGCCGCGCAGCAGCAGTTGGGGCAGCGCATCGAAGCGCAGCTCAGCGCGGTGGCCAGCCTGGACGAGGACCGCATCCTGCGCCAGTTCTACACCACCATGCTCGCCACGCTGCGCACCAATGCCTGGCAGCTCACGCCGGCTGGCGCCAACAAGCCCTACCTGAGCTTCAAGCTCAACCCGCGTGAAGTGCCTGGCGTGCCCGAGCCCAAGCCCTTGTTCGAAATCTGGGTCTACTCACCGCGTGTCGAGGGCGTGCACCTGCGCGGCGGCAAGGTTGCCCGCGGGGGACTGCGCTGGTCGGATCGCCGCGAGGACTTCCGCACCGAAGTGCTGGGTCTGGTCAAGGCCCAGCAGGTCAAGAACACCGTGATCGTGCCGGTCGGCTCCAAAGGCGGATTCGTGTTGAAAAACGCGCCACCGTCCTCTGACCGCGAGGCCTACATGGCCGAAGGCATTGCCTGCTACAAGCTGTTTCTGTCGGGCCTCTTGGACCTGACCGACAACCTGGTCAAGGGTGACACCGTGCCGCCTGCCAATGTGGTGCGCCACGATCCGGCCGACCCCTACCTGGTGGTGGCGGCTGACAAGGGCACGGCCACCTTTTCCGACATCGCCAACAGCGTCTCCGCCGATTACGGCTTCTGGCTGGGCGACGCCTTTGCTTCGGGCGGCTCGGTCGGCTACGACCACAAGAAGATGGGCATCACCGCGCGCGGCGCCTGGGAGTCGGTCAAGCGGCATTTCCGTGCGCTGAACATCAACACCCAGACCACCCCATTCACCGTGGCGGGCATTGGCGACATGTCGGGCGACGTGTTTGGCAACGGCATGCTGCTGTCCGAACACATCAAGCTGGTGCTGGCGTTCGACCACCGCCACATCTTCATCGATCCCTCACCCGATGTGGCGCGCTCATTCGCCGAACGTCAGCGCCTGTTCAATCTGCCGCGCTCAAGCTGGGACGACTACGACAAGAGCCTGATTTCCGAGGGTGGCGGCGTCTACCCGCGCGGCGCCAAGTCGATCAAACTCAGCGCACAGGCACGCGCCGTGATAGGCATCGATGCCGAAGAGCTGACCCCGGTCGAACTGCTCAAGGCGATCCTGCAGGCGCCGGTGGACCTGCTCTACAACGGCGGCATTGGCACCTATGTGAAGGCGGCCTTTGAGACGCACGCGCAGGTTGGCGACAAGGGCAGCGACGCATTTCGCGTCAACGGTGGCGACTTGCGCTGCAAGGTGGTGGCCGAAGGCGGCAACCTGGGCTGCACACAAAACGGCCGTATCGAGTACGCCCAAAAGGGTGGCCTGATCTACACCGACGCCATCGACAACTCCGCCGGCGTGGACTGCTCGGACCACGAGGTCAACATCAAGATCCTGCTCGACCGCGTGGTCGAAGCGGGCGACCTGACCCTCAAGCAGCGCAACGACTTGCTGGCCTCCATGACCGACGAAGTCGGCCACCTGGTCTTGTCCGACAACTACTACCAATCTCAAGCGCTGGACATCGCCTGCCACCGACCGATGTACGTGCTCGATGGTCAGCAGCGCCTGATGCAGTGGCTCGAAGGCGCCAAGCGGCTCAATCGCGCCATCGAGTTCCTGCCCAACGACGAAGAAATTGCCCGCCGACGCGCCCGCAAGCAGGGTCTGACCGCCCCCGAAGGAGCGGTGGTATTGGCCTACGCCAAGATGTCGATGTTCGACGAACTGGTTGCCAGCAACCTGCCCGACGATCCCTTCTTTGGCCGCGCCCTCAAGGCCTATTTTCCGCAGGTGCTGACCGAGAAGTTTGGTGATGCGATCGCCAAGCACCCGCTCAAGCGCGAGATCATCGCCACCTTCATTACCAACACGGTGGTCAACCGCACTGGCGCGACCTTTGTCAACTTCATCGCGGCCGAAGCCGGCGCGACGGCGGCCGACGTGGTGCGTGCCTATACCCTGGCCAGGGAGATCTTTGGCCTGGAACCTCTGTGGGACCAGATCGATGCTTTGGACTACAAGGTTTCAACCGAGCTTCAGCTCGACCTGTTGAGTCAACTCATCGCCATCGCCCAACGTGCCTCGCGCTGGATGCTGCGCGTGCGCTCGCAAAGCACCGACCTGCCCACGCTGATTCAGCGGTACCAGCCCGGCGCCAGCGAGTTGCGCACCAACCTGACCGAGTGGCTGCCCGCCACAGCCCACGCCAACTGGCAGCGCGCCACGCAAACCCTGGTCGACGCGGGGGTGGAGCATGAGCTAGCGCAGAACCTGACCGCATTGGAGTTCATCTTTCCCGCGCTCGACCTGGTGGACCTGGCGAAAAGCGCCAACACCGGGCTGGAGCAAGCGGCGCGCGCGTACTTCGCGGTCGATGCCGAGCTGGGCTTGACCGCCTGGCGCAGCGAGATCAACCGGTTGCCCACCGACACACTGTGGCAAACCCAGGCACGTGGCAGCGCGCGCGATGATGTGTATTCGATTGCCAGCCAGATCACACGCGGCCTGCTCGCTCGCGGCGATGGCGTAGCCGGATGGTCGGCCGAGCATGGCTCCTCGATCGAACGCCTGCGCAAACTTCTGGCCAGTATCAGCACGCAAAGCCCAGACCTGGCGCCAGTCTCGGTGGCCCTGCGCGAACTGCGCCATTTGGCGTGACCAACCCCACACCCCGTCATTGCGAGGAGCGCAGCGACGTGGCAATCCATGCCTGCATGCCGAAGACATGGATTGCCGCGCTGCGCTCGCAATGACGCGAGGGCTTGCGCATGACGCCTGCCAACATCGAGGGCTTCTTCGCCACCTTGAAGACGGCCAACCCGCAGCCAGTCACCGAGCTGGAATACAGCTCGGTGTTTGAGTTGCTGGTGGCGGTGCTGCTATCGGCGCAGGCCACCGATGTCAGCGTCAACAAGGCCACGCGCAGCCTGTTTGCGGTGGCCAACACGCCGCAGAAAATGCTGGCGCTAGGCCTGGACAAACTGGAGCGCCACATCAAGACCATTGGTCTGTACCACAGCAAGGCCAGGAACCTGCTGCAGACCTGTCAGATCCTGCTTGACCAGCATGGCGGCCAGGTGCCGCGCAGCCGCGAAGCGCTGCAGGCCCTGCCCGGCGTCGGGCGCAAGACCGCCAACGTGATTCTCAATGTCGCCTTCGGCGAGCCCACCATGGCCGTCGACACCCATGTCTTCCGACTGGCCAACCGTACCGGCCTGGCACCGGGCAAGACGCCGCTGGAGGTAGAGCAGGCCTTGCTGAAGAACATACCCACGGCCTACCTGGTGGACGCCCACCACTGGCTGATTTTGCACGGGCGCTACGTCTGTCAGGCGCGTCAGCCACAATGCTGGCAATGCGCCGTGCGCGCTTACTGCGACTTCCGGGACAAAACCTCCGCTGCACGCTAGCCACCTCCATGAACGCGATTGACCCCCGTACCGTCATTCTGATCAGCGGCGTCATGGGCGGCCTGATGTCGATGGTGCTGTTTTTCATGCACCGCAGCTACCCGGTGTCGATCGCGGGCCTGCGCGAATGGGCATGGTCGCTGGCCGTGCTGTTCGGGGCTGGCGTGCTGGCCTCGCTGGGAGGCATAGCCGGCCCCTGGGTCGCCAACATCACCCCCAATTTGTTGATCTGCTGCGGCATGTACTTGGCTTTGGTGGGCAGCCAGCGCTTTTTCGGCCAGACGACCCGCCACAGCTGGCATCTGGCGCTGATTGCCGTGGTCAACCTGTTGCTGCTGTGGTTCACCTTGGCGCAGCCCTGGTACTTGCCGCGTGTGCTGATTCTGACGGCGCTGCTGGCCTACCTGACCGGAGCGCACGCGTGGCTGGTGCTGCGCCATGGCCAACCCGGTTTCAGCAACGGGTTTGCCGCATTGGTGTTGTGCCTGGCCTGTCTTAACGAAATCGTGCGCTTGGTCACCGCCCTGACGCTGCCGGTGGGCAACACGGTATTTGACCGTCAGCCCCAAAACCTGCTGCATATCACGCTCTACCCGTTTCTGATGCTGCTGATCGCCATTGGCATGCTGCTGCTGGCGACCGATCGGGTGCGCGCGCAGATGCAATACCTGGCAACGCACGACTCACTCACCAACACCCTGACGCGCCGCCGCATGAATGAGACCTGTGAGCAGGAGCTGGCGCGTTGCCGTCGGCACGGCCGCGTCATGGCGCTGCTGGCGGTGGATCTGGACCACTTCAAGACCATCAACGATATGCATGGGCACCAGGTCGGCGACCGCGTCCTGATCCGCTTTGTGGACACCGTCAACACCCTGTTGCGTCGGGGCGATGAGCTCGGACGCTTTGGCGGCGAGGAATTCGTGGTGCTGCTTCCCGAGATCTCGCTGCCCGAAGCCCTGCTGGTAGCCGAGCGCATCCGCGCCGCCTGCCAGGCGGATGCTGGCATGCCACCGTACACCGTCAGCATCGGGGTGGCGGGCTACCAGTCCGAGACCGACACGGTGGACAGTCTGCTCGGACGCGCCGACGCCGCCATGTACCGCGCCAAAGCCAGGGGGCGCAACCAGGTTGAAGCCGCGTGAGCGCAGTGCCGGGCCGCCCCAAACAAGCTCGCACCGCAGCCCGCCAGGGCGAAGGTACTCCAGTGAGCCCGGTCACACCGGCTTGATGCGCAGCGCCCAGATCACCCCGGCCACCAGCAGGGCGATACCCAGCAAGGTCAGCGGCTGCGGCCACTCGCCGCGCAGCATGAAGGCATAGGCCAGCGCACTGAGCGTCTCGAACACAATCAGTTGACCCGCCAGCGTCGTGGGCAGGCGCTGGCTGGCCTCGTTCCAGCACAGCGTACCCAGCCATGAAGCGAGCAAGCCGATCGCCAGCATCAGCGCGACGTAGCGCAACGGCTGCGGCCCCAGCGGCATCACGAAGTCGGCGCCATGGCCCCAAGGCTGGGTACCGACTGCAGCGCTCCACGCCCACAGAGCCAGATAGCCCACCAGTGCCAGCGGCAAGGTCGCCACACCCTGGGCGGTTGCCCAGCTGCGCGGGCTGCGCTGTGCATGGGTACGCAGCCAGTCGGCGTTGCGCAATGGGTACCAGGTCCAACAGGCCACCGCCCCCAGCGCCAACAGGGCACCGCTGGCGTAACGCGACACATCCAGACGGGTTTGCGCGCGCAGATGCGCCAGCTCGACCTGGTTCACGCAGGCAATGCCCGCCGCAATCAAGGCCAGCGACGGCAGCAGCTTGAGCCAGGGCAGACGGCCATCGCGCTTGGCATCGCGCAGGTTGGAACTGATCGCAATCACCACCGGCAAGGTGCCAATGATCATGGTCGGCAACGGGCCACCGGCGCGCTGGATCGCCGCCGCCAGGCACAAGTAATACAGCACATTGCCAACGACTGAGAGTTTGAATGCTTCGAGCCAGTCGGCCGGCTCGAATCCGGCCAGGTTGCGCCGATCCAGCCAAGCCAGCGGCAAGGCGATCACGCCAAAGGCCAGGTAGCGACCAAACGACAGCAGCAGTGCCGGGTAGTCGGGCAACATCAGCGGCGCCACAAACACCAGCCCCCAAACCAAACCAGCCGCCAAAGCAAACAAAACACCCATCAGCATGGGTGCGATCATGGCATGCCGCGCGCCGACCCCGCCTACCCACCCCGCACAGGCAGTCAGGCCAGTGCGTGACGCACCAGCAAGGCCGCCATCACCAGCATCATCAAGCCGATCAGACCATCGAGCACGGCCCAGGCTCGCGGCCGCGCAAACCACGGTGCCAGCCAGCGCGCGCCATAGCCCAGGGCGCTGAACCACAACAGGCTGGCGCTGGAGGCGCCCGCCACAAACGAAGTCTTGGCCAGACCCGCCTGCTGCGCGCCGACCGAGCCGACCAGCAACACCGTATCCAGGTACACGTGCGGGTTGAGAAAGGTAAACCCCGCCAATTGCCACAACGCCTGGCGGCGCGTCAGGCTCACGCCAGGCCCGGTTCTCAGCCCGTGCTGGCTGCAGGCGCGGCGCAAGGCGCACGCCGCATACCAAAGGAGGAAGACGGCACCGCCAAGCGCGATCAAGCGCGCCGCTGCCGGGCTGGCGGCGATCAGCGCCGCCAGGCCATACACACCGCCCGCCATCAGCAAAGCGTCCACGCCAGCACAGAACAGCACCATCAATCCCACATGCTCGCGCCGCAGCCCCTGGCGCAGCACAAACGCGTTTTGGGCGCCAATGGCGGCGATCAGCGACAAACTCAGGGCCAGCCCATTGAGGTAACTTGGAATGAAAATGGCAAGGTGCATGGCTGCCAAGCATGCCGCAGCCGCACCACGGGCGCCAGTTAGACTTGCTCAACCCCATGAAGCATTGCTGAACACCCATGCTCGACTACCCGCTTTTGGCCGCGCTTGCGGCGGTGGTGCGCGAGGGCAGCTTTGAGCGAGCGGCCCGTGCGCTGCACCTCACGCCCTCGGCGGTATCACAACGCGTCAAGCTGCTCGAAGAACGGATCGGCCAGGTGCTGGTCGTGCGCGGCCCACCGGCCCAGGCAACACCGACTGGGCTGCAACTGTGCCGCCACGTCGAGCAAGTGGGCATGCTGGAGCACGACTTGCTGCAGGCGTTACCGGCCCTGGCCAGCGACGACACCGGTCGTATCACGCTGCGCGTGGCCGTCAACGCCGATAGCCTGGCTACCTGGTTCGTCAACGCCGCCGCAAGCTTTGCTCAAGCCGAACCAGTGCTGCTGGACATCAGCCTGGAAGACCAGGACCACACCGCCGAGCGGCTGCGCAAGGCCGACGTGATCGCCGCCGTGACCGGCCTGGCCGTCCCGGTGCAAGGCTGCCGCAGCGTGGGCCTGGGCACCATGCGTTACCTGGCCACCGCCAGCCCGGCCTACGTGCAACGCCACTTCGCCGACGGCGTCACGGCCCAGACGCTGGCGCAAGCACCTTGCCTGACCTTCAACCGGCAAGACCGTTTGCAGCAGGCCTGGTGCAGCCAACTGTTGGGCCAAAGCGTGGAGCTACCACGCCACTGGTTACCTTCGAGCCATGCCTTTGTCGATGCCTGCCGCGCGGGCCTGGGCTGGGGCATGAACCCCGCGCCGCTGGTGGCACAGGCGCTGCGCGATGGCTCGCTGGTGTGCCTGCATCCCGACCTACCCTTGATGGTGCACCTGTACTGGCAACACACCCGCCACGCGCTGCCGATGTTGAAGCGCTTGACGGATGCGGTGATGGCGGCTGCCAGGGATGGCCTGGAGCAAGCGAGGTGAGACCAACACGACCTGAAGCGGCGCATCAACAGGGCCAGCACAACCTCTTGGTCCTTTGCACGCCGACTTGCGGCATAGCCCGGATGGGCCAGAATCGACGTGATGTATCGCGCGACTCGTGACAAGACGAGGGCAAGCCGCTACGCCCAAGCGCACTTCTTCACCGTGTCGAGCGTACGGCTTGTAATGTCCTTCCCAAATGTGCGCTCCAGCAAGGTCATGAAGACAGGGCCCTTGGGATTGGGCTCGTAGGTCGTGAACACTTCGCCAGCGGCCAGTTTCAGAATTCTTGCTCCGTCACGCTCTACGGGCAGTTCAACACAGAGACCCTCTGAACTGCGCAGGAACGTGACGACGCGTTTTGCGGTGGGCGGAAGATCAAATTCTGAAAACGGGTCACGGGCAACAAGCTCTTGAAGATAGGCAGCCGGTCTGACGATGATTGCGAAAGCGCGCCCAAGCGAGGTGTGCATGGCCTGCACGGCTCTGTGCTCAAGCCTGGTTAGGGTCGTGACACGGGCGTTGAACACCACATTGCCGCTGGACAGTACAGTGCGTACCTCTTCGAACCCGGCGGCCTCGAAGCATGCCTTGAGCTCAGGCATCTTGGCGTTCATCGGGCTCACCCCTCGAAGGAAGGCAACGTATCTAGGCATGGTTGTGGTTCGTTGATGGGGTATTGGCTGCCCGGCGAATCGATTATGGGCATCAATTCAACGTGTCAAGTCGCCCTGTCAAGTTGCCCCAGCGGCAAACAAGTGCTCTCCCTAAAATGCCCTGCATGAGTTCTTCACCCATCCAAGTCGCCGTCATGGGCGCAGGCGCCGTGGGCTGCTACTTTGGCGGCATGCTGGCGCGCGCCGGGCACGCGGTAACGCTGATCGCGCGGCCTCAGCACGTGCAGGCAATCACGCGCGACGGCCTGCGCTTGCAGACCACCACGTTCGATGAGCACCTGCGCCTGGGCGCCAGCAGCGAGGCCAGCGCGGTGCAAGGCGCCAACCTGGTGCTGTTCTGTGTGAAGTCCACCGACACCGAATCGGCCGGCGCCCTGATCCGCCCGTATATGGAACCCGACACGCTGGTGCTGTGCCTGCAAAACGGCGTGGACAACGCCGAGCGGCTGCGCACCGTCCTGCCAAACCACGCCGTGGCCGCCGCTGTGGTGTACGTGGCCACCGAGATGGCGGGTCCGGGGCACGTGCAGCACCATGGCCGGGGCGAGTTGGTGATCGAACCCGTGAACTCTGGCGCCATGTCCAGCGAAGCTTTGGTGCGAGCACTGATGGAGGCCGGCATACCTACCGAAGTCTCCCGCAACGTGCGCGGCGCCCTGTGGGCCAAGCTGGTTCTCAACTGCGCCTACAACGCGGTCTCGGCCATTGCCCTGTTGCCGTATGGCAAGACGGTGACAGGCGTTGGCGTGCCCGACGTCATGCGCGACGTGGTGGCCGAGTGTCTGGCCGTGGCGCAGGCCGAGGGCGTGCAGGTTCAGGGCGACGTGTACGCCGCGGTGGACAAACTGGCCGACAGCATGCCCAATCAGTATTCATCCACCGCGCAAGACCTGGCGCGCGGCAAGCTTACCGAGATCGACTACCTCAACGGTCTGATCGTGCGTCGCGGCGCCGCGCTCGGCGTTGCCACACCAGCGAACCGGGTGTTGTGGGCTTTGGTAAAGTTGCTGGAGGCCAAGCGGGCGCAAACCCGCGGCAACTGACAACCCATGCGGCCACACCCTAGCAGCCCAGTCCAGTCGGCGCACGTAGAGACTCTGCGTGCAGCGGGGCGGTGAAACCGCATCTCTCTCGCTAAAAGGAAGGCATCTTTTGCGCATCGTCTGGTTAACCGGCATGGCGGCACTGGCATTGTTCGCGGGCATTGCCTGGTACCTTGCGCCGCTCACTCCCAACGTTTTGGCCTTGCAGTTCACCTTCAGCCCGCGGGCCTTTGCCAACGTGGTGCATGTATGGTCGCCAGAGCAACTGGCCCTTTTTCGCTGGCACCTTCTGCCCGACTGCGCCCTGTTGGCAAGCTACGGCGCGTTTGGTTACCTGCTCGTGTCGCGCTCGGCACTGTTCACGCACCAACGACCGATGCTGCGTGCAGCCGCCTTGTGGTCGCTGCCGCTGGCGGCGGCGTTCGACGCGGCAGAGAATGCCTTGCATTGGTGGCTTAGCGGCGCGCCGCGCTTTGGCGTGGAGCTGCCCTTCCTGGCATCGGGCCTTTGCGCCACGCTCAAGTGGCTGCTGTTGCTGGGCTTTGCGACCGCGCTGGTGCTGGCGCTGGCGCGCGCTGCAAGGCCCGGCGAGCCAGGCGTGCGGGCGTAGAGGGGCACCAGAGCCCCACTTAGTTCGGCACCTCCATGGACACCTTTCCTACCCTGCAGTCGCGACGGCTTGTCCTGCGCGAAATCGTCCCAAGCGACGCCCCGGCCCTGTACGCGATCCACAGCGATACGGATGCGATGCGCTGGTTTGGCACCGATCCCCTGACCAACATGCAACAGGCCGAGCAACTGGTCGAAACCTTCGCCGCTGGGCGCAAGACCGCCAATCCCGGCACCCGCTGGGGCATTGTTGAGCACGGCGGGCATCAACTGCTGGGCACCTGCGGCCTGTTCAAATGGAACCGGGCCTGGAGAAGTTGCACGCTGGGCTACGAGTTGGGTCGCGACGCCCGCGGCAAAGGCCTCATGCACGAAGCGCTATCGATCGTGCTGGCGTGGGGCTTTGAACATATGTCGCTCAACCGCATCGAAGCGCAGATACACCCTGAAAACCACGCGTCAATCAAGCTGGCCACGCGCTTGGGGTTTGTTTGCGAGGGGCGTCTGCGAGAAGCCGGCTTTTGGCTTGGCGCGCATCGCGACCTCCTGCAATACGCGCTGTTGCGCGCCGAGTACGCGGCCGCACCAACGACAGCGCCGCCATCTCAGCCAGGGGCGTGAGACGCGACGCGGCACTCGCCAAAGGCCAACACGTCCCGCGGCCACTGCTCGCCGCTGGTGACCTGGCGCACGCCCTGGGCGATCAACGTGGCGGCGCGAATCACACCGGCGTGGGTGATCCAGACTTGCGGGACGCTGCGTTCAAGACCCTCGTCCCAGACTGCCCCAACGCGTTGCATCAAGGCATCGACCGTCTCGACCCCGCCAAAGGCGTGGCGGCCGAAGTCAGCCATCCACTGATCAAAGGCAGCACGGGGAATCGCATCCCAACGGTGTTGTTCCCAGCAACCAAAATTCATCTCAACCAGACGCGCGTCCTGGGCATACGTCAAATCGGGCCGCAAGGCGCACAGGGTCTTTGCCAGTTGCTCACATCTTTGTAGCGGAGAAGTCAATAAACATGCGCCCACCGGTAGCAGCGCTGCCGCAGCGGTGGCAGCCCGCACGGTGTCGGTGGTATCCGCGGCCACGTCCGTCACGCCGTAGCACACACCCTGTGCCACCAGCGGTTGCGCATGGCGCACCAGCCACAAACCCATGCGCGGCGCGGCCGGCATCACTGCGGCTGGCCTCATCGCCTCATCAACACGCGACAGCCCGGTGGACGCCGCTACCGCGCACAGAGCCGGATTGCGCCCCGTGCTGTAAGCGCCTCATGGCCGCCACTGCAGATAGAAGTAGTCATCACACTGCTGGTACAGGACGAACCCGAGCTTGAGGTAGAACGCTTTGGCCGGATTGACCTTCAGCACGCGCAAGCGCACCGGCAAGCCGCCGCGTTGTGCGCGCTCCTGAACCTCGCGCAGCAACACAGTCCCGATGCCCATGGCCTGATGGCTCGGCAGCAGGTAACACATCTGGACCCACCACTCGCTGGCACGCGGCTCCACCTGCAGCACGCCGCAGTCGATCCCGTTGCACTGAACGATGCGGGTGCGCGGATCGTGTGCATCGTGCTCGCTTTCCTCACGCACGCGCTCGGGCGACCAGTTGCCCCAGGTAGCCTCTACAAAACCGCGCATGGTCTGCTCCAACGCCGCGTAAATCAGTGCGGCGTCGGCGGGTTGCGCCGCCCGCAAGGAAACTGCGGTGGGCTTGGTCGAGGGGCTTGTCATCGCCGCGACAGCCGTCCTCGCGCGGCCGCATGCTTGACCCCACACCCAATGTCCCAACGCGTTGCCATATTCATTCCTATCTTCCCCTGTAGCGGACGGGCGCACCCGTGAACCATTGAAACCCAGCGTCAGTGCACATCATAGTCATGCCCACCAGGCTGGCAAGCCGCGCCAGCAAGCCGACGCAGGCAGCTCACAAGGTCAGCGCCAACCCAAGATAGAACGCCAGCTCGCAAACCTGCTGCGTAGCTCCCAGGCAATCACCCGTGAAACCCTGCAGACGACGCCAGAACAGGCGACCCATCCACAAAGCACCGAGCACAGAAGCCACCAGCGGCGCCCACCACGCCACGCCCTGCGTCAACCACACCACCAGCAACGACGCCGCCGTAAACCAGCACCCGGCCACGACCAGGCTGGCGCCGCTGATTTGATCGGCCAGTGGCTTGGACTTGGAGCCCGCCGCGTCACCCACATGGGGCAGAAGGCGAATCAGCAGCAGCGGCCAGGTGCGAGAGCACACGTGGGCGGCAAACAGCGCCACCGCCATCAAGTCCACATCCACTGAACCCAGCAAGGCCAGCAGCGCGACCTTGGTCAGCAGCGCCAACACCAGCGCCATGGCACCAAAAGCGCCCACGCGCGAGTCTTTCATGATGAGCAGCGCGCTTTCGCGCTCGCTGCTGCCGCCCAGACCATCAGCCACGTCAGCCAGACCGTCCTCGTGAAAGCCACCAGTGAGCAGAACGCTCAAGACCGTGCCCAGCGCGGCGGCCACCAGCGGCGCCAGCGGACTGGGTGGCAAGAGCTGCAGCAGCCCCAGCGTGGCCAGCGCCACCACTGCGCCGACCAGCACACCCACGCCAGGAAAGTGCCCCGCGCTGGCGCGCAACATGGCCGGGCTGTAACCGACCCAGTGCGCCACGGCACCCGTGACCGGAATGCGGGTGAAGAACTGAACGGCCAACAAGTAATGGCGCAAAAACGTGCTCATGATCGGTAGCAGGATACGCGAGGCAGTGCCGATGGCGCGGCCACGCAGCAGAGGCGCCGAGCGGTCGCTGGATGCCTACTGCGCCAACGGCTCGGTGACGGACTTCTCCGACACCCCCGCCGACTCGAAGCTGGCCATCTCGCGCAGAATGGCACAGGCCGACTTGAGCAAGGGCCAAGCCAGCGCGCCACCCGAACCCTCGCCCAGGCGCAGCCCCAAATCCAGCAACGCCTGCACGCCCAGGTGTTGCAACATGAACTCGTGGCCACGCTCGCCCGAGCGATGTGCGAACACGCAGCGCTGCAGCACCAGTGGCTGCAGCGCGTGCGCCACCAGCACCGCCGAAGTGGCAATGAAACCATCGACCACCACCACGCGGCGCTCGTGTGCGGCCTGCAACACGGCGCCCACCATGGTGGCAATCTCCAGCCCGCCCAGGGCCGCCAACGCATCAAGCGGCGCCGTGGCGCTGGCGTGGCGCTGCAGCACCTCGCGCAGCACCTCGGTCTTGCGCTGCACAGCCGGGGCATCCAGCCCGGTGCCGGCGCCGGTACACAAGGCGATATCCAGACCGGCCAGCCGTGCCAACAACAAGGACGCGGCCGAGGTGTTGCCAATGCCCATCTCGCCCAGCAGCAAGGCGTTGCCGGGCAGACCCCTGAGCAGCTCTTGCCCATGGGCGACGGCTTGCGCGCACTGCACCGCTGTCATAGCCGGCTGCGCCGATGAGTCGGCGGTACCCTGCGCCACCTTGCGCACCTGCAGACCGGGGCGCGCGGCGCCTTCTGGCAGTCCCGCCAAAAAATCGTGCTTGACGCCACAATCCACCACCGTGAGGGCCAGCCCATGCTGGCGCGCCAGCACGCTCACCGCCGCACCGCCGGCCAGGAAGTTTTCCACCATCTGCCAAGTCACATCGCTCGGAAACGCCGATACACCGCGCGCGGCCAGGCCATGGTCGGCGGCAAACACCACCATTTGTGGCTGCTCCAGCGCGGGGGTCTCGGTGCCCAGAATCTGACCCAGCTTAAGCGCCAAGTCCTCCAGCCGCCCGAGCGAGCCCAGCGGTTTGGTCTTGTTGTCGAGCTTGTGCCGCAAAGCCTGCGTCAACTCGGGGCAGTGAATGTCGGCCAGTGTGGGCAGGTTACGTGTCATGAGTTCTCCTATCGTCGGGTTGGTGAGAGCGTTGAATCCGGGCCCAGCAAGGCATCGAGTGCGCCGGGATTGAAGTGGCGTTGCACGTAGTCGGCCAGGCCGTCGAACACGGCGTCCAGCGTGGGCACGGTAGCCCCAAACAGCGCTCGCAACACGCTGGCGTCTTCAAACAAGCCGTGCACATACAGCCCCAACACGTTGCCCTGTGCGTTGAGCCATCCCAGGTCATTGGGCAGCACCGGGTGGGCGATGTCGCCCGCCGCGGCCATGGCCGGGTGTTGGCGCGTTTGGCCGTGGTGGATTTCGTAGCCGCTGACCGCTACGCCAGCCAAGGCAGCCCAGGGATGTGTTGGCGCGCCCACGGTGTGCCCGGCACAGCTTGGGCTCTGGCTGGGAGCCGATTTGTGCGCGTTTGGCACCATGAGGTCCCCGGCCAGAGCCCAGGCTGTGCTGCCTGCCATGGCAAGGCCAAACTTGGTCTGCGTGTGCCGCACCGTCTTATCAAGATCGAACACCGTGACCAGCGGCAGCAGACCAAGCCCCGGCGCGTTGCCATCAATGCCATGCGGATCGATCAGCGCCTCACCGAGCATCTGCAGGCCGCCACAAATGCCCAACACCGCACCGCCGCACGCCGCGTGCTGCGCAATGGCGGCATCAAGCCCCTGATGGCGCAGCCAGGCCAGGTCACTGCTGGTGTGTTTGGAGCCGGGCAGGATGACCCAGTCGCTTGAGGCCAGGCCCGCGAGTTGCATCGGGCTGCGCACCCACTGCAGGCGCAGGCCCGGCACGTTCTTGAGCGGCTGAAACTCGTCGAGGTTACTCAGATGCGGGTAGACGATGACCGCCACTGTTTTGGTGACCACCCCGGCGCTGACACTGCGGTCGTCAAAAACACCGTCTTCCTCCGGCAGTCCATGCTGCCACCACATCGGCAGCGTGGCCACCGTGGGCACGCCGGTCAACTTCTCCAGCATCTGCGGCGCTGGCGCCAGCAGCGTGGCATCACCGCGAAACTTGTTCAGCACAAAACCCTTGAGCAAGGCGCGTTCGTTCTCTGGCAACAACGCCCAGGTGCCGTACAGGTGCGCAAACGCGCCGCCGCGGTCGATGTCGGTCACCAGCAGGCAAGCCGCCTTGGCATGCAAAGCCACGCGCATGTTCACGATGTCGCAGTCCGACAGGTTGACTTCGGCGGGTGATCCCGCGCCCTCGATCACCACCACATCGTTCTCAGCGATCAGCTCATCCAGGGCCTGAGCGATCACGGGCCAGACGCTGGCACTGCGCCCGCGCCAGCCCACCGCCGACAGCTCGGCACTGACCTGACCCATCAGCACCACCTGGCTATGGGTGTCACGCTCGGGCTTGAGCAGCAGCGGGTTCATGCGCACATCGGGCACGGCGCGAGCGGCCAATGCCTGGAAGTACTGGGCACTTCCGATTTCGCCCTGACCGTGTTCACCAGCCACCACCCGGGCGTTGTTGCTCATGTTCTGCGCCTTGAAGGGCGCCACTTTGAGGCCCTGGCGCGCGTAGTAGCGGCACAGCGCGGTGGTGAGCCAGCTCTTGCCAGCGCCGCTGGTGGTGCCCAGCACCATCACGCATTGGGCGGTCACCGAAGCAACTTCCTGCGGCGCACTGCTGAGCGAGCGCGGTTCGGGCAGCGGTGCTGAGCGGCGTTCATATCAACTTGCCTGCCGCGCCCATCACCCCTGCGAACGCGCCGCGCGCAGCCCCAGGCGCTGCAGCAGTGCCATGTCGGCATCCACATCCGGGTTGGGTGTGGTCAACAGCTTCTCACCATAGAAGATCGAATTGGCACCGGCCACAAAGCACAGCGCCTGCACCGCATCGCCCATGCTCTGGCGCCCGGCCGACAGGCGCACACGCGCCTTGGGCATGGTGATGCGCGCCACCGCGATGGTGCGCACAAATTCCAGCGGGTCCAGGTCAGGCTGCTCGGCCAGCGGCGTGCCCGCCACCTTGACCAAGTGATTGATCGGCACCGACTCCGGGTACGGCGCCAGGTTGGCCAACTCGGCAATCAGACCGGCGCGCTGTATGCGCGACTCGCCCATGCCGACGATACCGCCGCAGCAGACGCTGATGCCCGCATTGCGCACCCGCACCAAAGTGTCCAGACGGTCCTGAAAGTCGCGCGTGCTGATGATCTCGCCATAAAAGTCAGGGGCGGTGTCCAGGTTGTGGTTGTAGTAGTCCAGACCCGCCTCGCGCAGAATCTCGGCGTGACCGTCATCGAGCATGCCCAAAGTGCAGCAGGCCTCCAGCCCGGTGTTCTTCACGGCCTTGACCAGTTCGGCCACCGCCACCACATCGCGCTCCTTGGGTGCACGCCAGGCCGCACCCATGCAAAAGCGCGTGGCGCCAGCCGACTTGGCGCGCTCGGCGGCCTGGCGCACCTGGTCCACGCCCATCAGTTTGCCGGCCTCCACGCCGGTATCGAAGTGCACCGACTGCGGGCAGTAGCCACAGTCCTCCGGGCAGCCGCCGGTCTTGACCGACAGCAGCGTAGCCAGCTCGACTTGATTTGGGTCGAAGTGAGCGCGGTGCACAGTTTGCGCCTGAAAGATCAGGTCAGAGAAGGGCAGGGCCAGCAGGTCCTGCACTTCGGCCACGGTCCAGATGCGTTGCGCCACCACGTGTTTGGCCACGGGGGAGTGGTGCGCTGGGTGAAACTGCAACGGCATGGTGATCGCAGTGTTATCGGCGGTGGGGGACATCATGGCTCCGGGTGGGTTATTACTTGGCGTGTGACGCGAGCACGGGGGGCGCTTCAATGTGCATGTTGGCCTTTCACAAGCTGCGGGCGAAACCCGCTGGGCGCCACTGGGGCGCCGGGCAGGGCCACCCATTGCCCACCGAGCTGGTGGATACCGATGCGATGGTCAAACACGGCCTCCAGCGCGCGGTGGGTGGCGGGGTCGCTGCAGGCACCCTGGTGCGTGATGCGACCTTGCGCCAGGATCACCATCTGCTGGGCGTGCAGTGCCATCGATATCTCGTGCAACACGCTCACCACCGTTTTGCCTTGCGCCACCAATTCGCGCACCATTTGCAGCCAGTCGGCCTGGTGCGGCGGGTCCAGGTTGGCCAGCGGCTCGTCCATCAGCAGCACCTGCGCCTGAACCGCCAGCGCGCGCGCCAACAGCACACGTTGGCGCTCGCCACCCGAGAGTTGCCCCAGTGTGCGGCCACGCCAGTCCCACGCTTGCGTGGCCTTGAGTGCCTGTTCCACCGCCAGCTGGTCCTGCGCACTGGGCGCTGCCAGCCAGGCCTGGTGGGGCAGCCGCCCGAGCATGGCTACATCAAACACGGTGAGGTCGTCGCCACTGGCCTCACCCTGCCCCAGCCAGGCCATCTGGCGTGCGCGCAGACGCCCCGACAGCGTGGCCAGCGGCTGGCCCAGCAAGCTCACACGCCCGCTGTGTGGCAGCAGACCCGCCAGCACTTTGAGCAAGGTCGACTTGCCGGCCCCATTGGGCCCGACGATGCTGGTCCAGCAGGCCGACGACAAGCGCACGTCGATGCCATGCAGCACTTGCACGTGACCCAGGTTGGCCCGCAGATCGTGGGCCTCTATGGCCACAGAATTGACAACAATCGCGCCACTCATGAAGTTCCCCGCGTGGGCATGGCCGGGCTGCGGTGCATCAGCCACAACAGGTAGCCGCCACCGAGCACGGCGGTCAACACACCCACCGGCAGTTCCTGCGGCGCAATCAGCCAGCGCGCCAAGATATCAGCGGCCATCAGCAGCACGCCACCCATCAAGCTCGACAACAAGATCAAGCTGCCGTGGCGGGTCTTCGCAACCGAACGCACCAAGTGCGGCGCCGCCAACCCGACAAAGGCGATCAAACCGGTTTGCGCCACCGCCGTGCCGGTGGCCAGTGCCAGCACCGCGATCAGGGCCGCGCGCAGGTGCGGCAGTGGCAACCCCAAGCTGAAGGCGGTGGCTTCGCCCAGCGACAGGCCATCGAGCACCGGGCTGAGCATCCAGGCCGCGAGCATGCACAGCAGCCAGACCAGGGCCATCATCAGACACGCGGTCCAACCCACAAAGCCGGTGCTGCCCAGCATGAAGGCCTGCATCGCCTGCATCACCTCGGGCGCGACTTGCATGATCAGCGACGTCATTGCCCCCAGCACGACACCCACAATCACACCGGCCAGCAGCAGCTTGAGCGTGTGCTGCACCCCTTTGGCCAACAGCAGCGTCAACAACACCGCGCCCACCGCGCCCACAAAGGCCGCTCCGGTCAGACCCAGGCGCACCAGCCACTGGCTGGCAAAGGGCGACACGCCAAACAAGGCGAGTGCCAGCGCCACGCCCAGCGACGAGCCGGTGGCACTGCCCAGCAAATAGGGGTCGGCCAACGGGTTGCGAAACAGGCCCTGCGCCACCGCACCCGACAGCCCCAGCAGGGCGCCCGCACCCCAGGCGCCCAGCGTACGCGGCACGCGAATGTCCCACACGATCTGCGCCGCCGACGGGTCGGCCCAGGCCTGCGCCAGGCGGTCAAAGCCGGTGCTGCCCACGGCGGCGCCGATCAGGCCAAGCGCCAGCGCGCACAGCAGCAGCGCGACACCGAGTACCAGCGCGCGGCGCATCAGATCGGCCTGTACCTGGGGCATGGTCAAGCCTTTGGCCCGTGCGTGTGGCGGTGCAACAAACGCATGTGCCGCCTAAGGGAGTTTGTCCGACAGACAACGCGCCATGATGCGCGCGCCTTCGGCCATGCGCGGACCCGGTCGCACCAGCATGTCGGCCTGCTCGGGTTTGAACACGCACACCCGCGCGTGCCGTATCGCCTGCATGCCGACCCAGCCCGGGCGCGTTTCCATGCCAGCGAAGTTGCGGTCCCCGACCATGATCACGTCCGGGTTGGCGCGCACCACAAACTCCGGGTTGAGCTTGGGGAAAGGCCCCAGCGCGGCGGGCACGATGTTGCGCACGCCCAGACGCACCAGGGTCTCGCCGATGAACGACGATTCTCCCGCCGCGTAGGGTCCGGTGTTGACTTCAAAATACACCCGCGCCGCCCGGGCCTTGGCTGGCAGCGACTGCGCCGCCGCCGAGACGCTGGCATCAATCACGCGCCAGACACGTTGCGCGTCGTTCACCGCCAGCAACTGTCCCACCTTGTCCAACACCCGGCGCACATCAGCGTGACTCTTAGGCTCCAGCGCCAGCACCTTGATGCCCAAGGCGCGCAGACGCTCGGCGCCACGGGTCGAGGTCGCCATCAGCACCACGTCGGGCTTGAGCGCAACGATGGCCTCGATGTTGGGGTCGATGCCGCCGCCGACCTGCGGCAACTGGCGCACACTGTCGGGAAAATTGGAATATCGGTCGACCCCGACCAGGCGATGGCATTGGCCCAGTTCGCACACGGTCTCCGTCAGCGACGGCAACACGCTGACAATGCGTTGCGGGCTGTGCGCGAACTCCACCACCGTACCGTTGTCGTCGGTGATCTGCACGGGCTGCGCCGCGCTGGCACCCGCAACAAGACAGCTCGCGACAAACTGCCAGATCCAGCGGCCCGTCAGCACAAGACTCGAAAGAGGCTTCATCGTCAGTCCTTCAAGATCAATGGCAACCCGGCTGCCATCAGGGTCACACGTTCGCACACGCCAGCCACCGCCTGGTTGAGTTGACCCAGCGCGTCGACAAAGTCGCGCACTTCGCGCCCCATCGGGATCAAACCCAAGCCGATTTCGTTGCTGACCAATACCACCGGGCCACTGGTTTTCCGCAGCGCCTGCAGCAAGGCCGCCAGCGCGACCTCAGGCGCCGGCGCGTCGGTGGCAGCGGCCAAGCCCTCAGCTGGCATGAGCTGGTTGGTCAGCCACAAGGTCAGGCAATCCACCAGCACCAGGGTTTGCGGGGCGCTGTAGGCGGCAATCGCCTGCGCCAGGGCCAAGGGCTCTTCCACACTGTGCAGGCGCGGCAAACGCCGCGCCCGGTCGGCCTGGTGGCGCTCAATGCGCTGGCGCATTTCGGCGTCACCCGGCTGGGCAGTGGCAATCAGCAACGCGTTGTGGGTCTTGGAGGCACCCAGCCACGATTGCGCCACGCTTTCGGCGCGGCGCGACTTGCCGCTACGCTGGCCGCCCAGAATCAGCTCGCGGCGGGCCACTCTCAGTCGCGCATCAAGCATGGCCAGGGTCCGAATTGGCCACCACTCAGAACTTCCAGCGCAGCGCCGCGCTGACCGAGCGACCGGCCTCTGGGTAGATCGCCTGCGTCACGCCCGCAGTACAACGATAGGCCAAGGTGTAGTACTTGCTGTCAAACAGATTGTTGGCCGCCACGGACAACTCCGCGCCACCCCACTGATAGGCGTAGCGCAGATCGGCTACGGCATAGCTGGGCATGCTGCAGGCGTTGTCGAAGTCGGGACTCTGCGATGCCACCCAGTTCACGCCGCCATTGAGGGTGTGGCCCGGCATCACGCGCCACTGCGCGCGCAGCGCCACCGTCTGGTGCGGCACCAGCGGCAGGTCGCGCCCGCTATAGGCGCCAGCGGTAAAGCGCGCCTGGCGCACCGCAGCATTGACGTGCAGCTTGACACTGGGGCCCAGGTCGTGCTCGGTCTGCAGCTCAAGCCCCTGGCGCAGCGTCGGGTCGAAATTGACGTTGGCGCCGACACCGTTGTAGGAGTTGGGGTTGGCAATGATCGGGTCATACCCCAACTCACTGCGCAGCGCGCTTCGGTACCAGCGCAACTCGGCACGGCCACTGGCGTAGCGCCAGCGTGTGCCCAGTTCCAGGTCGCGCGAGGTCTGCGCTTGCAACACGGCGCCAGGCAGCGTAAAGCCGAGCTCATCAACGTTGGCCAGGCGGTAGCTATTGCCGATGCGTGCATAGGCTGACCACGACGCGGACAAGGGTTGCGTCAAGCCCAGCTCCCAGGCGTGCTCGCGCGTGGTGCGGTCCACGCCCGAACTGTTGTCGCTTTGCTTGATCGACTCGCTGCGAAACCCGACAGCAAGACGCGTTCCTTGGGCCAGCGTCAAATCGTCCTTGACGTAGACCGCGTGTGTCTTCTGTTTGGCCACCGAACCCCACGCGCCCAGGGTCGTGCGGGTCCAGTCCGCCTGGTCGAAGCCCAGTACCAAGGCGTTGTCCAGGCCACCCAACTTGGCCTGTTGCTTGGCCCGCAAACCGAAATTCTTGGCGTCGACTTCATACTGATAGCCGGGCACGCCGGCTGTCAGGCTATCGAGTTCCTTGTGGCGTTGGCCACCGTCCAAGCCCAGCTGCCAACCACCCAGGTTGGCCTGTGCAAACACAGTGACACGGTCGTTGCCAATCGCCGCCGATTGGGTCGGCGAGGTGGTTTGCGCGGGGTTGGCTTCGACCTGCGCCGCGCTGAGGGCTCCCGGCAAGCCGGTGTCGAGCTTGTCGTTGGCGTACCGCAGGCCCAGGCGCAGCCAGTCGTTGGCCCACTGGCCGCTCACGGCAACACCATCCTGATCCGACTGGAAGTTGTCACGGTGGTTGTCGGCACGCCGCTTGTTGGCCGCGACATCGGCCGAGAAATCGCCTGCGACCCACGTGGCATTGGCGCGCGCCTCGCGCAGTCCGAAGCTGCCAACCGCCGCGTAAACCGCCACCCCGCTTTTGCGCGCGCTGCCGCTGCCGGCCTTGGTGGTGATGACGATGGCGCCGCCGGTGGCCCCGTCGCCGTACAGCACGGCGGCACTGCCGCGAATCACTTCAATGCGCTCGACCGAATCGATGTTGATACCCGCCAGACGCGTGCCGCCCAGGTCGGCCTCATTGATCTTGATGCCATCCACAATCACCGCCTGGTTGCTGCCAGCGGTGGCACCAAAACCGCGCAGGTCCAGACCGTAGTCGCCGCCCCCATAGAAGTCGAGCCGACCGGGCACGCCCAGCAGCTTGATGATGGCCTCGTTGACGGTGGCCACGCCCGCGCGCTCGATCTCGGCGGCGGTTATCACGCTCACGCCAAAAGGCAGTGCGTCGGCGGCCTCGGCGAAACGGGTGGCCGACACCATGACGGGCGCCAGCTGGGCCGACGCCACCACGGTTTGCGCGCCCGCGGGCGCAAAGGGAAAAGCGGCGGCCAGCGCCAACGACAACGCGCCGCGGCGCACAAGGAAAGTACCAGTTTTCATAATGAAGAAGCAAAGCCCGAAAAGTGCTCTGTCCGTCGTCCCCGACGGCACCTGAGCGTCACGGCCGCACGCACGCGTGCAGCCACCGTGTTGGCCGGTATCCGGGCTGGTGGAGCAACTTCCATCGCCTTCCCAAGCGCGTGTTCAAAACGCTCAGTGGCTGTGATGGAAGCGGAGCCGGTGAAGGCCCGTCCACTTACCGTTGCGGGGGCAGCGCAGGTTAGGGTTTGGGTCGCGCACATTGCCTGGCAATGTGAAAGCCGTGGCCCCTCCTGCTTCCCGTTGAACTGCGGCGTGTGAACCACACCGCGAGCACCAACGCCGCGATTTTACAGCCGCTTGCTGTCTCAAACCCTACAATGCGAGGTCTATGTCGAACCCACCGCAAATCGACCAAATCACGGATCGCGTGGAACGCCTGCTGGTGCGTTATGGCGAACTGCAGCGCACCAATGCGCTGCTGAGCGCGCAGGTGGAGAGTTTGACCCGCGAGCGCGACTCGCTCAAGTCCAGGCTCGGTGCGGCTAGAGCCAGGGTCGATGCCCTGCTTGAACGCCTGCCCGAGGTGAGCGCGGCCAACGCGACAAAAGGCTCAGCATGAAACAACTCGAAGTTCAAATCATGGGGCAAAGCTATCTGCTGAGTTGCCCCGAAGGCGGCGACGCAAGGTTGCTCGACGCCGTGGAACGGGTCGACACCGCCATGTGCAAGATTCGCGACGGCGGCAAGGTGCGCGCACGTGACCGCATTGCGGTGCTGGCGGCGCTCAATCTGGCTTTTGATTTGGCCGACCGCGGCGCGACGCCAAGTCCAGCGGCACCGGCCGCCATCCGCGACAGCACAGGCACGCACCAGCAGTCACTGGCCCCGGCCGAAGAGAACCTGTTGCTGAACTCCCTGCTGGAGCGCCTTGACGAGGCGCTGGCAGACGACGGCCGATTGCTCTGACATGGCAGGCGGCGCCGGTCACCGCCAGACGCAACGCGCCTACTCCTTCAGCCGCTTATCGGGCGGCTTTGTCAAGTTGATTTTTTCAACCACGCGTGATGCGGCAGGGCCCTACAATGGACTCGTCTGCAGTGCCGTTGGGCTTTATATTTCCTTGAACCAATGCTCATAGAGCCCGGGCTTGGAACATTGCCTGGCGGGTGTGATCATCTCGCGTCAGATGAACCCGAAGCCAACGCTGACCTCGCCCACCTGAACCCCGGTTCAGGATGCCGGTCCAGTGGCACTTGCAGACACTGTCTCTCCGTGCATGCCGCCTTATATTCCCCTGATTACTGAACTTGCCCTGCTGGGGCTGGCGACCGGCTTTCTGGCCGGGCTGCTGGGCATTGGTGGGGGCATGTTGATGGTGCCTTTCATCACCTTGATCCTGTCGCAGCGAGGCGTGGCCAACGACTTGTCGATCAAGATGGCCATCGCGACCTCGATGGCCACTATCCTGTTCACATCCATATCCAGTGTGCGCGCGCATCACCAGCACGCAGCGGTGCGCTGGGATCTGGTCAAGGGTCTGGCGCCGGGCATCGTACTGGGCGCCGCGCTGGCCAGCCTGGGCGTGTTTGCGCTGCTCAAGGGTTCGGTGTTGGCGATAGTCTTTGGTGTCTTCGTTGGCTTCTCGGCGACCCAGATGTTTCTCGACCGCAAACCCGCCGCAGCGCGCCAGATGCCTGGTGTGCCGGGTCAGTGGGCTGCCGGTGGGACGATCGGCTTTTTGTCTGGGCTGGTGGGGGCCGGTGGCGGCTTCATCAGCGTACCGTTCATGACCTGGTGCAATGTCGCCATGCACAACGCGGTGGCCACCAGCGCGGCGCTTGGGTTTCCGATCGCCCTGTCGAATGCGCTGGGCTACGCCATCGGCGGGCAGTCGGTCACGGGCTTGCCAACCGGCTCGTTCGGCTACATCTGGCTGCCAGCACTGGCGGTGATAGCCAGTTGCAGCGTGCTCACCGCCCCGCTAGGTGCGCGCGCGGCGCATCGCCTCCCGGTCAAAAAGCTCAAGCGCGTGTTCGCCAGCGTGCTGTATGCGCTGGGCGCTTACATGCTCTACAAGGGTGTGCGCGGCGGATAGACCGCTACGCGTGGCTGCGGTCTGTCCCGCAAGGTCTCAGGTAGGCAAGTTAGCGCGCAGACGCTCCAGTTCATCGGCTGGCAAACCGGGCGAACACAAAAATCCCTGAAACGACTCGCAGTCCAGCGCTGCCAGATAGTCGCGCTGCGCCAGCGTCTCCACCCCTTCTGCGACGACCGACAAGCCCAGCGCGCGCGCCATGCCGATGGTGGCGCTGACGATGGCGCGGTCGCTCTCGTCGTTGGGTAGGCCCATGACAAAGGAACGGTCGATCTTGAGTTTGGAGATCGGAAACTTCTTCAGATAGGCCAAGCTCGAATAGCCGGTACCAAAATCGTCGATCGACATACCCACGCCCAGGCCAGCCAGTTGATGCAGGCGCGCCAGCGTCTCGTCCACATCCTTGACCAGAATCGATTCGGTCAACTCCAGCTCCAGCAGATCGGCACGCAAGCCAACCGCCTGAATCGCGCGCTCGATTCGCTGCACAAAGTCGGCTTGCTGGAACTGCATGGCCGATACGTTGATCGACACTGTCACAGCCTGTCCAGCGGCCTGCCAGATGGCGGCCTGACGAACCGCCTCGCCCAACACCCAGTTGCCAATGGCCACAATGAAGCCTGTCTCTTCGGCAAGCGGAATGAACAACGCAGGCGAGACTTTTCCGAACTCCGAATCAGTCCAACGGATCAGTGCCTCCACGCCCAGCAGGCGGCCGCTATCGAGCGCAATTTGTGGCTGGTAGTGCAGGCAAAACAGACTCTTCTCCATGGCCTGGCGCATGGCATGGTCCATCTTCATGCGCGAGAGCAGGTCCACGTTCATCTGCGGCTGGTAAAAGCGGAAATTGCCACGACCGTGCTCCTTGACCCGATACATGGCGATGTCGGCGTACTTGATCAGCTCGTCAAGCGTGCGCCCATCCTCGGGGTACAAGGCCACACCAATACTGCAGCCGACCGAGAAGCTCATCTCATCGACCTGGAACGGCCGTGACATGACCTCGAGAATGCGGCGTGCTGCGATTTCGGCACCATAGGCGTCGGCGTCGTGCAGGAACACCAGGAACTCGTCGCCGCCGAGGCGGCACAGGGTGTCCACGTCGCGCAGCGCCTGGCCGACACGGCGCGCCACTTCGACCAGCACCCGGTCGCCGAACAAGTGGCCGAGCGAATCATTGATGTTCTTGAACCGGTCCAGGTCCAGAAACAGGATTGCAAAACGCCCTCCGCTGCGTTCGGCGATGTTGAGCGAAAACTCAACCCGCTGCGACAGCAGCAGGCGATTGGGCAGACCGGTCAAGACGTCGCTGTAAGCCAGCTGTTCAATGCGCTGCTGCGCCGCGATGCGCTCGGTGTTGTCCTTGAAGAAACCGATGGTGTTGAGCACGGCGCCGCTCTCGTCGCGCAGCAGCACCCACGATATCTGGACGGCAAACGTGCTCCGGCTGGCTTGACTGCTCCACGCGTCGCCCTCCCAGAAGCCCTCTTCGGCCAGTTTTCGCTCAATACGCGCAAACAAGCCGGGGTCCAGCGGTTCATGAAACAGCTCACGCGCCGGCGTGCCAATGAGTTGCTGCTGCGCCTTGTTCAACAAACGCTCGCAGACCGGGTTGACCGCCAGGATCAGAAACTCAGGGCCGGTAATGAAGATCGCGTCCAGGCTCGACTCGAACACCTTGGCAGCAAGGCGCTGGCGCGACTCGGCATCGACGCGCTGGGTAATGTCGCGAAATGAGAAGACGCGACCGATCGCGCGGCCCCGGCTGTATTGTGGCAGCGTCACGCGCTCGAGCAAGCGCCCGGAGTGCAGCTCCAGCACGTCGGTAGCCTGCACTGGGCGAGAGCGCTCAATCTCGATCAGTCGCGCCTGGTAGGCTTCACGCTCCACCACGCAACCGGCCAGGTACTGGTAGAGCGCCTGGTCGTTGCGCTGCAACAGCAGTTCTTCGGGCAGGTCCCACAGGCGGGCAAAGTGGCGGTTGTAGTTGCGCACGCTGCCACTGAGGTCGGTCACCAGGATGCCGTCCGCAGTGGACTCCAGCGTGGCACGCAGTTCCGCCATCAGCCGCTCGTGCGACGCCTCGATTCGCCGCTGCTGGCGCATATCCTGCATGCTGACCAGGAACACACTGTTGTGTTGGTCCACCGGCAAGCGACTGACGCGCCGCTCAACCGCTATGGGCACGCCCAGGTTGGAGCGGACCATGGTCTCCGAATGAATCTGGTGCGAGAGACCGGCCGCGACGTCCTCCCAGAAGAACTGGTCTTCTGGTGTGGCGGTCAGTTCAATGACCGCCTTGCCCACGAGCTCGTGCTCGGTGAGGTCAAGCAAGGCACAGGCGGCAGGGTTGACTGCAACGATTCGCAAGGTCATGGGATCGACCAGCCAGACCGACTCCAGCATGGCGTTCAGCACCGCTTGCCAAGACGCGGGCATCATGGCTGCGACTCCGGCGGATTGGGGTCGGCCGCGCGCTCGAAGAAGTAGCACATGCGCCGACGCGGCGAGAGGTAGTCGAACGCCTCGCGCGGCAGGGCCAGGGGTTTGAGGCTGCGTCGAATGCCCAGCGCGGGCATCTGCTCCAGGTCCATGATCAAAGCCTCGTCTTTGTCGACACCGCGCTGGTAAACAATGACCTTGGGCTTCAAAGGGCGCGACGAATTGACCGACACCACCAATGCGTAGCGATCGTCCATCAGTTGCACCACCGAGCCCGGTGGATAGACCCCCATCATGCGAATGAACGCGCTCAGCACCGCCGGGTCGAACCGACTCTTGTGTTGCGCAAAGATCAGTGACAGTGCTTCATGCGGCGTGATGGCGGCGCTGGGCTTGCCGGGATTGCACAGGTTGTCATAGCGATTGACCAGCGCCAGGGCTTTGGCCATCGGGCTGATCCGGTCACCCTTGAGCTTGGCGGGAAAGCCGCTGCCATCGACCAGCTCGTGATGCTGGGCCACCACTTGCACCACGCTCTGGGGTAACTCGATACGCTCGCAAATACCAACGCCTTGCACCACATGGTCCTGGTAGAGCTTGTACTCGGCCGACGAAAAGCTGTCGTCCATCCAGCGCACCCGCACCGGCAGCGCACTCTTGCCGATATCGTGCAAAAAACCCGCCGTTCCCAAGTCCAGCATGTCACTGTGCGCCAATTTGAGCGACTTGCCCAACAGCAAGGACAGCACCATCACGTTGACCGGATGCATGGTGGCCCGGTCGCCCATGCCCTCAGACAGCAGACGGATGGACGACTCCCCATCACCTAGCAGCTCGGTCACAAAATCAGTCACCATCGTCAGGCATTGATCACGCGCTGCCTGCGGCTTGGCCACATAGGTGTCCACGACTTGCCGGTACTGTCGAATCGCCTCGCCAAAGCGCCGGTCACAGGCCAACAAGCTCTGCTGCTGCGCTGCGATCAGCGCCGCGTGCTGACGGCGCACAGCCAGTGCCCGCCCATCTTCAAGTGGCGCCGCCGGTGCAGGCCCGGCAGACCCGGCTTGTGCCGAATCACCTGCGACGCCCCCATCGGGCGGCAGGGCCTCGGGGTCGCTCTTGTGAGCGATATAGCGTACGCGAGCCAAACCCAGGCCACGAATGACCTCGATCTGCTTTGGCGAGGAGATCTTGAAACTTCCGGTTGGAAAGGGATGCGCCATCCAGCCGAGCTCGAGCTCGACGAACATGCCAATTCGAAGCTGGCTGACCTCTACGAAGCCGGGTTCACTGTCGGGGTTGACAGATTTGTTCGTCATAGACTCATCCCTGATGGCGCCTTATTGGTATCGGCATTCCAGCGCGCTTGCTTAAGATCGGGACAAGGCTTATGTTAGTCAAAGCCGGGCCGACTGGAAAGCCGCGAAGCTGTGACTTTCTTCACAGCAAGCAAGATGCCACTGTACCCGATGCTATGGATTTTGCAGCGAATCGGCAGCGACTTTTTTTGATCCACAACGGCCACTGACGCGCTGCGTGTTTCGGCTTTGCGCACTATGATGCCGACTACTCACGTAGGAGCGCCGATGATCGACCTGTATTACTGGCCCACGCCCAATGGCTGGAAGATTTCCATCATGCTCGAAGAGTGTGGCCTGCCATACCGAGTGGTGCCGGTCAACATCGGCAAGGGAAACCAGTTCACGCCCGAGTTTCTGGCGATCAGCCCGAACAACCGGATGCCGGCCATCGTGGACCAGACGCCCAATGGCGGCGGCGCGCCGATTTCGGTGTTCGAGAGCGGCGCGATCCTCATCTATCTGGCCGAAAAGACTGGTCAGTTTCTACCGACCGATTTGCGCGGCCGCCATCTGGTGCTGCAGTGGCTGATGTGGCAAATGGGCGGCCTGGGCCCGATGGCTGGGCAGAACGGCCATTTCCTGCTGTACGCGCCCGAAAAAGTGCCCTATGCGATCGATCGCTACGGCAAGGAGGTCAACCGGCTCTATGGTGTGCTGGACAGGCAGCTTGCTTGCACCGGCGCCTTCGTTGCCGGCGCGGATTACTCGATTGCCGACATGGCGATCTTCCCGTGGGTGCGCACGCACAAGGCGCAGCAGGTGGCACTCGACGATTTTCCGCAGGTGCAGCGCTGGTACAACGCTCTGTTTGAGCGCCCCGCCACCAAGCGGGGCCTGGACTTGGGCAAGGAACTGCGCGCGGGGATGCTGACCGAAGATGCGCGCAAGTCCCTGTTTGGCCAGACCGCGCAGAGTGTGCGCTCAGGTGAGCACCGCGTGGGGTGAAGCACACCCCCGGCTGCACGCGCTGCGGCATTCGCGTCGATGAGGTCAGTTTTCGAGATTAACGTGTGAGGTCATCATGATCGAGTTCTTCTTTGACTGCTCCAGCCCCTGGACCTACCTGGCCTTTCACAACCTGCTGCCCATGGCCGCCGAGATCGACGAGCCGATCGACTGGCGGCCGATGCTGGTTGGCGGCGTGTTCAACGCGGTCAACCCCAGCGTCTACGCCATGCGCGACAATCCGGTGCCCGCCAAGATGGCCTACATGCTCAAGGATCTGCGGGACTGGGCCAACACGGCAGGGCTCACGATCGTGATGCCGCCCAAAGTGTTTCCGGTCAACAGCGTCAAGGCGATGCGCGGCTGCATCTGGGTGGCGCAACAGGACCAGGCACGTCCAGACATGCCGCCCAAGTTCATCGCCTACACCCGCGCCGTGTTCGAGGCCTATTGGAGCCGACAAGAGGACATTTCCCAGGACGCCGTGCTGGCCAACATTTGTCTGCACGTGGGCATCGATCCGGCGGCGTTCGCAGCTGGTGTTGCCGACACCGCGGTCAAGCAACAACTCAAGACCAATACCGACGAAGTAATCCGACGCGGCGGCTTTGGTTCACCCACCCTGTTTGTGGGCCAGGACATGTACTTTGGCAACGACCGGCTGGCGTTGGTGCGCGCCGCCGTGTTGCGCCAGCGTGGTCGCTAGCCCATGTGCAGCCCGCCGTTGACCGAGAAATCGGCACCCGTCGTGTAGCCACCGTCGTCCGACGCCAGCCAGGCGATGATGGAGGCAATCTCGCTGGGCTTGCCCAGACGTTTGACCGGAATCGTGGCCACGATCTTGGCCAACACATCCTCACGAATGGCGTTGACCATGTCGGTGCCAATGTAGCCAGGGCTGACCGTGTTGACGGTGACCCCCTTGGTGGCCATTTCCTGCGCCAACGCCATCGAAAAACCATGCATGCCGGCCTTGGCGGCCGAGTAGTTGGTTTGGCCTGCCTGGCCTTTTTCGCCATTGACCGATGAGATGTTGATGATGCGGCCCCAGCCTTTTTCCACCATGTCGGCCACCACCTGCTTGGTGACGTTGAACATGCTGTTGAGGTTGGTCTCGATCACGGCGTCCCAGTCCTCGCGCGTCATCTTCAGGAACATGCGGTCCTTGGTGATGCCCGCGTTGTTGACCAGCACATCGATGCTGCCGTGCTCTGCCTTGGTCTTGGTGAAGGCCTCGACGGTGGAGTCCCAACTGCCAACATTGCCGACCGATGCGTAGAAGGTATAGCCAAGTGCCGCCTGCTCGCCAATCCACTTAGCGTGGTCGCGGGTAGGGCCGCAACCGGCGATGACCTTGAAGCCCTCTTTGTGCAGACGTTGGCAGATCGCGGTACCAATGCCACCCATGCCCCCGGTGACGTATGCGACTTTTTGACTCATGGTGTTTTCCTTTGTAACGATTCCGAACAGGTCCCTGGGGCCACCAGCAACTTGCCGCAGCCCTTGCGAAGCAGATCCTTAGCTTGACCCAAAACCGGCCAATTCAAGGGCCACGTCTGGCATTGTGTGCCCTAAATCAGCGCTCGATAGTTAGGGCAACCCCCATGCCACCGCCGATGCAGGGAGGCGATGCCTTTCTTGGCATCGCGTCGGGCCATTTCGTGCAGCAGCGTCACCAGAATGCGGCAACCAGACGCACCGATCGGGTGGCCGATTGCAATCGCACCACCGTTAACGTTGATCTTGGAGGTGTCCCAGCCCATTTCCTTGTTGACCGCACAGGCTTGCGCGGCAAACGCCTCGTTGATTTCCAGCAAATCCAGATCAGCAGCTTTCCAGCCGGCACGCGCCAGCGCCTTTTGCGAAGCCGACACTGGGCCCATACCCATGATGGCGGGGTCCAGTCCACTGGTGGCAAAGCTGGCGATGCGGCCCATGGGCTTCAAACCCAGGGCAGCCGCCTTGGCGGCCGTCATCACCATCACGGCGGCGGCGCCGTCGTTGATGCCGGAAGCATTGCCGGCGGTCACGCCACCGGCCTTGTCAAACGCGGGGCGCAAACCGGCCAGCGCCTCGGCGTTGGACTTGCGATTGAGAAATTCGTCGGCAGCGAACACGATGGGGTCACCCTTCTTTTGGGCGATGCTGAAGGGCACGATCTCATCAACAAAGCGACCAGCATCCTGTGCGGCGGCGGCTTTTTGCTGGCTGGCCAGAGCCAGCGCATCCTGCATCTCGCGGGTGATGCCGTACTGCTTGGCCACGTTCTCTGCCGTGATACCCATGTGGTACTGGTTGTAGACGTCCCACAGACCGTCGGTAATCATGCTGTCGGCCATCTTCCAGTCGCCCATGCGCTGGCCGTCTCGCGAGCCCAGCAGCACGTGAGGTGCGGCGCTCATATTCTCTTGCCCACCGGCGATGACGATCTCGCTGTCGCCCCAGGCCACGGCTTGCGCTGCCAGCATCACCGCCTTCAAACCCGAGCCACACACGGCGTTGATGGTCAGTCCCGGGGTCTCCTTGGTCAGACCGGATTTCATGACCGACTGGCGCGCCGGGTTCTGGCCCGAACCCGCCGCCAGCACCTGGCCCAGGATCACTTCGCCGATCTGGTCGGCAGCCAGGCCGGTGCGCGCCAGCAGGGCTTTGATGACGGCCGCGCCGAGTTCGGGCGCAGGTGTCTTGGCCAGGGTTCCGCCGAATTTGCCGACCGCCGTGCGCGCGGCTGAAACGATGACGATGTCTTGCATGGATGTCTCCAGAGTAGTTGATCAAAAATAGTAAAAAAGAATCAGGCCTTGGCCTTGACATAACGGCCCGGCGCGGGCTCGATGGCCTTGAATTTGCCCTTGCCGTAGGCCTTGGGCGCGGGCATCTGCTTGCCGGCATGCGACTTGAGCCACTTGGACCAATCGGTCCACCAACTGCCGGGATGCTCTTTGGCGCCGGCCAGCCAGTCGGCCTGGCTCGGCGGAAAGCTGTCATCGGCGCGAATCCAGTGGCTGCGCTTGTTCTTGGCGGGCGGGTTGATCACCCCCGCAATATGGCCCGATGCGCCCATGACGAAGCGCTTTTTGCCAGGCAGCACCTGAGTGGAGCCATAGGCGCCGCCAATCGGCACAATGTGATCCTCGCGCGAACCATAGATATAGACCGGCAATGTGAGCTGTCCCAGGTCGACCTTCTCGCCGCAAACGGTCAGCTTTCCGGGCTTGATCAGATTGTTTTCGAGGTAGGTGTTGCGCAGGTACCAGGCGTAAAAGGGACCGGGCAGGTTGGTGGAGTCGCTGTTCCAGTACAGCAGGTCGAATGGCGGGGGCGTCTCGCCCTTGAGGTAGTTGCCCACCACGTAGTTCCACACCAAGTCGTTGGGCCGTAAAAAGCTGAAGGTGGTGGCCAGGTCAGAGCCCTTCATCAGGCCGCCCTTGCCCATCTCCTGCTCGCGGTACTTGACCATGGCCTCGTCGATGAACACATCCAGAATGCCGGTGTCGGTGAAATCGAGCAGGGCGGTCAAAAAGGTGGCACTGGCCACCGGCTTGTCTCCGCGCGCGGCCAACACCGCCAGTGCCGTACCCAGAATCGTGCCGCCCACACAGAAGCCCAGCGCGTTGATGGTCTTGGCAGCCGTGATCTCTTGGGTGACCTTGATCGCCGTGATCGCGGCCTTTTCGATGTAGTCGTCCCAGGTGGCCTTGGCCAGCGACTTGTCCGGGTTACGCCAGCTCACCACAAAGGTGCGGTGGCCCTGCTCCACGGCATAACGAATCAGGGAATTGTCGGGCTGCAGATCCAGGATATAGAACTTGTTGATGCACGGTGGAATCAACAAAAAGGGCCGTTCGTAGACCTTGGGCGTGAGCGGCTTGTACTCGATCAACTGAAACAACTCGTTTTCGAACACCACCGCGCCTTCGGTGGTGGCGACGTTCTTGCCGACCTCGAACACACTCTCGTCGGTCATGGAAACATGCCCCTGGCGAATGTCATGCACCAGATTGCGCACACCCTTGGCAATACTCTCGCCTTTGGTGTCGATCGCCTTGCGCTGCGCTTCGGCATTGAGCGCCATGAAGTTGCTCGGGGCTGACGCCGCCATCCACTGCTCGACCGCAAAGCGCACCCGGGCGCGTGTCTTGGCGTCGCCCTGCACCGCGTCAGCCAAGCCCATCAAGGTGCGGGCATTGAGTAGATATGCGGCTGCCGAGAACGCAGCTACCGGATTGGCCGTCCAGGCGGCATCGGCAAAGCGCCGGTCGCCCGACAGTGGCATGGACTGCATACCCTGTGTCCACAGCGCGGTCGAATCCTTGAGGTACTGCGCCTGCAGGGCCTGGACCTTGACCGGGTCGAAGTTGATTTGTGGAGCGGCGCCATTGCTATTGCCGCGCAGACCGGGTGCCGCCGCGCCCAGGTCCATGTTCTGAAACGCCGACATGGCCTGGTTCCAGCCTTGGCCGAAGGTATCGTGAAACTGCTGGGCAGCCTGAGCCCAGTACTCCGGTGTGTTTTGAGTCACGCGTTTGTCCCCTTATGATGGCGCGTTGGTAGAAACCCGAGTATCGCAGGGCCAGCCCTTCTAAAGACTGACACCTGATTCAAGCCCCTCAATCCACTCGCCTATGTACATTGTGCCCCTTGCCTGGTTGTATGTGGCCCTGATGATGGCCGTGGCCGAGGCCAACCACAGCAACGGCACACTGCTGGGCGCCGTGGTCACTTTCGTGCTCTACGGCCTGCTGCCGGTGTCGGTGGTGGTCTACATCATGGGTGCCCCGGCACGCAAGCGAGCCATCAAGGCACGGGAAGCGGCGCAGCAAGAGGCGGCGCGGGCTGCCGCCGAGCCGACCCCCGGCGCACCTGGTTGATGCAGGGGTCACAGCCCCGGCCTGCCGCTGTGCGCTATTCGCAATTCGGCTCCAGCCAGATGCAAGCCGCCATACGCCCACTGACCCGGTCGCGTCGGTGCGAAAAGAATCGATCCGGGTTGCCCACCGTGCACCAGGCCGAGCTGCTGTCGTTGCCATAAACCTCGGTCACGCCCAAGCGGCCAAGCCGCTGGCGCGTCAGGCCGGCCAGATCGGCCAGCCATTTGCCCTGGCCCTTGGCATGGAAGCAGTTGGCGGCCTCGGGCAGATCGGCGCAGAAGGCGGCCTTGACTTCGGGCCCGACTTCGAAGGCCGACGGGCCGATGCACGGTCCCAACCAAGCCAGCACATCGGAGGCCTTGCTCGCAGCCGCACCAGGCGACTGCAGCGCCAGCACGCGTTGCAGCAAGGCTTCGAGCACACCCGCTCCGCCTTGCCCGGCCAGGCTACGCCAGCCGGCGTGCGCCGCAGCCACCCAGGTACCCTGGCGGTTGGTCAGTAGTACCGGCAGACAATCGGCCACCATGATGGTGCAGGCCACGCCATGCTGGGTGGCAAAGCAGGCGTCAAATCGCTGGCCATCAGGCGTTTGTTCGGTGAGCTCGACCACATCGACGCCGTGTACCTGAGTCAGAAACACCGGTCTGGCCGGCATGACCTGCCGCAGCGCGGCGCGGTTGGCCAACACCGCCTGGGGGTCGTCCCCAACATGGTCGCCCAGGTTCAGACTGGCATAGGGTGCGTTCGAGTGGCCGCCGGCACGGGTGGTGCACAGCGCGCGCACGGCAGCCGGGGCGGGCCAGTGCGGCTGCAAGCAATCGATGCTCATGCTTTGAGCTGCAGCCACCAGGCCCTGGCACGCGCCTTGACGTCCGCCTTGAAAGCCCGCGCCGCCCGCCACGGCGCTGACTGGTGTACCTGCTCAATCAGGCCATCCTTCCAGGCCTTCCAGCGCGGGTACCAGCGGGCGAACCAGGACAGTTGCATCAAGGCTGGCTGCGTCAGTTGGAACAGCCGCGCCATCACAGCGGTGCCGAGCAGCTTGGCGCCAATCAGCAGGGTCAGGCCCAGCTTGGACTTGCCGTGGCCAAACAGGTACAGGGCCAACAGTTTGACCGGCAACAGCGCCAGCATTGGCACAGCAAACACCAGCATGGCGGCATACGGCGGCAGGCCAGCAATCCTGCGCTCGAGCCAGGCCCACAGCGGCAGGCGCGCCAGCCGGGCAAACAATGCCGCCAGCGGCGCCCAGCCCCATTCCTCGAACAGGAGAAGCAGCACCACCGGCGCCAGCAGAACTTTACGAAGCAGGCCTTTGAACATGGCGCGATCTTAGCTTCGCCAACACGCGCCACACGCCAAGGGCAACTTCCCGACGGGCCGCCCCTAGGGAAGTTAGCCCCCTCGGGGGGCAGAGAGCCACACGCAGTGGGCGAACGTGGGGCCATTTCCCGACGGGCCGCCCCGGCGGAACTCAGCCCACTCGGCGGGTAGTGCGCCACCCGAAACGGGCGAACGTCGCGCAATATCAGTCGCGCTTCTTGCCGCGCTTGCCAGGCTTCTTACTGCGGCGCTCGGCACCGGGTGCGTGCTTGCCCTCGAATTCCGCCTCCAGCCGCTCGCACAGGGTGCGCAAGATCTTGACACGGGCGTAGTTCTTGTCGTTGGCCTCGACCACGGTCCACGGCGCATTGCCGGTGCTGGTGCGCTCGACCATGTCGCAAATGGCATGCTGGTAGGCGACCCACTTTTCGCGGTTGCGCCAGTCCTCTTGCGTGATCTTGAAGCGCTTGAAGGCCACCTGCTCGCGCGCCTTGAAGCGCGCCAGTTGCTCTTCCTGGCTGATCTGCAGCCAGAACTTGACCACCATCACGCCGGAGTCGGCCAGTTCGTGCTCAAAGTCATTGATCTCGGTGTAGGCGCGCAGCCAGTCGTTTTCGGCGCAAAACCCTTCCACCCGCTCCACCAGAACCCGGCCATACCAGGTGCGGTCAAAAATGGCGACGCGGCCGTGGCGCGGCAAGTGCCGCCAAAACCGCCACAGATACGGTTGAGCGCGTTCCTCTTCAGTGGGCGCGGCAACCGGGATGACCTGGTACTGCCGCGCGTCCAGCGCCGCGCCAATGCGACGGATGGCACCACCCTTGCCCGCGGCGTCGGCACCTTCGAAAGCACACACCAGTGAGCGGGCCTTGAAACGCGGATCACGTGCCAGTTCCGACAGACGCCCCTGCCACTTGGCCAATTCACTCTCGTAGGGCTTGTCGGCGAGCTTGAGCTTGAGGTTGAGCTCCGACAGCACGTTGCGACCATCGGTGTCCACGCGCACCATGGGCGCCACCGGCGACTCTTGTTTGTCGGTGCTGGCGAGCTTCTTTTGCATGGCTTCGAGCAAAATCTTGCCAACCGTCAGCGAGCGGTACCGATCGTCGGTCCCCTCCACCACCACCCATGGCGCCCACGGGGTGTTGGTCATGCGCAGGAAGTGTCCGGCCACCTCCTGCAACTGGTCATAGGTTTTGAGGCGATCCCAGTTCCACTTGGTCACGCGCCAGGCGGTCCGTGGGTCACTCTCCAGCGCCTTGAGGCGCTTGCGCTGCCCCTCCTTGGTCAGGTGAAACCAGAACTTCAGGACCAGCGCACCCTCGTTGACCAGCATCGCCTCGAAACGGTTGATCTGGTCGGCACGCGCGTCGAGCTCCTTGAACGAAATCTCGGCTCCAATGCGCTGACGTATCGGGTCCGAATACCAGGACCCGGCGAAGATGCCGACGCGTCCCTTGGCCGGCAAGGATCGCCAATAGCGCCACATGGGTGGACGCTCGCGCTCCTCGTCGCTGGCTTGCGAGAAAGCCAAGGTGGAGATGAAGCGCGGATCCATCCATTCATACAGCACGTTGATGGTTTCGCCCTTGCCGGCGCCGTCCTGGCCGCTGATCAGCACCACCACCGGGATCTTCTTGCTTTCCTGCAAGTCTGCCTGGGCTTCGAGCAGGGCGGCACGCAATGGCGCCACCGCGTCCCGGTAGGCTGTCTTGCCAATTTTGTGCCCAATTTCCGCGGATTCGAACATCGCAGCGCTCCTGGTCGTGATCGGGTGCCGATGGCCGCACTCAGGCCGCTGGCGGGTACTTACCGCTGGCGAACAGGCGCTTGGCCGTGGTCACCACAATGAACGACTCCTGTGAATCGAGCTGGGGAAACTGCTCCTTGAGCGTTCGATAGGCCAGGTGTTCATGCGACTGTCCCTCCCAGCGATTGGCCTGATCGAAGAACGGACGCAGTGCCTCGCAGGCGGCAGGGAAGACGGCACGCACGCCAAGATGTTTGCGACGCTCGTCGGTACTGGGCTCTGACATGGCGACACTCCTCGGTTACGCCTGGCAGCGCAGCCAATCCACGCCGACCCTTTTGGTCATTCTAAAAGGCTCTCGCTTGAATGGGCGGGAAATTTCTCCGGCATCGGCATGCCTACGCCCTGGCGCCACTCGGCTGATAATGGCAGTTGCGCCACCTCAGCGTCCCCAAACAGAAAGACTTGCCCATGATTCTTGAACTAGCCGACATCCGCATCCAGCCCGGACAAAATGCCGCCTTTGAAGCGGCGATCCAGAAGGGTGCCCGCGACGTGATCAGCCAGGCCAATGGGTTTCAGGGATTCAAGTTCAACCGTGGTGTGGAAAATCCCGAGCGCTATATCTTGCAGATCTTCTGGTCGACGCTGGAGGACCACACGGTCGCGTTTCGCCAGGGACCGCTGTTTGCCCACTGGCGCGCCATCGTTGGCCCCTTCTTTGCGGCGCCACCTGTGGTGGAACACTACGAACTGGTCGCAAAATCTGATTAACGCATCACCTCATCGCCCACGCTCACCTTGAGGATGTCAGATGTCCAGCCAAATCCGCTATGTCTTCGCACCCGCACCGCCCGCCAGCGCAGCGATACGTGGCAGCATCGAGCGATTTCCCGTACAACGCATCTACTGCGTTGGGCGCAACTACGAGGAGCACGCCAAGGAGATGGGTTTCACCGGTCGTGAGGCGCCGTTTTTCTTCCTCAAGCCGGCCAACGCCTTGCTGTCGGCGGCAGAAGGCGAGACCGTGCGCCTGCCCTACCCCAGCCTGACGCAGAACCTGCACCACGAGGTGGAGCTGGTGGTGGCCATCGGCCTGGGTGGCACGCGTATCGCGGCAGCCGATGCAGCGCACCACATCTTTGGCTACGCCGTGGGCCTGGACATGACGCGGCGCGATCTGCAAAACGACATGAAGAAGCAGGGACGCCCATGGAGCATCGGCAAGGCGTTTGACCACTCGGCGCCGATCGGCCCGATCACCCCGGCGGCGCTGGCCGGCGATGTAGCACGCGCCGAAATCGTTCTTGAGGTCAATGGCGTTGCACGCCAGCACAGCAACACCAGTCAGTTGATCTGGAGCATCCCGGAGATCATCGAGCACGTTTCGGCGGCGTGGGAGCTGCGCGCTGGCGATCTGATCTACACCGGCACGCCGCAAGGCGTTGCAGCGGTGGTGCCGGGTGACCGGCTGCAAGCCACGGCATCGGGCCTGGCGCCCCTGTACGTACAGGTTGTGTGAGCACATGTTCAGAAGCCCGATCAAGCACTGCAAGAACTGTGGCACAGCCGTGGTCTACCGCGTGCCCGACGACGGCGACACCAAAGACCGCGCCGTGTGCCAGGCCTGTGGCACCATCCACTATGAAAACCCGCTCAATGTCGTGGGCACCATTCCGCTGTGGGATGACAAGGTCTTGCTGTGCCTGCGCAACATCGAGCCGCGCAAGGGCAAGTGGACGCTGCCGGCGGGCTTCATGGAATTGGGAGAGACCACCGCCCAGGGCGCGGCCCGCGAGACAGATGAGGAGGCTGGCGCCCAGTTTGAACTGCAGGGCCTGTTTGCCGTTCTCAGTGTGGCGCGCGTCGGGCAGGTGCACATGTTTTACCGAGCGCGACTGACCAGCGAGCAGTTCAAACCCGGCTTTGAGACCATCGAGGCTCGGCTGTTCAGCGAAGACGAGATCCCCTGGGACGAGATCGCGTTTCGAACCGTCAAGGAAACGCTGGAGCACTTCTTCGCAGACCGCCGCGCCGGCTCATTCTCGGTTCACAATATAGACATCGTTTGACGTGCTCGCATGGCACCACCCCTGAACGCCGGCAGCGAAGTCGCCAACGTGATCCTCGACCTGGTGCTGCGACCCCAGCCGTCCAAAGAAGCGCTGGCCGATCACCCCAAAGCCAGAGCCCATGACTTGGGCCGTGCCGCGGCCAGACGCGCCACGGTGCTGGCGGGCTCACTGGCGCTGCCCCCAGGCGCTCTGGGTTGGCTGACGATTCTTCCGGAACTGATCGGTGTCTGGAAGCTGCAGGCACAACTGGTCAGTGATATCGCCAGCGTTTACGGCAAGACCGCCACCCTCAACCGCGAACAACTGCTGTACTGCCTGTTCAAACATGTCTCGGCACAGCTGTTTCGCGACGTGGTGGTGCGTGCCGGTGAACGGGTGCTGATTCGCAGCGCCAGCCTGAACGCCCTGCAAGCCCTGGCACAACGCTTGGGACTGCGCATCGCCCACGGGACCCTTGGCCGGGGCGCCTCACGCTTTGTGCCACTGATTGGTGCGATCGGAGTCGGCGCCTACGCCTACTACGACACGATGCAAGTGGCCAAGACCGCCAGCGAGCTGTTTGCGCGCGACATCATGATCGAGACGCCGGGAGTGGGGTGATTCACGCAAGGGCATGCGCAGACGCACAGTCGGCGCATCGTTACATTTGCCCGACAAAAGCAAACAGACAGAAACAGGGCCTTGGCTGACACTGGCTTGCCACCATCGGCGTAGAGGCCCACCAGCTCCGATGCGTCGCACGGAGATCACCATGAACCAGCCTCGCCCCCTTGAAACGTGCCTGACCCTGCCCGCGCCGAGTGCATCAAAACGGAGTCAAACCACGCGCGCCTGCACCACCGCCCTGGCCGTGCTTGCGCTGCTGGTGTTGTCGGCTTGCGGAGGCGGTGGTGGCGGCGGTACCGTCAACAACGCTGATAGCAGTACGCCAGCGGGCAGTGGCAGCGAACCCCCCGCCCAACCCAGCGTGGCAAACCGCCCCAGCCAGCAGGACGCCGCCCGCCTGCTGACCCAGGCCACCTTTGGCGCCACGTCGATCGACGACATCGAGGCCGTGCGGGTGGAAGGCTTCGAGCGCTGGCTTTGGAACCAGTTCAACACACCAGCCATGTCGCACACCGGATACCTCGACGCACAGCGCACGCGCAACGAGAAGAACCGCGCCACCGACGAGATGAGCTACGAAGCGATCTGGCAGCAGTGGCTTACTGGTGCGGATCAACTGCGCGCGCGCGTCTCTTTCGCGCTGGGCCAAATCGTGGTGATCAGCAATGTGGCGCCGGATCTTCGCCCCTACGCCATGTCGTCTTACCTGGACATGCTCAATCGCAACGCCTTTGGCAACTATCGAACGCTGTTGAAAGACGTGACCCTGCATCCGGCAATGGGCTACTACCTCAACATGATGAAGAGCGAGAAGGACGACCCCGAACAGGGCATCCACCCCAACGAGAACTATGCCCGTGAGGTATTGCAGCTTTTTTCCATCGGCTTGGTTGAACTGAACCCGGATGGCAGCGCCAAACTCGGCAGCGACGGCAAGCCGATCCCGACCTATGGCGAGGCGGAGGTCAAGGGCTTCGCCAAGGCGTTTTCGGGCTGGACCTTTGCTTCGCAAGATCCGGCCAAACCCAGCCAGTTTCATAAGGGCGACGAGAACCTCGACAGCAACTGGACCACACCGATGCGGGCATTTGCCAGCAAGCACTCGCCCGAGGCGAAGAAGCTGCTGGGCAGCACCGTATTGCCCGCCGGGCAAACCCCCGAGAAGGATCTGGAAGACGCGATTGATGTGATATTCAATCACCCCAACGTTGGCCCCTTCATTGGTCGCCAGCTGATCCAGCGTCTGGTGACGAGCAACCCCAGCCATGCCTACATCGGACGGGTTGCAGCGGTCTTCAACAACAACGGCGCAGGTGTACGCGGTGATCTGAAGTCGGTGGTGCAGGCGATCCTGCTGGACCCGGAGGCGCGCACGCCGGCGCCGGGCGGCAGCTATGGCAAGCAGCGCGAACCGGTGATCCGCTTTGCCCACTACCTGCGCGCGCTGGGCGCTCGAAGCAGCAGCGGCATCAACGCCATTCACTATCTCGACAGCGCCGATGACGGACTTGGTCAGAGTCCGCTGCTGGCGCCCTCGGTGTTCAACTTCTTCTCGCCCAATTTCCGCCAGCCCGGCACAGTGGCCAGGGCCGGGCTGTACTCTCCGGAGTTTCAGATCACCACCGAGACCTCGGTGGTTGGATCTCTCAACTTCTTCGCCAACCTGATTCACAACGGTGGCTATGGTTGGGACGACAACCGCTTGGTTCTCAATACCAAGCCACTGGAAGCGCTCGCCAACGACCCTGTTGCCCTGGTAGCGCGCATCGACGCGCTGTTCTTTGGCTACCAGATGGGTGCCAGCACACGCGAACGCATGACCCGCATGCTGGCCGCTATGCCAAGCGGCAGCGACTACCAACGCAAGGAGCGCGTACAGGCTGCGTTAATCGTCACCGCGATGTCCCCGGACTACGTCATTCAAAAGTGAGAAGAACCATGCACACTCGCCACGCCACCTCGTCACACACAATCCGACTGCAACGCCGCGCCCTGCTCAAACTCGCGGGCGCCGCTGGCCTTGGCGGCCTGGGCTTGGGAACCTTGTCTCACCTCACGGCGGCGGCACAGAGCGCGGGAGACTACAAGGCCCTGGTCTATCTGTTCATGTACGGCGGCAACGACGGCAACAACCTATTGGTTCCGCTGGAGCCCGCGCTGTACGGACAATACCAGCGTGCGCGCAGCAACCTGGCACTCCCGCGCGAGACCCTGCTGCCGATATCGCCCGCCAACAGCGCCGGCTTGCAGTATGGCTTGCACCCGGCGATGGGTGGCATACAGTCACTCTTCGGCCAGGGCAAGGCGGCGCTGCTGGCCAACATCGGCACGTTGGCGGTTCCGACCAGCCGGACCCAGTGGAGTGAGCGCAGCGTGCCTCTGCCGGACAACCTGTTCTCGCACTCGGACCAGCAGGCCCAGTGGCAGAGTGCCGTCGTAGACAATGCACCGCGCAGCGGCTGGGGCGGACGCATGATGGAACGACTGCTGGCGGCCGATGCTGCCAACCGGGGCTATGGCGTGCTCTCGATGGCAGGCGGCAACCTGTGGCAAAACGGCGACCGCAGTCTGGCCGCCTACAAGGTTTCGGCGTCCGGCAACTTCGGATTTGACTTCTACGACCCCAACGCGCGGGATCCGGTTTCGGCGGCCATCACGGAAACGTTGGCCGAGCGTCGCGAACACCTGCTGGAGCAGGCCTGGAACGATGTCGTTGGCCGGTCAATCGAGAATCAGCGCGTGCTCACCCAAGCGCTGCAGAGCAGCACGCTGGCGACGGTCTTCCCCGACACCAACCTGGGCAGTCAACTGCGCATGGTGGCGCGTTTGGTGGCAGCACGCTCGCGCCTGGGGCTGCAGCGACAATGCTTCTTTTGTTCCATCGGCGGCTTCGACACCCATGGTGACGACCAGTTGCCCCGTCAGAACGAACTGCTGGGCGAAATCAGCGACGCGGTGGCCGCGTTCTACGCCGCGACGGTCGAGCTGGGCATGCACAACAACGTGACCTTGTTCTCCGGTTCAGACTTTGGTCGAACGTTTCAGAGCAATGGGCAGGGATCGGACCACGCCTGGGGCAATCATCATTTCGTCGTCGGTGGCGCGGTCAAGGGCGGGCAGTTGGTCGGTCGATTTCAAGATCTGAGCATCAACGGGCCTGACGATGCGGGCGACGGCAAGTGGATTCCGGGCCTGTCCGTCGATCAGCTGGGGGCAACCCTGGGGCGCTGGTTCGGCGCGGGCTCTGCGCTCAACGAGGTGTTCCCGCGGTTATCCAACTTCGATGCCGACCTCGGCTTCATGGTCTAGTGCGGCACACGAAGTGCCCCGCGAATCGACTCGCGTTAACGCGGTTCGGGCAGGTCGAAATGCATGATGGCACCGTCGTCGCCCTTGTCGGTGGGCGACTTGGCCAGGCCGCGGCGCGACTGCGCAACCGGCATGGGGAAGGTGCTGGGCTTAAAGGGCGAGCGCATCAGTGTCGCCGACTTGCTGTCAGCACCGTCCACCGACGCCCGAACGATGCGCTTGGCCACGCCGTGCAACATCAGCAATTCGCCGTAGGCGGCCATGTCGAAATTGGGCCCGGACTCATCGCCGGGGTTTCGAAAAATGCAGTCCTCAATGTACTCCAGCACGCGCGCCGATGGCCAAAGCGCGGTAATGCGGCGCACGACATCTGCATGCGCTTCGAGTGTCTGACCCTGATGCGAGAATCTGGCGAATTCGGGCACGCAGCCACTGAACAGTCGATTGAAATCGGCGCGGACGATTTCATACTCCGCCGTTCGACCCAAGGTATGGAAGATTTCCAGCAGATCCAGAAACACCAGAGGACTGGACTCGCCACTTTCTTGAAGTCTTTGTTCCAGAATCTCGATCGCCTGGTCATGCTGCCCCAGCGACATGAAAAATTCCGCCTGATGCCGCACGTCTACCAACTCCTGCGAATCGACGTCGCGCAAGTGGCCACGCGTGCTCAGCGGCAGCTTCGCGGAGGCCTGAACCTTGGTGATCGGCGCAGGAACCTTGGCGGCCGCGGCGGCATCATGCCGGGTTTGCTTTGTGACACCGGCTGACGCCTGACCCCCGGGCGCAAAAGCCGGGGCGGCAGCTCCCAAATCAATGTCAACCTCAGTTAGGGGCGCTAGCCAGACCGGCGCGCTGCGACACCACCGTTGCGCGCGCGGTGTCAACCACTTCGGGCGATCGCGAGGGGAGTTCGGAGCTCAGATCAGACCCACGCCACCATTCCTGGCGCCCAGCGGAACCCCGTTGGCGCCACGCCCACGCCAGAGCCAGCAGACAGAACAGCAACAGCGCACCGAGCAGATACACCAGCCAATTGGCGTAGCGTTCAGACTCGGCCTGGCGCAAACGTGTGCCCAAGTCCTTCAGGCCAAGCTGGTTACGAGCGGTGATGGTCTTGAGCGCGGTGATGTCCGCATCCATGGCCTGGACGCGGGCCCCATCGCGCAAAATGTCCTCCGGCGTGGCATTGAGGGCCCGCCACAAAGCAGCTGCTTCGGAGCGGCGCTGGGCATTGTCAGCCGGCACGGACAACATCTCCGTCGAGGCCCTGAGCACGGGGTCGCGCTCCTGGGTCAGGTCAAGCATGTCGAGCTTCAGCCGCGACTTGGCAACGATCTTGGCGATGCGCTCCTTCGTTACACGCGCAGGTGGTTCGGCGGACGTGGACTTCACCACTTTGGGAGCGGATGCGCGCACTGTGCCGCCGCCTGCGCGCGGCGCGACGCCCGCCTCCGCGCGCTTTTGGGTCGTCGACGGCTTGTCGGGTGCCTTCCCAAGCTGTGCCCTTGCGGCGCCAGCATTCATCCCAACCTTTGAATTGGCCACTGCTGTGGGCGCTGACTGCGGCGTTGCGCCATTGGCTGCAGCGACCAATGGCAACGCCGCGGTCTCGCTGACCACCTCCGCCAACAGCACATAACGACGTGAGCTCTTCTGTTTGCAACCGGCACGCAAATAGACCGTCACCAACGGCTCATCCACCGGCAACTGGGAGACAATCCGCACCACACCGCTCTGAGGCTGGGCACCCGGCTCCAGCGTGACACGAACTCGTGCCGGGTCTTGACGATTGTCGGCATGAAACACCTCGGCTTCGAGGCACGGCGAGGCGCTGTTCTCCTCGTCACCGAGCTCCACCTGAACACTGAGCTCCAGCGGGCGCCCAATCAGCGCGGCACCCTGCATGCGCCCTAGCGTTGCCGAGCTGCCGTCAAAAGCGAGCGCGAGCAGACCAATCGCCAGTGCGGCGCCTTTGATGGTGGACGGTTGTTTCATTGTTCAATTCGATTTTCGCACAGCTTGCACGGGGTTCAATCCAGGGATAATGCCCGCCATGAATCCTCTTTTTGAACGTGTTGGCGTCATTGGCGCCGGCGCCATGGGTCGCGGCATCGCCCAGATTGCTGCGCAGGCGGGCAGCGTGGTGGTGCTCTTCGACATGCAGCCCCAAGCTTGTGTTGCCGCCCAGGCGGGCGTGTTTGCACAGTGGGACAAACTGGGCGAGAAGGGTCGCATGACGGCGGAGCAGGTTGCCCAGTGCAAGCTGCGTCTGATCTGTGCGGACTCGCTGCAAGCCCTGTCGGACTGCAAACTGGTTGTCGAGGCGGTGGTGGAGCGGCTGGACGTCAAGTCTGCGCTGTTCGCCCAGCTTGAGGGCATCGTGTCACCCAGCGCAGTGCTGGCCACCAATACCTCATCCTTGTCCGTCACCGCGATCGCGGCGCAACTGAAACGCCCGGCGCAACTGGCCGGCTACCACTTCTTCAACCCGGTTCCGTTGATGAAAGTGGTTGAAGTCATCGCCGGCCTGCGCACCAGCAAGTCGGTCTGTGATGACCTGGCCGTCTATGCCCGACAGATGGGACACACACCCGTGCTGGCGCAAGACACGCCCGGCTTCATCGTCAACCATGCCGGGCGAGGTTATGGCACCGAGGCACTGCGCATTGCCAGCGAAGGGGTGGCCGATTTCGCCACCATCGACCAGATTCTGAAGGACCAGGTCGGCTTCAAGCTGGGGCCCTTTGAACTGATGGACCTGACCGCGCTGGATGTGTCCCACCCGGTGATGGAGTCGGTCTATCGGCAGTACTACGAAGAACCGCGCTACCGGCCCAGCCAGATCACGGCGCAGCGGCTCGCTGGCGGACTACTGGGCAAAAAAACCGGCGAGGGTTTCTACCGTTACGCCGACGGCGTGGTCAAGACGGCAGCGCCGGCCCCGGTGCCTTCTGTGCCGACCATGCCGCCGGTCTGGGTATCGCCGCGCGCCGCGCGCCGTGCCGAATTGTTGCTGCTGCTGAAGAATCTGGGCGCCAAGATCGAGACCGGTGCCTCGCCCTCGGCCGAAGCTCTGACGCTGGTGGCGCCGCTCGGCTTTGACGTGACCACGGTGGCCGTAGTGGAGCGGCTCGACCCCGCTCGCACCGTCGGGATCGACATGCTCGTGGCCGACAACGAAACCAAGCGCCGTGTGTTGGCCACCAACCCCGCCACTCGCACCGACATGCGTATGGCAGCACACGCCCTGATGGCGCGCGACGGCAAAGCCGTCAGCGTGATCCGCGACAGTGGCGGCTTTGTGACGCAGCGGGTGGTGGCGACGATCGTCAACATCGCCAGCGATATCTGCCAGCAGGCGATCTGCTCGCCGGCTGATCTGGAGACCGCTGTCACCCTGGGCCTTGGCTACCCCCTGGGACCACTGGCCATGGGCAACCACTACGGCCCCACCAATGTGCTGGAGGTGCTGTTCAACATGCAGACGGTCTATGGCGATCCTCGCTATCGCCCCAGCCCCTGGTTGCGCCGACGCGGCGCCATCGGCCTTAGCCTGCTGCACGAAGAAGAGGCCATGTGAGCGCCGCGCAGGGCCGCCCCAAGCAAGCTCGCGCCCCCTCGGGGGGCAGGCGCATTGCGCCGTGGGGGCACCCATGAACTCCGCGCAGGGCCGCCCCAAGCAAGCTCGCGCCCCCTCGGGGGGCAGGCGCATTGCGCCGTGGGGGCTCCTGTGAGTGCAGAGCTCAAGCGCCATCGAGTTGGGCGCACGCTGGTGCTGACCATCAGCAACCCCCAACAGCGCAATGCCCTTGGACCCGAGCTCTACATCGAGGGCGTCGAAGCGCTCAACCTGGCCGAAAGTGACCGCGACCTCGGCTCGGTCATCATCACTGGCGAGGGCGGCTTGTTCAGCGCCGGCGGCAACCTGCAGCGATTGCAGGCCAACCGGCAGCAACACCCGTCGGTGCAGGCCCAGAGCCTGGATGCTTTGCATAGCTGGATCGAGACCATTCGCGCCTTCCCCAAGCCGGTGATTGCCGCCGTGGAAGGCGCCGCGGCAGGCGCCGGGTTCTCGCTGGCCCTGGCTTGCGACCTGATCGTGGCCGCCCGCGACTCGGTATTCGTCATGGCCTACTGCAAGCTCGCGTTGTCGCCTGACGGCGGCGGCAGTTGGAGCCTGTCCCAGGCGCTGCCCCGCCAACTGGTGACGGAACTCCTGCTGTGCGGCACGCGCATCGGCGCGCCACGCCTGGCCGAACTCGGCGTGGTCAACCGCCTGAGCGAACCGGGCGGGGCCCTCGCCACGGCGCTGGAACTGGCCGAGCAACTCAATGGCGGTGCCGGCAACGCACTGGCCAGCATCAAGACCTTGGTCAACGAAGCCGACCAGAACGGCCTGAGCGAACACTTGGCGCTGGAACGCGAGCACTTCGTGCGCAACCTGCATCACCCCAACGCCGGGCTCGGCATCGAAGCGTTCCTGGCCAAGCAGGTGCCACGGTTCGAATAGCGCGGCCGGTTGGCTCGCCCTTCAGGCAAGTCCGAACAACCACATCGACAGGACGCGCAGGTGACATCTTGCACCAGCAAACGCCGTCCCCCGCGCGACAATGTAAGGGTTTGCAGTCACCCACAGGACAGACCATGATCGATCCTATTCTTACCATTGACGAACGCGAGGCGATCAATTCAGGTCGCTGGTTTTCCACTCTATCCCCGTCCTTGCGACACGACATTCTTCGATGTGCCTACGTCAAACGCTTCAAAGACAACGACCTGATCTGCGCGCGTGGCGAGCCGCCGGAGGAGTGGATCGCCTGCGCCAAGGGTGCCGTGCGAGTCAGCTCGACGTCGATCTCGGGCAAACAGATCACGCTGACCTACGTCGAACCAGGCATCTGGTTTGGCGACGTCGCCATCTTCGACGGGGACCGACGCACCCACGATGCCTACGCCCATGGCGACACCACGATTCTGTGTGTGGCCAAGGCCGACTTCAAGAAGATCCTGGCTACCCACGTGGAGCTGTACGAAGCCATGCTGCGTTTGCACGCGCGGCGCATTCGCCAGCTGTATGGCTTGGTCGAAGACCTCAACACCCTGCCCCTGCGCGCCCGCTTGGCCAAGCAGTTGCTGCACCTGGTTCGCAGTTACGGTGTCCCGTCGCTGAGCGACGGTCGCGAGATTCGTATTGGGTTGCAGCTGGCACAGGAAGAGCTGGCGCAGCTGCTCGGGGCCTCGCGCCAGCGGGTCAACCAAGAGCTGAAGTCCATGGAACGCGAAGACGCCATCCGGATCGAGCCGGGTGGCTTGGTGATACGCAATCGCGAAACGCTGCTGCGGATTGCCGAAGCCGACGCCTGACATTCTTCCTGCTCGGTTGGGGTCAGAGCACATTTGCTTCGCAAAGTGGTCTGACCCACAAAGTATCAACACCACCATGACCGATTTCGACCACTTCACCGGCACCCGCCCAGTTTCCGATCAACATGCACTCAACTTGGACGCCTTGCAAAGCTGGTTGGTGCAGCACATCGAAGGTTTCAGCGGTCCGCTCAGTCTGGAGATGTTCAAGGGCGGCCAGTCCAACCCTACCTACAAACTGATCACGCCCAGCCGCAGCTACGTGATGCGAGCCAAGCCCGGGCCCGTGGCGAAACTGCTGCCATCAGCGCACGCCGTCGAGCGCGAGTTCGCCGTGATGCAGGGCCTCGCCGGCACGCAAGTCCCCGTGGCGCGGATGTACGGTTTGTGCGAGGACGAGAGCGTCATCGGCCGGGCCTTCTACGTGATGGAGTGCGTCGACGGTCGCGTGCTGTGGGACCAGTCCTTGCCAGGCATGACGGCGGAGCAGCGCGGACAGATCTATGACGAGATGAACCGCGTCATCGCGGCTCTGCACTGCGTCAATTTCACCGAGCGCGGTCTCGCCAGCTTCGGCAAACCGGGCAACTACTTCGAGCGGCAAATTGGCCGCTGGAGTAAACAGTACCTCGCCTCTGTCACGACACCCATTCCCCAGATGGACCAACTCATGGCCTGGCTGCCCACCCACATCCCGCCGATGGCACGGGATGAGTCCATGGTCAGCGTCGTACATGGCGACTACCGGCTCGACAACCTGATTTTTCACCCGACCGAGCCGCGCATCCTGGCCGTGCTCGACTGGGAGCTGTCCACACTGGGGCACCCGCTGGCCGACTTCAGCTACCACTGCATGGCCTGGCACATCCCGCCTGGCGCGTTTCGCGGCATTGGGGGCCTGGATGTGCGCTGTTTGGGAATACCGACCGAGAACGAGTACATCCAGCGCTATTGCGAACGCACTGGCTTGGCCACACCCGAGCAACTGAAAACTGACTGGAACTTCTACATGGCCTACAACCTGTTCCGGATTGCCGCCATTTTGCAGGGCATCGCCAAGCGCGTGGAAGCAGGCACCGCCTCCAGCGCACAAGCAGTCAGCTCCGGCGCGGGCGCGCGCCCGATGGCCGAGCTGGCCTGGGGTTTTGCGCAACGCACTTGAACACCCGGCCTTCAAGAATCACCAACGCCAATTCCCCAAGCACCATCGAAAGAAACCATGGACTTCGACTACTCCCCGAAAACCAAAGACCTACAAGTACGCCTCCAGGCGTTCATGGCCGAGCACGTCTACCCGGCCGAAGGTGCCTACCATGGCGAAATCGAAGCCAACTCGGCTGCTGGCAAACGCTGGACACCCCTGCAAACAATTGAGCAGCTCAAACCCAAGGCGCAGGCCGCCGGCCTGTGGAATCTGTTCTTGCCGGTAGACAGCGCGGCGGCCTCGGGCTATGAAGGCGCTGGACTGACCAACCAGGAGTACGCGCCGCTGGCCGAGATCATGGGCCGCGTGATGTGGTCCAGCGAAGTGTTCAATTGCTCCGCGCCGGATACCGGCAACATGGAGACCATAGCCCGCTATGGATCGGAAGAAAACAAGGCTCGCTGGCTCAAGCCACTGCTCGAAGGCAGGATTCGATCATCCTTTGCCATGACCGAACCCGAAGTGGCATCCAGTGATGCGACCAACATCCAGACCCGCATCGAACGCCAGGGCGATGAGTACGTGATCAACGGGCGCAAGTGGTGGACGTCGGGCGCTGGCGACCCACGCTGCGCGGTCTACATTGCCATGGGCAAGACCGACCCGGACGCGCCGCGCCACTCGCAACAGAGCATGGTGCTTGTGCCCGCCAACACACCGGGTATCACCGTGGTTCGGGCATTGAATGTCATGGGCTACGACGATGCACCGCATGGTCATATGGAAGTGTTGTTCGAAAACGTACGCGTGCCGACGTCCAACATCTTGCTCGGGGAAGGACGAGGCTTCGAGATCGCTCAAGGCCGACTTGGCCCTGGGCGCATTCACCACTGCATGCGCTTGATCGGACTAGCCGAGCGCGCGCTGGAGTTGATGTGCAAACGCGCTGCCATACGGGTCGCCTTCGGCAGAACCATTGCATCCCAGACCGTCACGCAGGAGCGCATTGCCGAGGCCCGATGCAAGATCGACATGGCGCGCTTGCTCACGCTGAAGGCGGCCTGGATGATGGATGTGGCAGGCAACAAATTTGCCAAGAACGAAATCGCCATGATCAAAGTAGTGGCACCAAGCATGGCTTGCCAGGTGATCGATTGGGCGATGCAAGCCCATGGTGGCGCCGGCATGTGTGACGATTTTCCGCTGGCCTACAGTTACGTCAATGCGCGCACACTGCGCTTCGCCGACGGGCCCGATGAGGTGCACCGCAATGCGATAGCCAAGATGGAACTGGGCAAGTATGGGCTCAGTACCCGGTCGTCCGAGACGGTTCGCTGAGCCGGTTGGCGGGGCGCGGTCCGCGCTCGCCCCTTACCAGGATGGTTTGGACAACCCCGACCACAGTTCATTGAGGTCGGCAAAGCGCCACTTTGCGGGGTCTTCACGACTGGCGATCTTCTCCGTGCAAGCGGGCAGGGAAAGGTCAATCTCGACGGGTGGTATTCGCATGTTCGACTTGGTCGAAAAGAACACCTTGACCCGCGGCGTGGTGAGCGACTTGCCGGTCTGTTCGATCACCACGCCAATGCGTCCCGAGCTCAGCCGCACCAGCGAGCCAATCGGATAGATGCCCAAGCTCTTGACGAACGCCTGGAACACCATTGGATCGAAATGCCCGTTGGCCCATTCGGCCATCTTGCGCAGGGACTCGGCTGGGTCCCACCCCATCTTGTAAGGCCGGTTGGAGGTGATCGCATCGTAGACATCACACACGGCGCCCATCTTGGCGTGCAGGCTAATCTGATCGCTCTTGAGCCCTTCCGGGTAACCCGAGCCGTCGGCCTTCTCGTGATGATGCAGGCAAACATCCAACGCCACCGGGTGCACACCACTGCCCGCTAACAGCATCTTGTGGCCCTCGACCGGATGGCCCTTGATGATGGCAAATTCTGCGTCCGTCAACTTGCCAGGCTTATTGAGGACATCCATGGGCATGGCCGCCTTGCCCAAGTCGTGCAACAAACCGGCTACCCCTGCTGCGCGCATTTCACCGTCCGGCAAGGCAAGTTGTTTGCCTAAAGCCACCATCATGGCGCAAACTGCCACGGAATGCATGTAGGTATAGTCGTCAGCGGTCTTCAAGCGCGCCAGGCTGATCAAGGCACCAGGGTTGCGAATCACCGAATCGGCGATCTCTTCGACCAATTGCTGGGCGCCGCCGGCATCAACCGTCTTGCCCATGCGCGCTTCCTGAAACATGGAGGCGACTGCCTGTTTGGACTGGGCGCATATCTTGGCCGCGCGTTCAATCTCAACCGACATGGAAACTGCGCCAACGTCTCGCTGAACCGTGGCACTTTGGTGAAGTTCGGCCTCTACCTGGGCGTCTGATTCCGCCTGCGACACCGCGCTGACGCCCGCCGGCACGTCCAGCCCCTTGTCGCAATCGATCCAGACCTCTTTGATGCTGCTGGCCAGAATGGATGTGATGTCCTTCGGGTCGGTGATGACGAAGCCCGACCGCCAAAAGGGATGCTCCATCCAGGAGCCACAAAACTCCTTGAGGTGCATCCCGACCGTGAGCTGTTGAACGCGAATACGTTTTAGCATGTGCTGTGGCCCGTGCCTGACATGTTAACCCGGCGACCCGACCCTGTGAGCAGGAAATCACAACCCGCTGGTCGGCCGCCAATGATGCTGACGCTGGATGTGATCCGCCCACCATGCATGCACTGGCCTGCCCGGAGGGGATCGAACCCCCGACCCACAGCTTAGAAGGCTGTTGCTCTATCCAACTGAGCTACGGGCAGAAGCGAAAAAAGCCCACCGAGTGAGCTTTTTTCTTGACATAAATGGTCGGGGCGAAAGGATTCGAACCTTCGACCCTCTGGTCCCAAACCAGATGCGCTACCAGGCTGCGCTACACCCCGACGAAGCTCGTATTCTAGCCGCTCAGGACAGCGTTTTCGACAGTGCGCCTCAATTAAGTCTCTAAACCTCAACCGTCCCACGACGTGAGAAGCGATTCGCCCCACCGGTCCGCTACAGTTCGTGCATGTCATCCTCTGCTGGCGACCTACCCTGGTTGGCACCGCATCAAGCGTTTCCACCCGCCTCCCACGCGTGGCCCGCCGGTTCTGCCGCGCCCGGGTTATTGGCGGCGGGTGGTGTGCTGGATGTGGCCACGCTATGCCAGGCATATCGTCACGGCATTTTCCCGTGGTTCAGCGACGACCAGCCCATTTTGTGGTGGAGCCCCGACCCGCGGATGATCCTGAAAACTTCGCAGTTACGTATGCACCGCTCGCTACGGCAAGCAGTGCAGCAGTTCCGTCGCTCGCCGGGGTGCGAGATTCGCATCGACAGCGCGTTCGAACAAGTGATCAATGGCTGCGCATCGAGTCCGCGCGTGGGGCAGTCTGGAACCTGGATCGTTCCGGCCATGATCGACGCCTATGTAGCCCTGCACCACGCGGGATTCGCACACAGCGTTGAGACATGGATCGACGGTCGCTTGTGCGGCGGCTTGTATTGCGTCGCGATTGGGAGGGCCGTATTTGGTGAATCCATGTTCACCCGCGTCAGCAACGGCTCGAAAATCGCGCTGGCAGCCTTGGTCAGTCTGTGCGCACACCATGGCATCGTTCAGATCGATTGCCAACAGAACACCCGTCACCTGGCGCACATGGGTGCCACGGAAATCAGCCGTGCCGACTTCCTGATCGGAGTCGGCCACGGCGTGTCACAGACCGCGCCGGTGTGGCAGTTTGACCCCCTATACTGGCAGCTACTCCTGCACTCCAAGCAAGACCTGGCGTGACACACCTCAAGGACCTTCCACTGCAAGCGCTGCAGTTCTATGCAACAGCGCCCTACGCCTGCACCTACCTGACGGGGAAGCAGGCGCGCTCCCAGGTCGCCACGCCCAGCCACCTGATCAACAACGCGACCTACTCCGAGCTGGTCAATCGAGGTTTTAGGCGCAGCGGCATGTTTACCTACCGCCCCTACTGCGATGGCTGTCGCGCCTGCACTCCCGTACGCGTGCTGGCCGACCAGTTCACGCCCGATCGCAGCCAACGTCGCGCTTGGCAGCGGCATTGCACGCTGCAGGCTCGTGTGCTCAAGTTGTGTTTCACCCCGGAGCACTATGCGCTGTACTTGCGCTATCAGATGGGTCGCCATGCTGGTGGCGGCATGGACCAGGACAGCATTGACCAGTACACCCAGTTCCTGCTTCAGAGTCGGGTCAACTCGCGTTTGGTGGAGTTTCGTGAGTCTGCCCCTGACGGCACGCCTGGCGCGGTCAGAATGGTGTCCATTCTGGATGTCCTGGACGACGGCATATCGGCCGTGTACACGTTCTATGAGCCGCAAGCCGGCGCAAGCTACGGGACCTATGCCGTGTTGTGGCAAATCGAGCAGGCCAAGTTGTTAAGGCTTCCCCACGTATACCTGGGCTATTGGATCGAAGCCAGCCAAAAGATGCGCTACAAGGCTCGGTTTCGCCCACAGCAGGTTCTGCGCGATGACAGGTGGTGCAACCCCACGCCAACCGCAGATCGCGTCGATTCGCGGTCAAGCGGGCTCATGGTCGACACGAGCGGGATTTCGTCTCGTAAAATGCGATCCCATACACATCTCGCCGATCCATGACCAAGTCCGATGCCTTTGCAGCTACCACGCCAACTGTTCAGGTGATTGAGCGCATGTTCACACTGATGGACGTACTGGCTTCAAAAGAAGAAGCCATTTCTCTGAAAGAGATCAGCGAAAAGACCGGTCTGCACCCTTCGACGGCACATCGGCTCCTCAACGATCTGGCCACCGGTCGCTTTGTTGACCGGTCGCAGCCCGGCAGTTATCGCCTGGGAATGCGTTTACTTGAGTTGGGCAACCTGGTCAAGAGCCGCCTCAATGTGCGTGATGCCGCGCTGATACCGATGCGGGAATTGCACAAGCTGATCCAGCAACCGGTCAATCTGAGCATGCGCCAAGGCGACGAGATTGTCTACATTGAGCGCACCTACAGCGAGCGCTCCGGCATGCAGGTGGTGCGCGCAATTGGCGGGCGGGCGCCGCTGCACCTGACTTCAGTTGGCAAGTTGTTCTTGGCAGCCGATGATCCGCAGCGTGTACGCGCTTATGCCACGCGAACGGGTCTGGCGGGCCACACCAAGAACAGCTTGACACAGCTCCCGGCACTGGAGCGCGAGCTTGCCAAAGTCCGCCAGTACGGCAACGCGCATGACAACGAAGAACTTGAACTCGGCGTGCGCTGCATGGCCGCTGGAATCTATGACGATCAGGGCAAGTTGGTTGCTGGTCTGTCCATCTCCGCGCCTGCAGGCAGGCTCGAAGAGCAGTGGTTATCGAAATTGCAAGCCACCGCCCACGGCATATCGACCACCCTGGGTTACCAACCGGGTCTGAAGCGGCCAGCTTAGCGCAGGTCCTTCCTGGCGCCGAGGAACCCCGGTGCCACTACTGAACGTCTGCCGCAACGCTCAGAAAGCCGCCAGCGGCCAGTCGGCCGCCATCAGCCTGCATCGCCGGTGTCTGCAGCGTTGCGGCGTTGACCGTCGCTTTGGATTCAACCCAGCGCCGCACCCGCTCGGCGTCGCCCAGGCGGGTCAGTTTTCCGGCCGAGTCGAGAAACACCATGATCAGTTTACGACCGGCGACTTTGGCCTGCATCACCAGACACTGCCCAGCCTCCGAAATGTAGCCGGTCTTCTGCAGACCGATGTCCCATGATGCGTTCTTCACCAGGCGATTGGTGTTGTTAAAGGTCAAAGTCCGCGCGCCCACGGCCACCTGATGACCGGGCGAAGTGGACAACTCGCGTAGCACCGGGTCTCCATAGGAAAACCCCACCAATTTGGCCAAATCACTGGCGTTTGATTGGTTCTGGCTCGACAGCCCGGTCGGCTCGACATAGCGGGTATCGGTCATTCCCAGCGCCTTGGCGCGTGCATTCATCAACTCGACGAAAACTGGCAACCCACCCGGATAGGTCCGTCCCAAAGCATGCGCAGCGCGGTTCTCACTGGACATCAATGCCAAATGCAGCAGCTCGCCCCGACTCAATTCGGCACCAACGCGCAATCTGGACCGACTGCCTTTCTCGGTGTCCACATCGGACTGATCAATGCTGATCATCTCGTCCATCGGCAAGCGCGCCTCGCTGATGAGCAATCCCGTCATCAACTTGGTTAACGAGGCGATGGGGAGCACCGCCTGATCATTCTTGCTGAACAGCACTTCGCGGGTATCTTGATCGACGACCAGCGCGACGCGGGACTTCAAAGCCAAGGCATCGGGGGTGTGATGCAAACCGGCCAATTGCCCCATTGAGGGTCTGGCTGCGTAGACCACCGACTTACGCTTGGTGACCAACACCGTCTTTGAGACCCGGCGCTTGGACACTGAATGGGCAGTGGCGCTTTTCGCAACGGCGCGCTTAGCCTGGGACGCGACGGCGTGCGGCATGGCAAACGCCCACACCACCGCGGACAAACCGAGTACCCACAACACTCGGCTGACGGCGCTTCCCAACCCAACACGGCGGTGACGTGACATGCGTTCAGCTCCAACAGTATTTCTACAATACCGCCAGTGTAATCAAAAAAACCGCGCTGTATCAACTACTTGCGCGGTCTATCTAAAGAAAGTTACTAACAGACGAGGCTGCCGGCCTATCCTTGCGCGGCAACCCGATCCGACTGACTTTGAAGCTTGTTGAGCGCCGCAAGATAGGCCTTGGCGGAGGCCACGACGATATCCGGGTCGGCGCCCACGCCGTTGACCACGCGGCCGCTGTTTTGCAATCGAACGGTCACCTCGCCTTGGCTCTCGGTCGAACCACTGATTGCGTTGACCGAGTAGAGGACCATTTCGGCACCGCTGTTGACGCGCGCCTCAATGGCTTTGAGTGACGCATCGACCGGCCCATTGCCGTCTGAGTTGGACTTGACCTCGACACCATCGACGGTGAAGACGATTGCAGCCTGTGGTCGCTCGCCGGTTTCGCTGCGTTGTGACAACGAAACAAAGCTGTACTTCTCGATGTGGTCGGTCACACTTTCGTCGCTGACCAGGGCCAGAATGTCTTCATCGAAGATTTCACTCTTACGATCGGCGAGCTCTTTGAAGTGTGCGAAGGCAGTGTTGACACTGGCCTCGCTGTCCATTTGCACGCCGAGGTCAACCAGCCTTTGCTTGAATGCGTTGCGCCCGCTGAGCTTGCCCAGCACGATCTTGTTGGCGCTCCAGCCCACGTCTTCAGCGCGCATGATTTCGTAGGTATCGCGCGCCTTGAGCACGCCGTCCTGATGAATACCAGAGGCGTGCGCAAAGGCGTTGGCGCCCACCACGGCCTTGTTTGGCTGAACAACAAAGCCGGTGGTCTGACTCACCATTTTGCTAGCCGCGAGAATGTGATGGGTATCGATATCCAGGTCGAGACCGAAATAGTCGCGTCGCGTCTTTACCGCCATCACGACTTCTTCCAGCGAGCAATTGCCTGCCCGCTCGCCCAAGCCATTGATCGTGCACTCGATCTGCCGTGCACCACCGATCTTGACGCCGGCCAGCGAGTTGGCAACCGCCATGCCGAGATCGTTGTGACAATGCACTGACCAAATCGCTTTGTCGCTGTTGGGAATCCGCTCGCGCAGCGTCTTGATGAAGTTGCCATAGAGTTCGGGCACGGCGTAACCGACCGTGTCAGGCACGTTGATGGTGGTGGCACCCTCGGCAATGACTGCCTCCAACACACGACACAGAAAGTCAGTGTCACTGCGGTAGCCATCCTCGGGGCTGAACTCCACGTCGGCCACCAGGTTTCGCGCAAAACGAACGGACTGCTTGGCTTGCTCCAATACCTGCTCAGGCGTCATGCGCAACTTTTGCGCCATGTGCAGGGCCGAGGTCGCGATGAAGGTGTGTATCCGAGCGCGATTGGCACCTTGGAGTGCCTCCGCGGCGCGACTGATATCGCGATCATTCGCGCGCGACAACGAGCAAATCGTGGAGTCCTTGATGGCATGGGCAATCAACTTCACAGCCTCAAAGTCGCCATTCGAACTGGCGGCAAAACCCGCCTCGATCACGTCAACCCGCAGGCGTTCAAGCTGACGCGCAATCCGCAATTTCTCGTCTTTCGTCATCGAAGCGCCAGGTGACTGCTCTCCGTCACGCAAGGTCGTGTCAAAAATAATCAACTTGTCGGTCATCACGGTTCTCCGGTTGTCAAACTATCTGCAAACAAAAAACTGAGGCACAAAATAAAAAAGCCCGCTGCGGACGCATACGGGCTCTTGGTGAAGGTAAACGCGCGCGCTACCGTCTCCGCCCGTGTGGCGATAGCAGTAGCAGTGCTAGCGAAAACTGTTTCATGACTGCAATGTACCACAGCCGCCCAACGAGCGCGCTGGCGTAGGATTGGCATCCATCAGCGAGTGACTCGGTCTCCTACTTGTGCAGGCCGCGCTCGTCTGGCTCTTCAGTCGAAGTACTCACAACGCTTGTCTGAAGCCCCTTGGCCTTTCGCCAGGCGTAAATGACATAGCCACTCAGTCCATAGGCAACAAACACGCCGAACAGGACCGTAGGCGGGTCGATATTGATGATGGCGATCAGCAGCACTATCGCAACAATCACTGCAAACGGCACACTCTTTTTCATCTGAACGTCCTTGAAACTGTAGAACGGCACGTTGGTCACCATCGTCAGTCCCGCATACAGGGCCAGGCAAAACATCAACCAGGGCACGGACCAAACGAATCGACCCGCCTCAATCGCGCCGGTTCCGGTCAGCCCGTTCTCGGTCAACAGCCAGATGAAGCCAGCAACCAGGGCCGCCGCCGCCGGCGACGGAAGCCCCTGGAAGTAACGCTTGTCCACCACAGCAGTATTGACGTTAAACCGCGCCAGCCGCAACGCCGCGCACGCGCAGTAGACGAAGGCCGCAATCCAGCCCCACCGACCCAGACTCTTGAGAGCCCAGACGTAAGAGATCAGGGCTGGCGCGGCGCCAAACGACACCATGTCGGACAAGGAATCCATTTGTTCACCGAAGGCACTTTGGGTATTGGTCATGCGCGCAACGCGCCCATCCAGACTATCGAGCACCATGGCGCAAAAGACGCCCACCGCAGCCAGGTCGAACCGACCATTGATCGCCATCACGATGGCATAGAAACCACCAAACAGCGCCGCCAGTGTGAACAGATTGGGCAAAATGTAGATGCCCTTGCGACGCTTTCGCACGACAACCTGGTCGTCTGGAGTTTCCGACTCCGCTCCGTCATGCATACATTGATCTCCTGCTGTCCAGGGCGCGCCACGTGCCCGCATCGGGAACTGAGTCGTTCACCCCAACCCTGCGTCGGCAAGCGCCCACCAGCGTTGCAGCTTGCCGCTGCATCGCCAGACGGTAAAGCGTTGAGTTTAAGCCAGCGCCCGCCAGACAACGCAAGCCGCGGTGCCGACCTCGGCTCGCGATCGTCCTGAGCCTAGTTGCGGGTCTGATCAACCAGCTTGTTCTTCTTGATCCAGGGCATCATGGCGCGCAGCACGTCGCCAACTTTCTCAATCTGATGCTCGGAAGTCAGGCGGCGGCGGCTAAGCAGCGTGGGCGCCCCTGCCTTGTTCTCCAGAATGAAGCTCTTGGCGTATTCGCCGGTCTGAATGTCCTTGAGACACTGGCGCATCGCATCCTTGGTGGCGCTGGTGACAATGCGCGGCCCGGTGACGTACTCGCCGTACTCGGCATTGTTGGAGATGGAGTAATTCATGTTGGCAATGCCGCCTTCATAAATCATGTCGACGATCAGCTTGAGCTCGTGCAAACATTCGAAGTAGGCCATCTCCGGGGCGTAACCGGCTTCCACCAAGGTCTCAAAGCCAGCTTTGATCAGCTCCACGGTACCGCCACACAACACGGCTTGCTCACCGAACAAGTCAGTCTCGGTTTCTTCACGGAAGTTGGTCTCGATGATGCCAGCCTTGCCACCGCCATTGGCCATGGCATAGCTCAAGGCCAGGTCGCGTGACCGTCCCGACTTGTCCTGGTGCACCGCGATCAGATGCGGCACGCCGCCACCTTGCGCGTAGGTGCCGCGCACGGTATGGCCCGGCGCTTTGGGTGCGACCATCCACACGTCCAGGTCGGCGCGCGGTGCCACCAGACCGTAATGAACGTTGAATCCATGCGCAAACACCAATGACGCGCCGGACTTGATGTTGGGCTCGATGTCGTTGGTGTACACCGCGCCAATCTGCTCATCGGGCAACAGAATCATGACGACATCGGCCGCCTTCACTGCGTCAGCCACTTCAGCCACTTTCAAGCCAGCTTTCTCAACTTTGGGCCAGGACGCACCGCCCTTGCGCAAGCCAACGACAACTTTGACGCCACTGTCATTGAGGTTCTGCGCATGTGCGTGACCTTGACTGCCGTAACCAATGATCGCCACGGTCTTGCCCTTGATCAGGCTCAAATCGCAGTCCTTGTCGTAAAAAACCTTCATGCTGTTCTCCGAAGTAAATAGTGGCAAAACTGCCCGTTAAAAAAACCCGCCCCGTCGCGCGCTCAGACATCCAAACCGGTCATCGGCGTCAGCCGCCGTTCAGGCTCGCGCGGCGTCACGCTCACACCCTCAGTATCCGCTCGCCCCGTCCAATGCCGCTTGATCCCGTACGCACCGTCTCCAAGATGGCGCTGCGTTCGATAGCCTCCAGGAAAGCGTCGTTTTTGGATTGATCACCCGTCAACTCGATCGTGTAACTCTTTTCGGTCACGTCGATGATGCGACCGCGAAATATGTCTGCCATCCGCTTCATCTCCTCACGTTCCTTGCCAACCGCGCGCACCTTAACCATCATCAGTTCGCGCTCGATGTAGGCACCTTCCGTGAGGTCAACGACTTTGACCACTTCGATCAGTCGATTGAGGTGCTTGGTGATTTGTTCGATGACGTCGTCGGAGCCGGTCGTCTGGATCGTCATCCGCGACAAGCTCGGATCCTCCGTGGGCGCCACGGTCAGACTCTCGATGTTGTAACCACGCGCTGAGAACAACCCAACGACACGGGACAGGGCGCCAGGTTCGTTCTCGAGCAAGACAGCAATAATGTGTTTCATATCTGTTGATTCCTCTTTTCGTTGCCCTCCCCTGGTCGCGGTAACGACCAGGCTCGGCAGACAATAGATTCGTCGGTAAATGGCCAGGCAGCCCGGACACAATCCAAGTGTCGCACCGCCCGCGCCTGCGGATGCTACAGGTCCTCTGAACCCAACAGCATTTCGGTCAGACCCATACCTGCCTTGACCATGGGGAACACGTTTTCGGTCGGATCGGTACGAAAGTCCATGAACACCGTGCGGTCCTTGAGCTTTCTGGCCTCGCGTAACGTTGGCTTCACATCCTGTGGTTTCTCGATCAACAAGCCAACGTGGCCATAGGCCTCGGCCAACTTGACGAAATTGGGCAGCGCGTCCATATAGCTCTGGCTGTAACGACCTTCGTATTCGAGTTCCTGCCACTGACGCACCATGCCCAGATAGCGGTTGTTCAAGGCGACTATCTTGATAGGTGTGTTGTATTGCAGGCAGGTCGACAACTCCTGAATGCACATCTGCACCGAACCTTCGCCCGTGACGCAATACACCTCGCTCTGCGGCTTGGCCAGTTTGATACCCATGGCGTACGGAATACCAACGCCCATCGTGCCCAGACCACCCGAATTGATCCAGCGCCTGGGCTCGTCAAAGCGATAGTACTGAGCCGCCCACATCTGGTGTTGGCCCACGTCGGACGTGACATAGGCATCTGTGTCGCGGGTCATGTTCCACAGTGTCTCAACAACATACTGGGGCTTGATGACTTCCTTGTTCGAGCGGTCGTACTTGAGGCAATCGGGCTTGCGCCAGGTCTCGATCACTTCCCACCAGGCGGCGAGTGTGCCGCTATCCGGCTTGGCTGACCCCTCGTTGAACATGGAGATCATTTCCGTAAGCACATCCTTGACATCGCCAACGATTGGAATATCCACCCGCACGCGCTTGGAAATGCTTGATGGATCAATGTCAATGTGAATGATTTTGCGTTCGTTTTGCGCAAAATGCTTGGGGTTGCCGATCACACGATCATCAAAACGCGCCCCCACAGCCAGCAGCACATCACAGTGTTGCATGGCGTTATTGGCTTCAACGGTTCCATGCATCCCGAGCATGCCAAGGAATTTGCGGTCGCTCGCCGGGTAGGCACCCAAACCCATCAAGGTATTGGTCACCGGGTAGCCAAGCATGTTCACCAAAGTGCGCAACTCTGCGCACGCATTGCTGGCGATCACTCCGCCACCGGTGTAGATGTAGGGTCGCTTGGCGGTCAACAGCAGTTGCAGTGCCTTGCGAATCTGGCCGCCATGCCCCTTGCGAACGGGGTTGTACGAACGCATTTCAACCGCTGCGGGGTACCCGTGGTAGGGGACTTTCTTGAAAGAGACATCCTTTGGAATATCCACCACCACTGGGCCAGGACGTCCACTGCGGGCAATGTGAAACGCCTTCTTGAGGGTTGACGCAATCTCGCGCGCATCTTTCACCAGAAAATTGTGCTTGACCACGGGGCGAGTGATGCCAACCGTGTCGCACTCCTGAAAGGCATCCAGCCCAATGGCATGGGTGGGGACCTGCCCGGTGATGATCACCATGGGTATGCTGTCCATGTACGCTGTGGCAATGCCGGTCACGGCGTTGGTAACGCCAGGTCCGGACGTAACGAGGGCCACCCCGACATCACCGGTCGCACGCGCATAACCGTCGGCTGCATGCACAGCCGCTTGCTCGTGGCGCACCAGAATGTGCTGAATCGTGTCTTGCTTGTAAAACGCGTCGTAGATATGCAACACCGCGCCACCTGGGTAACCCCAGATGAACTTGACGCCTTCGGCTTGCAGACCCTTTACCAGGATTTCCGCGCCGCGAAGCTCAAGCGCCTCGGCACTTACCGCCCCCGACTTCGATGCGCCATGCGCCGCATATCGCTGCGCGGTGGCAGCGGAACTGAGTTCTGCCTTTGATGTTTCCATGATGAACCTTTGTGAATTTCTCTAACGAAAAACCTTGGGTGCCCCTTCGCTCAACTCTTGTGAAGTCGCGTCGGGACTTAGGATCAAGACCATAGCCGCACTGATTGTTGCGTCAAATCATGACCCGTTTGCCGTTTGAATTGCAGCTGCGATTATCGCACTGGTCCGGCCCCAGCAACTCGCACGACCGAAATTCTGAAGCGCAGTGTCATAATTCCGCGGTCAATTTCACGCCGTTCCAACTGAGGTTTTCGGTGTGGTCCGACTCCAATTCACAGACCTAGCAGGACCCACTTGGCCACCGAACGCGAGCTCTCGGACTTCCTCAAAAGCGTCGAAAAACGCGCTTTCAAGCGCTCCGTGTACCACGTTCGCAACGAGGAGAGTGCCCTTGACATTGTCCAGGAGAGCATGCTCAAGCTGGCCGAGCACTATGGCGATAAGCCGACCGCTGAACTACCTCTTTTGTTTCAGCGTATTCTGTCCAATTGCACCCTGGATTGGTTTCGTCGGCAGAAGACCAAAAGCGCGCTCTTTTCAAACCTTGGGGACTTCGAGTCCGACTCGGATGTCGGGGATTTCGATCTGCTGGAAACTTTACAGATCCAAGACGAGTCACAGCAGACCGAGAGTGCCGAAACCACAGTCAGCCGCGTCCAGGTGATGCGAGCCATCGAAAATGAGATCGAATTGCTCCCCGCACGTCAACGGGAAGCGTTCCTGATGCGTTATTGGGAGGAGTTGGACGTGATGGAAACGGCGCTTGCAATGGGCTGCTCTGAAGGAAGCGTCAAAACGCATTGTTCCCGCGCCGTCCAAGCCCTGAGCAAGGCTCTGAGGGAAAAAGGGATTCGACTATGACAATTTCACACAACTATCAGCATCAACTCGCACATGATCGGTTTGGCCTCAAGGTCGCAGCCCGGCTCTCGGATGCCTGCGATGAGCTTCCTTACGAGGTGTCAGAGCGGCTGCGTGCCGCCCGTGTTCAGGCGCTTGGCAGACGCAAGGTCGCCACCAGAAAGGTGGCCGCCGCGGGTCAGGCGTCAAATGCAACCTTGACATTGAATTCCGGCGACGAAGGGTTCGGCGTTTGGAGTGCAATTACGTCGGTTATACCGTTGCTGGCATTAGTCGTTGGCCTTTTGACCCTCAATGCCGTTTTGAGCGACGAGCGCGATGATGAATTGGCCGAGATTGACTCCGCCCTGCTGACCGACACGTTGCCGCCGTCAGCGTACACCGACCCGGGCTTTGCGCAGTTCTTGAAATCACAGCGGGAGTCCGCTCGGTAGCGCTGCGGCTTCAGGTGAACACGTGACTCAACATCTGGTCGCATCAAACCCTAATCGCCCACGCTCGGTGCCGTGGAGTGGGCTGTTTTTCCTGCTCCTGGCGGCGCTGGGCACGTCCGCGCATTGCGCCGCGGCGCAAAGCATCGCCGCCCCGCCGCTTCGGGCTGCGTCTGGCGCGCAAAGCGCCGCCGCACCGGCGAAGGCTGCCGTCACTTTGGTGACCAAGCCGGCGTGGCAGGATCTGACCGCCCAACAACAGGCAGCACTGAGACCGCTGGCGGCGAACTGGGCGACCCTGCCCGAGGCAAGCAAGCGAAAATGGTTGGCGGTGTCCAAGAACTACAACAGTCTGGCTGTGCCCGAGCAGGTCAAAATGCACAGTCGCATGACCGAATGGGTGAACCTGAGCCAACGCCAACGCTCGGAGGCACGCCTGCAATATGCGCGGACCAAGCAGCTCTCCCCTCAAGAGAAAGCGGCCACTTGGCAGGCCTATCAAGCACTAAGCCTCGAAGAAAAGCAAAAGCTTGCCGCCAAGGCGTCGAACAAACCCACTGGCGCTGCCACAGCCATCAAGCCGGCGCCCCCACAAAAGCTCGCCGTTGTCCCGGTGACACGCAAAACGCCGGCTCGCTCTGCCAAGATTGCCATTGCACGAGATGCGGTCGATCAAAAGACCCTGCTGCCGCGAGCCCAACCCAACACGGACTCCGCGGCGGTCGAAAACCATTGATTCAATCGCACCCGGTCTCGGTGGACTCACTGGCAGAATCCGGGGCTGACGATTTCTCCTTCATGACCACGTCGGACCACTCATTCATCGCGCCCAGCCTGAGTCGCCGCATGGCCTGCTGGATGTACGAAGGCACACTGCTGTTTGGCGTTGTGTTTATCGCTGGCTACCTTTTCGGAACCCTCAGCCAGACCCGCAACGCCCTGGACAACCGCAACGCCCTGCAAGGCTTCCTGTTTGTCGTCTTCGGTATCTACTTTGTCTGGCTGTGGTCCAAAGGGCAAACCCTAGCGATGAAAACCTGGCACATCAAGGTCGTTGACCGTCACGGCCAGCCACTCACCCAAGCGCGCGCCCTGCTGCGCTATGTGCTGAGTTGGTTGTGGTTCGTTCCTGCGTTAGCCAGTATCGCGCCCTTCAGACTTTCGCCAGTCCAGTCCTCGGTCGTGATTCTCGGCTGGGTTGCCATCTGGGCGGTGTCCAGTCGTTTCCACTCGCAAAGGCAGTTCTGGCATGACGCCATGGCAGGTACACGCCTCGTTGTGGCCAACAAACCCAGCACGGCTCGAGCATGACGGTCGCGTTCTCGGTCTGCGTGTATTGTGGATCCCGCTGCGGAACCGATCCCGCTTTTGGGTCTGCGGCGGCGGAGGTCGGCACCTGGATTGGCCAACACAATGGTCAGCTGGTCTACGGCGGAGGCGGTGCTGGCCTGATGCGGGTCGTTGCGGACGCAACCCTAGCGGCCGGGGGCCGCGTCGTCGGTGTGATTCCACAATCTTTGGTGGACCGGGAATGGGCACACCACGGCTGTTCCGAGTTGCACATTGTGCAGACCATGCATGATCGCAAGCGGATGATGGCTGAGCGTGCCGACGCGTTCCTGGCCTTGCCAGGTGGATTGGGAACGCTCGAAGAGCTGTTCGAAGTCTGGACCTGGCGTCAACTCGGCTACCACGACAAACCAATTGGACTTCTGAACGTGGCCGGCTACTACGACCGGCTGCGTGAATTCCTCAACGTGTCGGTCGAGCAGCAGCTGGTTGGGGACTGGCAGATGCGGCTGATCCGCGCTGACAACGATCCCGCGGCACTGCTGCAATCCCTGGTCGACGCCGCCGCGATCTCCCCCGCCGCACGCCTGGACGAGATTTAAATCGCCGATTCGTCCTGTTCACCCGTGCGAATCCGCACAACGCGCTCGACGCTGGTCACAAATATCTTTCCATCGCCAATCTTGCCAGTATGAGCGGCCTTGACGATAGCGTCGACGCAGCGCTCCACGTCTTCGGTCTTCACCACCACTTCCACCTTGACCTTGGGAAGAAAGTCCACCACGTACTCAGCGCCGCGATAGAGCTCGGTGTGCCCTTTCTGGCGCCCAAAACCCTTGACTTCTGTGACCGTCAACCCGGTGACGCCGCACTCCGCCAGGGCTTCTCGCACCTCTTCCAGTTTGAACGGCTTGACAATGGCTGTGATCTGCTTCATGGGGTTCCTCTTGAACGGTTCAAAACGGGATTCGACAAAACGCGACATTCACCTCGCGCAGGTGGTGCCCTGCATCATGCGCGAAATCGACTGGTAATAGGATAACGCCAATCCTTGCCAAAGCTGCGATGCGTGACCCGAATTCCGACGGGCGCCTGGCGGCGCTTGTACTCGTTGACCTTGATGAGCCGAGTCACCTGCTCGACATCCGCCGCGCGGTAACCGGCAGCAATGATGTCTTCGATACTCTCGTCGTTCTCCATATACCGCTGCAGGATACCGTCGAGGACATCGTAGGGCGGCAGGGTGTCCTGGTCGCACTGATCCGGGCGCAGCTCTGCGCTGGGGGGGCGGGTAATGATGCGCTGCGGGATGGGATTCCGGCCTGTTCCGTAGGGATCGTTGGTGTTACGCCAATTTGCAAGCCTGAACACGGTGGTCTTGACCAGATCCTTGATCACCGCAAAGCCCCCCGCCATGTCGCCATACAAGGTGCAATAGCCGGTGGCCAGCTCAGACTTGTTGCCTGTGGTCAAAACAATGCTGCCAAACTTGTTGCTGAGTGCCATCAAGAAGGTGCCACGAATGCGTGCCTGGATATTCTCCTCCGTTGCATCCGGCGCAAGGCCTTCAAACTCCGGTGCCAGCGACGCGCCGAACGCTTCAAATTCCGGCACGATCGAAATCTCGTCGTAGCGAACACCCATTCGACTGGCCATGGCACGCGCATCGACCAGACTGATGTCGGCAGTGTAGGGCGAAGGCATCATGACCGCGCGAACGCGATCCTTGCCAAGGGCATCGACCGCCACCGCCATTACCAGAGCGGAGTCGATACCCCCGGAAAGCCCCAGCACCACGCCGGGGAATCCATTCTTGCCAACATAATCGCGCACACCCAAAACCAAGGCATCCCACAAATCCGCGTCGCTGCCGCGAACGGCCGCCTGCGTCGCGTGCAACTCAAGCCCATGCGGTTCGCGCGCGACCGCGACTTCAAACAGATCCTCCACAAAGCTCGGCGCCCGTCCAGCCAGGGCGCCGTCGGCCGCCACAGCAAATGAATGCCCCTCGAACACCACCTCATCCTGACCGCCGACCAAATGCGCCGACACGAGCGGCAAACCGCAGGCCAGAACGCGCTCACGCATCATTTGCTCGCGTTCGCCACCCTTGCCAAGATGAAAGGGCGAAGCGTTGATCACCGCCAGAAGCTCGGCACCCGATGCCCGCGCCAGCTTCGCCGGCTCTTCAAACCAGGCGTCCTCACAGATGAGCAAACCGACCTTGACACGACTGTCGGCGGTGCCGGCTTCGAATACGCACACGCCGTGCCCGGGCGTGAAGTAGCGACGCTCGTCAAAGACCTGGTAGTTGGGCAACTCGCGCTTGGCATAGGTTGCAACGACGGCACCCTCTCGCAAGACACTTGCCGCATTGAAGCGTTCTTGCACAGCGACGCTTCGCGTCCTGCGATCCCCACCAATCGGATGACCGACGACGACTGCCATGTCTTTCAAACCCGAAAGCGCCGTGGCAACCCGATTTACGGCATCATCACAGGCGGCAATGAACGCTGGGCGAAGAAACAGGTCTTCAGCCGCGTAGCCACAAACGGACAGCTCGGGTGTAAGCAACAAACGCGCGCCCCGCTGGTATGCCAGGTTGGCCGCATCAATGATTTTTTTTGAATTGCCAGCGAGGTCGCCCACGACAAGGTTGAGCTGGGCGACACAGATTTTTAAAGTCATGAGCCTCGGAAACAGGACGAAGTAGCTTGCCAGTGGAAAACAGTTCGATCGATTATGTCACCCGCGTGTTGAGCTCGCCCGATGCGATTGAGGCCACTGACTGGAACGATCTGCTGGCGAAACAGTCGCATGCCACTCTGTTCATGCGGCACGAATACCTCCGCGCGCTGCACCACAGCCAAAGCGCAGTGCCCGATACCGGCTGGGCATTTCGCCTATTGGTTCTGGAGCATCGCGGCTCGGTCGTCGCTGGGTGCGTCGCTTACATCAAACAGCACTCCTTCGGGGAGTATGTCTTTGACTGGGCGTGGGCCAGGGCGTATCAGGAACATGGCCTGTCTTACTATCCCAAGGCAGTTGTGGCCGTTCCCTTCACGCCAGTCCCGGGTTCGCGCCTGCTGGCCCGATCCGATGACGCGCGCGCGGCCTTGGCGCAAGCCGTGATCCGTTGGTGCCAAGCCGAACACCTGTCGTCTTTACACATCCTGTTCGCTGACCAGGCGGACGTGCAGGCTTGCCAGCAGGCGGGCATGATGCCGCGCCACGCCGTGCAGTTCCACTGGAGCAATCGAACTCCTGGCTACCAGGATTTTGACGATTTCCTGAGCACATTGACGCAGGACAAACGCAAGAAGATTCGACAGGAACGCCGCAAAGTCAGCGACGCAGGCGTGACATTTCGATCGGCGTTGGGTGCGCTCATTACCGCAGCCGATTGGGAATTCTTCTACCAGTGCTACACGCGAACCTACGAGGAACACGCCAACCCGCCCTACCTCCAGCGCGATTTCTTCGATTGTGTCGCGCGCAACATGCCAGAGAACTGGCTGCTGTTTGTGGCAGATCGAGCGGGGCGCCCGATTGCCGCAAGCTTGATCGCGATTGGCTCGCAACCGGAGGGCACTGGCCAGAGCAGAGTGCAACGTCGAGTTGCCTACGGCCGCTATTGGGGATGCGTGGAGCGAATTGACTGCCTTCACTTCGAAGCGTGCTACTACCAGCCGCTGCAGTGGTGCATTGATCACGGTTTTGACCGATTTGAAGGCGGCGCGCAGGGTGAGCACAAGCTGGCGCGCGCCCTGCTGCCCGTCGCCAACACGAGCATGCATTGGCTAGCAAACCCTTCGTTTGCCGCCGCGGTGGACCGATTTCTTGACCATGACCGAGACGGCGTAGCCAGCTACCTCAACCACTTGTCGGCTCGAACACCGTTCAAACGACCCTGAGAGTCAGCGCAGTACGGCGGCGGCGCCTAGGACTGGAGTGCAGCGGCTACCAAACCCATCTCGGCGTTGCTCATCAATGCTTCAACATTCATCACGATCAGCATCCGCTCCCCCACATTGGCCAGGCCTGTTACGAAACGGGACTCGATCGCGGCTTCAAACTGCGGCGCGGGCTTGATCATTTGCGTTGTCAAGGTCACAACATCCGAGACCGAGTCCACTACCGCACCAATCACCGTACCTCTGACGTTCAGAATGATGACAACCGTGAACTCCGTGTACTCCACTTTGTCGATGCCAAGCTTCAGCCGCAGGTCGACAATCGGAACGATCACGCCGCGAAGATTGACCACACCTTTGATAAACGGCGGCGCGTTCACCATGCGCGTGGGCGCCTCGTATGACCGAATCTCCTGAACCCGCAAAATATCAATCGCATACTCTTCGCCACCGAGTCGCAGTGTCAGGTACTGCCCCGCATCGGCGAGCACCTGTGATGAGCGGGAGGCCGACTGGCGCAGGCCAGCAGAGGTGTCTTGCATGGATTCCATGACGTCTATTCCTTGAGTCCACGGGATTGCTTGGGAGCATGATACACGCGACCCAGCGCGCGATGAATCTAATTCAGGAGGATCAAGTCGCGCGCCGCTGTGGCCCACCCGCGGCAAGGCAGGAACTACGACGCAGAGTGTGCTCTCAAGTAGTTGGCAATGCCATCGAGTATCTCCTTCTTGGCTGACTCGGCATCTTCCCATCCGAGAATCTTGACCCATTTGCCTTCTTCAAGGTCCTTGTAGTGCTCAAAGAAGTGCGCAATGGTCTTGAGGCGCAAGGGATTGAGATCGTCGGGCCGCTTCCACTGTGTGTAAAGCGACAGGATCTTGTTGGTCGGTACGGCAAGCACCTTGCCGTCTTCGCCGGCCTCATCCTGCATCTTCAGGATGCCGATCGGGCGGCAGGTCACCACCACACCAGGGATGAGTGGAACGGGCGTGATCACCAACACGTCAACCGGATCGCCGTCCCCGCTGATGGTCTTGGGCACGTAGCCGTAGTTGGTCGGATAGTGCATCGCCGTGCTCATGAAGCGGTCCACAAAGATCGCGCCGGTGGCCTTGTCAACCTCGTACTTGACCGGATCGGCATTCATCGGGATCTCGATGATGACGTTGAAGGTTTCGGGCGCGTTGGCGCCGGGCGTAACGTTGTCAAGGGACATGGTGGGTCTACTTATATTGAGTTAAATCAGACATTGCCTAGGATTAACCCTGATTTTACTGACTCCCCCCTTGCCACCCATCGAAAACGGGCATTTTTCACGGTAAAGTGCGCCGGTTGGCCAATCTTCTCCGGCGCGCTCGCCGCGGTGCGGGGATTGAGGAAGCAACGCAGCGGGGGTACCGCTCGCGTGCTACCCCCTCTTCGTCAATACAACTCTGGAGATTTCTTATGACAGGCAACTCTGCGCTGATTCTTGCGCTTGTCTGCGGGTTCATAGCCGTGGGATACGGCTTTTGGGCGCGCAGTTGGATTCTTTCCCAGGACGCTGGCAACGCACGCATGCAAGAGATCGCGGCGGCCATTCAAACCGGCGCAGCGGCCTATCTGGCGCGGCAATACAAAACCATTGCGATCGTTGGCGTGGTGCTGGCAGTGCTGATTGGCCTCTTTCTGGATGGCCTGACCGCCACCGGCTTCATTGTCGGAGCCGTGTTATCGGGCGCGTGTGGTTTCATTGGCATGAACGTCTCGGTACGCGCCAACGTCCGCACCGCTCAGGCCGCCACCAAAGGCATTGGCCCAGCGCTGGACGTGGCTTTCCGCGGCGGCGCCATCACCGGCATGCTGGTCGTAGGCTTGGGTCTGCTGGGCGTGACCGGTTTCTACTGGTTTCTGGTGGGTAACGGCACCATGACGCCTGACAAGAGTGTGGCAAAGCTGCTGGACCCACTGATCGGGTTCGCGTTTGGCTCCTCGCTGATCTCCATCTTCGCCCGCTTGGGCGGCGGCATCTTCACCAAGGGCGCCGACGTGGGCGCTGACCTGGTGGGCAAGGTTGAAGCCGGCATTCCGGAAGACGACCCCCGCAACCCAGCCGTAATTGCCGACAACGTGGGTGACAACGTTGGCGACTGTGCTGGCATGGCCGCTGACCTGTTCGAGACCTACGCCGTTACGCTGATTGCCACCATGGTGCTGGGCGCGCTACTGGTGACTGGCGCGGGAACCAGTGCGGTGGTCTATCCGCTGGCTTTGGGCGCGGTGTCCATTGTGGCTTCCATCATTGGATGCTTCTTTGTCAAGGCCTCGCCTGGCATGAAGAACGTGATGCCCGCGCTCTACAAGGGTCTGGCCGTAGCAGGGGGCCTTTCGCTCGTCGCCTTTTTCTTCGTGACGCAATGGCTGATTCCTGACAATGCGATCAAAGCCTCGGGCAGTCAAATGGCACTGTTCGGCGCCTGCGCCGTCGGCCTGATTCTGACCGCGGCCCTGGTGTGGATCACCGAGTTCTACACCGGCACCCAGTACAGCCCCGTGCAGCACATCGCACAGGCGTCTACCACGGGCCACGGCACCAACATCATTGCCGGCCTCGGCGTCTCCATGCGCTCGACCGCTTGGCCCGTGATTTTTGTGTGCATGGCCATCTGGGTGGCGTTCAAGCTGGCAGGTTTGTACGGCATTGCCATCGCCGCAACGTCCATGCTGAGCATGGCCGGCATTGTCGTGGCATTGGACGCCTACGGCCCGATTACCGACAACGCCGGCGGCATTGCCGAGATGGCGGAACTGCCTGCCAGCGTGCGTGACATCACCGATCCGCTGGACGCCGTGGGCAACACCACCAAGGCGGTTACCAAGGGTTATGCCATTGGCTCCGCCGGTTTGGCGGCACTGGTGCTGTTTGCCGATTACACCCACAAGCTGGAAGGCTACGGCAAGGCCATTTCGTTCGACCTGAGCGATCCGATGGTGATCATCGGCTTGTTCATTGGCGGATTGATTCCCTACCTGTTCGGCGCCATGGCGATGGAGGCAGTGGGCCGCGCCGCGGGCAGCGTGGTGGTGGAAGTGCGTCGCCAGTTCCGCGAGATCAAGGGCATCATGGATGGTACCGGCAAGCCCGAGTACGACACGGCAGTAGACATGCTGACCACCGCGGCCATCAAGGAAATGATGATCCCCTCACTGCTGCCAGTGGTGGTCCCAATTCTGGTTGGCTTGGTACTCGGTCCCAAGGCACTGGGTGGCTTGCTCATGGGCACGATCGTCACCGGCCTGTTCGTCGCCATCTCCATGTGTACCGGTGGTGGCGCCTGGGACAATGCCAAAAAGTACATTGAAGACGGCAACCATGGCGGCAAAGGGTCTGAAGCCCATAAAGCCGCCGTTACCGGTGACACCGTTGGTGATCCGTACAAGGATACCGCCGGTCCCGCTGTCAATCCGCTGATCAAGATCATCAACATCGTGGCGCTGCTGATCGTGCCGGTGATGATGAAGATTCACGGCGGCTGATTCTGCGCAAAGCCCCAAACATCAGGCCCGCCTTGGCGGGCCTTTTTCATGTGCGGCGTCTCACGCTGCTCCAGGCGACAGTGGGCTAAACTGTCCTTTGTGGTGCGCACGCGATTGTGGCACCACGGCTACATGTCGCCCGTAGCATCGCTGAAATAGTGCGCTGACCCGGCCGCTCAGCCAATCACCCATCGTCAAAGATAACCATGCAAGGTCACTTCGTCGACAACCGCCACTACCCCGCCTCATCGGGTCTGAGCATCCCAATGATTGACCCATCGGACGGTCAGGTGTTCGACGCGATTGCGCGCGGCAACGCGGACGATGTGAATGGCGCAGTCAGTGCGGCCCGTCGTTGTCAGCAAACAATCTGGAGCAGGCTCCCGGCGGTGGACCGTGGCCGATTGCTGATGCGGCTGTCCAATGCGGTTGTGGCGCACGCTGACGAATTGGCCGCTATCGAACAACGCGATTGCGGCAAGCCCACTCGCCAGGCCAACGCGGACGTCGCAGCACTGGCTCGCTACCTGGAGTTCTATTCTGGTGCCTGCGACAAACTCCACGGTGTCACCATTCCCTATTTGGATGGCTACTCGGTGTTGACCTGGCGTGAACCGCATGGCGTAACCGGGCACATCATCCCGTGGAACTACCCATTACAGATTTTTGGCCGCAGCGTCGGTGGCGCCCTGGCGGCCGGAAACTCGTGTGTGCTCAAGCCAGCGGAAGACGCCTGCCTGTCTCTGATTCGCGTCGCGCAACTCGCTGCCGCCGTTGGCTTTCCGGCGGGCGCCATCAATGTGGTTACAGGCTATGGCCACGAGGCAGGTGATGCCCTGGTGCGCCACCCTGACATTGGTCACATCAGTTTCACGGGAAGCGCCGCAGTCGGCACACTGGTGGCGCGCAGCGCCGCAGAGCGCCACTGCCCGGTCACGCTGGAACTCGGGGGCAAGAGCCCGCAAATCGTTTTCGCCGACGCCGATCTGGACATCGCCTTGCCAGCCATCGTCAATGCGATCATTCAAAACGCGGGGCAAACCTGCTCAGCCGGCTCACGGCTGCTGGTCGAGCACCCGGTATACGAAACCGTCTTATCCCGACTTGCCCAGGCATTTGTCAAGCTCCGGGCCGGACCGGCAAGGCTTGACCTCGATCTTGGACCCCTGATTCGCCTTACCCAGCAGCAGCGGGTTCGCTCTATGCTGGCACAGGCGCAGGCATCGGGCATTGAGATCCTTGCCGAGGGACAAATCATCGATCAGGCTCCGCCAACCGGTTTCTACCAGGCGCCAGTTCTGATGCGGGATGTGCCGTCTGACAGCGCACTGGTCCAGGAAGAAGTATTTGGCCCGGTGTTGGTCGCCGCCAGCTTTCGCGACGAAGACGACGCCATCGAACTTGCCAATGCGACCCGATTCGGGCTGGTTGCGGGCGTTTGGACGCATGACGGATCCCGCCAGTTCCGTATCGCGCGGCAAGTCCGGTGCGGGCAGGTATTTGTCAACAACTACGGAGCCGGCGGTGGCGTGGAGATTCCGTTCGGAGGAGTCAAGTCGTCTGGCTACGGACGGGAAAAGGGTTTCGAGGCGCTGTATGGGTTCACCACGCTAAAGAGCGTTGCGATTCGACATGGCTGATGGCATCAAGTTGCGCGACGCCGCCACGCAGCGCCAAGGTGTGAGCAGCAATGTGACTTGAGGTTTACTGCCAAGTGTGGGACACTTGAGCCGCACAGCGCATCAGATGGCAATCCAACAGGGAGAGGTAGAACACGATGTTTGGATTCTTCAAGAGCAAGGCGCCCAAAGCGGATACGGCGATGGCCAAGCCTGCGGCCAGCGCGCCGCCGCCTGTGAGTACACGACAGCATGCGCATATACAACGCGAGTTGGTTCGAGTCGTACTTAAAGACACCCTACGACAACATGGCATACCGGTAGGCTGGGTTGGCTGCGAAGTATCGGCGGCGCCAAAGTGGGTCAACGACGAGGACATGTTTGTTCAACTGGTGATCCTGAAATGGAACGAAGCCCTACTTCGTTACGCCCCCGCCCTGGAACGCCAGCTGCTGCTTGACCTCGACCGCTTTGATCCAACCGTCAACCATTCGCGCTATGTTGTCTCGTGGCGTTTCGCGCCCGATTGCGGTTGCCCGTCGGTGGACATGCCTGACCCGTCAGTCTGGTTGAAAGCGGCACATCCGACACCACCACCCGAGCCGGTGGCGATATTGGACCGGCGCCGGAGCAAACGTGTCAAACGCACCGAGAAGTTTGACTTGCCCAACTCCAGCTACGACAACTTGCCCCAAAACTTCGCGCCAACCGAACCGTCACCATTGCGGTGAGTGTTGCCGACGAGATAAGCGGTCTCCTTGGCACATTCGAAAAACCAGCGGATCAAACCAGCACAATCGCCTCGTGGCTTGACGTCCAGTCGATAGCGTCCTGTTGCAGCGCCGCGTCAAAATCGATCGCCAGCGCGAGACCCACATCATCGGGGAAGTTGTCAACCAAGTCTTGCGCGGACATGCCCGCTTCGTTCGCCCTGGCGCGCCAGGCTGCCAAATGCAATACGCCTGCCAGTGGCTCGTAGACGCCGTTTTCAAATGGCGCATGTTGATGCCCAAGCGCGTCGACAATCGCTTGCGGGAACTGCCACGATTGCGCAAAGGCAGCGCCCACATCGGCGTAACAATACCCCAGCAGTTTGCGCTCGGCTTTGGCACGTTTAAGGCTCAGCGGGGGCGCGTCCTGGGCCAGCACCGCCAACTCACCCGGCATGCCGACGCACATCACCAATTCGCCCACCGCATGGATCAGACCAGCTGTGAATGCAAGCGACTGTGGCTGTCGAACCAATCCCGCCAACATGCGTGACAGCTTGGCTACATCCAGGCTGTAGCGCCAGAACTGCCGCAAATCAACGCCGGGCACATTGCGAAACGCCCCCGCCACGGCCGCGGCCAACGCAATGTCGCGCAGCTGATTGGTCCCCAGCAAAGCCAGCGCCTCCGAGACACTTCCGATCTTCTTGGACAGCTGGTACTGTGCCGAGTTGGCGATCTGCAGCAATCGCATCGTCAACGTTGGATCAGTACCAACCAATTGACTGATCTTCTTCAAGTCAGGCTCGTCTCGATTCAATTCGCTAAGCAGCAGAGCCACAACCCGCGGAATACTGGGCAACGCCTCTTGGGAAACAAGCAGATCCTTAAACTCCATGATCCATCGCCTTAGTGATGCAATTGAGTCACCAAGGATCATTATGATCCAGGGTCGCCACAGTTCGCCAGGTGACATCCATCAGTCGGTGACCAGTGCCATCGCTGAATCGCCGCAAAGCAGTCAGGGCTCGCGGGCCGGTCCATTTTTCGATATCCGCAGGGCGTCGCATCGAACAGGGCATCAGTCCCTCGGCAAAGACTCACATGAAGCTTAGCTCCCATGCCCTCAGGCTATAATGGCAGACTTGTCGGCGTGTGGCGCAGCCTGGTAGCGCACTTGCATGGGGTGCAAGGGGTCGAAGGTTCGAATCCTTTCACGCCGACCATTGAAAAATGTGAGGGCCAGCAGCTTTTGAGCCGCTGGCCCTTTCTGCTTTAAGGCGACTACGCTATGCCCGGGCCATTGCCGCCACGGGTCAAGCGCTGCCATTGCGCATTGACTGCCTAATCAAATGCTCCGGTTTGTCAACAGGGGTTTGACCTTGGCTGACCGATTTCTGACATATAATGCGAGGCTAAGTGAAATGCTCGAGCCGTTTTACTTAGTCTGATCGGGTCTCCCGCACAGACAGTTTCCGGAAATTGTTTTTAACTCACCAGGTAATTTTTCAAATGAACAAATCTCTCGTTTTGGCTGCTGTCGTCGCCGCCGTCGCCCTCGCTGCTTGTGGCAAGAAGGAAGAAGCTCCCGCTCCTGCTCCCGCTCCTGTGGCTGCTCCCGCTCCTGCACCCGCTCCCGCTGCTCCAGCTCCCGCTGCCGACGCATCGGCACCTATGGCCGCTCCTGCCGCTTCCGGCGCTGCTGCCGCTCCCGCTGCAGCCCCCGCCGCCGCCGCTTCCGAGCCAGCCAAGAAGTAAGCACTTTGTGCTTCAGAAAAAGCCGCCTTCGGGCGGCTTTTTTCATTGCTCAGCGGGTCTTCGGACATCCGGCCGGCCATGTCCCGCCCAAGCGCGCGCGGCCTCGGTGAATCCGGACTGAACCTTTACCCGGCCGCACTGCCCAGCAGGGCCTGCAGACCCGCTTCGTCGATCACCGCCACGCCGAGTTCGCCGGCCTTGGCAAGCTTGCTGCCAGCCTCTTCCCCCGCAACCAGGTAGTCGGTCTTCTTGCTGACCGAGCCCGCCACCTTGGCGCCAGCGGCTTCCAGCATCTCCTTGGCCTGCTCGCGGCTCAGCGTGGGCAGCGTGCCCGTGAGCACGAAGGTCTTGCCCACCAGTGGCAATTGCGCCGCCGGGCTGGGATCACCCTCTTCCCATCGCAGGCCACAGGCGCGCAACTGCTCCACCACCTCGCGGTTGTGCGTTTGCTGGAAAAAGGTGTGGATGCTCTGCGCGACGATTGGGCCCACATCGGACACTTGCAGCAGTTGCTCCTGACTGGCGTCCATGATGGCGTCGAGCTTGCCGAAGTGCCGCGCCAGCGCCTTAGCCGTGGCCTCGCCCACGTGGCGTATGCCCAGTCCGAAGATAAAGCGCGGCAAAGTGGTCTGCTTGGACTTCTCCAACGCATCGACAATGTTCTGTGCCGACTTGTCGGCCATGCGCTCCAGGCTGGCCAGCGCCGTCAGGCCCAAGCGGTAAAGATCCGGCACTGTCTTGACCACGCCGCCATCGACGAGCTGGTCCACCAGCTTGTCGCCCAGGCCGTCGACATCCACGGCGCGGCGCTGGGCAAAGTGCAGCATGGCCTGCTTGCGCTGGGCGCTGCAGAACAGGCCGCCCGTGCAGCGGTGGTTGGCCTCACCCTTCTCTCTCACGACGTCGCTGTTGCACACAGGACACTTCTTGGGCATCCGAAAATTGCGCACATAAGGATCACGCGCTTTAGCGGGTGACACCACAAGTTCATTGCCAGCCATCACGGCATCTTCACCAACAGCAACGGGATCAAACCGTCCCACGACTTCAGGGATCACATCGCCAGCTCGTCGCACGATCACCCGGTCGCCCACACGCACGTTCTTCTTGCGCATTTCAAACAGGTTATGCAAGGTCGCGTTGCTCACCGTTGTCCCGCCGACAAAGACCGGTTCCAGCTTGGCCACGGGCGTGAGCTTGCCCGTGCGACCGACCTGGATCTCGATGTCATTGAGACGCGTCAACATCTCCTGCGCCGGGTACTTGTGCGCCACGGCCCAGCGTGGCTCGCGGGTCTTGAAACCCAGCTGTTGCTGCAGAGCCAGTGCGTTAACCTTGTAGACGACGCCATCGATGTCAAAAGGCAGCGCATCGCGCTTGGCGCGGATGGCTTCGTGGAACGCCGTCAGACCCGCGGCCCCGTGAGCCACACTGCGCTCCGCGCACACCGGCAGGCCCATGGCCTGCAGGGCGTCGAGCATCTGCGCATGGGTCGACGGCAGGGACCAGCCCCGCACCTCGCCCAGGCCGTAGGCAAAAAAGCTCAGCTGGCGCTGGGCCACCAGGTTTGGGTCGAGCTGGCGGATGGCGCCGGCCGCGGTGTTGCGCGGGTTGATGAAGGTCTTGTCGCCTTTCTCGCGCTGCTTCTCGTTGAGGGCCTCGAAATCGTCACGGCGCATATAGATCTCGCCACGCACCTCCAGCACCGGAGCGTCGCAGCCATTCAGGCGCAACGGGATCTGGCCTATGGTGCGCACGTTCTGCGTGACGTCTTCGCCGGTCTCACCGTCGCCGCGCGTGGCCGCCTGCACCAGCACGCCGTGCTCGTAACGCAGGTTAATGGCCAGGCCGTCGAACTTGAGTTCGGCTGCGTATTCCACGGGCAGATCGAACTCTTGCAGGCCCAGAGCTTTGCGCACGCGCGCGTCAAAATCCTGTGCCCCCTGCGCCGTGGTGTCCGTCTCAGTCTCGATGGACAGCATGGGCACGGCATGGCGCACGGGCGAGAGCCCGTCCAGCACCTTGCCACCCACGCGCTGCGTGGGCGAGTCCGGCGTCATCCACTGCGGATGCTTCACCTCAATGGCCTGCAGCTCCTGAAACAGCCGATCGTATTCGGCATCGGGAATCACCGGCGCATCGAGCACGTAGTAGCGGTGGGCGTGCTCGTGCAACACGCGCCGCAATTCCGTCAATCGGGCGAATTCGGCCGGCTTGGTATCGGCGGCAAACAAGTCGGGCGTGGTCATGGCGCGGTCCCCGCCTGGATTGCTCACGAAAACAGTCGTCTCGCCAGCACCGATCCGGCTGCGAGATCGCGCGCGTCCAGCGTGTCATAGAGCGTCTCAAGTTCGTAACCGATCACGTCCATATCGTCCCACGCGAGTGATTGCCCCTTGTCGTCGGTCACGACGCCGTCCATGGTCTTGGCCAAGTCGCGCGCGGCTTCGCGCATACGCACAAAGGCGCGCTCGCTGCGCGAAACTTGCGCCACGTCCAGAGCCAAAGTCAGTTCACGAACTGCGGCTTGGGCGGGATCCTCGGCCATGGCCGCCTGCGGATCAAAACTCAAGGTCAGAACGGGCGGCAGACCCGCACCACTGGCGGGCAATACCATGCGCCCTGGCATCGCGCCCATCACAAATCCCAGCTGAGCGGCATTTTGCTGGACGTAACCGGGACTCCAGGCCACGGCATGGGCCTGAAGTGTGAAGCTGAGCTGCGCATCGTGCTCGCTGGCAAACTGATCAAGCTCACGGGCGCGTGCCACTTCGTCGAGCATCTCCGGGAACTGTGCGGTGCCGTTAACCGCATCGGCAAAGGTCTGCGCCTTGACGACGAATTCGGAGTACTCAATCTCGTTGAGCGCGCCGGTCCGATTGGCCAGTTGCACACCCGCTTGAAACGCCTCGTAGCGCTGCCCCGTGGCAGGTGGCTCCCACTCGTGAGTGAGCTGGTTGAGCCCCTCGACGAAGAACGGTTTGCTGCCAGCTCGGCGGGTCGTTGGCATGACCAACAAGGCGGCATCGCCGGAAACGACGGTTTCGAGTACGATCGGCGCCACCGCATCGAGCAGCGCGTCCAGAGGTGGTTGTTTGTCCATGCTGGGAATTCCCAGCGGGGCCGCCTCACCCGGCGTCGGCTCGCATCCGGTCCCAATACCAGTCAATGACGATTTACCCAGGGTCGGTTCGCTCGGCGGCTGCTCCGGCGCAGCCTGCCTGGGCGCATTGCGCCGCGCCACCCAGGTACCATGAGCGACAACGCCAGCGAGAACCAAGCCGCCAGCCACGGCCAGTCCAATTTGCAGGCTAGACATGCGTCGTCATGCTGCCTGCGCCAACGACACGGCCACATCCATATCAACCGCCACGATGCGCGAGACACCTTGCTCTTGCATCGTGACACCAATGAGTTGTTTGGCCATTTCCATCGCGATCTTATTGTGGCTGATAAACAAGAACTGTGTCTCCTGGCTCATACTCGACACCAACTTGGCGTAGCGCTCGGTGTTGGCGTCGTCCAAGGGTGCGTCAACCTCATCGAGCAGGCAAAAAGGTGCCGGATTGAGCTGGAAGATCGCAAACACCAAGGCAATTGCGGTCAGCGCCTTTTCTCCACCCGACAGCAGGTGAATAGTCTGATTCTTCTTGCCCGGGGGCTGGGCAATCACCTGCACGCCAGCGTCCAGGATTTCATCGCCGGTCATCACCAGGCTGGCGTTACCGCCACCGAACAGCTCGGGAAACATCTTGCCAAAGTGATGGTTGACCGTGTTGAAGGTGCCCGACAGCAGCTCGCGCGTCTCCCCATCAATTTTGCGAATGGCGTCTTCGAGAGTCGTCATGGCTTCAACCAAGTCGGCACTTTGTGCATCCAGGAACTGCTTGCGTTCGCGCGCGCTGGTCAGCTCGTCCAGTGCCGCCAGGTTGACCGCGCCCAGAGCCGCAATGTCACGATGCAATCGCTCGATCTCCGCCTGCATGCCATTGAGGCGGACCTTGCCCTCTTGGACCGACTTGGCCAACACCTCCAGATCTGCTTCACCATCGGCGAGCAGCTGCGTGTATTGCTCAAACCCCAGCCGCGCAGCCTGTTCCCGAAGTTGGAAGTCAGTGATGCGCTGGCGCAAGGGATCAAGCTGCCTCTCAAGCTGTAAGCGCCGCTCATCGCTGGCGCGCAGCTTTGCGGTGAGGTCATCGTATTCGCTGCGATGCGCAGCCAGCGCCCGCTCCCGCTCTAGCTTCAGGGCCAGCGCGCTTTGCAAGCCCGCCTGCGCCGCTGCATCGGTCAGTCGCGCCAGCTCGGCTTGCGCGCGCTCAGTCTCGGACTCGATGGCCTGCATCTGCTGCACGGCCGTCTCAATGGCGCGCGTGAGCTCAGCCTTGCGGGCATCGAGGCTGCGCACAGCAAATGCCGCCTCCTGCGCCTGGCGCTCCAGACTACGTTGCTGCTCTCGGCATTGCGACAGCTTGCGCTCTTGCAGCAATACGCGCTCATCGAGTTGGGCATGGCGTTCCTGCGTGTCCGCCAGCGCCATGTCCAACTCTTCAAAGCGCGCTTCAGCGGCCACGCGGCGCTCCTGCAGTTCTTCCATCAGAGCTTCCACCTCGGCCATGTCGGAAGCAATCTGCTCGCCGCGTGCGCGGGTCTGTTCGACCAACTGTGACAGGCGCAAGGTCTCAACCTGCAATTCATGTGCCTTGCCTTGAGTCTCAGTCGACTCCCGCCTGGCCACCACCAGGCGCTGCGACGCCTCGGCATACGCGGCCTCGGCGCGCACCAGGGCCGAACGGGCTTCATCGCTGATCAAGCTCTGCGCCCGAAGTTGCTTCTCCAGATTCTCGATTTCCTGAGCGCGTGCCAACAGACCGGCCTGCTCTGAATCAGGCGCATAGAAACTGACGCCGTAGGCGCTGACCGCGTGACCATGCTTTGTAAAGATCACCTCGCCCGGCAGAAGTTTGTCACGGCTCCGTAGTGCGTCCTCAAAACTTTGCACCACAAAGCACCCGTGCAGCCAATCGCACAACACGGCCCTCAAACCCGCATCGTTTAGCCGCAACAAGTCCGACAACCGAGGTAGAAGACTCGCCGACTCGGCCGCGGCCGCCGCCGGTGGACTGAAGAAGGCCAGCTTCGCCGGAGGCGGGTCGTTGCCAAAGGCCCGCACCATGTCCAGACGCGACACCTCCAGCGCGCCCAGACGTTCGCGCAAAGCGCCCTCCAGAGCGTTCTCCCATCCTTGCTCGATGTGAATCCGGCTCCACAGGCCCTGCATCGCGTCCATGCCGTGCTTGGCGAGCCAAGGCTGCAACTTGCCATCGGTCTTGACCTTTTCCTGCAGCGCCTTGAGCGCTTCCATGCGGGCCGATAAATCAGCCAACTTGGCGGACTCTGTATTGACAGCCTGCTGATGGTCGCGTCGAGCCTGGTCCAGCTCAGGCACGGCGTCCTGCAATTCATGTAAGCGAGCCTCAGCCACGCTCGCACTCTCTTGTGCTTGCGACAACTGCCCCTGCAGGTTGCTCAAACGCACTTCATCGGGTGCGGCAAGGGCGTTGCGCTCCGCAGCCAGGCGTTCGCGCCGCGCCCCTTGTTGACGCCATTGCTCTTCAATGCTGCGCTGTTCGGCGGCCAAGACCTGGATTTGCTGCTGCACCTGGGCAACACTGCCGCGTTGCTCATTGGCCGCAACTTGGGCCCGGTGCAGGGCGTCTTGCAAGTCGGGCAATTGCTGCGCCTGCTCCTCAACCTGAGCCGCCAACAGCTCGTTCTTCTCTTCACCCAGCACGGCAAGCTCGCCAAGATTCTCGATCTCGGCCTGGGAGTCGTCCCGGCGGACCACCCACTGCGCGGTCTGTTCAGTCAACGTAACGAGTCTTTGCTCGACACGCTGACGACCCTCGACCACAAAACGGATCTCGGCTTCCAGGCGGCCAACCTCAGTGCTGGCTTCATACAGCAGGCCCTGTGCTCGGTTAACCTGGTCGCCGGCGCCGTAGTGTGTCTGGCGGACGGTCTCCAGCTCGGCCTCGACATGGCGCAATTCAGCGACGCGTTGCTCCAACTCATTGACGGCGCCAAGTGACTCCGCCTTGATTCGAGCTTGGTCAGCCTCGGACTCGGCGCGCTTGAGGAACCATTGCTGATGCTGCTTAAGCGTGACATCGGCCTGCAAGGCGGTATAACGCTGGGCCACCTCCGCTTGCTTCTCCAGCTTTTCCAGATTGGCATTAAGTTCACGCAAGATGTCCTCAACCCGCGTGAGGTTCTCTCGCGTGTCCGACAGCCGATTTTCGGTCTCGCGCCTGCGTTCCTTGTACTTGGAGACGCCCGCCGCCTCTTCCAAGAACAGCCGCAGTTCCTCGGGCTTGGACTCGATGATGCGGCTGATCGTCCCTTGACCGATGATGGCGTACGCGCGCGGACCCAGACCGGTACCCAGGAACACATCCTGCACGTCGCGCCGACGCACAGGTTGGTTGTTGATGTAGTAGCTGCTGGTGCCGTCGCGCGTCAAGACCCGCTTCACGGCAATTTCGGCGAACTGGCTCCACTGGCCGCCGGCGCGGTGGTCGGCGTTGTCGAACACCAGCTCCACACTGGCACGACTGGCGGGTTTGCGAGTGGTCGTGCCGTTGAAGATCACATCCTGCATGGACTCGCCACGCAGCTCAGAGGCCTTGCTTTCGCCCAACACCCATCGCACCGCGTCCATGATGTTGGACTTGCCGCAGCCGTTGGGCCCGACCACGCCCACCAACTGACCGGGCAACATGAAATTGGTCGGCTCAGCGAATGATTTGAACCCTGAAAGCTTGATGGAGTTGAGACGCACGGATCACTGGGGCTTTGACAAAGCGACGAAATGGACTGGGCCGACCGGGGAAACAGAGATGCCAGATAGCCCGAAAACGGTGCGCCATGATACCTTGTGCCAAGCGCGCACCGCAAACCCATGACCCCAAGCGCGCGAGCTTGAGGCACGGTTATGATGCCGCTGGCGCCGCCTGCGCGAGAAGCTGCCGCGAGCAATCGTTGCCGGCTGAGCCGCCCGGCACCCCTTCAGGCAACGAGATTGGTCTTGAACGAGCATTCGATTGGAGTTTTCGACAGCGGCATGGGCGGCCTGAGCGTGCTGCGCTCGCTGCGCGATGCCTTGCCACATGAAGACTTCATCTACATTGCCGACAGCGGTCATGCGCCGTATGGTGAGCGCCCCGACAGCTACGTGGTCGCCCGAGCCCGCGCGATCACCGGCTATCTGACGCAACACCATCACATCAAAGCCCTGGTCATTGCCTGCAACACGGCCACCGCGGCAGCTATCGAGCAGTTGCGGCAGGACCACCCTGGCCTGCCCATCATCGGTGTTGAGCCGGGCCTCAAGCCAGCGGCGAAGGCCAGCACCACCCACCGCATTGGGGTCTTGGCCACGCGCAGCACGCTGGCGAGTGCCAAGTACGCGACGCTGCTCGCGTCACTACAGGGTCAGGCCGAATTCGTCACGCAGGCTTGCGACGGCCTGGCGCTTGCCATCGAGCACCAAGATACTCCCAAAATCATAGCACTCTGTGCCCACTACATAAGCCAAATGGGGCCATTTGGCACGAAACCCGGGCAAGTGGATACGCTGGTGCTGGGCTGCACCCACTACGCATTTGCCGAACACCATCTGCGCGCCTTGGTAGGGCCGGAGGTCCACATCCTCGATACCGGCGGACCGATTGCGAGGCGAGCCCATCAACTGCTGGCATCGCAGCTGTCCGACCGTCAAAGCAAAGGTCATTGCCGCTTTGAGACTTCCGGCTCGACCGCCTTGCTTCAGGCGGCGGTGCAACGCTGGCTGCAATTGCCTGGCCCCATCGCTGCCTTGCGCGAGTTGACATGACCCGGCGCCGGCGGCGGCGATCGCGGTCCATCGGCGCGGGATAATCGAACGCTATGAACCCCTTGCTTTCCCGACTGCAGCCCTACCCATTCGAGCGATTGCGACAGCTGTTTGCCGGTGTCGCGCCCAATCCCCAACTGCGCCCGATAAGCCTGGGCATGGGCGAACCCAAGCACGCCACGCCGGCCTTCATCCAGCAGGCCATGATGGACGCCATCACGCGCCAACCCAGTGGCTTGGCCGCTTATCCTGCTACCGCCGGGGAACCGGCACTGCGCGAGGCATTCGCAACATGGCTGCAACGGCGCTACGGCCTGACGGTCAATCCCACGACCCAAACGCTACCGGTGAACGGCTCACGCGAGGCTCTGTTTGCGCTCACACAAACCGTGGTCAATCCTGCCGCGCCGGGTAGCCAGCAGGCTAGACCCCTGGTGGTCTGCCCCAATCCGTTCTATCAAATCTACGAGGGCGCCGCCCTGCTGGCCGGGGCCGATCCCTACTTCGTTGCCAGCGACGCGGCACGCAACTTTGCCGTGGACTGGGACAGCGTGCCTGCATCGGCATGGGCGCGAACCCAGCTACTGTTCGTCTGCTCGCCCGGCAATCCAACCGGTGCGGTGATGCCGCTGTCCGAATGGAAGAAGCTGTTTGACCTGAGCGACCGCCATGGCTTTGTGATCGCGTCCGACGAGTGTTACAGCGAAATCTACTTTCGCGACGAGCCACCGCTGGGCGGCATGCAGGCCGCAGCCCAGTTGGGCCGCCATGACTTCAAAAATTTGGTGTCCCTCACCAGCCTGTCCAAACGCAGCAACGTGCCCGGCATGCGAAGTGGCTTCGTCGCAGGCGACGCGTCGATCATCAGCCAATTCCTGTTGTATCGAACCTACCACGGCAGTGCCATGAGCCCGGTGGTGCAGGCCGCCAGCGTGGTCGCCTGGGGCGATGAAGTCCATGTCATCGAAAACCGCGCCCAGTACCGCGACAAGTTTCAGAAAGTTACGCCGATTGTGGCCGAGGTGATGCCCGTGGCATTGCCGGATGCGGGCTTCTACCTGTGGGCCCAGGTACCCGCTGACCGCGAGGGACGCACCCGCAGTGACACCGAGTTCGCCCGGGAATTGATGGCTCTTTACAATGTCACGGTGCTGCCGGGCAGTTTTCTGGCCCGTGAGGTCGACGGCGTCAACCCCGGCGCGCAGCGAGTGCGCATGGCCCTGGTTGCCGAAACCTCGGAGTGTCTCGAAGCCGCGCAGCGAATCGCCCAATACGTCAAATCCTTCAACTAGAGAAACACCCGTCGCTCATGACACAACAATTGCAGCAGATCATCGACAACGCCTGGGAAGACCGGGCCAACGTGTCCACAAAAACGTCGCCCAAGGAAGTTGTCGAGGCGATCGAACACGTCATCGACCAACTCGACAACGGCCAGCTTCGCGTAGCCACTCGTCAGGGCGTCGGGCAATGGACCACCCACCAGTGGATCAAGAAGGCCGTGCTGCTGAGCTTCCGACTACGCGACAACACGATCATTCGCGCGGGCGACCTCGGTTTTTACGACAAGGTACAGACCAAGTTTGCCGACCTCGACGAGGACGCGATGCGCGCCAGCGGCGTGCGCGTGGTACCGCCAGCGGTTGCGCGGCGCGGCAGCTTTGTTGCCAAGGGCGTGGTGATGATGCCTTCGTTCGTGAACATCGGCGCCTACGTGGACCAAGGCACCATGGTCGACACCTGGGCCGCGGTGGGCTCTTGCGCGCAGATCGGCAAAAACGTGCACCTCAGCGGCGGCGTCGGCATTGGCGGTGTGCTTGAGCCGATGCAAAATGGCCCCACCATCATTGAAGACAACTGCTTCATTGGCGCGCGCTCCGAAATTGTCGAGGGCGTTGTCGTGGAGGAGAACTCGGTCATTTCGATGGGCGTCTTCATTGGGCAAAGTACTCCCATCTATGACCGAGCGAGCGACGCCATCAGTTATGGCCGCGTCCCGGCGGGGTCGGTGGTGGTCAGTGGCAGTTTGCCCAAGGCCGATGGCAAATACAGCATGTACTGTGCCATCATCGTAAAGCGTGTGGATGCGCAAACTCGCGCAAAGACCAGTCTCAACGATTTGCTGCGCGACTGAGTTCACTGAAACCATAAAGAGGGGTACACCATGGCAACCAGCGGCACGATGGGCACGATGGAGCGGATTCTTCGCCTGATGAGCGAGAAGAAGGCCTCCGACGTTTACTTGTCAGGTCATTCGCCAGCACTCATCAAGATCAACGGCCAGTGCGTCCCCATCAACAACCAGACTCTGCCGGTTGATGCTCCGCGCAACCTGCTCGCCGAGGTGCTGGCACCGGATCGAATCGAGGAGCTCGAAGAATTGGGCGAGCTCAACATGGGCTTTCCGATGGCTGGGGTGGGTCGCTTTCGCGTCAGCGCGATGCGTCAACGCGGCTCTATTGCCGCCGTCATTCGTTTTGTGCCCAATGAGATCCCGGCGCTGTCAACCTTGTCGCTACCCCCGATCTTGGGCGAGTTGATCCTGGACAAACGCGGTCTGATCCTGATGGTAGGCGCCACTGGCTCGGGCAAGAGCACGACGCTGGCCTCGATGATCGACCACCGCAACGAGAGCCATTCGGGACACATCCTGACGATTGAAGATCCGATCGAGTTCCTGTTCAAGAACAAGAAGTCCATCATCAATCAGCGCGAAGTGGGGGTAGACACGCAGTCGCTTCAAGTAGCCCTGAAGAACGCGCTTCGCCAGGCTCCCGACGTGATTCTGATTGGCGAAATCCGCGACCGCGAGACGATGTCAGCGGCTATCGCCTATGCCCAGTCAGGCCACCTGTGCCTGGCCACCATGCACGCCAACAACAGCTACCAGGCACTGAACCGGATTCTGAGTTTCTATCCGGTGGAAGTGCGTCAGACCATGCTGGGTGACCTTGCCGCCGCGCTCAAGGCGGTGGTGTCGCAGCGCCTGATGCGTACCACCACCGGTGGCCGCATCCCCGCTGTCGAGATTCTGCTCAACACCAAACTCATTGCCGACCTGATCGAAAAAGGCGACTTCTCCGGGATGAAAGAAGCCATGGAAAACTCAATGGCGGAGGGCTCACAATCGTTTGAGGCCGACATCGCACGTCTGATCGTCAGCGGTGCGGTAGACCGCAAGGAAGGCCTGGCCAACTCAGACTCCCCGACCAACCTGATGTGGCGCATGCAGAACGACTTCCAGGTTGTCACCGGGCAGCGCGAGCAACAGGAAGATCCCGATGATCAGCCCTCATTCACGGAAATCACGCTCGACGTGAAGCATTGATGATCGCAGCGCAGAACCGCTTCAAGCAAGATCACGCCCCCGCGGGGCTGAGCCCGTCGGCTCCAGGCCTGCCAATGCAGAGATGGAAAGGGCGAAGAGCCGTTGCCTCTGGCATCGGCCCGTCCAGCGCCGCCAACGCAGTGGCAAGCGTGGGGGTACGATGAGCGCCACCTTGCGCCTGACCGAACAACTGATCGCTTGTGCCTCGGTCACACCTGACGATGCATCCTGTCAGGCCATTCTGGCCGCGAGACTAGCACCGCTGGGTTTCGACTGCGAAACCATCACCGGCGGCCCCGAACAATATCGCGTCACGAACCTGTGGGCCAAACGGCTGGCCCGCGGCGCCAACGATTTGGGCGACACGGCGCCAGTGCTTGTTTTTGCCGGGCACACCGACGTGGTACCCACCGGACCACTGGAGCGCTGGCACAGCCCCCATTCGTGCCCAGTCACCGTGACGGCAAGTTGTACGGACGTGGCGCCAGCGACATGAAGACTTCGCTGGCCGCGTTTGTGGTGGCGGTGGAGGAATTCATTGCGAAGCGGCCCGACGCAGCGTTGTCCATTGCGTTCTTGCTGACCAGCGACGAAGAAGGACCCGCCACCGATGGCACCACAATCGTCTGCGAGGCCTTGCGGGCACGCGGCGAACGCCTGGACTATTGCATCGTCGGTGAACCGACCTCGGTCGAGCGCACCGGCGACATGATCAAGAACGGGCGGCGCGGCTCGCTCAGTGGCCGACTCACGGTCAAGGGAATCCAGGGCCACATTGCCTACCCACAGTTGGCGAGCAATCCGATTCACCTGCTGGCCCCGGCGCTGGCGGAGCTGGTCGGCGTCCAGTGGGACGTCGGCAACGATTTCTTCCCGGCGACCAGTTGGCAAGTCAGCAACATCCACGGCGGAACCGGCGCCGGAAATGTAATCCCCGGCGATGTTGTGGTTGATTTCAATTTCAGGTTTTCCACCGAGTCAAGTCCCCAATCGCTACAGCAGCGACTGTGCGCAGTTCTCGACCGGCACGCATTCGACTACGAAGTCGATTGGGTGGTCGGTGGGCTGCCGTTCTTGACGCCACCGGGTACTTTGGTCAGTACGGTTCGCGAGGCGATCCTGGCTGAGACTGGTCTGCACACTGCGCTGTCGACCACGGGCGGCACGAGCGACGGCCGCTTCATCGCACAGATCTGCCCTCAGGTGATCGAACTCGGTCCTCCGAACGCAAGCATTCACCAGATCGACGAGCACATTCATGTGTGTGATATCGAACCCTTGAAGAACATCTACCGGCGAACGCTGGAGATACTTGAACACGCCCACTCTCGATGACTGTCCTGGATTTGATCGAAGACAGCGCACGCGGGCTCGCTGATGCACACGTGGCTTTCGGACACGGGACCGACAATGCGTTCGACGAAGCGGCGTGGCTGACGCTGTGGCAGTTGGGCCTGCCACTGGATACATCGCTGGACGACACCACCGGCGTGGCCGGCCAGACGGTGCTGCCCGAGGAAGCAGCAAAGGTGGCTGCCTTGATCCAGCAACGCATCACCTCGCGCAAACCCGCCGCCTACCTGACAGGTGAGGCTTGGCTGCAGGGTGTGGCGTTTTACGTCGACGAGCGGGCCATCGTGCCGCGCTCCTTCATTGCCGAATTACTGGTCAACGGCGCCATCGACCCCTGGCTGACTGAATCGACACGCAGCGTGCTGGATTTGTGCACCGGCAACGGCAGCCTGGCCATTCTGGCGGCACTGACCTATCCCGACGTGGTCGTGACCGGCTCCGACCTGTCCGACGATGCACTGGCCGTGGCACGCATCAATGTGGACAAGCACGCGCTGCAGCACCGGATCACCCTGGTGGAGTCCGATGGTCTGCGCGCGCCGACCCTGCAGGCCCGCGGTCCGTTCGACCTGATTCTGTGCAACCCACCCTATGTCAACGCCCAAAGCATGGCTGCGCTGCCAGTGGAGTATCTGGCTGAGCCGACGCTGGCCCTGGCGGGCGGGACCGATGGCATGGACTTTGTACGTACCTTGTTCGCCCAGGCGCCAGCCATGATGGCACCCGGCAGCGTGCTGGTGCTGGAGATCGGCAACGAACGCCCTAACTTTGAAGCGGCGTTTCCACATCTGGAAGTGGTCTGGCTGGAAACCAGTGCTGGAGAAGACCAGGTATTGCTGGTTACACGTGAGGCGCTGTTGGCGTTTTTGCAGGGGCCGAAGCCAAACGGGCGGGGCAAGTGACACGGGTCGTGGACGTGCCTCAACCAGAAGGTGTGGCTCTTCAATCCGTCCAAGCCTGCGCGGGCCGGCTCGGAGCCTCGGATTTCAGCCCCGCCCGTTACGGGCTCCTCCTTGACCTCACTGTGCCGCTTGCCCGGCCGGTCAGGTTTCTGCGGCGGCAAGCACTCGCAGAGTTCTCTCGCAGGCGCGCCGACAGCGACCGCACGGCGGGAGGATGGGGCCCTGCAAAGCGCAGGTAAAGGAGGAGGCCGAAGGCCGGGGGACACGGAGCTTTGCAGGGCCCCATCCTCCCGCACACCACCACCCGTCGAGTTATAGATTCAAAATAGCTGCCATCAACCATGATTACCCTGAAAAACGTCACCCTGCGCCGCGGCGCCAAGGTGCTGCTAGACGGCGCTTGCGTCACCCTGAACCCCGGCGAGAAGGTCGGCCTGGTCGGACGCAATGGCGCCGGCAAATCCTCGCTGTTCGCCTTGCTCAACGGCACGCTACACGAAGACGCAGGCGAGTACTACATCCCCACCCAGTGGCGCATGGGCCAGGTAGCACAGGACATGCCCGAGACCGAGCAAAGCGCCACCGACTTCGTGGTCGAAGGCGACACTGCCTTGCTGGCGGCGCAGGCCGAAGTCACTGCCGCCGAGGCCACCGACGACTACGACCGCATGGCCCACGCCTACATGGCGCTGCAAGACGCTGGCGCCCACGATGCCCCGGCACGCGCGCAGGCGCTGATCCTGGGGCTGGGCTTCAAGACCAGCGAACTGAGCAATCCGGTCAACAGTTTTTCGGGCGGCTGGCGCATGCGGCTGCAATTGGCACGCGCGCTGATGTGCCCGGCCGACCTGCTGCTGCTCGATGAGCCCACCAACCACCTGGACCTGGACGCGCTGGTCTGGCTGGAAGCCTGGCTCAAACGTTACGAAGGCACGATGATCGTCATCAGCCACGACCGCGAGTTCCTGGATGCGGTGACCAACGTCACGCTGCACATCGACGCAGGCCAAGCTGGTGCGCTACGGCGGCAACTACAGCAAGTTCGAAGACATGCGCGCCGAGCAGATGGAACTGCAGCAAAACGCCTTCGCCAAGCAGCAGGACAAGATCGCCCACCTGCAAAAGTTCATCGCCCGGTTCAAGGCCAAGGCCAGCAAGGCCAAGCAGGCGCAAAGCCGGGTCAAGGCGCTGGATCGGATGGAAAGGATTGCCCCGCTGCTGGCGGACGCGGACTTCAGCTTTGAGTTCAAGGAGCCGGCGAACTTGCCCAACCCGATGCTGTCGATGCAGGGCGTGAGCTTTGGCTACCCACCGCCCGAAGACAGCCCTCCCGGCACGCCTCCAACCGTGATCGTGCAGAAGGTCAACCGCTCGGTGCTGGCGGGACAGCGGATCGGTATCCTTGGCGCCAATGGTCAGGGCAAGTCGACGGTGGTCAAGACGATCGCCCGAGCACTCAAACCCGTGAGCGGCGACATCACCGAAGGCAAGGGCCTGAATATCGGGTACTTTGCGCAGCAGGAGCTCGACGTGCTGCGCCCGGCCGACACCCCCCTGGAACACATGATTCGACTGGTCAAAGACCTGACGGCGGCCGGCAAGATTGCCGGACAGGCCACGCGAGAGCAAGACCTACGCAGTTTCTTGGGCACCTTCAACTTCGGCGGCGACATGGTCAAGCAGGCCGTGGGCAGCATGAGCGGCGGCGAGAAGGCCCGTTTGGTGCTGTGCATGATCGTCTGGCAACGGCCCAATCTATTGCTGCTCGACGAGCCCACCAACCACCTGGACCTGGCAACGCGCGAAGCGCTCTCCATGGCGCTCAACGAATTCGAAGGCACGGTGATGCTGGTCAGCCACGACCGCGCCCTGCTGCGCGCCGTGTGTGACGAATTCTGGATGGTATCGCGAGGCGGCGTGTCGCCGTTCGACGGCGACCTGGACGACTACCAACGCTACTTGCTTGATGAGTCCAAGCGCCTGCGTGAGGAGGCAAAAGCGGCTGACGCCATTGCGGGCAAATCGACCAACGCAAACACCAAGAACACGCAAAAAGTGTCCCAAAGCCAAAAACCCACAGGCGGTGCGCCCAAGTCGAAGTCCTCCAAACGCGAACTCGAACTGCTCGAAGCTCGCATGAGCACCGTCAACACGGAGGGCGCGGCCCTTGAAGCACGCCTGGCAGCCTCGCCGGCACCGTCCGAGATCGCCGAAATCGGCAAGCGCCTCAAGCTCATCAACGACGAGATCAAGACGCTTGAAGACCAATGGCTGGAGCTCTCCACCCGAGTGGAAGCGGAGACCCTGTAACACTGGGGTGCGCGTCAACAACAAAAAAGCCTGCTAGCAATCAAGTAGCAGGCTTTTTATATCTGGCAACGCGTGAAGTGGTGGGTCCTGACAGATTCGAACTGTCGACCTACGGATTAAGAGTCCGCTGCTCTACCAACTGAGCTAAGAACCCACTTCAAGACAAACATCAGCCAACCACTGGCTTGCCGCGTATCGTAATACACCGCCAAACCCAATAATGCCTTCCTGGCACTGCGTAAGTTGGTGGGATGTGCGGGGATCGAACCCACGACAAACGGATTAAAAGTCCGCTGCTCTACCATCTGAGCTAACATCCCGTCCGAGCCGTTCGACCAATGGCTTTCGCCCTGTCAAACAGCCTTCAATTATAGCGTCAATTTCTCAGGAGTCTTCGGCCGATGGTGAGGACAGTCTGTTCATGACCCAGCCTGCGGCGCATTGACCAAAGGTTGCGGTGACGCTGACCACCGATCCATAACCCTGGCAGTTGAGCGAACCGTCGCCTTCGACGGCGCAACTCGCATCGGGGGCCCGCACGGACTCTGGGCTGAAGACGCAGCTCACGTCCAATGGTTTGCCCTCGCGAGGTGCGCCATGGTCCTTGCGCAAGCGATTTCTCACCTGCGCCAGAAGCGGGTCGTGGGTCACTTTGGCCAGATCGGCGATGTCCACCCGATGCGCCTGACGTTTGCCGCCCGCCGCACCAACTGCGATGAACACCGTGCCACTGCCGCGTGCCCAGGCCGCCATCGCCACTTTGGCCCGAACCTGATCGCAGGCGTCAATGACCGCATCGACCTTGCTTGGCAGAAGCGCGGGCCAGTTGTCGGGCTCAACGAATTCCTCAATACAACGCACGATGCACTGCGGACTGAACAACCGGATACGCTCAGCCATGGCGATCACCTTGGCCTGACCAACGGTGTTCTCCAGGGCGTGGATCTGCCGGTTGATGTTGGACTCGGCCACGTGATCAAAATCAATCAAGGTAAGTTGGCCCACGCCACTGCGCGCCAGGGCCTCGACCGCCCACGACCCAACACCGCCAATGCCCACCACTGCGACGTGCGCGGCCATGATGCGTTGGGCTCCGTGCACGCCATACAGGCGTGACAAGCCTCCAAATCGCCGATCGGTAGCCCTGGGTTCCATGTCAAAGGATGGCAGTTCAGACACGATTTTTACGCCACGCGGCGCAGCCATCCATCCAAGATCTACTTGAGGTGCGAGAGTCGCTCTTTTGCGGCCGACGCAGCCTCCGACTGAGGATGGGCCCTGAGCAGGTCCTCCAAGGTCTTGCGAGCGGCCTTGGTTTCCTTGAGCTCAATCTGGCAATTGGCAATCGAGAGCAGCGCTTCAGGCGCGCGAAAGTGACTCGGCGCCCGGCTCAGGAGAGCCCGAAAGTTGGCAATGGCGTCGCGGTAGTCGCGATTGGCATATTGCGCATTGCCCAACCAGAACAAGGCGCTCGGGGCATATCCGCTTTGTGGGAATCGCTTCAAAAAGTCGAAGAAAGCAGTCTGGGCAGCCGGGAACACGCCGCGGCGAAATGTGGCCAGAGCAGCTTCGAAGTCTCGACGCTCAGTGGGGTCGGCCACAAACTCCAGTCCATCGACCACCACTTTGCTGGGCTCGAACTGTCGCAGTCGCTCGTCGGTGCCTTGCGTCAACTCTTTCTGTCGACGCTGCAGATCGGCTACTTCACGCAGCAGTTGTTCATCCTGGCCACGCAACTTGGCTACCTCAGCTCGCAAGGTTTCAATCTGGTTTTGCAAATCCAGCATGCCTTTGCGGAGTTGCGCGTTCTCATCATTGAGACGCCGACCCTCCTGCACGATGCGTGCGTCCGAATCCGCACGCACCGCGTCGACCCGCGCGCGCAGGTCCAAAATGGCTTTGCGCGCCTCATCGTCGTCAAACAGACCCGCGCCAGCGGAGCTAACCCCCACCACGAGCGCCAGCACGGCCAGCGCCTGTGCGCTCGACCGCAAACCCTTACCCCACATAACCACTAGCGATAAGAGATCTCGGCCCGGCGGTTGCGGGACCAAGCACTCTCATCGGAACCGACCGCGGCAGGCTTTTCCTTGCCAAAGCTGACAGCTTCCACCTGCGAGTCCGGCACGCCCAGCAGCGCCAGCGCGCGGCGCACCGCCTCGGAGCGGCGCTGCCCCAAGGCCAGGTTGTACTCGCGTCCGCCGCGCTCATCGGTATGGCCCTCGATCATGACTTTGCGGGCCTTGTCTGATTTGATGATGCGGGCATTTGCATCGATAACCGCCTGAAACTCGGGCTTGATCACATAGCTGTCATAGTCGAAATAGACGATACGCGGACCGTTGGGTGTCATGCCGTCTTTCGTGGCGCCGCTCGCGTCAACCGGTTTGACATCGGTCTTGGACGCACCTGTGCCGTCCGTGCCAGTTTTGGACACCGCCGTACCGGTCTTGTCTTCAACACCGGCGGCGCCGTCCAGCTTGACGGCCGAGCCGCAGGCTGACAACAAAACACTCACGCCCAATGCGAGAAAAATACGTCTCATCACATCACTCCTTGTTAAGTCTTTCATTTCGGGAACGGTCCCCAGTCGGGCTCGCGTATATCGCCACTCTTTCCCGCGAGTCGAGCCTTGATCTTGCCATCAAGTGTAGTCGTCATCAGCGCCTCACGTCCCTGCTGTTGGGTCGCATAAACAATCAGTCGGCTATTGGGCGAGAAGCTGGGGCTTTCATCCGCCGAGCTGTCGGTCAGTGCGCTCACGGTGCCTGCCACCAAGTCCATCAGGTGCAGCTTGAATGCACCTGCGACGCGCGAAATGAAGGCCAGCCAGCGACCATCCGGACTCAGTGTGGGCGAGATATTGTAGGTGCCGGCAAAGGTCACGCGTTGCGCCTCGCCGCCGGCTGCGGGCATCTTGTAGATTTGCGGCGCACCGCCGCGATCACTGACAAAGTAGATGCTGGCGCCATCCGGTGAAAACACGGGCTCGGTGTCAATCCCGGAGGACTGAGACAAGCGGCGCACCTCACCGCCATTCGAATCGACCGAAAACAACTGCGAACCGCCATCGCGGCTCAGCGTCACCGCCAGTGTACGTCCATCGGGCGACCACGCTGGCGCGCTGTTGGAGCCTTTGAAGTTGGCAATCAATCGGCGTTTGCCGGTGGCCACATGATGGGCATAGACCACTGGTTTTCTGGACTCGAAGGATACGTAGGCCAACTGCGACCCATTCGGTGACCAGCTCGGTGAAATGATGGGCTCCGGACTTGCCAGCGCCGAGCGCGGGTTCTCACCATCGGCATCTGCCACCCACAGGTTGTAACTCTGTGCAACCTTTGTCACATAAGCAATTCTTGTCGAAAATACACCCTTATCCCCGGTCAGTTTCTCGTAGACCGCATCGGCAATGAAGTGGGCCGCCAAGCGCAAATCTGCCTGCACCACCAGGTAACCGTCGCGCCCCAGGTCTTGCCCGCGCACCACGTCCCAGAGCCGGAAGCGGACATCGAAGCGGCCATCAGCCAAGCGGTTGACGCTGCCGGTGACCAACGAATCGGCCCCCTTCTGGCGCCAAAACCCGGGGTCGGGGCGTGTGCCTTCGTCAATGACCTGCCCGCCCGCGTCGATCGCGCGAAACTGCCCGCTACGCTCGAGGTCGGCCAGCACGATAGCGCTGATCTGCTGCACGAGCCCCTCTTCGCCTCGAAACGACGCCACTGAGATGGGCAACTGGGTCATGCCGACACCCGAAATCTCGACTCGAAACTGGGACCGCACCGGTATGGCGACAAGCGATAGCGCACCGAGCAAAACGCCGCGCCGCAACGGCGACGGCTGATCAGAAATTCGAACGGTCATTTTGTAAATTCAAACAGTACAGGGCAAAGTACTTGCCAAACGCGGCTTGTGCTTGCATGGTGCAAACGGCAAAACCCATCGCGCCATCCAGGAAGCCCAAACGAAACACATAGCTGCGGATGAATGCTACCACCCCAGCCGCGGCGGCGCGGGTCATGGAAGTGCGTTGACCAAGGGCGCTGCGTTGCCGCGCCCAAGCCTGGCTATAGTGCTCCAGCTTGCGCCAGTAGTGAGCAGGCGTCGGATAGCTGAAGTGCAACAGTGGCGTGTTCAATCGGGCCGTCACAACCCTATCAGCGATGACTCGCTCATGCACCAGATCGTCCGAGAACCGCGCGGCGCCACGCGGGAACAGGCGCAGCACCCGGTCCGGCGTCCAGCCACAGTGATGGATCCAACGTCCGCAGAACTGGGTCAGCCTCGGAATCTCAAACGCACAGTTGCCTCGGCCGTTGATCGCTTCCACAAGCTCCTTGGCCAAGGCTGGTGAAACGCGCTCGTCCGCATCCAATGACAACACCCAGGCGCACTGTGCCAGTGCCAGTGCGCGATTCTTCTGCGGACCAAAACCAGGCCAGTCCGGCGTCACATGCACGATCGCGCCCGCTGCCTTAGCCAGCGCAACGGTGTCATCCGTGCTGCCCGAATCGAGCACGATGACTTCGTCGGCAAACCCCACCGACTCGATACAGGCTCGGATATTGGCCTGCTCATTGCAGGTGATGATGATGACGCTTAACTGGGTCAAGGAACGAACTCGCTTGAATCAACGACGCCCGCAGCATAGCTCAGAAGCGCGGCCGCCTCGGCACTCCAGCCTCGAACACGCGGGTCAACCGTGATAATACGCAGCGTCACACCACCGCTGCACCGCCCTTGTTGTCCACGATTCGCCTTGTCCTTGTTGGTTTTGCTGCCCTATCGGTCGGGCTTCCCATCATCTTCATCAGCGCCGCCAAGTTCGCGCTGGTGGTTGGTGCGCTCGCGATTCTTCTTTTCGAGTCGAGAACTCAAGGCAGCGCCAGTTCCCTGCGCGGCTTGTGGCTGCCACCGGCCATCCTTACCGCGCTGGCGTTCATGGCGCTGAGCATGATGTGGACCTCGGCCTCGGACCAGCAAGCGGCCCAGGCTCTGGTCAAGCACGCGAAACTGATCACCATCCCCATTCTGATCGCACTGATTCGATCGCGTCGCGAAGCGCTGATTGCCGTGGGGCTGTTCGCCGCCGGGCAGTTGCTGCTGCTGGTGGGAACCTACTTGCTGCTGCTAGGTGTACCTCTGCCCTGGGCACCGCTGCGCACGCCGGAGCGCGTCCACGCGCTGTTTTCCAGCTACCTTGATCAATCCGTGATGAATGCTGTGTTTGCTGCCCTGTGCTGGCACCTGCGCGAGTTGCCTGAGGTCAGGCGCTGGAGACCACACTTAGCGCTGGTCTCGGGGCTGGCCCTGATCTGCGTGTTTTTCGTTTTTCCAGGGCGCACCGGTCACTTGGTGGCCATCGCGTTACTGTCATTGGCGATCATGTGGGAACTGCCCAGGCGTTGGCGTTTGGCCGCCTTGGCGAGCCCTTTGTTGGCGCTGGCCGCATTGAGCAGCACGTCCGAGAAGTTTCATGCGCGGTTCAGCTTGATGACAGCGGAGGCCCACGCGTTCGCCAATGACGCTGTCATCAACAGCTCCACTGGACTTCGACTGAACCTGTGGCACCGCGCCAGTCAGGCGATCAAGGCCAGCCCCTTCGTCGGCTCAGGGGTGGGCAGCTGGGAGCGCGAGTTCGCGCGACTGGAGAAGTTGCACGGGACCGACTCGGCAGTCGACCTGCGGGCAAACCCACATCAGGAGTACTTGCTGTGGGGCGTCGAACTGGGCACTCTGGGCATGCTGCTGCTGATTGCAATCCTGGCCGCCGCCTGGCGTGATTCGCTGTTGGTCGAGCGAGGCATACGTCGAGCCCAGCAGTCGGTGATTGCCAGCATCGGCGTGGCGGCCCTCTTCAATTGCACCTTGTATGACGGTTTGATCGGCGACTTCCTTTGCGTCACACTCGGGCTGGTGATCGCTTTGGGTCGGCATACTCCAGCTGTACCGCAAGCCTCCCCAAGTTCTCGCTAGCACCATGCCCACGCCTGCACCCAATGATTCACCCCGAGGCAGCGTGCTGGCGCGCGTGCTTCGCTTGCGCCCCTACTTTGACAAGCCCGCCGCCGCCTGGGGATTGGCCATTGTTGCGACGGTTCTGATGGCTTTGACCGAGCCGCTTATTCCAGCACTGCTCAAACCGTTACTCGACAAGGGTTTTCAAAAAGGTGCGCTGGATTTGTGGATGGTGCCCGTCGCACTCGTACTGCTTTTTGGCGTGCGGGGCCTATGTGGCTTTCTGACCCAGGTGGCGTTGGCAAAGGTCACCAGCAACGGCTTGCTTGCGCTACGCACAGCCATGTTTCGAAAACTGCTGGACGCCGAGCTGAAACTCTTTCGACAGCAATCCGCCAGCGCCTTGGCCAACACGTTGGTGTACGAAGTGCAAACAGGCGCGGCCCTGCTGGTGGGCGCTCTGATTAGCCTGGCCCGGGACAGTCTGACTCTGCTTGCGCTGGTGGCTTACTTGCTGATCGTGAACTGGAAATTGACCCTGATCGTCGCGCTGCTGTTTCCCGCCGTGGCCGCGGTCATGCGCACCCTGTCGCGGCGACTCTACCGCCTGACCAAGGCAAATCAGGATGCGACTGACCGCCTCGCCTACGTTGTCGAGGAAAACGTCCTGGCGCACCGCGACGTGCGCCTGCAAGCTGCCCAATCGTCACAGGCGCAGCGCTTTGAGCAGCTCGGCGACGCGTTGCGCCGCTTGTCGATGAAGTCAACCGTCGCGTCTGCGGCCATGACCCCCCTGACGCAACTGCTGGCAGCGGTGGCCCTGGCCGCCGTCATCACGGTCGCGCTGGTGCAAAGCGCCGATCAATCCACGTCGGTGGGTGGATTCGCCGCATTTGTTACCGCGATGCTGATGTTGGTGGCACCCATCAAACACCTGTCCGAGATCGCCAATCCGATTACGCGCGGACTCGCGGCGATGGAGCGCGGACTGGACCTGATGAAGCTAACGCCCAGCGAGACCGGCGGCGACATCGCGACCGCGCGCGCGCGTGGGGAGATTGAGTTTCGCAGTGCCTGTGTTACCTACCCCAACGCCGCGCAGGCCGCGCTCGACCGCTTCAGCTTGACTGTTCGCAACGGTGAAACGGTTGCCCTTGTCGGTGCGTCGGGATCCGGCAAGACCACGCTGGTGAACCTGCTCACCCGTTTTGTCGATTTGAGCGCAGGCGAGGTCTTGCTCGACGGCCACCCACTTGGGCAGTGGCAACTGGCCTCGCTGCGAGCCCAGTTCGGCTTGGTCAGCCAACATGTACTGATGCTCAACGACACGATCGCCAACAACATCGCCTTGGGACAGGAGATGGATCGCGAGCGCGTGCGCGATTGCCTGTTGGCGGCCAATCTCGATGATCTGATCGCCGAGCTGCCCGCAGGTATGGATACGCTGGTCGGGCACAACGCAATGCAACTGTCGGGCGGACAACGCCAACGCCTGGCCATTGCTCGTGCGCTGTACAAGAACGCGCCGGTGCTGATTCTGGATGAAGCAACCTCCGCGCTGGACGCCCAATCCGAGCGCGCCGTGCAGGGGGCCTTGCAACGCCTGATGGACCAACGCACCACACTGGTGATTGCGCACAGGCTCTCGACCATCCAGCACGCCGACCGAATCGTGGTGATGGAAGCCGGCCGCATGCTCGAGACTGGCACCCACGAAGAGCTGATGGCGCGGGGTGGTGCCTACCATCGGCTGCACCAGCTTGGCTTTCCCGCTGCCCCGGACGCACAGCAAGAACCCGCCTGATACTCTTCCCGTTGCGCTAGTTCTTAAGTCGGAGCCGCTCAATCTTCTCGCGCAACACGGGTCGTACGGGTCGATCATTGGTTGGTGCCTTCGCTTTGCCATCGGTCTCGCTGTCTCGGCGGTCCTGCATGCGCTCGAGCAACTCGTCACGACTGGGCAACTCGCCGCGCCTGCGCAACGTGTCCACATCCGCGCGCCGACGCTCCACAAAATCCTTGACCGATTCACCCGGACGCAGCAAACCGCGTTCGCGCAGGCTCACCTCGATGTGCTTTTCAATTCCGTTGGCGTGCGCGGCCACCAAGTCTTCAAATCGGCCTGCGCCCCTGCTGTTGCCAAAGGCGCCCTGCAGCTCGTCAAAAGCGCCTCCCTGGCCACGTTGCAGCAGCTTTGGCCGTTCGCCGCCGCGCAGCAGGCTGGCGATTTCACCGCCGCGGATCGAAACTTCCCCGCTCGCGTTGCCCATCAGCACTTCACCGCTGACCACGTGCACGTGGCTACCCTGCACGTTATCCATCAACTCGAAGTCGGTGCCGCGAATGCCCAGCGTAGCAGTGCTGGTGGTAATCAGCACCGCCCGTGGCTGTGTTTTGCCCAACCACCCAGTGACCATGCGCAGCGCGCCACGCAGCAAGGACAGGGAGGCAGCGTCGTCCGGCTTGGCCTGAGTCCGGTATTGCAGCACCGCCACTGTACTGTCGGGGCGTACCACCAATAGCCCACCATCGGCCAACGCCACATGCGCGGTGGCACCGGCTTGGGTTTCGACCCGCTCGCCAGCGCCGACCGTAGCGCCAGTCACCGCGGGGCGTTGCGTGCCTGCCGCATCGAGTACCGCAACCATGCCATCGATACGCTCAAACCGCCCTGCCACCACCGCTTGCGCCGCCGCGCTGGACAGGCACATGCTCGCCACCAGGCAAAACATCCATGAATACAGCGAATGCCGTCGCAAAAGGGTAATCGTGGTCATTTCTACTCTGGTCCTGGATCTAGAAGCCGTAGGAAACCGCCAAACCGCCGCTTCGGTCGGCCGTACCGTCTGACAAGCCGCGCGTCAGGCTCGCCTGCACGCGCAACCCGGAAGTAAACAGATAGGAGTAACTCAGACTGACACTGCGCGCGGCCACGCCACCGGGCTCAGGACTGGTTTCCAGCCCAAGCGACAGGCCAAGCCGGCTGGCGGGCATGAAGCGCCAACTCGCATCAAACCCGGCCATCCAGGTATTTCGGTAGGTCTCGTCATAAGGCCGACCGACGATGGTATACCCGATGTTGGCGCCGACGCTGAAGTCACCAAACGGTTTTGTCGCACCTGCCAGCAACGAGTAGTCCGCCTGCCCTGTGCTCAAATCCTTTCCTGCGCCCGAGACCGGGAGCTTGACCTGGGCACCCAGATCCCACGCAATACCGTCGCGCCCTCCCGTGGCGAACGACCGGGTCAGTGTGGTCGTCACATCACCAACCCCCCTGACGGTCTGATCAACCAGAAGCGGCTGATTGGCCACAAATCGGCGATTGAGAAGGATGCGCCCCTTAGGTCCAATCCTGAACGCACGCACCCCGCCCACGCTGGGGACCTGAGCGGTTTGCTCCAAGTAAGGAAGCTTCAGACCAAGCTCCCAGTCGCCATACTCGACACTCAAACCCAGAGTCGTGTCGCGCAGACGGCTCGACAACGGGGTGCCGTAATCGCCGGAACTCTGTGACGTAGAGAGACTGCCGTGCCAGCGCAAACCGGTCGCGCCCGACTGGCCCAGGGCCACGGTGGGCAGAATGGATACCAGCAGCGCCAGAACCGTTACAAATTTAGGCTTCGTCATGATCACCATCCATGCAAACTGTCACGCTTGCATTTGAACACGCAGCGATTGTGATTGACAAGCCGCGCGCCGATGACCCTGACGACATGCGGCGTAGGTCCGACAGGAGGCACCCGTCACGACGCGTGCGACAATAACCACACAAGAGTCGCCTCGTCGCGTGCAGCCAACACATCTGGCCGTTGCGGGGCGGGCAACGTCAAACGATCGACACGGAGTCCACAAGACATGGGTTTTCTTACAGGCAAGAAGTTATTGATCACCGGTGTTCTCAGCAACCGCTCAATCGCCTATGGCATTGCCAAGTCATGCCATGAACAAGGCGCCGAGCTGGCCTTCAGTTATGTGGGCGAGCGTTTCAAGGAACGTATCACGGAGTTTGCGGGAGAGTTCGGCTCGTCATTGATTTTTGACTGCGACGTGGCAGACGACGCCCAAATCGCAGCCTTGTTCACGGGCTTGTCGGCCCACTGGCCAACGTTTGACGGGTTTGTGCACAGCATCGGCTACGCGCCTCGCGAGGCCATTGCCGGCAACTTCCTCGAAGGCCTGACGCGCGAGAACTTTCGCATTGCGCATGACATCAGCGCCTACAGCTTCCCGGCCATGGCCAAGGCGGCCCTGCCCTACCTCAATCCCAAGTCATCACTGGTCACCCTGACTTACCTCGGTGGCGTACGCGTCGTGCCCAGTTACAACACCATGGGCCTGGCCAAGGCATCGCTGGAGTCCTCGGTGCGCTATCTGGCCGACGCGGTTGGACCGCGCGGCATTCGGGTCAACGGCATCAGCGCTGGTGGGGTCAAGACACTCGCCGCCAGCGGCATCAAGGACTTCAGCAAGCTGCTCAACATCTCGGCCAGCGCCTCGCCGCTCAAGCGCAACGTGACCATTGAGGAAGTGGGAAACGTGGCCGCTTTCCTGCTCAGTGACCTCGCCTCCGGCATGACCGGGCAGATCTCCTACGTCGACTGCGGCGTGAGCCAAACCGCGGTGGCCGTGGTGGAGCAACCCAGCGGCTGACACACCCTCGAGAAACCGGGACTCAGGCGCAAACGCAGTCCGCGTAGTAGCGAACTTTGCCGTTTGAGTCGACTTCTTCCACCAAGCCATGGATGTCAGTCTCGAATCCGGGGCACTTGGTGTTGAATTCACGTGAGAACTTGAGGTAGTCGACGATCTTCTTGTTGAACACCTCGCCTGGAATGAGCAGCGGAATTCCTGGCGGATAGGGCGTTACCAAGCCGACCGTGATGCGCCCTTCCAGGTCATCAATCTCGACCCGCTCGGTCTTGCGCAGCGCGATGTGGGCGTAGGCGTCGCTTGGTTTCATGGCTGGCATCAGATCGCTCTGGTAGACGTCGGTCGTCAATCGGGCAATGTCGTAACGCGCGTACAGCGCGTGGATCATCTGGCACAAGTCAGCCAGCCCCATGGCTTCGTACTTGGGATGCTTCAGACAGAACTCCGGCATGATGCGCCACATCGGCTGGTTCTTGTCGTAGTCATCCTTGAACTGCTGCAACGCGGTCAGCAGCGTGTTCCAGCGGCCCTTGGTGATGCCGATGGTGAACATGATGAAGAAGCTGTTGAGTCCGGTCTTCTCCACCACCACGCCGTGTTCTGCCAGGAACTTGGTGACAATGCTCGCCGGTATACCGGTTTTGGCAAACTTGCCCTCCAGGTCAAGCCCAGGCGTGACGATGGTGGCCTTGATCGGGTCCAGCATGTTGAAGCCTTCGGCCATCTTGCCAAAGCCATGCCAGCGCGTGCTGCGCACATCGGTCTTGATGACCCAGTCTTCGGCCCGACCCATGCCCTCATCGACCAGCTTTTCCGGGCCCCAGACCTTGAACCACCAGTCCTTGCCATACTCCTCGTCGATCTTGCGCATGGCGCGGCGGAAGTCCAGCGCTTCCGCAATGCTCTCCTCCACCAGCGCGGTGCCGCCAGGAGGCTCCATCATGGCCGCTGCCACATCGCAGCTTGCAATGATGCTGTATTGCGGCGAGGTCGACGTGTGCATCAGGTAGGCTTCATTGAACAGATGTTTGTCCAACTTGGTCGTTTGTGAATCCTGCACCAGCACATGGCTGGCCTGGCTGATGCCGGCCAGCAGCTTGTGAATCGACTGGGTCGCGTAGACCATGGCATTCTTGGGACGCACCCGGTTCTTGCCCATCGCGTGGTAGGTGCCATAAAACGGGTGAAAGGCGGCATGCGGTAGCCAGGCTTCATCAAAGTGCAAGTTCTCCACATAGCCATCGAGCATGGTCTTGATGGTTTCGGTGTTGTACAGCACGCCGTCGTAGGTAGATTGGGTCAGCGTCAATACACGCGGCTTGACTTTGTCGGCGTCCACACCTTTGAGAAGCGGATTGGCGCGAATCTTGGCCTTGATGGCCTTGGGTTCGAACTCGCTTTTGGGGATGGGCCCAATGATCCCGAAATGGTTGCGCGTGGGCTTCATGAATACCGGCACCGCACCGGTCATGATGATCGAATGCAGAATCGACTTGTGACAGTTGCGGTCCACCACCACCACGTCACCGGGCGCCACCGTGTGATGCCACACCATCTTGTTGCTCGTACTGGTGCCATTGGTCACGAAGAAACAATGGTCGGCGTTAAAAATGCGCGCTGCATTGCGCTCCGAGGCGCCTACCGGCCCATCGTGATCCAACAGTTGGCCCAATTCCTCCACCGCGTTACACACATCGGCACGCAGCATGTTCTCGCCAAAAAACTGATGGAACATCTGCCCAACGGGGCTCTTCAGGAAGGCCACGCCGCCCGAATGCCCAGGGCAGTGCCAGGAGTAGGAACCGTCCTCGGCGTAATCCAGCAGCGCCTTGAAGAACGGTGGCTGCACGCCTTCAAGGTAACTCCTGGCTTCGCGGATGATGTGGCGCGCCACGAACTCGGGGGTGTCCTCGAACATATGAATGAAACCATGCAACTCGCGCAGGATGTCGTTCGGGATGTGGCGCGAGGTCTTGGTTTCGCCGTAGACGTAGATTGGCACATCCAGGTTCTTGCGCCGGACTTCTTCGATGAAATTACGCAGGTTCAGCACGGCTGGATCCAGATCCGGGCCAGGGGTGAACTCTTCATCGTCGATCGACAAAATAAACGCGCTCGCCCGGCTTTGCTGCTGGGCAAACTGGCTCAAGTCGCCATAACCCGTGACACCCAACACCTCAAAACCCTCGACCTCGATCGCATGTGCCAACGCGCGGATGCCCAAGCCAGAGGTGTTTTCGGACCGGAAGTCCTCGTCAATGATGACAATGGGAAAGCGAAACTTCATGACAATCTCCAGGCGCAGCCAAAAAACACAAAACAGGCGCGAAGTGTACGGACATATCACTTCAGCTCGCTTTCAACCCGGCACAATTGCCCCAGAATGTGGCACTCACAACACAAATAGGGTGGGATATGGCGACAACAACGGTTTGGTGGGTTCTGGCTGGGCTAGCAGTCGGTCTCGAACTCGTATCGGGAACTTTCTACCTGCTGATGCTGGCGCTGGGACTGGCGGCTGGGGCTTTGGCGGCGCATGCGGGCCTGTCCTGGGCGCTGCAGTTCATCGTTGCCGCCGCGGTCGGCGGTGGGGCTGTGATCGCGTGGCGCGCGTACCGGCAACGCCAACCTGCGCCCGCCCCAGCCAGCGCCAACCGTGACGTCAACCTGGACATCGGCGAAACCATCCAGGTTGCCGCCTGGAACGCAGATGGCAGCGCCACTGTGAAGTACCGAGGCGCACAGTGGAGCGTTGAGCGCCTTCCCGGCGCAGATCCGGTGGCCGGCACACATCGTATCGTTGAGGTCGTGGGCAACCGCCTGATCGTCGACAAGCTGCCGAGCTAAGTTCATTTCAATCATTTTGGAGACTTCCATGACAACCTTTGCCCTGATCCTGCTCGTGGTCGCCGCGATATTCGTCGTTCAATCCATCAAGGTCGTACCGCAACAACACGCCTGGGTTGTGGAGCGACTGGGCAAGTACAACGGCACCTTGACGCCCGGCCTGAGTTTTCTGATGCCTTTCATCGATCGCGTGGCCTACAAGCACCTGCTCAAGGAAGTGCCGCTGGACATTGCCAGCCAGGTCTGCATCACCCGCGACAACACCCAGTTGCAGGTGGACGGCATCCTGTACTTCCAGGTGACCGATGCCATGCGTGCCAGTTATGGCTCCAGCAACTACATCGTGGCGATTTCGCAATTGGCCCAGACCTCGCTGCGCTCGGTCATCGGCAAGCTCGAACTCGACAAGACCTTCGAAGAGCGCGACATCATCAACGCGCAGGTGGTGCAGGCCATCGACGAGGCCGCGCTGAACTGGGGCGTCAAGGTGCTGCGTTACGAGATCAAGGACCTGACACCTCCGAAGGAAATCCTGCACGCCATGCAGCAGCAGATCACCGCCGAGCGCGAAAAGCGCGCGCTGATTGCAGCCTCCGAGGGCCGCCGCCAAGAGCAAATCAACATTGCCACCGGCGAGCGCGAGGCCTTCATTGCCCGCTCCGAAGGTGAAAAGCAGGCGGCCATCAACAAGGCGCAGGGCGAGGCCAGCTCCATCATGGCGGTGGCCGAGGCCATGGCGCAGGCCATCGAGCGCATCGCCTCGGCGATCCGCCAGCCCGGCGGCGAACAGGCGGTGCAACTCAAGGTGGCGGAGAAAGCGGTGAGGCCTATTCACGGGTGGCAGCCGACGCCACCACCGACTCTGATCGTGCCGGGCAACATGGCGGAAGTGTCGACGCTGATTGGCTCCGCCATGAAAATGATTCAGGCCCATAAACCCGCCTGAGCCTGGCGCGCGCCACCAGATGGCACACAAAGCAAGACCCCACACAGCACAAACTGTGTGGGGTCACTGGTTTCTGGCGGAGAGGGCGGGATTCGAACCCGCGGTGAGTATTACCCCACGCACGCTTTCCAGGCGTGTGACTTAAACCGCTCATCCACCTCTCCGGAGCCCGCTATTCTAGCTGATCGGCGAGGGGACGCTGGCAATGCAGCCAGCTCATGGCAGCAAAAAAGCCACCTCGCGGTGGCTTTTTTGGACTATCGTGAACCCGGTGATTAGTTCAGAGCAACCTTCTTGCCGCCCTTGTAGGTCGACAGGGTCATCGACGGGTCCTTCATTTCGCCGTTGGACTCAAAGCTGCCTTGGCGGTCACGCCGTTGGAAATTGGTCTAGGGCCAACTTGGACGTGTACACCTTGGGATCGACCGAGCCAGCGCGCTTCATGGCGTCAACCAGAACGTGCACTGCGTCATAGGTGTACGGGCTGTAGACCTGGAACTGGCCAGGGTACTTGGCGTCGTAACGCTTCTTCCAGGCCGCGCCGCCGGGCATCTTGTCCAGCGAAGCACCACCTTCAGCACAGACCACGTTCTCCAGCGTCTTGGCGCCAGCGGACTGCTTGATCAGGTCCATGGTGCAGATGCCATCGCCGCCGAAGTACTTGACGTTGGTCATGCCGAGTTGCTCCATCTGGCGCAGCATCGGGCCGGCTTGGGGGTCCATGCCGCCGTAGAACACGCCATCGGGATTCTTGGCCTTGATCGCAGTCAGAATCGACATGAAGTCCACCGACTTGTCGGTCGTGAACTGCTCGTCAACGATTTCAATGCCCTTGGACTTGGCACGCTTCTTGAACACTTCGGCCAGGCCTTGACCATAAGCGGTACGGTCGTCAACCACGGCAACGCGCTTGAGCTTGAGCTTGTCGGCGGCGTGGTTGGCCAGGCCAGCGCCCAAGGCGTTGTCATTGGCGATGATGCGGTACGTCGTCTTGTAGCCAGGCTTGGTCAGGTTGGGGTTGGTGGCGGCGGGCGTGACGTGGGGAATGCCGCAATCGTTGTAAATCTTTGCAGCAGGAATGGTGGTACCCGAGTTCAGGTGACCCACCACGCCAGCGACCTTGGCGTCGCACAGCTTCTGTGCAGCGGCCGTGCCTTGCTTCGGATCGGCAGCGTCGTCTTCAGCAGCGATCTCAAGCTTGACCTTCTTGCCACCGATCATGACGCCAGCGGCGTTCAGGTCTTCAATGGCCATGCGGGCGCCATTCTCATTGTCCTTGCCATAAGAAGCCTGAGCGCCAGAGATCGGTGCGACATGACCGATCTTGACGACCATGTCCTGTGCCAACGCCACGCCAGCAGCGGCGGCGATAGCGGCAGCAACGGTAACTTTCAATTTCATTTGCATAGAGAACTCCAGAAAATAGCTAGGGAAAGCCGAATGTGAATCGTATCGTTCGACACCCGGCACGATACCCCAATCCGAGCCCTGTCAACATAGGGTTGACACCAACTCGCCACAAGAATGCCACATTAATTTGACTTATGGGTCACGGCGTTTGGCTTGCAGAGCGTTGTTGACCGCGTGACGGACCAGCGTCTCCAGATCTCGCTTGAGCAAGGGCCGAAGGGTCTCCATCTGCTCAAGCACCATTTGGTCGATGGCCGCCCCGAGCCTTTGCTCCATCGACAACTCGACTTCCTTCACCACCCGCTGCACCAGGCCCTCGGCCTCATAGTCGATCCGCTTGGCTTCGCGCTTGGGCGCGGGCTTGCGCACCACCTCGGTCAGGGTGGGTACAAAGCGCGGCGGGCCTTTTGGCGCGGTTGACATTACCGTCCACCTTGCGGTGCGAGATCGTGCTGGACAATCGTGCATCCGCTGGCCTGATAGTGCTTCCAGCGCTGGCGCGCGCTCGCCCGCTCGACCTCGCCCTGCGTCACCACCTCGGTGACGCGCTCGAACTGTTCAAACCCCACCGGCACATGATCGCCCAGGTTAAGCATGATGTCCCCGTGCATGCCGGTCTCGACGCTGTTCACCAGCACGATCGGCGAGCGCTCCACCATCTCGGGCGATGCCGCGCTCTGGCAATGCGGCAAAAACTCGGTCTCCGACAGAGTCCACAACGCCAAGTCAAGCTCTTGCAGGGTTTTGGGCGGGCCGATCACCACCACACGGGCGCGCTGGTTCACCGCTTTGCGCAGCCAGCGGCAGGCGTACCCCAGGCGGTCATCAACGTTGAAGTGAAAGGCGACGGCGGTCACTTGGAACGGGTCTGCGCGAGCAAATAGTCCAGCAGCAGACCCACAGGTCTGCCGGTGGCCCCTTTGGCCTGCCCGCTCTTCCACGCTGTGCCGGCAATGTCCAGATGCGCCCAGTCGTACTTGCCGGCAAAGCGTTGCAGAAATTTGGCGGCCGTGATCGCACCACCAGCGCGCCCGCCAACATTGGCCACATCGGCGAAATTGGTCTTGATCCCCTCGGCATACTCCTCATCAAGAGGCATGCGCCAGCATGGATCAAGCGCTGAGTCACCCGCAGCCAGCAGAGCCGTGGCCAGCGCGTCGCTGGAGGCAAAAAGGCCGCTGCGCACGCCGCCCAGGGCGATCATGCAGGCCCCTGTCAGGGTGGCGATATCGATCACCGCGCGTGGTTTGAAGCGCTCCGCGTAGCTCAGCGCATCACACAGCACCAGCCGGCCCTCTGCATCGGTATTGAGAATCTCAATGGTCTGGCCACTCATGCTGGTCACCACATCGCTGGGCTTGACCGCGCGGCCGTTGGGCATGTTCTCGCAAGCCGGAATCAGCCCGACCACGTTCATCGCGGGCTGCAGTTCCGCCAGCGCACGAAACACACCCAGGACGCTGGCGGCACCGGACATGTCGAACTTCATCTCGTCCATCTCTGGGCCGGGCTTGAGCGAGATGCCGCCGCTGTCAAACGTGATGCCTTTGCCCACGAGCACGCTGGGAGCCTGGGTCTTGGCCGCGCCGTTGTAACGCAGCACGATAAAGCGCAAGGGCTCGTCAGAGCCCTGAGCCACCGCCATGAACGAGCCCATCTTGAGCTTGGCCACCTCTTTGGGGCCCAGCACGGTGCAATCAATCTTCGGGTACTTGGCCAACGCCTTGGCGGCGCCGGCCAGCAGCGTCGGGGTCGCGTAATTGGCTGGCCGATTGGCCCACTCCTTGGCAAACTCGATGCCGGTGATGGCCGCCACAACGCGATCAAACAAGGGCTTGGAGGCGGCCACATTGGCCACACCGATTACCACGCGTTGCAGGGTTCGACCCTCGGGCTTGGACTTGGTTGTGGTGTACACATAACTCGCCTCGGCTACTGCCAGCATGGCAGCCCGTACGGCCTCGTCGCCCGGTGCCTGCGCAAAGCAAACTGCCAACCGTTTGACCGGACTCGACTTGAGCGCCGCCACCCCGGCGGCGACCGCCTGGCGCACCTGGCGGGCCGACCCGTCGCCCGCCCCCAGCAACACGGCACGGGTACAAGCCAGCCCCGGCGCCTGATAGACCTGGAGCAACTTGCCCTGCTTGGTTTCCAGATCGCCCGCCTTGAGCGCCTGGTTTACCAGCGTCGACAAGGCGTCCTTGCCGGCACAGGAATCGCCTGAAACCAACACCAGTAACGCATCACACTTCTCGGCTGCGGCAGTGGCGAGATCGAGTCTCTTGAGTTCAAAGTTCATAATCCGTCCTGTCTTTTACTTAACGCTCAATGTTATTCCATTCCTCCATTCGGACCGAGCTGGCCCGCAGTTTCGGCGTGACGCTGGTCGTGCTGGTAACAGTGGTAATGACCATGATGCTGATCCGAACCCTGGGACAGGCGGCCGTAGGCACCTTCGACCCGGCCGATGTGATGCTGGTAATGGGCTACACCGTGCTGGGGCACTTGCCGTCCATTCTCACGATGAGTCTGTTTATCGCCGTGGTCGGCACACTCTCGCGCATGTACCGCGACAGTGAAATGGTGATCTGGCTCGCCAGCGGGCGCGGCCTGACCAGCCTGCTAGGGCCCTTGCTGCGCTTCGCGTGGCCGATCTTGGTCGGTGTTCTGGCGCTGTCCGTCCTGGCCTGGCCCTGGTCGCAGCAGCGCATCGTCGAGTTGCGCAACCACTATGAAACGCGCGGTGACCTCGATCGCGTGCAACCCGGCTTCTTTCAGGCGTCGGCAGCCGGGACGCGGGTCTTCTTTGTCGAAAAAGACCTATCGGGCAGCGGCGAGGCCAAGAACGTCTTCATCGCAACCCAGGAGGACGGCAAGGAGACCGTGACGTCGGCCCGCAAGGGGCGCATTGAACACCGCCTGGGCGAGCGGTTTCTGCTGCTTGAGCAAGGTCAGCGACTGGAACGCGAAGTCGGCAAGGCAGAAATCAAACTCAGCGAGTTCGAAAGCTACGCCTTGAAGATCGGCAACGCCGAGATCAACCTGCAATCGGCTTCACCCGAGCGCTCCCGCAACACTTTGGCCTTGATAACCGAGCCCACCGTCACCAACCTGGGCGAGCTCTCGTGGCGCCTGGGCTTGGCGCTGGCCGCGGTCAATCTGGTGGTGATCGGTCTTGTCATTTCGCACGTCAATCCACGCGTGGGTCGCAGCGGCAACCTGATGTTCGCCCTGTTTGCGTTCGTGATCTATTTCAACTTGACCAGCGTCGGCGTCAACTGGATCAGCAGCGGCCGCGTGTCGTTTGGCGCATTCATGCTGAGCCTGCATGGCGGAACACTCGCCTGTGGTGTCTTCTGGCTGTTCGTGCGGCACAACCAGTTGTCGTGGCGCACCTTGCTACCGCGCCGGCCGCATGCGACGAGGGCGGCATCGTGAAAACCTTGCGGCGTTTGATTTATGGGGAAGTGATCGGATCGATCGTGTTTGTCACGCTCGGGTTCTTGTCGCTGTTCTTCTTCTTTGACTTCGTTGATGAGCTGTCCCAGGTTCGCGGAAAGGCAAGTAGCGACTACCAGTTGGTCGACGCTCTGGTGTACGTTGTGCTGCAGGTTCCCAATCATCTCTACCAGTTGCTGCCGATCACGGCCCTGATTGGCACCATTTTCGTGATGGCGCGGCTCGCGCAGAGTTCGGAGTTCACCATCCTGCGCACCAGCGGGCTGGGTCCGTGGCGCGCCCTTCGCCTGCTGTCCATGCTGGGGCTGGGTCTGGTGCTGCTGACCTTTGTCGTGGGCGACTACCTGGCGCCGTTGGCGGACCGCAACGCCCAGCTGCTCAAGGCGCGTTTCAAAGGGCAAATCAGCATCGGCAAGACCGGGGCCTGGCTAAAGGAACGCCAGACCTACAGTCAAGTCGCCGTCAACGTGCGCGCCCTGGCACCCGACGCGAGCATGCGTGACGTCCACATTTTCGAGTTTGACAACAGCGGCCAGCTGATCTCCATGACCGTGGCCGAGCGGGCCCGATTCGGCAGTGACGAAGCATGGCAATTGCAGCAGGTCGAGCGCACCGAGTTCGCGGCACGCGGCACCGACGCGGCCCACGTTGACCGCCAAAAGCTGGACAGTTTTCGCTGGCCCACCAGCATCAGCGCCGAAATGGTGTCCGTCGCCGCCCTCAAGCCCGAGCGCATGAGCACGGTTGCGCTGTTCCAGTACATCCGACACCTCGACGCCAACGCCCAATCGGCCCAGCGCTATGAAATCGAGTTCTGGCGAAAGGTGTTTTACCCCTTGAGCTGCCTCGTCATGATGGTGCTGGCCCTTCCCTTTGCCTACCTGCACTTCCGCTCGGCCGGCATTGCCACCTACGTTTTTGGCGGGGTGATGGCCGGCATCAGTTTCTTTCTGCTCAACAACGTGTTTGGCTATGTTGGCAACCTCAACCACTGGCAACCGTGGCTCACCGCCGCGCTACCTGGCATCATTTACTCGGTACTGTCACTCAGCGCCTTTGGCTGGCTGGTACTGCGACGGTAAGCAACCATGACACATTCCCGCGATGCGCAACACGCAGTAGTGCTCTTCGGTCACGGCTCGCGCGACCCGCTGTGGCGCGCACCCATCGAAGCCGTGGCGGAACGAATGCGGCAAATCGCTCCCCACATCGAGACCCGCTGCGCCTACCTGGAGCTGTCCGAACCGAACCTGCCGACAGCGGCGGCCGAACTCGTCGCGCGGGGCATCACAACTTTGAGCGTGGTGCCACTTTTTCTGGGCGTCGGCCGTCACGCACGCGAAGATCTGCCGGTTCTCGTGCAGGACTTGCGCCGCCTCTACCCGCAAGTCGATGTCAGCCTCAAACCGGCGATCGGCGAGGACCCGAAATTGATAAGCCTGATGGCTGAAATCTCACTTCGACCGTAGCTCTTATTCTCGCAGGGCATAATCATTTCAATTGATAGCCTGAACGAGATATGAATCTACATCAGTTCCGCTTTGTGCAAGAGGCCGTCCGGCGCAACCTGAATCTGACCGAAGCCGCCAAAGCCCTGCACACCTCACAGCCTGGCGTCTCCAAGGCCATCATCGAACTTGAAGAAGAACTGGGCGTCGAAATCTTTGCCCGCCACGGCAAGCGACTCAAACGCGTCACCGAGCCCGGCCAGCACGTGCTCAAAAGCATCGAATTGATCATGCGGGAGTTGGGCAACCTCAAGCGCATTGGCGAGCAATACAGCGCCCAGGACAGCGGCACGCTGTCGATTGCCACCACCCACACCCAGGCGCGCTATGTGCTGCCCGAGCCGGTGGCCAAACTGCGCGAGGCCTTTCCCAAAGTCAACGTCAGCCTGCATCAGGGCTCGCCCGACCAGGTAGCACAGATGCTGATCGACGAGGTGGCCGAGATTGGCGTGGCCACCGAATCGCTGGCCGACTACTCCGAGCTGGTGACCATGCCCTGCTACGAGTGGCAACACATGCTGGTGTTGCCCATCGGACACCCCTTGTGCCTGAAGGAACGCGTCACGCTGGAAGACATTGCGGGTGAACCGCTAATCACCTACCACCCTTCGTTCACCGGCCGCACCAAGATCGACCACGCCTTTGCGGTGCGCAAGCTGCAGCCGCGCGTGGCACTCGAAGCGATTGACTCGGACGTGATCAAGACCTACGTCGGGCTGGGCTTGGGCATTGGCATTGCCGCCGAAATGGCGGTCCGTGATGTCAGTGGCGACGGCGGTGCCAGTGGCCTGGTGGTGCGCCCGGCCGGCTACCTGTTTGGGCAGAACGTGGCGCGGGTGGCCTTCAAACGCGGTGTCTACCTGCGCAACTTTGTCTACACCTTTGCCGAACTGCTGAGCGATCGGCTCGACCGCCACCTGATCGCCCGCGCCATGACCGGACAAGCCAACGACTATGAGTTATAGCGCAGCGCATTCCCATCGCCCCCGATAGACCCTGAGCATCATGGCCAACCCGATCGCCTTCACACCACCCCTTGTCAGCAAGCTGCCCGCTGTGGGCACCACCATCTTCACCGTCATGTCCACGCTCGCGGCGGAACACGGCGCGGTCAATCTGGGGCAAGGCTTTCCGGACTTTGATTGCGCGCCAGAGCTGATCGCCGCCGTGAGCCAGGCCATGCATCAGGGCCACAACCAGTACCCACCCATGCCCGGCGTGCCGGTGCTGCGCGAGGCCATCGCGGCCAAGATCGAGGCACTATACGGCCGCAGTTACCGGGCCAGCGACGAGATCACCGTGACCGCCGGGGCCACGCAGGCGATCCTGACCGCCATCCTGGCCATCGTGCATGCGGGCGATGAGGTCATCGTGCTGGAGCCCTGCTACGACAGCTATGGCCCCAACATCACGCTGGCCGGCGGCACCGTGGTGCGCGTGCCGCTGACCCCCGGCACGTTTGGCCCGGACTTCGACAAAATCGCCGCCGCGCTGACACCACGCACCCGCGCCATCATCATCAACACCCCGCACAATCCCAGCGCCACCGTCTGGAGCGAGCAGGACATGCTGAGCTTGCAGACCCTACTGGCACCCACCAATGTCCTGCTGATCAGCGACGAGGTGTATGAGCACATGGTGTTCGACGGCCAACCGCACCACAGCGCGGCGCGCTTCCCCGGACTGGCGGCGCGCGCCTTTATCGTCTCCAGCTTCGGCAAGACCTACCATGTGACCGGCTGGAAGGTGGGCTACGTGGCCGCCCCGGCCAGCCTGATGGCCGAGTTTCGCAAGGTGCACCAGTTCAATGTATTCACCGTCAACACGCCGATGCAACACGCGCTGGCGCAGTACATGGCCAACCCGGCGCCGCACCTGAGTTTGCCCGCCTTCTACCAGCGCAAGCGCGAGTTGTTTCGCCAGGGGCTGCAGGCCACCCGCTTCAAGCTGCTGCCGTGCCAGGGCAGCTACTTCCAGTGTGTCGACATCTCGGACGTCAGCGATCTTGACGAAGCCGATTTCTGCAAGTGGCTCACCACCGAGATCGGCGTGGCGGCGATCCCCCTGTCCGCCTTCTATGGCGATGGGTTTGACCAGCGCGTGGTGCGGTTTTGTTTTGCCAAGAAGGACGAGACGCTGCACGCCGCGATCGAACGGCTCGCGCGCTTGTAATTGGCCCCACCACACGGCCACATCAAATCCTGCCCTCCTCCACTGCATGGCAAGCGATCCTGACACCGGCAATCGTCAGCAAGGCCGGCCGTTCGGCTTTGCAGCGGTCACTCACATGCGGGCAGCGCGGGTGAAATGTGCAACCGGTGGGCGGGTTAAGCGGGTTAGGCACTTCACCTTGCACCGGGGTACGGGCGCGCCCGGTGTCGTGCATCTTCGGGATGGCATCAATCAGCATACGGGTGTAAGGGTGACGCGGGTTGTCAAACAGTTCATGTTTGTCGGCCAGTTCGACCAGGCGCCCGAGGTACATCACGCCAACCTGGTCGCTCACGTGGCGCACCACGGCCAGGTTGTGCGAGATGAACAGGTAGGTCAGGCCACGCTGGCGCTGCAAGTCTTTCATGATGTTGAGTACTTGCGCCTGTACGCTCACATCCAGTGCAGAGGTGGGCTCGTCACACACCAAGAAGTCGGGTTCGGTCGCAAGCGCCCGGGCAATGGAGATGCGCTGGCGCTGGCCGCCCGAGAACTGGTGCGGGTACTTGACCATGTCCAGCGCGCTTAATCCCACCGACTGCAGTAGTGCGCCCACACGCACCTTGAGTTCGACCGCGTCGCCGATCAGCCCATGCTCCTTGAGCGGTTCGCCCACGATGTCCCCGACGATCCAGCGCGGGTTCAGAGACGCGTAGGGGTCCTGGAAGATCATCTGGATGCGCCGGCGCAGCGGCGCGGCCTGGGCGGTTTTGAAGATGGCATGGGCATCCTGGCCATCAAAAGTCAGGTGCCCCCGCGTTGGCTCATACAAGCCAACCAGCAATCGGGCCACGGTGCTCTTGCCGCAGCCGGACTCGCCCACCAGAGCCAGCGTCTTGCCCTTGTCGATGTCAAAACTCACGCCATCTACGGCGTTGAGCGTTTCGCGGGTTTGCCTTCGAGGACGCGGTTCAACCAGGGCGGCGAGACATCAAAGGTCTTGGCCAGGTCATGGGCCTGCACCAGCGGCACGGTCGCTATGGAAGGTGTGCTCATGCCGCGCCCCCGGCATGCAACCAGCAGGCCGCCTGGGTGGCTGCGGCTGGCATCAGATCGGGCCGCTCCTGTCGGCAGCGGTCAAGCACCCTGGGGCAGCGCGGATTGAACGCACAACCCGCGGGGATGGCGTTCAGGCGGGGCATGGCGCCGTCAATCTGATTCAGGCGCTCGCGGTCCTGGGTAATGTCGGGAATCGCGGCCATCAGGCCCTCGGTAGGGGTGCGAGGGGTGGTTGATGACCTCGTGCACCGGGCCGATCTCGGCGACGCGTCCGGCGTACATCACCGCCACGCGGTCGCAGGTTTCGGCGATGACGCCCATGTCATGGGTGATCAGCATGACGGCGGCACCATGTTGCTTGCAGACACTCTTGAGCAGCGTGATGATTTGCGCCTGAATCGAGACATCCAAAGCCGTGGTGGGCTCATCGGCCACGATGAGCTTGGGCTCTGCCGCCAAAGCCAGGGCGATCACGACCCGCTGGCGCATCCCGCCCGAGAATTGATGGGGTAGTGCCCAGGCGTTGTTCGGCTGCGGGTATGCCGGTATCTTGCAACAGGGAAACCGCCGCTCGCGGGCCTGCTTGGCGCTCAGGGGCATGTGCGCCAGGATGGTCTCGGTCAGCTGCTGTCCGACGGTGTAGAGCGGATTGAGCGAGGTCAACGGGTCCTGAAAAATGGCGCCAATCTTGCGGCCACGAATGTGGCGCATGCGCTCGTACGGCAATCCATCAATGCGCTCACCTTCGAGCAGTATCTGCCCGCCGCCGATTCGCCCCGGTGGCTCGAGCAGCCCAATGATGGCCGCCCCGGTCAGGGACTTGCCGGCGCCGGACTCGCCCACCACTCCGAGGATCTCGCCTGGGGCGATTTCGAACGAAATGTCGTCCAACGCGCGCAGCGTGCCGTGTCGCCCCGGGAACTCGACGATCAGGTTCTTGACTTGCAACAAACTCATGGTGTGGGGGATCTTGTTCAGCGCAGGCGTGGGTTGGTGGCGTCGCGCAACCAGTCGCCCAGCAGGTTCACGCTCAGGGCGATGATGACCAGCATCATTCCGGGAAAAACAGTGATCCACCATTCGCCTGAAAAGAGGTAGTCATTGCCGACGCGAATCAGCGTGCCCAGCGAGGGGGAAGTCGGCGGCGCGCCAACGCCCAAGAAAGACAGCGTGGCCTCGGTGATGATGGCGGTAGCGACCCGAATGGTTGCCAGCACGAACACCGGACCGAGCACGTTGGGCAGCACATGACGTCGCATGATGCGCAGCGGCGGCACGCCGGTCACCCGCGCAGCTTGCACATACTCCTTGTTGCGCTCGACCAATGTGGAGCCGCGCACGGTGCGAGCGTATTGAACCCAACCGGTCAAGGTGATCGAGGCAATCAGGACCACCAGCGCCAGTGAATCCTGCGCGTTGGGGAACAGCGCGCGGCCAACACCGGCGATCAGCAGCGCCACCAAAATGGCGGGAAACGACAGCATCACATCGCACAGCCGCATCAGGGCGGCGTCAATCCAGCCGCCATAGAACCCTGCCAGCAGGCCCAGGGCCACACCGATGACGACCGACAGCACGACCGAGGCAATACCGACAGCGAGCGAAATGCGTGCGCCATACATCAGCGCCGACAAGATATCGCGCCCCTGCACGTCAGTGCCCAGCAGGTACTTGCTGGTGCCGCCATCCGACCAGGCCGGGGCAGACGGGCATCGTTGAGCTCCAGTGTGGTCAGATCGAACGGGTTGTGCGGCGCTACAAATCCGGCAAAGACGGCACAGAAAACGCACAGCAAGGCCACCAAGGCGGCACCCACTGCGACCGGCGAGCTGCGAAAACTGTAGCCAAAGTCACTGTGCCAAAGTCGCTGAAAAGAAGAAATCATGAAAGGTGTTTGCGGGATGTTGGTGCGAACTCATACGATGGAGCACAAGCGGCTCAGTGACCCGTCGCACGATCGATGCGCAAACGCGGGTCCACCGCGAAGTACAGCAAATCGACCACCAGGTTGATCACCACGAAGATAAGCGAGATCAGGCACAAATAGGCCGCCATGACCGGAATGTCGGCAAAGGTCACCGCCTGAATGAACAGCAGGCCCATGCCGGGCCATTGAAACACGGTCTCGGTGATGATGGCAAAAGCAATCAGGCCACCAAGCTGCAAGCCCGCGATGGTCATCACCGGGACCAGCGTGTTCTTGAGCGCGTGGCCGAAATGAATGGTGCGATTGCTCAGACCCCGCGCGCGCGCAAACTTGATGTAGTCGGTTCGCAGTACCTCCAGCATTTCAGCGCGCACCAAGCGCATGATCAGGGTGAGCTGAAAAATCGCCAGCGTAACGGCCGGCAGGACCATGTGCCGCCAACCCTTGGCCGTCAACAAGCCACTGCTCCACCAGCCCAGCTGCACCACTTCGCCCCGTCCAAAACTGGGCAACCAGCCCAGTGTCACCGCGAAAATCAGGATCAGCAAAATGCCGATCAGAAAGGTCGGCAAGGACACCCCCAGCAGCGAGATGGTCATGAGCAGTTGGCTCGTCACCGTGCCGCGACGCAGCGCCGCATACACGCCCATGGGCACGCCCAGCGCCACCGCGATCAGGGCCGCCACCAATGCCAACTCCAGCGTGGCGGGAAAGCGCTCGCTGATCAGACGTGAGACTTTGGCCGCCTGGCGCAAGCTCAAACCAAATTCGCCTTGAACCGCATTGCCCAGGAAGTGAACAAACTGAACCACAAAGGAGCGGTCCAGCCCAAGGTCGGCCCGCAGCTGCTTGATCTGCTCTGTGGTGGCGTCCTGGCCCAGCAGGAACACCACGGGGTCGCCAACGTACTGAAACAACATGAATGCGATGAAAGCGACCGTGACCATCACGATGACGGACTGAAACAGGCGACGCAGAATGAAGGCAAGCATGAAGTGGACGCGGAAATCAGATGCAAGGGACTTTGCAGCAGTTAGCGCCGCACAACAAGCGGATTTTCCCTCGGATTGACAGATGCCCTGTCATTGATGTGCCACCGAGCGGTGGGGTGATGAAACCCAACCAAACAAAACCCCCAAAACCCCCCCCCAACCCCCCCCCCCCCCCCCCCCAAAACCCCCCCCCCCCCCACCCCCCCCCCCCCAAAAAAAAAAACCAAACCCCCAAAACCAACGCCGCCTACAACAAATCCCGCAACTGGTAATACGCCATGCCAATCGCCAGGCTGGGCATGCGCAGCAGTTTGCCGCCGGGGAAGTTGCGGTGCTTCAGGCGCGCGAACACGTCAAAGCGGCTGGCCTGGCCTTCGATGGCTTGGGCCACCAGCTTGCCTGCCAGCCCGGTCAACGCAACGCCGTGGCCGCTGAAGCCCTGCAGGTAGTACACGTTGTTGCCCAGCCGCCCGAAGTCGGGGGCGCGGTTCATGCTGATGTCGACGAAGCCGCCCCAGACGAAGTCGACCGGCGCGGCCTGCAACTCCGGGAACACCTGACCCATGCGCCGCGCCATGCTCTGGCGCAGGTTGGCCGGCGTGGCAGTGGTGTAGCTGACGCGCCCGCCAAACAGCATGCGGTGATCCGCGCTGAAGCGGTAGTAGTCCAGCACAAAGTTGTTGTCGCACACCGAGGCGTTGCTGGGGATCAGGCGCCGGCACAAGGCAGGGTCCAGCGGCGCGGTGGCCACCATGTAGGTGCCCACCGGCATGATGCGGGGCGTGAGCTCGGGCGCCAGTTGCGGGCCGTACTCGGGCAGCGTGCAGTTGCCAGCCAACACGGCAAAGCGCGCCTTCACGGAGCCCTGTGCCGTGCAAGCGACCACAGCCGGGCTGCGCGTCAGTGCCGTCACTGACGACTGCTCGAAGATGCGCACGCCCAGTTGTTGTGCCGCGCGCGCCAGCCCCAGCCCGAACTTGAGCGGGTGCAGATGGCCGGACACCTGCTCGTACCCCGCCAGGCTGTAGCGTGTGCTGCCGATGTGGCGCGCCATCTCGGCGCCGCGCGCAATGTCGCAGGCCAGGCCGTAGCGCTGTTGCATCAGCGTCAGGTCGACCTCCAGGGCGCGCGCCTTGCGCGGCGAGTCGGCCACGTACAGGTAGCCGTGCACGCGTTCGCAGTCGATCTGGTGCTGGGCGATGCGCTCGTCCATCAGGTCAATCGCCTCCAGTGACATGTCCCAGGCCACGCGCGCGTCGGCCAGGCCCAGCTGTTCTTCAAACGGCTCCTGGCCGCTGGCAAAGCCGACAATCGCCTGCCCGCCGTTGCGACCAGAGGCGCCGCTGCAAACCCGGTCGGCCTCCAGCACCACCACGCTGAATCCCCGCTGCGCCAGCTCGATGGCCGCCGACAGGCCGGCGTAGCCCGCGCCCACGACCACCACGTCGGCCTGCAGCGCGCCGTGCAACGCGGGCGACAGGGCCGGCCGCTGCACGCTGGCCTCGTAATAGCTGTTACGGTTGAGCTGCGTGTCCGATCCGATCAGGGAAGGCGTGAACATGCGTGGGATTCCTAGTCAGTTGAGGACAGAGCAAAACCACTTCGCAGTTTTGGTCTGTCCCGCAAGGTCTCAGAAACTCTTGGCAATCTGGCCACACAGGTAGGTCCAGACGAGGGTAGCGGCAACGTTGCTGGTCAGCTCCGCGTGGTCGTAGGCGGGCGCCACCTCCACGCAGTCCATGCCAACCATGTTGAGGCCGGCCAGGGACTCCAGCAGCGTCAGCACCTGCGAGCTGCTCAGGCCACCCGGCTCTGGCGTGCCCGTGCCGGGCGCAAAGGCCGGGTCGAGGCAATCAATGTCCAGCGTCAGGTAACAGGGCCGCTGGCCCAGGCGCTGGGCGATGCTCTGTACCACCGGCTGCAGTGCGGCGCCATCGAGCCCGCGCAATTGGCGTGCGGTGAAAATCATGCCACCCTGGTCCTGCACGTACTCGCGGGCGGCGCGCTCGCCGCTGGAGCGCAGGCCAATTTGCACAGCGTGTTGCGGGCTCACCAGGCCTTCCTGGATGGCTTCATAGGTCCATGTGCCGTGGCCGGATGGCTCGCCAAAATGGTCTTGCCAGGTGTCGCAATGCGCGTCGAAATGCACCAGCGCCAGCGGCCCGTGCTGCGCCTTGGCGGCACGCAGCAAGGCCAGCGTGACGGAGTGGTCGCCCCCCAGAAAGACGCAGTGGTGGCGCGCCATCAGCACCGCAGCCTGCGCCTGGATTTGCGCGCGCACCTCCGTCAGCGGCGAGGCATTGGGCAGCCGCATGTCGCCAGCGTCACCCATGTGGCGCATGGGCGAAACCTCAAACAGCGGATGCAGACCATCGCACAGCATCAGGCTGGCGCGACGAATCTCCTGCGGGCCAAAGCGTGCGCCGGGTCGGTTGGTGACAGCGCCGTCAAACGGCACGCCTGCCACGGCGAAGCGCTGCGCCTGCAGCGGCGCCGAAGCAAGAAATCGATTGCCGTTGTTGGCGTATGCAAATTCACCCAGGCTCATGGCGGTCTCAGTCAGAAGGTTGGAGCCCAAGTGTCCCTGAATCTGCTGGCGCCAATGGGGCCAATTGCGCGCCAACGCAGGCGGCCACTCGGTTAGTCGGGGCCCACACGCTGGCGGGCCAGCGCCATCTAGCGTTGCGTCGTCTCGGCCCGAATGGCCAGCCACTTGCCGGCGCGCTTTTCGAGCACATAGCTCTCAATCGACTCCAGCCGATAGGCTGCGCCATTGCGTTTGCCTTGCTCGATCACCACCGAGATGATCTCGATGCGGTCGCAAGCGCCCGGCTCAATGGGCCGACCTTGCACCGAAAGGCGACGTTGGCGGAAATCGGTCAGCCCCTGCAAGGCGGCAACCACGCTCTGCGCGAACTCGTCACGCCCGAGTTCAAGCGCGGTCGTGCTCGCATCCTGGCCACGCACCGTCGCCCGCACCGTGAACTCCGGGGCGACCAGCCGAAGAATCGCGTCGGAACGGCGTTTGGCAACCCCCGCATCGAATTGGAGCAACCAGTTGCGGGCAACACGCGTCGCCCCACACGCATCGGGCTGGGTCACGCCGTTGGGCTTGGCCGGTGCGCTGGACGCTGGTGAACTGATCGCTGGGGCGCGTGCGCCTTGGGCAACTGCATCCACTGCCGGCGCAGGCATCGCCTTGCGTCGCTCCTCCAGGTGCCGGCGCGACTCCTCTTCGCTGGCCTGCGACAGCTGGTCAAGCTCAGCGTCAAATTGACCGGGCAGGTAGAAGGCCGGCACCTTGTCCAGCAGTACGGGCAGCAACAGACTCATCAACGCGCGTGTTTTGGGCAGCGCCGGGGACCGCGCAAAACCAACCTTGCCGGGTTCCACGTCAAGCCGGTTGCCCCGTGCCTCCAGTGTGGTGCCGCCGCGGTTGACCTTGTCGTAGGTGCCAGCCGTCTGACCCAGCGCTTCGCCAAGCTCAAGTGTCATCACATAGGGCTCGTGGTCGGTGCCACGTATGCCGATGGTTGCCGTGGGCGTGGTCACCCGATGCGCGTCGCGGTTGCTGTGACCAATCCACCCGGTGATCATGCGCAGCGCGCCAGTGACGATGCGCACCACGAACTCATCGCTGGCGCGGCCATCCGCGACAAAGCGCTCCGCTACAAACACCGCGCCCGGTCGCACCGCGATCCAACCCGCATCCTCGGTGCGCAACACGGCCTCCGCGCTGGCCGCGGCGCGCAAGGTCTCGCCCACCAAAACCGGGTCACCTTGGCGCAGCTTTCGCGGCTTGCCGGCGGCACCCATGGTGGCGCTCACATCACCGCTGAGACGCCAGACCACGGCAAAGCGCTTGCCGCCCTTGTCAGGTGCGTTGACTTCGGCAGCGTCGGCCGCCGCTGCCCGGCCACCCATGCCGATGGCAGCCAACGCAAACAGCACAACCAGCGCAAAACGCATCACACGCGTGGCGCCGCGATCAAACAATCCGTACATCTTCATTCCCCTGTGCGCCAACGCCCGTTGGCAAAAAGAACGCTATGGCAAACGGCCCAAGGGGCCGCGCTGGATGCAGTATCTGGAGCAATACCCGGCTTGTCAAATCGACACGCCGCGCTTTGGCTCGGCCAGGCCGACGGCGCCGATGTCAATCGGTCTTCTCGGCGCCGTTGACGAATTCGTGGTTCCTGCTGTCACCGTTGGCATAGTAGAAGACGCCCGGACCGTGCCGCACTCCGGCTTCGAACATTCCCTCGTAACGGTCGCCGTTGGCATAGAAGTGAACACCCTTGCCGGACTGCAGACCGAGCCGAAATGAGCCATCATAACGATCCCGGTTGGCAAAGTAATGAACCCCCACGCCTTCCTTGACGTTTTGCCGAAAACTGCCCTCATAGCGATCGCCCGTGGCCAAGAGCAGCGTGCCCTTGCCTTCGAACATGTTGTTGTCGAATTCACCCTCATAGCGCCCGCCAGCGGCATAGCGGTAGATACCTTTGCCCTGTTTGATACCACGCTTGAAATCGCCCTCATAGCGGTCGCCGCTGCTGTGAACGTAAAGACCGACGCCATGCGCCAGGTTGTCCACATAGGGCCCTTCATAACGCTCGCCGTTGGCAAAGCTGTACACCCCGCGCCCCACTTTGAGGCCACGCTCGTAGTCGCCCACATAACGGTCGCCGCTGGCATACGTAAAGGTGCCCTTGCCGTGGTACTGCCCGTCAAGGAAGTGGCCCTCATAGCGGTCCTTGTTGGCAAACAGGTACGTACCTTCACCCTGTTTGATACCACGCTTGAATTCACCCTCGTAGCGATCGCCCGAGGCAAACTGCATCACACCGCGCCCGGTGAAAGTGTTGTCCTCCAGTTGACCCTCGTAGCGGTCGCCATTGGCAAACTGGTACTTGCCTCGGCCGGTGCGAACCAGTCCAACAGTCTCGCCCTCGTACTTGTCGCCATTGGGTAGCGAGTAGCTGGCCAGGACCACCGCGTTGGCCGACATCGGCGCAGGCGCTGGTGCGGCGTCGGTCGGGGCGGCCACGGTCGGAACGAACGTCGTCGTTGCGGGGGGCGCCGCCATGGGCGCGGCGGCCTTGGCCGCGGGCAAGGTCGGCGCAGGCAGGCTTGTCGGCGGCGCACGGGTTGGTACCGTTCCTGTTGGCGTCGTTCCCGTTGGTGGGGTTCCGGTTGGCGGCGCGCCTGCGCTGCGCGCCCGAAAGCGGGCGATGTTGGCCCGCGCCAAGCCAGCATACCGACCGTTTGGATAAGCAGCCAGGTAGGCCTCGTAGCCTTCCGCGTTGTCGGGCGCCTTGGTGTCTTGCCAGAATTGGTCTTCGCGGGCGGAGTCCCCTGGCAATACGACCGGAGCAGCCGACGCAGCCCCGCTTGGCGCGCCCGGTCCGGCAAAGAAAAAATCCCCACTCGAATCGTTCACGATCAGGGGCCGCTGGTTGTGGCTGACCGACAGGGCCAGTTGCTCCACTGCGCTCTTGACCTCGATCGCCAGCGCCTCCACGCTCAGGCCTGGCCGGCGCATGCGGGCCGTGAATTCACGCGTAAACAGGCCGTTGGGGTGGGTGTCCTTGTCGCTGAGCGAATCCAGCGCCCGCTGATTCTTGCCGGCCGAGAAGATCACCATCTGGCCCTTGGCCAGATCGGGCGCATTGAGACCCCTGGCCACGCCAATCGTGCGACCTCGCGAGCGCAGTGGGTTGTCCCGGCAAGCATCCACGATGATCAAACTGAAGCGCGGCTTGATGCGATCAAGCTCTTCCAGCAGACCGTTGACCGAGTAGGACACTTTCTCGATCTGAGATTGGGTTTCGCCTTCGATATCGGTCGGCAAAAGATAGCTGCCGCGCTCGGTCTGAACACCGTGGCCGGCGTAGAAAACGGCGATCTCGTCACCGCCCTTGACCATGTCGAAGAACACCTCGAAGGCCACCACCATCTGCTTGAACGTGAGATTGTGGTGTCGCTTGACCTCGAAGCCGGCCACTTCGAGCTCACGCGCCATGGCATCGGCGTCGTTGACCGCCTTCTCCAACTTGGTGACCTGAAAGTAGTTGTCGTTGCCAATAACCAGCGCCACCCTGCGGGCCTGCACCGACGCAGCGGCCAGACACAGGGCCATGCCTAAGAAAAACGAGCCATAACGCCAAGCCTTCATGTCGCCGTGGTTCCTTGTGCTGAGACCTGCAGCCAAGTCTACTCCAACGGGTACCGCTCAAGCCATCGTCAGCCGCATCTGCCGGTAGTCGCGCGGCGACACGCCCAGGTGGCGCCGAAACGCCCGGGCAAAGGCACTGTGATCGGCAAAACCGCTGTCTGCGGCCACTTGCGCAATGGTTGCCGGCGAGTCGAGTCGCGCAACCGCCGACTCCAGCCGCAATGACAGCAACCAGCGACTGGGCGTGAGTTGCAGCAGTGCCAGCACATGGCGTTCGAGTTGCGCAACCGACAAGCCGGCGTGCCGGGCCAGGTCCGCCACGCCAACCGGGTCGGTACAGTGCTCGCGCGCCCATGCCAGACTGGCGCTTAGCCGCTGGTAGACCGGGTCATGCGTTGACGGCCCCTTAAGATCACGCGATATGCCCACGACCCCGCGCACCGCGCCATCCTGACGCACCGGATGCTTGACCGTCAGGCACCAGCCGGATTGCCCGCCCGCAAAAAGGTGGCGCTCCAACAGGTCGTGCAAACTGGCGCCGCTGCGAATCACCTGCAAGTCCTGCTGCCAATAGTGCTGGCCCAAAGGTGCCGGAAACACCTGTGCCGCCGTCTTGCCTTGCAGCTCGCCTACCTCGTTCAGCCCAAGCCGGCGCAACAAGGTCTGGTTGGCGTGCGTGTAGCGGCCCTGTGTGTCCTTGCAGAAGTAGGTCACATCAGGCAAGCGGTCAAACAGCGCGTGGTGGGCGGCACACAAGTCCATGGCGCTGCATTGTGCCGAATTCTGCAGCGCGGTGACACACTCCGATCTAGACCGAGGTTGCGCCGCTGGTGAAAATTCTCCCATGAACAAAATTCATTGCTTGGACTCCCACACCGGCGGCGAGCCCACCCGGCTAGTCGTCGGGGGCTTCCCTGATCTCGGCGGCCTGCCGCTGGCTGACGCCGTACGCTGTTTGCGTACCCAGCACGACCATTACCGCAGGGCTGTCGTTTGCGAACCGCGTGGCAGCGACGTACTGGTGGGCGCGCTATTACTCGCACCCATCCATGCACAGTCACTGGCTTCGGTCATCTACTTCAACAACGTGGGTTACCTGGGCATGTGTGGCCACGGAACGATCGGCCTGATGGCCACGCTGGAGCACCTCGGTCGCGTCACCCCTGGCAGTTATGCCATCGACACCCCGGTGGGCACGGTGCAAGCACGGCTGCACGGCCAGGGCCGGGTGTCGGTTGAAAACGTGCGCTCCTACCGGCACCTCGCCAGCGTCACGTTGAATGTCGACGGTTATGGCCGCGTGGTGGGTGACGTGGCCTGGGGCGGCAACTGGTTTTTTCTGCTGGACGCCGGGTCTATGCCGCTGACGCTTGCCAACGTCGACGCTCTCACTCGCTTTGCACAGGCCGTGCGCCAGGCGCTGCGCGCGCAAGGCGTGACCGGGCGCGACGGCGCAGAGATCGACCACATCGAGCTGATGGGGCCCGCCCACGTGGCGGGCCATGACGGACGCAACTTCGTGTTGTGCCCCGGCGGTGCTTTTGATCGCTCGCCGTGCGGCACCGGCACCAGCGCGAAACTGGCGTGCCTGGCAGCCGACGGCAAGCTGGCCAAAGACGCCACCTGGCGCCAGGAGAGCGTGATTGGCAGTGTGTTCGAGGCTCGATTCCGACCCGAGGGCGAACAGATCATTCCAACCATCACCGGTCAGGCCTTTCTGTCAGGCGAGCTCACGCTGCTGCTGGACCCGGCCGATCCACTTTGCTGGGGCACAAACATCGAGCCCCGCGAAACAGAGCACCCGCTCAGTGACCAGCCGTGACCCCAAAGCAATGGGTCTCGGCGCGCCCACCACTCCCCCCCTCCAAGAGAAAGCACACCACCATGTCCACATTCTGGCAAGGCGTATTGCCCGCCATCACGACCCCGTTTCTTGACACCGGCGAAGTTGACCACGCCTTTTTGGCCCAGCACGTCACCCAGATGATGGACGCCGGCAGCACCGGCATCGTGCCTTTGGGCTCACTGGGCGAGACCGCCACCTTGAGCGTCGACGAAAAGCGCGCCGTGCTGCGCACGGTGGTCGCCGCCGTGGCCGGGCGCGGCGCGGTGGTACCCGGCGTTGCGGCGCTGGCCACGCGTGACGCGGTGGCCTTTGCGCGACTGGCGCAGGCAGAGGGCTGCCAGGGCCTGATGGTGCTGCCCCCCTACGTGTACTCGACCGACTGGCGCGAGATGAAAGCCCACGTCAGCGCCGTGATTGGCGCCACTACGCTACCCTGCATGCTCTACAACAATCCGGTTGCCTACAAGACCGACTTCACAGCCTCGCAGATGAAAGAGCTCACCGAGCAACACCCCAACCTGGTCGCCGTCAAGGAGTCCAGCGCAGATGTGCGTCGTATCGCCGCCATCAAGGCGGCCATGGGCACGCGCCTGCACATCCTGGTGGGCGTGGACGACCTCATTGTCGAAGGCATCGCAGCCGGAGCCACGGGCTGGGTGGCCGGGCTGGTCAACGCCTTTCCGCATGAGTCCATCGCTTTGTTCAAGCTGGCGCGCGCCGGCCGATGGGCTGAGGCCGAGCCGCTGTACCACTGGTTTCTGCCGCTGCTACGCATGGATGTGGTGCCGAAGTTTGTGCAGTTGATCAAATTGGTGCAGTCGCGCGTCGGCATGGGCAGCGCGGCTGTGCGAGCGCCGCGCCTGCTGCTGGCAGGCGAGGAGTTGGAGCAGGCCAACACCACCATCACGCTGGCCCTTGCCAACAAGCCAGCTCTGCCGACCTGTTGAATGCCCCCGTGACCCACGTCAGCCACTCACTGGATGCAGAGGTGATCGTCATCGGCGCCGGCGTGATCGGCGCCGCCTGCGCTTCGCGGCTGGCGCAGGCGGGACACGAGGTGATGCTGCTGGACGCGGGCGAGGTGGGCATGGGCGCCAGCTTTGGCAACGCCGGCCACATTGCCACCGAACAACTATTCCCCCTGGCCAGCCCCGAAGTCGTCCGCGGCAGTTGGCGCTATCTGCTGGCGGCTGACAGCCCTTTGCGGCTGCGCCTGGGCTACCTGCTGCCGATCCTGCCCTGGCTGGCGCGGTTCGTCTGGGCCGCGCGACCGAGGTCCTTCGCGCGCGGCGTGGCGGCGCTGCTGGCCCTGCAGGAAAGCGCCCGGGACGACCTGGCGCAGCTGTTGGAAGACGTGGACGCCGCGCAGCTGCTGCATCTCAATGGCCACATGGACGTGTGGGAGAGCGAGAGTGGGCGCAACGCAGCCCTGGCACTGGCGCGACGGCTGCGCCCCTACGGCATCGAATCCATGCCGGTATCGGCCAGCGCGCTACAAGAAGCCACACCGGCGCTCAGCAGGGGGGTGCAAGGCGGCGTTCACTACCTCGACAGCGGCCATGTCGAGGACCCGCACGCCGTTTGCACCGCGCTGGCGCAAGACTTATTGAAACACGGCGGACGCATCCAGCAGTGCCGGGTCGAGCAGGTGCAGGCGATGACCAGCCACTGCGCCACGCTGACCCTGCAAGACGGTGGCACCTTGCGCGCCCAACGTGTGCTGATCTGCGCTGGGGCCTGGTCCAAACCACTGGCGGCCAGCCTGGGCTACCACGTGCCCCTGGACACCGAGCGCGGCTACCACATCACGCTTGCGCCGCAACCTGCGTCGGGCTCGGGCGACCGCCCCGCCCTGAACAGACCGGTGGCGTCTGGCGAACGCAAAGTGATCATGACGCCGATGTCGATGGGCTTGCGCATGACCGGCACGGTGGAGTTCGGCGGCCTGCACCTGCCACCCGATCCGCGCCGCTACGCCTTGCTGCAACGCCACCTGCAAGCGCTGCTGCCCGGTGCCAACACCGATGGGGCCAGCACCTGGATGGGCTTTAGGCCCTCGCTACCCGATCACCTGCCGGTGTTGGGCGTCGCACCGCGGCACCCCAATGTGTTCCTGGCGTTTGGCCATCAGCACCTGGGTCTGACCCTGGCGGGAGTGACCGCGCGCATCATGACCGAGGTGGTGTTGGGGCGTCGCAGCCCGATCGAGCTGGCGCCCTACAGCGTGGACCGTTTTGCATCCTGGTGAATGCAACCGGCCAATGAGCCGGCTGCGCTCGGGGCCTGAGTCAACTCGGGCATGATCCCAGACTGCGCAACCCCAGGACGGCTCCCACCTCATGCAAACTCGCAACCAACGCGCCCTGGCGTATGCCAGCCTGGCCCTGTGCATGACGCTGGTGGGCGCTTACGTGGCCCTGTCCAAGCCGCTGGTAGCGGCGATACCGGTGCTGTTGTTGGCCTGGCTGCGCTTTGGCATGGGCGCCCTGGCCATGCCACACTGGCTCAGGCGCGCCCCGCACGAACCGGCGCTGACGGCCAGGACCAAGCGGCTGCTGTTTCTGGAGTCACTGCTGGGCAATTTCCTGTTCTCGATCTGCATGCTCTACGGCGTCAGCATGACCAGCGCCGTCTGGGCCGGCGTCATTCTGGCGGCGCTGCCCGCGGTGGCGGCGCTGATGAGCTGGCTTTTTCTCGGCGAGCGAATCGGCGCCCGAACCTGGGCCGCCATTGCTTGCGCGGTCATCGGGATCGGTCTGTTTTCACTCTCAAAACAGCCACACGTCGAGACCATTCAGCAAGCCGTGCCGCCGATACTGGGCTTGAGCCGAGAAACCCTGGGCATTGCGCTGCTGATCGGTGCCGTGCTGTGCGAGGCGGCCTACATCGTCATTGGCAAGAAGCTCACCGCATCGATTGCACCCAAACGCATCGCCGCCATCATCAATCTGTGGGGCTGGGTGTTGATGACACCACCCGGCCTGTACCTGGCGCTTCGGTTTGACTTTGCCGGCGTGCCGGCCACGATGTGGTTGCTGTTGCTGTTCTATGCGCTGGCAGCCAGCGTTTGGACCGTCTGGCTGTGGATGACCGGTCTGCGCACCGTCCCTGCCGCCAAAGCGGCGGTCTTCACCGTGCTGCTGCCGGTATCGGCTGCCGCAGTTGGCGTGCTGCTGCTGGGTGAAACCCTGCAGGGCCTGCAATGGCTGGCATTTGGCATCGCGCTGCTGGGCGTGGTACTGGCCACCTTGCCCGCACGCGGCGCCCTCACGCCAGACGCTGCGCGCTGATTACCACGCCGTCTTCGTCGGCATACAGCCAGTCGCCGGGGCGCACCCACACGCCTTGGATTTGCACCGGCACGTTCTGCTGTCCTTCATTGCGCTTCTCGGTCGGCATGGGGTTACTGGCCAGCGCCCGAATGCCCACCGGCAACACGCCCAGCTCGGCCACATCGCGCACACAGCCATCAATCAGCACACCGGCCCAGCCATTGCGCGCGGCCGCCGCGCCCAAATTTCCGCCCAGCAGCGCGCGGCGCAGCGAGGCGCCACCGTCGACCACCAGCACCTTGGCGACGCGCCCCTGCGGCGTGTCCTCAAAGCCGACAGAGTCCACTGCCGCCTTGACCAGCGTGTTGTCCTCAAAACATTTCACCGTCACCACCGGTCCGCAGAACTTGCGCAAGGCACCAAAGTCGCGCAAGCCGGGTGGCAGCACCCGAAAACTGCCGGAGAGATCGGTCTTGTGGGCATCGCACAGGTCGCAGCTGGCAAAGTTAGGTGTCATGGTCGAAAGGTCCTGAAATTTGCAAAATTGTAGGGCCTGCCCACTCACAAACGGCTCTGCAGTGTCACCCTCGCAACGGAGAAAAACTCATTGGTGACGCCAGCTTGATCGCCGCACCTGCGGCACTGCATGAGCACGCACAGCGGCACACAGGGCAACACACCAGGGCTGTCACTGGGGCGCCCAGAGGGAGAACACCGAGTAAAAAAACAACACGCCAGAGGGAAAAAGGCGCTTTTTCCCTTGGAAAGGCGCTATTTCTCCAGTAGCATCCGCCTTGCCAGTGGAGAAGCAGTTTTTCGCTGGTGATTAATCAACTTCTAGAAGGACAATTCATCATGGCAACTGCAAAAAAAGCTCCGGCAAAGAAAGCTGCTCCCGCAAAGAAAGCAGCACCTGCCAAAAAGGCTGCACCAGCGAAGAAGGTAGCCGCCAAGAAGGCTCCGGCCAAGAAGGCTGCACCAGCAAAGAAGGCCCCTGCGGCCAAGAAGGCACCTGCCAAGAAGGTTGCTGCTAAAAAGGCTCCGGCCAAGAAGCGCACCGTCAACGCAGCGTTCATGAAGGCCTTGACGCCAAGCGCCGCATTGGCCGCGATCGTGGGTGCCAATCCGCTGCCGCGCACCGAGGTGGTCAGCAAGCTGTGGGCCTACATCAAGAAAAACAAACTGCAAGACGCTGTCAACAAGCGCATGATCAACGCCGACGCCAAGCTGAAGGAAATCTTCGGCAAGATGCAAGTGTCGATGTTCGAGATGGCTGGCTTGATTGGCAAGCACCTCAAGTAATCAGCTTCGGCTGCTTACGCAAAAGGGCCGACGCAAGTCGGCCTTTTTTTTGCGCAAGCACCGATGGTCTTGCCCTGATCTCCGACGCCTGCAAGCGCAAGTCCGGCCACCGGGTTTATCCCGAGAAATCGCCGCCGCGCGCCGCTGCATAATCAGCCCGACAGGCCGCTTACATCGCGTAGCCCTGATCCGTAGACCAGGCGACCACAAGCCGCCTTCCCGAGTCAACTCAGCCGTTAGAACGTCTCCACCTTGTTTCGCTTTATCCTGACCCGCCTGAGTCTGGTCATTCCCACCTTCCTGGGGATGACGCTGGTGGCCTTCTTTCTCATCCGCCTGGTACCCGGCGATCCGATTGAAACCCTTGCCGGTGAGCGGGGTATCGATCCGGCACGGCACGCCACATTGCTCAAGGAATACGGGCTGGACCGGCCGATTCTGGTTCAATACGGCATCTACATCGGCCGTGTGTTGCAGGGCGACCTGGGCAAGTCGGTGATCACGCAAACGCCGGTGTTGACCGAATTCACCGCGCTGTTTCCCGCCACCATTGAGCTGGCGACTTGCGCCATTCTGTTCGCCCTGATCATCGGCATTCCGGCCGGCATTCTGGCGGCGGTCAAACGCAACTCCATCCTCGACCATGGTGTGATGGGGATCTCGCTCACCGGCTACTCGATGCCGATTTTCTGGTGGGGTTTGCTACTGATCCTGCTGTTCTCGGTGCAGCTTGATCTGACCCCGGTGTCGGGCCGTCTCGACGTCAAGTACTTCATTGAACCGGTCACCGGATTCCTGTTGATCGACTCCTGGCTGGCCAACGACAAGGGAGCCTTCTGGTCGACTCTGTCTCACCTGATCCTGCCCACCATCGTGCTGGGCACGAACCCGCTGGCGGTGATCGCGCGCATGACCCGCTCCGCGATGCTCGAGGTTCTGGGCGAGGACTACATCCGCACCGCCCGCGCCAAAGGTCTACCCAACTTGCGCGTGGTGTCGCTGCACGCGCTGCGCAACGCCCTGATTCCGGTGGTGACGGTGATTGGCTTGCAGGTGGGCGTGTTGTTCACCGGCGCCATCCTGACCGAGACCATTTTCTCCTGGCCGGGCGTGGGCAAATGGCTGATCGAGGCCATCAGCCGACGCGACTACCCGGTGCTGCAGGGCGGCATGCTGTTGCTAGGCAGCATGGTGATGATGGTCAACCTGCTGGTTGACATCACTTACGGCATCATCAACCCACGCATCAGGCATCAACGGTGAACAGCACAGCTATCACGAATGCGGCGACGCAGCAGCATGCACCCCCGCACCCGCTGCGTGAGTTCTGGACCTATTTCTGCGCCAACAACGGTGCCGTCGCCGGCCTGGTCATCGTCGTTGCCGTGTTGCTGGTCGCGCTATTTGCACCATGGCTGGCGCCCTATGCACCGGACCTGACCAACAACGCGGTGTTTCTCAAACCTCCCGCGTGGCAGCAGGGCGGCTCGTGGGCCTACCCGCTGGGCACCGATGCGATTGGCCGCGACATCCTGTCGCGCCTGATTCACGGTGCGCGGCTCTCGCTGGTCATCGGCATTGCCGTGGTGGCGGTATCGGTGCTGGTGGGCACGGTGCTGGGCTTGACCGCAGGCTACTTCCGGGGTATCTACGAGATCGCGGTGATGCGCCTGATGGACATCATCCTGACCTTGCCCAGTCTGTTGCTGGCGATCGTCATCGTGGCAATTTTGGGGCCGGGCATGATGAATGCCATGCTGGCAGTCTCGATCGTGGTGCTGCCGCACTATGTGCGCATCACTCGCGCGGCAGTGATCTCCGAAACCTCCAAGGACTACGTGACTGCCGCACGCATGAATGGTGCGAGCCACTTTCGGCTGATGTTCAACGAGGTGCTGCCCAACTGCACCGCGCCGCTGATCGTGCAGGCATCGCTGGGCATCTCGACAGCCATCCTGGACGCCGCCGCGCTGGGCTTTCTGGGCCTGGGCGCGCAACCACCCTCGCCCGAATGGGGCACCATGCTGGCCGACGCGCGCGAATTCGTGCTGCGCGCCTGGTGGGTGGTCACCTTTCCGGGTCTGATGATCCTGATCACCGTGTTGGCCTTCAACCTGCTGGGCGACGGACTGCGTGATGCGTTCGACCCCAAGCTCAAGCGCTAGCCGCAGCCCTGACGCGGACTCTCATGGCCTTACTTGAAATCGAGAACCTGTCGGTCGACTTCCCGTCGCAAAGCGGTGTGATGCACGCGGTCGACCGCGTCAGCCTGACAGTCGAGGCCGGCGACGTGCTGGGCATCGTGGGTGAATCGGGCTCGGGAAAAAGCGTCACCATGATGGCGCTGATGGGCCTGGTGGCCTATCCTGGCGTGGTCCGGGCCGACACCCTGCGATTTGACGGGCACGATTTGCTCAGCCTGTCCGAACGTGACCGTCGGCGCCTGACCGGCAAAGACGTGGCCATGATTTTTCATGACCCCACCACCAGCCTGAACCCGTGCTTCACGATTGGTTTTCAATTGGCCGAAACACTCAAGCTGCATCTGGGGATGGACAGCAAGGGCGCGCAGCGGCGCTCGATTGAACTGCTGGAGCAGGTCGGGATTCCGGCACCCGGAGAGCCGCCTCAAGGTGTTTCCGCACCAGATGTCGGGGGGCATGAACCAGCGCGTGATGATCGCCATGGCGATTGCCTGCAACCCCAAGCTGCTGATTGCCGACGAGCCCACCACCGCGCTGGACGTGACCATCCAGGCACAAATCCTCGACCTCTTGCGCAGCCTGCAAAAAGAACGCGGCATGGCGCTGATCCTGATCACCCACAACATGGGTGTGGTCTCCGAGATGGCGCAGCGCGTGGCCGTCATGTATGCCGGTCAGGTCATGGAAGAGCGCGGCGCCACGGCACTGTTTGCCGCCCCGCAGCACCCCTACACCGAGGCACTGATGGCGGCACTGCCCGAGCGCAGCGACGGCCAGCGCCGCCTGGCCACCATCCCCGGCATGGTGCCGGGTTTGTACGACCGACCCAGCGGCTGCCTGTTTGCCCCGCGCTGCAGCCACGCCGCCAACAACTGCCAGGCACAGCGCCCAGCCCTGCGCATGTGGCATGACGGCATGGTGCGCTGCCACTACCCCCTGGGTGATGCCGACGCCCGTGCCGCCCAGACTGAAGGCGATCTTGACGAGGTGGGCGCGTGAACGCCTTGTTGAACCCGATCGCCACACCGACTGAACCGGTGGTACAAGCCCGCGACCTGCGCCAGGTCTACGCGATTCGTCGTGGCCTGTTCCGCGCCCCCGATCAGCTGCAGGCGGTCGGCGGCGTGTCCTTCACCGTGCTGCCCGGCAAGACGCTGGCGGTAGTGGGCGAATCGGGTTGCGGCAAGTCCACGCTGGCGCGCATGGTCTCATTGATTGAGCACCCCACAGCGGGCGAGCTCAAGATCGGTGGCGTCGATGTGATCGCGGCGCAGCCGCAGCAGCGCCAAGCCCTGCGCCGGGCGGTGCAATTGGTGTTTCAAAACCCCTACGGCTCGCTCAACCCGCGCAAGAAGATTGGCGCCATTTTGGAAGCGCCCCTGGAGATCAACACCAGCCTGAGCGCCGATGAGCGCCAGGCCCAGGCGCGCGGCATGCTGGCCTTGGTGGGCCTGCGCCCCGAGCATTACGACCGCTACCCGCACATGTTCTCGGGCGGCCAGCGCCAGCGCATCGCCATCGCGCGCGCGCTGATGCGCAACCCGGCGCTGCTGGTGGCCGACGAGCCGGTCTCGGCGCTGGACGTGTCGATCCAGGCCCAGGTGCTCAATTTGCTGGCCGACCTGCAACAGGAACTGGGCCTGGCCTACCTGTTCATCTCGCACGACCTGGGCGTGGTGCGCCACATTGCCCACGACGTGCTGGTGATGTACCTGGGCCACACTGTGGAGCAAGGCGACAAGCAGACCTTGTTCACGCAACCGCTGCACCCCTACACCCGCGCTCTGCTGGGCTCAACCCCAGGCTTGGCAGGTCAAACCGCTGGCCTTCCACGCATCGTTCTCACCGGCGAGTTACCCTCGCCCCTGAATCCACCCAGCGGCTGTGTGTTCTCGACCCGCTGCCCCAACGCGGTCGAGCGCTGCCGCGTGGAACGCCCGATACTGCGCCATCTGGCCGAACGCCAAGTGGCTTGCCATCTGGCCGAACAATTTATCCAACCCGCTGCCCCGCAGCACTAACCCCTGAGGAGTCCATAAGATGATTCAAACAAAACTGCGAGCTGCCGTGAAGCGCCCCAGTAAGATCGCCCTGCTGTGCGCAGTGGCGCTACCGGCCATTCTGGCCATGACCCCGGTGGCCGCCAAGACCCTGGTGTTTTGCTCGGAAGGCAGCCCGGAGAACTTCTACCCCGGCATCAATACCACGGGCACATCCTTCGACGCCAACACCCAGATCTACAGCCGCCTGGTCGACTTCGAGCGCGGCGGCACCGCCGTGGTGCCCGGCCTGGCCGAGCGCTGGACCGTCTCAGCCGACGGCAAGGAATACACCTTCTTCCTGCGCAAGGGCGTCAAGTGGCACAGCAACAAGAACTTCAAGCCCACGCGCGACATGAACGCGGACGACATCATCTTCGCCATTGAGCGCCAGTGGAAGGAAAGCAACCCCTACTTCAAGGTCACCAGCCCGAACCACTCGTACTTCAACGACATGGGCATGGACAAACTGATCAAGTCGGTGGACAAGGTTGACCCCATGACGGTGAAGATCACGCTCAACTCGGCCAATGCGCCCTTCCTCTCCGGCTGGGCCATGGAGTACGCCGGCGTGCAGTCCAAGGAATATGCCGACGCCATGCTCAAAGCTGGCACGCCCGAAAAGATCGACCAGGAACCCATCGGCAGCGGTCCGTTCATGCTGGTGCAGTACCAGAAGGACGCCCTCATTCGGTACAAGGCCTTCCCGGAGTACTACGGCGGCAAAGCCAAGATCGACGACCTGGTGTTCTCGATCACGCCCGACGCCTCGGTGCGCTGGGCCAAGCTGCAAAAGGGTGAATGCCATGTCATGCCCTACCCCAACCCGGCGGACCTGGACGCGATGCGCAAGGACCCCAAGGTCACGGTGCTGGAGCAAGCCGGCCTGAACGTCGGTTACCTGGCCTACAACACCACCAAGAAGCCGTTTGACGACGTGCGCGTGCGCAAGGCGATCAACATGGCCATCAACAAGAAGGCCATCATCGACGCCGTCTACCTGTCCAGCGGCATCGCCGCCGTCAACCCGATCCCGCCGACCATGTGGTCGTACAAGAAGGACCTCAAGGACGACGCCTTCAATCCCGAGGCGGCCAAGAAACTGCTGGCCGATGCCGGCTTCCCCAACGGCATGACCACCGACCTGTGGGCCATGCCCGTGCAGCGTCCGTACAACCCAAATGCCAAGCGTATCGCCGAGTTGATGCAGGCCGACCTGGCCAAGATCGGCGTCAAGGCCGAGATCAAGACCTTTGAGTGGGGCGAATACCGCAAGCGCATGCAGGCCGGCGAACACCAGATGGGCATGCTCGGCTGGACCGGCGACAACGGTGACCCAGACAACTTCTTGCACACCCTGCTGGGCTGCGACTCGGCCCAGGGCGTGAGCGGCAGCAACGTCGCCAAGTTCTGCTACAAGCCCTTCGACGACCTGGTGGTCAAGGCCAAGGCCGTCACCAACACCGCCGAGCGCACCAAGCTGTATGAGCAGGCGCAGGTGATCTTCAAGGAGCAAGCGCCCTGGTTCACCATCGCGCACGCGGTGCAGCTCAAACCGGTGCGCAAGGAAGTGATTGACTTCAAGCTCAGCCCGTTTGGCCGCCACAGCTTTTACGGCGTGGACATCAAGGAATAAGTCCGTTGGGGTCAGAGCACATCGTTTGAGCGAGTGGTCTGACCCGCAAGCTTCTAGTCAGTTGGGGTCAGAGCACGTCGCTGCGCGAGTGGTCTGACCCGCAAAGTTTCAGGTTTCGTTTCTCCAAGTTGGGGCCGTCATTGAACGGCCCCTTTTTTTGCCGCTGGTACTACACTGCCCGGCAGGAGGCCACGCTTGAAGAATTGTCAACTGCTCGGATCCGGGACGGGACGATGCTCGCCACGGTGACGGTGGCTGCGGCGCTTGCACTGACGCTTTACGCGGCGGCCATCGTCTGGCTGTGGTTCAAACAGGAGTGGCTGCTGTTCACGCCCACCGTGTTGCCACCGTCGCAAGTCCTGGCCCAGCCGCCGGACGTACACGAGCTCAGTATCGACGTGCCCGGTGCGCGACTATCGGCGATGCACCTGCAGTTGCCCAATCCGAGGGGACTGGTGTTCTTTCTCCATGGCAACGCTGGTTGTCTGCAAACCTGGTTCACCAACACCGACTTCTACCGCCAGGCCAACTTCGACCTGTTCATGCTCGACTACCGGGGCTACGGCAAGAGCACCGGCCGCATCGAGAGCGAGGCACAGTTGCACGCCGATGTGCGTGCCGTCTGGGATCACCTTTCAGGCCGCTGCACCGGGTACACCAGGATCGTGATCTATGGCCGCTCCCTCGGTTCGGGCCTGGCCGCCCGCCTGTCGGCGGATCTGTCGACCCAACGCGCACCCGACTTGACGGTGCTGGTATCGCCCTACAGCAGTATGGCGGCGTTGGCGGCCGAGCACTATGGCTGGGTGCCGAGCTGGGTGCTGCGCTATCCGATGCGTACCGACCAACTGATCCAGCGCATCCGCGGCGCTCTGGTATTGGTCGATGCTGAGCTTGACCAGTTGATCGCGGTCCATCACACCGACACCCTCAAGACCCTGGTGCCGCAGGCGCGTCTGCTGCGCATTACCGGCGCCGCGCACGGCGACATCCATGAGTTTGAGGCCTACCTGCAAGCGCTGGCTACGCTGCTGGCCGAGTTGTGATTCAGCGTTTGTCCAGCAGGCTGGCCTGCGCTGCGTGCCGAATCTGACTCAGGGTGGCGCGGGTAGTGATGACTTCCGGGTCCAACATCACCTCGATCAAGGTGCCCTGGCTGCGCCCCAATGCGGCCAACAACTCGGCCTCGAACGCAGCAGTCTGCGTGATGCGCACACCAACAAAACCGTACGCGCAAGCCAAGGCTGCGAAGTCGGGGTTCGATAGCGTCGTGCCGACAACATGCTCGGGGTACTCGCGCTCCTGATGCATCCGAATGGTTCCGAACATGCCGTTGTTGAGCAGCACGATGATGCTCTTGGCGCCGCACTGCATTGCCGTTGCAAGCTCCTGGCCAGACATCAGGAAGTCGCCATCGCCGGTGATGGTCACTGCCACGCGACCGGTGGTGATCGCCGCCGCAATACCGGCGGGCACGCCGTAGCCCATGGCGCCATTGGTGGGCGCCAACTGGGTCTTGTGTCCCTTGGCCAGACCGTGATAGCGATAGAAGCGGTGCAGCCAGCTCGCAAAATTGCCAGCGCCGTTGGTCAGCACCGCATCAGACGGCAAATGCCGTTGCAGGCAGGCCACGACGGCGGGCATGTCCACCTCACCGGGCAGGCTTTGGGGTACCAGGTTGCCCAGGTAGTCGGCGTGACTGGAAGCGCTCCAGGCCTGCCACGGCACGGCGTCGGGTGCCGGTAGCGTTGCCAATGCCAAGGCAGCGGCGTTCATGGTGGCATTGATCGCCAGGTCAGCCTGGTAGACGCGCCCAAGCTCCTCGGCGCTGGCATGAATGTGCACCAACTGCTGTTTGGTGCGGGGCGACTCAAACAGGCTGTAGCCACCGCTGGTGATCTCGCCCAACCGTGCACCGATGGCCACGACCAGATCGCTGGCGCGCAAGCGCGCAGCCAGCCGTGGGCTGATGCCCAGGCCGACATCACCGGCGTACAGTGGATGGTGGTTGTCAAACAGGTCCTGAAACCGAAAGGCGTTGGCCACCGGCAGCTGCCAGGTCTGTGCGAAGCGCTGCAGTGCCTGGGCGGCGGCCACGGTCCAGCCTCCACCGCCTGCGACGACCATCGGACGCTCTGCTTTCGATAGCATTGCGTGCAATGTGCTCAGATCCTGCGGGCCAATACCGGCCTGCGCTGAGGTGACCATCGAAAGCAGCTGGGGCGCCAATGCTGCCGCCGTCCAGGTGGGCACGGCTTGGCTCAGCATGTCTTCGGGCATCACCAGGACCACCGGCCCAGGGCGGCCGTTCATGGCGGTGGCAAAGGCACGCACCACGTATTCCGCAATGCGCTGCGGGTTGTCAATGCGCTCGACACGCTTTGCCAGGCCCTTGGTGCTGGGACCGAAGAAGCTCACGTAGTCCAGTTCCTGAAAGGCCTCGCGGTCGCGCGCACTGCTGTCCACATCGCCCACAAACAGCACCATTGGTGTCGAGTCCTGGAAGGCGGTATGCAAACCGATCGAGGCGTTGGTGGCGCCTGGTCCGCGTGTCACAAAACACACACCGGGCCGCCCACTCAACTTGCCATGCGCCTCCGCCATGAACGCCGCACCGCCCTCGTGGCGATTGGTCACGAAGCGAATGCGCTCTTGATGCAAATGAAAGCCGTCAAGGACCGCGAGGTAGCTCTCGCCGGGTACGCCAAACACATGCGTGACGCCTTGGGCCACAAGGCATTCAACCAGCAGATGGCCAGCAAGTTTGGTAGTCATGACGTCGATTGTGCCGTGTTGGACCACAATCCGGGGCGGCCATGATCAGCCGAAGGCTGTCACGAGTCACTGAGCGCAGCGCAGTCGATCCCAGCACGCCTCAGAAGGTCTCCCAATCCTCGTCGCCACCCGCCGGGGCAGCCCTGGTTTGGGTCTTGGGCGGCGTCACGGTGGCCGGTGCCTGCAGCGCCACCGGTCTGGGCGCGCCCGGCACGGCCGTGCGGTGTGCGATCGCGACCGCTGGTCGGGCCGCAGGACTCGCTCCGGGCTGGCTCCGACGGGTAGGCGCCCGCTGCGCCACCCGATGCGCAGCCTGGTCGGCACCAAGTTTGAACACCGCTACCACCTGCACCAACTCCTGCGCTTGCGACTGCAAACTGCTCGCGGCAGCGGCCACCTGTTCGACTAACGCGGCGTTTTGCTGCGTGGTGTGATCCATCTGCTTGACGGCCTCACCGATCTGCGCCACGCCGGTGGACTGCTCCGCGCTGGCCGCGCTGATCTCGCCCATGATGTCGGTCACACGCCGAATTGAGCTGACCACCTCGGTCATGGTGACGCCAGCCTGGTCGACCAGCGCGCTGCCCTGCTCGACCCGCTCGACGCTGGCGTTGATCAGGCTCTTGATTTCCTTGGCCGCTTCGGCCGAACGCCCAGCGAGGCTGCGCACCTCGCTGGCCACCACCGCAAAACCGCGCCCGGATTCACCCGCACGGGCGGCTTCCACCGCCGCATTGAGCGCCAGGATATTGGTCTGAAAGGCGATGCCGTCGATCACGCTGGATGATGTCGCTGATCTTGCGCGACGACTCGTTGATGCCCTTCATGGTCTGCGCCACTTGGCCAACCACGTCGCCACCCTTGGCCGCCACTGTCGACGCGGTCATGGCCAACTGGTTGGCCTGGCGCGCGCCGTCGGCGTTTTGCTTCACCGCTGAGCTGAGCTCCTCCATGGAGGCAGCGGTTTGCTCCAATGCGCTGGCCTGCTGTTCAGTGCGGGCCGACAGGTCGTTGTTCCCTTGGGCGATTTCGCCACTGGATGCCGCCACTCCCTCGGAGCCGCGACGCACATTGGCAACCACCTTGGCCAGGCTGTCTTGCATGGCTTTGAGGGCGCTGAGCAGTTGCGCCGTTTCACTGTGGCCCTGCGCCTCAAACTGCACACTAAGGTCCCCCGCGGCGACCGCTTGCGACACCGCCACCGCCTGCTTGAGCGGCCCGGTTATGGAGCGCATCGTCCACAACGCCAGCAAGGCCGCTGCCACCAGCGACAGCACAATGGTCAGCCCCATCAGCAGCCGCGTACTGGTGACGACTGAATGCGTGTCTTTGACCGAGCCGTCCAACTGGTCACCCTGGAGCTTGATCATGGCATCGATCACACCAAAGTAGGCGTTTTGCACCGGGCGCACCTCATCCATCAGCATCGCCTTGGCTTCAAAGGTCTGCCCACCGTCGGCCAGCTCCACCAGTTTGGCCTGCACCCCCAGGTACTTGTTGTGCGCCTCGGTAACCTGGGTCAGGGCCGTCTTATCCTGATCGGACTTGATCTGTGCACCGAGCTTTTGCAGCCGCTCGTCAATCTTCTTGCGTGCCACATCAATGCGGGCGGCTTCCTTCTTGACGTCCGCCGTATCGCGCACCAACACCATATTGCGCGTCGCACGGGCGATCAGGTTGATTTCACCCTTGACCTCGAACAAGGCAATGACGCGTGGCACACGATCATTGACCACGGTCTCGAACGAATCACTCATGGCATCGACCTTGACCACCGCGATGCCCCCGTCAGGGCGATCAACAAGGCCAACAAGCCGAAGCCCAGCATCAATCGTGTGGAGATCCGAGCGTCTTTAAGCTGAAGTTCCTCCTGCGATAGCTTCGTTTCTCGGTAGAAATCCCTTTTTAATCAATGACTTTCGAGGAATTGTGGCTTTCTTTTTGTAGGCATGTATTTATGTTGAATTTCAATTGAAATGTGACTATAAATGTAGGCATGCACATTCACGCTGTTCCAAATCGAGGTTCTTCGCCCACGATCCTGTTACGCGAGTCCTACCGTGAGGGCTCCAAGGTTCGCAAACGCACGCTGGCCAATCTGTCGGGCCTGAGCGCCTCGCAAATCGAATCCATTCGCGGCGCTTTGCGCGGCGACGTCTTGCGCCCGGTTGCGCAAGCATTCGAGATCACCCGTTCACAAGCCCACGGCCACGTGCAAGCCGTCGCCCTGGCCATGCAACGCCTGGGTTTTGCCTCGCTGCTGGCCTCCAAGCCCTGCCGCGAGCGTGACTTGGTACAGGCCATGGTGGCCTCTCGCATCGTCTGCCCCGCCACCAAACTGGCCACCACGCGCCTGTGGCACACCAGCACGCTGGCGCAGGAGTTTGGTGTACAGGAGGCCACCGAGGACGACCTGTACGCCGCCATGGACTGGCTACTGGCCGCGCAAGACCGGATTCAGAAGAAGCTCGCCGCCCGCCACCTCACGGATGACGCCCTGGTGCTGTACGACCTGTCATCGAGTTACTTCGAGGGTAGCCACTGCCCCTTGGCCAAACTGGGCTACAGCCGCGACGGCAAGCGCGGCACCCTGCAAGTCAACTATGGGCTGCTCACCGATGCGCGAGGCTGCCCGGTGGCGATCTCGGTACATCCGGGCAATACCTCGGACAGCACCACGTTTCTGCCCCAGGTACAGCGCCTGCGCGAGGAGTTTGGCATTGGGCGCATGGTGATGGTGGGCGATCGGGGCATGATCTCGCAAAAGGCCATCGACGAGATGAGCAAAGACGCCGATGTGGCCTGGATCACGGCGTTGCGCAGTGCCTCGATTCGCACGCTGGTGGAGCAGCGTCACTTGCAATTGGGCTTGTTCGATGAGCGCAACTTGCTGGAGATCAGCTCACCGGACTTTCCCGGTGAACGTTTGGTGGCCTGCCGCAATCCGGAGTTGGCCAAGCTGCGTGCGCACACCCGCGATGATTTGTTACTGGCCACCGAAAAGAATCTGGAAAAAATCAAGGTGCGCGTCGATGCGGGCAAGCTGGTGGGCGAAGACAAGATTGGCGTGGCCGCTGGCAAGGTGGTCAACCAGTACAAGGTGGCCAAGCACTTTGAACTATTCATCACCGACAGTTCATTCACCTTCACCCGTCTGGCGGACAACATTGCCGCCGAGGCGGCGCTCGATGGCTTGTACATCATTCGCACCAGCGTCACGGCGCAGCGCATGGACGCGGCCACCTGCGTGCGCGCTTACAAGTCCCTGACCCAGGTGGAACGCGCGTTTCTGTCGATCAAGACGATCGATTTGAAGGTACGCCCGATTCATCACCGTCTGGAGGATCGGGTGCGCGCGCATATCTTCCTGTGCATGCTGGCCTACTACGTGGAGTGGCAGATGCGGGAGGTTTGGCGTGAGCTGATGTTTGCCGATGAGGACCAGGCAGCCAAACTCACTCGTGACCAGGTGGCGCCGGCCAAGCGATCAGATACGGCGCTGCGCAAGGCGCGCAGTCGTACCTTGGAGGACGGCAGCCCAACGCATAGCTTTCAGACTTTGATGAAGGATTTGGCCACCATCGTGTGCAACACGTGCCGCACGCCAACAAGCGCGGGCGATGCGCCAAGTTTTGAGATCACCACGATGCCAAGCGACAAGCAAAGGCGAGCACTTGAGTTGATCGGTGAGATCAAAGTGTAGACAGGCCATGGAACTAAGAAACGCGGGTGTTTCAGAGGGGAAACACGCTTTTTTGGAGGAGGAACTTCAGTTTAAGGCTCATCGTGGGCACTCCAGTGAAGTTATCGATCGACCAGTCAAACCAGGCGCAAAGCCGCAATCCGATGATCGGCTACGAACCGGGCAAACCGCGCCTCGCGTCGCGCCGATCGCCCGGCAATCTGTCAAAAGGTTTCCCAGTCGTCGTCACCCCCGACGGGAGCGGGCTTGGTCTGGGTCTTGGGCGTGGCGGTGCTGGGCGCCTGCAACGCGCCTGCAGCTTGCGACGCCGTGTGCGGCGCGGTGGAGGCGGTGTTCGCGTGAGCTCGGGCAGCAGCACCTTTGGGAATGCCGCCACCACGCCTTTCGGTACCGGCAAACGGCTTGGCCTTGGAACTGTGCGAGCGCACGGCGGCCAATTGCGCCACTGGGTGGTGGTCCTGTCCGGCGCCGAGCTTGAACACCGCCACCACTTGCACCAGTTCCTGTGCCTGGGACTTGAGGCTGCTGGCCGCGGCTGCCATTTCTTCGACCAGGGCGGCGTTTTGCTGCGTGGCCTGATCCATCTGGGTCACCGCTTCGCCCACCTGCGAAACCCCAGACGCCTGTTCGTTGCTGGCGGCACTGATCTCACCCATGATGTCGGTCACGCGCCGGATTGAGCTGACCACCTCGGTCATGGTGACACCAGCCTGGTCGACCAGCGCGCTGCCCTGCTCGACCCGCTCGACGCTGGCGTTGATCAGGCTCTTGATTTCCTTGGCCGCTTCGGCCGAGCGCCCAGCGAGGCTGCGCACCTCGCTGGCGACCACGGCAAAACCGCGACCCTGTTCACCCGCACGGGCGGCCTCCACCGCGGCATTGAGCGCCAGGATGTTGGTCTGAAAAGCGATGCCGTCGATGACGCTGATGATGTCGCCGATCTTGCGCGAGCTGTCGTTGATGCCTTTCATGGTTTCGACCACCTGGCCCACGACTTCGCCGCCGCGCACCGCGACGGTGGAAGCACTCATGGCCAACTGGTTGGCCTGGCGCGCGCTGTCGGCGTTTTGTTTGACGGTGGCGCCCAGCTGCTCCATCGACGCCGCCGTCTCCTCCAACGCACTGGCCTGGCTTTCGGTGCGGCTGGACAAATCCTGGTTGCCTTGCGCGATTTCAGAGCTGGCCATGGCCACGGATTCGGCGTTGCGGCGAACCTGCACTAATACGTCCTGAAGCTTCTCAGTCATTCGATGCATTGCGTGCAGTACGCTGTCTTTATCATCTAAGCGAAGCGCAATCTGTGTAGCAAGATTTCCATCCGCCACCTGCGAAGCTACTGCCGCCACCTCAAATGGTTCACCACCGATTTGCCGGATAACGCGCCGCGCAGCTATCGTAAGAACGACCGACACTAACAAAGCCAATCCAGCCATGGAACTAACAATAGCAAAGGCCGCGGCATTACGTAGCGCAACGGCATCGTCGTCACGGTAGGCCAAACGGACCTTACCGGTGGCGACACCCGCGCTGTCGACAATGGCTTGCTCAACAACGAGTAAACCCTCAAGTGTCGAGGGCGGGCTAAGTACGTCGGCAGTTAAAGATTTGCCGCCGACGTCAATTACTTCAGCGAACGCAAGCCCAGGGCTACGCGCCAGTTGTTTGACCAGATTGCCTAACGCCGTTAGGTCAAAGTTGGTGACGTAAGGCGCTGCGATCCCCGCCAGCATTTCGCCAGTCGCTGTGGCCGCAGCAGTTTGCTGAGCCGCCATGCGATCAGCAATCAGCTTGGTGGTGATTCCTGAGACGGCAATGGCCGCCAGGATAAGCACTCCCAATGTTGGGATGAGCAGGGACCTATAGAGTGTGTCCAATCGCATGATGAAGCCCTTGGACGCTTATTGCATCTTGGTTTGGGATACGGCCTTGCCCTCTTGTACCCGGGTCAGAAACACAGACTTCGAACCTTGATGACTAGCGGCAGAGAACTGGATTGCAACCCCGCCGAGGTCGATTTTGAGACTTTCCAGCGCCGCCAGCAATGAAGCGCGCGTAGGCTCGGCTCCAGCCTTTTTCATAGCTTCCACCAAGACCGCAGCGTTGATGTAGCCCTCAAAAGAGGTGTATCCAACATTGTTACCTTTGATGTCCGCCAGATAGTCCTTGACGATAGGTAAGGAGGTGTCGTGCGGCGACGGCACCACCTGCGTGATGTAGACACCCTCCCCATCAGCGCCAGCTTCGGCAATGAAGTTCTCTGTGCCAATAAACGAAACCGTCAAAAACCGCGCCTTCAGCCCTGTTGCCTTGGCCTTCTTGACGGCTGCGGCCATTTGCTTGTAGGTTCCAACAAAGACGATGGCTTCAGGCTGAGCTTGTTTCATGGCATCAACGCCAGCATCAATTTCCATAGAGTTTCGCTTGATGCGCGCTTCAGCATGGATCTTCATGTCTCGCCTAAAAAGTGCGCGCGCAACACCACCCTTAACAGCTTCGCCAAACGCATCATCTTGCATAAGCAGCGCAATCTTTTTGACACCCAGATCCTTGATCAACCGTTCGACCATTATCTCTGTTTCATCAAAGTACGACGCACGCATAGTGAACACAAACTTGCCAACTGGATTGCGCAGAAATTCGGCACCAGTAAACGGAAACAGATAGGGTACTTGCGCCTTTGACGCAACTGGCACTGCAGCGGCAGACGTTGGGGTGCCGACATAGCCTAAAAGCGCAAAAACCTTATCTGCATGAATTAGCGACTCGGTGGCAGCTGCGCTGCGAGCTGGCTCGTACCCATCGTCTTTGACAAGCAGCGTGATTTTGCGACCTCCCACACCGCCAGCGGCATTCACGCGATCGAAGTACGCCAGGGCTCCCGCTTTCATGCCAGTACCCAGGCCAGCGGCGGCACCACTTTGTGCGTTGGCCATACCCAAGATGACTTCACTCTTCGAAATACCATCTTCGGCAAGTGCCCCAGCGCTACCGCCAAAGAGCGTAACTACAACAAAGAGAATACAGCTGCGGGACAGACTCTCTACGGCGTTGGTCATGTTAGGTCCTTTCGTGTTTCAGACTCGCCAACGTTAATGGCAGTCAACCAAAACAGTCCATAGGTGGAAATACCGACACATATCGCGGAGTTCTTAAAACCTAACCGTAAATTATGTTTATCGTCAACTTGATTTTTCGGAAAGCGATGATGGCGGCGGCGATATGGTTGAGTGCGACGAAGCTGCGCTCAAGCTTTTCGGGCTCTGTTGAATTTCAAGTGGGTTGCCCAGCATGAGGGTTGATGGCACGAAAGTCGAGATTTCCGGCGATCAAGAAGATCACCGTCTTGATGGTGTCGATGCGAGTGAAGCCGCGAGCGCGCCGCTTGGCGGCCTGGAACAGGCCGTTGATGGCTTCCAAGAAACCGTTGGTTTGGCGCGTCTGAGCCCAGGCCACGATGCCCTCCAGATGAGATCGGATCATCTTGGCGACATCCTTCATCGGCTTGACCTTGGAGCGCATCACGCATGTGCACCAGCGCTCCAGCATGGCGCGCACAACGTTGATCTGTTTGCGATCAAGAATCTCGCGCAACTGCTCCTTGTAGACCCAGGCCCGCGCGGTACGCTTGACGCTCATCTTGGCAATCAAGGCGTCCAGATCGGCGGTGGCCTCAGGCTTGAGTTTGGCGGTGTCCTTGAGCAAGGTCCAGCGCATGCCCTTGAGGGACTTGTCGGTGCGCTGCTCAATGCGTCGCATCTGGTCCACCGCCGTACTGGCGTGGCCGATGACGTGGAATTTGTCAAAGGTGATGCGGGCATTGGGCAGATGCTGGCTGACCCCGGCAATGAAGGCCGGCGACATGTCGATGCTTGCTTGAGCAATATCCTCGGCAGGACACCCATGGTCGTTCAGATACTCAGCCAGTTCAGCGATCGTCTTGGCGTCTCGCCCCTCGGTGACAAACAGCACGCGCCTGGCATCGGCATCAGCAGCCAAGGTAACGTAACTGTGGCCTCGGGCACGCGAGGCCTCATCGATGGCCAGCGCCGTTACTTCCGAGTAGTCAGCCAGACCACAAGCCATTTGCACATACTTCTGGCACACCGCCAGTACCCGGTGGGGCGATTCGCCCACGATGCGCGCCACCGCGGCAAACGGCATCTGGCGCGCCAACATCAGGATGAAGGCTTCAAACAGCAGCGTGAAGCCATTGAGTCGCCCAGCAAAGTCAGGCTCGACCAAACGTACCGAGCCGTTGGGCAGCTTCACGCGCGGGGTGCGCACTTGCAGATGGCACTCATGCTGGAAGAAGTTCAGGTGCCGGTAGCTCTTGGTCACGGTGTCGTGCACAGGATGCGCGCCATCATGGCCGGACACACAGAAGCGGCTGCCTGGCTTGAAGTCAATCAAAACGGTCAATGTCTTGGCCGACTCGTCGAAGTCAACCGAAGCCACAGTCCACGGCGGTGCAATCCCAAGGGCGGCTTCAAACAGCTTGGCAGTCATCACTTCACTCATCGAGGTTGATCAAAATGGCGTCAGCTTACCCACTCGGAATTTAAGAGAGGCTCAATTTGTCACCCTTGTGGCGATAGTTGATCAAGTGCGCGCGCCTTCGGCCTTGGTACGCTGGCCCACGCCCAACGCAGCCACCACACTGAGCAGCAGCACCAGCGCGGCACCGCCCAACGTGGCGACGTACCAGCCCCGATCCATGAAGGCGCCGAACACCACCGGCGAGATCGCAAAACCAATATCCAGACCTGAATAGACCATGCCATAGACGCGACCGGTGGCGCCCCTGGGCGTGGCGCGCTTGATCATCATGTCGCGTGACGGCCCGCCAATGCCAACCGCAAAACCGGTGATCGCCAGCAAAACCATGGTGCCACGCGCACCAGGCAAACCCGTCGCGCATAGCGCCAGCAGCACCGCACCGGCACTCATGCAGACTGCCACCACCCTGTCACTGTGGGCCGAACGTGCCGCCACGAAGCCCCCCACCAGCATGCCCAGCGCACCACACAGCATGTAGGCCGTCAGAGTCATGGTGGCGTCCGCGAAGCTGACGCCATGCATGGCTTTGAGCAGCGACACCGAAAAGCCCTGCACCATCGCCAAGGTCATGGTCGAGAGCAGGAAGAAGCCAAAACACCACCACACCACCGGCAACTTCATGAACGCCAGGCCATGCTCGCCAGTCGTGCCCGCGGCGTGACGGACCACCTCGGTCTTGAGTCGATCGCGCTGAAGCCACAACAGCAAGAAGACTGCCACGTACATCAGCGCCGCGGCCAGATAAGCGCTGCGCCAGTCCGACAAGGCGCTTAACCCCACCAGAAAGGCCGGTGCGGCGGCCCAACCCAGGTTGCCGGCAAGTCCATGGGCGCTGAAGGCGTAGCCGAGTCGCGGCGCCGAGACCCGCTGGTTCAGAATCGTGAAATCGACCGGGTGAAAGGTAGCGTTGCCCAAGCCGGCCAGCGCAGCCACGGCCAGCAACCCGGCGTAACCCTGCACAAGAGATGCCCCTACACACGCCAGCATGAAGATACCCAGCGCCACAAACAAAAGCGAGCGAGCGCCGAACCGGTCCACCACAAAACCGGCGCAAGCCTGGCCGATACCGGAGACCACAAAGAAGGTACTCATCAGCAAACCGAGTTGGGCATAGCTCAGGCCGAACTCCGTGATGAACACCGGAAACAGCGGTGGCAACAACAGATGAGCGAAGTGCGAGCTGGCATGCGCCAAGCCCACCAGCGCCATCACGGTGGCGTCCTGGCGCAGCGGCACGGAGGAATCAGCTGTCAGTGTGGCGGTAGTCATGCCGCGATAGTAAACGCCGAACCCACCAGCGCGCAGGTGCGCACCGACCAGCGTTTGAAACCAGCGCCTGGGCCTCGCGCTGTCACTCGCGCCGTCGCCCTGGTCGGTACGCTCAATTCGTGGTGAAATCGGCCAGCAGCCCTTTCATGGTCTGACAAGACTGCTATTTTTTGGATGGCAAGCGGAGTAACACCCGAGCTGATTTGCGGCCCACTCGCTATGACCACTCCTGCGCCCACCAGCACCCTACGCCAACTGCCACGTGGCATTTGGGTGTTGGGCGCCGTCAGCCTGCTGATGGACATCTCGTCAGAGATGGTTCACAGCCTGCTGCCGATGTTCATGGTCACCACGCTGGGCATCAGCGTGTTTGCCGTGGGCCTGATTGAAGGGCTGGCCGAATCGACCGCCTTGATGGTGAAGGTGTTCTCCGGAGCCCTCAGCGACTACCTGGGAAAACGCAAAGGCCTGGCAGTGCTGGGCTACGCCATGGGTACCTTGAGCAAACCGCTGTTTGCGCTGGCGCCTGGCATGGGCCTGGTGACTGCCGCGCGATTGATCGACCGGGTCGGCAAGGGTATCCGGGGCGCACCGCGCGATGCGCTGGTGGCCGACATTGCACCGGCTCATTTGCGCGGCGCCGCCTTTGGCCTGCGCCAGTCGCTCGACACCGTGGGCGCCTTCGTCGGCCCGCTGCTGGGCGTGGGCCTGATGCTGCTGTACGCCAATGACTTTCGCGCCGTGTTCTGGTGGGCGGTGATCCCCGGCGTGCTGGCCGTGGCGCTGCTGTGGCTCGGCCTGAAGGAGCCAGAACGCCCCGCCCCAGCCCAGCGCAGCAACCCGATTCAACGCGCCAACCTGCGCCGCCTGGGTGCCGCCTACTGGTGGGTGGTTGTGATTGGTGCGGTGTTCACGCTGGCGCGTTTCAGTGAAGCCTTTCTGGTGCTGCGGGCGCAACAAAGCGGCATCGCCATGGCCCTGGTACCGCTGGTGATGGTGGCCATGAATCTGATCTACGCCGCCAGCGCCTACCCCTTCGGCAAATTATCGGACCGCATGAGCCACCGCAAGTTGCTGGCGTTAGGCCTGCTGGTCCTGATCGCCGCCGACATTGTGTTGGCCACCTTGCCCGGCTACGCGGGCGTACTGCTGGGCGTGGCACTGTGGGGCATCCACATGGGCATGACCCAAGGCCTGCTCGCCACCATGGTGGCCGACACCGCCCCAGCCGACCTGCGCGGCACAGCCTACGGCTTCTTCAACCTGATGAGCGGCGTGGCGATGCTGGTGGCCAGCGTGCTGGCGGGCCTGTTGTGGGACGGATGGGGCGCTTCGGCCACGTTCTACGCGGGTGCCGGGTTCTGTCTGCTGGCCCTGCTGGGGCTGGGTTGGCGTACGCCACCCCGAACCTCCGTCAGGTAAGCAAGCCAAATGGGTCGGCGTCATGACCGTCGCCAATCAGCTGCCCCATTTTGAAAATGCCGCTGACACGCAGGGCGGGCTGCCCATCGGCGCTGACCAGTCCCTGGGCGAACAGCATGTTGCGCGTGCTGCGCAGCACTTCGGCCTCGCCCTGCACCCAGGCACCCAATGGGGCCGAGCCCATGTAGTCAATTTGCAGACTGATGGTGGGCAGGAAGCGGCGCTCTATCGTGCCCTGGTAGAGGGCCGCGCAGGGTAGCAACATGTCGCAAAAGCTCGCCAGCATGCCACCATGGCACATCTTGAGCGGGTTGGTGTGACGCGCTTCCACCCGAAACCCCAGCAACAGGCGTTGGCCGTTCCATTGCGCATACAGCGGGCCGTTGTGAGCCATGAAAGGGCCACCCATGTTGATGGGACGAAAACCTGGCGGAACGTCTCCCGGCGAGTCAGCCGCGATATCGTCAAAGCCCAAAGGGTGTGGCACTGGGGTCATGGTCGGTGACACCTCGAACGCTTAAATGAGCCCGCGAACACCGGGGGCAAGCATGCAGCTTACCAAGCCCGCAAGCCGATCCAGTGTCCGAATCGCGACAGTCCAGACTCCTAAGCTGCGCCCAGTCTGACGTTGACTTCGGTCTCGTCAAGCGTGACAAAGACCGCGTTGTGGTGGTGCGTGAGCGGCCCGCCGCCAGCCATCACGTCACCCTGCTCGTCGTAACCGATCGCCTTGAACTTCCAGATCGTGCCGATGCGTTTGAGGTTGCCAACGTGCGCGCCCTGATCCGTCAAGACCCTGCACACGACCGGATTCAACGGCCGTAGTCTCAGACGATTCATGGCCGGCACCGGCCTCATGCGCCGATCAGGCGACCATAGGCTTCGCGCGTCTGAGGCGCCACCGCCGCCAGTACCTGCGCATACGATGACTTGTGCCGCGCCAGCAGTCGCGCCGAGGCCACCGCCCTGGAGCGGCAGAACCAGTGGCAGGTGTGTTGCATCAGGAACAGCTCAGCCGACAGGGTGTAGGCCTTGTCCTTCTGCGACTGGTTCAGGCGGTTGGCCACCGCGCTGCCGATGGCGTGGGCGTGCATGCTCAGCGCCTTGCGCATGTCGAACGTGGCCCGCGGGAAAAGTCGGGTGGCATAAGGCACCGCCAGCGGCAATCTGCTGACCCGTGCGTCGGCTTCGTTGACCTTGGCAAAATCCAGCACGAAACGGTTGAACTGCTCGCTCAACACCGTCTCGGCCGTGGCCAGCACGCTCCAGACCTGGGCACGGCGCTCGGCATCGTCTTCGCCCAGCGCGCGCAGATAGCCCTCGGTCAGGCTTTCCATCAGGTTTTCGATCTGGTATTTGCTGAGATGGCCACCCAGCAAGGCGATGCGCCGGCGCTGCGCCCGCGCCGAGAGGGTATAGGCAGTGAATGCCATCAGCATCAGCGCGACAAGAACATCCATGCCAAACTCTGCCGTTCAATTGAGGACAAAACGTCGCGACACTCCGGTTAGTCCCGCGAAGTATCAGCTGCGCGGCGCCTTGGGCTCCACGTCGGTCACATCGTGCAATGCGTCGGCCCCCGGCGCTCGCGCTGAAACGTCCGGCGCGGGCGGCGACTGGCGGTAGACCCGCCCGAAGCCACTGCGTGGATCAATGCGCATCACCAGCGGCGAAACCGGTCGGCCAGTGAACTTGGACCAGAGTGCACGCAGTCCCCAGACGACCAGAACCAGCCCGGCGGCCAATGCCAGGCTCAGGGCGAACACCAGCGCGGCCAGCACAAGCAATACGCGCAGCACAAAGGAAAACACCGCTCTCATGCGCCGATTGTGCCTGCCTCAGCCGCGTCACTGGCGCGGGTCAATGCACCACCCGCTCGAACGTGAACTGCCCCGGCGCACGAATCGGGTCCACGTCCACGGGAATCGTGTCTTTGGGCAGAAACTTGCCTTCCAGCAGCAGCTTGGACAGCGGGTTCTCGATGCGCTGTTGAATGGCGCGTTTGAGTGGCCGCGCGCCAAACACCGGGTCGAATCCGACCTTGGCCAGTTCGGCCAGGGCAGCGCTGGAGACCTCCAGCGACAAGTCCATCTTGGACAGGCGATCCTGCAGCAGTTTGAGCTGGATCTTGGCAATCTCAGCAATGTGGCTGGCGTCGAGCGCGTGGAACACCACCGTCTCATCAATGCGGTTCAAGAATTCCGGGCGGAAGTGGTTCTTCAGCTCGGCCGTCACGGCGTCGCGTATGTCCTCGCTGTCCTGACCCACCATGCTCTGGATCATGTGGGAACCGATGTTGCTGGTCATCACGATGACGGTGTTCTTGAAGTCCACCGTGCGGCCCTGGCCGTCGGTCAGGCGCCCGTCGTCGAGCACTTGCAACAACACGTTGAACACGTCTGGGTGCGCCTTCTCCACCTCGTCAAGCAGCAGCACGCTGTAGGGCTTGCGCCGCACGGCTTCGGTCAGGTAACCGCCCTCTTCGTAACCCACGTAGCCGGGGGGCGCGCCAATCAGGCGGGCCACAGAGTGCTTCTCCATGAACTCGCTCATGTCGATGCGAATCAGGTGGTCCTCCGAGTCGAACAGAAATCCCGCCAAGGCCTTGCACAACTCGGTCTTGCCGACGCCCGTTGGGCCCAGGAACAGGAACGAGCCCGTCGGACGGTTCGGATCACTCAAGCCCGAGCGCGAGCGGCGAATGGCGTTGGCCACGGCCGAGATCGCCTCATGCTGACCGACCACACGCTGGTGCAACCGGTCTTCCATCAGCAGCAGCTTGTCGCGCTCGCCCTGCATCAGCTTGGATACGGGAATGCCGGTGGCGCGCGCCACCACTTCGGCGATTTCCTCGGCGCCCACCATGGTACGCAGCAACTGCGGCCGTCCACCATCCTTGGCGTCCTTGGCCTTGCCTTCTTCCTTGGCTTGCGCCGCCTTGAGCTGCTGCTCCAGCGCTGGCAGCTTGCCGTAGCGCAGCTCGCCGGCACGGTTGAAGTCGCCCTTGCGGGTGAACTCCTCGATCTGGAACTTGAGCTTGTCGATCTCTTCCATCAGGGTCTTGGAGCCCTGCGCCTGGGCCTTCTCGGCCTTCCAGATCTCGTCGAGATCGGCAATCTCTTTTTGCAGTTTGCCGATTTCCTCTTCGATCAAGCCAAAACGCTTTTGCGAGGCTTCATCCTTCTCGCGACGCACGGCTTCGCGCTCGATCTGCAACTGGATCAGGCGGCGGTCCAGCTTGTCCATCACCTCGGGCTTGGAGTCCAGCTCGATCTTGATCTTGGACGCGGCTTCGTCGATCAGGTCGATCGCCTTGTCCGGCAAAAAGCGATCCGTGATGTAGCGGTGGCTCAGTTCCGCCGCAGCGACGATGGCCGGGTCGGTGATCTGCACGCCGTGGTGCGTCTCGTAGCGGGCCTGTAGCCCGCGCAGAATGGCAATGGTGGCCTCCACCGTGGGCTCACCCACCAGAATTTTCTGGAAGCGCCGCTCCAGCGCCGCGTCCTTCTCGATGTACTTACGGTATTCGTCCAGCGTGGTGGCACCCACGCAATGCAGCTCGCCGCGCGCCAGCGCCGGCTTGAGCATGTTGCCGGCGTCCATGGCGCCTTCGGCCTTGCCGGCACCCACCATGGTGTGCAGCTCGTCGATGAAAACAATGGTCTGGCCTTCGTCCTTGGCCAGGTCTTTGAGCACATTCTTCAGGCGCTCCTCGAACTCGCCGCGGAACTTGGCGCCCGCCAGCAGCGCGGCCATATCGAGCGACAGTACCCGCTTGCCCTTGAGGGAGTCCGGCACTTCGCCGGCCACGATACGCTGCGCCAGGCCTTCGACAATGGCGGTTTTGCCCACGCCCGGCTCGCCGATCAGGACAGGATTGTTCTTGGTGCGGCGTTGCAGCACCTGAATGGCGCGGCGAATCTCGTCGTCGCGACCAATCACCGGGTCGAGTTTGCCCAGCCTGGCGCGCTCGGTCAGGTCAATGCAGTACTTCTTGAGGGACTCGCGCTGGTCCTCGGCGTCGGCGCTATCGACGTTCTGGCCACCACGCACGGCGTCGATCGCGGCCTCCAGTGATTTACGGTTCAGACCGCTGTCACGCGCCAGTTTGGCAAAGTCGACCTTGCTGTCGGACAGCGCCAGCAGAAACAGCTCGCTGGCCACAAACTGGTCGCCGCGTTTGATGGCTTCCTTCTCGCTGGCCTGCAGCAGGCTGATGCTGTCGCGCCCCATTTGAACCTGCTCCTGGCCTTGCACCTGGGGCAGCTTCTTCAGCGCCACCTCAGCACTGGCCAATAGGGTCGAAACGTTGACGCCAGCGCGCTGCAATAAGGCGCGCGGACCATCCTCCTGGCGCAGCATGGCCACCAGCACATGTGGTGGCTCGATGTAGGCGTGATCAGCGCCCAGGGCGAGGGTCTGGGCTTCGCCCAGTGCCTCCTGAAACTTGGTGGTGAGTTTGTCGATTCGCATACAGATCCCCTTGGTTCCAACCAAACTTGGGTTGACCCGCCCCATTTCAAGGGACCGGCAAGACAGCGCACATGACTAAAATCAACAACATCCACAATCCGTTGAGGACAGAGCTGGTTCGCTTCGCGCAGCTGCGGTCTGTCCCGCAATTGAATGAAAATCCACCAACTGCAGGCCACCTATTTGGTGGAACACGATCGCATCCTGGTCCGCCTGAACACCCACGCCGGCGAAGAACTGCGGCTTTGGCTGACCCGGCGCATGGTCAGAAACCTGTTTCCCCACATGCTGCAAGCCTCGGTTGAACTCGCCGCACCGCCTTCGCTGATGGCCAATCACGATGGCGCTGACCGCCGCGCCCTGGCCGAGTTCAAGAAACAGGAAACCTTGCACAAGACCGACTTCAGCACGCCCTTCAGTACCGACGCAACCGTGCTGCCCATTGGCAGCGAGCCGTTGCTGGCCACAACGGTGCACTTCACGCCAACCCAGAAGGGTGCTTTGCGCATTGGCTTCGAAGAGAAACTCGCTGGCGCGGCCAAGCCCCGCAGTTTCGAGGTCACGCTCGGCCCCGGTCTGCTGCCGGGCTTCATGCACTTGCTTGAAATCGCGCTTAGGCAGGCCGACTGGGGCATTGCGCTGCGCGACGCGCAGCCCGCACCGGATGCCAGTCTGGTCGACCCGTTTGACGCGGCACAACCGCCAAAGTACCTCAACTGAACCACCGAAGCAGCGGTCACCCCATGCTGGGCGCAGCTCAGCGTGGTGCCGTGGGAACCGTGATCGGTCCCGCGTTGTGATGGTCGGTCAGATCCACGTCCAGCTGGCTATCGGAGTCGGCATCGACCAGCAAGATATCGGGTTGGGTCGAACCTGGCGTGGCCTCAGCACTCGGCGCTGGCGTGGCCGCTCGGGCGACTTCGCGTCGGCTCGCCGCCAAGGCGCTGACTGAGGCGCCGCCAGGGGTCGCAGCGGACAAACCCAGCAGCGTCTGCACGAGCGCGTGAAGAAACAACAGGTCGCGAAATGCCGCTATATCGAAGGGCTGACTGCCGCTGCCCCAAGGGTCACGCAAGACACAGGTCTCGATCACCGCCAGCACCTTCGGATCAGGCCAGAGCTTGGCAATCGCGGACAACACATCGGGATAGGCCTCGAGGCCCTTGCCTTCATCCTTGAACAGCGCAAACTCGGGCGCGTTGGTGTTGAACAGCAGATTGAAATCTTCGCGCACGCGCCGGAAGTCGGTCTTGTGGCTGGGCGCATGCAGCAAAGCGAGCAGGTCCAGGTAGACCAGCGGGTTGGGGGCATCGGTGGCGCTGATCTGCTCCTCAAGGATCCGGATCGCGCGGTCAGGTTGCCCGAGTGAGACGAAAAACTCCGCTTGCTGGCGAATGTCGAAGACGGCATCCGCACTCCAAGCACTCGACGGTGCTGGCGCGGCGGTAGCGGGTGGCCGCGCCGGCGCGGCCACGCGGATCGCATTGTGCGGTGCGCCGGACTGCATCAGATTGTCGAAGTTCGACTCGCTCATTTCGATCAGGCTGACGTCGATCTCGGAGCTTGGCCCGTTCTGATCGAGCTGGTCCGACAGGGCCTTCAGCCGCGACGCTCTCGAATCAGCCGCTTGGGACTGCGGCGCCGGCTCGGGCTGTGCCATCGGCACCGCAAATTGAGGCGATGGCTGTGGCTGTGGCTGTGGCTGCGGTGGTGACTGCGGCAGCGGCTGCGGCGCTGGTGCTACGTCGCTCCAGGCAGCGGTGTCGCGCCGGCGCCTGCTCCATAGGCCCAAAGCCGCCAGAGCCGCCAAAAAAAGCGCCAGCAAGCCATAAAACAATGTGCTGGGCAGGCGCTCGGACTCCGCCTGCTGCAGACGCGCCTTGAGGTCTGCCAGACTTGCTTCGTTCTTGGCCGCCAGTGCCAGCAAGGCCTTCACATCGGCCTCGAGTGTCTGCACTTTGCGCGCATCGGTGGACAAATCCGGCTTCATCGCTTCGGCCGTGGCCGACTCGAGCGTGGCGACACGGTCCGACAGCATTTCCAGGGAGTCCAACACCAAGCGCGCCTTGGCCACTGGCGCCGCGACAGGGCGGGCCTCTTTGCTGGCTGGCGGTCGTGGCGGTGTCGCGGCAACTTTGGGCAGTGGCCGGCGCTTGGGCACCGCCTTGGTCGCAGGCGCTGGCTTGGCGGCCTGAGTCGATGCGCCAGGCGCCGCACGGGCTGAGGCAAGGTCAGCTTGACTGACGGCCCGCGCCGCAGGGGCGCTTACACCAGCTTCAGTCGGCGGCTCGGTTGGCGGGTCCGATCGCGCCAGCGCCGGCGCAGGTGGGAGCGGGGCAGCCAGGGCAGTCGGTAGGACGATCTCCCCGGGCAGGTCGGCCAGCATCACGTACTGCCGTGACACCTTCTGGCCGCAGATGGCACGCACCTGCACCGTCACAATCGGCTCGTCCACGCTAGCCGCTGAGGTGATGTGGATCTGCGCCGCCTGGGCTTGCGCACCCGCCTGGGCACTCACCCGCACGCCGCTGGCGTCCTGGCGAACGTCGCCATGCAACACGTCGGCCTGGAAACACGAAGACAGCGCGTCCTCTGCCGCTGCGCCGTGAACCTGGATGACCAGGTCCAGCGGCCGCCCAATCAGCGCCGCGCCACTTGCCGAGCCAAGCACCAGGCCATGGCTCGCGCCGGTCACGCACAGCAGCGCAAGCCCGAGAACTCTAGCCCTTGAGTCCATAGGTATCCTTCCCACAGTCTTCTTGATTTGATTTGATTCTCCCACAGCGCCAACGCGAGCGTGAGCGACTTTCAGATGTGCGGCTTTCGCGCCGGGCCGAATCGTGCCAACAGGGTTTTGACACGGCCTCAGCGACAAATGACTTACGTTCAGCTATTATGTGACCACAAGTCACTTAAACCTCTGGAAAAACGCCATGCAACTAATCATCAATGGAACACCGGTGGCCTTGGAGGTCGATCCGGACATGCCGCTGCTATGGGCGCTGCGCGACGTGCTCAACCTCACCGGTACCAAGTTTGGCTGCGGCGTGGCGGCTTGTGGTGCCTGCACCGTGCGGGTAAACGGCGAGGCGCTACGGTCCTGCGTAACGCCGGTCAGCGCCGTGCTGGGCAAGCGTATTCAGACCATCGAGGCGCTGGGCACATCGGATAGGCCACACCCCTTGCAAACGGCCTGGGTCGCCGAGCAGGTGCCGCAATGCGGCTATTGCCAAAGCGGCATGTTGATGGCGGCGGCGGCACTGCTGCAGCGCACCCCAAAGCCGACCGATGCTGACATTGATGAGGCGATGACCAACATATGCCGCTGCGGCAGCTACCAGCGGGTGCGCGCGGCGATACACCGCGCGGCCAAAACCAGCAGCATGGGGGTCGCATGAAGCGGCGTACCTGGCTACTCAGTGCCCTGGGCGTCAGCGGCGCCCTGGTAGTGGGTTGGGGCGTGCTACCGGCGCGCTCACGCCTTGGCTCACCCCAATCGATGCTACCCAGTCTGGGCGAGGTCGCGCTCAACGGCTGGATCAAGATTGCCGCTGATGGCTCGGTCGTGATGGCCATGCCGCGCAGCGAGATGGGCCAGGGCGTTCACACCGCTTTGGCGATGCTGGTGGCGGAGGAACTGGATATCCCCTTGAGCCGGGTTCGACTTGAGCAGGCCGGCGCCGACACGATCTACGGCAACGTGGCCATGCTGATGGGCGGCCTGCCGTTTCATCCCTCTGAGTCCAAACCCGGGCACGAGGCGTCCAAGGTCAAGGTTGGCCGTTGGGTTGTCGGCAAACTGGCGCGCGAACTGGGCATCAACGCCACGGGCGGCTCGTCCAGCGTAGCCGACGCCTGGGAGCCTGTGCGCATGGCCGCCGCCACCGCACGCGCCGGTCTGCTTGGCGCTGCCGCAGCCAAGTGGCAATTGCCGGTGCAGGAGCTGCGACTTGCCAGCGGAGTGGTGTCGCACCACAGCGGCAAATCAGCCCACTACGGAGAACTGGCGCCGTCTGCGGCAGGTCTGGCGCTGGGGACAGTGACGCCCAAGGACCGCAAGGACTGGACGCTGATCGGCAAGCCCGCCCAACGTTCCGACATCCCGGCCAAGACCAATGGCACGGCGCGCTTTGGCCTCGATGTGCGACTACCCGACATGTTGTACGCGGCGGTGCGCCTGTCACCCATACTCGGCGGCACACCCGGCGAGGTGGACGCCAAGGCCGCGCTGGCACTTTCAGGGGTGCGCAAATTGGTACCACTGCAAGCCTTGGGCGGCAGCAGCGCAGGCTTTGCGGTGGTCGGGACAACGACTTGGCACGCCCGCCAAGGTGCGCAGGCCGTACAAGTGAGCTGGCAACAACGCGCCCAGGGCGCGCTGGACTCACGCAGCATCGAAACGCAGCTGCTGGCCGCCGTGCAATCACAAGCCGGCGACACGTTTTACGAAAAGGGTTCGGTCGACAAAGCCGAGGCCGCTGCCAGCCGGATCGTGGAGGCAAACTACCGTGCCCCCTACCTGGCGCATGCCACCATGGAGCCGATGAACTGCACCGCCCAGGTGAAAGACGGCAAGGTGCAAGTCTGGGCGCCAACCCAGGTGCCGCAAATGGCGCGTGCCGCCGCGGCCAAGACGGCGGGCGTCGACATCGAGAGCGTCACGCTGCACGTCACCTTGCTCGGCGGCGGCTTCGGTCGTCGCCTTGAGGTGGACTACGTGGCCCAGGCGGTCGCGGTGGCCATGCAATGTGATGGACTGCCGGTGCAACTGGTCTGGTCTCGCGAGGAGGACACCACCCACGACTTCTACCGACCGATGCATGTGGCTACCCTGCGCGCCGCCATCGACGCCAACGGACAGGTGGACAGCCTGCGTATCAAGTCCGCTGGCGACGCCATCAGCCCGCGCTGGATGGCGCGCGCGCTGCCGGCGCTGTCGGGACCGTTCGACATGCCAGACAAAACCACGGCAGAGGGCCTGTTCGATCTTCCCTATGGTTTTGATAACCAGCATATGTCTCACGTGGCCACCCGCATGGGCGTGCCGGTGGGGTTCTGGCGATCCGTCGGACACTCGCACAACGCCTTTTTCTCGGAGAGTTTTGTCGACGAGCTGGCGTTCGAAACACGGCAGGACCCGCTCGCATTGCGGCGAACCCTGCTCAAGGACGCGCCGCGCTACCTGGCCGTGCTGAACCTGGCCGCGGAAAAGGCACAGTGGGGCAGCGCGCTGCCACCGGGGCGCGCCCGCGGCATCGCCATACACGAGTCCTTTGGCTCGATCGTAGCGGAGGTGGCCGAGGTGTCGCTGCACGACGGCCAGCCACGGGTTCACCGTGTCGTGTGCGCGATCGACTGCGGCACCGTGGTCAACCCTGACACCGCGGCGCAGCAGATGGAGAGCGCGGTGGTGTTCGGCCTGACGGCCGCCCTGTACGGCAAGATCGACATCCACGAAGGTGTGGTTCAGCAGAGCAACTTCCCGAGCTACCCGATGCTCAAACTGGCCGACACACCCGTGGTGCAAACCTGGGTGGTGCCCAGCACCCGTGCCCCGGCGGGCGTCGGCGAGCCCGGCGTGCCACCCGTCGCACCCGCCGTGGCCGGCGCCCTGTTTGGGCTGACCGGTCGGCGCGTACGGCTGCTACCATTGATTGCCTGACCGCCCATGTACTGCGCCCCCCGATGCCGAACTCCGCGAAGCCTTCGATCAGCAAACAACGCGCCCGCAGCCAAGCTGACAAGGACTTGCGGCGCACCCATCTGGTTGCAGCCGCCAGACACCTGTTTGCCAGCGCCTCATTTGAGGCCGTCACAATCGCCCGCGTAGCCGAGCGTGCCGGCGTCGCCAAGGGCACCGCCTACATCTACTTTGCCAACAAGGAAACCCTGTTTCTGGAACTGGTGCGGGCCGAGTTGAGCGACTGGCTGCTGGAGCTGACGCGCAAACTCAAGCGCCTGCGCCACGCCGATGCCAGCCTTGCCGTGCCCAGGCTGCTGGCTCAAAGCGTGACGGAGCGCCCGACGCTGCGGCGCCTGCTGGTGCTGCTGCACAGCGTGATTGAGCCCAACATTGACGAGGCGTCCGCGCGCGAGTTCAAGTTGTTCCTGCACGCGTTGCTGACACAGAGCGGCACCGCCATTGCGGCCAGACTGCCCGGGTTGAGTGTGCCCGACGCCGCTACCTTGGTACTGCAGTTGCACGCCCTGGTGATCAGTGTCACGCAATTGGCCGACCCGCCGCCGGTGATCGCCAAAGTGATGGCTGCCGACCCAACGCTGCAGTCGATGTGCATCGACTTCGAGTCCTTCATGACCGCCACACTCACCACGCTGGTGCGCGGCACCCTGACCAGGCCTTGAACGGAGTCAGGCGTTGCCGGCCACGATGCCCCAACGCGCCAGCGCCGCGTCATCGCTGACGCGGGCGTCAACCCAACGCGCGCCTTCGGCGGTCTGCTCTTTCTTCCAGAATGGCGCCTGGGTCTTGAGGTAGTCCATCAGGAACTCGCAAGCCTGAAAGCTCTCGCCGCGGTGCGCTGAACTCACCACCACCAGCACGATCTGGTCAAGTGGCCGCAACAGCCCGATGCGGTGAATCACGCGCGCGCCAAAGATGTCGAAGCGACGCTGTGCCTCATCAATCATCGCCTCGATGGATCGCTCGGTCATGCCAGGGTAGTGTTCAAGCTCCATCGATTGAACACGACCGGCCGAGTCCGCATCGAGACTGGTCCTTGCATGGCGATCACGCACAGTGCCAACGAAGCTGCAGACGGCGCCGACGCGCGCGTCCTGGGCGCGCAGCGCCGCCACTTCTTGGCTCAGATCGAAGTCCGCGGTCTGAATGACCACTCGGGGCGGGGAAGGTACGCTGACACTCATACGCCTCATTGTGTCACTGCCGCACTGTCACTGTCACTATCACTGCCACACGTGCGCGATGCTAAGATGCCGCCATGTTGGCTCGCTGTCTGTCTACCGTTCGCCGCGCCGCCCCAGGTGCGTGTGATTTGGCCGTGGCACAGACGCGCAAACCCAGCAAACCGACGCTCATCTGACCGGAGCGGCGGCTCCGTCCTCAGATGAGCGATGGAGCCCACTCAGGACACTGCCCACTGGACCTCCACGCACTTTTGACGACGGATGACCTCATCGGTCGGCGCATTGGAAAGGAACACACTCGTGGCAAGCACTGTCGATTTTTCCGGTCTCTGGATTCCCCTGGTTACCCCGTTTCGTGACGATGCGGTTGACCACCCCGCGCTGGCCACCCTGGTGAAACACCTGGCGCCCAAAGGCGTGGCCGGTTTCGTCGTTTGTGGCTCCACCGGCGAGGCAGCAGCGCTAAGCGAGGCGGAGCAACTCGACGTGCTCGAGACCGTGCGGCGCAACGCCAGCGAGCTGCCGTTGATCATGGGTGTCTCGGGCTACCACCTGCCCAAGACAGTGGCCTGGGTCGAAGCACTCGCGCACGAATCACTGGCCGGGGTGCTGGTCAGCGCGCCTTGCTACATTCGACCCTCACAAGCGGGCTTGGTGCACTGGTTCGAGGCGATTGCCCAAGCCAGCGCGGTGCCGCTGGTGGTGTACGACATTCCTTACCGCACCGGTGCCGTGCTGCTGCGCGAGACCTTGCTGCGCCTGGCCGCACACCCCAACATCGCCGCCGTCAAGGATTGTGGCGGCGACCCGGCCAAGACCGCGGCTGTGCTGGCCGACACTCGCCTGCAGGTGCTGAGCGGCGAAGACCTGCAGATCTTCAGCGCGGTGGCTCAAGGCGGCGCGGGCGCGATTGCCGCCAGCGCACATGTGCACACCGAGCGATTTGCGGCGGTCATCAAACTGTTGACCCGCGGCGATCTGGCGTCGGCCCGCGCCTTATGGAGCGGTTTGCCTGAACTGGTTGAAGCACTGTTTGCCGAGCCCAACCCCGGTCCGGTCAAAGCCCTGCTGGCGCACCAAGGCTTGATGCACAAGCAGTTACGTCGCCCGATGACTGAAGCCAGCGCCGAGTTACTTGACCGGCTTGTGCGACTGCACGACGAGATGGGGCGGCCAACAGCCGACCAATCGCTTGTTGCCGTGCAGCAGCGCGCTTAGCGGCCTATCCCCCAGTCACCGGTGGAAAAAACGCCACCTCGGCGCCGTCCACCAAGGCCGTGGTCTCATCACTCATCACTTGATTGAGGGCCACGCGCACGGCGCGGCCTCGGGCCAGGCTTTCGGCATGGGCGCCGCCCCGGGCAATCAAGCTGTCGCGCAACTGCGCCAGGGTCATCGCGCCGGTGTGAAGCGATTCCGACGGCACGCCAATGGTCTCGCGAATCGAAGCGAAATATCTGACCGTGATGTTCATGCCACGAGTTCCGAAAAAGGGATGAAACGCACCACGTCGCCGTGGGCCACGGTCTGGCCAGGCTCCAGCTCCACCAGTCCATCGCCCCAGACCGCCGACGTCAGCACACCGGAACTCTGGTTGGGGAACAGATCCAGCCCGCCTTGCGGGTTGCGCCGCACACGCAGGAATTCGCGGCGTTTATCGGCTCTTGGCCAATTGAAATGAGCGCTAAACGCTGTTGTTTTTGTATCAACGCAGTTGCAACCTGAGAGCTTTAACAGGAACGGCCGCACCAACAGCAAGAAGGTGACGAAACTCGACACCGGGTTGCCCGGCAGACCGATGAAGTGCGTGCCACCAACCTGGCCGTACGCAAACGGCTTGCCCGGCTTGATGGCGATCTGCCAAAGGTTGAGTTCACCAAGCCTTTGCACAGCCGGTTTGATGTGGTCCTCTTCGCCCACCGACACACCGCCGCTGGTCAGGATCAGGTCATGCGCGTGCGCGGCGTCAAGCAAGGCCTGCACGGTGGCGTCCAGACGGTCCGGCACGATACCCAGGTCGGTGACCTCGCAGCCCAAGCGCAGCAACAGGGCGCGCAGGAAAAACCGGTTCGAGTTGTAGATCGCGCCCGCTCGCATGTCCTGCGGCGCCACGTCGCCCGGCATCACCAGTTCGTCGCCGGTCGAGAACAGCGCCACGCGTGGCTTGCGCCGCACGGTCAACTGCGCCATGCCGATACTCGCCGCCAGCCCAAGCGACGCCGGCGACAGGCGTTCGCCCTGGTGCAGCACCACGGCATCGCGGGTCACGTCTTCACCGGCACGGCGAATCCACTGCCCTGGCGTCGGGACGATGTTGACGCGCACCGCGCGGCCGTCGTCGGCCGGCTCGCAGTCTTCCTGCATCACGATGGTGTTGGCCCCGCTGGGCACCGGAGCACCGGTGAAGATGCGCGCCGCAGTACCGGGCAACAAGGCAGCGCCACTGCTGCCGGCCGCTATACGTTGGCTGACTGGCAGCACCACGCCAGCCGGTGCAACATCGGCGCAACGCAGGGCGTAGCCATCCATCGAGCTGTTGTCCTGCGGTGGCACGTGCAGGAGCGACACCACTTCCTGCGCCAGCACCCGGCCATCGGCATCGAAGGTGGCCACCTGCTCGGTGTCAGCCAAAGGCCGCGCGCGCGACAGCAGTTCCGCCAGCGCCTCGTCCAGCGGCCGCAAAGGTGCGCGTGCCGTACTCACTGGCCCGCCTTCACGCACAGCGCCCGGCAATGAAGGCCTTGATTGCATCCACATCCGCGGCCATGGTGGTCACGCGCTTGGGCAAATCTTCGATACCCTTGAACTTGGCGGGACGGTCCGGCTCGCGGCCGAGCGCTTCAACAATGGTGGCGGCGAACTTGATTGGCAGAGCGGTTTCCAGAACGATCATCGCAACGCCGGGCAGCTGGTGTTCGCGGGCCACCTTCAAACCGTCGGCGGTGTGGGTATCGACCACCACACCAAAACGCTCGAAGGTGTCGCGAATGGTCGCCAAGCGCTCCGCGTGCGTGCTCTTGCCACTGACAAATCCGTACCTGGTGGCAGCCTGCGCGAAGGCCGGGTCGGCACCCAGATCAAAGCGCCCGGACTGCGACAGTTGCGCGCCGAACAGCGACTGCGTCTTGGCGGCGTCACGCCCGAGCAGGTCGAACACGAAACGCTCGAAATTGGAGGCTTTGGAGATGTCCATGGACGGACTGGAGGTCTCGTGTGTATCGGCACTGCCGCGCACGCGGTAGACGCCGGTGCGGAAGAACTCGTCGAGCACGTCGTTTTCGTTAGTCGCCACCACCAATTGCGCAATCGGCAAGCCCATCATGCGCGCCACGTGACCGGCGCAGACGTTGCCGAAGTTGCCCGACGGCACCGCAAAGCTGACGGTTGTCAGCGGGCAATTCCCCGACGGGCCACCCCTAGGAAAATTAGCCCCCTCGGGGGGCAGCGAACCACGCGCAGCGGGGAGCGTGGGGGCGACCTCGGTCGCCTGAAAGTAGCCCGCGAAGTAGTAGACCACCTGCGCCAACAGGCGCGCCCAGTTGATCGAGTTGACGGTGCCAATGCGGTACTGACGTTTGAATGCCAGATCATTGGAGACCGCCTTGACGATATCCTGGCAGTCGTCGAACACTCCTTGCACCGCGATGTTGTGAATGTTCTCGTCCATCAGGCTGAACATCTGCGCCTGCTGGAACGGGCTCATGCGCCCAGCGGGCGATGTCATGAACACCCGCACACCCTTCTTGCCGCGCATCGCGTATTCGGCGGCGCTGCCGGTGTCGCCGCTGGTGGCGCCGAGGATGTTGAGCTCCTGCCCCCGCCGGGCCAGCTCGTACTCGAACAGATTGCCCAGCAGCTGCATGGCCATGTCCTTGAAGGCCAGCGTGGGGCCATTGGACAGGGCTTCGAGGTACAGAGGTGACTGTGCCGATCCGCTGCCGGAGGGTTCCAGTCGGGTCAGCGGCACGATCGCTGCGGTACCGTAGACCGCCTCGGTGTAGGTCTTGTCACACAGCGCCTTGAGGTCCGCAGCAGGGATGTCGTCGATGTACAACGACAGGATTTCGAACGCCAGAGCCGCGTAGCCACCGCTGGCGCCATTGGCATAAATGCCGCGCCACCGCTCCAGTGTGGCCGCATCCACGTGCGGATAGGACGCGGGCAGGTACAGACCGCCATCGGGCGCCAGGCCCTCAAGCAGGATTTCGCAGAAACGGCGCGGCGTGGTATCGCCGCGGGTAGATAGGTAGTGCATGCGTTGGGATCAGGGCTGGAAGGGAGTGGCGGTCGCCATGGCCGGTGGGCCAAGGGGTCTTCAATTTTACAGGCGCAGGTCCGACACGCCCTTGCCCATGCTCGCTTACGGCACGTGCCAGCCCCATACGTGCACCGGGCTATGCCCTTTGATCGGCTGCAGCCCCAAATCGACAAAGCCTTCGGGCTGCGCCAACTCGCAGACCACAGCCTGAGAACAGACGACGGGGTAGCCAAGGTCCTTGGTCAAGCCCTCGATGCGCGATGCCACGTTGGCCGTGTCACCGATCGCCGAGTAGTCGTGCCGGGCCCGGGAGCCCAGATGCCCGACGATGGCCTCACCCACATGCAGGCCGATGCCAATGGCCAGCGCAGTCTTGCCCTCTGCCAGCAATTCGCGGTTCAGGCCACCCAGCGCAGCCAGCATCTCGCGCGCGGCGCCAAATGCCGCCGCGCTGGGCCGCACCATGGTCTTGGGGGCGCCAAATATCGCCATGATGCCGTCGCCCATGAAACAGCTGATGGTACCGCCCTGGTCGTGAATCGCCTGATTGACCTGCTCGAAGTAGCGATTGAGCAGCGTGACCAGTTCTTGCGCCGGCATCGATTCGCTCAGCGTGGTGAAGCCACGCACATCCGCAAACAGAATGCACACATGGCGCAGTTGCCCGCCCAATGCGTCGCTCAGCCGCCCTTCGATGATTTCCTGCATCACCGGCGGACTGACGTAACCGCTGAACGCAGCGCGCAAGCGGCGTCGCTCGCGCATCTGACTCACGGAGTCGGACACCCACCGCCCCCCCAAAGCCGTAGCGCCAACAACCATCGGCGGCACCACTGCGAGGTAGAGTCCGTGTCGCAACGCGAACACACCGACGGCGAACAGCGCTGCGCAGATCACCATCGCAAGGGCAAGACCCCGGCGCAAAGGCAGTGAGACGAACCACAACAGCGTACACGCCAGCGCCAGGGCCAGCGTCCAGGGCGTCGGCAGCTCGCGGATCAAGCCACCGCTCATGAGCGAACGAAGCACCTGCGCGTGGATCAGAACCCCTGGCACTTGCCGGTCATTGCCCTGCTCCCACGCCGCCAGGTTGATAGGTTGCCGGTGCCGGTCTTCAAACGGCAGAACACTGCCCAGTATCACCGGCCGGCCGCCAAACGCACGCTGCAGGCTGGCCGCGTCGCCTTGCGCAACCCACTGGTTGACCTGCTGCAGCGCCAGATAGCCAAGCCGTGGGCCCAAGCGATAGTTGATCAGGCCCGGCTCCACGGCAAGCCCCAGGTGGCGGGCCATTTGCCCAACCAGGGTCGGCACTGGCTGCCCCTGATCACCCAAGTGCTCGGTAAAGCGTCGAACGACACGATCCGCGTCGGGCGGCAACAGCAACAAGCCGGTGCCACCCTCGCCGGCTACCGTGCGCAGTGGTGCGTGCAGGGGCCGCACCTGACCGCGCTCATCAACCAGTTGCCCGATCACCAGGCCAACCTGCTGGCGAGCCACAATCAGACCGCGCATCAGCGCCAGGTCGGACCCTGGCAGCACCGCGTCGAACGAACGCTCCGGCAGCGCCAGATCGAAACCGACCACGCTTGGCTTACCGATGGCCAGGCCCGCCAGAAAGGTGCCAAGATGGCTGTGCCACAGTGCGAGGGGTTGCGGGAATTGACGCAGCGTCTCTTCGTCAATGCCAACCACGACCAGGTCATCCGCCAAGTGCAGCGCAAAGACCTGGCCGACCACACGTTGCTGCCAATCGAGCAAGGCCAATTCGAGGCGATTGATGAGCGGGGTCAGCGACAGCAGTACCGCCCAGCCGACTACGAGCGCATAGGCAGCGCGGCGTTGCCAGACTGAGACCGGCGCGCTTTGGGTGACCGCGTGCGTCGGCATCAATCGGCTACTGATTGGCCAGACCGCGCAACTCCACCAGGTCGGGCCGCTCCCGCGACAGTTGCTGCCACCACTTTCTGGACTCGCTCACATAGCGGGCCTGCTCAAGTAAGGAGGCATAAATCAGCCGGTCAGAAAAGACCGCGCCCGGCTCGGGACGAAGCGCAACCATGCGCTGGCGCTCGGGCTCGCTGACCAGCGAAAAGTAGGAAGACCGGACCAGCCGGCCGGTGTCCGGCAAGGTCGCCTCGATACTCCAAAGGTAGTTCACGCCAGGCTGGAGCACCACGCTGGCATCCGGTGTCCAGCGCTCACCGCTGACTGCGGTGGATGCAAGCACGCGGTCGCTGCCTTCTTCGCGCAGCACCAGACGCATGGCCGTAGCGCCGACGGGCGCCAGCCAGCCGAATTGGGGCCGCGCTTCGAGCACCTTGCCGGTCGGCTCCAACAGCTTGAGCTGCTGGGCGCCCACGCCGCGCATCACCACGCCACCCAAAACAACCCGACCATTTTCAGTCTGCAGCTTTACCGTCTGCGCCGCAACCACCGATGAGCGTGACACCGGGCGGTTGCCTGACACCAGCGTGGGTTCCGTGGCGTCGATCACCACTCGCGACGGACCGGTCAGTTGAAACTCAACGCCCGACTTGAGATAGACCAGATTGAGCATGGCGCCGGGCTGCAGGGCGACATCGGTGCCGGTCGCCAGCTCGGTCAACAGCGCCACCGGCGCGCTGACGGTGGCCGCGGTGCGTGTGACCAACCCTTTAACGTTGGTCACCACCGCAACAGCCTGCACTTGTGCTTGAGCAACGGCCAGTCCGAAGACCAAACAAACCAGGATCGCCCACCGAACCGCGCAGAGCCTGCCCTCGCCGGCCCAAACTAACCCGACCAATGCCTGCCGCCTGATTGACATGGTGCCCTCCAGTACCCGTGCGCTCAATGGCTGGCAACACGGCCGGACTCGACGCACGAAGAGTGGGGCCGCGACCGATTATGCCGCCGCGCGGCTCTATCAGGCGAGCTCTTCCTTGCGGATGCGCACAATCGGTTCGAGCACGGTCGCCAGCGCCTGCATCTGCGCCAGTGCGCCATTCATGTTGGCCTCCTGGCAGTCGTGCGTGAGGATGATCAGGTCGGTCTGCGGCAGGGCCGGTGTGGCGCCTTCAATGGCCACTTCGTCGGCTTCGCGTTGCAGCACCGCGTCGATGCTGATGCCGGCCTCGGCCAGGATGCCTGTGACCTTGGCCAGCACGCCCGCCTCGTCGGCCACACGCAGGCGCAGGTAGTAGCTGGTGACCACCTCCTGCATCGGCAGCACGCGCAGGTCACTCAAGGCGTTGGGCTGGAACGCCAGATGCGGCACACGCTGCGCCGCGTCGGCCGTGTGCAAACGGGTGATGTCGACCAGATCGGCGATCACGGCGCTGGCAGTGGGCTCCGAGCCGGCACCCTTGCCGTAGTACAGGGTGGTGCCGACCGCATCGGCCTGTACCATCACTGCGTTCATGGCACCTTCGACATTGGCGATCAGACGCTTGGCGGGAACCAGGCTGGGGTGCACACGCAGCTCGATACCCTTGGCCACGCGCTTGGTGATACCCAAGAGCTTGATGCGGTAGCCCAGTTGCTCGGCATATCGAATGTCCTGTGCGGCCAGTTTGGTAATGCCTTCGACATAGGCTTTGTCGAACTGCACCGGAATGCCAAACGCTATGGCCGACATGATGGTGGCCTTGTGCGCTGCGTCCACGCCCTCGATGTCAAAGGTGGGGTCCGCCTCGGCGTAGCCCAGTCGCTGTGCTTCCTTGAGCACCACGCCGAAGTCCAGGCCCTTTTCGCGCATCTCAGACAGGATGAAGTTGGTGGTGCCATTGATGATGCCGGCAATCCAATGAATGCGGTTCGCCGTCAGGCCCTCGCGCAGCGCCTTGATGATCGGGATGCCGCCTGCCACCGCCGCCTCAAAAGCCACCATCACGCCTTTGGCGGAGGCCGCGGCAAAGATCTCCGTGCCGTGCACCGCCAGCAGTGCCTTGTTGGCAGTGACCACGTGTTTGCCCGCCGCGATGGCTTCTAGCATCAGGGTCTTGGCGATGCCGTAGCCACCGATGAGCTCGATCACGATGTCGATGTCGGGATTGGCAATTACGGCGCGAGCGTCGCCCACCACGGTGACGCCTGGCCCAACCAGAGCTTGTGCGCGGGCCACATCCAGATCGGCCACCATGGTGATCTCGATGCCACGACCGGCCCGGCGCTGGATCTCCTCCTGATTGCGGCGCAACACGTTGAACGCGCCCGAGCCCACCACGCCCATGCCCAAAAGGCCAACTTGTATCGGTTTCATTGCAGTCACATTCTGATCAATAGTGCAGTAAACGGTTGCCCAGTGTGCCGGGCTTGCTACAAAAAGCGCAGCGTCTTAGTTTGAATGACGCTTGCGGTAGTTCTCCAGGAACTTGGCCATGCGGCCGATGGCTTCGCGCAGATCGTCCTCGTGTGGCAGAAAAACGATGCGAAAGTGGTCCGGCCGGGGCCAATTGAATCCCGTGCCCTGGACCAGCATCACCCGGGTCTCCTCCAGCATCTCCAGAAAGAACTGCTGGTCGTCCTCGATCGGGTAAAGCGTCGGATCCAGCTTGGGAAACATGTACAGCGCCGCACTCGGTTTGACACAGCTCACGCCCGGAATGGCCGTCAGCAGTTCGTACGCCAGATCGCGCTGGCGACGCAGTCGCCCGCCTTGGCCCACCAGTTCATTGATACTTTGATGCCCGCCCAAAGCGGTCTGGATCGCCCACTGCCCCGGAACATTGGCGCACAGGCGCATGTTGGACAGCATGTTCAGGCCCTCGATGTAATCCTTGGCAGCCTTCTTGTCGCCCGAGACAATCAACCACCCGGCGCGGTAGCCGCAGGAGCGGTGGCTTTTGGACAAACTGTTGAAGGTCAAGGTCAAGACGTCTTCGCTCAACGACGCAATCGCGGTGTGCCGCGCGCCGTCGTACAGAACCTTGTCATAAACCTCATCGGCAAAGAGCACCAGACCATGCTCACGCGCCAGCTCGACGATGGCGAGCAGCAGCGCGTCCGAATACAGCGCACCGGTCGGGTTGTTGGGGTTGATCACAACGATGCCTTTGGTACGCGGCGTGATCTTCGCCTTCATGTCGTCCAGATTGGGCATCCAGCCATTGGCTTCATCGCAGGTGTAGTGCACCGGCGTGCCACCGGACAGGCTCACCGCCGCCGTCCACAAAGGATAGTCGGGCGCGGGCAGCAGCAGCTCATCACCATTGTCCAGCAGGGCATTGGTGGCCATCACAATCAGTTCGCTGGCACCGTTGCCCAGATAAATGTCATCGAGCGTCACGCCCTTGACACCTTGCTGCTGGGTCGAGTGCATGACCGCCTTGCGCGCGGCAAAAATCCCCTTGCTGTCTGAATAGCCGGCCGAATTGGGAAGGTTGCGGATCATGTCCTGCTGGATCTCTTCCGGGGAATCGAAACCGAACACGGCCAGATTGCCGATGTTGAGCTTGATGATCTTGTGGCCCTCTTCCTCCATCTGACGGGCGCGGTCCATGATCGGACCACGGATGTCGTAACAGACATTGGCCAGCTTGGCAGATTTGGAAATGGTCTTCAAAGGCCCTCCGGGAGTCGTTGGCGCGAGGCGAAACCTATAATTTGACCACAGTTCCGCCCGCGCAACTGTTGTAATTGATGCACCGCAACATGAAACTCCATCCTGACACCGCAAGCGCCCCGACCATCAGCGGCTATGGAGTCGGCTGGATCGGCTTTGGCAGCGAGCGCGTGCACGCCAGCACCGTGATTGACTCAAGCGGGCAACGCTTCGATTGGCATTGCGACGCCTTCGAGCAATTGGGGGAGGATCATTTTGCGAGATTGGCCGAGTTGGGCAGCGAGCTCGTCATTTTTGGCAGCGGCCTGCGGCTGCGGTTCCCGCAAGCGGCTTGGCTGAAGACCCTGATCGAACGGCGCGTTGGCGTCGAAACCATGGACACGCAGGCCGCATGCCGGACCTACAACATCCTTGCGGCAGAGGGCCGCAAAGTGGTTGCCGCCCTGCTGATCGAGCGCAGTGCGGGATAACACCACCCCGCCAACTCGGGCCGAAAGACCATTTCGGAGTAAAATCAACGGTTGCAGTCAGGGGTGCCAGAACGCTGTCACAGGATAGTGCCCCCGACTTGGACGAATGACGCATCCTGTCACACGAGATTTAAGAACTATGGCGATTGTTGTCAATAAACCCATCCCTGAATTTGAATCCAACGCCACGGGCGGCATCAAAGTATCCAATACCTCCCATCTCGGCAAGACTGTCATCCTCTACTTCTACCCCAAAGACAACACACCGGGCTGCACCACCGAAGCGATGCAGTTCAGGGACAAGTACAAGGATTTCGTCAAAGCCGGCGCCACAGTGTTTGGCGTTTCGCGCGACAACATGAAGTCGCACGACGAGTTCAAGGCCAAGCTGGAATTGCCCTTCGAGTTGATCGCCGACACAGAAGAAAAGATGTGTCACATGTTTGGCGTCGTCAAGAACAAGATCATGTACGGCAAGAAGGTCAAGGGCATCGAGCGCAGCACTTTCCTGATCGGGCCCGACGGGCTGCTCAAAGAGGAATGGCGCGGCCTGAAAGTACCCGGCCACGTGGAAGATGTGCTCAAGGCCGTCAAAGCCTTGAAGAAAACTGCCGCTCTGGTTTAGGACCGATCCACGCAATTGCGGTATTCATCGCAAGGCCGGTTTCGGCACGGTCGCGCTGGCGTCATCGTGCTCATGCATAATGATTCACATGCCGATGACGCTCGCGACCGGATTCCCCAAACAAGCCGCCTTGGCCCCAAGGCGGCTTTTTAATTTCTGAAGTCCCCAAAGACTGCACCCCAGCTCACCCATGCCACTGCCACCCGTTCCCACCAAGCGCGCCGCCTTGCTGGCCGCCGATAGTTTCGACGTGCCTGCCCGCAAACAACCCAAGCCCGCACGCCACGCCGACACCGAGCCGATGGAGCGATCCAGGCCCGCCAGGACGACACACCGTCCGAGCGAGACCCTCTCTGCCGATTTGCTTGCCCACCCGGCGGCATTCTTGGAACGCAGTGATGCGGAACCGGTCCGCACGCCCGCGCCGAGCGCGAGCAAGGCGGCCCGTACCGGCGCCGTTGAGCCACAGCGCGCGGCGGCCGCCAGTCGCAAGGCCAAACCCGGGGGACCGAGCAAGCTGTTTGTGCTCGACACCAATGTTTTGCTGCACGATCCGATGTGCCTGTTTCGGTTCGAGGAACACGACATCTTTTTGCCCATGATCGTGTTGGAAGAGCTCGATGCACACAAGAAGGGCATGACCGAGGTTGCCCGCAACGCACGCCAAACCAGCCGCTCACTGGACTCGCTGGCCGGCGCCCAAGGCGCTGACATCACCACCGGGCTGCGGCTGGACACGACCGGCCACCGCGAGGCTGGCGGCAAGTTGTTCTTTCAGACGCAGCCACTTAACTACACCCTGCCCGCCAGCTTGCCCCAGGGCAAGGCCGACAACCAGATCCTGGGCGTCGTGGAGGCGCTACGCCAGCAGCACGCGTTGCGCGCGGAAGGAGGCCCGCAGTCGGCTGGCCGCGATGTGGTGCTGGTTTCCAAGGACATTAACATGCGCGTCAAGGCGCGCGCTCTGGGATTGGCCACCGACGACTATCAGAACGACAAGACGCTAGAGGATGGGGACCTGCTTTACGGCGGTTCGCTGGCATTGCCCACCGACTTCTGGGTGACCCATGGCAAGACCGTCGAGAGCTGGCAGCAGGGCGCCCACACTTTCTACCGCATCACCGGACCAATCGTACCGAGCCTGCACATTAACCAGTTCGTCTATTTTGAGTCGCCGGGTGAGCCCAGTCTGTATGCACGTGTGACCGAAATCCGCGGCAAGACGGCTGTGTTCAAGACCCTCAAGGACTACAACCACCTCAAAAACGCGGTATGGGGCATCACCACCCGCAATCGCGAACAGAATTTCGCGATGAACCTGCTGATGGACCCCGAGGTGGATTTCGTCACGCTCACTGGCACGGCAGGCACCGGCAAGACGCTGATGGCACTGGCCTCGGGCCTGACGCAGGTTCTGGACGACCGTCGTTACACCGAAATCATCGTGACCCGCGCCACCGTCAGCGTGGGTGAAGACATCGGCTTCCTGCCTGGCACCGAAGAAGAAAAAATGGGCCCGTGGATGGGCGCGCTGGACGACAACCTGGAAGTTCTGGGGAAGACCGATACCAGTGCCGGTGAATGGGGGCGGGCGGCAACAAGTGAACTCATTCGCAGCCGCATCAAGATCAAGAGCATGAACTTCATGCGGGGGCGCACCTTCCTGAACAAGTACCTGATCATCGACGAGGCGCAAAACCTCACGCCCAAACAGATGAAGACACTCATCACCCGCGCCGGCCCGGGCACCAAGATCATTTGCATGGGGAACCTGGCCCAGATCGACACGCCGTATCTGACCGAAGGATCGTCTGGCCTGACCTTTGCCGTGGACAAGTTCAAGGGTTGGCCCCACGGCGGCCACATCACCCTGGCGCGCGGTGAGCGTTCACGGCTGGCGGACTATGCCAGTGAAGTGCTCTAGAAATCCCCACTGCCACCGCTCGCCAAGCTCTCGAACTTGGTAATGGGCTTGAGGAAGGCCAGCTTCACCACGCCGGTCGGGCCGTTTCGCTGTTTGGCAATGATGACCTCAGCAACGCCGGGCTCCTTACAGGCGTCCTTGGTGTAGTACTCATCGCGGTAGATGAACATGATGATGTCGGCGTCCTGCTCGATTGCACCGGACTCTCGCAGGTCGCTCATCATGGGGCGCTTGTCGGGCCGTGTTTCCACGCTTCGGTTCAACTGCGACAAGGCAATCACCGGGCACTGCAACTCCTTGGCCAGCATCTTGAGACCGCGCGAAATCTCACCCAATTCCGTAGCGCGGTTTTCGCCGTCGTTGCTGGACCCACTCATAAGTTGCAGGTAGTCCACGACAATCAAGCCCAGCTTGCCACATTGGCGTGACAGTCGACGTGCGCTGGCGCGCAATTCGCTGGATGTCAGGCCCGCGGACTCGTCGATGTGCAGGGAGATGGTACGCAGCTTCTCGATCGCTTCCGTCAAGCGCGGCCATTCGTCGTCGGTCAGCTTGCCGGTGCGCAAGTGACTCTGATCAATACGTCCAATGGAACCAACAATGCGCACCGCCAGCTGCGCCGCACCCATTTCCATGGAAAACACGGCCACCGGCAAGCCTTCATGCAGCGCCACGTGTTCGGCAATATTGATCGCCAGCGCGGTCTTGCCCATGCTGGGCCTGGCCGCCAGCACGATCAGATCGCCGGCCTGGAAGCCCGCCGTCATCCGATCCAGATCATAAAAACCGGTTGGCACACCCGTCACGTCGTTGGGGTTGTCGGCCATTTCCTGAACCCGGTCCAGCAGGCTCACCACCAGGGTGTCCATGGACTGGAAGCCCTGCTTCATGCGCGAGCCTTCCTCGCCGATGTTGAAGATCTTCTGCTCGGATTCATCCAGAATCGCGGCCACCGGGCGCCCCATGGGGTTAAACGCATTGGTGGCAATCTCGTCGCTCGCAGTCACGAGTTTGCGCAGAATGGAGCGCTCGCGCACGATCTCGGCATAGCGCCGAATATTTCCCGCGCTGGGTACGTACTGCGCCAGCGAGTTCAGATAGGCAAGGCCGCCAACCTCGTCGGCCTTGCCCAGGCTCTGCAATTGCTCATAGACCGTGATCACATCAGCCGGTTTGGAGGCATTGATCAACGCGCCGACGGCGGCATAAATCAGGCGATGCTCATAGCGGTAGAAGTCGCCATCGCTCAACGCGTCGCCGACCCGGTCCCATGCGCCATTGTCCAGCAACAGGCCGCCCAACACACTGGACTCCGCCTCGATAGAGTGGGGAGGGATGCGCAGTTGCGCAACCTGGAAATCCGAGCCGTAGTGGTCATCCACGGCAGAAAGCACGGCAGACATGGTCGATTCCTTGAGTAACCTTTGATGCTACCCGCAGAGTCGAATGGTGGCTAGTGAAAGGCTGGTGGCAACCAACGGGAGAAGCTGTGGAAAGCTTGTGCAAAACTTTGG